>CAVXVP010000006.1:0-617015 GCA_963765245.1 uncultured Chloroflexia bacterium
CCAGCGTGTCGGGGAGGCGATCGCGACGCTCCAGGAGTACGGCATCAGCCAGCTCCCGGTCTCGGAACAGGCGGACGGCGACGCGCTCGAAGGGTTCGTTGGTTCGATCACCGAGAAGGGGCTCCTCGATCGAGCGTTCCGCGATCCGTCCACCGTCGAGCGGACCGTCGGCGAGGTCATGGACACGCCGCTGCCGTTCGTGGATGTCGAGGCCAGCCTCGACCAGGCCTTCGCCCTGATCAACGCCGGGGCATCGGCGGTGGTCGCGACACGCGGCGATCGACCGATCGGCGTCATCACCCGGCTCGACGTGCTCGAATACCTCAGCCACCGGCCTGACGCTCGTGGCTGACCGCGACGCCGTGAACGAGGCGAAGGCCGTTCCGCCGATCCCGACCGAGCGGTTCGAGCTGGTCTCGATGTCGCTCCCGTTCATGCAGCACCTCGTCGCGCGTGACCTGGAAGCGGCCGAGGAGGAGATCGGCGCGATCGTGCCGGCCGACCTGCCCGACACGCTCGACAACTTCCTGCAGTTCCGGATCGCGGATCTGTCGGTCGATCCCGAGGGCCAACCCTGGTTCGGCCGCGCGGTCGTGCTGACCGAACCGGACGGCACGCGCCGGATCATCGGCTCGTGCGGGTTCCATGCCCCGCCCGGACCCGACGGCCGGGTCGAGGTCGGCTATCGGGTCGAGCCCAGGTACCGGCGCCAGGGAGTCGCGACCGAGGTCGTCCATGCCCTGTTCGATTGGGCGCTCGCCAACGGCGTCGATCGCTTTCGTGCGTCGGTCTCACCGGGCAACGTGCCCTCTCTGACGATCATCCGGGGCCTCGGCTTCACCCAAGTCGGCGTCCAGATCGACGACATCGACGGCGAGGAGCTCGTCTTCGAGCTCGACGGCTGGCCGCCCCCACGTCGGCCGCGAGCCACGCACCGGCGTCCCGGCAGTCGCCATGAGCGATGACGAGCTGGCATTTGCGACGCGTGCGGTCCATGCCGGCGCCGAACCCGATGACCTGACCGGGGCCGTCTCGCCGCCGATCTACCAGACCTCGACCTATGCCCAGGACGGCGTCGGGAAGCCACGCGGGGGATACGAATACGCCCGCTCGCAGAACCCGACGCGCGAGCGTCTCGAGCGGGCGGTCGCGGCACTCGAGGGCGGTGCCCACGGGATCGCCTTCGCCTCGGGGTCGGCGACGACCGCGGCCATCGCCGAGCTCGCCGGTCCGGGCGAGGAGATCGTCGTCGGTGACGACGTCTATGGCGGGACGTACCGCTATCTCGAGCGCGTCCATCGCGGCAAGGGGATCGACGCGCGCTACGTCGACCTCGCCGCCGGGCCGGACGTCCTGTGGGAGGCTCTGACCGACCGCACCCGGCTCGTCTGGTTCGAGACACCGTCGAACCCATTGCTCAAGGTCGTCGACATCGCGGAGACCGTCGCAACGGTCGCGCGACGTGAAGCTGAAGGCGGCCGGCGTCCACTCGTGGTGGTCGACAACACGTTCGCGTCGCCGGCGCTGCAACGGCCGCTGACGCTTGGGGCCGACATCGTCTTCCACTCGGCGACCAAGTACCTCGCCGGTCACTCGGACACGATCCTCGGCGTGGCGGCCACCTCGGACGATGCCGTCGCGGAGCGCCTCCACTTCCTCCAGAACGCGATGGGCGGGGTCCCGGGGCCCCTCGATTGCTTCCTCGTCCTCCGCGGCCTGCGCACGCTGCACCTGCGGATGGAACGTCATGGTGCGAACGCTGTCGCGATCGCGGCGTTCCTGGCGGATCGGGCGGACGTGGCGACCGTCCACTATCCGGGGATGGGTGGCATGGTCTCGTTCCTGCCGCGCGACGGCGGACGGCTCGGGCGGACTGCCGCGGACCGGGCGATCGCGATCGCCGAGGGCACGCGCCTGTTCACCCTGGCGGAGTCGCTCGGCGGCGTGGAATCCCTGATCGAGCTGCCGTCGGCGATGACCCACATGTCGGTGGCCGGTTCGCCGCTCGAAGTCGACCCGGCGCTCGTCCGACTTTCTGTTGGCATCGAAGACGCCGGTGACCTCATCGCCGACCTGACGCGGGCGCTCGACGAGGCCTAGAGGCGCACCGCCGCCCCGGTTTCTGCTGATCGATAGAGCGCGTCTATCACCCTGGCTTGGCCGAGAGCGTCCGCGCGACCAAGGAGGGCCGGTCGCTCGCCGCGGATCGCCGCCGCCATGTCCTCGAGCTCGAGGGTGTACGGGTCGGCCGGCTCGACGACGGTCTCGACGCCGTCGCGCCAGATGGTCGCCGGGGACGAGTTCCATGGATCGGTCGCGCGCACCGACCCGCTGCGGCCGACGGCCTCGAGGCCACGGTGGTTGGAGGTGAAGCCCGAGCTGAACTCGGCGATCGGCCCGTTCGGGAAGCGGAGGATCCCGGTGAACCGGCGATCAACCCCGTTCTGGTCCAACGCCGCGATGCCGATGACCTCGGTCGGCTCCTCGCCGGCCAGCAGCCGCGCGCCGGAGACGCAGTAGCACCCGACATCCATCAGCGAACCGCCGTCGAGATCTGCCTGGACACGGACGTTGGCTTCGTCCTCGAGCACGAAGCTGAACGTCGCCCGGATCAACTGGAGCTGGCCGATCTCCGCGACCATCGAACGCAGCAGTCCGACCTGCGGATGATGGCGCCACATGAACGCTTCCGAGAGAACGAGCCGCGCCGCCTCGGCCGCGTCAAAGGCCTCGCCGACTTCCTCCGGATGGCGCGTATAGGGCTTCTCGCACAGCACGTGCTTGCCGGCGGCGAGGGCGTGCATCGTCCAGGCGTGGTGGAGGCCGTTGGGGAGCGAGATGTAGACGGCCTCGACCTCGGGGTCGGCGAGGAGCGCCTCGTACGACCCGTGCGCCCGCGGGATCCCGTTGGCGGCCGCGAAGGCCGTAGCCCGGTCGCCGTCGCGACTCCCGACCGCCACGATCTCGGCCGTCGTCGTGCCCGCGGCGCCGGCCAGCAACTTGCGCGTGATCTTGCCGGTGCCGAGCAGTCCCCATCGAACCGGGCGCTGCTCAGTCGTCATCGCGGCAAACAGTACCGTAGCGGGCTGAGGGGCGACCCCGCCGTCCCGATCCGGAGGAGATGGACCGGATCGGCGGGGCCGCGGCGTCGGTCGTCGGTGGGGGGCATCAGCGACGACCGACCTTAGTTGGGACTGGCGACGGGCTCGAGCCCGTGGTCGGCAGGGTCCAGGCGACCGTCACGCGCCAGCGCCTGAAGGACCTCGACGGTCTCGGCGATCCCCGACGGCGAGTGGCGTGGCAGGGGCCGGATCGATCGCCTCGATGCCGTCGTGGTCGATCTCGGACGGGAAGGGCAGGTCGCCCGGCTCGAACTCGATGCGCTGGCCGGCACCCGGCACGGCCGCCTCGATCGCGTCCGCCAAGTCGCCGCCCGTCGGCGACCTCGCCGGGCAGGTTGAACACGTGGGCGCCCTCGACCGCGGTCCGGCTGGCCGCGATCAGGGTCCGCGCGACATCCGGGGCGTACTGGTACATCGTCGGTCCGCTGAACGACACGCGGTACGGCACGCCGAGCACGGCGGCGACGATCGCCTTGGTCGGCCCGCTGGTCATCCCCTGGTCGCGTCCGACGCCGTAGACGGTCATCGGCCGCACGCCGACGCTCGACAGCCCGCTATCGAGCCAGTAGATCCGCGCGTTGCCCTCGTTGGCCTGCTTGTAGACGCCGTAGTGGTTCGGCGGGTGCGGGAACGGCATCGACCGTGAGCCGGCCGGTCACCGGGTCGGCGTCGTCGGCGGTGTAGACCGCCATCGAGCTCGTGTAGACGACCGGCGCCATCGCGTCGGCTCGGCGTCGGACGGCCTCGAAGATGTTGACCGTGCCGACCACGTTCACCAGGGCGCCGCGGGGAGGGTCGGCGCGGCAGAACGGGAACCTGGAGCGCCGCCAGGTGGATGACGTTCGTGATCTCGTTGCCGTCGAGGACCTCTTCGACCGACGCCAGGTCGGTGATGTCGCCGGTCACGAACGTGACGGCAGCGAGCTCGTCGGGGGTCATGATCAGCCGCAGGCGGCGGGCATCGCTCCCGACATCGAGGGCGACCACCTGCGCGCCGTCGCGGACCAGGCCGCGGACCGTCCAGGCGCCGATGCAGCCGAGCGCGCCCGTGACGAGGAACCGCTCCGCCCGCGTGCTCATGCGCTCGCCACGGCGGCGTGCTCGATAGCGGCAGGTGTTGCGCAGCCGTCCGACCCCCTCGATCTCGACGGTCACCTCGTCGCCGTCGGCGAGCAGGACCGGCGGATCGCGGAAGATGCCGACGCCGCCGGGCGTCCCGGTCGCGATGACGTCGCCCGGCTCCAGGCTGAACGACTGCGAGCAGTAGCTGATGATCGCGGCGACCCCGAAGTACATCTGGCTGGTGTTCGCCGACTGGACGATCCGATCGCCCACCCAACACGAGATGTCGAGAGCCTGCGGGATCGGGGATCTCGTCGGCCGTGACGAGCGCCGGGCCCATCGGACAGAACGTGTCGAGCGACTTGCCGCGCGCCCATTGGCCGTCGCCGAACTGGAGGTCACGCGCCGAGACGTCGTTCAGGCAGGTGTAGCCAAGGACGTGGTCGAGCGCGTCCGCCTCGCTGACGCGGCGCGCTGTCCGCCCGATCACGACGGCGAGCTCGGCCTCGTAATCGACCTGGGCGGTCAGCTCGGGGTCCCAGCGGATCTCGGCGCCATCGCCGATGACCGAGCTCGGCCACTTGCTGAAGATGAGCGGGGCGGGCGGCCGGTCCGCGCCCTCCTCGTCGACATGCTCGCGATAGTTGCGACCGATGGCCACGACCTTGCCGGGCCGGGGGACGGGTGCCAGGAGTTCGATCTCATCGAGTGGGCGACCCTCGTCGGCGATCCGCCCCGGGTCGGCGGCCGCACGAAGCGCCTCGAGCGCTCGCGGGCCGCCGTCCAGGAGACCGGCCATGGTCGACGGTCCGTCAGCGACCAGGCCGCGGGCAGCCAGCGGTCGCCGGACCACACCGAGCGCATCGCCGGCGGCCGTCGCGGTACGAGATCAGCCGCATCAGGGCAGACTCCCGGGGTGCGTTGGCGGACCCCCGGATCGGCTCGAGGGACACTGGGGCCTCAACGTTCAGTATACTGACCTGTGGACGACGGATTGAACGATACCCGTCGCGACGGCGTCGCGTCAATCGTGGCGTTGATCGGAGGAACCGCGATGCCGTACGACCATTCACGCGCGTCCGGTCGCGGACGTCGAGGTGACCCGACTCGGTTCGGGGCGGCATCGATCGGCGGCCTGTTCGCGCCGTCGACGACGACGAGGCCATCGGTCGTCGGACCTGGGACCGGGATCCGCTACTTCGACGTCCCGCTCTACGGCTACGGGACGGCGAGCGCCGGCTCGGGCGGCCTGCGGCCGGCCGCGCGACGAGTACGTCCTGTCGGTCGGACGCCTGGTCGGCCGCGCATCCCCCGGCGCCGACATCGACCCAGGCGCTCGACGGTCGGGACGACGCCTACTACGGCGTCGGCGACCGGCGGATCGTCTTCGACTACCGCCGAGGGCGTGACCGCTCGCTCGAGGAGAGCCTCGAGCGGCTCGGCGACCGGGTCGACTCGCCTACATCCACGATCCCGACGACCACTGGCAGGCCGCGATCGACGGCGCCTATCCGGCGCTGCATCGGCTGCGCGAGCAGGGCGTCGTCGGGCGATCGGCGTCGGGATCAAGCAGTCGGCGATGCTCGCCGGTTCGCCCGTGAGGCGGAGATGGACGCGTTCCTCGTGCCGGGCGGTACACCTGCTCGACCAGGACGCGCTCCGGAGCTCCTGCCGCTGTGCGTCGAGCGCGGGATCTCCGTGCTTGTCGGAGGCGTCATGAACAGTGGGGTGCTGGCCGACCCGCGGCCGGGTGCGCGCTTCGACTACGACCCGGCGACCCCGAGATCCTCGATCGCGCCAGGCGGCTGGCCGACACCTGCGAGCGCTGGAAGTGCCGTTGCGTGCCGCCGCCATCCAGTTCCCGCTGGCCCATCCCGCAGTCGCCGGATTGATCGCCGGCGTCCGGCGCGTCGAGCATCTCGACGAGTACCCGGCGTTCATGCGCTGGCCGATCCCCGCGGACTGTGGGACGACCTCCGGTCCGAAGGCCTGATCGATCCCGAGGCGCCGACGCCGCCATGAGCCCGGTCGTCGACGCCCACCACCACCTGCTGGATCCGGCGCGCTTCGACTACCCGTGGCTGACGCCCGAGCTCGCGGCGATCGATCGGCGTTTCGGACCCGAGGACCTCGCGCCAGAGCTCGCCGCGGCCGGAATCGATCGGACGATCCTCGTCCAGACGATCGGCAGCCTGGAAGAGACCCGCGAGTTCCTCGCGACCGCGGCAGCCGTCTCGTTCATCGGCGGCGTGATCGGATGGGTCGACCTGACCGATCGGGGCATCAGCGGAACGCTCGACGCGTTGCGCGGCGGGCCGGGCGGGGAGTGGCTGGTCGGGATCCGCCACCAGGTCCACGACGAGCCCGATCCGGAGTGGCTCCTGCGCGCGGACGTGCGGCGCGGGCTGGCCGCGATCGAGACGGCCGACCTGACCTACGACCTCTCGGTCCGCTCGCGGGAGCTGCCGGCTGCGCTGGTCGTGGCCCGGCGAGATGCCCGGTCTCCGGTTCGTGATCGACCACCTGGCGAAGCCGCCGATCCGCTCGGGCGCCGTCGAGCCGTGGGCGAGCCTGCTCCGCCCGTTCGGCGAGCTCCCGAACGTGTCGTGCAAGCTGTCCGGCCTCGTTACTGAAGCGGATCCTGCGACGTGGGAGGTCGACGACCTGGCGCCGTACGTCGAGATCGCCCTCGAGACGTTCGGCCCGGCAGCGTCTCCTCTTCGGCTCCGACTGGCCGGTCTGCCTGCTCGCCGCCTCGTACGCCGACGTTGTCGCGGCCGCACGGGACCTCACCGCGGACCTGTCGACCGCCGAGCGCGCGGCGGTCTTCGGCGGCGCCGCCGAGGCGGCCTACCGGCTGTCAGTCGCGCCGGATCGGGTCGGATAGCTCGGCGGCGAGCCGTTGCAGGTCGGCGATGAGGGCCGGCACCCGCTCGGCGGTGGCGCGCACCTTGAGCAGCGTGATGCTCGCCGCGCACGGTCCTTCGCCGCCAGGCTGGCGGCTGGGGACCATGACCCCGTAGCAGACGACACCTTCCATGGTCTGCTCGTCATCGATGGCATAGCCGCGGCGCCGGATCTCGACGATGTCGGCCATCAGCTCGTCGACGGTCGCGTGCGCCTTGCGGGTCACCCGCGGAAGGGTCGTGACACCGTCCAGCCGGCGCGCCAGGTCGTCGTCGGGGAGTGACGCGAGGGCCGCCTTCCCGGTCGCGGTCGAGAATGCCGGCAGCCGGCGACCGATCCCCGAGCTCAGCTGGACCGGCTGGCGTCCGTCGTGGCGCGCAAGGTACGTGACCTCGAGCCCGTCGAGCACGGCGAACTGGACAGTCTCCTCCGAGCCGGCGGGCAGGCTGCGCGACGCTTCGTAGAACTCCTGGACCTGGTCGACGCTGGCCAGATAGGCGCCACCGAGCTCGGCCAGGCGTCGCCCGAGGGCGAACCCGGTCGCGATCCGCCGGACCAGCCCCGCGTCCGCCAGGGCACCGCAGATGTTCGCGATCGAGGACTTCGGGAGGCCGAGCCTGCGCGCGAGCTCGCTCGGACCGACCGGTTCGCCGTTGCTCTCGGCCAGGACTTCGAGGATCCGCGCCGCCCGGGAGACGGCCGGGGCGAGCGAATCGGCCTCAGAAGTCGCGGTCTCGGCCGTCCCGGCCAAGCCATCGTTGTCGGTCGGCCCGGACTCGGCTTCCTCTGTGTTCCGTCTCCTGAACCGCCACGGTCTGGACCTCCACCCCGCCATCCGCCCGCCCGCGACCCGGTCAGCAGGATGGACCGCGTACAACATATTGACTCTGGTACTCGGCGGTCCCTATCCTGTTCAACCTACCGCCAGTCGTTCAGTATGCTGGACGGTTTAGGTCCGGTCAAGAGAAGGACGCAAGCCAATTCCCGACCGACTGAGGGGCGTCAGCCTCCGGCCATCGCCGGCAGGAGGACGAGGGTGTCCGCGTCGCCGACGGGCGTGTCGAGCTCCTGGAGATGGCGGACGTCAGTGTCGTTGAGGAATGCATTCACGAAACGGTTCAGGTCGCCGTCAGGCGCCAGCAGCTGCGACTCAAGTCCCGGGTGGAGCGCCACCAACTCGGTGACGACCTCGCGGACCGTGCCGCCCGGGACCTGGACCTGCTTTGCGCCGCCGGTTGCCACGCGCAGCGTCGGCGGGATGCGGACCGTGCTCATGCGCTCGCCACCCAGCCAGCTCTCGAAGGCCGAGAGACTCGGGCGGATCGCAGGGGCGAGACCGGGCTGGCCCGGCCGCGCGATCCCGTCGCCGTGCCCGAGCGTTCGCGCGTCCGGCGTCTTGAGCCCGTTGCCGGTCAGCAAGGCAACCACTTCGTCGCCGGGCCGGATCACGCCACGGCGCCGCGCCGCGGCGGCTGTGGCCAAGGTCACGCCGCCGGCCGTCTCCGGGTAGATCCCCTCGAGCCTCGCCACGTCGCGGATCGCCGCGGCGGTCACCTCGTCCTCGATCGCCTCGACCGAGCCGCTCGGTCTCGTTGACCAGCTCGACCACGTAGCGGCCGTCGGCCGGGTTCCCGATGGCCAGCGAGCGGACGATGGTGTCGGGCGTCCGGACCGGCTCGATGACGTCTGTCCCGGCCGCCCATGCGGTCGCGACGGGCGCGCAGCCGGCGGCCTGGCCGCCGACGAACCGGATCGGCCGTCGGTCGATCAGGCCCAGGTCGGCCAGCTCTTCGAAGCCGCGGGCGACGCGGGTGAACATCGCCCCGGACGCGACCGGCGCGACGATGACGTCGGGTGACCGCCAGCCGAGCGATTCGGCGATCTCGTAGGCGAGCGTCTTCGACCCCTCGGCATAGAACGGCCGGAGGTTGATGTTGACGAAGCCCCAGCCGGTCTCGTCGGCAACTTCGAGACAAAGCCGGTTGACGTCGTCGTAGGTGCCGTCGATCGGCACCACCGTCGCGCCGTAGGCCAGCGCGTGATCGACCTTGGCCGGCTCGAGGTCGGCCGGGATGAACACGTAGGCCGGCAGCCCGACGGCGGCAGCCGCGGCCGCGGTCGCCCCGGCGAGGTTGCCGGTGGACGCACAGGCGAGCGCCTCGACGCCGAATTCGAGTGCCCGGGCGGCCGCGACCGCGACGGCCCGGTCCTTGAACGACAGCGACGGATTGCGTGTGTCGTCCTTGATCCACAGCCGATCGAGACCGAGCGTCGGCGCGAGGCGATCGGCCTGCAGCAGCGGCGTCGACCCGACGGGAAGACCGCGCGCCGGCGGCGCATCGACCGGGAGGAGCTCGGCGTAGCGCCAGATGCCGGGCGCGCGTGCGGCGATCGTCTCGCGCGTCAGTGACGCTCCGATGACGGCGTAGTCGTAGGCGACCTCGAGCGGCCCGAAGCAGGCCGGACAGACGTAGTTCAGGCCGATCGGCTGCTCGCCGCCACAGTTGCGACAGCGCATGCCGAGGATCCGGCGGCCGGTCTGCGTGGTGGGTGCGGATGGGGTCTCGATCGCCATGGTCATACTCCGGGACGCTGGTGAGCGCTCAGGACCGGGGTATGGGCGACCGTCTTGGACGGATAGGGGGCCCCGAAGGGAGGATCCCTTATCGTGCAGGATGACCTGCCCGGACTTGGCACCTTGCCGATGCGTCGGTAGGTTGTCGTGGCTTCAACGGGCCGGTCCCTCTGCCACTCTTGATAAGAGCTCTTCGGTTGTGTGCGGATGCTACGGGCGACCGGGCGACCTGTCAACGCGCCGCGCGCATGCTTGCCCAGATGAACTCGTCACGCCCGGCGCGAGCGGAGCCGTGATAGAACTCGGACGATGTCCGCCAGGGCTGTCGCCCGGGATCACGCGGCGCCCGCGCCGCCCGGCTCGGACCCGCGGATCGCGTCGCCCGCCCATCCCACCGTTAGAACGGAGACCGCGTCCCGCATGCCGACTGCCCCATCGAAGCTCGCCATCGTCGTCCGCGGGGGCTGGGACGGCCACGCGCCCATCGAGGCGACGGACCTGTTCATCCCGCACCTCGAGGCGAACGGCTACGAGGTCCGGATCTTCGACTCGCCGGCGCCGTACGCCGATCCGGACCTGATGGCGCGGACCGACCTGATCATGCAGTGCAACACCATGGCGACGATCGCCCGCGACGAGCTTGCGGGCCTGCGAGCGGCGATCGCCAACGGGACCGGCATGGCGGGCTGGCATGGCGGGATCGCCAATTCGTATCGCAACTCGTCCGACTACTTCCAGCTCATCGGCGCCCAGTTCGCGTGCCATCCGGGCAAGGACCCGGCGACGATCACCGGCGACGGACCCGAGAACAACTACGTGCCGTACACGGTCAACCTGCTGCCGGCCGCGGCCGACCACCCCATCACCCGGGGCCTCGCGGACTTCGACCTGGTCACCGAGCAGTACTGGGTGCTCTGGGACCGCTATCTCGACGTCCTCGCGACGACGACCCAGAAGGTCCGGCCGTGGGATGAGTGGCACCGCGAGATCACCTCGCCCGCCATCTGGACGCGGCGCTGGGGCAAGGGCCGGATCTTCGTCTGCACCCCCGGCCACAGCCTCGACGTCCTCGCCCATCCGACCGTCCACACCGTCATCGAGCGGGGGCTGCTGTGGGCCGGCCGGTGAGGATCGGGATGATCGGTTGCGGCGCGATCGCCCGGCAGTACCTCGACACCGCCCGCCGGCTCGACGCGATCGAGATCGTGGCGGCGGCGGATCGCGTCCCGGCCCGCGCCACCGCGGTCGAGGCGGCCGAGGGCATCCCCGCGATGCCGGTCGCCGACCTCCTCGCGAATGCCGAGGTGGATGTCGTCCTGAACCTCACGATCCCGGCCGCCCACGCCGCCATCGCCCTCCAGGCGATTGCCGCGGGCAAGGCGGTCTACGGCGAGAAGCCGCTGGCAGCGACGACAGCGGAGGCGCGCTCGATCCTCGAGGCTGCCGGGGCGGCCGGCGTGCAGGTCGGCTGCGCGCCCGACACGGTCCTGGGAACGGGGATCCAGACGGCGCGGAAGGCCGTCGACGACGGACGGATCGGGGCCCCGATCGCGGCGACCGCGACCATGGTCACGCCCGGCCATGAGCGCTGGCACCCCGATCCCGACTTCTACTACCAGCCCGGCGGCGGCCCGCTTCTGGACATGGGGCCGTACTACGTGACCGCCCTCGTCACGATCCTCGGCCCGGTCGTCGCCGCCATCGGCGCCGCGAGCCGCACGCGCGGGACGCGGACGATCCGCTCGGGCGCGCGCGCCGGCGAGACGGTCCCGGTCGCCGTCGACAGCCACGTGACGGGCGCCCTGATCCACGAGTCGGGCGCGATCTCGACGCTCGTCATGAGCTTCGACGCGGTCGCCTCCAGGGCGTCGCGGATCGAGATCCACGGGGAGCTGGGGTCGCTCATCGCGCCGGACCCGAACCTGTTCCGCGGCGACGTCGAGCTGCGCGAGCTCGACGGGACCGGCTGGGTCACGCTCCCGATCAGCGCCGGGTACGAGCGCAGCTCGCGCGGCTACGGGATCGCGGACCTGGCGGCGACCCCCGCCGGAGAGGAGCCGCGCGCCGGTGGCGCCCTCGCGTTCCACGTGCTGGACGTCATGGAATCGCTCCTGGAGTCGGCCCGGACCGGTCGCCGGGTCGACGTCGCGAGCCGCTGCCCGCGGCCGGCGCCGGTGCCGCTCCAGTCGCTGCCGAGCTCGGACGCGGAGATCCCGACCTACCACTAGCCGGGCTCGGCGGTCACGCTACGACGGCCCGTCTCGTCGCGGGCCGGATCCGCGCCCACGGGAACTGGCTTAGCCTTTCGCTTGGAAGTCGAGCCAGCATGACTTGGGTGGTACCAAGGTCTCAAGTTCGATCCACAGGTCAGGCGGCAGCTCGACGGCGGCTGATGCCATGAGCGTCGAGATCCGGCTAGGTTTCGTGAAACCGACAACGGTTGAGTGCACGCGGGGATCACGCATCGAGAATTGCAGGGCTGCCGTGGCTAGATCAGTGCCGTTTCTCAAGCAGGCGTCGTTCATGGCAGCGACGGCATCGAGGACGAGCTTGGGTGCCTCGGTATAGCCGTACCTAGACGACCCAGTTGGGTTGGCGAGGACACCTCCGCCGTAGATCGCGGCGTTCAGCACCCCCATGCCGGCCGCGGTTGCCTGGTCGATCAGCTCGTCCGCGCTTCGATCGACAAGGGTCCAACGATTGTGTGTGAGTAGAACCTCGAAGACGCCCAGGTCAAGGTAGCGTGAAACAACGTGAACATTGCCTGCGGCGATGCCGATGTGTTGCACCCGGCCTTCGTCCTTTAGAGCAACCAGCGTGTCAACTGCTCCTCCTGCCTGCGTGATCGTGGCGAAGTCGTGGTATTCCGGATCGTGCAAGAAGAGCAACGGAAGTACACCAAGCCCGAGCCGCTCCTGACTCTCATCAAGCGAGCGTCGCACCCGATCACCGGAGTAGTCACCGTGTCGTGCGTCCACTTTGGTGATCACCGTAAAGTCCTCTGGCAGTCCCCCCGCGGCAGCGATGCCGACGCCGATCCGGCGCTCGCTCTCGCCTTCGCTGTAAGCGTTGGAGGTATCGAAGGCCCGAATCGGACTCTTCAGTACCTGTTGGACGAGATCGATGGCATCGGCCTCCGCGACCGCGTAGCCGTAAAGCGACAGCATGGTCCCAAGGGGGGAAGCACCCGCGATGATCGCCGAGGTCGAAACTGACGTATTGCCCAGTCTGCGGATCCAATTCGTGGGCAACGGGTCAGTCATCGAGAGCCTCCCCAATCCGCGCATGGCCGTCAAACAGCCAGTCCCGTTCGCGCACGGTGCCGACGCCGACCGCGGCGGCCCGACCGTCGGCGGTCACGGTTGTCTCACTGCAAGCACCCGAACATCCCAGGGCCCGAGTTGGACGTGATCTTGGGTGTGGAACGTTTCCCCAGTCAGGATGTCGTGCACCTCGGTGGGCACGGATACCGAGGCGGGATCCCAGGACCAGTTGTGCAGGAATTGGAGCCTGGTTCCGTCGACGGCCGCTGCGCCGGTCGAGGTCATCGTGGCCGGCAGCTCGCACCAGGGTTGAACGACGTCGGTGGCTAGCCACTGGAAGAGCGACTTGGCAAAGCTCGAGTCGGGGATGGTGCCGACGCATGTGATGCGACCCCTCTCGTGGTCACGCGTGGTTATCGCCGGCCATTGACTGAAGTGCGGGTGTTCGTATGTCGCGACGACCTGCGCGTCGTCTACGAGCAGTCCGTCACACCATCGCGTGGCCGTAGCCGCGTCGAGCTTGATCGTGGCCCCGTCGGCAGGAAGAACAGGGATCATGCTCTTCAGGTTGCTGAACTCGTCATAGTGGACGCCTGAAGCCTGTGCCAGGCGGCCGGGAACCGTCTCGGTCCGAGCGCGCGCCTCGTGATCCGCGTATCCGGTCCGTGGGCCGATGACGAGATGCCCTCCCGCGGCCGCGTAGTCCGCCAGCCAGTCGAGTAGGTGGTCCGGGCTCATGTAGTGGCCGGGCACGACGAGGAGCGGATGACTGGCGGCGAACTCGGCCGGATGGGTGGTGGTCGCCTTCCGGGAATGCAGGATCCGGGCCGAGAGTCCGGCGTCGAAAGCGCCGCGGTAGAAGGGGGCGAAGATCCCGTCGTACGCCCGGGCATCGGGTCCGCCTCCCGCTGCCGCCAACGGCGGGTATTTCTGCATGAGCCAGCGGTTCGGGAGCGAATACAGGAAGGCGACTTCTGCGTCGGGTCGACATCCCGCCACCAGCCGTCCTGCGCGCCGGAACTCGTCACCGACCTGGCGGAGCTCGTCGAAGGTTCGGCCCGGCTGACCCGCGTGGGGAAGGACCCCACCCCAGGAGGTTTCGGTACCGAAGTGCAGCGTGTGCCAGTGCCAGTACTCGACCATCCGCGCTCCACGGGCGACCAGCGCCCACGCGACCTGACGCCACTGGCCGTCAAAGGCAGGGCGGTTGTCCCAGGGAGGACCGATGTGCATGGCATTGGTTTCGGTGACGAGGAAGCCCTCTTGGCGTGAGGAGTACATCCGGTCCGCGGAGAAGTACAGCGCCCAAGTTCCGGTGGTGGCCCAGTTCTGATCGTGCGGTCCGGAGCCGTCGTCCGGGAGCTGTAGCCCGTCCTGCATGGCGTAGTAGAGGTTCCCCCCAGTGGTGTCGAGGGCATCAGTGACCAGATCGTCGTCGACGGCGGGCCGGTCGTAGGCGATGCAGGTCGTGACGAACTGTCCGGGGGAGGAGTACTCCCGGACGATGTCGGCCTGCCAGTTGATGAACTGGGTGGTCTGCGCGGCCTGGAAGCGACGCCAGGCGACGTCGTACTGGGGCTGCGTGTTGCCATCGGGTGCCCAAAGATCGTCCCAGGTCGAGAGTCGGTGCGACCAGTAGACGAGGCCCCACTCACGGTTGAGGCTGTCGACGTCGCCGTAACGATGACGCAGGTCGTCCACGAAGCGTTGGAAGACGCCGCGGTTGTGAAGGAGATGCAAGGCCGGGTTCGTTGTCGACCTGGAAGCCGACGACGGCGGGATGCCCCGCATAGCGACGAAGGATCTTGCGGATCACCCGGTCGGCATGGAAGAGGAAGGCTGGGTGCGTGAAATCGACTTCCTGCCGAGCCCCCCAAGGGATCCGTTCGCCCGTGGATCGTTCGCCGGCGATCTCCGGATACAGCCGGGCCAACCACGGCGGCACGGCATACGTGGGCGTGCCAAGGATGACGGAGATGCCCCGCCGCGCGGCACCGTCGAGAACCGGCTCGAGCCAGTCCAGATCGAACTGGCCGTTCTCCGGTTCCCAGGTCGACCAGACCGACTCACCGACTCGGATGACCGAGAAGTGCGCCTCCTGCATGAGATCGAGATCGACATCCAGCCGGTCATACGGTTGGTACTCGTGGTAGTAAGCCGCACCGAACAACACGCGGTCGGAACCGGCCAACATCGCCCCACTCCTGTCGTCGTTCACTGCCCGGGTCACTCCTTGACGCTCCCAGCGGTGAACTTCGGGATCTGCCTGGCTTCTGCGTTCGCGCTCCCACCGTCGACAAAGGTCTCGAGCCGCTCCAGCGCTGACACCAGGTGGGCGCGCATCGCTTCCTCGGCGCCATCCGGGTCGTGCTTGGCGACCGCATCGACCACCGCCAGGTGCTCGTTCTTCGTCACCGAATGAAGGCCCGCGTGGTAGTAGAGCCGGAAGGTGTGCAGGTGGCTGCGCAGTCGGGTCAGCATGTCGCTGATCATCTGGTTGCCCGCGAGGTCGGCGACCATCGCGTGGAAGGTCGCGTCATAGACCATGTCCAACCGGTTCGCCGCAGCCGTGATCTCGCCGCCGGCTCCACCGGCCCGGGCAGCGCGGCGCAGCTCCTTGATCTCGTTCGGCTCCGCCTGGGCAGCGGCCTTGGCGGCCAATGCGGGTTCCACGAGCAGCCGCAGCTCGATGAGCTCGCGCACCTGCTCGATCCCCATGAGGGGCGCCACCGTGTAGCTGCGCCCTGGCTGCTTCACGATCAAACCGTCGGCCTCGACGCGTGCCAAGGCCTCGCGCACCGGTGTCGGCGACACGCCGAGGGTGCGGGCGAGCTCTTCGATGTTGAGCCTGGCGCCGGGTTCGAACGCGTGGGTCATGAGCATGTCGGTGACGATCTCGTAGACCGAGCCGGGCAGCGGTTGCCGTTGGGCCAGGCGCTGTCCTGCGGCGGACTCATGGATTGCTTCGATCTGATGACGGTCCATCTCGGCCTTCGCGTGTCGAGTACTGGACGGCTACGTTACAGCATCCCAATCGTCTCTATCCTATAGACTTTAGGATAGCGTGCTGGCATAGTCCCCGACGATGCAGGACAAGGGAGGGCGCGACGTGCTCGACGACGAGTCGGTGACTCGCACTGCTGCCGACGTCGCCGACGTCGCACCAGAGCCTGAGATCGGGAGGGGTCCGGATACGGCCAACGACCGATCGTCGCGCGCGATCAAGGGTGTCCTGCTGGCGCTGAAGGCGGGGCCGCTCTTCATCCTGGCGCTGATGATGCTGTTCCTCTGGGCGGCCACCGAGGGCCACGTCTTCATGACGTTCGGGAACATCGGCAACGTCCTCGAGCAGTCCGCCGGTGTCTGCATCATCGCCTTGGGCCAGCTCCTCGTGATCCTGACCCGGGGCATCGACCTGTCGATCGGCTCGAACGTCTCGTTGTGCTGCGTCATGGTGACTGTCGTCTACCGCGACACCAACTCGGCGTGGCTGGCCATCGGGGTCACCTTGCTGACGGGGTTGTCCGTCGGTCTGGTCAACGGGCTGCTGCTGGTGTGGGGGCGTCTGCCGCATCCCTTCATCGCCACCCTCGCCACCTTGAGCATCTGCGCCGGCCTCGCCCTCTACATCGCCGGTGGCTCCACCGTCCTGGGCTCCCCGCCGATCGTGCACCTGCTCGGCGGCGGACGTATCCCTGGGATCCCGGGCGCGGGCAACATCGGATGGTTCCCCTACGCCACGCTCGTGGTGATCGTCTTCGCGGTCGTCTGTGCCGTCATCTTGCACAAGCTGGTCTGGGGACGATGGATCTACGCCGTCGGTGGCAGCCCCGAAGCCGCGGTCCGCACGGGCGTGCCGATGAACGGGACGTTGATCTCGGTCTACGTCATGAGCGGGCTGTCGGGGGCCATCGGCGGCATGCTCTTCGTCGGAACCGCTGACGCCGGCTCGCCGTTCACCGGGCAGGGCATGGAGCTCAGCGCCATCGCCGCGGTGATCATCGGCGGCGGCAGCTTCCTGGGCGGCCGTGGCGGTGTCTTGAACGCCCTGACAGGTGCGTTGATCCTCGGGGTCATGCACAACGGCCTCAACCTGCTCGGTCTCGACCCGAACTTCCAGTACATCGCGGTGGGAGTGGTCGTCCTCGTCGCGGTCGAGCTCGACGTCTTGCGGGCCCTCGTCGAGAACCGGTTCCGAAGCATGCAGGCGAGGCTCGCATGACTGACGCCGTTCACGTCGCGGTGCCCTCCGACGTGGAACCCGTCCTGAGCGTTCGTGATGCCACCAAGACCTTCGGGGCCGTGGTTGCACTCGAGGGCGTCGACCTCGAGGTCCGCGCCGGTGAGGTTCTCGCCCTGCTCGGCGACAACGGCGCCGGCAAGTCGACCCTCATCAAGTGCATCAGCGGCGTCCACAAACTCGACCGAGGCGAGATCCAGATCGACGGGGCCCCCGTGCAGATCAACTCGGCGGCCGATGCCCGATCAAATGGGATCGAGACCGTCTACCAAGACCTGGCCCTGTTCGACAACCTCAACCCGACGGCGAACTTCTTCGCCGGCCGCGAAGTGGCGGGGCCGTCCTGGCTGCCACGCGGTCTCCAGTGGATGAAGCAGAAGGAGATGTCCACCCGTACCAAGGACCTTCTCGACCGTTTGCAGATCCGGCTCCCTGACTTCGATGCTGACGTGGCGCTGATGTCGGGGGGCCAACGCCAGGCGGTGGCGGTCGCGCGAGCCGTGGCGTTCTCCTCGAAGCTCGTCATCCTCGACGAGCCGACTGCCGCCCTCGGGCTTCGGGAGTCGGCGCGGGTCCTGGAGCTGGTCGATCGGCTCCGAACCTCCGGCGTCGCGGTCATCTTGATCTCTCACAGCATGGATCACGTGATGGCGGTCGCGGACCGGGCGATGGTCATGCGCCGCGGCCGCAAGATCGGCGAGGCGCCGGCGACCGCGGACAACCAACAGCAACTCGTGTCCTGGATCGTCGGGGCCCGAGGGAGCACCACCGTTTGAAGCTTCACCACCTGGACGCACGGCACGTGCGGCAGATCCGACAAGGAAGATCCGACAAGAAGGAGCAACACACATGTCGACTCGACTGAAGGCGTTCGTCGTGCTCGGAGCGGCGGCGATGCTCATCACCGCGTGCAGCAGCAGCGGCGGGGGGACCGCGGCGCCGTCCGCGGCGCGTCCGCGGCGCCGTCCGCGAGTCCGCGGCGCCGTCCGCGGCGCCGTCCGCGAGCGCCGCGAACGAGAAGATCAAGGTCACTCTTCTCACCAAGGCCACGGGCGGTTTCTGGGATGCCATGATCGCGGGCGCCAAGCAGTATGAGACCGATCACCCGAACGACATCGAGCTCACGACCAACGCGTGCAAGACCAACGACGACACGCCCTGCCAGATCGCGGAGATCCAGGACGCTGTCACCAAGGGCGCCCAGGCGATCGTGATCTCCCCGATGGGCGTTGGCGTCACCGATGCCCTCAATGAGGCTCAGCAGGCAGGCGTCCGGATCGTCTTCGTCGACAACACGATCCCCGGTGTCGTGCCGGATGCGGTTGCGGCTACGAACAACGTCAAGGGCGGCGAGGCTGCCGGCGCGTACATCAAGAGCCAGCTGAAGTCGGGCGACACCATCGGTCTGCTCGAAGCCGTGCGTGGCGTGCCGAACCTCGACCAGCGCATCGACGGTGTCAAGGCAGCGCTCGACGGTACTGGCGTCAAGGTCGTGATCGGGGCTCAGCAGACCCTGTGTGACACCAAGACCGGCGCCTCGGTGACGCAGGACCTGCTCACCAAGTACCCGAACCTCACAGCGATCTACTCGGCGTGCGACTCCCCGGCGATGGGTGCCGTGGCGGTCGCGGAGTCCAAGCAGCACCCGCTGCTGATCTTCGGCTACGACGGTGACCCGGAAATGGCCAAGCTCATCGAGGCAGGCAAGACCACAGCCACGATGGCGCAGTCGCCGTTCAAGATGACGAACCTCGGCGTCGAGGCGGCAGTCAAGTCGCTCAAGGGCGAGAACTACGTGAAGGCCATCGACACAGGCACCACGCTCGTGACGAAGGACAACGCGGCCAACTTCACGTCAGCCTGGCAGTAACTCCTTCCGCATGGGAGCACGCTTCGGACGCCGGCTCAAAGGGCATCCGAAGGGCCCGGCACTACCGGTGAGTGCCGGGCCACGTGCTCCCGCCAAGTTCAAGTAGGCCGCCAAGACACCGATCTCACCTCTCGACGGCGGCGGACGCCTGGATCTCCTCCTCTCAGGCGCCCGCCGCCGCTTTCCGCATCCGACGCGGCCGACCTTGTCGGCCATCCCAAGCCAGAGGACCTCCGTGCCCATCACGATCACCGACGTCACCGCGCTCGACATCCGGTTCCCGACCTCCCTGGACCTCGACGGGTCGGACGCGATGAACGAGGGGCCCGACTATTCGGCCGCGTATGCCATCGTGCGGACGGACCACCCGGACGGCATCGCCGGCCACGGCCTCACCTTCACCAGCGGCCGCGGCAACGAGCTGTGCGTGGCGGCGATCGAATCCCTGGCGCCCCTCCTCATCGGTCGGACCCTCGAATCGCTGACAGCCGATCTCGGCGCCTTCTGGTCGTCGCTCGCTGATGCCCAGCAGCTCCGCTGGGTCGGTCCCGAGAAGGGAGTCCTCCACCTCGCGACCGGCGCGCTGGTCAACGCCGTCTGGGACCTGTACGCCAAGGTCGAGGGCAAGCCCCTGTGGCGTCTCCTTGCCGAGATGAGTCCCGAGGAGATCGTCCGCTGCGTGCCGTTCCGCTATCTCACGGACGAACTGACCCCCGACGAGGCCCTCGCGATCCTTCGCCGTCAGGAGCCGACGCGAGCCGCACGAACCGCCGAGCTCCGCGCCTCGGGCTATCCCGCCTACACGACCTCATCCGGCTGGCTCGGCTATGACGATGCGAAGATCCGCCGCCTGTGTCGGGAAGGCGTGGCCGCGGGCTGGACCCAATTCAAGCTCAAGGTCGGGTCGCGACCGCGTCGACGACATCCGGCGCCTGGCCATCGTCCGCGAGGAGATCGGACCCGACCGGGTCCTGATGGTGGACGCCAACCAGGTCTGGGACGTCGACCAGGCGATCGATTGGATGACCGACCTCGCCTTCGCGAGACCGCGCTTCATCGAGGAGCCGACCAGCCCGGACGACATCCTCGGTCATGCCCGGATCCTCCGGGCCCTCAAGCCCCTCGGGATCGGGGTGGCCACCGGTGAGCACGCCCACAACCGGGTCATGGTCAAGCAGTTCCTGCAGGCCGGGGCGGTGACCGTCTGGCAGCTCGACGCCTGCCGCTTGGGCGGGGTCAACGAGGCGATCGCGGTGCTCCTCCTGGCTGCCAAGGCGGGCATCCCTGTCTGTCCGCATGCCGGCGGCGTCGGCCTGTGTGAATACGTCCAGCACCTTGCCCTGTTCGACTACATCGCGGTGAGCGGCTCGCTCGAGGGCCGGGTGGTCGAATATGTCGACCACCTGCACGAGCATTTCGTCGATCCGGTGGTCGTCGAGGGCGGTCGATACCGCGTGCCCGAGGCCGCCGGATATTCGATCGAGATGAAGCCCGCATCGCTGGCGGAGTACGCCTTCCCCGACGGTCCCGTCTGGACCGCCCTCCGGGCGGTCTGATGCCGACAGCGCTCGTTGCCGTTGCGCCGGAGCGCTTCGTTCTCGAGGATCGCGCGCTGCCTCGACCGCGGCCTGACCAGGTGCTCGTCCGCGTCGCCCGGGTGGGCCTGTGTGGAACGGACCTTCATATCCTCGAGGGGTCGCACCCTCGAGCGCGATTCCCGCTCGCGCTCGGCCACGAGATCGTCGGCACCCTCGATGGTGATGACAGCGAGCGCGGGCTCGTCGTCGTCGACCCGTTGATCGCCTGCGGGTCATGCGTCGCCTGCCGCATGGGGGAGGCACACGTGTGCTCCGAGCTCCGGCTCATCGGCATCGATGTCGACGGCGGGCTCGCGGGCAGCGTTGCGGTCGATCCGCACCGGATCCACCGGGTCCCGGCCGGGGTCGACGCCGATCTGGCAGTGCTCGCCGAGCCGCTCGCCGTCGCGGTCCACGCCGTCCGCCGCGCAGCGGTCGGGCAGGGCGAGGTCGTGGTGATCGTGGGCGCCGGGCCGATCGGGCTCCTGCTGGCCGTCGTGGCGCACGGGCGGGCGCACGACGGCTCTTCGTGAGCGAACCGACGGCGACTCGCCGGGCATTCGCAGCGACCTACGGACTCGAACTGCTGGACCCGGGCGATCCCGTCGGCGATCTCGCCCGACGCACCGATGGCCGGCTGGCGGACGTCGCCTTCGATGCCGCCGCGGTCCCGGCGGTCGCCGGCGTCCTGCCTCACCTCGTCCGACCCGCCGGTCGGATCGCGCTCGTCGGCGTGTACGGCCGCCCTGCCGAGGTGGACCTCCAGGCCGTCGTCTTCCGCGAGCAGACCATCCTGGGCAATCGTGTCTACACGCCGCCTGACATCGACCGCGCGCTGGCGCTGTTGGCTGACGACGGCGACATGATCAGATCGCTGGTGAGCGAGGTCGTCCCGCTCGACCGAGGCGGCAGCCGCGTTCGAGCGCTTCCGCACCGGACAGGGCGTGAAGGTCGTGGTCAGTTTCGAGGCGACGTGATGCTGGCCCTCGTGAAGACCGAGCGTGGCGAAGGCCATCTCGAGCTCATCGCCCGCCCGACTCCGGAGCCCGCCCCGGGCTGGGTCCGGATCGCAGTCATCTATGCCGGCATCTGCGGCACTGATCTGCATATCGTCCATGACCGCTTCCCATACTGGCCGCCGGTGACCCTCGGTCACGAGTTCGTCGGCCGAGTCGACGCGGTCGGAGGGCTTGTGGATCCCGCCTGGATCGGCACCCGCGTCGTGTCCGAACCGCACTCCCTGGCATGCGGGACATGTCAGCTGTGTCGCCGCGGCATCGCCGAGCTGTGCGCCTCGAAGCGCTCGCCTGGGTGGGGGATCGACGGCGCCTTCAGCGCCTCGCTGACCATGCCCGTCCACCTCATCCACCGCGTCCCCGACGGCGTGCCCGATATCGTCGCCGCGCTGACCGAGCCGATGGCCATCGCGGTGACAGCGCTGCTCCGTGCCCGGGTCGATCCGGGCGACACGGTCCTCGTGGTCGGGGCGGGGCCGGTCGGGATCCTCGCCGCCGTCGCCGCACGGACGATGGGCGCGGGACGGGTCCTCGTGACCGGCCGACCGGGTTCAGACCGACTGGCGTTCGCGGCCACGCTCGGCTTCGGTGTGGCGGACGGTGCCACCATCGGGGAGGCGATCGGCGAAGCCACGGACGGACGTGGCGCCGATCTCGTGATCGATGCCTCGGGGACGGCCGACGGCATCGCCCTCGCCTTCGAGGCGGTCAAGCGACGCGGCCGGATGGCTGCGATCGGACTCAGCGGCGTGCCCGATCTCGACATCCCATGGGATGTCGCGGTGAGCAGGGCGATCGACCTGACCTTCTCGATGAGTTCCTCGTCCAGCGCATGGGAGCCCGCCATCGGGATCCTTGCGGGCACCGGGATCGCTCTCGAGCCGATGGTCACTGTCTTCCCGCTCGTGGACTGGTCGGCGGCCTTCGATGCCGTCGCGGCCCGGACCGTGATCAAGGCGCTGCTCGATCCGGTCGGCCCATGACCACCCGCGGGACGATCCTGATCACCGACTGCGACCACCCCTCGATCGATGTGGAGCGCGACATCCTCTCGGCGGCGGGTTGGACCGTGACGCTCGCTCGATGCAAGACCGCCGCCGACGTGGTCGCGGCAGGCGAGGACGCGACGGCCCTCATCGTGCAGTACGCCCCGATCACGGGCGACGTCCTCCGCGCCCTGCCGGGAGTCCGGGCCGTGGGTCGATACGGCGTCGGGCTCGACACCGTCGACACGGTGGCCGCAGCAGAACTCGGTGTGGCGGTCCGGAACGTGCCGGACTATTGCGTCGACGAGGTCGCCGATCATGCCCTTGGTCTCATCCTGGCACTGACCCGCGGCATCGTCGCCCTCGATCGCGGCGTCCAGCAAGGAACCTGGGACTTCCGGCTGGCGGGGCGTGTCCGGCGGGCGTCGAGCCAGCGACTCGGGATCGTCGGAGTGGGAAGGATCGGCAGCGCCCTGGCTCAGCGGGCGCTCGCCATCGGCTACGACGTCGTGGGCTGCGATCCACGAGGTCCGGGCCCGACGGGTCTGACGATGATCGATCTGCCGACCCTGCTCGCGACCAGCGACATCGTGTCGGTCCACGCTCCACTCAACGAGTCGACCCGGCACCTGATCGACGCCGACGCGCTCGGCCGGATGCGTCCGACCGCCGTCCTTGTGAACACCAGCCGCGGTGGGCTTGTCGATGGACCTGCCCTGGTGGCGGCTCTCAGGGACGGTCTGATCGCCGGCGCCGCCCTCGACGTCCTCGAGCGCGAACCGATCGCGCCGGACGATCCGCTGATCGGCATGTCGAACGTGATCCTGACCCCGCACGCGGCCTTCTACAGCGAGGAATCGCTAGTCGAGATGAAGCGCAAGGTCTGCGAGCGCGTGCTCGAGGCCCTCGGACCGGGCTGACCCGACCGGCGAAGGTTGCGACCGAACGTACCGGTCGCAACCGTCCCGCAACGTGGTAGCATCGGCCCACATTTACGACTGCGGAAGCCGACTCCTGCGACCCTTCTCGGGCACGCATCACGCGCGGCCGGTCGATCAGCGTGATCGCCTGCGCCAGGGAGTCCACCGCATATGGCAACCACTGCCCCGACCAAGTCGCCGGCCCTCGGCCGGCATGTCCGCGCCAACCTGTCCACCGCCGAGCTCTACGAAGATGCCATCCGCCACGGCGAGGGCCTCATCGCGGCCGACGGCCCGCTGGTCGTGCGCACCGGCAAGCACACCGGTCGCTCGCCCGAGGACAAGTTCATCGTCGACGAGCCGTCGAGCCACGACAAGATCTGGTGGGGAGCGGTCAACCGTCCGATCTCCGAGGCGAACTACGAGCGGCTCCGCGCCCGTCTCGTCGCGTACACGGCGTCGAAGGACCTGTACAGCCAGGACTGCTTCATCGGCGCGGCCGAGGCGCATCGTCGCTCGCTGCGGGTCTACACCGAGACCGCCTGGGCGAGCATCTTCGCGCGCAACCTGTTCCGCCGGCCGACCGACGAGCAGCGCGCCGGCTTCACGCCGAACTTCACGATCATCTGCGTCCCCTCGTTCCAGGCCGACCCCGAGACCGAGGGAACCCGGACGGGCACCGCGATCCTCGTCCATCTGCAAGCGGATGGAGATCCTGATCGTCGGCACCGAGTACGCGGGCGAGATCAAGAAGAGCGCGTTCACGGTGATGAACTACCTGATGCCCGACGAAGGCGTCCTGCCGATGCACAGCGCCATCAACGTCGGGCGCGACGGCGATGCCGCGGTCTTCTTCGGTTTGTCGGGGACCGGCAAGACGACCCTCTCGGCCGATCCGCGAGCGCAGCCTGATCGGCGACGACGAGCACGGCTGGGGCAAGGACCTGACGTTCAACTTCGAGGGCGGCTGCTACGCCAAGACGATCCGCCTCTCGCCGATGTACGAGCCGGACATCTTCCAGACGACGCGCCGCTTCGGGACGGTCCTCGAGAACGTCGACGTCGACCCGCGGACGCGCGCGCTGGACCTCGATTCGGAACGGATCACCGAGAACACGCGCGGTGCCTATCCGCTCGAGTTCATCGGCAATGCCGACGAGACCGGGATCGCCGGGCGCCCGCGGACGGTCGTGTTGCTGACCGCCGACGCGTTCGGCGTGCTGCCGCCGATCAGCCGGCTGAGCCACGCCCAGGCCGCCTACCACTTCATCAGCGGCTATACCGCCAAGCTGGCCGGCACCGAGATCGGCGTCAAGGAGCCGAAGGCCACCTTCTCGGCCTGCTTCGGGGCGCCGTTCATGCCGCGCCATCCTGGCGAGTACGCGGCGATGCTCGTCGAGCGACTCGCGCACGACGACGTTCCCGTCTGGCTGGTCAACACCGGCTGGACCGGCGGCCCGTACGGGGTCGGGCGAGCGGATGAACATCGCCCACACCCGAGCCATGGTCCGGGCGGCGCTCAGCGGCGCGCTCGACGCCGTCCCGACCCGGCTCGACCCGAACTTCGGGTTCGCCGTGCCGACCGCTGCCCGGACGTGCCGGCGTCATTCCTCGACCCGCGGACGACGTGGGCCGACCCTGATGCCTATGACCGGGCCGCTGCCGATCTGGTCGCGATGTTCCACGCGAACTTCGCCGGCTACGCCGACCAAGTCGATGCCGCGATCGCCGCAGCCGGCCCGCGACCAGCGGACTGACCTCAGACGGTGCCGAACGTCGTGTCGTCGGCGGCAAGGCCGACGTGGGCGCGTCGGGCCGCATAGGCGAGCACGATCACGCCGATCACGAACGGCCCGAAGCTGAACGCCAGCGGGATGGCCAGGAGCACGAGGAGGAGCCCGAGGAGGGTGAGTCCCGGCGTGAGTGTCATCGACTGACTCCGATGTAGGGGTGGATCGGTTCCGATCGTGCCCTCGCCATCGACCCGCGGACATCGACGGACGTCCATCCATCGACTCGATATCTGACGACCCAGACGGGACCCCGACCTACAATGGCCGGGACCCGAACACCCGAAAGGAGCTCCATTCGGCATGGCTCGCAACAAGGTCACCGTCATCGGGGCCGGCAATGTCGGCGCGACGACCGCACAACGGATCGCCGAGGCAGGCCTGGCCGACGTGGTCCTGGTCGACATCGTCGAGGGGCTCCCGCAGGGCAAGTCGCTCGACCTGGCCGAGGCGGCGCCGGTCGTCGGGCACGACGCCCGGATCACGGGCACCAACGACTACGCCGACACCGCAGACTCGGACATCGTGGTCGTCACCTCCGGCCTCGCTCGTCAGCCCGGGATGAGCCGTGATGACCTGCTGGCCAAGAACGCGGGCATCGTCCGCGCCGTCGTGGAGCAGGCGGCCAAGCATTCCCCGAACGCGATCCTGATCATCGTCACCAACCCGCTCGACGCGATGTGCCACGTCGCCCTGAAGGCGTCCGGCTTCCCGCGCGAGCGCGTGCTCGGGATGGCGGGCGTGCTCGACTCGGCGCGCTTCCGGACGTTCATCGCGCAGGAGCTCGGCGTCTCGGTCGAGGACACGCACGCGTTCGTCCTCGGCGGTCACGGCGACACGATGGTGCCGCTGCCGCGCTACTCGACCGTCGCGGGCGTGCCGATCACGGAGCTGCTCAGCCCCGAGCGCGTCGCGGCGCTCGAGCGAGCGGACCGCCAACGGCGGCGCCGAGGTCGTGGCCCTGCTCAAGACCGGTTCCGCCTACTACGCGCCGGCGGCGTCGACCTTCGAGATGGTCGAGTCGATCCTGCTCGATCGCAAGCGCGTCCTGCCGTGCGCCGTTCTCCTCCAGGGCGAGTTCGGCACCGACGGGCTGTTCGTCGGCGTCCCGGTCGTGCTCGGCTCGGGCGGCATGGAGCGCGTCTTCGAGATCGAACTGACGGCCGACGAGAAGGTCGCCTTCGACGCCTCGGCGGCCGCGGTCCGGGAGCTGGTCGACAAGCTGGGCTGACAAGGGTCCATCGTCGTACCGGTGCGTCGTGGCACCGGCAAACAGTGCGCCGGCGCCGCTCTCAGAACGCCCTCAGGTTGACCCGTGGAAAGCGCTGGGAGTACCGTCCCCCTTACTCATTGACGAAGCCCGCACGCCACTGCCCAGAGGTGCGGCTCTTCGACGACCGGTGACTGTCCGCGCGGATCGACGGAGGACCGCGGCGGATGCAAGCCCCCGCACGCCGGAAGACCCATTTTCGGCGACCCGCGACCACCCTTTGGAGGAATGCTGATCGTGCGACCCACGACGCATGCGGCCGCTTGGCGGCTGCTTACGCCCCTGATCGTCCTCGCCCTTCTGGCTTCGGCGCTGTTCGTCGGCCAGAGACTGGTCAGCGCGAGCGACGGTTCGCCGGCCGGACCCGGCGCCGCGGATGACGAATACATCAACTACGTCGCCCCGCAGATCGAACGATCGACGACAGGGAAGGAAGTCAAGGGCAAGGACGGCGTCTACCGACCGGCCAACAAGTCCGCCCTCGATCAGGCCACGGCCTTCGACCGCAAGTTCGCTTCGGGCAACCCCAAGGCTGCACGACAGCTGGCCAAGCTCGAGGCCAAGGCGATCAAGCAGAACAAGAGCCCGCGTCAGATCAAGCAGGCAAAGGGCATGCAAGAGGCGAAGCTCCTGACGATCCTCGTCGAGTTCAACAACTCGGCGAACGACGACTTCACGACGTCGATGGTCCCGCAGACCGTCTTCGAGAGCCGCACATGCGTGCCCGGCACCGTCCAGAACGGCCCGGTCCACAACACGATCCCGAACCCGGCGACCTTCAGTCACGCCGACAACAACTCGATGTGGGTGCCCGACTTCTCGACCAGCCCACTACAACAACATGCTGTACACGAAGAGCGGTATCACCCAGCGCGTTCGGACGGACTTGACCGGTCCCGACGGCCAGCCGGGCTTCGACATCTCCGGCTACACGATGAAGAACATGTACGAGGAGATGTCCAAGGGCGCGTACACCGTGGACGGCGCGGCCACCGACTGGGTCACCGTCCCGCATTCAGAGGCGTGGTACGGCGCCTCGCGCTGCACCCTCGTGGACGGCAAGTGGACCGCCGGGATCCCTCAGTCGATGAACGGCCACCCGGACAATCCGGACGGCGCCGGCGCCCTCGGCAAGGACGCGGTCAACGCGCTCGCCGCCGCTGAGCCGAATTTCCCCTGGGCGGACTACGACGTCGAGGACCAGGGCGACATCGACGATGACGGCGATCTCCTCGAGCCGGACGGCACCGTCGACCATCTCGTGCTCGTGCACGCGGGCGAGGACAAGTCCGGCGGCGGTGGCGCCCAGGGCGTCTACTCCATCTGGGCACATTCCTCGTCGACCGCCGGATACACCGTCCCGGGAACGAACATCAAGGTGTCCAACTACATCGTCCAGCCAGAGGACTCCGGCGTCGGCGTCTTCGCGCACGAGTACGGCCACGACCTTGGCCTCCCGGATCTGTACGACACGTCCGGAGCCGGTGAGTCCGCGGTGGACTTCTGGGATCTGATGAGCACGGGCTCGCACAGCGGCCCGATCTTCCAGTCGCTCCCGACCAACATGGGCCTGTGGGACAAGTGGGTGCTCGGCTGGGCAGACCCGCTGATCCTCAACCCCGGTGATGATGCCCGCACTGTCCAGCTCGGCCAGACGTCCCGCACGCCGAAGGGCACCAAGGACGGCATCAAGATCAACCTGCCCAACAAGGTCATCAACCTTGCCGACCCGCACAGCGGGGCGAGCATGTGGTACTCGGGCGCCGACCAGGCCTGGGCGGATGTCCGGCTCGCCCGCGACATCACGGTCCCCAACACCGCCGACGCGCGCTTCGAACTCTGGAACAACTATGTCATCGAAGAGGACTGGGACTTCGGCTTCCTCGAGGTCTCCACTGACGGCGGCACGACATGGGCCGAGCAGAAGGTCTACACCGGAGCCGACGTCCTCGTGTCGACGGACGACGGATATGGCGATCCGAATGGTCGGATGCATGACTACGGTGACAAGAAGTACGGCCTGACGGGTACCAGCGACGGCTGGCGTCACGACTACGTCAAACTGGGCGGCTTCGCCGGCCAGAACATCAAGATCCGGCTCCGCTACGCCACCGACGAGGCCTTCCAGGAGCGAGGCTGGTTCGCCGACGACTTCTCGGTCACCGGAGGCGGCGCGACCGCATGGAGCGATGACGCCGAGACCGACGGCGACTGGACAGCTACCGTCGCCAGCTTCAGAGACTCAACTGGCGCCGGCTGGCATCGTGACTCTGGCACGACCACCAAGGCCCAGTACTACCTCGCCGAGTGGCGGAACTTCGACGGCTTCGACAAGGGTCTGCAGTACACGTACGACTCGAGCTATCTCCACGACGCGTGGAAGGTCGAGAAGATCAAGTACAACGCGCCCGGCATGCTCGTCTGGTATCGCGACACGACGTATGGCAACGACAACATGGTGACCGCCAACACCACGGCCCTGCCGAGCACGGGCTCCAAGGGCGGCCTGCTCCTGGTCGACAGCCACTTCGACCCGTTCCGACGGCAGGGAGTGGCGGCCGACAAGGATCCATCCACGCTGAACAACCTGCCGTCGCGCCCGCAGTCGTCGAACATCGCGTTCGGCCTGCAGCCGACATACCCGTTCCGTGAGTGCTACGAGGCGCTCCCCGCGGAGCCCTTCAGCGAGTACTGCACCGACTTCGGAGCGCAGGCTCCAGTGAGCAAGTTCACGGACACCAAGGGCTGGTATCCGGGTATCGAGATCCGCTCTGACGGCCGGATCTTCTTCCGCGACGTCGATGCCTCGACGGTCGTCCCGTCCGTCGGGAACGCTCCGTACAGCACGCGCGTGGTCGACACCCCTGGCAACCCGTTCACAGCCGCGTATGGAGCGGACATCGGCATCGGCAGCATCCTCGGCAGCGGCAACCCCGCTGACGATGGCGTCGCCTTCGGCGTCTCACTCGAGGTCACCAAGGTCGCCAAGGACAACAGCTACGCGCAGGTGCGCGTGGTGCCGGCCCCGTAACCCCGACCTGAAACGCCACGGGACGTCGTCCCGGGCATGAAATCGAGGCCCTCGGCACCGCCGGGGGCCTCGGCGCGTCTGGGATCCATGGTTCCAGGCAGCTCGTTCCTCGTTCGTGCGGCAGACTATGTGCGGATGACGATCTGGATCGGGCTACTGGCGCTGCTCTCCGTGGGTCTCGTCACCGCGTGTTCGCCGTCGGCCGGAGATGAACCGTCCGGTCCCGTGGCGCCTGCGATCGAGACGGACCACCCCGATCACGACAGCCCGATCCCGCTTCCGGCCTCGATCGAGCCGATCGCGCCCGCTATCGAGACCGACCACCCGGACGCCGAGCGAACGCTCCCGCCGCTCCCGACCGAGGCTCCCTAGCCTGCCCGCCTAGGTCGTCGCACAGAGGCGGAACGTCGAGCCGGTCCCTCGGTAGTCGTACGTCTTGCCGCCGGCCTCGGCGATGATCTTGTAGCCGTCCACGAGGGCTTGGGTGTAGACCATGCCGGGTTGCGGACAGCCGAGGCTGCCGTCCGGGAACGTCAACGCCTCGGCGGAGATGACCGTCACCTGGTCGGCTGGGACCCCGGCGAGCTTGGCGACGTCAGCGACGACCGGCTCGATCACCGAGGCTGGCAGAGCGATGTTCCCGGATGGATTCCCCCCGGGGACTTGCGATGGCTGGACGCTCGACGACGCCGCGGAGCAACCGCCCACGACCCATGCGGCGGCCAGCAGCGTCAAGCTCAAGATGCGCATGGCGCGATGGTACGCCGAAAGCGCGGTCCGACGGCTGCCGCGTCGCGACGTCAGTGCCCGACGGCGACCAGGACCGGCATCCGCTCCGGGTCGATCTCGGACGCCCGCTCGAGCGCCCGGCGCATCGTGCTGTCGAGTGCCTGGCGGTAGATCGCCTCGGTGTCGGGAAGCGGCGCCTCGCCGAGCTCCCGCCGCAGGACCTCCTGGAGACGTCGATGCTGGCGGACGACCTGCGAGCGCGACCCGATCTGGCCGTGGACGGCGATCAGCACGGCGTGGGCCTCTTCGCGCAGGGGGTCGCGCTCGAGGAGGCCATCGGCCGCGGCGCGCGCGCCGACCAGGTCGCACGCGTCGAGCCTGCGCTCGGCGACGATCGCCAGGGCGTCCTCGTAGCGGTCGGAGAGGCGTTCGCGCTCGGCCGCGAAGCAGTCGTGGCCGAGGCCCTCGAGCAGGTCGCCGTGGTAGAGCTCGATGGCGGCTTCGGCGCCGCAGGCGTCGTCGGCGAGGCATGCCTCGAAGCGCGTGACGTCGAGGTCGATCTGCGCATCGATCCGGATCCCGACCGTGTCGCCGTCGATGTCGAGCAAACCCTCGGGCGCGATCCCTGCCTCGGCGAGCCCCTGGCGCACGAGCCAGAGCGCCTGGCGCAGCGATCCGGCGGATCCGACACCGGCGTCCGGCCAGAGGTCGGCGGCGATCGCCTCCCGCGAGCGTGGCCGGCGGGTGAGGACGAGGAGCGCGAACAGCGCCTGGGCGTGGCGACCCGGCAGGCGGATATGCCGTCCGACGGTCGTGCGCGCGTCCAGGCGGCCAAGGAGGTCCACGTCAAGACGGACACCGGGGCCCGAGCCGATGGTTGCCATCGTCGTCCCATCCCCCTCGAAACGAACGTCCGGCCCGTGTCCCCGCGGGCCGGACGAACTGGTGCGGTGGTAGGAGCCCCCAGACTCGTCCGCCGCCGATACCCTCCAGGTCGGACGCCCCCCGGCGTGCGACCTGCGGCTTGGCCCGATGATGTCGGTCCGTCGTGTGCGGGCGAGGCCCCCACGGACAGCGAATGTGTCGGCGCGCCGACAGCTCTCACGAGGGACGCGGCGTGACCGAAGGACGGGCGGGGTGTCCCGCCGGCCTCCTTCGATACACTCATCGCCACCGTGCCGATCGCCGTCATCACCTTCGACTTCGACCCCACCGTCCAGCTGCTCGGCGACCTGACCGTGCGCTGGGGGTCGATCGCGCTCGTCGGCGTGCTCATCGCCGCGCTCGTCGTGGCCGGCCTCCTGGCCCGGGCCGGCGACCTGCGGCCGGACGACGTCGCGTTCGTCGCGGTCGGGATCGTGCCGGGAGCGGTCGTCGGGGCACGTCTCGGGTACCTGATCATGCACGAAGGGACGTTCGGCTCCGCGCCCGAGAAGCTCCTCGATCCGTCGATCGGAGGGCTCGAGCTCGGGCTCGCCGTCGTCGGCGGCTTTCTGACGGGAAGCTACGTCGCGAGCCTGCTCGGCCCGTCGGTCGGTCGCTGGCTGCATCTCGCCGCGCTGCCTGTCCTGTTCGCGCTCGGTGCCGGGAAGCTGACGATGGTCCTGACCGGCACGGGCCAGGGCAGTCGCGAGCGATGCGGACTGGGCGACGGCCTACCTCGGTCCCGGCCCGTGGGGCTCGCTCGTGCCGGCGCTGCCGTCGAACCCGTCGCAGGCCTACGAGGGGATCGGGACCCTCGCTGTCCTGGCGATCCTGACCATCGCGGTCCTCCTGGGAGGGTTCCGGAACCGCGACGGCACGCCTCTTCTTCGTCGCGATCGGCCTGTGGGCGATCGTTCGGGCCTTCGTGTCGACCACGTGGCGCGACCCGGTCGTGGCGGCCGGCCTCAACGCCGGCGGGCTGATCGCCGTCGGGATCGCGATCGGCTGTGCCGTGGCCCTGGTGATCCTCACCGTGCGCCGGCGGGGACCAGCCACGGACGACGCCGACGACCTGCCCTTGGACCCGTTGGGCTGGCCCGACCCGGAGACGCGCCCACGCTTCTGACCGAGGAGTATCGTGACGATTCCCACCAGCGAGGTCCACCGATGACACAAGTCGCAGAGCCGGGCAGCGCCCGGACGAATACGCCGACCCCGGGTCGGGTCAGCCACTGGATCGGTGGCACGCTCGTCGCCGGGACGTCCGGCCGCGAGGGCCCGGTCTACGACCCTGCGACCGGCACGCTGACACGCCACGTGGATCTCGCCTCGGTCGAGGAGGTCGGAGCGGCCGTCGCCGCCGCCAAGGCCGCGTTCCCGGGATGGCGCGCGACCTCGCTCTCGAAGCGCACCGACATCATGTTCAAGATCCGGAACCTGGTCGAGGCCAACCGCCACGAGCTTGCCGCCCACCTGACCGCCGAGCACGGCAAGGTCCCATCCGACGCGCTCGGCGAGATCGCCCGCGGCATCGAGAACCTCGAGTTCGCGACCGGGATCCCGAGCCTGCTCAAGGGCGGCTTCTCGGAGCAGGTATCGGGCGGCGTCGACGTCTACCAGATCCGCCAGCCGCTCGGCGTCGTGGCCGGCATCACGCCGTTCAACTTCCCGGCGATGGTCCCGATGTGGATGTTCGCGACGGCGATCGCGGCGGGCAACACGTTCGTGCTCAAGCCGTCCGAGAAGGACCCGTCGGCGTCGAACTACATCGCCGAGCTGCTGAAGGAGGCCGGGGTCCCGGACGGCGTCTTCAACGTCGTCCACGGCGACAAGGTCGCGGTCGACGCGATCCTTCAGCACCCCGACATCGCGGCCGTGTCGTTCGTCGGGTCGACGCCGATCGCGCGCTACATCTACGAGACCGGCACGAAGGCGGGCAAGCGCGTCCAGGCGCTCGGTGGCGCCAAGAACCACATGATCGTGCTGCCCGACGCCGATATCGACATGGCCGCCGACGCCGCCGTCTCCGCGGGTTACGGCTCGGCCGGCGAGCGCTGCATGGCGATCGCCACGATCGTCGCGGTCGGGGACGTGGCCGACCCGCTGGTCGAGGCGATCAAGACGCGTCTGCCGAAGATCACCGTCGGGCCGGGCAGCGACCCCGCGTCCGAGATGGGGCCGCTGGTGACGAAGCAGCATCGCGACAAGGTGGCCTCGTACCTCGACTCCGGGCCGGCCCAGGGCGCGACGGTCGTCACCGACGGCCGGGATCACCCGCTCTACGACGAGTCCGACGGCTTCTTCCTCGGTGTGTCGCTGATCGACAACGTGACGCCCGAGATGGACGCCTACAAGGACGAGATCTTCGGACCGGTCCTGACCGTGATGCGGGTCAAGACCTACGACGAAGCGGTCAAGCTGGTCAACGACAACCCGTACGGCAACGGCACAGCGATCTTCACCCGCGACGGCGGCGCAGCACGCCAGTTCCAGTTCGAGGTCGAGGCGGGGATGGTCGGCATCAACGTGCCGATCCCGGTGCCGGTCTCGTACTACAGCTTCGGCGGCTGGAAGAACTCGCTGTTCGGCGACCTGCACATGTACGGCCCCGAAGGCGTCCAGTTCTACACGCGGGCCAAGATCGTGACCTCGCGCTGGCCGGATCCGGGGACATCCAAGATCGATCTCGGGTTCCCGCGCACGCGCTAGGGGCGCGCCAGCTCCCACGAGGCAGCCGCGTGATGTGACACGCGGTTGCAAGCGCGCGACCGACGTTTCGCAGCGTTCCGGGCATGCCCGTGGGTCCAACCTTGGTCGTCGGACCCCCTAGCGAGGCATGACCATGACCGATTACGAACGAACCACCACACGAGAGACCACGACCACGCCGCCGGTCGCCACCGACCCGTACGTCGCTCCGGCGGCTGCCGCCGGCTCCGGTCGCAACCAGCGTCCGGACCACGGACACGGCCTACGTCGCGTCCGGCCCCGGCCCGACGACCTACGCAGCACGTGTCGTGACGTTCCTGTTCGGGATCCTGCAGGTGGCGCTCATCCTGCGCATCGTCCTGCTGCTGCTCGTCGCCAATCGCGGCAACGACGTCGTCCAGTTCGTCATCAACATCACCCAGCCATTCGTCGACCCGTTCATCGGGATGTTCTCGATGAACCGGGTGACGGCAGACCAGGGCTCGGTCCTGGACGTCGCCGCGATCGTCGCCCTCATCGGGTGGACCCTCGTCGAGGCGCTCATCCTGGCCGCGATCCGGATCTTCTCGCGACGGACGACGGCCGAGGCCGTCTAGCCCGCGATCGAACGGGCGAGCTCGGCGATCTCCGCCGGGCCCGTCCCGCAACATCCTCCCAACCACGTGGCTCCGAGCGTGGACCACGTCGCCACGACCTTCGGGTCGTACCGATCGCCGTCGTTCGCCACCCAGAGGCGGGCGGCGGCTTCCCATGTGTCGCCCCGGTTCGGATAGGCGATGAGTGGCATGTCCGGGGCAGCAGCGGCGGCCGCGGCCAGGAGGGCCGGCACGTGGCGCGGTGGGCCGCAGTTGACGCCGACGGCCACGACCCCGGTCGCGCCGGCCGCGAGCGCGAAGGCCTCCGCCACGGGTTCGCCGGCGGCCGTCGTCTCACCATCACGACACTGGTACGACAGCCAGGCCGTCGCGCCCGACTCGGCGAGCAGGTCGAGGAGCACCGCGGCCTCGCGGACGGTCGGGATCGTCTCGAAGGCGAGGAGGTCCACGCCGGCCTCGAGGAGGGCCTCGATGCGCGGCGCATGGACGTCGCGCAGGACCGCTTCCCCGGGTCGTAGTCGCCGCGTGTACTCCGAGCCGTCGGCGAGCATCGCCCCGTACGGCCCGACCGACCCGGCCACGAGCAGTCCGTCGATCGAGCGACCGGTCTCCTCGCGAACCGATCACGCGCCCGCTGCGCGAGCACGACGCTCCGCCGGATCGCCTCGAGCGCGGTCGCGCGATCCAGGCCGGCCGCCGCGAACCCCGGGATCGTCGCCTGGTAGCTTGCCGTGGTCGCGACCTGCGCCCCGGCCCGGTAGTACGCGAGATGGACAGCCTCGATCGCGTCCGGTTCGCTCAGCAGCAGGCGCGCCGACCAGAGCCGGTCGGACAGGTCGTGACCGGCCGCCTCGAGCTCGGTCGCCAGGCCGCCGTCGACGACGACCGGGCCCGCCGGTCCCGATCACGTCCGATGACGTCCGATGACGACGATCGTCACGTCGTCAGCCGGAGGGACGCTCCCGCGGAAGTCCGCGACGGCATCTCGGAGCGCGGCGACGATGTCGTGCGCCGACCCCCGACGGGCGGCTTCGATGGTCGTCAGCAGGCGTGGCTCGCCGAACCGTTCGCCCGACGGGCCGACCGCATCGGTCACCCCGTCCGTGTACAGCACGAGGCTGTCGCCGGGCCGGAGCCGGACGTCCAGCTCGGGCGCGCCCAGGGACCGGAAGGCGCCGAGGAGCACGCCGCCGCCCTCGATGGCGCTGATCGGCCCGTCGTCGCCCGGCACGATGAGCGGGGGCTCGTGCCCCGCGTTGGCCATCCGCAGCCGCCCCGTCGTGACATCCAGCACGCCCGCGATCGCGGTGATGAACAGGCCACTGCGGATCTCGTCGACGAGGATCCGGTTCGTCCGCTCCAGGGCATCGGCCGGCCCCGGCGAGGCGTCCAGGGCGGCGTGGATCACCGGGCGAGCGAAGGCCATCAGCATCCCGGCGCCGATCCCCTTGCCGGTGACGTCGGCGATGACGACGCCGACCGGCCGACGCCGGCGCTGCAGCTGGAACAGCTCGAAGAAGTCACCGCCGATCTCGCGGGCCGCCTCGTAGTGGCTCGCCAGGTCGTAGCCCGGGCACGACCGGTCCGCGGAGCGACACGAAGCTGCGCTGCGCGAGTCGCGCCTGGGCCAGCTCGGACGCCAACGAGCGGTAGTCGGCCTCGGCCAGCTCCCCGAGCCCGGCGGCCAGTGCGTCGAGCGCTGAGACGACCGTCGGATCGTCGATCGCGGGGCCACTCGCCACGACGCGTCCGACGAGACCGCCCGCGCAATGGATGTCCAGCACCAGATCGGCGTCCGGTGCCACGCCGTCCCCCGGCGACCCGGCGTGCACCGTGGAGCTGGCGATCGGATCGCCGGCCGCGTCGACCACCGCGACCCGCAGGCGATCCGTCGCGGGCGCGAAGGAGGCCAGGATCCGCTCGACGCGCGCGGGGTCGAGCGCGGCGCCGGGGTCGGTCATGGCCGACCGGGACGTCGCGTCAGATCGCGGCGATCGCGGTCGCGCGATCGGGATGGGACACGAACAGCCGGTCCAGCCCCGTCCGCTCGAGCACGCGGGTCACGGCGGGCTGGGTGCCGCACAGCTGGACCTCCGCCTGGCGTTCGCCACCGTCGACGGCGTTGGTCAACGCGTGGAAGGCGGACCAGCCACCCTCGAGGTCGGGCGGTTCGTCGCCGTGCATCACGAGCACGATCGCGTGGAGCGCCACGAGCCCCGAGCTCGCCATGAACGTCAACCCGGAGAGGTCGAGCAGCAGGGTCCGGTCGCCGGCGTCGTACAGCCCTCGAACCTCCTCGATGAGGCGCTCGAAGTTGGACGCGTCGAGCTCGCCGTCGAGCGCCACGACCGTGATCGGGACGCGGCCCTCGACACGCTCGATGGTGGTCTGCAGTGCCATCTATCGCTCCTCCTTGGGGCGGGGATCCAGCGAGCGAGTCAGGGTCAGTATGTTGCCACCGCCCCGTCGTGGTCGATGGACGATCGAGTCGGTCGCGAGCCGGATGAGGTGGATCCCCATCCCGCCCGGATGGCGTCGGAGCGCGGGGACGGACAGGTCGGGCTCCGGAACGGTCGTCGGGTCGAACGTCGGTGCCGTGTCCGACAGCACGATGACGATGTGGTCGTCGACCAGGCGCGCGTCGACATCGATCGCGCCGCCGCGCCGTTCGTAGCCGTGGAGGACGATGTTGGTCGCGGCCTCGTCGACCGCCTGGACGAGGTCGTCGAGGCACGCCGGCGGGGCGTCGCTCGACAGCGCGACGTCGCGCACGAGCGCCCGGATGTCGGCGAGCCGGTCGAGGTCCGCGTCGACGGTCATCGCGGCCACGTCAGCCGGCCGCGGTGCCACGGGACTCGCGACGCGGCGCATCGGCCACTTGGGGGCTCATGACCAGGCCTGCAGCTCGACGATGTTCCCGTCGGGTCCGTCGCGTAGACCCAGGTGATCGTGCCGACCGTCCTTGGTCTGCATCGCGACGACGTCGCCGAACCGGGCGCCGCCGGCGGCAACGACCGCATCGACCGCGGCCGGGACGTCCGGGACCTGGAACGCGACGTGACCCCAGCCCGGTCGGTCGACCTGGGTGCCGGGGTGCGCCGTCGATCGCGTCGTACTCGAAGATCTCGAGCGTCGGTCCGGTGTCGCCGTGCCCCGGCAGCCGCAGATGGGCGCCGGTCAGGTGCGCGTCGTGGAGGCCGGTCGCGGCGTCGAGGTCGGCGCTCCGGATGTCGCGCTCGGCGGGACGAACTCGCAGCCGAACACGTCCGTGTAGAACGCCGCCAGTCGGCGCCAGTCGCGTCGCCGTGACGTTGACGTGCCCGAACCGTGGCCTCGATCGCGCTCATCGGTCCTCCCGCTCGTCAGCTCATCCGGGCGTAGTCGGCCGGCGCGCGCTTGATGAACCGGCCGTGCGCCCTTGCGCCCGGTGAACTCGCCGTCGCGGACGATGACCGAGCCGCGCGACAGGACGATGTCGCTGCCGCCCTGGACCGACCGGCCCTCGTAGCACGAGTAGTCGACGTCCATGTGGTGGGTCGCGGCCGAGATCGTGTGCCGCCGGTTCGGGTCGTAGACGACGATGTCCGCGTCCGAGCCGACCGCGATCGCGCCCTTCTGCGGGTACATCCCGAACATCTTGGCCGGCGCCGTCGAGATGATCTCGACCCAGCGCTCCTTCGGATGATCCGGCCGCCGACGACGCCGCCGTCGTGGAGCAGGTCGACCCGGTCCTCGACGCCGGGCAGGCCGTTGGGGATCTTGCGGAAGTCGCCCCGCCCGAGCTCCTTCTGGCCGTGGAAGTCGAACGGGCAGTGGTCGGTCGAGACGAGCTGGAGGTCGTCCTTGACGAGCCCGGTCCACAGGTCGTCCCAGTGGTCCTTCGTCCGCAGCGGCGGCGAGCAGACGAACTTGGCGCCCTCGAACCCGTTGCCGAGGTCGTCGAGCGACAGGAAGAGGTACTGCGGGCACGTCTCGGCGAAGACCTTGCGTGCCGCGGTCGCGCGCGTCGCGCACCGGCTCGAGCGCGTCGCGCGCCGAGAGGTGGACGATGTAGACCGGGACGCCGGCTGCCTCGGCCAGGCGGATGACCCGGTTGGTCGCCTCGCCCTCGAAGACGGCCTTGCGCGCGAGGCCGTGGCCGATCGGGTCGGTCGTGCCGGCCTCGACGGTCTGCGCCGCGACGACGTCGATGGCCATCCCGTTCTCGGCGTGCATCATGATCAGCCCGCCGTTCTTGGCGGTCTGCTGCATCGCCCGGAAGATCGCCCCGTCGTCGCTGTAGAAGACGCCCGGGTAGGCGGTGAACAGCTTGAAGTCGGGGACGCCCTCGGCGACCAGGCCGTCCATCTCGGCGAGCGTCTCGTCGTTGACGTCGCTCATGATCATGTGGAAGCCGTAGTCGGCGACGGCGTTGCCCTCGGCCTTGGCGTGCCAGGCGTCGAGGCCCTCGCGCAGCGACTGGCCCTTGCGACTGGACGGCGAAGTCGACGATCGAGGTCGTGCCGCCGAACGCCGCCGCGCGCGTCCCGGTCTCGAAGGTGTCCTTGGCGAACGTCCCGCCGAACGGCAGCTCCATGTGGGTGTGGACGTCGATGCCGCCCGGGATGACGTACTTGCCGGTCGCGTCGATCGTCTCGTCGGCGGTCACTCCGGCGGCGGCGAGGTCAGGTCCGATCTGGGCGATCGTCTCGCCGTCGATGAGGACGTCGGCGGCGGACGAGCCGTCGGCGGTGACGATCGTGCCGTTGGTGATGAGCGTGCGCATCGATCCCTCCACGAGGCACTCGGCGGTCGGTCAGGACGGCCATCGTAGGGGAATGTCAGGTCAGCCGCCGGGCGGTGATCGCCACCTCAGGGAGACTCCCGACGACGAGCCCACCGACGAGCAGACAGCGATCAGGACGAGGACGAGGCCCCGTGCCGTCGTCGGTCAGCCGCCGGCGTGATCCCGTCGATCGATGTCGGCGGAGCCGTCGGAAGAGGGGCCGTCGTCGTCGTGCCACCCCCGGTCCCCGTTCGAGGAGCCGGAGTGGCCGCCCTCGGCGTCGGTGCGGGCGCGCGCGGTGCGGGCGTCGCTCGCGGTGTCGCCGCAGGTGCCGGCGCCGGCCCCGCAGGTGCAAGGGCACGCGGCCCCAGCTCACCGACGATGGCGCTCGGCTGGATGCTGCGATCCTGGTTCTTGTTGCCCGACCCGTCGAGTTGGAGCGTGCGCATGTGCCACGGCGCACCCGACACCTCGCCCGCGCCGTCGCGGACGCCCCCTGCGGCGAGGTTCCAGTAGCGGGACTGCGCCAGGTGGCCACCCCAGGCCAGGAGCACCGCCGACCCGCTCGAGGTGAAGTGGACGGCGAACTCCGCGGTGCTGTTGCCCGCCGGTCGAACCGGCATGGCTGGGGCCGCTGATGGACCCGATCGTCCCGCCCCAGATGGTCAGCCGTCGCGAGACGCCCGAATATTCCTCGGCACCGCGGACCGTCAGACCGTCGGTCGAGAACCCGTCGGACGGGAAGGCGGCCGAGCTGCTGACCCGGCATCGACGGGCACATCGACGACACGCCGCCGCCACCCGCGCCGCAGATCGAGGGCGACACCCAACCGGTGTAGGTGGCGAGGAAGTCGTACGCCTTGTGCCCCCCGGCGGTGAAGTCGTATTGGATCGTGATGGTGTGTGCGCCGGCCTTCAGCCCTTCGATGGCGAGTCGGAACGGCACGATCCCGCCTTCGGGATAGCGGGTGTTGTTGCCGTTGAGGTTGCCGTTCTGCCAGGCCGGTGCCTTCGTCGCCCACTGGTCGAGGTTGACCGTTGCTCCGGCGCGGACCTCCGGAACGCCCGGCCCACCCGGGGCGAGCGCGAGGACCGTGATGGCAAGCGCCGCTAGCGCAGGGAGCGCAGCGCGTCTTGCTTTCGGGACGGATCGACCGGACATGTCAGGCCTCGGTGACGGCTGTCCCCATCGTCCGCACGCCCGGAGCGTGGTGTCGAGTAGCCCATACAGGCCAGGGACCGCCCCGCACCCCTCCGCAGGTCATCGCACGGACGCCCGGAGGCGAAAACGCCGGTGACCGCTTACACCGCCGCGAGCGGTGCGCGGATGCCCTCAGCTGAGGCCGAGCTCTCCGGCGAGCGGTGCGAGGGCCCGGAGCCACAGGGCCACGGTCACCCCGCACGCGACGATGGCGATGCTGAATGCGATGACGCTTTCGATCCGGACCCGGCGATGGGTCTTGCGGGCACCGGTGCCATCGTCCCACCACGGATCGCGCGTGCGAAGTCGTCCGAACATCGGTCCTCCCGGGGGCTCATCGCGGTCGATCGACCGCGCTCGGGGCGCCACAGCGCTGTCCTGCCGGCATCTTCCGCCGGGGTCGACGGCTTGACCAGCCTGACGATGGGGCCAGGACGTTCTGCGCGAGCTCAGCGCGAAGGCCGGGATCACGTCCCGGCCGTAGGCCTCGAGCTGCTCCTCCTCGTCGCCGTTCATGAGGTAGAGGTTGAACTGGTCGACGCCGGCCGCGGCCAGCTCGCGCAGCTTGGCGACGTGCTCGTCGGCGGTCCCCAGGACGCAGAACCGGTCGGTGACGTCGTCGCCGACGAAGGCGGCGTTCGACGAGCCGACCTCGGCGTGGTGGAGGTAGTCGTAGCCCTCGCGGTCCCGGATGTAGCCGGTCAGGCTCGCCGGCAGCTGCTCGCGCGGGTACTTGTTGACGAGGTCGACGACGTGGTTCGAGACGAGGGCCGGGAACCAGCGCGTCCGCTCGCGGCCGAGCTCGACGCGGGCCGATGAAGGCCGGCCGCCGCCGCCTGGATGAGGATCGAGTCGGGATCCCGCCCGGCTGCCCGGCGCGGCCTCGCGCACCTGGTCGACGAACCAGCGGATGAGGTCGGGGTCGGCGAGCTGGAGGATGAGCCCGTCGGCGACGCGGCCGGTCATCGACAGGGCCATCGGGCCGTAGCCCGCGACCCAGACGGGCAGGGTCCATTTGCCCGTCCACGGGAAGTTCCAGGTCCGTGCCCTCGAACGCGACGGTCCGGCCCTCGACGAGCGCCTTGATGACCGTGATCGCCTCCTCGAGCGTGGCCATCGTCGTCGGTGGCTTGCCGAGCACGCGCCGCGCGGAATCGCCCCGACCGATGCCGAGATCCATCCGGCCGCCCGACAGCTCGTCGAGCATGGCCAGGGTGGACGCGGTGACCGACGGCTCGCGGGTCCCCGGGTTGGTGACGCAGGTCCCGAGTCGGAGCCGGGTCGTGGCCTGCGCCATCAGCGTCAGCAGCGGATAGGGGTCGCGCCAGATGACGTGGCTGTCGAAGAGCCAGCCGTAGTCGAACCCGGCGTCCTCGGCCTGACGCGTGAGCGCGATCGTCCGCTCGATCGTGTGGTCGGGCTTGAGCGTGAAGCCGAACTGCATGCGTCCTGTGCCTCCCCGAAACGAAAGCGGCTCGGCCGTCCTCCTCCAGACGGCCGAGCCGGAGGGATGGTATCCGGTTCTAGGGTCGCGTGAGGTCCGCGTACGCGTCGGGTCGCCGGTCGCGGTAGAACTGCCAGGTGTTGCGGACCTCGGCGATGAGGTCGAGGTCGAGGTCTCGGACGATGAGCTCCTCGTCCTGGTTGCTCGCCACGTCGCCGACGAACTGTCCGCGCGGGTTGACGAAGTAGCTCTGGCCGTAGAAGTCGTCGTCGCCGTAGTCGGCCTCGATGCCGACCCGGTTGATGGTCCCGACGTAGTAGCCGTTGGCGACCGCGTGGCTGACCTGCTCGATCCGCCACAGGTATTCCGAGAGGCCGCGCGAGGTCGCGCTCGGGATGAGCACGATCTCGGCGCCGTTGAGGCCGAGCGCCCGGGCGCCCTCGGGGAAGTGGCGGTCGTAGCAGATGTAGACGCCGATCTTGCCGACCGCGGTCTCGAAGACCGGGTAGCCGAGGTTGCCGGGCCGGAAGTAGAACTTCTCCCAGAAGCCCTTGACGTGCGGGATGTGGGTCTTGCGGTACTTGCCGAGGTACGTCCCGTCGGCGTCGATGACCGCGGCGGTGTTGTAGTAGATGCCCGAGGCCTTCTCGTCCTCCTCGTACATCGGGGCGACCACGACCATGCCCGTCTGCTTGGCGAGGTCCTGCATGCGCTTGGTCGTCGGGCCGTCCGGGATGAGCTCGGTGTAGCTGTAGTACTGGGCGTCCTGGACCTGGCAGAAATACGGTCCGTAGAACAGCTCCTGGAAGAGGATGAACTGGGCGCCCTGCTCGGCCGCCTCGTGGGCCCGCTGCTCGTGCTTCTGGATCATCGATTCCTTGTCGCCGGTCCAGCTCGCCTGGACGAGCGCGCCGCGGACGGTTCGGGCCATGTCGTGCGTCACCTCAACTGACGTACCGAAGAGGGGAGAATGTACACCCCAGTTCGCTCTGGCGCCCACACGATGCACGTTCTGAGAATCGCGCTAGTCGGGCAGGGCCTCGGGCCTCCGTCGCATGTACCACTCGGTGAATTCGCGACAGCGGCCCTCGGCGTCGAAGCGGCAGACGAAGACGTTCGCGAATTCGCGGTCGATGCCCGAGCGGTCGTCGGTCAGGTAGCGGGTCCGGCCGTGGGCGACGTGCGCGTCGCCATCGATCGCGAGGACCTCGTAATCGGCCTCCCAGGAGCCCGGTTCGTCCGGATCCGTCGAGCCACGAGTCGACCACGGCCTTGCGCCCGACGACCGCCTCTTCGAACGGGTCGTAGGCGTAGCGGACGTCCGAGCTGAACAGGTCGCCGATGGCGACCGGATCGAGGAGTCTCCAGGCATCGATGTAGCGGTCGAGCCAGGATTGGAACGCGGCGTGGTCCATCGGAAGACTCCTCAACGCGGGCCTCCGCTCACGGTAGCATCAGTCGTTCGAACGGTCGCGCGTCCATGCCGTTCGACACGCGAGGAGGTCCAACGATGACCGACGAGGCCCGGCTCATCTCCCGAACGAGCAGCATCGCGACCGACTACCTCGCGTCGCTGGCGACCCGCCCGGTCGGCCGCCCGGTGGACCTGGCGGCACTGCGGACCGCGATGGGCGGAGGCGGCCCGCTCCCCGAGCATCCGACGGACCCGCTCACGGTGGTCGAGGACCTGGCCGCGGCGGCGGACCCGGGCCTGGTCGCCAGCGCGGGCGGGCGCTACTTCGGCTTCGTGGTCGGTGGCGGCCTGCCGGCCGCGCTCGGTGCCGACTGGCTCACCAGCGCCTGGGACCAGAACGGCGGCCTGTATGCCCTGTCGCCGGCCGCCGCGGTCGCCGAGGAAGTGGCGGGCGCCTGGCTGATCGACCTGCTCGGCCTGCCTGCCGGGACCAGCGTCGGCTTCGTGACCGGCGCGACCATGGCCAACTTCACGGCGCTGGCCGCGGCGCGGCACGGCGTCCTCGCCAGGACCGGCTGGGACGTCGAGCGACAGGGTCTCCAGGGTGCGCCGCCAGTGACGGTCATCACCCACGGTGGATCGCACATCACCGTCTACGCCTCCCTCCAGATGCTCGGCCTCGGGCGCGAGGGCGAGCGCGTCCGCAAGGTCGCCGCCGACGAGCAGGGGCGGATGCGGCCCGACGCCCTGCGCGAGGCCCTCGCCGGGCTGGACGGCCCGGTCATCGTCTGCATGCAGGCCGGCAACGTGAACAGCGGGGCGTTCGACCCATTCGAGGAGCTCATCCCGATCGCCCACGCGAGCGGCGCATGGGTCCATATCGATGGCGCCTTCGGGATCTGGGCGGCCGGCGTCCCGTCGATGCGCCACCTGATGGCCGGCGCCCTCGAGGCCGACTCGTGGTCGACCGACGCACACAAGTGGCTCAACGTGCCGTACGACTCCGGTCTCGTCTTCGTCCGCGATGCCGCGGCTCATCACGCGGCGATGACCCTCGGCGCCGAGTACTACGTCGAGACGCAGGGTGGCGAACGCGACAACTACAACTGGACGCCCGAGTCGTCGCGCCGGGCGCGGGGGTTCGCGGTCCTCGCGGCGCTGCGCTCGCTCGGGCGCTCGGGGGTCATCGACCTGATCGAGCGGAACAGTGCCCACGCGCGCCGGATGGCCGAGCGCCTGTCGGCCGGTCCGGGCGTGCGAGATCCTCAACGACGTGGTCCTCAACCAGACCCTCGTCCGGTTCGAGGCTGACGGTGACGATCCGGACGGGACGGCCGGCGACCGGCGCACGCGTGCCGTGATCGATGCGGTCCAGCGCGACGGCACGTGCTGGCTCGGCGGGACGACGTGGGCCGGTCGTGCCGCGATGCGGGTGTCGGTCTCCGGCTGGCGAACGACGGCGGACGATATCGAGCGCTCCGCGGACGCGATCCTCGCCTGCCTTGCCGCGGTCGACAGCAGCGCCCCGAGCGTCGTCGCGCCCGGGACCGGAGCCGGGTAGCGAAAGACCCCGGCCGACTGGGATCGGGCGGGGTCTCGACTCGCGTGCGGCTCGCTGGGGAGCCGCGGGTTCGCGTCAGGAAGCCGGCTTGACCGACATCCCGGTGTGCAGATAGGCCGTGAACCGCGCCGTGACGGCGAAGACGCCGTGGATCCGGACGCCGTTGCGCAGCGTGCTGATCGCCTTGCCGTTCCCGATGTAGATGCCGACGTGGGAGCCGGCGCCCCAGATCACCAGGTCACCGATCTTCGGGTTGGTTCGGCTGGCCTTGCCGCGCGCCTTGAAGTTCAGGTAGAGCGCGCGCGCCGAGCGGATCCGCGGGTAGCGGATCACGGAGGCGTCACCGGCCTGCTTGAAGGCGTAGGCGACGAGACCGGAGCAATCGAATGCGGACGGGCCGGTCGCGCCGTAGCGCCACGGGTCACCGTACTGGGCCCTGGCGATCCGGACGATCTGCTGGGCCTCTGTCGTGGCCGTCGTTGCGGCGGCCGGGGTCGACGGGGCGGTGCTGAAAAGGATGGCGCCTGCGATGGCGACGGGGATGAACGCTCGTGCGCCCAGATGTAGCGTGCGCAATGGTGATCCTTCCTGCCAGGACGTCGCGTGGGGGTCGCGACGGGCGGTGACACCCGCGGGGACGCACGACAGGACGTGGATAACCGGCCTTGACCGGTTGGATGGAGAGTGCCGACACGAATGGGCGTAGCCGGAGGGGGGCTCGATGCGAGCCGTGCGAACGGGTGTTTGTTCGAGTTTTCCGGGTTCCCATGTGACCTGGGGGTCTGTCGGCAGGCCGCAGTCTAGCCGAGGTTGCAGATTCGTGTGCCCGCGGGTATCTCTCGCCCTCGGCTGAGGCACTACGATCGACCGATGTCAGGACCGTCGGACGGCGCCATCAGGCCGCTCGTGATCGTCAACCCGCGAGCATCGCGGTTGGCCGATCCGAACCGGCTCGCCCAGATCGTCAAGGCAACCGCCGCGGCGGTCGAGCATCGGTTCGGCATCGCGCCGCAGATCGAGCAGGGGACCGTCGAGTCGACCCGGGCGGCCCTGGCGGTCGAGCCGGGACCGCCGCTGGTCGTGGTCATGGGCGGGGACGGCACCGTCCGCGAGGCCGCCGCGGCGCTGCTCGGTCGCGAGACGCCGATCGCGATCATCCCCGTCGGGACGGGCAACGTCCTGGCAAGCGCCCTCGGCATCCGGGGCGTCAAACCGGGTCTTGAGGTCATCCGGTCCGGTCGGGCGCGGCGCCTGGACCTCGGGCGGGCGCGATGGCGGGAGGCCGGCGACGGGCCGACGGCGCGAGGTGCTCCCCAGGAACGGCTCTTCACGGCCGCCTGCGGGATGGGCCTAGACGCACGGGTGATGGCCGCCGCCGAGCACGAATGGAAACGACGGCTCAAGTTCGGGGCGTATATCGGCGCCGCGATCCGCGAGTTCACACGTCTCGAGCCGGCTCAGTTCCGGATCGTGGCCGACGGCGAGACGATCGAGATCGTCGGCCATCTCGTGCTCGTGGCGAACGCCGGTGAGCTGGTGCCCGGTCGGATCGGTCCGCGCGAGCCGATCGATCCGACAGATGGCCGGCTCGAGCTGATCGTTCTTGGCGGGGCGAACCCGCTCGAGGCGCTCCACGGTGCGGCCGCCCTGATGCTCCGGACCGGCGAGCTCAGCGGCGGGGTGATCCGCCGCTCCATCCGCGAGGTGTCGATCGAAGCCGAGCCGCTCCAGCCGATCGAGATCGACGGTGACAACCATCCGCCGACCAACCTCGAGGTAAGCGTCGTCCCGGGCGCCGTCTCGGTCCTGGTGCCTCGGTGACGACGTGTATCAGACCCGTTCCGGCAGCGTCGGCCGCTGGTAGCCTGTCCCGATGACCCTTAACGGGCGCCTGCCGAGGACGCGCTATCCCCTCGGGATCGTCGTCATCGTCGTCCTGACGGCTCTCCGCGCGGTGACCCTCGTCGCCTCCCTTCTGGATATCCACGGCAGCGAGTTCGCGGATTGGGTGCGGAGCGGATCGCCCTTGCCGCAGCCGCCGCCCGGCTCCGACTTCGAGGTCATCGCCCGGATCCTGATCGTCGGGCTGCTCATCGCGAGCGTGCTGGTCGTCATCGGCCTGCTCGGCAACAAGCACTGGGCATGGGTCCTCGCTATCGTGTCGTCCGGCCTCATCCTCGCCATCGACCTCGGCTGGTGGTGGAGCGGTGAGGCGCGCTATGGCTCGATGCTCATCAACAGCGTTGCCGTCTTCTATCTCAACCAGCGTGACGTGCGAACGGCCCTTCGGGGCTTGGTCCCGACATCGTGAGCAAACCCACGGACCTCGACCTCCTCCGCAGCCACGAACCGATCCTGCGGTTCACCGACGGGGAGCTGTTCTTCCCGATGGCCGCCGGGTCGTATGTCGAGGCCTGCGAGCTGTTGACCGGGCCGAACCTGCGCGAGGCGCGTGTCTCCATCCCGGCCGGCGAGCTCGATCTCGAGCGACTGGCCGCGGTGGGGGATCCGCTGCCCGGTGAGGCGCAGTTCCTCAGGTTCGTCCCCAAGCCGATGTCGGCCTTCGAGCTGCGGCGGTGGCAGAGCCGGCCCGAGCACCAGCGGTTCTCCGCCCCGGGTCGTCTTGCGCGCGTCGGCCTCCCGGCACGGCTCGTCGATGCGGGACTGGTCACATCGTTGCTCGCGCGCGGCCGCGTTCCGGGCGGCACGGCGGCTGCCGCTTCGGAGCGCTACGACGCGATCTCGGCCCGCGACCCACGGGTCGTCTACCACGGTCGGGTCGTTCGCGAGGGCCGTTGGGTCGTCCTCCACTACATGTTCTTCTACGCGATGAACGACTGGCGCTCCACGTTCGATGGCGCCAACGATCACGAGGCCGACCTCGAGCAGTGCTTCGTCGTGCTCGAGGCGCTCGACGACGGCACGATGGAGCCCGCCTGGTTCTGCGCGGCGGCCCACGACGAGAAGGGCGATGACCTGCGCCGCCGATGGGACGACCCGCGGATGGAGATCCAGGATGGCCATCCGGTCGTCTACCCGGGCGCCGGGTCGCACGCGACCTATCTCGAGCGCGGCGAGTACATCATGCTGCTGCCGTTCCCGGGCGAGCGGAACATCCGCGGCCCGCTCGACCTGCTGCGGCGGGTGTGGCGCGACACGCTCGCCCAGCCCGATCCGGGTGACCTGGCGGCGCGGACGAAGCGCGCCCTCAGCGTCCCATTCGTCGACTACGCCCGAGGCGACGGCAAGGTCGTCGGTCCCGGTGGCGACGTCGAATGGACGCCGATCATCGTCAGCGACGAGGACGGCTGGATCGACCGCTATCGCGGCCTGTGGGGGCTCGATACCGGGGACCGGTTCGCCGGCGAGCGCGCCCCGGCAGGGCCGAAGTACACCCGGACCGGCTCGGTCCGCCAGTCGTGGCACGACCCGCTCGGGTTCGCCGGGCTGGGCAAGGTCGCACCGGCCGAGCAGGCGATCCCGACCCTCGAAACGAGGATCGAGGAGCTGACGACTGCGCGAGCGGCGGTCGTGGCCGAAGCCGAGGCGCTTTCGATCTCGCTCCCGGAGCTCGACGCGGAGATGGCGGCCGTCCGAGGCGCAGCCGGCCTGGACCACTATCGGGCGGCACGGGCCCTGGAGCTCAAGGTCGGCGAGGAGCGGCTGGCCAGCCTGCGCTCGCAGGAGGTGGAGCTCGGCACGGCGATCGCCGCCGGTCACGACCGGCTGGCCGCCCTGCGAGCCGGCTATCGCGACGACCCGCGCCTCCATCTCCACCACGCGTCGGAGCCCGAACCGCCGTCCGTCGCGCGCCGTCGGGCGTTCGGGGAGGCGTGGGCCGCGCTGAGCGTCGGGCTGCTGATCGCCGCCCTGGCGATCATCGTCTGGTTCCGGATCCTGCCGCCGGGCCTGGCGATCGTCGTGCTCATCGGCTCGTATCTCGCGGTCGAGTCGTTCTTCGACCGCAACGTCCTGGAGCTTGTCCTCAAGATCACCGTCGTCCTGGCGATGATCTCGGCGCTGATCCTGGCGATCACGTACCTGCGCGAGCTGTTCCTGGCTGGACTGCTTGGCCTCGGGATCATCCTGGTCCTCGACAGCCTCGGTGAAGTGCGTCGGCGTCTCCTGCGCTGACTCGGCGGGGTCGCCGTCGCCTCGCCGTTGTGCTGTAATCACCACCCGACGACGGTGGGGTACACCGTCCGACACACGCTGCGGCCAGCGCCTTGCCGGCACGCGCCCCGAGGTGACCCATGGGCATCACGACCACACAAGGCGCCATGACCAGCGAGGAGATCGCGCGCCTCTCAAAGGAGCACACCTTCTTCTCGTGGTCGGTCCAGGGCGCGGTCGATCCGATCGCCATCGACCACGCCGAGGGCGTCTACCTGTACACCCCTGAGGGGGAGCGCATCCTCGATTTCAACAGCCAGCTGATGTCGGTCAACATCGGCCACGGCGACCGCCGTGTGATCGATGCCATCACGGCGCAGGCGACCAAGCTCCAGTACGTCCAGCCGGCCTTCGCGACCGAGATCCGGGCGCGACTCGGGGCGAAGCTGGCCGAGATCCTGCCCGGCGACATGGACAAGGTCTTCTTCACGCTCGGTGGGGCGGAGGCGATCGAGAACGCCATCAAGCTCGCGCGTGCCGCGACCGGTCGGCACAAGATCCTCGCCCGCTATCGCTCGTACCACGGGGCGACGCTCGGAGCGATGACGCTGACCGGCGACCCGCGCCGCTGGGCGAACGAGCCCGGGCATCGTCGGCGTCGTGCGCTACCCGGACACGCACCGCTGGGGAGAGGCTGAACCACGTCCCGTGGCCGAGAGCCTCCAGGGCCTCGAGGACGTCATCCGCTACGAGGGCGCCAAGAACATCGCGGCGGTCTTCCTCGAGACGATCGTCGGCACCAACGGCATCCTCATCCCGCCCGACGGCTACATCGCGGGCGTCCGCGAGATCTGCACCCGCAACGACATCCTGATGGTGGCCGACGAGGTGATGGCCGGCTTCGGCCGCACCGGGCGCTGGTTCGCGGTCGATCACTGGGATGTCACCCCCGACCTGATGACGATGGCCAAGGGTTTGACCAGCTCGTACCTGCCGCTCGGTGCGGTCGCGATGCGTCGCGAGATCGCCGAGAAGTTCGAGAACCAGATGTTCTACGGCGGGCTGACCTACAGCAGCCACCCGGTCAGCCTGGCCGCATCTCTGGCCACGATCGGGGTCTACGAGGAGGACGGGCTCATCCAGAACGCCGCCCGGCTCGATCCGGTGATGCGCGAGCACCACAAGCGCCTCGCCGAGCGACATCCGAGCGTCGGCGCCACGCGGAACCTGGGCCTGTTCGGGATCATCGATCTCGTCCGGACACGCGATCCGTGGACGCCGCTCACGCCGTTCAACGGGACGTCGGACGAGATGAAGGCGATCGCCGGGTTCCTGCGCAAGAACGGGCTGTACACGATGACCCCGAACAACTCGATCCACACCAACCCGCCGCTGTGCATCACGGACGCGCAGCTGGCCGAGGGCTTCGAGATCATCGATGCCGCCCTCGACATCGCCGACCAGGCGGTGACCGGCTGACCCATGGCGACGACCGGCCCGATCGACTTGCTCCCGCAGTTGACCCGGACCGGGTCGGCGCAGGCGGCCGCGACCCCTCGAGCCGGTCATTCGCGCGCCCGCCGGATCCTGACGTATGTCCTGTTCGGGGTCGCGATCCTCGTCATCTGGGAGTCGGTCAAGTTCGTCGGCGGCGTCCCGTGGCGGTTCCAGAACGTGCTCGGCACGGACATCGACATCGAGCACTTCCCGCCGTTCCGCTGGGCCTTCGCCTCCGACCTGAACCTGCCGCACTGGTGGAACATCCTGGCCGCGCTGGCCGCCCCCGTTCAGCGCAACGCCGAGTCGACGCTCGGGCAGTTCCTGGTCGGTGCCGCGTTCTACACCTGGCGTGAGGCGGTCATCGGGTTCATCGTCGGGGCGCTGCTCGGTCTGCTGCTCGCGACGGTCTTCGTCCACTCGCGCCTCGCCGAGCGGGCATTCGTGCCATATGTGGTCGCCAGCCAGACCATCCCGATCGTGGCGCTGGCGCCGATGATCGTCTTCGCGTTCGGGCCGAACGTGACCTCGGTCGTGGTCATCGCGACGTACCTGACGTTCTTCCCGGTGACGATCGCGATGATCCGCGGTCTGCGGGCGCCCGACCCGCGCGCCCTCGAGCTGATGCGCTCGTACGCCGCCGGCGCGCTCGGCGACGTACTGGAAGCTCCGCTTGCCGGCGTCGATGCCGTACCTGTTCACCGCGCTCAAGATCGCCGCGACCGCGTCGATCGTCGGGGCGATCATCGGGGAGGGACCGGGCGGGATCCCCAACGGCTTGGGCCGGGCGATCATCAACTTCAACCAGCAGTACATCACCGGCCCCGAGAAGCTGTGGGCAGCGATCCTCGTCGCCTCGCTGCTCGGCGTGACGTTCTTCGTGATGATCCGCGCACTGGAGCTCGTCGCGTTGCGCGGCCGGCCGGGGGCGGCCGAAGGATGACTGGGACATCGGCCGGTCCGGTCGTCCGGATCCAGGGCGTCGACAAGGTCTTCACCAGCGACACGGCGACGCACGACCGCACTCAAGGGCATCGACCTCGACGATCCGGCGCGGGGAGTTCATCTCGCTGATCGGCCCGTCAGGCTGCGGCAAGTCGACCTTGTTGCGGGTCATCGGCGACCTCGTGGCACCGACCGCCGGCACCGTCGAGGTCAACGGCAAGCCGGCCGCCCGCGCCCGCCTCGATCGCGATTACGGGATGGTCTTCCAGGCGCCGGTCCTGTTCGACTGGCGGTCGGTCGAGGACAACGTCAAGCTGCCGCTCGAGCTGATGGGCTACGACAGCGCGCGACGGAGTGCGCGGGCCAAGGAGATGCTCGACCTCGTCGAGCTCGAGCGAGTTCGTCAAGCACCATCCGTACCAGCTCTCGGGCGGGATGCAGCAGCGGGTCGCGATCGCCCGGGCGCTCGCCTTCGAGCCGTCGATCCTGCTGATGGACGAGCCGTTCGGTGCGCTCGACGAGATGACCCGCGAGCGGATGAACCAGGAGGTCCTGCGTATCTGGGAGCAGACCGGGATCACCGTCGTGTTCGTCACCCATTCGATCCCGGAGGCGGTCTTCCTTTCGTCGCGGGTCGTGGTCATGAGCGCGCGGCCCGGTCGCATCACCGACGTCATCGAGGTCGACCTGCCGCGGCCCGCGCGGCGTCGAGACGCGCGAGGAGCGGCGCTACTTCGAGCTCGTGACCGCAGTGCGTGAGGCGCTCCGCCGCGGCGACGCGGACGCCACCGAACCGGGCGCGCCCGGAGCCACGTCCGCCCCGGGTTCGCAGGCCTCGCTCGATCGCGCCAAGGCCGAAGGCGGGATCGGGTGACGGGCACGGTCGCGGCGGCGGGGCGTCCGGTCGGGGCCAGCAGCCCGGTATCCCGCTGGCTGCGCACGGTCGCCTACTACCTGCCGGCGATCTGTCGTGTTCTTCGCAGTCGTCGCGCTCTGGGAGATCGTCGTCGGCAACGTCGACATCCGAGGCCTCCCGCTGCCGGCACCGTCGCCAGATCGTGACCGCGCTCCGGGACAACTGGAGCGCCGGGCGATGGCCCCTCCAGACGTCGGCGATCGCGACCCTCACCGAGGCACTCGGAGGGCTCGTGATCGGCGACGACGGCTGGCGTCGTCGTGGCGCTGCTGACGGCCCGTTTTGCGACCGCCCGGGAGCTCGCTCCTGCCGGTCGCGATCGGGGCGAGCGCGGTGCCGATCATCGCCTTCGCGCCACTCATGAACAACTGGTTCGGCGTGCTCAACCCGCTGTCGAAGATGATGATCGTCGCGGTCCTCGTGTTCTTCCCCGTGTTGGTCAACGTGACCCGTGGCCTGACCCAGGTCGAACCGGCCGCGCTCGAACTGATGCGCTCGTACGCCGCCTCCGATTGGACGGTGCTGCGCCAGGTTCGCGTCCCGAACGCCTTGCCATACTTCTTCACGGCCCTCAAGGTGGGCACGACGCTGAGTCTCATCGGCGCGATCGTCGGGGAGTATTTCGGAGGGACGAGCAGCGTCCTCGGCCAGGTCATCGTGGGCAGCGCGGGAGCGCTTCGCTTCGATGTCACATGGGCGGCGATCATCCTCGTGGCCCTGACCGGCATCGCGATGTATCTCGTCGTCGCAGGAGTGGAGCGACTGGTCATCCCCTGGCATGCCTCGATGCGAGGCGGGGGAACATAAGAGGAGGAGCACATGGGTAGGACTCGCAGAATTCCTTGCACTGGCCGCGACGGCCAGCTTCGCATTCGCCGCGTGCAGCGGGGGCGGTGCATCGACGGCTCCTAGTGCCGGCGCATCCGCCGCTGCCCCAAGCACGGCCCCAAGTGCAGCCGGCAGCCCAGGCGCCAGCGCCGCCGCCCTCGACGAGGTCCGGCTCCAGCTCCAGTGGGCACCCGCAGGCCCAGTTCGCGGGCTACTTCGCGGCGCAGGAGCAGGGCTACTTCGAGGCGGCGGGACTCAAGGTCACGCTGCTCGACGGTGGCGCCGGACGTCATCCCGCAGGCCGTCGGCTCGGCGGCGGATGGCCCCGAATTCACGATCAGCTGGGTGCCGAAGGTGCTCGAGGCGCGCGAGGGTACGCCGGCGTCGGACCTCGTCGACATCGCCCAGGTCTTCCAGCGCTCGGGCACCCTGTCGGTCTCCTGGAAGGACTCGAACATCACCACGCCGACCGACTTCAAGGGCAAGAAGGTCGGCGCGTGGGGCTTCGGCAATGAGTTCGAGGTGACCGCGGCCGCGACCAAGGCCGGCCTGGCCGAAGGGACCGACTACACCAAGGTCGTCCAGGACTTCAACATGAGCCCTCCTGCTGTCGAAGCGAGATCGACGTCGCCGAGGCGATGATCTACAACGAGTACGCTCAGGTCCTCGAGGCCAAGAACCCGGAGACCGGCGAGCTCAATCAAGCCGACCGACTTCAACGTCATCAACTACAACGACGTCGGGACCTCGATGCTCCAGGACGCGCTCTTCGCGCGGGCGTCGTGGCTGGCGCAGGCCGGTCAACGAGGACATCGCGACTCGCTTCCTGAAGGCCTCGTTCCAGGGCTGGATCTACTGCCGCACGAAGCCGGCCGACTGCGTCCAGTACACGGTCAACGCCGGCTCGACCCTCGGGGCCGGCCACCAGGCGTGGATGATGAACGAGATCAACCCACTGGTCTGGCCGTCGCCGAACGGCATCGGGATGATGGATCCCGCCGAGTGGCAGCAGATCCGTGGATGTCGCGCTTGCCGCCAAGATCATCAAGGCCGCCCCGCCGGCCGAGGCATACCGAACGGATCTCGCGACCGCGGCCCTGGCCGCGATCAGCGATGACACCAAGGGCGCCGACTTCAAGAAGGGCGAAGTCCAAGTCACCGAGGGCGGCAACTAGCCGCTCGTCGTATCTCGCAGACACGAAGGGCCGGCCCGCGAGGGTCGGCCCTTCTGATTCCGGGGCGTGGGGCTGTGGCCGGGACGTGGCCACGTTCCGCGCCGCGCCGGCGCCGCGAATCGCTGGCGCCACGAATTGCTGGCGCCGCGAATCGCCCGCCGCCTCGACCCCGTATCGCCCGCCGCGGGAACCAGGTTCCTAACTTCGGGGCTTGTATCGGCATAAGGCCCCGGTCTAGGCGAACAGTGGCGGCGACCCCTTCGGATCCACGCTCGAGTGCACGCGAAACGGACGTCAGCCTCCGGCGATCGAACGCTAATGGGCAGTGAAGGGCTCGATGTAAGACTCCCATTCATGTCGGGAACGATAAGGACACGGGATCGACCCACCGACCAGGCTCGAGAAGCAGCCCGTCTGACCAGCACGGTCACTCGCTCTCTGGGCGAGGTGGTTAGATCGGGTCGCAAACGGATGCGCATCACACAGGGAGAACTGTCCGATCGTGTCGGCGTCGATCCGACGCGCATCAGCCAGATCGAGCTCGGAAGGGGAGAGGGCGCTTCCCTGAGCTTGTGGATCGCGATCGGGGTCGCCTTGGGTCAGCCGCTTGCCGTCTCCTTCTCGCGACCGCTCGATGCGCTCCGCGGCCCTACAGATTCCGGCCATCTCGCGATGCAGGAACGTCTGCTGATGCTTGCCCGTGAGACCGAACGGACTGCCACGTTTGAACTGCCGACGCGTCCGACTGACCCATCGCGGTCGATCGACGTCTGCGTCCGCGACCGTCGCCATCGGGTGCTGATCATCGAAGAAGCGTGGAACACTTTCGGTGACGTGGGTGCAGCGGCCCGGGGCACCGCACGCAAACGCGCCGAAGCAATGGATCTGGCCGCCACCATCGACAACGGCCCGCCCTATCGCGTCGCATCGGTATGGGTGGTCCGTCCGACCGCGACGAATCGAAACCTGCTGGCGCGTTTTCCAGGAATCTTCAGCGCAGCATGTCCTGGTTCATCGCGAGGCTGGATGCATGCGCTGTCGTCGACTGGCGCGCCTCCAGAGTCGCCGGGTCTCGTCTGGCTCGACCCAGCGAGCGGTAGGCTGACCGCATGGCGGCGCCGGTCCGGGTGAGGCTCATACTCACCAGCGATGCAGGCACTCATCTTCGACCTCGATGGGACGCTCGTGGACACGGTCTATGCGCACGTCTATGCGTGGCAACGGGCGCTGCTCGAGATCGACCTTCCGGTCGATGGCTGGCGGATCCACCGACGGATCGGGATGAGCGGCGGCCTATTCGCGCGGGCGGTCGCGCGCGAGATCGGGCGCAACCTGACCGATGAGGAGAGCGCGGCGCTCCAACGCCGCCACGGCGAGATCTTCCGCGAGATCCTTCCTGACCGGCGGCCGCTCCCCGGCGCTGTCGAGCTGCTCGCCGCGCTCCACCGCAACGGAGTCGTCTACGGCATCGCGACATCAGGGCGGCGACCGGAGATCGACAAGTCGCTCAGCGCCCTCGACGTGCCGGATGACGTGGTCGTCGTCGATCGTGGCGACGTCTTGCGCGCCAAGCCAGAGCCGGATCTCTTCCTCGCCTGTCAGCAACGGCTCGGCGTCCCAGTCAACGAGTGCTACGTCATCGGCGACGCGGTGTGGGACCTCCTGGCTGCACGTCGAGCCGGGATGTTGAGCGTCGGTCTGCTGAGCGGCGGGTACGGCGAGGATGAGCTGCGGTCGGCAGGTGCGTTCCGCGTCTATCGCGACGCGCAGGAGCTGCTCGAATCCCTCGACGAGCTCGGGATCGCGATCGACCCAGACTGACGGCGGCGCTTCCGAATCGAAAGGCCGGGCGCCCCACGCGACGCCCGGCCTCGATCGGATCGCTCAGCCTTCGGCCAGCACGGCCGCCAGGCGGTCCCACGTCTCGATCGCGCCTTCGGCCATCCCGGTCGACAGCGCCCCCTCGAGGATCTCGGGCGATCCGATGTGCCCGACCGAGACGACCTTGGTCCTCCCGCCGAGGTCCTCGAATCGATGTGATTCGGGGCCGCCCTGCGGGCCGACGCCCTCGACATCGAACATGAACGTCCACTCGAAGCCCTCGGGCGGAGTGATGCTCAGGTACTCGCCGTAGAAGACGACGTCGTCGCGGTCCGGGGCGCTGCTGATGTAGCGCCACTTGCCGCCGGGCCGGACGTCCATCTCGGCGACGGTCGTCGTCGTGCCATGGCGTCCCCACCAGCGAGGGACGATCTCGGGATCGGTGAATGCCTGCCAGACCCGCTCCCGCGGTGCGTCGAAGGTGCGCTCGAAGACGAGGTCGCCGCCCTCCGAGTAGATGGTCGTTGTCGGGGTGCTACCCCTGTCGATCCGTGTCGCTGTCATCGCGCTCCCCATTTCCTTGCTCCTGTTGTTCTCCTACCTCACGCAGGTAGGTATCCAGTCGTTCGAAGCTCTCTTCCCAATGGCGGCGGTATTGGCTCACCCAATCGGCGACCTCCCGCAGCGGCCCCGCCTGCAATCGACGCGGTCGCCACTGCGCCTGCCGTCCCTGCTCGATGAGACCGGCTTTCTCGAGCACGCGGAGGTGCTTGGAGATGGCCGGCTGGCTCATGTCGAAGGGTGCGGCGAGGTCCTTGACCGACGTCTCGCCCTGGGCGAGTCGTGCCAGGATCGCGCGCCGCGTCGGGTCGGCCAGGGCGGCGAATGTCGTGCTGAGGGGGTCGTTCGGCTGCATGTCCATCACTACTTGGTTATATAACCTTTCGGTAATGTACACCGGCGAGGTGAGATGTCAACCCCCGAATTCGTGGATTGCGCGGGGCCGCTAGGACGCGGGCTGGTACTCGAGGAGGACACTCCCCGACGAGAAGGTCCGCGTGCCCGTGAGCCGCAAGGGGAGCGGCGCCTTGAGCGACCGGAACAGCGCCTTGCCCTGGCCGATCGCCTTCGGCGTCACCAGCCATCGGTACGTGTCGATCAAGCCGGCCTGGCTGAGCGTTGCCAGCAGCTCTGCCCCACAACCGAGGCTGAGATCAGGACCCGGCCCTTCCTTGAGCCGCCGGACCGCCTCGACGACATCGCCTTCCAGGTGGGTCGCCGCCGGGCCGAGCTCCGGCTGCCCGCGCGAGACGACACGTTTTGGCGTCGCTGCCCAGAACCGCGCGAACTCGCGCTCGACGTCGTCGACAGCGGGATCGTCGACATCGACCGTGTCCCAGTAGCGCATCACGTCGTACATGGCGCGGCCGTAGACGATCTCGCCGGCATCGCGGATCAGGCCGTTCGCGTAGCGATGCTCGTCCTCGGCCGGCTCGTAGTGGTCGAGGCCACCATCGAGGTCCGCGTACATACCGTCGGCCGTCAGGATGATGTAGAAGTCGAGCTTTCTCATCGGTCGATGGTAGGACCTAGACTCCACCGATGGCCACCTACCTCGATCGCCTGATCGAGTACGACACCTGGGCGAACCAGGGCCTGCTCGACTTCCTGCGCGAGCAGCCGCCCGAGACCCTCGACCTGACCCGCCTAGCGGCCGCGGATCGCGAGCCAGAGCGGCACGAGCAGCGCGGGCAGCGTGATCAGGTCCGTCGGATCGGCGGCGAACCGCACTGGGGCGATGGCGGGGAGTGGCGCACCCGCGGCGATCGCCGCCACGATCCGGAAAGGCCACTGCAGGATCCCGATGAACCAGCGGTAGCCGTCGCCGCCGACGGGGACGACGAGCATCGCGATGTAGGTGAGCCCTGTGAGCGCCACCGCCAGGATGAGGATCGCCGCTGCCTGACGACGGGCTGTCGGCGAGACGAGCTCGGCGATTGCTGCGATGAGCACCGGAAAGAAGATGAGGCCGGCAACGTCCGAGAGCTTCCCGGTGAGCCAGCCCGGATGAGCCGCCTTGAGCACGTGGTCGTTGACGACGAAGCACGCGATGCTGGCGAGGACGACGGGATGCAGGAGCAGCGCGCCCGGGACGTCGGTCCCGATCGTCCTCGTGGTCTGTCGCACCTGGCTGATCATTGGACCTCCAGGGAGAGTGCGAGGGGCGTCGGGTCCGGGAGCAGGCGCCACGCCCGTACCTCGAACTGCCAGGTGACTTCCGGCCGATCACTCGCGATCGCGCCAGTCTGGTTCACGATCGAGGACTGGAGGATCCAATGCTCACAGCGGCTGGCAGTACAGCCATCGTCGCCATTCAACACGATCGCTCCAGTCCCTCCCGGTTGCACGTCGAACGGGACACCGAGGCTGCCGCGACCATCGGTCGCAAAGGGTTCGATGCTCACGACGCCCGTGCCGATCTCCATGGCTGGATCGACGGCGGCCGTAGTGAGCATCTGCACGTGGACTGGGCTTGATGCGACACCGAACGGGGGGAGCCCACCGATACCAACGACCGGACGCTGCCCGCGGAACGGACCGGCATCGGGTAGCGGCGCGAACGCCGTGCCGGCCAGCGCCGCCACCTCGGGATCACCCGCCCGGATCGCAACGGGCACGGCCGGCCGGTCGTCAGCGGGCAACCCGACGATCTCGCCGCGCCAGGTCAGTCGATAGTCGGCTTCGGGGCGCCGGTCCATCCACTCGAATGCGATCCGGTAGTCGCTCACGCAACCCGAGGCACAGGGTCCGAGAGCGACCGCCAGGATCGGGGCCTCGCCGGGTCGGACACCAAGGCGCGCCACGACCGTGCCATCGGATGCGAATAAGGTGGCTCGGACGGGTTCCGGCGCGTCGAACCCGGCCGGAGCCGTGTCGGTCAGCCGCACTGCCTCCAGCGTGAGCCGAAGCGCGGCAGGCGGGGGACCGTGGCCCGTTGAGGGGGCGGCGCCGTACTCGACGTGGACCGGGACCGCGACCACGGGCCGGTCCATGGCCAGCTCGACGGTGCCGCCGGCATCGGCGACCGGGGTCGGGCCCATGCCTGTTTGGGCTCCCACCGGTCGGAGGTCAAGGTCGAACGACGACCAGCCCGGTGTCGGGGAAAACGTCGGGTATCGAAGATCGCCATCGACCGTGAGCCGCAGCTTGCGTTCGGTCGAGGATGGTGGGGCGTCGACGATGAGCGACACGAGCTGGCGGCAGGGTTTGCCCTGGCCGTCCGGGCACGGCATCGTCCAATCGAGACTCGCTGGCTGTATCTCGTGAACCGCTGAGGAGGGGCCGGTCGCATCGCCCGGGGCCAGGAGCAGGCGCACGCCTTCCACCGAACCGGTGTCGGTCGGAGTGATCTTGGCGCTCAACGTCGGGGGGCCGGGTTGACTGCCCGACGTCTTGGTGGCGTTGTCATTGATCCTGGCTTCCAGCTGGACGGCGAGCGTGGTCTGGCCCGCCCCGATGGTCAGGTCGCGGGAGGCGGAGGCCTGCAACCTTCCCGTCTTCGGGTTCGCGAAAGGCGGATTCAGCGTCAGCCAGATCCCGCCCACGACCACGATGATCGCCAGGCCCACGGCGAGCACCCCTGCGCCCTTCAGCAGGATGACCAACGCCCGCCATGCATTACGGAGCACGGGCCACCTCGACCTTGAGTTGTCCCGCTGCGAGTGCCTGCGTTGGCACGGGGAGTTCGACGGCGACGTCCCAACTGATGGTCGCGTCCCGGTCGCCCCGGCCATCGACGAAGATCTCGATGGACCCGATGCACGGCTCGGTGGCGATGCAGCCGTCGAGTGGGAGGGCGATCGTCTGGAGCTCCGTGCCGTCGTCGGCGAGCGGCAGCGAGCCCACCTCGGAGCGGTAGCTGCGGCCCGAGACCCAGGCGACGAGGTCGGCCGCCGCGCTCGGGTCCTTGACCGCCGCACGGAGCCGCACCAGCGCGACTGCCGGCGGCGAGGCCCCCAAGAACGCATTGCCGAGACTGGGTGGGGTCACGACCAACCGCAGTCTGAAACCCTTCCTCCCGTTGGCGGGCACCAGGTCGAAGGAACCCTCGGCCCGGCCCTGGAGGCGCGGCGAGGCAAGCCCGAGATCGAGCCTCTTGTCGAGCTCGGCCACCAAGGTGGCGTCTGGCGGGATCGCAGCCGAGTCCACGAAGCGCGCGATCGCATCGAACGACCAATCGACGTCAACGGTGTCATCCGGTTTGGTCCCCATCCAGCGGGCGACGACCGTGAAGCCGCGAACGCACTCCTCGGCCCGAGGGCAACCTGTGAACGGCTGGATGAATGCGGCGGCATCTGCGGGCCTCTGGTCGGCCGCGTCGTCCGCGACCATGGTCAACATGGCCTGCGGCGGCTGCCCCTCGGTCCCATCCGAACGGACGTAGGCCGTGATCTCGGTCGTTGGATCGGCGAGAAGCGCCGCGGATCCGCGGAGCAGGATGTGTCGGGCGGCCATCGGTGAATCGCGGCCAAGCGTCGTTCGGACCGAGATCGACACTCGCGGGAACCGCCGGTGGTGGCGCGGCCGCCGTGAACTCGCCGACCTCCCAGGTAGCGTTCGCTCCGGGCGGCGGCGACTCCCAGCGGTCATAGACGATCGCGACGTTGGCGGCGATCTTGACGTCGATCCTTGTCTCCGGACGGGGCTGAAGCCATTCCGCGGAGACGTCGAACTCTCGGCGACATGGCTCGGCGATCCGGCACAGTTGGTCGATCGGCCAGGACGGAGCCGCCGTGTATGGGTCTGGCTGTGCCGGTGTCGAGATGCCGATCGCCGTGGCCGTGATCTGCACCGGTCCATCGCCGCTGGCGCCGGTGCTGCCCGACCCGGACACCACGAACGACACGGTGCCCTTCGGCGTCGGACCAACGGTGGTCCCGAGAGGGAGGGTGCCCGGCGACAAGGTCAGAACGAAGCGCCCGACGGCCCGCGGGGCCTCATCACTGAGGGTGACGGTTGCGGGGGTCGAGCCGTCCACGTTCGCGTGGGGGTTCGACGGGCTCGTCGCGAGCGTCGCCGCGGCCGCCACGATCGCGACGACGAGGACGGAGATCCGCCGCCGGCGATACGCCATCCGATCCATCAACCGGCCAGCCCCCTTCTTCTTGCCTGCCCTCCGACGCAGGATACGCGGCGGCGCCGAGGATGCCGCGCAACTACCTGTCGGGCAATGTCTCGGTGATCCGGCCCACTGCGAGCCCGTAGTTGAAGACGTCGATCCTCGGCGGCTCGACACCGAGCGAGGTGAGCACCGTGCAGACCTGACTGCGGTGGTCGGTGCCGTGGTCCAGGACCTCGGCGAGCCTCAACGCCACGGGCGCCCACCGTTGAAAGCCGTCGCTCTTGTCGATCTCGTGGACCATCTCGTCGGGGTCGAGCGAACCGGAGAGGTACTCGGCCCATGCGGCGCCGTTGCGCTCCATCGTGGCGCGAGCCTCGGCCAGGGTCATGTCCACGTCGTCGATGTCGAACTCGCGATCGCCTGTCAGCACGAACAGGTCGAATGTGTCGTTGACGACGAGGTGGTGAAGTGTTTCGAGGATCGGCCCGCGCGTTCCCAGGACGCTGGTCTCCAGGTCCTCGACGGGTAGGTCGAGACACGCATCGATCAATCGCGTGGTTGCCCATACGTGGTGTGCGAACGCCGCTCCCAAGAGCGAGCTGCTCATGACCATCTCCTCTTGCTGACGTGTTGTGCTGAACGGCGCGGGGCGATCGTGACCTCCGGGGAGGGGACGGTCCGGACGCCTGTGAACGACCACGCGGGCCGCCACGGCCCCTACGCTACGCGGGGTGAACGATCCCGACGCGGCGCCGACGCGCTCCCTCTGGCGACACGCCGACTTCTTGAAGCTCTGGACGGGCCAGACGGTGTCCGAGCTCGGCTCGGTCGTGACGCGCACCGCGGTCCCGCTGGTCGCGCTCCTCGTGCTGGGAGCAGGGCCGACGGAGATGGCGCTACTTGTCGTGGCGGGTAGCCTGGCCGTCCTCCTCGTCGGATTGTTCGCGGGTGCCTGGGTCGACCGGCTGCCGCGGCGGCCGCTCCTGATCGCCTCGGACGCCCTGCGGGCGGTGCTCTTGCTGTCGATCCCGGTCGCGTATGCCGCGGGTGCCTTGCACATGGAGCAGCTCTATCTCGTCACGTTCCTCGAGGGCTGCCTGGGCGTCCTGTTCAGCGCGGCGTATCCCGCCTACGTCCCGTCGCTGATCGGCGTCGATCGCGTCGTCGAGGGGAACAGCAAGCTAGCCACGAGCTCGTCGCTTGCTGAGATCGGTGGTCCGGGGCTCGCCGGCGCCCTCGTCCAGTTCTTCAGCGCCCCGTTCGCGATCCTGGTCGATGCCGTGTCATTCGCGGTGTCCGCGATCTCCCTGATCCTGATCCGGACGCCGGAGCCGCCACGGCCTCCGCGGACGACCACGACGGCGATCCGGCACGAGATCGTCGAGGGCCTGGCGCTCGTCCGCAACCACCCGGTGCTGTTCCCGATCGTGATGCGGTCGGTCGTCGCCCACGTCGCCGGGTCGTTCTACGGCGTTCTGTACACCATCTACCTCATCGACGAGCTCCACCTGCCGCCGGTGATCCTCGGCGTCGTGGTCTCGGCCGGCGGCGTGGGATCGCTGGTCGGCTCGCTGTTCGCCTCGCGGGTGATCCGCGCCCTGGGGCTCGGCCCGGCGTTGATCTGGACGGCCGCCGGCGCCTCGGCACTCGGCATCCTCACGCCGCTCGCCGGAGGACCGATCCTGCTCGCGACGATCATGGTCCTGATCCCGCAGCTGTTCGGCGACGGCCTCCAGACGATCGAGGGGGTCGCTGAGCTCTCGATCGTCCAGGGCCTGAGCCCGGATCGGGTCCTGGGCCGGGTCAACGCCACCCTCGAGGTGTTTTCCCACGGGATCGCATATCCGATCGGCGCGCTCACTGCGGCCGCCGTTGCAGGCGTGATCGGCGTACGCGGGGGGATCTTCGTCGGCTGGGCCGGGATGGCCGTCTCGATCCTGTTCCTGGTCCTATCGCCGCTGCCTCGCCTCCGCACTATCAGCGACGGAGAGCCCCGACAATCGGGCGGGTGAGACAGGTGCGGAGTCGTCCCCGGCCCTGGCGTCGCGGGGCTCAGACACGCCTTACCCCAGCTCGTCGCGGCGGCGCGTGAGGTAGGCGGTCTCGGCGGTGTTGCCGGCTAGGTCGATCGCTCGGTCGTACGCCTTGCGCGACTCCTGACCACGGTCCAGCCGGCGAAGAAGGTCGGCGCGGGTCGCATGGTAGGCGTGATAGCCCGCCAGGTCGTCGTCGAGACGATCGACTGCCGCCAGTCCCACCGCCGGGCCGTCGAGCTCGGCGACCGCGATCGCCCGATTGAGGGCGACGATCGGCGAGGGATCGAGTCGGACGAGCTGGTCGTAGAGGGCGACGACCTGCCACCAATCGGTGTCTCTCATCTCGCGAGCCGAGGTGTGCACGGCGTTGATGGCGGCGAGGATCTGGTAGCGACCCGGAGCCTCTCCCGCCGCAAGACGCTCACGCACCAGCCGATGACCCTCGGCGATCAACGCCGAATCCCAGGCCTCACGGTCCTGCTCGTCGAGCGTCACGAGTTCGCCGCTCGGGGACACCCGGGCGGTGCGGCGGGCCTCGGTCAGGAGCATCAGCGCCAACAGCCCGGCCACCTCACCATCCTCGGGGAGGAGCTCGCGGACCAGCCGCGTGAGCCGGATCGCCTCGGCGGTCAGGTCCTGACGCACGGGATCGGTGTCGGGGCCGGTCGCCAGGTAGCCCTCGTTGAAGACGAGGAAAAGGACGGCGAGGACGCCCGTGACGCGTGCCGGGAGATCCTCCGTGGACGGCACCCGATACGGGATGCGAGCCGCCGTGATCTTGTCCTTCGCACGGGTGATCCGCCGGCCCATGGTGGACTCCGGGACCAGGAAGGCACGGGCGATCTCGGGCATGGTCAGACCGCCGACCATCCGCAGCGTCAGCGCGACGCGGGTCTCCATCGCGAGCGCCGGGTGACAACAAGTGAAGATGAGCCGAAGCCGGTCGTCGTCGATGGCGCCGAGCGGCTGGGGAGGGTCGTCGTCGTACGACATCTGCGCCTCCCGCTGCTTGTCGTCGCGCTTGTGCTCGCGCCGGATCCGGTCGATGGCCTTGCGGTTGGCGGTCGTCGTCAGCCAGCCCCCGGGGTTGGGAGGGACGCCGTCGACCGGCCAGCGCTCCGTGGCGGTCGCGAATGCCTCGGCCGTCGCCTCCTCGGCGATGTCGAGGTCGCCGAACCGTCGGGTCAGGGAGGCGACCACGCGCGCCCACTCCTCGTGGTGCGCCTGGGTGATCGCCTCCCGGACGTCGATCACGCGATCTCCGGCCCTCACTCCGGCGTAGGCGTCGTCGGGCAGGAGCTCGAACACCTGCTGCGCACATCGGCAGGCGGCAGCGATCTTGCCCGCCCACTTCAGCGCTTCTTCGCGCGAGGCCACCTCGACGACCGCGAATCCGCCGATGTGCTCCTTGCTCTCCGGATACGGGCCGTCGGTGACCGTCCCGTCGGTGGCCACCACGCTCGGGTCCTGGTGTTCCAGCCCGGCGCCGTAGACCCAGACCCCCGCCCGCATGGCCTCCTGCTCCACGGCGTGCGCGGCCTTGGCCACCTCGGGCAGGTCCTCCCGGGGGAAATCCATGTCGCCGTCATCGAACAGGATCATGTACCTGGTCATCTTGGATCGCCTCCTATCGTCGCTTCGCCGCCCGAGTCGGGCCGACTCTCATCTTCTCTACGAATACCGCTGGCCGATTCGGACAGGGCTCACTCGCTCAGGAGCGGCCGCACCTCGACCTTCCGGTTGCAGGCCTTCGATCCGTCGGCAGCGAGCCTGAGCGCCACGTCGAGGTCGGCGGCATCGATGATCCAGAAGCCGGCGAGGTACTCCTTGGATTCCAGGAACGGTCCGTCGGTGAAGACCGGCTCCCCAGCCCGATTGTCGATGACTGTGGCCGTGCTCGGCGCCCCGAGGCCGACGGCGAAGACCCAGTGACCCTCCGCCTGGAGCCGCTCGTTGAAGATGTCGATGGCGGCCGCCTCGTCATCGGTAGCGAGGCTGGCCGAGTCGTGGATCACGGAAACCAGGTACTGCATCGCTGATCATCTCCTGCTTAGTCGGCGTAGTGCGGGCGCCCGTTGGGCCGGTAGACCTGGATCGTCACGCCTTTGGAATCGGTGCGCGAGTCGACGAGGTCCAGCGCGATGTCCGGGCCGTCCGCGGGGAAGAGCCGCTCGCCCTGGCCGAGGACGACGGGGACGACGAGCAGGGTCATCTCGTCGACAAGGTCGTTCTCGAGCAGCCATCGGATCAGGGTCGCACTGCCGTGCACCTGCAGCTCGCCCGCTCGCTCCGCTTTCAGCTCGCCGATGGCAGCCGCCAGGTCGTCGGAGAGGACGGTCGTATTCCTCCAGCTGGGGTGGGTGATCGTGGTCGATGCGAGGTACTTGGGCGTCGTATTCAGGGCAGCCGCGATCGGGTTGCTGTCCGGATCCACCACCGCTGCGCTGGCTCGTTCCGGCGCCCCCCAGAAGTCGGCGAAGAGCTCGTACGTTCGCCGTCCGAACAAGAACGCGTCGGCGCGCTGGTAGGTCTGGTTGATCAACGCCATCGTCTCGTCGTCGCCGGCGCCCATGGCCCATCCGCCGCGCTCGAACCCATTGTTGCGGTCCTCATCCGTCGCGCCGCCGTTGCCCTGCATCACCCCATCGACGGTGACTTGCGTCATGGTCGTCAGTCTCATGATGGTGGTTCCTTTCCCGCGAGGTCTTCTGGGTCGCCTTTGGTGGGCGGCCGCTCACCCTTGCTACGAACGGGACCCAACGAATTGGACACGCCGTCATCATGGTGACGCCACGCCGGCCAACGAACGACTGAGGAGCCCGGAACCGTGACCCCCTGGCAGCGCCGGTTCCCGCTCGCGCTCATCGCATGTTCGTTGCTCGCGCTCGTCGCCATCACCGCGACGAAAGGCACGTCGTCCACCGGCCAGCCCCCGACGGGGCAGGCATCGACCACCCCTTCGGCCCTCGCCAGCGTCCCGGGCCTTGTACCGCGCATCGCCATCGCCTACGACGTTGGCGGGCGCGGAAGCGCGGGCGTCAACGAGCTGGCGTGGGCGGGCGTGAAGCGTGCCGCCGGCCAGTTCGACGCCGAGGTCAAGGAGGTCACTGCCGGGCCGGACGATACAGATGCCGACCGGGAGCAGCGTCTCACGGAGCTGGCCGAGGACCACTACTACCCGATCTTCGCCATCGGCTCCGCCTGGGCCGGTCCAGTGGCGAAGGTCGCCCCGAAGTACCCGGGCACCTGGTTCGGCATCATCGACGACGGCACCGTGAACGCGCCGAAGGTGATCGGCATCCAGTTCAACGAGGAGCAGGGCTCCTTCCTCGTCGGAGCAGCCGCCGCGCTCACATCCAAGACGGGCAACGTCGGCTTCATCGGCTCGGTCCAGAGCCCGTTGCTCGAGAAGTTCGAGGCGGGCTTCACGGCGGGTGCCCGGGCGGCCGATCCGGACGTCAAGGTCCGGGTCAAGTACCTCTCACCGCCGGCCGCCTCCGCCGGAGCCAGTGATCCGGCCAAGGCCAGGAAGGCAGCTCTGGACATGTACGACGCGGGCGCCGATGTGATCTTCGGGGCGGACGGCGACTCGGGCGCCGAAGTGATCCAGGCTGCCCACGATCGGGGACTCTGGGCCATCGGCGTCGACAGCGACCAGTACCTCATGGCGGACCCGTCCGTGCGCGGCGCCATCCTGACGTCGATGCTCAAGCGAGCCGACGTCGCCACGTACATGATCACGATGGAGGTCGCGAACGGCGTCGCCAAGGACGGCAACAACGTGTTCGGCGTCGGTCAGGACGGTGTCGGCTACTCGACCTCGGGCGGCTTCGTCGACCCGATCAAGGCGAAGCTCGACGCCTTCGCCGCCCGGATCGCCTCGGGCGAGATCCTGGTCCCCACGAAGCCCAAGCGCTGACCGCCGGCCCGGTCGGGTCAGTCCGACTTGCCCGTCCCGAACTGGCGGTCGCCCGCGTCACCCAGCCCCGGCTGGATGTAGCCCTTCTCGTTGAGGCTGCGATCGAGCGCGGCACAGTAGATGTCGACATCGGGGTGGGCCGCGCTGACCGCCGCCACGCCCTCGGGCGCCGCGATCAGGTTGACCAGCTTGATCCGGACGGGCTGGACCGCGCCCCACTTCTTCAGGACCTCGATGGCGGCCGTCGCCGATCCACCGGTCGCGAGCATCGGGTCGAGGATCAGGCACAGGTCGACGGTCGCCGAGTCCGGCAGCTTGTTGTAGTACTCGACCGGTCGCAGCGTCCGCTCGTCGCGGAACAGCCCGAGGTGCCAGACCTGGGCGGTCGGCATCAGCTCGAGCATCGCGTCGACCATGCCGAGCCCCGCCCGCAGGATCGGCACGAACCCGACCCGTTCGCCGAGCTCGTGCGCGGTCATCGTTTCCAGCGGCGTCCTGATCTCGAGCGGCTTGACCCGAACGTCGGCCAGCGCCTCGTACCCGAGCAGCCACGACAGCTCCCGGACGACCTCGCGGAACTTCTTCGGCTCGGTCTTCTCGTCGCGCAGGATCGCGAGCTTGTGGAGGACGGCCGGGTGCTGCGAGACGTGGAGGTTCGGGGCGGTCTGGGGCACTTCGGGGACCTCCGGGGGATGGGCTTGGCCTCTCGGCCCTCATCGTAGCAATCGTCGCGGTATCCTCGGGTCGTGCCCGCTCCTGCCGTTCCAGCCAAGCCCCGCTCGACGCGGTCGGCTGGGCGCGGCCGGATGGTGTCGCCGATCGTCGCGCGACAGATGCGCAACGGCATCGAGGAGAGCGTCCATCGCGGTGACATCGTCGAGACGGACGCGGCCGGCCGGATCATCCGCCAGCTGGGTGACCCCGACCGGCTGGTCACGCTGCGTTCGACGGTCAAGCCGTTCGGGCTGCTCGCGCTCATCGAAGCGGGCGGCATCGCCACGTTCGACCTCGAGCCCGCAGAGATCGCGATCTTGGCCAGCTCGCATTCGGGCGAGGACCTCCACGTCCGGACGCTCCAGGGCCTCTATCGCCGGTCGGGCGTCAGCCAGACGCTCCTCGCCTGCGGGTCCGAGGGCGCCCCGCTCGACGAGCTGACGGCTGCGCGCCTGGCTCGCGACGGCGAGAAGGCCGGCCCGGTCCGCCACATGTGCTCCGGGCAGCACACGGTCTCGCTGCTGCTCTCCCGGCTGCGGGGCTGGGATCCGACCGAGTACTGGAAGGCGAGCCACCCGTCGCAGATCGCCTATCGCGCGGCGGTCGCCCAGGCGTACGGCACGACGCCGACCAAGCTGCGCACGGCGATCGATGGCTGCGGGGTCGAGACCTACGCGTTCCACCTGCGCGAGGTCGCCCGGGCCTACGCGATGCTGGCCGATCCGAAGGCGATCCCGGCCGACGACCCGCGCTCCGAGGTCGCCGCGTCGTTGACGATCATCCGCGACGCGATGCTGGCGAACCCCGAGATGATCGGCGGGCGGCACGATCGCCTGGACACCTCGCTGATGAAGGCCGCGTCCGGAAGACTGGTCAGCAAGGCCGGGATGGAGGCGCTCCGCGGCGTCGCGATCCTGCCCGGGCCGCGAAGCGGGACCAGCGAGGCGCGCGCGACCGGGATGGCGATCAAGATCGAGGATGGCGACGGCTACGAACGCGGGACGTGGGCGGCGACGGTCGAGGCGCTGCGCCAGGCGGGCGTGGTCGACGGCGGCGCCCTCCGCGACCTTGCCCGCTACCACCGCCCGACCGTCCTCGATCCGCACGGACGTGTCGGTGCCGAGACGATCGCCGAGTTCGAGCTCGCGCCGGTGGGTGAGCTCATCGGCTGACGGCTGGCCACCGGCCGCCGAACGCCCGGAGCGCAACATCTGACGATGGCAGTCGAACCCGACCCGTACCGCACCTTGGGCCTCAAGCGTGGCGCGACGCTGGACGAGGTCAAGCGCGCCTATCGCCGGCTGGCCAAGATCAATCATCCCGACGCCGCCGGTGAGGCGGCGTTACCGCGCTTCCTGGCGATCCAGGCCGCCTACGAGCGGCTCGCGGGACCGGGCACGCCCGGGGTCGCACGACGGCCGCCCGCGCCGCGGCGCCCTGGGATCCCGCCGCGGATGCGACGCGCCGGGCGTACGGGGGTCGGGCTCGGAACGCGCCGCCTGCCGGCGGGGGAGCCGGGGGCGCTTCGGGGACGACCGGCAAGGGCGGGGAGACAGGCACGAACGGGGAGGCGGCACCGGGCGCGAGTGGCGCCAGCGGCGCCGGGTGGTCACGCCGGACGGATCGGCCGGCAAAGGCGGCAGCCTCCGGCCGTCCCGGACGCCGGCGCACCTACGAGCCACGCCCCGACTCGGGGACGCCGGGCACCCCGCCACCGGGCGGGAAGCCGCGCGCACCGAACAAGGCCACGTTCGGTTCGACCTCGTATGACGGGGCGGATGCCGAACCGTTCGAGCCCGACTGGGGCGGTGCCAACTGGTACGGCACGACCAGCGGCACGTACTGGACGCTGAACCCGAAGGAATACGCCGATCCACGCAAGCACGGTCCGGAGTACCAGGCACGGGCCCGGCGTGCTGCCAGAGCGCGCGGCGGCGACCCGGCCCCGGCCACCGAGGCCCCGGACGCCGAGGCGTCCGCGGAGACCGCCGACGAACCCGGGGAGCAGGCCCCTGGCGAGGCCCGCCGTCCGGCCGACCCGACCCACACGACCTCATCCTGGTGGGACTCGACGGCGGGCGCGACCGGTCAGCCGGATGCTCCCGAGGACGGTGGCCCCACCACCGGCCCGTTCCCGGGCGCACCGCCACGCGACGCCTACGCTCGGACGCAGGCGGATGCCGACGGCACGCCATGGACCGACGAACCGCCGCCGCCCGATCTCGGTCGTGCCGCGGCCGACATCACGCGTGCCCTGACCGACGAGCGTTTCGGTGGCACGCGCGGCCGCCTTGCGCGAGCGCTCGTCGGCTGGCTCCCGATCGCGCTCGGGCTCAGCTGGATGGTGGGCGAGATGACCGGCTGCGGCCGATTTGCCGCCACCTGCGACGACGGCCTGGCCGCACCGCTCGCTCCTCGTCCTCCAGATCCTCGCCTTCGTCCTCCTCCTCGCCATCCCCGCCGCGGCATCGATCGCGACGATGGCGGCCCTGACGCTGCTCGCCGCTGCGGTCGTCGCGTCGCTCGTCCTGTCGGCCACCGGGAGCGCGGCCGACGGCGATTCGCGCCGGGCCGCGCTCGGCCTGATCCTGCTTCTGGCGTGGCTGGCCGGTCTGACCATCGCCGTCGTTCGCAGAGCGCGCACGTTCCGGTCGGGGACAAGTCCCGTATCCTGACCTCGATGCCTCGACACCACGATCAGCGGGACCTGTCGGCCGCTGCCCAGCAATACCTTCTCGCCCTGCGCGTCCTCGTCGGCCCCGACGATTCGAGCCGCGTGACGGCCGCCCAGATCGCGCGAAACATGGGAGTCACCACCCAGGCCGCCAGCGAGATGTTCCGCAGGCTCGTGGCGGACGGGCTGGTCGCCCACGCCGAGGGTCGCGACCTCCACCTGACGCCGGCCGGGCGCACGGCCGCGGACGGCATCTTCCGCCGGCACGCTCTGCTGGAGTGGCTGCTGACCTCGGTCATCGGCCTCGGCTGGGCCGAATCGGACGACGAGGCGATGCGCCTCCAGGGCGCCATCTCGCCGCGGGTCGAGGCCCGCCTCGACGAGATGCTCGGCCACCCCGAGACGTGTCCGCACGGCAATCCGATCGATGCCGAGACGGCCCGTCGCCGTCCGGCCGGGATCCGCCTGAGCGAGATGGAGGCTGGATCGCCCGCCACGATCTACCGGATCACGGAGGAGGCCGAGGAGGACGCCGGTCTGCTCTCGTACCTCGAGGCGCGCGCGCTGACCCCCGGTGCACAGGTCACGATCCTGGCCCGCAGCGAATCGCTCGACTCGCTGACGCTCGACGGCCCGCGCGGGCGGGCGACGCTCGGTCTCCGGCCGGCGGCCCTCGTCCGGGTCCTCCCCGGCGAGGCCGACCCTGCGCTCTTCCACCACGTCCCGGCACCGGCGGGGCCGCGATGACCACGCCCCGCGCCCGGATCGCCCCGAGCCCGACCGGTCCGCTCCACATCGGGACGGCCCGGACGGCGCTGTTCAACTACCTGTTCGCGCGCCACACCGGCGGCACCTTCATCCTGCGGCTGGAGGACACCGACCAGGCCCGCGGCTCGATCGCCTACGAGAAGGACATCCTCGACGGGCTGCACTGGCTCGGACTCCAGTGGGACGAGGGCCCCGAGGTCGCCGGGGAGGCGGCGCGCGGCCCGTTCGCCCCGTATCGCCAGATGCTGCGGCTGCCGCTCTACGCCGAGGCCGCCGAGCTCCTCCTCGCCGCCGACAAGGCCTACCCGTGCTACTGCACGCCCGAGGAGCTCGACGCCGACCGCAAGGCGCAGGAGGCGGCCAAGCAGCCGCCGCGCTACGTCGGTCGCTGCGCGAAGCTCACCGCCGAGGAGCGGGCCGCGCGCGAGGCCGAGGGTCGCCGGGCCGCCCTCCGGTTCCGTGTCGGCGAGGGCCTCGTCGGCTTCGACGACCTCGTCCGCGGCCACGTCGAGTTCGATGTCGCCAACCTCGGCGGCGACTTCGTGATCGTCCGGGGCGACGGCACGCCGCTCTACCACTTCACGGTCGTCGTCGACGACGCGGCGATGCAGATCAGCCACGTCATCCGTGGCGAGGACCACCTCTCGAACACGCCGAAGCACATCCTGCTGTTCCGGGCGCTCGGCTACCCGGAACCGCTGTTCGCCCACCTGCCGCTCATCCTCAACCCCGACCGGACGAAGATGAGCAAGCGCAAGAGCCAGACGGCGGTCTCGGACTACATCGCCGAGGGCTTCATCCGCGAGGCGCTCGTCAACTACCTCGCGCTGCTCGGCTGGGCGACCGGCACCGAGGAGGAGGTGCTGTCGATCGACGAGATCGTCGAGCGCTTCGAGCTGACCGACGTCCACAAGGGCGGCGCCGTCTTCGATCGCGAACGGCTCGAGTGGCTCAACGGCCAGTGGATCCGACGGCTCGACCCGGATGACCTCGTCGATCGGCTCCGCCCGTTCGTCGAGGCGGACCTCGCCGCCGGCCGGATCGACCGGATGCCGTCGGACGACGAGCTGCGCACGCTGCTGCCGATCATCTCGGAGCGCCTGCCGACCCTCGGCGCGATCGGCGACCTCGTCGGCTTCCTGTGGGTCGAGGACCTGACCTACGACACCGCCCTCCTGGTCCCGAAGCGCTGGGATGCCGCGACCACGCTCGAGGGCCTCCGTGCCGCGCGCGAGGTGATCGCCGAGGCGGGGCGCGTGTCATTCGAGGCGGAGGAGCTCGAGCCGCCGCTCCGCGCCCTGGCCGAGGCGCGTGGCTGGAAGGCCGGCGACCTGTTCATGGCGATCCGCGTCGCCGTCACGGGCCGGACCGCGACGCCGCCGCTGTTCGACACCCTCGTCGCGCTCGGGATCGAGCGGACATTGGACCGACTGGATCGTGCCCTGGAACTGATCGGAGGGATCCTGATGCGACGCGAGGACGTACAGATCTGGCTCGACCGCTACATCGCGGCGTGGTCGAGCTACGAGGAGAAGGCGATCGGCGACCTGTTCGCCGAGGAGGCCGAGTACCGCTATCAGCCGTGGGCGGATCCGGTCGTCGGTCGAGCGGCGATCGTCGCGGACTGGCTGGAGAACAAGGACGAACCCGGGACGTGGGCCGCGCACTACGACGTGTGGTCGTTCGACGGCGAGCGCGCCGACGCGATCGGCGAGAGCCGCTACACCAACCCGGACGGGTCGTTCCGGACGCTCTACTACAACCACTTCGCGCTGCGCTTCGATGGGCATGGCAAGTGCGTCGAGTTCGTCGAGTACTTCATGGAGCTCCCGGAGCGACTGCGCGAGGGCCGCTGAGCCGGCGGTCTCCCCGGTGCGCCACGGCTGTCGGACCGGCGGTCAATGAGCCGTTAACATCCGCCGCTATCCTGAACGGCAGATGGCACGAACGATCCTGGTCGTCGACGACGAGCCGACACTGCGCGAAGCGCTGGTCGACGCGCTCGAGGCCGACGGATTCCGGGTCGTGGCGGCGGCCGACGGCCGCGAAGCCCTCAGCCAGTTCCGTGCCGAGCGTCCGGACCTCGTCCTGCTCGACCTGATGCTTCCCGAGCTGTCGGGCATCGAGGTCTGCCGCATCATCCGGGCCGAGTCGGGCGTGCCGATCGTCATGCTGACGGCCAAGGACTCCGAGCTCGACAAGGTCGTCGGGCTGGAGCTCGGCGCCGACGACTACGTGACGAAGCCGTTCAGCCTGCGCGAGCTGACCGCCCGCATCCGTGCGCTGTTCCGCCGCTCGGACCAGGCGGTGGCGGTCGACGGTCCGCCGGCCGTGGTCGATCTCGGGTCCGTCCAGGCCGACCTCGGCGGCCACCGCCTGCTGCGTGACGGCGAGGTCGTCGCGATCAAGCCGAAGGCATTCGAGCTGCTCGCCTTCCTGATCCGCCACCCGGGCCAGGTCTTCACCCGCGACCAGCTGCTCGAGCACGTCTGGGGCTACGACTACGGCGGCGAGACGCGCACGGTCGACGTCCACGTCCACTGGCTGCGCAGCCGGATCGAGACCGATCCCTCGCACCCGGCGTTCATCCACACGGTCCGCGGCGTCGGCTACGTGTTCCGCCGCCCGAGCTGATCGGCGCGGCCCCGCCGCGGGCGTCATCATCGGTCGACCGATGAGTTTCTCGGTGCCCCGACGTTACACGGATGACGATCGGTCACTCCGACCGACACTCCCAGGAGGCGACAACGTGGACTTCAAGCTCGAGCTCGTGGTGGTTCCGGTCTCGGATGTCGACCGTGCCAAGGCCTTTTACGCCGACAAGATGGGTTTCACCGTCGACGTCGACCATGCCCCCAGCGACCAGTTCCGGGTCGTCCAACTGACCCCGCCCGGCTCGGCTTGCTCGATCACGATCGGGACCGGGCTGACGAAGAGCGAGCCAGGCAGCTACCAGGGCCTCCACCTCGTCGTCACCGACATCGAGGCGGCCCGTGACTGGCTCGTCGAGCGTGGCGTCGAGGCCAGCGAGCCGTTCCACTTCGGCGCCGAGGGCCAGATGCCCGGGGTCGATCCGCAACGCCAGGACTACGGCTCGTACGTGTCGGTCAGTGACCCGGACGGCAACGGCTGGCTGGTCCAGGAAGTCAAGTACCAGGCTCCATGACCGCGGCGATCGAGCCGGCCGCCGGCGACGAGACGGCGTTCGCGGACCTGACCCAGCGTCACCGTCGCGAGCTGCACGTCCATTGCTACCGGATGCTCGCCTCGTTCGACGAGGCCGAGGATGCCGTGCAGGAGACGTTCCTGCGCGCCTGGCGCGGTCGCGACGGGTTCGATGGCAGCACGATGGTCCGTGCCTGGCTCTACCGGATCGCGACCAACGTCTGCCTCGACCTGCTGCGCAGCCGGTCGCGGCACCTCGACGCACATGCGGACCTTCGCCGAGGTGCCGTGGCTCCAGCCGTATCCGGACCAGCTTGCTCGACGAGGTCGCGCCGACCGAGGACGAGCCGGACTCGGTCGTGGTCGAGCGCGAGACCATCGAGCTGGCGTTCCTCGCCGCCATGCAGGTGCTGCCACCTCGACAACGGGCCGCGCTGATCGCCCGGGACGTGCTCGGCTGGCCGGCGAGCGAGACGGCGACGCTCCTCGAGACGAGCGTCGCGGCCGCCAACAGCGCGCTGCAGCGTGCCCGCGCGACGATGAGCGAGCATCTGCCCGCGAAGCGCTCCGAGTGGTCCGCCGGCTCCCCGAGCGACGAGGAACGCGACCTGCTCGCCCGGTTCATCGACGCGCACGAGCGCTACGACGCGGCCGGCGGCCATCGCCATCTCCGCCCAGGACCTGCGCATCACGATGCCGCCGTACCCGTACCTGTTCGAGGGCATCGATGTCATCGGTCCGCTCATCGACGGCGCGTTGCGCGAGGGCGAGTGGCGGTTGCTCGGCCACGTGGGCCAACAGGATGCCGACCGCCGCGAGCTACCTGCGCAAGGCCGGCGACACGGAGTTCCGGGCGTTCAAGTTCGACGTCCTGCGGGTCGAGGACGGCAAGGTCGCGGAGATCACGACGTTCGGTCCGGAGCTGTTCGCGTGTTCGGGCTGCCGGACACCGTTCCGGGCTGACCGGCCCCGAGGCACATCGGCGGCGGCTAGTTCGCCTTGTGGTACATCCGCTCCATCGCCTCGGCCGCGTCCTCGGCCGCGTCGATGGCCTCCTCGAGGTAGTTGTACAGGTCGCGCCACTTGATGACGTCGATCGGCGGCAGGTCATCGCGGAAGAGTTTCGCGACGGCCGCCCGGGACAGACCGTCGGCCTCGTTCTCGAGTTCGTGGACCGCCTCGAAATGGCGTTCGAGGTCCTTGAGCCCGTCGAGCTTGCGCAGCGCCTGGGCGAGCTCCTTGCCCTGCTCGTCGAGGATCGCAGCCAGCCGGCGCGCCTCGGGGGTCGGGGCGGTCACCCCGTAGATCACGAAGGTCTCGGCGATGGCCTGGATCCCATCGACGACATCGTCGAGCCGCGCCACGAGCTCGTGGATGTCCTCGCGGTCGAATGGCGTGACGAACGCGTCCTCGAGCTTCCGCGTCACCTCCCGATCGATCTCGTCGCCGGCCTTCTCGAGGGCCTGGATCCCCGCGATCCGCTCATCGAGCCGGTCGTACTGCTCGACCATCTCGTGAAGCGCCACGGCAGCGGCTTCGAGGTTGTCACCGTCGGCGATGAACAGTTCGAAGAACTTGGGATCCTTTGGGCAGCAGTCGGAAGCTCATCGCGGTCTCTCCGGGTGGGTCTGGCCAGGTGGTCGACGGGTGGTCATGACAGGCCGATCGCGGTCAGCGCCAGCCAGGCGAGTGCGGCCAGGATCCCGGCCGCTGGGAGGGTCAGGACCCAGGCGATGAGGATGCGCCGGGCGATGCCCCAGCGAACGTGACGCACGCCCTGACTCGAACCGACACCCATGATGGCGCCGGAGATGACCTGTGTCGTTGACACCGGCATCCCGAAGTGGGCTGTGCCGAGCAGGATCGAGGCGGCGGTCGTCTCGGCGGCGAAGCCGTGGACCGGCTCCAGCTTGGCGACGCGCTGGCCCATCGTCCGCATGATCCGCCAGCCACCGACCGCGGTCCCGAGTGACAGCGCGGTCGCTGACACGATGATCACCCAGACCGGCACTTCGAAGGTCGGGATGACGCCGGCAGTCAGTAGCGCCAGGGTGATGATGCCCATCGTCTTCTGGGCGTCGTTCGAGCCGTGAGCGAACGCCATGAACGCCGCCGAGCCGATCTGCAAGCGTCGGAATCGCCTCGCCATCGGCTTCCTCTGCGACCTTCTGAAGATCCAGTACAGGGCGACGATGAATACGAAGGCGATGAAGAAACCGAGCAGCGGTGAGGTGAACATCGGGATCAGCACCTTGTTGACGATGCCGTTGACGTTCAGCGCGCCGGTCCCGGCCGCGATGACCGTCGCGCCGAGCAGACCGCCGATGAGCGCATGGCTGCTCGAGCTCGGCAGGCCCCGCTGCCAGGTGATGAGGTTCCAGGCGATCGCCCCGATGAGCGCGGCCGCGATGATCACCTGTGTCACCGCGCGTCGTCCACCAGGCCGCTGGCGATGGTCTTTGCCACGGCGGTTCCGGCGAACGCCCCGATGAAATTGAACGCGGTCGCCATCAGGATGGCGTAGCGCGGGGCCAGCGCTCGGGTCGCGACCGAGGTCGCGATCGCGTTGGCGGTGTCGTGGAACCCGTTGACGTAATCGAATGCGATGGCCAGCAGGACGACGAGGACGAGCATGGCCGTGACGCCATCCAAAATGGGCGGGACCCCTCGGTGAGCAGAGATCGACGCGTCGTGGACGGGCGTCGGAGCCGGGCCATGGTACGACGTTGACGGGATGGAAAGCTGCCGTTGATGTTCGGCCGCCATCGTGACGTCCATGCCGATCGTCGCTCGCCTGGCTGGACCTGACGCCTCCACTGCGTCGATGGCTGGCACGGACGACGTCGATCGGTGGCACCTCGTCGCCCGGGGTTCTCCTCCCGTCGGGTGACGCGACCGGACTCGGACCGGTCCAGGTGCCACATCGGATGCTTGCGCTGGACGCCCTCATGGTGACACGCACGCTCCGCGACCACCCTCGCGACGCCGATCCTTGGGGGGAACCGGCGTTCGCGCGGGAGGTCGATCTCATCCGCAGCCAACTCATGCCGATCCGCAGCCGGCGCGGCCTCGCCGCGTCGTTCGAGCGCGAAGCGTTCCAGTCGCACGAGCTCGCCGGTCCACGTGAGCCGGCGACCATGCGCGCGGTGCGTGTCGCCTACGCGCTGCGCTGGCTCGAGCTCGGCGACGGCGTCCTGCGGTGGGGATGGACAGGACTCGTCACCGGCCGCGGCTGACGCGTCCGAGGAGCCGTCCCCGCTATCCTTCGCGGATGCGCCTGTCACACCTCTTCTTCACGACCCTTCGCGACGACCCCGCCGACGCCGAGATGGCGTCGCATCGATTGCTCCTTCGCGCCGGCTACGTGCGCCAGCTCGGCTCCGGGATCTATTCGCTGTTGCCGCTCGGCAAGCGCGTCAACGACCGGGTCGCGCAGGTCATCCGCGAGGAGCAGAACGCGATCGGCGGCCAGGAGATCGAGATGCCGGTCGTCCACCCGGCCGACGTCTGGCGCGCGAGCGGCCGCTACGACGCGATCGGTCCGGAGCTGGGCCGGTTCAAGGACCGCAACGGCCGCGACATGGTCCTGGCGTTTACCCACGAGGAGGTCGTCGGCCTGCTGCTAGGGGACATCGTCCAGTCGTGGCGTCAGCTGCCCCCAGCAGGTCTATCACTTCCAGACCAAGTGGCGCGACGAGCCGCGGGCCCGCGGCGGCCTCATCCGCGTCCGGGAATTCGTCATGAAGGACGCCTACAGCGCCGACCGCGACCAGGCCGGGCTCGATGCCAGCTACGAGGCGCAGCACGGCGCCTACCTCCGGACATTCGAGCGGCTGGGGCTCGACGTCGTCGTTGTGTCGTCGGACGTCGGGGTCATGGGTGGCAGCCAGGCCCACGAGTTCATGGTGCTGAACCCGGCCGGCGAGGACGTCCTCGTCCTGTGCGAGTCGGGGCACTACGCCGCGAACCGGCAGATCGCGCGAATGCCCAAGCCCGAGGCGCTCGAGGGGGCCACCGAGGCCGCCCTCCCGCTCGAGGAGGTCGAGACGCCCGGCACGACGACGATCGCCACGCTGGCCGCGTTCCTCGGCATCGGCCCGGACGCGGACCGCCAAGGCCGCGTTCTTCGTGACCGGCGACGGACGCCTCGTGACGGCCATCGTCCGCGGCGACTACGAGGTCAACGAGACCAAGCTCGGCAACGCGGCGAAGGCGGTCGGTGGGATCCGGCCGGCCACGGTCGAGGAGATCAAGGCGGCCGGGATGGAGCCAGGCTATGGCTCGCCGATCGGCGCGACGGGCACGTTCGTCGTCGTCGACGACCTCGTCGAGCGCTCGCCGAACCTCGTCGCCGGCGCGAACAAGGTTGGCGTCCACTACCGCAACGTCAACGTCGGGCGCGACTTCACGGCCGACGTCGTGGCCGACATCACGAACGCCCAGGAAGGCGACGCGTGCCCGGTCTGCGGCGAGCCCGTCATCCTGCGCAACGGCATCGAGGTCGGCAACATCTTCAAGCTCGGGACGAAGTTCACCGACGCGGCCGGGGCGACCTACCTCGGCGAGGACGGCGTGGCGCACCCGATCGTCATGGGCTCGTACGGGATCGGCGTCGGGCGCAACGTCGCCTGCATCGTCGAGGCCCACCACGACGAGAAGGGGATCGTCTGGCCGGTCGAGGTCGCGCCGTACGCCGCCCACCTGGTCTCGATCGGCGGGAACAAGGAGCCGCGCGTCGACGAGATCGCCGAGAGCCTCCACCAGATCGCGCTCGATGCCGGTCGCGAGATCCTGTGGGACGACCGCGCCGAGTCGCCCGGCGTCAAGTTCACCGATGCCGAACTGCTCGGGATGCCCTGGATCCTGACCGTCTCGCCACGCTCGCTGGCGGCCGGCGGCGTCGAGGTCACCGAGCGCGCGACGGGCGAACGGTCGACCCGTCCGATCGAAGACGTCGAGGCGATGCTCAGAGGCGGTTGATGTCCTCGGGCACCTCGTTCGCGAGGGCCTGGCGGACCTCGGCCAGCTGCTCCTGGCTGAGGCTCGTGCCGTCGAGGGAGATGACCGCCTCGCCACCGTCCTCCAGGCCGGCCGCGAGGGTCGACGACGAGACGGTCGTCACCGGTCACGACCTCGTCCTTGTCGTCCATCCGGCTGATCGAGAACGTGATCCCGGGCGGGATCGAGGCGGTGATGTTCACCTCGGCGATCCGGTACGGCGACTGCTTCTCGCGCAGCGAGGAGTTGGTCATCTCCTGGAGCGCCGTCGACTTGATGATCAGGTCGGCCAGGACACCCGGGTCGATGCGCTCGACGACGGTCGAGACGCCACGACGGGCGGCGCCCATCGCCGCACGCGCCTGCTGACCGAGTTTCTCCTGGGTCGCCGGGTCCGGAGGCCTGCTTCGAGGCGAGCCCCGCCGCATGTTGGGCCTGCTCCGCGGCGGCCGCCGCGGCCTCCTGCGCACGCTTGATGAAACTCATGCGCGCAGTCTATCCAGCACTACCCCGTCTGACCACTAGGATTCAGGCTGTGCCACCCCGTCCCACGCTCCCCGCCGACGACCTCTACGCCCGCCTCGAGATCGCCGTCGACGCGAGCCCCGAGGTCATCGAGCTCGCCTGGCGCTCGCTCCTCCGCCAGCACCATCCCGACGTCGCCGGGCCGGACGGACTCGAGCGTTCGAAGCGGATCAACGTCGCCCACGACTGGCTCGGCGACCCGGACCTCCGCGCACGCTACGACCACGAGCGTGGGCGTCCGCCGCTCCGTCCGCGACACCGGCGGCCGCGACCCGCGCCACGCAGCTCGACCGGCGCGGCACGTCCATCCGCGACCGGTCGATCCGGCCGAGACGCTCGCCCGGTTCCTGGACCGGGTCGCCGCGCTCGAGCCTGACGAGATCGACCGGCTCGCGTGCGCGGAGCCGGCGCCGATCGCCTTCGGCGCGACGATCGCCCGGTTCCTGCCGCCGGAGGAGGCGGCCGCGCTCGACGCGATGGAGGACGGCGATCAACGCACGGCTCGATCCAGCGGCCGCCGCCCGTCCTGGCGTGCGCGACGCGGTCGAGTCGTACGGGACGGAGCTCGTGCTCGGCCCGTTCCTCGACGAGCTGCTCAGCGAGCCGTTCCGGGAGAGGACCGGCGAGCGGCTCACGCGCGGCTGGGATGCGGCCGTCGGTCAGCCGCGTTACGGCCCGAACGGCGACGCGGTCCGGGCTCTCATCGCGCGGCTCGCCGAGCTGGACGCGTCGGGCGTCAAGGCGCTCGCCGGCGACCGCCAAGCGTGCCGGCGTCGACGAGCGGCGGGTCGACGATCCGTGGCCGCCGGGCACATCGCCCGAGGACGACGAGGCGCTCCGGGTCTCCTCGATCCTGGCCGCCGGGGATGCAGCGGCCGCGATCCCGCACGGCCTGACGGACGCTGCCACGGCGGCGCGGGCCGGTCGGTCGGCGGCGCGGCTGGCACATCTCCTGGTCCTGCGCCATGCGTTCGCACCGTCGACGTTCGCGTCGCTCACGCGGCCCTGGCGGCCCCGTTTCCTGCCCGACGACCGGCCGGCCGCACGCGTCCACCGGCCGGGCCGGCGCCTACGGGGCCGCCGGCAGCGTGCGGGGCGGTCCGGCCCTGTGCGATGCTCGGGCCGTGGAGGCATGGCTTGCGGCGATCGGGGCGCTCATCGCGTTCGTCATCGTCGCGGCGCTCGCCGCACGCGACCGAAGCGCGGTGCGTGCGATCCGCAAGGCGGTCGGCGTGCGGCCCGACGGCGACCCGGTCGCAGCGGTCAGGGACCTCGCGACGCGGGCCGAGGCGCTCGAGATCGGCCGGGCGCGCGACGCCCAGGATCGCGACGCGTTCGTCGAGTCGCTTGGACAGGGCGTCCTCACGGTCGGCGACGGCTCCCGGATCGTCGGCGCCAACACGGCCGCCCATACGCTGCTCGACCAGCCACCCGGAGCGCTGCTCGGGCGAACCCTGATCGGGGCCTTCCTCGACACCCAGGTCGAGACGGTCGCGCAGGCGGCGCTTGACGCGGGCTCGGCGACCGGCGAGGTCGCGGTCGCCGGGCGCCGACGGGCCGAAGCTCGTGCTGCGCGCCCGACGCGCACCCAACGGCGGCCTCTGGATCGTCCTGGAGGACGTCTCCGAGCTGCGCCGGCTCCAGCAGATCCGGGCCGAGTTCATCGACAACCTGTCGCACGAGCTGCGGACGCCGTTGACGACCGTCAGCCTGCTGGCCGAGACGCTGACCCGCGAGGCCGAGACCGCCGGCGACGCCATCCCGGCCCGGATGCGCGACCGGATCGGCAAGATCGAGATCGAGACCGAGCCACCTCGTCCAGATGGTCAACGAGCTGCTCGACCTGTCGCGGATCGAGAGCGGCGGCGCGCTCGGCGTCCTCGACCTGCTCGACCTCGGCCAGGTGGCGACCGAATCGGTCGAGCGGCTGCGGCTGTTCGCCGACCGCCAGGGAGTGCACCCTGAAGGTCGACGTGCCCGCGTCGGTCCCGGCCGTCCAGGGCGACGAGCAGCGCCTCGGGCAGGTCTTCGTCAACCTCCTCCACAACGCGGTGAAGTTCAGCCCCGACGGCGGCGAGGTGCTGGTCACCGTCCGCGCAGCCGGCGCCGGAGGTCGTCGTCGCCATCGAGGACCACGGCGTCGGCATCCCGCGCGCGGCCCAGGCGCGGATCTTCGAGCGCTTCTACAAGGTCGACCGAGCGCGGGTCCGCGGCGCGGCCGGCGGAACGGGACTCGGACTGGCGATCGCGCGCCACATCATCGAGCAGCACGGCGGGCGGATCTGGGTCGACTCGGTCGAGGGGTCGGGGAGCACGTTCTCGTTCTCCCTGCCGATCGACGCCTCGACCATCGCCCAGTCCGCCGACCGCGCCTCGGAAGGCGCGACGGCCCGATGACAGGCGCCGAGCGACGGACGCTCCGCCTCGCCCACCGCGGCGATCTCGGCGCCACGCTCGGAGAACACGATCGCCGCGTTCCTGGCGGCGCTGGCCGTACCCGGCCTGCGACGGGCTCGAGTTCGACGTCCACCTCTCCGCCGACGGCGTCCCCGTCGTGCTGCCACGACGCGACGCTCGCGCGCGTCCACGGGCGCCCGGACCGTGTCGACGACCTGACCGCGGCCGAGCTCGAGGCGCCTCGGCGTCCCGACGCTGGCCGGTGCTCGCGGCGCTGGCCGCGGCGGCCGTTCCTCGACGTCGAGCTGAAGGTCCCGGTCGGCGGCGCTCGTCGAGATGCTCGCCGGCGGCGCGCGGACCCGGACCTGGCGAACGCCGTCGTCTCGTCGTTCGAGGTGGCACGCCACTCGAGCGCATCGGCCATCTCGCGCCGGCTGGCCGACGCTGGCTCAACAGCCACACGCTCGCGCGGCGGACGGTCGAGACCGGCGCTCCGCGCTCGGCTGCCGGGGAGTGGCCGTCAGTGGCGAGCGCTCGACGCGCGCTCGGTCGCGCTGGCCGCAGGCGGCCGGTCTCGAGGTCGCGGCCTGGACGGTCCGCCGCCGCTCGACGTTCGACCGGCTCGCGCGGCTCGGCGTCGTCGCGGTCTGCGTCGAGGCCGCGGCGCTCGACGGCTAGCGGCCGGCCATCCTGCGCCGGACGGCAGCAAGGGAGGGACGCATGACGCGATCGGGCGGATCTCGTGGTCGTCGGCGCGGGGACGGTCGGCGGCTGGGCATCGGTCTTCGCCAAGGCCGAGCGGGCGTCGGACGCGTCGTCGTCGTCGAGCGCGGGCTCGTCGGCGATGGCGCCTCGTCGCGGGCGGCCGGGATCGTCCGGGCCCAGGGCGGGACGCCGGCGACCGTCGCGCTCGGCCGCTGGTCGATCGACTTCTACAACGGCCAGCAGGCCGCCTACGGGACGGATTCGGGCTTCCGCGAGCTCGGCTACGTGATCCTCGCGGTCACCGAGGAGGACGAGCGTGGCGGGCCGCGAGCGGGTCGCGATGCAGCGGCCAGCCGGACTCGACGTGACGCTGGCTCGATGCCGCCGAGGCCGCCGCGATCGCCGTCACCCTCGTCCCCGACGGCCATCGCGGCGGCAGCTACGTCGCGACCGACGGCGCGATCGACCCGCCGCGCAACGTCCGGGCCTATTCGCTGGCGATGCAGGCCGCCGGCGTCGAGCTCCGCGAGCGGACCGCGTTCACCGGCCTGCGCACCGTGCCGACGCGGACGGCGGCACGCGGGTCGTCGGCGTCGAGACCGACGGCCGGCACCATCGAGACCGAGCGCGTGCTGCTGACCGGCGGCCCGAGCCTGCGGGCGGTCGGTCGGCTGGCCGGCGTGCGCATCCCGGCCGGGGCGGCGCGCCACACGGTCGCGGTGCTCGAGCCGCATCCGGCCTTCGACGGCGAGTCGACGCCGATGGTCTTCGACATCGGTGCCGGGCCTGTACTGGCGGCTCGAGGAGGGCGGGCTCCTGTTCGGCTGGAGCAACCCGGACGAGATCCCGGGCGAGGCACGCTCGATCGACTGGGCCGTTCTACGAGCGGATGCGGGCGCGGCTCGGCGCGCTCGTCCCCGTGACAGCGCGACCTCGGCCTGCGCAAGATCTGGGCGGCGACGATCGACTACACGCCCGATCACCTGCCGATCGTCGGGCCCGGCCCTCGACAGCGGCGGCGAGCCGATCGAGGGCGTGACCGTCGCCTCGCCGGGCGGCCACGGGATGATGTGGGGCCCGGCCGTCGCCCGCGTCGCGGCGGACCTCGCGATGCGACGGCGAGACGACGCTCATCGACGTGTCGCGAGCTCGGGTCTCGATCGCTTCGACGCGCACGGCCGCAGCCGCCTGGCGACCGACCCGATCGCGCTGCCGTTCCCGGCCGATGCACCGAGGATGACGACGGAGCCGACCGAGCGCGGGCGACTCGGCGCCCGGCTGAGGACGCGCCGGTCAGCGCGCGGGCTTGAGCAGGTCCGGCGGGACGAGCCAGCGGAGCGTGCCGCCGCCGGCTCGCAGCGGACGCTCGATGTCGATCCGGGCCAGCGCGCCCTTGCGCATCGGGAGCGGACGGCGCCCCGACGAGCTCGGCGAGGAGGTCGCTGAAGTCGGGATCGTGGCCGACGAGCGACCGGCCGGGCCGGGTCGCCGGCGTCGCGCAGGACCGTCTCGACGTCGTCGAGCTCGAGCGCGCCGGCCAGCCGGTCGTCCTCGACGACCGGGATCGCCCAGATGGCTTCGGCGACGATCTCCGCGGTCTGCGCGGCGCGGAGCTTCGGCGACGATGATGATCGCGTCGGGCTCGAACCCGACGCCGGCCAGGAACGGCCCGAGCCGCTCGGCCTGCTTCTCGCCCTTGTCGGACAGCGGCCGCTCCTCGTCGGGCGCCGTCCAGGCCCCCGGATCGCCGGCGTGGGCGTGGCGCAGGAAGTGAGCTCGATCACGTCCAGCAGGCGTACCCGGTCGGGCGCGGGACGGTCACGGGTTGAGGTCCTCGACCTCGCCCGTCACGAGGTAGACGACGTCCTCGGCGATGTTCGTCACCCGGTCGCCGATCCGCTCGAGGTAGTGCGACGCGATGAGGATCCGCGTCCCGCGCTCGACGTTGTCCGGGATCGGCCCGCATCAGCTCGACGACCTCGTCGAAGGTCGCGTGGTAGAGGCGATCGATCTCGTCGTCCTCGACCGCGATCTCGCGCGCCTTGACCGCATCCGACGTCGACCAGCGCCCGGAGGACGCCGTGGACCAGGCGGCCGCCCGCTCGGCCATCTCGGGCAGGTGGACGTAGCCGCTCGAGCGGCGGGTACGGGGCGAGCTTGATGACCGGCCTTGGCGACCGACGCCGGCGTGGTCGCCCATCCGCTCGAGCTCGTAGGTCACGTGGTCGAGGGTGAGCAGGTAGCGCAGGTCGCGGGCGACCGGCTGCTGGGTGGCGATCGTCACCGTGATCAGGCGCGAGACGCCGCGCTGGGCCTCGTTGATGATCGCGTCGCCGGTGATGACGTCGAGGGCGAGCGCCGCGTCGTGGGCGACGAGCGCCCGGCTGCGCCTCGCGGATCGCCGCCTCGACGAGCGCGCCCATGCGCAGGACCTCGTCGCGGATGAGTGCTTCCTCGCGATCGAGTGCCTCGCGCGGCGGCTGGGATCGCGCCGTCCGGGCGCCGCGCCGCGCCGACCTGATGCGAGCTGGGCATCGTCCGAGTCTGCTCGCGTCCGGCTGTCGTCCGTCCGGTCAGTCGCTCGATGCGCCTCGCCTCAGCCGAACCGACCGGAGATGTAGTCCTCGGTCAGCTGCTGCTTCGGGATTGGTGAAGATCTGGACGGTGTCGCCCTGCTCCACGACGTAGCCGGCGCGGTCCTCGCGCCATCGTGCAGGAAGACCGTCTTGTCCGACGCGCGAGCCGCCTGCTGCATGTTGTGGGTCACGATGACGATCGTGTAGTCGCTGCTTGAGCTCGGCCATCAGCTCCTCGATCTGGAGCGTCGCGACGGGGATCGAGCGCCGAGCACGGCTCGTCCATCAGGATCACCTCGGGCTCGATCGCGATCGCCCGGGCGATGCACAGCCGCTGCTGCTGGCCGCCCGAGAGCGACAGTCCCGACTGCTTGAGCTTGTCCTTGACCTCGTCCCAGAGCGCCGCCCGTCGGAGGCTCCGCTCGACGAGCTCGTCGAGGTCGCCCTTGAAGCCCGTTCAGCCGCGGCCCGAACGGCGACGTTGTCGTAGATCGACTTCGGGAACGGGTTCGGCTTCTGGAAGACCATCCCGATCCGCCGGCGGACCTCCACCGGGTCGACGTACGAGGCGTAGATGTCCTCGCCGTGGTACATGATCCGGCCCTCGACGCGGGCGCCCGGGATCAGGTCGTTCATCCGGTTGATCGCACCGCAGGAGCGTCGACTTGCCGCAGCCGGACGGGCCGATGATCGCGGTGATCTGGTGCGTCGGGACGTCGAAGGTGATGTCCTTCACCGCGCGGAATGCGCCGTAGTAGAAGCTGACGTCCTGGAGGCTGAGGACGGTCGGGGTGGCCGTCTCGTCCGGGGTCGGCGTCTCGGCCGCGATCGCGTCGTGGCCGAGTTCCGGAACGGGGAGCGGCGATCGGTCGGTGATGGTGGACGTCATCGGATCTCCCTGGCTCGCTGAGGGTTCGTTCGCGTCAGGCCGTTCATCACTCACCACGACCGATCGTATCGGTTGCGCAGCAGGATGGCCGAACGCATTGGTCACGATGGTCACCACCAGCAGGACGATGATCGCCGCCGACGTCAGCGCCTGGAACTCCTGCTGCGGCTTGCGCGCCCAGTCGAAGACGATCGTCGGGAGCGCGGTGTACGGCCCGTCAGCAGGCTCGAGCGAGGCTGCCGCCGGTCGAGAACGAGCCGAGGACCGCCCCGACGAGGATGAGCGGCGCGGTCTCGCCGATGCGCACGCGACAGCGACAGGACGGTGCCGGTCAGGATGCCCGGCGCCGCGGCCGGCAGGATGAGCTTGCGGACGACCTGCCAGCGCGAGGCGCCGAGGCCGAAGCCCGCCTCGCGCAGGGCGTTGGGCACGGCGCGGATCGCCTCGGCCGAGGTGATGATCACGAGCGGCAGGATCAGGACGGCGAGGGTGAGGCCGCCGGTGACGACGGTCTTGCCGTTGCCGTCGCCGAGGCCGGCGAACAGGGCGACGAAGACGGTCAGGCCGAGGATGCCGTAGACGACCGACGGGACGCCCGCCAGGTTCCGGATGTTGATGTCGATGAACCGGGCCAGACGGTTGTCGGCCGAGTATTCCTCGAGGTAGATCGCGGTCATGATCCCGATCGGGAAGGCGACCAGCGCGACGATCACGACGAGCAGCGCGGTCCCGATGAGGCCCTGCGCGACGCCGGCGTTGGCCGGGTTGCTCGACAGGTCGGACGTCAGGAAGTCGACGCCGCGCTCTGCGAAGACCGGGAGCGCCGCGCACAGCTGCGTGCCGACCAGGACCGCGAGGACCGCCAGCGAGAAGAGCAGGCCGAAGCAGCAGAGCGCCGGCGAAGACGCAGGCCGGCGACGTCGACGCCCTGGCGTCGGACGGAGCGGTCGCGCGGTGCCGATCGAGATCGATGGGGTCGTCATCGTCGCCGGTCCTAGTAGCGTCTGCCGCGTTCGGCGCACGAATGCGTCGCCGATGACGTTGAGGCCGAGGGTCATCAGGAACAGCAGGAGGCCGAGGAAGAAGAGGCTCTGGAATGCGGCCGTGTTGCCCGGTGACCTGGTCGCTGCCGGCGGCGAGCGAGGCCATGGCGCCGGTCAGCGTCTGGCCCGGGCCGAGCGGGTTGAGGGTGAACAGCGAGCCGGCGGTCGCACCCGCCGCGAGCGCGACGACCATCGTCTCGCCGATCGCCCGCGAGATGGCCAGGATCATCGCCGCGACGATGCCCGAGATCGCGGCCGGGACGACGACGCGGACGGACGTCCGGAGCTTGCGCGCGCCGAGGCCGTACGACGCCTCACGGAGCGGCAGTCGGGACCGCCCGCATCGCGTCCTCGGAGATGGACGCGACGAGCGGGATGGTGAGGATCCCGACGCCGATGCCGGCCGCGAGCAGGTTGAAGCGCCTTGGCGTCGGTGAAGATCGCCTGGACGACGTTCGGGCTGATCCAACTCAGGGCGAAGAAGCCGAGGACGACGCTCGGGATGCCGGCCAGGATCTCGAGGATCGGCTTGACGTGCCGCGGACCCGCCGGCTCGCGTACTCCGACAGGTAGATCGCGCTGGCGAGGCCGATCGGTGCGGCGAGCAGCGATCGCCACGACCGTGATGATCAGGGTCCCGACGAGGACGGTCGGCGATCGAGAACTGGCCGCGCCGCGGGAACCAGCCATGCCGCGAACAGCTGGCGACAGGTCGATCTGCGACGAGGAACGCAGATCGCCTCGAAGACCAGCGACAGGACGATCCCGATGCTGATCAGGATCGAGACGACGGCCGCCGCCAGCAGGATCACGCGGATCGCGCCTTCGTTGCGGCGACGATTCGCCGCACCGCGCAGGCGACTCCCTTCGGGGGCCGGCGTGCTGGCCGCTGTCATTCGGTCTCCTCCAGCGTCGTCGCGCTCATGCGATCGGGGCCTCAAGTGTACGGTCGGATGGAAGACGGAACCGGCCGGACCATTCCGAGCTGGCCCGGCCGGTTCGAGGAGGAGAAGGCTATTTGCTGGCTTCCCAGGCCGTCCGCGTCGCCGTCGAGCTCGTCGGCCGGAAGGTTGACGTACGGAACGGTCTCCAGGACCTTCGAGATCGTGCCGTCGGCGAGGTAGAAGTCGACGTAGCCGACGACTGCCGGGTTGGCGGCGGCCTTGGCCTTGTTGACGTAGATGTACAGGCTGCCGCGAGAGCGGGTAGGTGCCGTCGGCGATCGTCGCGTCGGTCGGCTCGACGCAGGTGCCGTTCGGCTCCTTGGCGACGCCGAGTTCCTTGATCTTGTCCTTGTTCTCCTGGGCGTAGGCGAAGCCGACCCAGCCGAGCGAGCTCGGGGAGCCCTCGACGCCGGCGATGATCGCGTTGTCGTTGGCGCTCGCGACGTAGTCGGGGCGGGTGGCGGACTCTGGCCGGCGGGGTCTGCTTGCGAGGCGATCGGCGTGATGACCAGCTCGACGATAGCTGTCATACGTGCCGGACTCCTCGCCGGGGCCGGTGATCGACAGGTCGGCGTCCGGGAAGACCGTGTTCGAGCCGAGCGACTTGGCGAGGGTCGGTCGCCGACGACCACTTGTCGAAGCCCTGCGACTGCGGGCCGGTCAGGGCGTACAGGTCGGCGAACGAGAGGCAGGTCACGGCCGCGTTGTCCGGCGAGGTCATGACGGTCATGCCGTCGTAGGCGATCTTCAGCTCGACGTACTCGATGCCGGCGGCCGCGCAGGTCGCGGCCTCCTCGTCCTTGATCTTGCGCGACGCGTCGCTGATGTCGGTCTCGCCCTTGCAGAACGTCTTGAAGCCGTCGCCGGTGCCGGGGCCGGTCACCGTGAAGTTGAAGCCCGGGTTCGACGCCTTGACAGCTCGGCGACGGCCGTCGAGATGGGTTCGACGGTGGACGAGCCCGAGACGTTGATCGTGCCGGTGACGGTCGGGACCGTCGGGCGGCCGCCGATGCGACGCTCCGGTCGACGGGGCTCGCTCGCGGCGCTCGCGGCGCGCTCGCGGCCGTGCTGGCGGCCGCGCTGGCGCAGTGGACGCGGCGCCGTTCGAACACGCGCCGAATGCGATGGTCGCGAGCAACGCGAGCGCACCGATGCGCCGTGAGGTCGTGATCGTCACTCGATGTTCCTCCTCATGACCGCTTCTGGGGCGTGCGGTCGGTACGTGGGACGTCGGAATCCCTCGCTTGATGAGGAGACCATCGAGGCGCGCTGTGAACGGGCCTTTCGCGGCCCGTTACCACTTTGTTAACGGCTCGGGCGTCGGACGATCCGTGCTGCGGTCTTGCGGAACGTGGCAGACTTGCTCTTCGGCGACGGTCCGTCACGACCGACACGCCCCCCAGAGTGGAGGTCCATCGATGGCCAACAGTGGTGACGAATCCGAGTCGAACAGGGGCCGCGCCGGCATGGTCATCGATACCGTCTCCGGGGTCATCGTCGACGCCAAAGGCGTCGTGACCCCGTTGCCGAAAGCCGCGGCCAAGGAGCTGCGCAAGCTCGAGAAGGGACTCGCCTCGGCGCGCAAGACCGAGTCGAAGCGACTCCGCCAGGTGGCAGCGGCCGCTCATGGGCCGGAGGCTGGGGCGGAGATCGCCAAGCGGCGAAAGCAGGCCGAGGAGGCCGCGTCCGAGGTCGCCTCACTCGCGTCGAGGATCGCAGCCGTGGCAACCTCGGCGGCCGGTTCTGCTGCGAGCACCGTTGGTGATGCCATCGGTGGTGCGGCGAAGGGCGTCATCGCGGCAGCAGGCCAAGCAGCTGCGGCTGTGACGCCGGGCCGGACGGCGTCGCCCCCCAAGAAGCCGACCACGACCCGCAAGCCGGCGCGCCGACGACGCACGACGGCCCGGAAGGCGACCGCAACGACCGCGGCGGCAGGAGCCGCTGCGGCGAAGTCGACGCGTGCTGCCCCACGGAAAGCCAGCTGCGACCAAGACGACCCGTAAGCCCGCCGTTCGCCGCACGGCCGCTGCGAAGTCCGCTGCGGCGTCATCGACGCGCCGCCTCGCCCGCGGCCGCCGCCGCTCCGAAGCCCGCCGCCGCACAGACCACGCGGAAGCCCGCGGCCAAGCGGAAGACAGCCGCGAAATCGACCACCAAGCGGGCAACGGCCGCGAAGCCGGCCACGCGATCCACGAGCGCTGCCGCGAAACCGGCCGCCGCCGCCAAAGCGGTAGCAGCAAAGCCAGCGGCTGCCGCGAAATCGAGCAGCCACGAAGTCAGGGGCGGCTGCAAAGCCAGCGGCGGCCGCCACGCCCGCGTCCGCCCCCAAGACCACACGCAAGCCCGCCGCCAGGCGTTCGCGCAGGAAGACCACGACCAACCCGGCCGGTTCCCGGACCACCACAGCGACGAACCTCCTCGTCCAACACCTCCTCTCGGGGAGGCGCGACGAGCGGCCCCGACGCGACCCCGTCCTGACCGTCACGGACCACTCGCCCGCGGCCGAGCCGTCTCCATCCGGGCAGAGGGTCGTCGGCGCGTCGGTCGATCTCGGCTCGAATTCGGTCCATCTCGTCGTGGCCGCCATCGTCGGCCACCATCTGGAGTCGTTGGTCGATGAATCGGCGTTCCTCGGGCTCGGCTCGACGGTCGTGGCTCGTGGCTTTCTCGGACCGGTGGCCCGCGCCGAGCTGGCCGCCCAGCTGGCCCGCTACGCCGACACCGCGCGGTCGCTCGGCGCGGTCGACGTCACGTTCCTGGGTACCGAGCCGATCCGTCGCGCCGCCGACGCCGCGTGCGTCGTCAGCGACGCCGCCGGGAGCGCCGACGCACCGTTGCACGTGCTGTCACACGAGGAGGAGGCGTTCCTCACGATCATCGGCGTGACCGAGGGGATGCCTGTCACGCACGAGACGCTCGTCGTCGATGTCGGTGGCGGCAGCTCGGAATTCTGCATCGTCGACGCCACGCGGCGGCCGCGCGCAGTCGGTCTCCAGCTCGGGTCGGCGCGGCTGACGGACCGGTTCGTCACGCATGACCCACCGATCCAGACAGAGGTCGCGGCGATCCGGGCGGCGGCCGTCGACACGCTCCGCGACGCACCGGACGTCTCGCCGGCCGAGATCGTCGCCGTGGGCGGCACCGCGTCGAACCTGGTCAAGATGCTTCCCGAGGCCATCGCCGACCGGTTCCTGACCCGCGAGCGGATCTCCCGGATCCAGGCGATCCTCGCGACGGAGGACGCCGCCAGCACTTCCGCGGCCCACGGCGTCAATCCCGTCCGGGCGCGGCTCCTGCCCGCCGGCGGCGCGATCGTCGACGCGATCCTCGAACGCTACGGCGCGGATTCCATCCGGGTCTCCGAGGCGGGCCTGCGCGAGGGCGTGATCCTCGCCGTGGACCATGCCGGCCCGTGCTGGCGCGATCGCCTGTCCGAACTCGCGCACGGCTGGCGCACCTAGCGCAGCCCGCGCCGGCGGCCGCGCCCGACCTACAGCCTGGCGACGACCCGCCCGAGGGTGCGCCGGAACGTGACGCCCGACACGCCGCGCCACGGTCTCCCGATCGTGCGCCGCAGGCGCGCGACCTCGCGCTCGCGACTGACCAGGTAGCGCCCGATCGCGGCGCCCTCGAGCGCCGACAGCTCCCCGGCGTGCTCGACCAGGAACGTGCGGGCCATCGAGGCCGAGACGTCGGCGTCGTTCATCAGCCCGAGATGGTCCTGGAGCGCGGTGACCCGGGCGATCAGTGGGGCTGCATCGTCGCCGAGTGCCTCGCGCACGAACTCGAGCGTGTAGCGCAGCCATTTGCCGGCGATGCGCAGCTCGTGGAGCGTCTCGACATCGGCCCAGCGCAGGACAGGCTCATAGCCGCGCATCTGCTCGTAGGCGGCCCAGATCCGGGACGCCGCGGTGTCGCGGACGTGGTGCGGCTGGGTCGGCCCGACCGGGAGCACGAGGACGCCCTCGGTCCGCACGAAATCGCGGTAGTCGTCGACCCAGCGTCGATAGCCGTCCGAATCGAGCTCGCGGATGAGCAGGACCCGGGCGTCGTCTCGATGCTCGCGCCAGTCGGTGAGAAGCGGCTCCAGCGCACGCTGCTCGGAGACGGGCAGGTCGGCGCGATATGCGTCGGCGGCGTCGAGCAGGACGTCGAGGTCGCGGACCGCCCCGAGGCGCGCGGCGATCTCGCGCAGGCCGTTCCGGTAGCGCTTCGTGCGCCTTGGCCGGAACGAGGCCCCGAAGACGCGCCACGCGGCCCGCTGCCGTCGTGTCGCGACGCGCATCGCATGGAGCTCTTCCGGATCCGAGCCCTCGCGCGTGCCGGCCTCGCGCGCGAGCATCCGGGCGAGGTGGAACTTCATGACCTTGCGGCCGGCCTCCGCCACATGGTCCTCGGCGGTGACGCCGGGGGTCTTGCCGACGACGAGGCGTGTGTCGACGGGAGCTGCCTCCTCGGCCGCCTCATCGATGACGTCCGAGGAGGTCGGCGTGACGACCACGGGCTCTGGCACCGCTGCTGTGGCCGGGCGTCTGGCTTTCTTCGCGGCGACGGCGGCCGTCCCCGCGCCGCTGGAGCGTGGCGACTCCCCATCACGATCCTCGGCGGCATCGTGGCCGTGCCGTCCGCCCGAGCGGACCGCGGCGAGCGCGGCCTCGAGCTTGCTCCCGCTGGCTGGCGCGAGTGCCGGATCCGCGGAGAAGATGTCGGCCAGCGCCGCCAGTCGCTCCTCGGCGCCCTTCACCAGCTCGGCCTCGAGTTCGACGAAGCGGTCGACGACCCGCGAGCGCGAGACGACATCGACCTCGTCGAGGCTCAGCTCGACCCGCGTGTCACCGTCGCGCACGACGCGCTTGCGGCGCAGCTGGCGGATCGTCACGAGCTCGAGCAGGGGAGCGTCGCCGGCCAGCTCGAGCACCAGCGATCGGGCGTCGGACGCGGGCCATTCGAGCGGTCCGGCGGTCCGATCGGCGGGTCCCTCGAGCTCCTCGCGTCGGACGGCGCCACCCGGGCCTTCGGAACGCGACAGCGACTTGACCGAGACCACGGTGCCGCGGCCGGACTGGCGGACGCGGACCGCGAAACCGGCACGCGTCAGGGCGCCGTCGGCCGTATCGACGTAGCGGTCCTCGAACTGGGACGAGCGCGCGGCCGCGGTCCCGGTGAATGCCCCGATCTCCTCGGCCACCAGGTAGCGCTCGGCGGCGGCCAGGTCGACGACGCGGTACTTGAGCTCGACCTCGACCGGTCGCGCGCTGGTCTCGGTCATGCGCGCGGGTCCAAGGAACCGGCGCCGGCACCAGGCCGGCGAGGCGAGGCCACGATGCCGCCGCTCGCGAGGGCTTCTTCCTTGAGGGTCTCGAACGTGTCGATCGTGCCCTCGCGGCCCTCGATCGTCTCGGTTCGGACCCATGTCGCGTCGGGCTGGAGCTGCCACGACCGACGGTCGTCGGCGAGCATCACGTTGATGATCTCCACCAGGCGCGCCTGAGCCTCGTGGTCCTCGACCGGGGCGATCGCCTCGACCCGCCGATCGAGGTTGCGATCCATCAGGTCGGCCGAGCCGATGTACCACTCCTGCTCGCCGCCATTGGCGAAGCTCCAGATCCGCGAATGCTCGAGGAACTCGCCGATGATCGAGCGGACCCGGATCCGCTCGGAGATCCCCGGCAGGCCGGGCTGGATGGACGACGCCCCGCGGATGATGAGGTCGATGTCCACGCCGGCATTCGACGCGCGGTAGAGCGCCTCGATGACCGCGACGTCCACGATCGCGTTCAGCTTGAGGATGATCCGTGCCGGCCGACCCGCGGCAGCATGCCCGATCTCGCGCTCGACGAGGTCCAGGAACCGCGATCGCAGGCTGTGCGGCGCGACGAGCAGCCGGCGGAACGTGCGCTGACGCGACAGGCCGGTCAGGTTGTTGAACAGGTCGGTGACGTCCGCGCCGAGCTCCGGCCGGCAGGTCAGCAGGCCGAGGTCGACGTACAGCCGCGCCGTCTTCGGGTTGTAGTTGCCGGTCCCGATGTGCACGTAGCGGCGCAGGCCGGACCCCTCGCGACGCACGACGAGGGCCGTCTTCGAGTGCGTCTTGAGCCCGACGAGCCCATACACGACGTGCGCCCCGGCACGCTCGAGCTTGCGCGCCCAGACGATGTTCGCCTCCTCGTCGAAACGGGCCTTGATCTCGACCAGGACCACGACCTGCTTGCCCCGCTCGGCGGCGCGGATCAGCGACTGGACGATGGGCGAGTCGCCCGACGTCCGATAGAGGGTCTGCTTGATCGTCAGCACGTCGGGGTCCTCGGCCGCCTGGGTGATGAACCGCTCGGTCGACGCGGCGAACGACTCATACGGGTGGTGGACCAGGATGTCGCCGGCGCGGATCGCGGCGAACACGTCGGCGGGTTCGTCCTCGTCGGGCGGGATGAGGCGCGGCGGAGTGACCGGCGACCAGGGCACGGGCTTGAGGTCCGGCCGATCGAGATCGGCGATGGCGAACAGCCCGGTCAGGTCGAGCATCCCGCTGACCTCGTAGCTGTCGTTCTCGCCAAGACCGAGTCCGCGGCAGAGCAGCGCCTGCGTCGCGTCCGGCATCGAGCGTTCGACCTCGAGCCGCACGGCGGCGCCGAAGCGTCGTCGGCGGAGCTCCTCCTCGATCGCGAGGAGCAGGTCGTCGGCCTCGTCTTCCTCGATCTCGAAGTCGGCGTTGCGCGTCACCCGGAAGAGGTGGTGTTCCTCGACCTCCATCCCGGAGAAGAGCGTGTCGAGGTTGGCCTCGATGACCTGGTCGAGCAGGACGAAGCGCGACGGACCGACCTCCAGCAGGCGCGGCAGGATCTGCGGGACCTTGACCCGCGCGAACCCGCGCTCGCCGGTCTCCGGATCGCGCAGCCCGACCGCGATCGACAGGCTGAGCGTCGAGATGTAGGGGAACGGGTGTCCCGGATCGACGGCCAGCGGCGTGAGCACCGGGAAGATCTCGTCGAGGAAGCGCTGGCGGAGGGCCTCGTGGTGCTCGGGGATCGCCGCGTAGTCGAGCAGCTCGATCCCCTCGGCGGCGAGCGCGCGCCGGACCGAGACGTAGATCGCCGAGTGGTCGGCGACGAGTTCGAGGACCCGCGCGCGGGCGGCCGCGAGTTGCTCCTCGGCCGTGCGCCCATCGGGCGAACGGGCGACCTTGCCGGCTTCGACCTGCTGACGCAGGCCGGCGACGCGGACCTGGAAGAACTCGTCGAGGTTGCCGGCGAAGATGGCAAGGAACTTCACCCGCTCGAGCAGCGGATTGCGCTCGTCGCGCGCCTCGTGCAGGACGCGGGCATTGAACTCGAGCCACGACAGCTCGCGGTTGATGTAGGGGTAGGTCGCCTTCGGCCGGGTCGTGCGGCGGGGGCGTGGCGGAACCGCGGGTCGAGCGGGTGCGCTTGGATCGATCGCGGCCATCGGGGGGCTTGTGGGACCTCTATCTCGGGGTCGCCGACGTGAAGCGACCCGGCCGGCGAGGATAGCACGCGCCCATCGTCATTCCTCGGCGACGTACCGCCGTTCGCCGTTGCCCGGGTCGACCCAGACACGCATCGTCCGGCTCGATGTCGGGTCGATGAAGACCTCGTCGCTGCGCCGGAACCGCGGCTCGATCTGCGCGCCGATCGGTTCGCCGCCACCGGGGCCTGTCGGCGCGCCGCTCCGGTCGGTCGCCTCGGAGCGATACCGGACGCGCTCGATCAGCGTTCCGATCATGAACGCGATGCCGATCCCGACCAGCCAGATGCCCGTGATCGAGAGGGCAGGACCTTCGACCGCGATGAGGAAGAGGCCCGCCAGGGCCAGCGTGAGGCCGAAGGCCAGGACGATGATCCTGGCGACCCCGAAACCCCAGCTCATTCGAGCGGCGTCGTCGGGGCCGTCGATCCGTCGGGGGCGACCACGACCGCGGTCCCGTAGGCGACGATCTCGCTCATCGTGCCCGACAGCTCGGAGCTGTCGAAGCGCATCGACAGGACGGCATTGGCGCCGACCAGCGTGGCGTTCTGGACCAGCCGATCGAGCGCCTGGCGGCGGGTGTCCTCGAGCAGGCTGGTGTATTCGTGGATCTCGCCGCCACCGAGTGAACGGATGCTGGCCATCAGGTTGCCGCCCAGCCCGCGGCTTCGCACGACGAGGCCGAAGACCATCCCCTTGCTCTCGGTGATCCGATGGCCGGGGAGGTATGGGGTCGTGACGACGATCATGCGTGCTCCTCGTGGCGGTCCACCCCGACGGCCGCGGTCGCGGCGTCGCGTCGGGCGCTGCAGTCCGGGCAGGGACACCGGTCGCGCAGCATCGTGAACGTGTAGTAGCCGGTGTGATGGCCGTCGGCCCAGGCGGGGGCGATCGCGTAGCCACCGACCATCGACACATCGACGAGACGGGTCTGCTCGTCGGTCAGGGTCGGCCCGCTGTCGAGCCAGCCGGGCATGCCCGCCTCGCCACGACAGAAGGCACACGGGCAGAGCCAGCGCAGGGTCGTCGTGTCGTAGTTCGTGTCGTGACCATCGGCCCACACGATCCCGAGGCTGCCGGCCGCCCGATCGGCGTGTATCGAGACTGCTGTCGTGGCGTCCATCCGCTGAATCGTACGCTGTCGGCGTGGGTGTGCGGTGCGGACGGGCACCGGCCTACTGGTGACGTGCGAGGAAAGGCGTCTATCCTCCCCGGAGTGAGCCTCGAGATCGACCACGTCACGAAGCGTTTCGGCACGACCGTCGCCCTGGATGGCCTCGCCTTCGAGGTGGCGCGAGGCGAGGTCTTCGGCTTCCTCGGCGCGAACGGCGCGGGCAAGACGACGACGATGCGGATCTGCCTCGGGATCATCCGGGCCGACGCAGGTGCGATCCGCTGGGACGGCCGCCCCACCGAGGATGTCCCCAGACGAACGTGGGGCTATCTTCCCGAGGAGCGCGGTCTCTACCCGCGAATGGGCGTCCTCGATCAGCTCGTCTACTACGGGTCGCTGTACGGGATGGCTCCCGACGTCGCGCGGCGGGATGCGCTCGCCTGGCTGACCCGCTTCCGGATCCCGGAGTACGCCGATCGGCGGGCCGAGGAGCTGTCGAAAGGCAATCAGCAGAAGGTCCAGTTCATCGCCGCAGTGCTCCACGATCCGGAGGTCCTGCTGATGGACGAGCCGTTCACCGGGCTCGATCCGGTCAACCTCGTGCTGCTGCGGGAGGCGTTCACCGAGCTGCGCGATCGCGGCCGGACGCTGATCTTCTCGACCCACCAGATGGAAGCCGCCGAGGCGCTCTGCGAGTCGGTCGCGATCGTCGATCACGGGCGGCTCGTCGCCGGTGGACGGGTGCGCGACCTCAAGCGCGCCAGTGGCCGTCGAACGTTGCGCCTCGCCGTCGACGGGGAGCTCGGCGCCGAGTGGCTGGCCGACCTGCCGGGTGTCGTCGGGCTCCGGCCGGATCATGGCGGGTACGCCCTCGAACTCCTGCCCGGCGCCGACTCGGCGGCGATCCTGGCCGCGGTCCTCGAGCGGGGGCAATCGGTGCACCGTTTCGAGGTCGTCGAACCGACCCTCGAAGCGCTCTTCATCGAGCACGTCGGCCGGCCGTCCGACGAGGACTCGAAGCTGGTGCCCGATGGCGCGGCAGCGTCGCTTTCGGCCGGCGGGGTCGCCTGATGGCCCGCAGCGACCCGCTGATGCCCAACGCCGGGATCGTCGCCCGGCGCGAATACCGGGACCGGACGCGCAGCCCGCTCTTCCTCGGGTCGACGGTCCTTCTCGCGATCCTGGCGATGATGGTGGCGGTCGCCCCGATCGGGATCCGGTACATGGATCGACAGACGGTGACGCGGATCGGCGTCGTCTCGGCGGACCCCGACCTCGGCCAGCGTTCGGTGGCCATCGCCGACCAGCTGCTCAACGTGCCGCCGGGCGGCGCTGCCGATCCCGCCTGGGAGCGTCCCTACTCGGTGGAGGTCATCCCCGGCCAGGACCGGGCACTGGTCATGCTCCACAGCGGTGACCTCGGCGGATTTCCTCGTCGTGAACCGACTGCCGAGCGGACAGGTGGACATCCAGTACCGCACCCTGGAAGGCCCGAACAGTGCCCGCAGCCAGATCCTCGGCGTGGCGTCGTTCGGGATCGGCGTGCTGGACTGGAGCTCGCGGCTGCCACCGGGCGAGACGGTCCCGTTCGTCGCCCCGAGCTACCAGGTCAATTCGATCACCACCGCCACCGATGGCGCGAAGCCGCTCGACGCGCAACAGGCGGCCAGCCGTGGCTTCCTCGGCATCATCTTCGTCGTGCTGCTGTTCATCACGATCGTCATCTACGGGATGTGGGTCGCGACGGGCGTCGCGGCGGAGAAGAGCAGCCGCGTGATGGAGCTGATGATCAGCGCGGCGTCTCCCCGGCAGATGCTCACCGGGAAGGTGGTCGGCATCGGGGCCGCCGGTCTGACCCAATACGTGGCGATCGCCCTGCCGGCGCTGATCCTGATCCTGTTCCAGGACCGGATCGCCGAGGCGATCCTGGGGCCCGACTGGGCGTCCGGGGCTCCGCTGGTCGGGCTGACCCCGGTCCTGCTGCTCGGCTACGGGGTCTTCTTCCTGCTCGGCTTCACGTTGTTCGCGCTGATCTACGCGGCGATGGGCTCGTTCGTCAGCCGCCCCGACGACCTCCAGACGCTGTCGCTGCCACTCAGTCTCGTGGCGATGGTCGGATACCTCACCGCGATCGTCGCGCTGGGCGGCGGCGGTGGAGCGTGGGTGTCGGTGGCGTCATTCCTGCCGCCGTTCAGCCCGTTCGTGATGCTGGCTCGGATCATGGTCACCGGGGTCGAGCCGTGGCAGGTGATGCTGTCGATCGGGCTGATGATCGCGGCGATCGCGGCCGTGGCGGTCGTGGCGACGCGGATGTACGCGGCTGGGGTGCTGTTGTACGGGACGCGGCCGGGGATCCGGGCGTTCGTGGCGGCGGCGCGCAAGGCCTGAAGGCTGGCTCCCTACAGATCCTCGAGCGGAAGCCGGCTGATCAGCGCCAGGACCGGCGCCGCCGCGGGACCCGGCACATCCAGCGGGACCTCGGCGAGCCCTTCGGCCCCGGTCGCTGCCCCGGCCCCCGGCGTCGCGGCGATGAACCGCCACAACCGGCTGCGCACGCCCGGCAGGTAGGGGCTCTGCCGCTGCCGAGCCAGGATCCCGGCCACGCCCTGGGCGACGACCGCCTCGAACAGGGCGATCCCTTCGGTCGCGATGGCGGGAACTGCGACGACCTCGTCGCCCGGCCGAAGAACGCGCCGCAGGCTCTCGCGCCGTCGCACCAGCGGCTGCGAGATCAGGGCACGACCGTCGAGATGCAGCAGGTCGAAGGCCAGGAACGCGACCGGCCGTCCCGGCTCGCCACGCAGCCGCCGCGCCAGCTCGTCCCGATCCGCCCGACCCGCACCATCGACCACGACCAGCTCGCCGTCGAGGATCGCGGAGCGTGCCGCGACCCGAACGGCCAGCCCGGCCAGCTCGGGGAGTGCCGCGGAGACATCGACGCCGGCCGCATCCCGGATCAGGACTTCGCCGTTGCCGATCGCGTCCGCCGGCCCGATCGCGACCAACGCTCGTTCGCCGCCCCACCACGGCTCGAACAGGTGCTCGTCCGAATCGAACGGTTCCGGCAGCGGCCGCGGCAGCATCGGCCGCAGGTCCGGGAGATCGGGCAGCTGATCGGCCTCGAGCCGCAGCGAGAGCTGGTCGGCCATCGTTCGATGGTAGCCCGCTAGACTTCACCCGTCCCGCTTTCCGGAGGATCGCCGTGCCGCGCCCGCCCCGCCCCGACGACCTGTACCGCCTGCGGATCGCAACCGAGCCGCGCCTCTCCCCGGACGGCCGGCACGCGGTCGTGACGCTGCAGACCGTCGCCCCGGGCTTCGATGGCTATCGCCACGCCCTTTGGCTCGTGCCGACCGAGGGCCGCGAGAAGCCGCGCCAACTGACGCTCGGCGCCAGGCACGACCGCCAGCCACGCTTCTCCCCCGACGGCCGGATCCTCGCGTTCATCTCGGACCGACGCGCCTTCGTGGAGGAAGAGCCGGGCAAGGCGGCACCGGACGAGAAGGACCGGAAGCCCGCCCGCGAGGATCGTGACCAGGTCTTCCTCCTCCCCCTCGACGGCGGTGAGGCGCGCCGTCTGACGGACCTGCCGCGTGGCGTCGACGCCTTGGAGTGGTCGCCCGACGGCAGCCGACTGGTCGTGGTGACCGCCTCCCATGGCGCGACCCGCACCGACGACGACCGCCGCGCGGCATCCACCGCAAGGCCGAGTCGAGCGCCAACACGCCGCCACCATCCGACTATCGGTTCGTCGACCGCCTCGAGTACATGCTCAACGGCTCGGGGTTCACGTACGACAAGGTCGGCCACCTCTGGCTGGTCGACGCTGCGACGGGCGAGGCGTCGCGCCTGACCGACGGCCGTGCCGCAGATGGCTCCCCGACGTGGTCGCCCGACGGCCGACGCATCGCCTTCACCTCGAACCGCCGACGGAACGCGGATCTGGTCTCGGAACGGCTCGACATCCACGTGGTCGACGTCGACACGAAGGCGGTCACGGCCGTAACCCGTGGTCCTCGCTCGATGTTCACTGCTCCGACCTGGCTTCCCGACGGCGCCACGATCGCGGCGCTCGGGCATCGGATGGAGGGCGGTGCTGGGAGCCGGAACGACATCTGGCTGTTCGCAGCGGACGGATCCGACGCCACGCCGACCGGTGGCCGGAACATCTCCGCGACGCACGACCTGATGCCCGGCTCCGGGATGAGCAGCGACCTGACGCGAGGCGAAGGCCCGCGCTTGATCCCCTCGAAGGGCGGCCGCTGGCTCGCCTTCACGGCCCCGATCGATGGCTCCTACGAGCTGTGGCGGATCGCCGTCGCAGATGGCCGGCTCGAACGGCTCACGAACGGTCGCCAGTACATCTCGGGCTGGGACGGGGTCCCGCACGGGTCCGGCAACTCACGCACCCGACGGATCGTCTATCTGCGCTCGACGCCGACGGCGCCGCCGGACCTTTGGCTGCTCGAGGTGGCAGGGCGGATCGTCACCCTCGAAGCCGCGTCGGCTGACCAGATTCAACACCGAGGTCCTCGACGAGCTGGCGTTGCACCAACCGGTCGAGCGCCACGTGACGGTCGACGGCCGGGACATCCAGGGTTGGCTGATCCCCGCCGGCGTCGGCCCGCAACCGCTCATCGTCCAGATCCACGGCGGCCCGCACACGCTCTACGGCTGGTCGCCGTCGTGGGAGTTCCAGCTCCTCGCCGCCGCCGGGATGAGCGTCTTCTACTGCAACCCGCGCGGGTCCGAGGGCTACGGCGAGGCGTTCAACGACGCCAACCATCGCGATTGGGGCCCGGGTCCGAGTCGCGACGTCCTGGCCGGTGTCGATGCCCTCGTGGCCGATGGCCTGGTGGACCCGGAGCGGCTCGGTCTCACCGGTGGCTCGTACGGCGGATACCTCACCAGCTGGATCGTCGGCCACGATCAGCGCTTCCGCGCGGCGATGACCTGTCGCTCGGTCAACGACATGGGCGTCCTGTTCACGACGGGCGACATCGCCGGCGGTGACTGGGCCAAGCTCGAATTCGAAACAACGCCGTGGAAGGACCCCGCCTACTTCCGCGAGATCTCGCCGATCGCCTATGCCGACCAGATCCGCACGCCGCTGCTGATCCAGCACTCGGAACGGGACATCCGGACGACGATCGGCCAGGCCGAGGCGCTGTTCACGGTCCTCCGCTCGCTCCGGCGGCCCGTGCGGCTGCTGCGCGTGCCCGAGGAGACCCACGAGCTGACGCGGTCCGGGACGCCGTTCCGACGGGTCGAGAACCTGCGCATCGTCGAGTCGTGGTTCCGCCACTTCCTGATCGACGGCAAGCGCGGGCTCCCGCCGCTCCCCAGGGTCCACGGCGGGCGCTAGTCGAGCGCCCCGGACACGTTCCGGACCGGGTGTATCCTCTCCGTCCCATGACCGCCACGAGACGCCCCAATTCGCCGACCCGTGCGCGTGCCGATGAGCTGATCCGTGCCTGGGACGGCCGTCCGGGGCCGCTCGGCAGCCTGCTCGGGCGGGTCACCGCGGTCGACCAGGTCGGGGTCGAGGAGCGGGTCGACTCGCTCAAGCGTCGCTCGATCAAGAAGGCGTCGAAGATGTGGGCGCTCGAGCTCGCGATCTCGATGATGGATCTCACGACCCTCGAGGGAAAGGACACGCCGGGCAAGGTCCGGGCGATGTGCGTCAAGGCGATGCGCCCGCAGCCGGGCGACCCGACCATCCCGTCCGTCGCCGCGGTGTGCGTCTACCCGGCGCTCGTCGCCGAGGCCAAGGACGCCCTCAAGGGTTCGACCGTCAAGGTCGCCAGCGTCGCGACCGGGTTCCCGTCCGGCCAGACGTTCCGCGACATCAAGGTCGCCGAGGTCCGCGCTGCGGTCGAGGCCGGCGCCGACGAGGTCGACATGGTCATCGATCGCGGCGCGTTCCTGGCCGGCGACTACCTGACGGTCTTCGAGGAGATCGTCGAGGTCAAGGAGGCCACCGGCGACGCGCATCTCAAGGTCATCCTCGAGACTGGCGAGCTCGAGACCTATGACAACGTCCGGCGCGCCAGCGTCCTGGCCATGGCCGCGGGCGCTGACTTCATCAAGACATCGACCGGGAAGGTCACGCCGGCGGCCACGCTCCCAGTCACGCTCGTGATGCTCGAGGCGATCCGTGACTTCGAGCGCTCGACCGGGCGCCAGGTCGGCATGAAGCCGGCCGGCGGCATCCGCACCGCCAAGGAAGCGATCCAATATCTGGTCGTCCTGTACGAGACCCTCGGCCCGCGCTGGATGTCGCCCGACTGGTTCCGCTTCGGCGCGTCCAGCCTGCTCAACGACGTCCTGATGCAGATCGAGTTCCAGCGCAGCGGCCGTTACCAGGATCCGGACGACTTCACGCTCGATTGAGACGGCTCGGGGCCGTCGGGCTCCCTACGGATCGTCTTGCGGATGGAGTGGCTCCCTCAGGGCGACCGGATCGCCGAGCCACGAGGTCGCCGGGGTCGCCCAGTACGACGCCATCGACTCCAGCCGGACTGCGTACGTCGCCCGGGCGGCTTCGAACTTGGGCCAAGCCGCGTCTCGCGGTTCGAGGGCATAGCCCGCGTCCTCCAGTCTGTCGCAGGCGAGATCGAACGCCGCGCGATCGAGGCCGGAGGCTTGTCCGTTGTGAAAACCGAGGTTGGCGATGTCCTCGACCAGGTGGGCGCCCACCCGTTTGAACAGCTTGGCTTCACCGCGAGGGACGTCGCAGATCGTGGTCAGGACAAGGCTGGCGGAGTCGAGGACCGTTCCGAGGGCGCTGATCCACGAAAGATTGTCGTGGCTGGAGCGGAAGTACCCCAGCAACGGGAACGCGACGTGCAAATCAAGCACCTCGACAGACCAGCGCTCCCAGTCCGCGAACAGCTTCGGCAGGCGGTCGACGAGACCGAGCTGGGCATACGTCTCCAGGAGCGCGACGGCCGACGGCGGCGTCCCTGCCGCGGCGGCGAGCGCCACGACCTCGATCTCTCGTCTCTGGTATGAGCCATAGAGGGAGAACAGGAACGTGACCACCAGAGCCACGATCCCGAGGCCGGTGATCGCCGCACCCGTGACGATGATCCGGGCCGCTGGCCCTTCGGCCACGATGTCACCGAACCCGAGGGTGAGGATCGACGTGGCCGCGAAGTAGAGCGCCCCGCCGAGAGTCTCGGGCACGGGCCGAAGCTGGTCGCGGAGCACGAAAAAGATCAGCCCATAGCCGACGATGAGCGTGACGAGCCAGGCCCCTAGCAACATGAGCGTCATCGCTGGGGCAAACAGGCCCAGGAGTCTGTCGTACGACCTCCCCGGATGAGTGCCCGGGAAGGCCCGGAGCACGCGCCACGATCCCCGGACCAGATAGCGCCCGATCCGGAACCAGCCCGGCGTCGGCCTCGGAACGACGACGGTCTCGAACAGGTCCCAGTAGGCGAGTGCGAGGAGCAGGACGCCCAGAACCAGGAGGAAAGGTTCGACGATCATCCGGTCCACCGGTACATGCGATCCCTCCAACGGCTGTGGCCCCGATTATCTGCTGGATGGACCGCCCGAGCGATGGCGGCGCGCGTTCGGGCAACCCCGAGAACCTTTCCTGGGTGCCGTTCGTCTGGACAGGCGACATGCCACCCTTGGTGCTACCTGTGGACGCTCGACCCGCCGACATCGCCGGCCCGGACGCCAACTCAGCGCGTCGTGCGGCCTTTCTTGGCGCCGCGCGCCCCAACCTCGACCGGGTCTACCGGCTCGCCGGTCTCCTCCTCGGTGACGCACACGAGGCCGAGGACGCCGTCCAGGACGCACTGGTCACCGCCTGGCGATCGTTCGCGTCGCTGCGTGAGACAGACAAGTTCGATGCCTGGTTCGACCGGATCCTGGTCAACGGTTGTCGCGATCGTCTCCGCCGGCGGAACCTCGTCAGGTTCATCCCGATGGACGCTGCCATCGCTCCCGCGGGGCGCGACCCGTTCCAGGCATTCATCGAGCGCGACGCCCTTCTGGCGGGTCTCGCCCGGCTGACCCCCGACGAGCGGATCGTCGTGGTCATGCGCTTCTGGGCAGACCTGCCGCTCGAGGCGATCTCCCAACGACTCGACTGGCCGCTCGGCACCGTCAAGTCACGGCTTCACCGGGCACTCGAGCGGCTCCGCGGCGCGCTCGCCCACGACGAAGCGGAGGGGACCCGATGAGCGACGATCTCGAACAGCGCCTCCAGCAGGCGTTTCAGACAGGGTCACTGCCGCCGGCACCGGCCAGCCTCGTCGAGGCACTCGATCGGGTGACGGACGTCCCGGTCAGATCACGACGGTCGATGAGCCGCCGGTCGACGTTCGGGTTGCTGGCGGCCGCTCTGCTCGTCGCCACGGTCGGGGCGCTCGCGATCGGCGGCGGTTCACCACGACCCGGTCCGACGGTGCCGACCATCACCCCGACATCCTCCCCCGCGACGGCCACGGCGACGGCCACGGCCACGGCGACGGCGACCGCGACTGCGACGGCGACTGCGACGGCGACTGCGATGGGACTTCGACTCGAGTACCAGTGGTTCGACGGCTTCCACCCCGAGCTGGCGACCGCCATCTCGATCATCCAGGACCGCATCGCGTCGACCGGCGTGGTCGGTGCGACTGTCGAGGCGGAGGGCGCGGATCGCATCGTCGTCACGCTGCCGGGCATCGCGGATGCGGATGCGGAGCCGATCCGCAGGTTGATCGGCCAGACCGGCCGCGTCGACTTCGTGCCATTTGGCCAGACCCAGGTCAGGGAGGGCCAGACCATCGACCGCGAGCGGCATCCGCCGATGTTCAGTGGCGACGAGGTCAGATCGGCGACCGTCGACACCGATCTGAACGGGCAGCCCACCATCGACGTCATCCTTGAGCCGGAGGGCGCACGTATCTTGGGCGAGTACACCGCAGAGAATATCGGGAGCTACTTCGCGATCACCGTGGACGATGTGGTCATTGCTGCCCCGGTGATCCAGAACGCGATCCCGAACGGGGAGGTCCAGATCACCGTTGCAGGCATCGATGGATTTGATGCCGATGCAGTCGCGACGGTCGTGTCCTACTTGGACTCGGGCGCGCTCCCGTTCCCGATCTACGAAGTCGGGACGCATCCCGCGAGTCCGGGCCCGAGCACGCCCTAGCCTGACCTTAACGTGAACGTTAAGGTTGTGCTATGATAGCGGGGAGATGACACGTGCCCAAACCCCTCCCGAGCCGACCCTGCCCGCGCCTGACCGCGACACCGGGACGCGCCTCCTGCGGATCAACGAGGTCGCGGCCGAGACCGGCCTGACGACTCGCGCGATCCGCTACTACGAGGAGATCGGCCTGCTCGCGCCGGCGGCCCGCTCGGACGGCGACTACCGCCTGTACGACGCCTCGGATCTCGATCGGCTGCAGTTCATCCGGAGCCTGCGCGACGACGCCGGGCTTCTCGCTCTCGCAGATCGGCCAGCTGCTCGAGGACGACGCCGCGCGCGAGCGCAACCGCGAGCGCTTCCGCCAGACCGGGGATCGCGACGAGCGCCGTGCGCTCCTCATCGAATCCCGCGCCCGGACCGCCCACCAGATCGAGATCCTCGAGACGAAGGCCGCCCGCCTGGCGACGATGATCGAGGAGGCACGGACACGCGCCCGGCACCTCGATGCCCACCTCGTCGAACTCGACGGCGGCCCGGCCACGCACCCGGAGCGCGCAGAAGCAGTCGACCGGACCCAAGACGCGAGGCCGGTCATGATCGACCGCGCCTCGCTCCACCCGCGACGCCTGAAGGAATCGCAGGCGATGAGCGCCTTCCAGCACCGCAACTACCGGCTCTTCTTCGGCGGCCAGGCGATCTCGCTGGTCGGCACCTGGATGCAGCAGGTCGCCCAGGCATGGCTCGTCCTCGAGCTGACCCACGATCCGATCTGGCTCGGCATCGTGTCCGCCGCCCAGTTCATCCCGGTCATCATCCTCGGCCTGTTCGCCGGGGTCGCCGCCGATGCGCTGCCCAAGCGACGCGTCCTGATCGCGACCCAGACCGCGATGATGGTCCTCGCCGCGATCCTGGCCGTCCTCGTCTTCACCGACGTCGTCGAGGTCTGGATGATCCTGGTGCTGGCCTTCCTGCTCGGGATCGCCAACGCGGTGGACATGCCGGTCCGCCAGGCGTTCTCGATCGAGCTCGTCGGGCGCGAGGACATCGGCAACGCGGTCGCCCTCAACTCGGCCATGTTCAACGGCGCCCGCGTCATCGGCCCGGCGCTCGCCGGTCTGGCGATCGCCGCGTTCGGTGTCGGCCCTGCCTTCGCGATCAACGCCGTGAGCTTCCTCGCGGTCATCATCGGGTTGCGCCTGATGGACGACGAGGCGCTCCACGTGCCGAACCGGATCGCCCGGCCGGACTCGGCTCGGGCGGTCGTGCGCAACCTCAAGGAAGGCCTCCGCTACGTCCGCGGGACCCCGATCGTCCTGCTCGCGGTCACGACCGTCGGCGTCGTGGCCACGGTCGGCATGAACTTCAACGTCCTCATCCCGGCCTTCGCCCAGAACGACCTGCAGAGTGGCGCCGCCGGCTACGGGTTCCTGATGGCCGCGTCAGGCGTCGGGTCGCTGCTGGCGGCGGTCCGACTCGTCATCGGTGGACGCCCGCGTGCGGTCCGCCTGGCGACGGGTGCGCTGATCCTCGGAGTGGCGTCGCTCGCGCTGGCCGTGACCCGCGAGTTCCCGGTCGCCCTCGTCCTGATGGTCTTCATCGGCTTCGGGTCGATCCTCATGGCTGCGACCGGCAATACGACGATCCAGCTCGCCGTCCCGGACCACCTCCGTGGCCGGGTGATGAGCGTCTACACGACGGTGTTCAGCGCCTCGGTCCCGATCGGCGGCCTGGCGATGGGGGCTGTCGCCTCCGCGTACGGCGCCCCGATCGCGATCGCCCTCGGCGGCGCCCTGTCGCTGCTCGCGGGTGCTCGGGGCGTGGGCGTGGGGCAGGTCGGGTGCGTTCGATTCGGTCGGCGGACCCGCTCCATCGAACCCGACCGGCGGGATGGTCCCGGGCGGCGCCCACCCGCGCTGAGCGTCGCGGCCGTCCTAGCGGTCGACGGCCCCGAAGACGAGCGCCGCGTTGAGCCCGCCGAACCCGAACGACGTCGACAGCACGCGCCGGTAGGTGCCGTCGCGTCCCTCGCGGAGCAACCCCGGCAAGAGCGCCGCGATCTCGGGATCCGGCTGTTCGAGGTTGACCGAGGCGGGCGCCCAGCCGTCGCGGATCGCCAGTGCGCAGATCGCCGCCTCGATCGCGCCCGACGCCCCGAGCGGATGGCCGTAGAGCGCCTTCGTGCCGCTGACCGGGACCGTCTTCGCCCGTTCCCCGAGCGTCAGCGCGATCGCGCGCGCCTCGGCGAGGTCCCCGATCGGGGTCGACGAGGCGTGGGCGCTGACGTAGTCGATCTCGGCAGGGTCGACGCCGGCGTCCTCGAGGGCGATGGTGGCCGCGCGGGCCGCCTCGCGTGCCGTCGGCCCGTGGCTGGACCATGTGGTGGGCGTCGGACGTGGCGCCGTAGCCGAGCAGCTCCGCGTACGGGATGGCGCCGCGCGCCTCCGCGATCTCGGCCGCCTCGAGCACGAGCAGCGCCGCGCCCTCGCCCATGACGAAGCCGTCGCGACCGGTGTCGAAGGGCCGCGCGGCGTGACCGGGGTCGTCGTTGTGGCCGTCCGACAAGCGCCCGGATGATGTCGAACGCGCCGAACGCGAGCGGACTCAGCGGGATCTCGCAGCCGCCCGCGATCGCCGCATCGATCCGCCCTTCGCGCAGGTCACCCATCGCCTCGCCGAGCGCGACCGCGCCCGACGCGCACGAGTTCGCGGTCGACAGGATCGGCCCGCGCACGTCGAGCGCGATCCCGAGGTTGGCCGGTGCCGCCCCGCCGAAGACCGCGAGCGCGAGGTTCGGCGCGACCTGGCGGATCCCCTTCTCGAGGTAGCGCTCGTGCTGCTCCTCCGCGTACGCGATCCCGCCGAGCGCCGAGCCCAGGTAGATGCCGATCCGCTGCGGGTGCGCCCCGCCATCGACGCCGGGCGTCAGCCCCGCATCGTCGAGCGCGAGCCGGCCGGTGACGAGCCCGAACTGGCTGAACCGGTCGAGCTGGCGCGCGGTCTTGGGCGGCATCCAGGCAAGCGGGTCGAAGTCGTCGACCTGGGCGGCGACCTGCGAGCGGAACGGGCTCGGGTCGAAGCGGTCGATGCGCTTGACCGGGGAGCGGCCGGCACGGAGGCCGGCCCGGAACGCGTCGCGGCCGGTCCCGGCGGCGGTGATGATGCCGATCCCGGTGATCCAGATGCGGCGTCGGTCGGTCATGGCCGGAGGTTCGTCGAGGCGGGCGGTTCGGACTCTTCGGCGAGCGCCTCGGCCAGCGCCTTGAACGTCGCCAGCGTCCGGCCGGCGATCGGTCGCGTGAACACCCGATCGACGAATGCCGCGAACAGCGGGAGCCGCGGCCGGAAGTCGTGGTCGATCGAGACGCGCGACCCGCCGCCGACGGCGTCGATCCGCCAGGTGACGTCCATCCCCTTCGTCGCCCCGGCCACGTGGACGAAGCGGAGCCGGCACGTCGCCGGATCGTTCCAGGTGCGCGATCGCCACGTGACGGGCAGCCCGATCCCGAGCACGCCGATCAGCGGCCGGCGAGCCACGAAGTCGACGACCAGCGAGCCGTCGGCCCGGCGTTCGCGCGCCCGCGACCGCGCGTAGTGGGGGAGCAGCAGCTCCCAGCGCTCGACGTCGCGGGCCAGCCTGAAGACGAGCTCGGGCGGAGCGGCGACATCGATGGCGATCGTGCTGTGCATCGGTCAGGAGCCCGTGTCGTCGGGAGCGGCGGGTTCTTCGGCCATCGCGCTCGCGTCGGCTCGGGCCCCGGCCTCCGCCAGCGACAGCGCGTGCTGGGCCAGCCCGCCGAGGTTGAGTCGCGTCGCCTCATCGAGCGTGAACCAGGCGCACGTGTCGGTCGAGCCATCGACCTCGTCGCGCAGCTCGCCGCCGGTCACCCGGACGCGATAGACGATGCGGATCGCGTGCATCCGGCCGCCGCCCTCGGAATCGGTCACGACGCGGTCGGTGACGTCGGCCAGTCCGACGACCTCGCCCTCGTAGCCGGATTCCTCGGCGAGTTCGCGCAGGACCGCGACCTCGGGCGGCTCGCCGAACTCGAGACCGCCACCGGGGAGCGTCCAGATCTCGCCGGGCGCGACCGATGGCGCGATGCGGCACAGCAGGATCCGCCCGGCGTCGTCGGTGGACAGGGCGTACGCGGCGACCCGGGTCCGCTCGGCCCGTGTCATGGGGCGAGCAGCGCAGCCAGGAACCGCGGATCGAGCGCGCGGCCGGCAGGAACGAGATCACCCATCACGAGGCCCATCGTCGCACGAACCGTCGGACGCGCGGCGACCCTGCGGGCTGCGTAATCGAACAGGAACGGCCGTCCGAGGAACGCCTGGACCAGCCACGACACGGCGTCCTTGGCGAGGAAGCGGCGCTGCATCGCGCGCTCGTACGCGTCGAACGCACCAAGGCGGCCACGTTGATGCGCGGCGATCGCGGCCGCCGCCAGCTCCGCCGAGACGAGGGCACGGTGCAGGCCCTCGCCGGTGAACGGGTCGAGGAACCCGGCCGCGTCGCCGACGAGCAGCCAGCCCGGACCGGCCCGACGGGTGACCCGGTGGCCGAGTGGCCAGGCGCCCGCCACCGTGTCCGTCGGCGAGCCGTCGCGCCAGGCCGCCGGGTCGTCGTCGGTCGGTGGGATGGCGGCCACGATCGCGTCCGCGACGGCGCGCGCGCCCCGTTCGCGCAGCGCCGATCGCCACGACCGCCCCAGCACGATGCCGACATTGACCCGGCCGCCGGCCACCGGCGCGATCCCGACATAGCCGTCGCGCAGGACGCGCATCCGGGCGTCGCGACACGCGTCCGGGTCGGGATCGGGAAGGTGGTACGTCAGGCCGACCCGCGGATCGAGCCGGGCCGGCCGCGCGACGCCGGCTCCCCGCGCCACGACCGAATGCAGGCCGTCCGCGCCGACCACGACCGAGGCACGGATCGTGGTCGGTCGGCCGTCGGGGTCGCGCGCGGCGAGCAGGCCGGTCCGCGTGTCGAAATCGGTCACGTGCCAGCCGCGACGCACGTCGGCGCCCGCGTTGGCCGCCAGGTCGAGAAGAGCCGGGTCGAGCCGGGATCGATCGAACCCGACGGCGGGCTCGCCGCCTGTCTCGGTGCCGTAGGTCAGGCGGAATGTCGTCCCGGAAGGGGTCTCGACGCGCATCGCGGGGATCGGCCGCGCGACGGCGGCGAGCGTCGCCGGATCCAGGCCGGCTCGCCGCAGTGCCGACGACCGCCGCGGGCGACGTGAAGACGCCGCCGGCGTGCCAGCGACCAAACGGGCGACCGTTCCAGGACGACGACCTCGCGACCCGCTGCGGCGAGTCGGGCCGCCAGGACGGCTCCGGCCGGGCCGCCACCGACGATCGCGATCCCGACCCGCTCGGCGGGGCCGCCACTCCGCGGGCGCTCGTCGCTCGCCGTCATTCGCCGGCCCCCTGCGGATCGGAGGCGTCGCCCGGTCCGCCACATCCCGGGGCGTCGGGACGGCCGCGATCGCGTAGCGCTGGCCGAACGAGCCACGGATCGTCCGCACCGGCGTCAGGCCGGCGCTCCGCAGCAGCGCCTTGGTCTCGACCGCCCGATACGAGCGCAGGACCGAGAGCGGAGCGTCGGAGCGCGTGTACCGGTTCCGGGTCAGGAGATGGCCGATCAGCCAGGCGCCGATCCAGCCCGAGCCGCGTCCGGTCGAGGTCGTTGACGACCACCCCGAGCCGCGCGACACGCGCCATCTCGCGCAACAACACGACCGCCTCGCGGGCCGACAGGTGGTGGATCAGCAGCGAGGAATGGACGACATCGAACGACCCGTCGCCGTAGGGGAGCGATCGCCCGTCACCGACGTGCAGCTCCAGCCCGGCCGTCGCGGCGACCGCCGGTGTCGCCGATGACGGCCGCCGCGAGGACCTCGGGCCGGCTGTCGATGCCGACGATCGACAGCGCCACGGCCCGCGCTTGTCGGCCCGAGCCAGCAACGCCATCGGGATGTCGGCGCCGCCGGTCCCGACGTCGAGCACCGTGAGCGAGTCTCGATGCGCGGCGAGCGCATCGATCGCGTCCGCGCTCAGCCGCACCCCGCCGAGCCAGCGGTTGATCCGGCGCAGGTCGCGCAGGTTGCCGGCGAGCGTCGGCGGATCGTCCAGCGGCCCGTCGAGAAGCTCGACGGCGTCGGTGAGGCGGTCCATCGCGCCAGCGTACGTCGCGCCGGTACGATGGGTCGCATGATCGTCGTCGCCGGCGAGGCCCTCATCGACATCCTCGTCCAGCCCGACGGACGCCTCACGGCCGTTCCCGGCGGCGGGCCGTTCAACACCGCGCGGACCATCGGGCGGCTCGGCGGCCAGGTCGCGTTCCTCGGGCGGTTGTCGAACGACCGTTTCGGGGGTGTCCTGCGCGACGGGCTGACCGAATCGGATGTGGACCTCTCGCTGGTCGAGCCGACCGACGCGCCGACCACGCTCGCGATCGCCGAGCTCGACGATGACGGTGCCGCGACCTACCGATTCCACACGACCGACACGTCGGCAGCCGCGCTCTCGCCCGACGCCGTGGAGGCCGCCCTCGCGCGGCGCCCGCGAGCGGTCCATCTCGGCACGCTCGGTCTCGCCCTCGAACCCGTCGCGGACGTGCTGGCGGCGGCGATCCCGGCGGTCGGCGTGGAGACGCTCGTCATGCTCGACCCGAACTGCCGGCCGTCGGTCATCCGCGACCGGGCTGCGTATCTCGACCGGCTCGAGCGGATCCTGACCCGCGCCGATGTCGTCAAGGTCAGCATCGACGACCTCGCGTACCTCGCCCCGGATCGCTCACCGACGGCTGCCGCGCAGACGTTCCTCGATCGCGGCGCGACCGTCGTCCTCGTGACCGACGGCCCCGGGCCGGTCCTCATCGTGACCGCGACGGGCGTCACCCAGCTCGCGATCCCGGTGGTCTCGATCGTCGATACCGTCGGCGCCGGCGACGCCTTCGGTGGCGGTTTCCTCGCCCGCTGGATCGAGCGCGGCTCCGGGCGTGAGGACCTCGCCGACAGCGAAGGGGTGCGCGACGCGGTCGCATTCGGGATCGCGGTCGCGGTCAGGACCTGCCAGCGCGCCGGCGCCGATCCGCCTCGCCGTGCCGATCTCCCCCGTGCAGTGGCCTGACCGGACCCGATAGCATTCCGGCCATGCCACACGCGATCCGCCGCTTCGTCCCGGTCGCTTTCGCCATCCTCCTGCTCGCGGCGACGGCGCCGGGCGCGGCCGCGGTGACCGTCGCCTTCCCGACCCAGAGCCTCGGCAACCGCGGCATCGATGTGCAGGCCGTCCAGGGCCTTCTCCTCGCACACGGCATCCCGTCGGCGATCGATGGCTCCTTCTCCCCGGCGACGGTCGAGGCGGTCAAGACGTTCCAGGCAGCGAACGGCCTGACCGTCAACGGGATCGTCGGGACGACGACCTGGGGGAAGCTGATCGTCGGGCTGACCCCGGGCAGCAGCGGCGAGGCGGTCAAGGTCGTCCAGCGAGAGCTCAACGCCAAGCGCCGCGCAGGCCTGGCCGTCGATGGCGTCTACGGGGCGGCCACGCGGTCCGCCGTCGTCGCGTTCCAGAAGCACATGGGGATGACGCCACACGGGAACGTCGGCCCCGTGACCTGGCGGAAGCTGCTGTGGCACTACGACTACCCATCGTTCAAGAGCGTCTTGTGCGACTACAGCGTCGGGAACGGCAAGGCGAACTGGGGGACCGGCGCGGCGATCGGCCAGATCGAGGTGGCGGCCCGGGCATTCCTCAAGACCGGGCACGGCCGCGTGCCGATCGGCGACATCAGCCGCGAGCACGGCGGCAATATCGCCCTGCACCAGACCCACGAGGTCGGGCTCGACGTGGACGTGCGACCGATCCGCGACAACGAGAACCAGTGCACGTGGGGGACCAACTGGCGCCTCGCGTCCTACGATCGCGCCGCCACACGGACGCTGGTCAAGACGATCCGGGCAGCCGCGCCGGGCCACGTCAAGCTCATCTACTTCAACGACCCGGTGCTGATCCGCGAGGGTCTGACGCGCTGGTTCTCCGGCCACGACGACCACCTGCACGTCCGCTACTGCGAGAAGTCGTACCCGATCGCCGCGTACCGCTGCTGAGGCCTCCGGCAGCACGAGCCGGGCAAAGGACCTCTGGGTCAACGGGTCCGTAAAGGGCTCGAACGCGGTCGACGCGATCCAGTAGATGAGGGCCAGGGCGACGACCCAGACGAAGATCCGGCGCCAGCTCCACGGACGCCGGGTCGGGAACATGGATGGGAGAGGCGGGACGACGGGCCCACCGACTCGCACGCGACGGATGGCGGACACTGCGGCGTAGACCGCGATCAATGGCAGGAGCGGGACCCACGGCAGGCCGAACGGTCCGACATCGGCGAACCCACCGCCGGGCGCCGCCGGATCCCAACCGCTCGCCGGCGCGGTGCCGACCGATGTCATGCCGAAGATGAACAGCCGCGGTGCGACGGCCAGGATCAGTGCGACGATCGCGACAGCGGCCCACGGCAAGACGGCAAGCACGGAACGGACAGCCAGCGAACGGTACGGCTGAACATCATCCGGGACACGGTCGATCCGAGCGGCGAACCCATCCGGAAGCGCGGTCGGTCGGCGCCGGCGGAGGGTCGCCTCGAGCGTGAGCTCCTCGATCTGGTCGGTCACGGTGCGCCCTCGTCCTCGGTCATCGCATCGCGCATGCGTTGCATGGCGGTGTGAAGTCGCGACTTCACGGTCCCCTCCGGGATCCCGAGGCGTTGCGCGATGGCGCCGACCGTGAGGTCCGCCTCGAAGCGCAGGACGACCACGGCGATGTGATCCGGATCGAGGGCCCGCATCGCGCGCTCTACCGCATCGACCGCGCCGACCGATACGGCCGGATCCGCCGCTGTCCCACCAAGCGCCGACGTGCCGAGCAGCGGTCCGAGATCCACGACCGGCCGACGACGTCGCGCCCGCAGTCGATCCCGACAGATATTCACGAGGATGCGATCGAACCAGGCATCAAAGCGAGTCTGGTCGCGCAGATCGCCGAACCGCTGCCATGCCGAGACGGTCGCGTCATGGACGGCGTCCTGGGCTTCGACGACGTCGCCGAGCATGGCGGCGGCGATCCGGTAGTAGCGGAGGAGGTCGGCCTCGAGCAGCCTGCGAAAGGCATCGGCGCGCGCGTCGACGCTACTCACGCCTTTCGCAGCCGTCGCAACCCACACTTCGCCACGCCTCGTGCTACGTCCTCCCGACGGCCTATGACGACGCAGCAGCCTGAAACGTTCACTCGAGGATGATCGAAGCCCGATCCCACCCCAACGAGAGTGCCGGCGGCGACGCGGATCGCATTGGCGCGATGGTAGGGCCTCGGGGCATGACCCCGACCGAGTGCCATAATGGCGAGCATGGCGACCGACACGAAAACGAGCCTCGTTCCGGCGGGTGACCGCTCGCCGTCGAGCTGGGGGCTGGGCGACGGCCAGGCGGTCCCCTGGGAGTACGCGCCGGCGCCCGAATCGCGCGACATCGTCACGATCAAGCCGCGCTACGGGCTGTTCATCGGCGGCCGCGACGTCGCGGCCTCGGACGGCGGCACGTTCGCCACGCGTCAACCCGGCCACGGAGGAGACGCTCGCGCTCGTCGCCAAGGCGACCCCGGCCGACGCCGACAAGGCGGTCCAGGCCGCCCGACGCGCCCAGAAGCGCTCGTGGGGCACGCTGCCGGGCAAGGAACGGGCCAAGTACCTGTTCCGCATCGCGCGCATCCTCCAGGAGCGCAGCCGCGAGTTCGCGGTCCTCGAATCGATGGACACGGGCAAGCCGATCAAGGAGAGCCGCGACGTCGACGTCCCGCTCGCGGCGGCCCATTTCTGGTACTACGCCGGCTGGGCGGACAAGCTCGAGTACGCCTTCCCGGGGCGCGTCGCGAAGCCGCTCGGTGTCGCCGCCCAGATCATCCCGTGGAACTTCCCGCTGCTGATGCTCGCCTGGAAGATCGCCCCGGCGCTGGCGGCCGGCAACACGGTCGTGCTCAAGCCCGCCTCGACCACGCCGCTGTCCGCCCTTCTGTTCGCCGATGTCTGCCGCCAGGCCGACCTGCCGCCAGGGGTCGTCAACATCGTCACCGGCCCGGGCGAGATCGGGATGGCGCTGGTCACCCATCCGGACGTCAACAAGGTCGCCTTCACGGGCTCGACCGAGATCGGCAAGCGCATCGCCAAGGGCGTCGCCGGGACCGACAAGGGCCTGACCCTCGAGCTCGGCGGCAAGGCCGCCAACATCGTCTTCGACGACGCACCGCTCGACCAGGCGGTCGAGGGCATCGTCAACGGCATCTACTTCAACCAGGGCGAGGTCTGTTGCGCCGGGTCGCGGCTGCTCGCCCAGGAGTCGATCGTCGAGCCGCTCATCGACAAGCTCAAGGACCGCCTGTCGACGATCCGCGTCGGCGACCCGCTCGACAAGAACACCGACGTCGGGGCGATCAACTCGAAGAGCCAGCTCGAGAAGATCACCGAGCTCGTCGCGTCCGGCGTGGCCGAGGGCGCCGAGATGTACCAGCCCGCCTGCGACCTGCCCGACCGCGGCTACTTCTTCCGCCCGACGCTGTTCACGAACGTCGCCCAGAGCCATCGCATCGCGCGCGAGGAGATCTTCGGGCCGGTGCTGTCCGTGCTGACCTTCCGGACCCCGGACGAGGCGGTCGAGAAGGCCAACAACACGGTCTACGGCCTGTCGGCCGGGATCTGGACCGACAAGGGGTCGCGCATCCTCGAGATGGCGCAGCGGATGCGCGCCGGGGTCGTGTGGGCGAACACGTTCAACAAGTTCGACCCGACCTCGCCGTTCGGTGGCTACAAGGAATCGGGCTTCGGGCGCGAGGGCGGCATGCACGGCCTGCACGCCTACGTCCGGCTCGAGGACCGCTGATGGCGACGCGCGCCCGGCAAGCCTCCAGCGCCCTCGCGCACCGGCACGGCCCGCGCCGCCGCGACGCGTGCCCAGAACACGGCCGTGGCCGCGTCGGCCGGACGTGTCGAGGTGCGCAAGACCTACAAGCTGTACATCGGCGGGGCGTTCCCGCGGACGGAATCGGGGCGGTCGTACGTCGTGGCCGGCGCCGACGGGACGCTCCTCGCCAACGCCTGCCGGGCGTCGCGCAAGGACGTCCGCGACGCGGTCCGGGCCGCCCGCGGGGCATTCCCCGGCTGGGCCGCCAAGACCGCGATGAACCGCGGCCAGGTCCTGTATCGCGTCGCCGAGCTGATGGAGGGCCGCCGCGAGCAGTTCGCGAGCGAGGTCGAGGCCGCCGAGGGGCTGCGTCCGGCCGCCGCCCGCGCGAGTGTCGACCGGGCCATCGACCGCTGGGTCTGGTACGCCGGCTGGGCCGACAAGATCGGCCAGGTCCTCGGCTCGTCCAACCCGGTCGCGGCGCCGTACTTCAACTTCACGATCCCCGAGCCGACCGGGGTCGTCGGCGTCGTCGCGCCCGAGACGTCGTCGTTGCTCGGCCTCGTCAGCCGGCTTGCCCCGCCGCTGGTCACCGGGAATGCGGTCGTGCTGATCGCCAGCGAGCGACGGCCGCTCCCCGCCGTGACCCTGACCGAGGTGCTCGCCACGTCCGATGTCCCGGGTGGCGTCGTCAACGTCCTGACCGGGCTCAAGAAGGAGCTCGTGCCCGTCCTGGCCGCTCACGAGGACGTCGATGCCCTCGACACGTGGGGCGTCGCCGACGCGATGCGGACCGAGGTCGAGACGCTCGCCGCCGAGGACATCAAGCGCCTGTCGCGCCGGCCGACGAGCGTCGACGAGGGTCGCTTCGATTGGCTCGATGACGCCGCCACCGAACGACCCGAATGGATCGCCGCCTTCCTCGAGATGAAGACGGTCTGGCACCCGATCGGCGGATGAGGATGGCCGTGGGCACGGGCAGCGGAGCGGACGGAGGGCGCGGCGACGGAGCCGGTCACGCCGACAACGGCGCGGTCGAGCGGCGGGTCTTCGTCCACGCCACGCCACGCACGGTCTGGGCGACGCTCCATGACCCGGCCGGGACCGCCGTCCTGTTCCCGGAGCTGCGGCTCGGACCGGCCGCACCGGCCTGGCCGGCGGCCGCCACCACCCGCTCGGCTCGCACGCGGCTCGGCCTGTTGCGCGACTCCGCCCAGGTCGAGAGCCTCGAGGCTCGTCCCGATTCGCGCTTCCGCGTGCGGGTCACCGCGTCCGGCTTCGACAGCGAGTGGAGCTGGCGGCTCGAGCCGGTCGCCGGCGGCACCAAGGTCATCCATGCCGCCACGTTCGAACCGTTCGATCGCTGGACGGGGATCCTCGTGCGCCTTGGTCGGGCCTCGCTGGCCAGCCGGGTGGAGGCGCACCTGCGTGTCCTGAAGGAGCGGGCCGAGGCGGCCCAGCGAGCCTCGAACCCCGCCACGTGATCCGTGGCGCATCGGGGATCGGTGAACCGGGGGAGCCGGTCGAGGTCCCGTTCCGCGGTCTGCGCCGAAACGCGGGCGCGCTGGCGGGCGGCCTCATCCTCCTGCTCGCGATCGTCTTCCTCGTCCCCGACCTGAGCCCGCCACCGACGCAGCCACCGGCCGTCGAGCTGCTGCGCGGCACGATCGTCGAGCTCCTCCCGTCGACCCGACGGGACCAGCCCGGACGTCCGGCTCCAGATCACGGCCGGTCCTCGGGCAGGGCGAGACGGTCGACGGGTTCCTGCAGGGCCCGTCCGGGGCCGAAGACCTGCCGCGCTACAACGTCGGCGACGAGGTCGTCATCAACGCCTCGCACGAGCCCGAGGGCGAGGTCATCACCGTCGGCGACCTGTACCGCATCCCGGTCCTCGCGGTCCTGCTCGGGATCTTCGCCGTGGCGGTCACGGTCGTTGGCGGCTGGCGCGGCGTCCGGTCGCTGATCGCGCTCGCGCTGACGCTCGTGGTGATCATCAAGATCGTCGTCCCGCTGATCCTCGCCGGTCGAGACCCGGTCTGGGTCGCGATCCTGGCCGCGACCGGGGTCACCATCGCGACCTTCCTGCTGACCGAGGGCTTCCGGACGCAGACCATCGCGGCCGGGGTCGGCACGTTCGCGTCGCTGGCCCTCGTCGCCGGCCTCGCGCTCATGTTCGACCAGCTCGCGCGGTTCACCCAGTTCCGCGGCTCGGAGGACGCCACCTACCTCCAGGCGGTCGGCTTGCCGAACATCGACATCGGCGGCCTGCTCCTGGCCGGGATCATCTTCGGAGCCCTCGGCATCCTCGACGACGTGACGCTCACCCAGGCGGCCACGGTCAGCGAGCTCAACGAGGCCAGCCCGTCGCTGTCGCGCGTGGTGCTGGCGACGCGGGCGATGAACGTCGGCCGGTCGCATATCGCGGCCACCGTCAACACCCTGTTCCTCGCCTACGTCGGCGCCTCGCTGCCGCTCATCGTGCTGTTCGCCGCAGGTCGCCAGGATCCGCTGCTGACGGCGTCGATGGAGGTCGTCGCGGTCGAGATCGTGCGCGCCGTCGTCGGCAGCATCGGGATCGTGCTGGCCGTGCCGCTCACGACGGCCGTCGCGGCCGCTCTGGTCGATCGGTCGCTGCCCTTCCGGCGTCGACGCGGCGCGGCCAGGCGGCTGGGGCGGGCCTGAGTCGGCTAGCGATGTCAGGCGAAGGGAAGTGACATGACCGCCGTCATCAAGACCGAGCGACTGACCAAGGCCTACGGGGAGCACCGCGGCATCATCGACCTCGACCTCGAGGTCGCCGAGGGCGAGATCTTCGGGTTCCTCGGACCGAACGGGGCCGGCAAGACGACCACGATGCGCGTCCTGCTCGACCTGATCCGGCCGACCTCCGGCCGCGCCGAGGTCTTCGGCATCGAGACGACCGCCGATCCGGTCGCGATCCATCGGCGGGTCGGCTACCTGCCGGGCGAGTTCGACCTGTACGACCGACTGACCGGCGCCCAGACGATCACCTACTTCGGCAACCTGCGCGGCGGCGTCGACAAGGCGTATGTCGCGAAGCTGGTCGAGGCGCTCGACCTCGACCCGAGCCGGCGGTTCAAGGAGTACTCCAAGGGCAACAAGCAGAAGGTCGGGCTGATCGTCGCGCTCCAGCACCGGCCGGACCTGCTCATCCTCGACGAGCCGACCTCGGGCCTCGACCCTCTCGTCCAGCAGACGTTCTTCGGGCTCGTCCGCGAGGCCCGCGACGACGGCCGGACCATCTTCCTGTCGTCGCACATCATCGACGAGGTCGACCGCACCTGTGACCGGGTCGCCATCATCCGCGAGGGCCGCCTCGTCCAGGTCGACCGGATCGAGGCGATCCGCGAGCTCGCCTTCCACCACGTCGAGCTGACCTTCGCGGCACCGGTCGCAACCGCCGTGTTCGAGGGTCTGCCGGGCGTCAGCGACATCGAGGCCGACGGCCACATCGTCAAGATGCGGGTCAGCGGCCCGATCGGTGCCGTGATCACGGCCGCGGCCCAGCACGGCATCGTCGACGTCGTCAGTCGCGAGCCGAACCTCGAGGACGTCTTCCTCGCCCAATACGGCGACCACCCGGTCGACGCCGCCGCCGTCCGGTGACCACGGACACGCGGGTCCTCACTCGACCCGGGCCGTGGTCGCGGGTCGCGGGCATCGGCACGATCTACGGCAAGACCGTCCGCGACAGCTGGCGGGCGGCGCTGGTCATCGGTGGCGTCGCATCGCTGTTCATGATCGGCACCGGGGCGCCGTACGGGTTCGCCCCGGAGTTCTCGACCGCCGAGCTGCGCCAGTCGTTCATCGACGGACTGACCTCGCTCCCGCCGGCGCTGCGGGGCCTTCTCGGCGAGCCGATCAACCTGACCACGATGGGTGGCTTCCTGTCCTGGCGCGTCGGCAACTTCCTGCCGGTCATGCTCGGGCTGTGGCCGGTCATCGCGCTGTCCGGGACGATCGCGGGCGAGGCGGCCAAGGGCAGCCTCGACCTGCTCGCGTCGACGCCCCAGGCCCGGCGCACCATCGCCATCGAGAAGCTGGCCGGCCACGTCACGGCGGTCATCCTGGCGATGCTCCTGCTGGCCGCGACGATCTGGATGGTCGGCACGGTCTTCGCGAAGCTGCCGGGCGACGAGATCCCGGTCTCGGCCGCGCTCGGCCAGGTGACCCTGTACGGCGTGATGATGCTGTTCGTCGGGGGCGTGGCGTTCGCGACCGGTCCGTGGGTCGGGCGGACGCGGGCGATGGCGTTCGGGCTCATCGTCCTGTTCGCCAGCTACCTGATCTACAGCTACGCGACGCTGTCGCCGGTCATCGACGCGCTCAAGCCCCTGTCGTTCTTCACCTGGACCGCGGGCCACCGGCCGATGGCGGGCGTCAGCGACTGGCCGTCGGTCATCGCGCTGGCCGCGGCGACGGTCGTGCTCTTCGCCATCGGCGTGTTCGGCTTCGTCCGGCGCGACCTCGGTGGTGTCGCCAACGTCGGCTGGCTCCGGCTCCCGTCGCTGCCGGCCGGGATCGCCGGTCCGTTCACGCGCCAGCTGGCCGACCGGACCGGCATCGCCCTGGCGTGGGGTCTCGGCATCGGGCTGTACGGCGTCCTGATCGTGGCCTCGGCCGACGCGTTCAGCGACATGATCACGAACCTGCCGCAGATCGCGGCTCTCATCGAGGCGGTCTACCCGGGGCTCGACCTCACCCAGCCGTCGGCCGTCCTCCAGCTGACGTTCTTCAGCTTCGGCTCGTTCATCATCGGCCTCGCCGGAGCGACGTTCCTCGCCGCCTGGGCCGCGGACGAGGGCCGGCGCCGCCTGGAGGTCGTCCTGTCCCACCCGACGGCGCGGGCCGAGTGGGCGCTCCGGAGCGGACTCGGGGTGCTCGCTGCGATCGGCGTCGTGACGCTGGTCATCGCGATCTTCATCGGCGTCGCGGTCGTCACCCAGGGCGGCGACCCGGTCGCGCCGGTGGCCGGCATCGGGATCCTCGGTCTCGCCGCCGGCGCCTTCGCCGGCGTCGGGCTGGCGGTCGGCGGGCTCGTGCGGTCGTCGCTGGCGGCCGGGGTGACCGGCGTGCTCATCATCGCGACGCTGCTCATCGACACCCTGGGCGCGGCGCTCAAGCTGCCCCAGTGGGTCCTCGACCTGTCGATCTACAAGCACCTCGGCCAGCCGATGGCGGGCATCTTCGACCCGGTCGGGATCGTCGTCGCGACGGTCATGGTCGTCGGCGGCCTGGCGCTCTGCGCGGTCGGCTTCACGCGGCGCGACATCGGCAGGTAACGTCCGGGGGTGGAACCCTGGGTCATCGCCCTCGTCGCCGTGTCGGCGGTGCTCCATCTCGCCTGGAACGTCCGGCTCAAGACCGCGGGCGACCCGCTCCGGGCCGCGACGATCGGGATGTTGGCGGCGTCGGTCGGGATCGTGCCGCTCGGGTTCGCGGTGTGGTGGGCGCAGGGCCGCGTCCGGCCTTGCCGATCGAGGGTGTCGTGCTGGGCGTCGCGTCCGGGTTCGTCGAGGCGGCCTATTTCATCCTGCTGTCCGCGGCGTATCGGCGCGGCGATCTGTCTGTCGTCTACCCGGTCGCGCGCGGGACAGCGCCACTGCTGGCGGTGCTGATCGGGGTGGTCGTGCTCGGGCGAGCGGCTGGGCGTCCCGGGCTCGATCGGCGTGATCATGCTGCTCGCCGGGTTCCTGATCCTCCAGCGGCCGTGGCGAGCGATCGCGCTGGCGCGATCGAGCGCAGCCGGCGTGGAGCCGGGGGCCCGCGCGGCGGCAGCGGGTGCACGCAAGGCCGCGGCCGATAGCGCGATCCTGTTCGCGCTCGCGACCGGCGTGATGATCGCGACCTACACCGCGATCGACCGGGTCGGGACGCGCCAGGTCGACGTGTTCGTCTACGCCGCGATCCTGTGGGCGACGTGTTCGGTCGTGCTCGTCGCTGTGGGTCGCGTTCGTGGCCGGCGGCGACCTGCTCCGCTACGGGCCGGCGGCGGCACGGCGAGCCGCGGTCGGTGGCTGGCTGACGCTCATCGCGTACCTGTGCATCCTGGTCGCGCTCAGCGTGGCTCCGTTGTCGGGCGTCGCGCCTCTGCGCGAATCGGCGACGGTGTTCGCCGCGGCGTGGGGCTCGGTCCGGCTGGGAGAGGCGAGCGACCGTTCCGAGGCCGTGCGCCGGATCGGGGCCTCGGCATTGATCGTCGGTGGCGCGCTGTTGCTCGCGGTGGGGAGCTGAGGCTCGTCGGCCCTCGCTAAGCGGCTTCGACCGGTTGCTCGGCGGGCGTCCGCCCGAACAGCCGCCGCCGTCCGAACTTGCTGTTGACGACCCCGATCCCGGCGATGACCAGCCCGGTTCCGATGATGATCCGCGCGTCGACCGGTTCCTGGAGGACGAGGTAGCCGAGGACGATCCCCCAGACGGGGATGAGGTAGGCGACGAGCGTGGTGCGCGTCGCGCCCCACGCGGCGAACAGGCGGAAGACCGAGCAGGTAGGCGAGGCCGGAGCCAAGGATCCCGAGCCACAGGATCGAGAAGATCGCCTCGGCGTCGGGCGTAGCCGTCCACGGGTGCTCGAACAGGAGCGCGACCGTGCCGGTGATGATCGCCGCGAACGTCACCTGGAAGACGGCCGGGATCATCGGCGCCAGCCCGCGGACGTTGCGCCGCGAGTAGACCGCGCCGCACGCGTAGCTGAACGCCGCGCCGAGCAGGGCCAGCTCGCCGATCACCGACGAGCCCGCGCCGGTCAGCCCGCGGCTGGTGATGATGACGACGCCGATGAAGCCGACCACGAGCCCGACGACGCCGTTGACCCGCATCGGCTCGTCGGCGAGGAAGAGCGACGACAGGACGATCGCGAAGAGCGGCACCGGCGAGGTCAGGATCGCCGCCAGCGACGACTCGACCGACTGCTCGGCCCAGGTGATCAGCAGGAACGGGATCGTGATGTTGATGATCGCCATCACCAGGAGGTGGCCGTAGATGCGTCGTTCGCGCGGCAGCGGCTGCTTGGCGATGCGGACGACGATCCACAAGAGGAGCGCGCCGACGACGAGCCGGAAGGCGACGAGCGTGAACGTCCCGAAGTCGTCGACCGCGAGCTTGATGAACAGGTAGCTCGAGCCCCACATGAAGCCCAGCGCAAAGAAGACCAGCCAGTTGATGCGGTTGGCGCGGGCGTTCATCGGGGCATCATAGCGGCGCTTGGCCTACGGCCATAGGCCAAAAGAGTGGTTGGCGCCGGTCGGCGCGGCCTTCCGGGCCGGGTTGATGCTTGATTTCGGCCGCTGGCGAACACGCCGCTGGCGTATGCCAATGGGCGGCATCAAACGCCCACCTGCGGCCAAGGCGGCTGGTCGCATCGCCCTCCCTCCGCGCCGCACCCACGGCCGCGTCGGGCGATCCGTGCGCTGCGTGATGCCGCCCATTGGCATCACGGATCGAGGTGGTTCCGGAGCCCCGAAATCAAGCATCAAACCAGATGCGCGCGCGTCCATACCATCAGAACCCCGGCACAGCCGGATCCGTTGCATCCCGGGCGCCGCTGGTCGCCTACTTCCAGCGGGTCAGGATCGCCTCGCGGTCGAACAGCGCACGCCGACGCGCAGCCCGATCAGGCTCACGATGAAGATGATCGCGGCCAGCAGGAGGTACCCGGTCGCCCCGACGAGCAGCGTGCCCGTCGCCTGGAGGAGGGTGATCGCGATGATCGGCACGACGATGATGCCGCCGATCTGCTGGGCCACCCGCGGGTCGTTGACCCGCGCGCTGACGATGACCCCGGCGACGACCGACGACAGCCCGACCGCCGGCCCGAGGATGAAGACGCCGACCAGCCAGCTCGAATCGGTGACGACGCCGAACAGGTTCGGCCCGTAGACGATCGACGCGAGCGCGACGAACGCGATGTACGTGACCCAGCCGGCCAGGACGCCCGGCACGAGGGCGGCGATCGCCTTGCCGACGAGCAGCTCGAGGGTGCGGATCGGCGTCGCCAGGACCGGCTCCAGGGTTCGCGCCTGCTTCTCGCCGATGATCGAGAAGGTCGCGATCGAGAGCGGGATGTAGGCCGGCATCAGCAGGAAGAACGCGAGGAACTGCTGGACGGCGAACGCCCCCGCGAGCTCGGCCTCGGTGAAGCTCGCCCATTCCGGCCGCTGGGCGAGCACCTGCGTGGCCAGCTCGGGCGGCAGCGCGCGATTGCCGACCACCCCGGCCAGGGCCAGCGGGGCGATGGTGAGGATGACCGGCGGGATGAGGATCGTCGACATCAGCAGCCGGTTCCGAATGGTCTCCGACCACTCGCGGCGGAGGATGGTCGTCACGATCCGCGCGCGCATCAGGCGGCCTCGTCGCGGTCGGGCCGGACGCCCATGACCTCGAAATAGACCTGCTCGAGGGTCGTCGCGCGCTCGCGGACGGTGACGATCGCCGCCCCGGCGCCGACCAGCGCCCGGACGAGGGCCGGCGTGACCGCCCCCGGATCGTCGGTGGCGACGACGAGCCGCAGGTCGGCGACCTCCACGGCCGTGACGCCGGGCACCGTCCGCGCCGCCGCGACCAGCTCGTCCGATGGCGCCTCGGCCAGCCCGATCTCGACGCCACGCCCGCCGAGCGAGTCACGCAACCCCGCCGGCGAATCGACCCGCAACAGCCCGCCGCGCACGAACGCGACCCGGTCGCACAGCCGGTCGGCCTCGTCGAGGTTGTGCGTCGCGAGCACGATCGTCCGGCCCGACCGCCGCAGGCTCTCGATCGCCTCGCGCACGACGTATGCCGCCTCCGGGTCGAGCGCCGCCGTCGGCTCGTCGAGGAAGACGACGGCCGGCTCGTGGAGCAGTGCCCGGGCGATCGCCAGCTTCTGCTTCATGCCCTTGCTGAAGTTGCCGGCCACGTCGTCGCGCCGGTCCCACAGCGAGAAGAGGCGCAGGTAGTGCTCGATCCGCTCGGCGCGCGTCGCCGCGTCGAGGCCATAGAGCCGCCCGAAGAAATCGAGGTTGGCGCGTCGCCGACAGCTTGTCGTACAGCCCGGGCGTCTCGGTCAGGATCCCGACCCGCGCGCGGACCTCCTCCGGGCGTTCGGTCACGTCGAGGCCGTCGACCCAGGCGCGCCCCTCGGTCGGGGCGATCAGCGCGGTCAGCACCCGGACCGTCGTCGTCTTGCCCGCGCCGTTGGGTCCGAGCAGCCCGAGGACCTCGCCGCGGAGCACCTCGAGGTCGACCCCGCGGACCGCCCACAGCTCCCCGAAGCGGCGGCCGAGACCGGTCGCTCGAAGCATCACGGGGTCTGGCGTCGTCATGCTGCCCAGTCTGACGGAGCGTGGGACAATCGTTCTTGTGACACGACCCTGGAACCACCCCGAGCTGACGGGGATCGGCCGACTCCCGATGCACAGCGTCGACCACGAGGAGCGGCTCCCGCTCGACGGTCGATGGCGCTTCCAGCTCCTCCGGACGCCCGACGCGAACCCAGGCCCGTATTGGGCTGAGGCGGACGTCCCGAGCGTGTGGACGATGGCCGGCAACTGGGACAAGCCGCACTACACCAACGTCCAGATGCCGTTCGAAGGCTTGCCGCCCGAGATTCCCGAGCTGAACCCGACGGGCATCTACGAGCGCGAGTTCGAGGTCCCCGCGGACTGGGCGGGTCGGCGCGTCGTCCTCCACGTCGGAGCCGCCGAGAGCGTCCTGATCGTGAGCCTCAACGGCGACGAGTTCGGCGTCGGCAAGGACTCACACCTCGCATCCGAGTTCGACCTGACCGGCCGCCTGCGGCCGGGCGCGAACACGCTGACGTCTGCGCGTCGTGAAGTGGTCGGACGCGACCTACGTCGAGGACCAGGACCAGTGGTGGCACGGCGGGATCACCCGCTCGGTCTTCCTGTACGCGACGCACGACGTCTACCTCGCCGATGTCCGGGTCGATGCCGGTCTCGCCGACGACCTGACGACCGGCACGCTCGACCTGACCGTCACGCTCGGGTTCCCGGGGCGCGAGCTCCCGCCCGGCTGGACGCATCGAGGCCGACCTCGACGGCGTCGAGGACGCGCTCAGCACCGAGGCGGTGCCGATCGATCGCCGGACGCTCCGCGGCTGGACCCTCGACGACCAGCGGCTCATGTACCGGGCGGCTGCGGATTGCTCGCCCGAGGAGGACGCACCGGCCTGGGACGTCGTCCACCGCCGGATGGCGCCACCGCTCGACGGCCTCGTGACGTGGCACCTCGAGGTCCCGAACGTCGAACCCTGGTCGGCCGAGCAGCCGCGCCTCTACCCGCTCCACGTCGTCCTCCGCGACCCGGCCGGCGCGGTCGCCGAGGCGACGACCGTCCAGGTCGGCTTCCGTCGGGTCGAGATCAAGGGCCTCGACCTGCTGGTCAACGGCGCGCGCGTCTTCATCCGCGGCGTCAACCGCCACGACTTCGACCAGCACACCGGCCGGGTCCTGTCGCCGCGACTCGATGCGCGCCGACCTCGTCCTGATGAAGCAGTTCGGGTTCAACGCCGTGCGGACCTCGCACTACCCGAACGACCCGGCCTTCCTCGACCTGACCGACGAGCTCGGGCCTGTACGTCATCGACGAGGCCGACATCGAATCGCACGCCTTCCAGAGCGACGCTGTGCGACGACCATCGCTACCTGTCGGCGTGGGTCGACCGCGTGTCGCGGATGGCCCTGCGCGACAAGAACCACGCCGTCGGTCATCCTCTGGTCGCTCGGCAACGAGTCCGGCTACGGGCTCAACCACGAGGCGGCCGCCGCCTGGCTGCGCCGCTACGACCCGAGCCGGCCGCTCCATTACGAGGGCGCGATCCGCTACGACTGGACGAGCGACCAGGGCGTCAGCGACCTGACCTGCCCGATGTACCCGCCGATCTCGGCCATCGTCGACCACGCCCGGTCGGGGCTGCAGCGCCACCCGCTGATCATGTGCGAGTTCAGCCACGCGATGGGCAACAGCAACGGGACGCTGGCCGAGTACTGGGACGCGATCGAGTCGACCCCCGGGCTCCAGGGCGGGTTCATCTGGGAGTTCTGGGATCACGGCCTGGTCCAGACGACTGCCGGACGGGCGGACGCACTGGGCGTACGGCGGCGACTTCGGCGACGAGCCCAACGACGGCAACTTCGTGTGCGACGGGATGGTCTGGCCGGACCGCCGTCCGAAGCCGGCGATGTGGGAGCACAAGCGGCTGGCGGCGCCGGTCCGCATCGACGGCACGGCCGCCGACCTCGAGGCAGGCCGGGTCGAGATCGCCAACCACCAGCATTTCCGCGACCTCGGCTGGCTGCGGGCGAGCTACTCGTTGACGGCCGACGGCATCGAGATCGCCGGTGGCGCGTTCGAGCTGCCGGCGCTCGGGCCCGGCGAGCGCGCGATGGTCGACCTGCCCGGGTGGGCGCCCGGAGGCCGGGTCGGGCGAAGAGTTCCTGACCGTCCGGATCACGACGGCCGAGGCGTCGGACTGGGCGCCGCACGGCTTCGAGGTCTGCGCCGTGCAGCTGCCGCTCCGGGAGGACGAAAGCTCCCGTCGCCGCGGCCGAGCCCGCCGCCGACACGGACGCCACCCTGCCGCTCGACGACGACGGCCTCCTCCGCCACCCGGCCTTCGCCGCGCCACCGACCCTCGCGCTCTGGCGCGCCCCGACCGACAACGACCGCATCGGCGGGATGGCCGGCGCGCTGGGCAGAGGCCGGCGTCGATCGCCTCGAGCGTCGCCTCGTCGGCGTCGAGCGTCGGCGGCGCGTCGACCGTCGTCCGCAGCGTCTTCACGACCGCGGCCGGCATCGAGGTCCCGCACGAGGCGACCTACACGCCGCTCCCCGGCGGCGCGATCTCGGTCGTGGAGATCCGTCGAGATCCCGGACACCCTCGACGACCTGCCGCGCGTCGGCACCGTGCTGGAGCTGCGCCCCGGCCACGAGACGCTGCGCTGGTTCGGCTCCGGTCCGCACGAGACGTACCCGGATCGCAAGCGCGGCGGCCTGATCGGGCTCTGGGAGTCGACCGTCGACGACCAGTACGTCCCGTACATCCGGCCGCAGGAGAACGGCGGCCACGCCGACGTCCGCTGGCTCGAGGCGGGCGGGTCGGACGGCAGCGGCACGACCGGCATCCGCATCGAGCTCGACGAGCCGCGCCAGGTCTCCGTCACGCACCATCGCGCCGCGGACCTCGCCGCGGCGACCCACGACATCGACGTCGTCCCGGTCGCCGGAGACGATCGTCCACATCGACGCCGCCCACCGTGGCCTCGGCACCGCCAGTTGCGGCCCCGACACGCTCCCCGAGTACCGGCTCGACGCCCGGCACGTACCGCTGGGCGTGGACCCTCCGCGACCTGCCCCGGACCTGAGCCGTGCCGATCGCCTGGTCGCCCGAGACCGCGCGAGCTCCACCTCCACAACGGGCGGATCAGCTACGTCGATGCGCGTCCACGACAACGGCACGCTCGGTCATCTCCATTTCGGCGCGGCGCTCGACCCGACTCGCTCGCACGCGCCACCTCGAGACCGACGGGCTTCGCCGGTTTCTCGAACCGCGTCGGTGAGCCGGTCGCCGCTCGAATACCCGACGACCGGCAGCGGCGACTACCGGATCCCGGCCCTGACCGTCGAGCTCGCCGACGGCTCGACGGTGCTCGACCTCGTCTACCTGGAGCACCGGATCGTCCCCGGCAAACCGGCACGGCCCGACGGGCGACGGCCTCCCGGCGACCTACGTCGAGTCCGATGACGAGGCGGACACGCTCGAGGTCGTCCTCGCCGACGCCCTGAGCGGCCTCGCGCGTCGAGCTCGTCGTACACGATCTTCCGCGATCGCCCGGTCGTCGCCCGCAGCGCCCGCATCCGCAACGACGGCACCAGACACGATCCGCCTGACCGGCGCGATGAGCGCCGCCGCTCGACCTGCCCGACGCCCGCTGGGAGTTCGTCCAGCTGAGCGGCGCGTGGGCCCGCGAGAACCACGTCGTCGACGCCGGCGACTGCGGCCCGGCCGCCAGTCGGTCGGCAGCGACCGCGGCGTCGTCGAGCCACATCCACAACCCGTTCGTCGCGCTGCGCCGGGCGACCACGACCGAGGAGGACGGCGAGGCCTACGGCTTCAGCCTCGTCTACTCGGGCAACTTCCTCGCCGAGGCCGAGGTCGACGCCTTCGACACGACCCGCGTCCGGCTCGGGATCAGCCCGAACACGTTCACCTGGACGCTCGAGCCCGGCGGCTCCTTCGCGACCCCCGAGGCCGTCCTGGTCTATTCGGACGCCGGTCTCGGCGCGATGAGCGACGCGCTCCACGGCCTCTATCGCGAGCGCCTCGCCCGCGGCACGTGGCGCGACAAGCCGCGGCCGGTGCTGCTCAACAACTGGGAGGGCGACCTACTTCGCCTTCGACGAGGCGAAGCTGCTCGAGATCGCGACCGCGGCGCGCGACCTCGGGAGTCGAGCTGTTCGTGCTCGATGACGGCTGGTTCGGCGAGCGCGATACCGACAACCACCTCGCTCGGGGACTGGTTCGTCGACCGGCGCAAGCTGCCCAACGGTCTCGACGGCCTGGCGGCCAAGGTCGAGGCGCTCGGCATCGGGTTCGGTCTGTGGATCGAGCCCGAGATGATCAGCGAGCAGAGCCGGCTGTTCGAGGCGCACCCGGACTGGGCGATCGGCGTCCCCGGCCGGCCGCGGACGGAGAGCCGCCAGCAGCTCGTCCTCGACATGTCGCGGCCCGGAGATCGTCGACCACCTCTTCGGCGTCCTGTCGGAGGTGCTGGCCAGCGCCCCGATCTCGTACATCAAGTGGGACATGAACCGGACGATCACCGAGCCGTTCAGCACTCGCGCTGCCGGCGGATCGCCAGGGCGAGTTCTTCCACCGCTACATCCTCGGCGTCTACGACCTGTACGCCCGGCTGACGGCGGCCTTTCCCGGAGGTCCTGTTCGAGTCGTGCGCCGGCGGCGGCGGCCGGTTCGACCCGGGGCTGCTCGCCTACGCGCCGCAGGCCTGGACGAGCGACGACACCGACGCCGTCGAGCGTCTGCGGATCCAGTGGGGGACGTCGCTGGCGTACCCGCTGAGCTCGATGGGCGCGCACGTCGCCGCCGTCCCGAACCACCAGACCAGCCGGATCACGCCGATCGAGACGCGCGCCGCGGTGGCGTTCTTCGGCGTCTTCGGCTACGAGCTCGACCCGACGACCCTCGGCGCCGACGACCAGCGCGCCATCGCCGACCAGATCGCCTTCTACAAGACCCATCGCGACCTCTTCCAGCGCGGGCGGTTCGTCCGCCTGCGCAGCCCGTTCGAGGGCGGCGGCAACCAGACCGCCTGGATGGTCGTCGCGCCCGACGCGTCGAGGGCGATCGTCGGCTACTACCAGGTCCTCAACCGGCCGGTGCCCGCCGCCGACCGGCTGCGGCTGCGCGGGCTGGACCCGCGAAACCGTCTATCGCGTCTCGGGCTGGCCGGACGTCGACGACCGGCTGTTTCGCGACAACGCCGGAGAGCGCGGCGGCGACGAGCTGATGCGCGTCGGCCTGTCGCTCAGCGCCGACCGGCACGACGCCGACCAGTGGGGCGACTTCAAGGCCTGGCTGTTCGTCCTCGAGGCGATCTAGGCGCACGATCCGCAAGGTGGTGCGCGCAGTCACCCATTTACGGTTCTGTGACATCCGCCTCCGAACCGATCCGGACCATACTCACGACACGCGACGGTGCACATGCCCCGCGCGGCGACGAAGCCCAACGTCGACTCGCATGCGCCTCGGAGAAATGGCCATGACGGCGTTCGGATGGTTGGATCGACTGACCCTGCGGTTGTTCCTCGCGCAGGGCGCCGACGTCGTGACGTTCCTCGTGCTTCTACCTGCTGGTCGGACCGTCGGTCCATGCCGAGCGCAACCCGCTCATCCTCGGGTTGATGGCGCTCGGTGGACTGGCTGCCGTCGGTGTCTTCAAGATGGCCGTGACCTTGATCGTCATCTACCGCTACGGCCACGCGGCGCCCGTGAAGCACACCTGGTTCATCCCGCTCCGGACGATCGCGATCTCGGCGGCGACGGCGTCGGGCATCGTCGGCGCGGGGTTCAACCTGAGCGCGATCATCGGCGCCCACTGGATGGGCTGAGCGGGCGGCCAGCCGGTGGCCTAGCCCTTCGTCGACCCCAGCGTCAGCCCGCGCACGAACTGCTTCTGGAGCACGAAGTACACGACGATCGTCGGGAGGCCACGATGCATGATCGCGCCGGCGGCGAGCAGGTTGTTGTCCGTGAAGAACTGACCCTGCAGGTTGTTCAGCGCCGACGTGATCGGCCGCTTGTTGCCGGTGAACATCAGGACCAGCGCCCAGAAGAAGTCGTTGTAGATGAACGTGAACTCGAGCGTGGCGAGCGCGGCCAGCGGCGGCTTGCACAGCGGCAGGATGACCTGCCAGTAGGTCCGCAAGACCGACGCGCCGTCGACGAGCGCGGCCTCGGTCAGCTCCTTGCGGCATCGTCTTCATGTAGTTGCTCAGCACGAAGGTGCAGAAGCCGAGCTGGAAGGCGATGTGGATCAGCATGATCCCGAAGTACTGGTCGTACCAGACGCCGTTGTCGCTCAGCGGCGCCGGCAGCGGCAGGCCAGGTAGATCCGGTAGAGCGGCGTGATGATGACCTGGGCCGGCAGCAGGTTGCCCGCCGTGAACAGCATCAGCAGGAACAGGTTGAACTTGAAGCTGAAGCGCGACACGGCGAACGCGATCATCGACGCGAGCAGCAGGACGATGATCACCGCCGGGACCAGGATGACGATGCGTGTTCAGGAAGAACTGCGGGATGTTCGCCCTGGTCCCAGGCGTTGAAGTAGTTGTCGAGGCTCAGGCTCTGGGCGATCGAGACGTAGCCGTTCTTGGCCGTGTCGCCGATACGGCCGGAACGAGGTGTAGACGCGTCCACAGCGAGCGGGAACAGCCAGAGCAGCGAGATGACGATGAGGAACGCGTGGAGCGCGACCCGGCCGGTCGGATGCCGCGCTTCGGTCGGTGACGACGGCTCGCGCGGGACCGACCCGTTCCTCGGCGACGGCGGTCATTCGGGCGCCTCGAAGGTGCGGGTCAGGAACACGATGATCGGCCCGACCGAGATCAGCAGCAGGACCACCGCGATGGCCGAGCCGAACCCGACCCGGCACGACTCACCGACGATGTTCTGGGTGATCAGCACCGACAGCAGCTCGAGGCCGTTCTGGCCCTTGTTGATGACGTACACGATGTCGAACGCGCGCAGCGATTCGATGACCGTGATGACGAGGATCGACGACGTTGATCGGCTTCAGGACCGGGCAAGACCACCCGGAAGAACGTCTGGCGCTCCGATGGCGCCGTCGATCGCGGCGGCCTCCCGCAGCGACGGGTCGACGCTCTTCAGCCCGGCCAGGTAGAGGACCATGATGTAGCCGATGTGGCGCCAGCTCGCCGCGACGAGGACGGCCGCCAGGTTGATGTTCTTGTCACCGAGCCAGCTGATCGTGCCCGATGTTCGGGAAGAATTGTGGATGACGTTGTTGATGAACCCCTCCTCCGGCGCGTACTGCAGCTGCCAGATGAACCCGACGATCGCCAGCGACAGGACGACCGGCAGGTAGATCGCGCTCTGGTAGATGCGCGTCCCGCGGATGTTCTTGTCGAGCAGGACCGCGAAGAAGATGCCGATCGGCGTCGCGATGAACAGGAACGTCAGCAGCCAGACGAGGTTGTGCTGGAGCGGCCGGCCAGAACGGCGGGTACCGCGTGAACATGTTCACGTAGTTGTCGATGCCGACGAACTTGATCCGTTCGAGGCCGCCGATCCCGTTCCAGGACGTGAACGACAGGAAGATCGACGAGATCGTCGGGACCCACACCAGGAAGATGTGGATGAACGCCGGGATCCCGACCGCGAGGCCGAGGACGACCTTGTCCTGGCGGGTCAGGATGCGAGTAACGCCGCCGGCGTCTGGGGGCACCGGCGGCGTTCGACGAGACAGCCATGCGGTCAGACCTCCTGCGAGGGGGTCAGTGTACGGCTGACGTTGGATCAGGAGATGCCGAGCGAGTCCCAGAAGTCCTGGATGCTCTTGAGGTAGGCGGTCATGTCCTGGTCGGGGTTCGTCAGCCACGTCTGCAGGAAGCTCTGCATCTGCTTGGCGAAGGCCGGGTCGGTGTCACGGTCGAGGAACTGGGCGATCGCCTTGCGATCCGCCGATGATCTCGGCCGACTTCTTCTGGAAGGCCGAGTAGCCGCTCGTGTCCGCGTCGTTGCCCGGCAGCCACGCTGTTCGGGTTGGCGACGAGGAAGGTGATCTGGGCTCGGCCCGTAGACGAGGTACTCGAGGAACGCCATGGCCGCGTCCTTGTCGGCCGCCAGGGTCGGCGACTTGGCGGTCATCATGAACCCGTCGATCGGGGCGTCGATGCCGAGCTCGCTGTCGAACTCGGTGCCCGAGGGTCGGGAACGGGAAGAAGTCGAGGTCGTCGTGGTCGGCCTGCGCGGTCGCCTGCTGGCCGGCGAAGGTGCCGAGGAAGTACATCCCGGCCTTCTTCTGGACGAGCAGGTTGGCTGTGTCCTGCCAGGTCCGGCCGAGGGCGGCGGAGATGTCACCGTTGAACGGCAGGAGCTCCTTCCAGGCGTCGAAGACGGCCGCGGTCTTCGGGTCGGTCCACTTCTGGGCGCCCTTCATGAGCTCGATGTGGTACTGGTAGCCGTTGACCCGCATGTTCAGGATGTCGAACGTGCCCATCGCGGGCCAGCCGTCCTTGTCGCCGAACGCGAGCGGGGTCAGGCCGTCGGCCTTCATCTTCGTCGCCAGGGCCTTGAACTCGTCCCACGTCTTGGGGACCGTGTAGCCCTTGTCGGCGAAGACGCTCTTGCGGTAGATGACGACCCACGGGTAGTTGTAGAACGGGACGAAGTACTGCTTGCTGTCGTTGCCCGTCGACGACGCCTTGAACGCGTCGCTGAAGTTGCGCGCCGATCTTGGCCCACAGGTCGCTCGAGGTCGGTGGCGAGGCCCTGATCGGCGAAGAAGCGCATCCGGTAGCCGGCGAACCACGTGAACACGTCGTCCGGCGTGCCCTGGAGGTAGGTGCTGATCTGGTCCTGGAACGTGTTGTGGTCGACCGTGTTGACCTTGACGGCGATGCCGGTCTTGGCCGTGAACGCGTCGACGACGGCCTGCATGGCCTTCGTGTCGGTGTCCTTGTTCGAGTAGTTCGACCCGAAGGTGACCGAGCCGGTGGCGGCGCTGGCGCCCGCCGACGGCGGCCGGCGCGCTGGCGGCCGACGTCGCGGCGGGGGGTGCGCTCGGCGCGGTCGAGGCTGCCGGGCGTGCTGCAGGCGGCCATGATCGCGGGGATCGACACGAGGCCGGCGGCGCCGGCGAGGCCCTTGAGAACGGTCCGTCTGGAGAGCGCGTCCACCCGAATGGGATCTGCCATGGCGTGTACTCCTCCTCAGATGCTGCCCGACAAAATCCGACAGGATCAGCCGGATTGTCCCTACCTGCAACCCTTGTGTCAAGACATCGTAATGGATGTTGGCGGGTCTTTGTGGGAATACGTTGACTTTCTGTGCTGTTCGGCGGCAATCTGTCGGATCAGAAGGGGGAGGTGCGTCACTCGATGCTCGCCCGGCAGCGCCAGGCATTCATCCTCGATCGCGTGCGCGAGGACGGCGCGGTCCGCGTGGCCGACCTCGTGCGCGAGCTCGGCGTCTCCGACATGACCGTTCGCCGCGATCTCGAGATCCTCGACGAGCGCGGGCTGCTCGAGAAGGTCCACGGCGGGGCGACGTCGATCGCGGGCACGGCGCTGTTCGAACCCGGGTTCGCGGCCAAGTCGGCGCTCCAGCAGAGCGAGAAGGACGCCATCGCCGATGCGGCGGTCGCGCTCGCCGAACCCGGGATGGCCGTCGCGGTCTCGGCCGGGACGACGACCTACGCGCTCGCCCAGCGGCTGGGCGTCGTCCCGGGCCTGACCGTGGTGACCAACTCGGTCCGGGTCGCGGATGTCCTCCACCAGGTCGGGCGCAGCGACCAGACGATCATCCTGACCGGCGGCGTCCGCACGCCGTCCGACGCGCTGGTCGGCCCGTTCGCCGTCGCCGCGCTGCGGACCGTCCACGTCGACCTCGTCTTCGTCGGTGTCCACGGCATGGACCCGCGGTCCGGGTTCACCTGCCCGAACCTCCTCGAGGCCGACACCGACCGGGCGCTGATCGACGCCGGCCGCCGGCTCGTCGTCGTGGCCGACCATTCGAAGTGGGGGGTCATCGGCATCAGCTCGATCGCGCGGCTCGACCAGGCCGACGTGCTCATCACCGACGCCGGGATCAGCCCGGAGGCACGGGTGATCCTGTCCGACGCGGTCCGGGAGCTGATCGTGGTCGACCCGGGCGCCTCGACGCGGGTCGCGCTCGACGCTGCTCATGCCAACTGAGCCAGGCGTGGGGCGGTCGGGCCGGTCGCGGTCGTGCGGAGCTCGCCCGCCTCGCGGGTGAGCCCCATCGCCGCTACAACCCGCTGATCGACGACTGGGTCCTGGTCTCGGCCGGACGCACCAGGCGGCCGTGGCTCGGCGCCGAGGAGCCCGAACCGGAGCGGCCGAGCCTCGCGTTCGACCCGGACTGCTACCTCTGTCCGGGCAACACGCGCGCGAACGGCAACATCAACCCGGACTACTCGGAGACGTACGTCTTCACCAACGACTTCTCGGCGCTGCGTCCGGATACCTCGATCGCGGCGTTCGACGACGGGCTCCTGCGGGCCGAGGGCGAGCGCGGCTCGTGCCGGGTCGTCTGCTTCTCGCCGCGCCACGACCTGACCCTCGGGGCTGATGGCGCCCGACGCCGTCCGCCGCGTCGTCGACGTGTGGGCCGAGCAGACCGCCGAGCTCGGCGCCGAATACCGCTGGGTCCAGGTCTTCGAGAACCGCGGCGAGGCGATGGGCGCCTCGAACCCGCACCCGCACGGCCAGATCTGGGCCGGGACGGCACTGCCGGGTGATGCCGCGCGCGAGGACACCTCGCAGCTCGCCCACCTGGCCGCGACCGGGCAAGCCGTTGCTGCTCGATTACGTCGACCACGAGTCGGGCGGCCAGCGGGTCATCGTCGAGACCGACGAGTGGCTGGTCGTCGTGCCGTTCTGGGCGGCCTGGCCGTTCGAGACGCTGCTCGTGCCCAAGCGTCCCGCCGCGCGCCTGACCGATCTCGATGACGCATCGCGCGACGACCTGGCGGTCGTCCTCCACGAGCTGATCGCCCGCTATGACGGGTTGTTCAAGCGGCCGTTCCCGTACTCGATGGGCTGGCACCAGGCGCCGTTCGGCGATGGACCGACCGACCACTGGCAGGTCCACGCGCACTTCTATCCGCCGCTGCTGCGCGCCAACGTGCGCAAGTTCATGGTCGGCTACGAGCTGCTGGCCGAGACCCAGCGCGACCTGACCGCCGAGGACGCGGCCGGTCGCCTGCGGGCGGTCAAGCTGGAGGGGTCGTCGCGCCGGCCATCGCTGCGAGCGAACCCGAGGCCAGCCGAACACGGTCTGACGATCCGTCCGACCCGGGCGCGCCGCCGGCCGTGACGGATCCTGGCGCGAATGACGCGTCGATTCGATCGCTGCCGCGAGGACGGGCGATCGCCGGATGACCCGGCGTCGGGGCGGGCTCGCGCTCCGAATCGGGCTGGTCGACCCGTCGTTGCCCTCGGCGGGCAGCGGCCGCATGGGGACCGGGATCATCACGCGGGGCCGAGGAATGCCCCAGCGTTGCCTTCAGCCCGGCGCGGATGGTGGCTCATCGTCCTCCTGGTGCCAACGGTGGCCCCGATCCTTGGAGACGTCAATAGCACGTCAGCCGTTCGACGCCGTCGGCGCCGGGTAGCATGGGCACCTCACGAGGGAGGCACGATGCGGACCTGGGGCGGGCGGTTCAGCGGCGAGACGGATGCGCGCGTGGCGGACTTCACGCGCTCGATCGAGGTCGACGCCGCCCTCGCCGCTGACGACATCGCGGGCTCGATCGCCCACGTCCGCGGTCTCGGTCGGGCCGGGATCCTGAGCGCGGACGACGTGCAGACGCTCGTCGACGGGCTGACGGCGCTCGCCGAGGACGTCGCCGCGGGCCGGCTCGAGTGGGACGGGTCGCTCGAGGACGTCCACATGAACATCGAGGCGGCGCTGGCCGCGAAGGTCGGGCCGCTGGCCGGCCGACTCCACACCGGACGGTCGCGCAACGACCAGGTCGCCACGGACCTGCGGCTGTGGACGCGCCGGGCGATCGACGAACTCTTCGTGGCCCTGCTCGACTTCGAAGGGGCGCTCGTCACCCTCGCCGAGCGCGACGGCGACGGCCGTGCTGCCGGGCACGACCCACATCCAGCCGGCCCAGCCGATCCTGTTCGCGCATCACCTGCTCGCCTACGTCGAGATGGCCGAGCGTGACCGCGGCCGTCTGGCCGATGCCCGGGAACGGGTCAACGTGTCGCCACTCGGGTCGGGCGCGCTGGCGGGCGCCGGCTACCCGCTCGATCGCGAGGCGACCGCGGCGGAGCTCGGCTTCGATGGCGTCAGCGCGAACTCGCTCGATGCAGTCTCGGACCGCGATTTCGTGGTCGAGACGATCGCGGCGGTGGCGCTCGGGATGGTCCACCTCAGCCGGCTGGCCGAGGAGATCACGTGGTGGTCGAACCCCGCATTCGGGTTCGTGCGCGTCGCCGATGCGTTCTCGACCGGCAGCTCGATGATGCCGAACAAGAAGAACCCGGACCCGGCCGAGCTGGTCCGTGGCCGCGCCGCCCGCGTCATCGGGGAGCTGACCGGGGCGTTGACACTGCTCAAGGGCCTCCCGCTCGCGTACCAGCGCGACCTCCAGGAGAGCGTCGCGCCGCTGTTCGACGCCGTCGAGGTCTTCGAGACCTCGCTCCGGGTGATGACCGGGCTGGTCGAGACGCTGACGGTCGACGCCGAGACGGATGCGCGCGGCCGCCGGCGAGGGCTACACGACCGCGACGGCCGTCGCCGATGCGCTGGTCCGACGCGGCATCCCGTTCCGGCCGCCCACCACATCGTCGGCGTCGCTGGTCGCGCCAGGCCGAGGCGGACGGGATCGGGCTCGATGCCGTCTCCGACGCGATGGTCGGCCTCGGCCCTGGCGGGGCAGTGACGATCCGACGGCCGCCGCGCTCGCCGACGGAACCCGGGATCGGCGACGAGCTCCGGGCGGCCGCCTCGATCGACGGCGCGCTCGCGTCGTGCGACGTCATCGGCGGGACGGCGCCAGCTCGGGTCGCCGCCGCGCTCGCCGCGGCCAGGGAGCGACTCGACCGCGCCTGACGGGCGGCCGGGCCTCGTCGCGGCGGCTCGACCGGCCGCGTACCATCGGGCGATGCTGGACGACGCAACGATCGTGAAGGCGCCCAAGGCGCTCCTCCACGACCATCTCGATGGCGGCCTGCGGCCGGCCACGGTCATCGACCTGGCAGCCGAGTACGGCTACGACGCGCTGCCGACGACCGACGTCGACGATCTCGCCGCCTGGTTCCGGCGCGGCGCCGACCGCAAGAGCCTCGAGCTCTACCTCGAGACCTTTGCGCACACGTTCGGGGTCATGCAGTGGCCCGACGCGATCGCCCGGGTCGCGGCCGAATGCGCCGAGGACCTCGCCGCCGACGGCGTCGTCTACGCCGAGGTCCGGATGGCGCCCGAGCTGTGCACCGAGCAGGGTCTGACCCTCGACGAGGCCACCGCCGCGATGCTCGACGGCTTCCGGATCGGCTCGGCGCGCGCGGCCGAGGCCGGCAACCCGATCGTCATGAAGCTGCTCATCACCGCGATGCGCCAGGCCGCTCGCTCGGTCGAGGTCGCCGAATGCGCGATCCGCTGGCGCGACGCCGGTGTCGTCGGGTTCGACGTCGCGGGCCCGGAGAAGGGCTATCCGCCGACCCGCTACCTCGATGCCTTCGAGACGATCCGCCGGGCGAACTTCCACATCACGATCCACGCCGGCGAGTCGTTCGGGCTGCCGTCGATCTGGGAGGCGCTCCAGTTCGCGGGCGCCGAGCGGCTCGGGCACGGCGTCCGCATCGTCGACGACATCACCGTCCGCGACGACGGCTCGGTCGAGCTCGGCCGGCTGGCGGCGTTCGTCCGCGACCGGCGCGTCCCGCTCGAGATGTGCCCGAGCTCGAACGTCCACACCGGCGCCGTCGCCATCGGTCGCAGACCACCCGATCGACCTGCTCCGCCGCCTGCGCTACCGCGTCACGGTCAACACCGACAACCGGCTGATGAGCGGCGTCTCGCTGTCGAGCGAGTTCGCGGCGCTCGACGCCGCGTTCGGGATCGGCCTCGGCGAGATGGAGTGGCTGACGATCAACGCGATGAAGAGCGCGTTCGCCCCGTTCGACGAGCGGCTGCGGATCATCAACGAGGTGGTCAAGCCGGGCTACGCACGCCTTCGCGCAGAGGAGTCGCGGGTCGTCGTCGGCTGACGGCTGCCTCTGATGAAGATCGAGACCGGCGACACGTTCCTGATTCGGGCGGACGCAGGCCGTGTCGCCGTCGGCCAGGTCGTTTCGGCGACGCCTTCTTCGCGCCAGGTTTGGGTGGCAATCTTCTGGCCTCCGATTGAGCCAGTCGAGGTCGATGCGCGCCTTCCAGCGTTGATTTCGACACCTCCGGCGCTGCTCGGACGGACGCTGGATGCGTTTCTGAGGGACGGCCACTGGCAGCGGCTCGATCGTGCCGACGTCGTCTCACCGATCCAGTGGCCAGCGTTCAAGATCGCGTCCGCACCTGGGGTGTTTCAGGTCGTCGACCACGATGGCGTCCCGCGGCGGTTGGCATCAGACGACGAGGTGGCAAGCCTGCCATTTCGGTCGACGATGTCGCCAGCAGGGATCGAGATGGCCGTGGCAGCTCTCGCCGGCATCGGTCAGTGGGACGAGTGGTTCGACAAATTGCTACCAGGCTTGCCAAACACGGAATCGGCAATCCTTGGACAGACCCAGTAGGTCGCTCACGGTGACCGCGGTACAGCTCCAGTTTCATGCAGAGGCGCGCGAGATGATCGACATCGCTTTCGAGTGGGCTCAGAGGTACGGCTTTCGGCTCGCCGCCGAGGAATACTTCCCTGACTATCGAGCCGTCCAACTGACGAAGGGCCGACGTGGCGACGGCGAGACGTTCAGACAAGTCCGACGGATCGCGCTCGGTCGACGCGAATTCGACCTGGCTGGCTCGACGACTCACCAATTCGTCACACGGAATGAAGACTGCCTCTCTCTGTCGATCCACTGGCCAACCAAGGAGGGGCTTCGTGAATTGTCCCTCGGGGGCGTCACGGAGCAGGTGGACCTGCTCAAGAGCTGGAGGCGGATGATCCGCGAAGCAAAGGCGTCGATGCATAAGGGCGCGGTCATCCACGGGCGCCTCTCCGGCATTACGTCGCCGGTCCCGGCTCACCGTCACACGGCCGGGGCGCACGAGCTCGCGGAGCGGGGCGTCAGAATGCTCGCTGTGGCTGGAGGAAACGAGTACCGCTTCGATGACGTTTCCGTTGTGCTAGCGGATGAGTCCTAGTCTCAGAAGATACCGAGTGCCAGTCGCGTGTAGGGCGGCCGACGATGTCAATCCCCGGCTGGCAACGCCACCACGAAACGGGACGAGGCGAACCCGTTCGGTTCGAGGTAGATCCGGCCGCCCATCGCGGTCATCAGCCGGCGAGCCGCGAACAGCCCGATCCCCGAGCCGCGACTCCGGCCGCGGCCCTCGATCCGGACGAACGGCTCGAAGACGCTCTCCCAGTCCTCGCGCGGGACGCCCGGGCCGTCGTCGGTGACGTAGACCTGGATCTCGTCGCCGATCCGCCACACGCCGATGCTCACGCCGTCCTCGGTCGGGGCGTACTTCGACTCGTTCTCGAGCAGCTGTTCGAGGACCTGGCGGAAGCGCGTCTCGTCGCCGATCGCGATCATCGGCTCGTGCGGGCGGTCCCAGCGGATCGGGTGCGAGCGCAGCAGGAGTCGGAGCGTCTCGACGGTCTCGGCGACCGCCTCGACCGCGTCGAACGGCGCCCGCGACAGCCCGGTCAGGCCCTCGCCGCGCACCGACGCAAGGATCGAGTCCACCAGCCGATCCAGCCGCCCGAGCTGGTCCGAGGCGGCGTCGCCCCACTCGGCCGCGTCGGGGTTGGCCGCTTCGGCGGCGGCCGCCTCTTCCAGCAGGTCGACGTAGACGCGCACGATCGAGAGCGGCGTCCGCAGCTCGTGGGTCACGACGCTCATGCAGCTCGGCCCGCGCGGCGTCGAGGGCGGTCAGCTCGGCCAGCCGCGCCTCGACCTCGGCCGTCAGGCGGCCCTTCTCGACGATCCCGGCGAGGAGCGCGGCGATCGTCCGGAGCAGGGCGATCTCCCCGTCGTCGAAGGCACGCTTCTCGCGGGTCTGGACGTTGAGGACACCGACCACCGTGTCGTGCCATTCGAGCGGCACCGACAGCATCCCGGCGAGGGCCTGGATGTCGAAGCCGCGGACCCACGCGAACCGCTCGTCGACCGTGACGTCCTCGACCGTGATCGGGGTGCGGCTCGCAGCGACGCGTCCGGTGATGCCCTCGCCCCAGCCGAGGCTGACCCGGCCGACCTGCGAGCGGTCGAGGCCGTTGGTCGCGGCGAGGGTCAGCCGCATCCCTTCGTGGTCGGCGAGGTAGAACGAGCAGACGTCGACGCCCATCGCGGCCGTCGTGCCGTCGACGATCGAGCGCATCAGCTCGTCCCAGTCGCGCGCGAGCGTCGCGAGCTGGGCGATGTCGTGGAGGAAGGCGAGCTCGTCGAGCCGCCGATCCGAGTCGTCTCGGTGGTGCGCCGGCGCGTCGCTCGCGGGGGTTTCGTCGGTCATCTCGGTCCCGGCGCCAGCGATCTACCCCTCCGCCAAAGCCGGGATCTCATCGCGCAGCGCGATCAGGTCGTCGTCGTCGGGCGCGTACCCGCGGAGCTCCTCCTGGTCGGGGAGTGCCTGACGGAGGAGCGACCGCGCGACGTCGAGGTTGCCGCTGAGCGCGTGGAAGCAGGCGAGGTTGTAGCGGGCGTAGGCGGCGGCACGCGCCGGCCAACCGCCGCGGTCGATGATCGCGGTGATCTCGTCGGCGAGTTCGAGAGTCCGCGATCTCGAGGCCGACCGCGGCCGCGATCGGTGTCAGGTGGGTGAGCGTGTGCTCGGAGCCGTTGCCCATGATCGTGCCGCTGATCCGGGGCAGGGCGAGCGTCTCGTCGGGGGCGGCCTCGATCTCCGCGATGAGCTCGTCGGTCGACGCGTCGGCGTCGGCGACGACCTCCGGCCACGACCACGCGACCCGTTCGGCGTGGAACTTGGCGTTCGCCTCGTCGGTCTCGACCTCGATCGGCTCGTTCGCGCCGATCCGGAGCGCCCGCAGCCGGTCGACCGTTCGTCCCTTCCATGCGTTCAGGTGCGCCTGGACGTCCTTCGGCGACCAGCCGCCGTCCGGCGCCGGCGCGTCACGAACGCCGGGATCGAGCGCGGCGAGGACGTCGCGCTCGGCCGCCGCGAGCCGCCCGGACGGCCGCGATGAGCCCGGCACGGAGGCCGTCGATGTTGGTGTCAGTCTCGTTCATGGCGCGATGGTACCCGTCAGCGACGCGCTGTCACTCGTGGGTGGCGGCGTAGCGCCTGGTAGACGACACCCGAACCGAAGACGCGCGTGTCGATCAGCTTGAGCCCGATGCGGGCGATCGAGCCGAGGGAAGAACGGCGTGCCATCGCCGAGGACGACCGGGTGGATGACCAAGTGGTACTCGTCGACCAGGCCGCGCTCGATGAACTGGGCGGCGAGGGTCGGTCCGCCGATTTCGAGGTCGCCGTCGAACTCGGCCCTGATCGCCGCAAGCTCCTCGCCCACGTCGCCCGTGACCAGTCGGCTGTTGAAGTCGACCGACTCGAGGCTATTCGAGAAGACGATCCTCGGCGTGGCGTTCCAGAGCCGGGCGAATTCGACCATCGGTGCGGTCGACTGCGGGTTGGATTCGCCGGTCGGCCAGTAGGCGGCCATGACCTCGTAGAGCCGACGGCCGTAGAGCGAGGCGTCCACGCCGCGCATCTGGTCGTTGAACCAGGAATGCAGCTCGTCGTCGATGATCCCCCAGTCGACGCTGTGGTCCGGCGTCTCGACGAACCCGTCGAGCGACACGTTCATCGATGTAGATCAGCTTGCCCATCGCCCGCTCCGAGCCCCGCGGCGCGCCTGGCTCAGACGCCGGCAGGCTCGGGATCCGCGACGGTCGTCGGCAGCGTCTCGAGCAGCGGATCCGTCCACGTCCAGGCCGCGCCGTGGTGCTTCCCGACGGCGCCGTGGCGGGCCGCCTCGACCCGCAGCGGCAGCCCGAAGATCTCGATGAAGCCGACCGCGCTGGCGTGGTCGAACGCGTCGCCCTCGTCGTACGTGGCGAGCGCCTTGTCGTACAGCGACATCGGCGAGCGCCGCCCGACGACGACCGCGGAACCGTGATCCAGACGCACCCGGACCTCGCCCGAGACGACCCGCTGCGACGACGCGACGTACGCCCGCAGGTCGCGCGACAGGGCGCTGAACCACAGGCCGTCATAGATCAGCCGAGCCAGCTCGTCGGCGACGAACCGGTTGAACCGCAGCGTGTCGCGCGACAGCGTCAGACCCTTCGAGCGCCCGGTGCGCGCCGTGCAGGATCGGTCGCCGCCGGCGTCTCGTAGATCTCGCGGCTCTTGATGCCGACCAGGCGATCCTCGACGTGGTCGATCCGCCCGACGCCATGCGCGCCGCCCAGATCGTGGACGCGCTGGACGAGGTCGACCGGCGCGAGCCGCTCGCCATCGATCGCGACCGGGATGCCGCCCTCGAAGTCGATGACGATCTCGATCGCCGGCGGGGCGTCGGCCGCAGCCACGGTCCACTCGATACGCATCGGCCGGCGGCGTGACCCACGGGTCCTCGAGGACGCCCGGTCTCGCACGAGCGGCCCCACAGGTTGACGTCGATCGAGTACGGCGACGCCTTGGTGATCGGGATCTCGATCCCGCGCTCGGCGGCGTAGTCGATCTCCTGGTCGCGGGTCAGGCCCATCCCGACGCGCATCGGCGCGACGACCTCGAGCCCCGGATCGAGGGCGTGCGTCGCGACATCGAAGCGGACCTGGTCGTTGCCCTTGCCGGTGCAGCCGTGGGCGACCGCGTCGGCGCCCTCGCGCTTGGCGACCTCGACCAGCAGTTGCGCGATGAGCGGCCGGGCGAGCGCCGTGGCCAGCGGATACGCGCCCTGGTAGAGGGCGTTCGCCTGGAGATGCGGCCAGACGTAGTCGGTGACGAACCGCTCGCGCGCGTCCACGACGTACGCGCGCGAGGCGCCGGCCGACATCGCCCGATCCTCGACGCCGGCCCGCAGCGAGCCGCCGCCCAGGTCGACCGTCAGGGTCACGACCTCGACGCCGAACTGTTCCTTGAGCCAGGCGACGGCGACCGATGTGTCGAGACCACCCGAATAAGCGAGGACGACCTTGTTCACGGGATCCTTGAACCTCCGGAGCGTGACTGGATCGATTCGAACCGCGCGCGCCAGCGCTCGAGGCGCGCCGCGTCGGCGAAGAGGACGAGCAACGTGTTGTCGCCGGCGAGCGTGCCCTCCTGCTCGCGCAGGTTCGACTCGTCGATCGCCTGGGCGATGACGCTGGCCGTGCCGGGCGTCCCGGTCAGCACGAGGATGAGCCCGCTGCGCCCGATGGTGACGGGGATGTCGCCGAGGATGCGCAGCAGCCGCTCGTCCGAGGCGGCGGCCGCGGTCGCGACCGACGACCCCGCGACCGATTCGGGCGTGACGTAGACGTGGCCGTCGGTGCCGGGCGCCTTGACCAGCCCGAGCTCGGAGATGTCGCGCGAGACGGTCGCCTGGGTCACCTCGAAGCCCTGCGCGCCGAGCGCATCGACCACCTCGCGCTGGCTCCCGATCGGCCGCGTGGCGACCAGCTCGCGGATCGCCCGCTGGCGCTGGGTCTTGAGGTCGTGGCTCGTGGATCCGTTGGTCGTGCCGTTCGCCGTGCGGCCGTTGCCGGCGCCGTTCCGGCCGTTGCTGGCGCCGGCGCCGGCGCTCACGCGGCACCCGCGGTGGCGGCGCGGCTGGCGGTGATGCGCGTCCCGAACGTCGGGTCGGAGAGGGCGCGGGTCAGGGCCTCGGGCGCGGACGAGTCGGCGATGATCGCCTCGGCGCCGTCCCAGCCGAGCGCACCGAGCGCCGCTCGCACCTTGGGCACCATCCCGCCGGCGATGACGCCGGATTCGATGAGGGTCTCGGCCTCGCCCGCGGTGAGCGCGTCGAGCCTGCGGCCGTCGGCGTCGCGGACACCGTCCACGTCGGTGAGCAGCACGAGCTGGCGGGCACCGAGACCGGCCGCGATGCCGGCCGCGACGTCGTCGGCGTTGACGTTGCAGACGATGCCGTCGGCGTCACGGGCCAGCGGCGCGACGACCGGGACCTGGCCGCCGACCAGGATCGCGTCGAGCAGGTCGCGTCGCAGCCCGACCACCGACGCCACGAGCCCGAGCTCCGGGATCCGCTCGGCGATCAGCAGGCCGCCATCGACGCCGGACAGGCCGACGGCATCGACGCCGAGGTCGCGCAGGCCGGACACCAGCTCGGAATTGACCACTCCCCGGAGAACCGCGGCGGCCACCTCGAGCGACTGGGCATCGGTGACCCGCAGCCCGCCTTCGAACTTGGACGGGACGCCGAGGCGCTCGAGCCACTCGGTGATGCGCTTGCCGCCGCCATGGACCAGGACCACGGGACGTCGTCGCGCGACCGCGGCCACTTCCGCGAGGACCTGGCTCTGGTCGGCGATCGTCGTGCCACCCAGCTTGATGACCAGCACTTCGCTCACGTCGTGTACTCGCTGTTCTCGATCACGTAGGCCTCGGTCAGGTCGCAGCCGAAGCCCTCGCCACTGCCCGTGCCGAGGCCGAGGTCCAGTGCGATGACGACTTCCGCCTCGTTCATCGCGGCACGCGCCGCCGCGCGATCGAAACCGACCGGGCCGCCCCGGCCTCCGTCGTACACGAGATGACCGGCGATCCAGATCCGGAGCTTCGCGGGGTCGAGCACGACCGGGGTACCGGCACGCGCCGACGCCTCGTCAGCGGGCAGACCGGCCGCCTCGAGCACCGATGCGATGGCCAGCCGGGCGTTCCCGGCCGCACCCGCCACGCGACCCCAGTTCGGGTCGCGACCGTGGGCAGCCGCCTTGACCAGGCTCGACGAGATCACCGACCGGGCGACCGCGCGGGCCTCGGCGTCGTCCCGTGCGCCCGTCACCGCGGCCGTGATGAGCGTGCTGGCGCCCTCGCCGTCGGCCGCCTGCTGTCGTGCCAGGTCGCGTGCGATCGCCTCGATCGCTCGTCCGAGGGCGGCAGCGGCCGGCGAATCGTCCTCGGCCGGGGCGGCCCCCGCCACCCCGGACGCGAGGACGAGGACGGTATCGTTCGTACTGGTGTCGCCATCGACCGAGAGCTGGTTCCACGTCCGCGCCGCGGCCGGCCGGAGGAGTGGCCACAGGACCTCGGGCGCCACCGTCGCGTCGGTCAGGATCACCGACAGCATCGTCGCCATCTGCGGGTGGATCATCCCGACGCCCTTGGCGACCCCGCTGACCCGCACGGTCACGGCTCGGCCGTCGGCCGCGGGCAGCTCGACGGTCGTGGTCGCGGTCTTGGTCCGCGAATCGGTCGTGCACAGCGCCGTCGCCACGGCGAGCAGCCCGTCGTCGGTCGCGGCGAGAGTCGGCACGAGCGCCGCAAGACCGTTTCGGACCTTCTCGAGCGGCAACCGGGTTCCGATGATCCCCGTCGACATGTGCTGGGTCCAATCGGGCTCGGTCACCGTCGCCGCTGCGAGCATCGCCGCGACCTCGAGCTGGTCGGCGTCGCCATCGGGGCCGGTCGCCGCGTTCGCGCTGCCACTCGTCGAGATCAGCGCGTTCGCCCAGCCGTAGCCGCCGCGCGGGTCGCCGGACGTGGCCGCGAGATTGGCCCGTGACAGCCGGACGGGCGCGGCCGCGAACGCGTTCGGGGTGAAGACTGCGGCCGCGGCGGCCGGACCTGCCGTCGTGACGACAACGGCGAGGTCCGGCCGGCCCGAGGCCTTGATCCCGACCGCCATCCCGCCAGCCTTGAAGCCTGCCGGGATGACGGCGCGTCGCTCGACCGGTGGGAGGTCCGTCGAGGACGCCGGGACGGGAAGGTTCGTGACGGGTGCAGTCATGGCGCGAGAGGAAGCTGCTCGAGGCCGGCCGTCTCGGGCAGGCCGTGGACGATGTTGAAGGCCTGGATCGCCTGGCCCGCGGCGCCCTTCACCAGGTTGTCCTCGACACCGATGGCGAGGATCCGGCCGGTCCGCTCGTCGAAGCTGACGTGGACCTGGACGTGGTTGCTGCCCGTGACGTCGCTTGGTCGCCGGCGGCGTCGACGACAGCGTGACGAACGGCTCGTCGGCGTAGGCCGCCTCGTACAGCCCGTCGAGCTCGGCCTGGCTGACCGGCGCGCGTCGGACGCACGTGGCAGGCCGACAGGATGCCGCGCGTCATCGGGATGAGGTGGGGGAGGAAGTCGACCGCCGACGATGCCGGGGTTCGCGGACACGTCGAGCCCGGCACGGACCGCGATGTCGGCAAGCTCCTGCTCGATCTCGGCGACGTGCCGGTGGCCGCCGATGCCGTACGCGCGAACGCTCTCGTTGACCTCGCCGAACATCAGGTCTCGGCTTCGCCTCGCGACCCGCGCCCGAGACGCCGCTCTTGGCATCGACCACGAGGTCGTCGATCAGTCCGGCCCGCGCGAGCGGCGCCAGCGCCAGGAGCGTCGCGGTCGGATAGCAGCCCGGCGAGCCGACGATCGCGACCGGGGCGTCGACCAGGGCCTCGAGCTCGGCGCGATGGAGCTCCGGCAAGCCGTAGACCGCCTGCTCGAGGAGGTCCGGCCGCGGGTGCTCGAAGCCGTACCAGCGCGGATAGTCGGCGGCGTCGCGCAGCCGGAAGTCGGGCCCGAGGTCGATGATCGCCGTGCCCGCGCAGCGATCGAGGTCCGGGGACCGAGACTCGCGCGCGCGGTGCCGTGCGGGAGGGCGCAGGAAGACCGCGTCCGCCGGGCGGCAGCTCCGGCAAGTGGATCGTCGAGGTCGAGCGTCGTCGCCAGGTGGGGGTGGACGCCGCCGATCGGATCGTGATCGCGGCTCGCGGCCGACCAGGCCGACCAGCTCGACGTTCGGATGCCGCGCCAGGAGCCGGACCAGCTCGCCACCGACATACCCGGTCGCGCCGATGATCCCGACCCGGATGCGCCGCGGTCCGCCGCTCGCGTCCACCCCGCGCGCAGACCGCGGCACGAAGGCCGTCTGGTTGCTCGCAGGTGCCTCGTCAGTCGTCGTCACGGTCGAATGACTATACAACGTCGACTGCATAGTCATGCAACGCCTCGGCCCGGCGTCACGGATTGAGTACTCTGTGCCGGATGACCTGCTCGACGTGCGGCGAGGCAGCCCCAGCCGACGCGCGGTTCTGTCCGCATTGCGGTTCGTCGATGACTCCGGGATGCACGGGATGCGGGACGCCGCTGTCGACGGGCGCCCGGTTCTGCGCGTCGTGCGGAACGCCCGCTCCGGCCACGGCCGCGGGGCACGACCGGCGACCGATACCGGCCGTCCCGCGCACCCCGGCGACCGTCTCGGAACGTCGCCTGGTCACCGTCCTGTTCGCCGATCTCGTCGGGTTCACGACGCTCGCCGAGAGCCGCGACGCCGAGGCCGTCCGCGAGCTCCTGTCGCGCTACTTCGAGCAGTGCCAGGAGGTCATCGGCCGCTACGGCGGCACGGTCGAGAAGTTCATCGGCGACGCGGTGATGGCCGTCTGGGGCGCGCCGATCGCGCACGACGACGACGCCGAACGCGCGGTCCGCGCCGCGCTCGACCTGGTCGACGGCGTCCGCGCGCTCGGTCCCGGGCATCCAGGCACGGGCCGGCGTCCTGACCGGCGAGGCCGCGGTGACGATCGGTGCCACCAACCAGGGTCTCGTCGCGGGCGACATCGTCAACACCGCGTCGCGCCTCCAGAGCGTGGCCGCGCCGGGCACGGTCCTCGTCGGCGAGCAGACCGAGCAGGCCGCGAATTCGGCCATCGCCTTCGAGCCCGCCGGCGACCAGGTGCTCAAGGGCAAGGTCGCCCCGGTGCCCGCGTTCCGCGCGATCCGGATCGTCGCCGAGCGCGGCGGCCGCGGCCGGAGCGACCAGATCGAGGCGCCCTTCGTCGGTCGCGACGACGAGTTCCGGCTGCTGCGCGATGTCGTCCTCACCACCGCTCGCGACAAGCGGCCGCGCCTCGTGTCGATCACCGGCGTGCCCGGCGTCGGCAAGAGCCGGATGGCGTGGGAGCTGACCAAGTACATCGACGGCCTCGTGGACACGATCTACTGGCACGCGGGCCGTTCACCGTCCTACGGCGAGGGCGTCACGTTCTGGGCGCTCGGCGAGATGGTCCGCGGCCGGATCGGGCTGGTCGAGGGCGACGACGAGGCCGCGACACGGGCCGCGGTCGCCGCCGGCGTCGCGCAATGGGTCCCCGACGAGACCGAGCGTCGCTGGATCGAGCACGCGCTGCTCGTCCTGCTCGGGCTCGAGGGCAGCGCCGGCGCCGCCCGCGAGGAGCTGTTCAGCGCCTGGCGCACGTTCTTCGAGCGGATCGCGGCGACCGGGCCCGTCGTCCTCCTGTTCGAGGACCTCCACTGGGCCGACGCCGGCCTGCTCGACTTCATCGACCACGTGCTCGACTGGAGCACGGGCGTGCCGCTGACGCATCGTCACGCTCGCCCGGCCGGAGCTGATCGAGCGCCGGCCGGGCTGGGGGACCGGCCGGCGGACGTTCATCGGCCTCGCCCTCGAGCCGCTCCCCGACGACGCGATGGGCGAGATCCTCGCGGCGCTCGCCCCGGGGCTGCCAGGCCGCCGGCCGGGCGACGATCATCGCCCGGGCCGACGGCATCCCGCTGTACGCGGTCGAGACGATCCGGATGCTCGCCGCGGCCGGGCCGCTCGGCAGCCGACGGCGACGCGTCGACCGGTCGATCTCCGACCTGGCCGTCCCGGCGACGCTCCAGGCACTCATCGCCGCCCGTCTCGACGCGCTCGACCCGGGCGATCGATCGCTCATCTGCGATGCGGCGGTCCTCGGTCAGAGCTTCACGCTGGCCGGCCTCGGAGCGGTCAGCGGCCTCGACACCGACGAGCCTCGACGCCAGCCTCCGCGCGCTCGTCCGGCGCGAGCTGCTCGTCCACGACGTCGACCCGCGATCGCCCGAGCGCGGCCAGTACGCGTTCGTCCAGTCGCTCGTCCGCGAGGTCGCGTACGGGACGCTGGCCAAGCGCGATCGGCGCAGCCGGCATCTCGCGGCGGCACGCTTCTTCGAGGGCCTCGGCGAGGACGAGCTGGCCGGCGCACTCGCCTCGCACTACCTCGCGGCGTATCGCGCCTCGAGCGACGACCCCGAGGGCCAGGCGCTCGCCGCCCAGGCGCGGCTCGCCCTGCGCGGCGCCGCCGAACGTGCCGCGGCGCTCGGCAGCCACGACCAGGCCGGCGTCTTCTTCCTCGAGGCGCTCGAGGTCTCGAGCGACCCGGCCGACCGGGCGGACCTGCTCGAGCGGGCCGGGTTGGCGGCCGACGCCGGCGGCCACTCGGAGATCGCCGAGGCGCGGCTCGCGGAGGCGGCGGCCATCTGGCACGACCTCGGCGAGCGAGAGCGCGAGGCGCGAGCGATCGGCCTCCGCGGTCGAGCCGTCGTCAATGGCTGGCGGGCTCCCGACGCGATCGCCCTGCTCGAACCGGCGCTCGCGGCGTTCGAGGACCTCGGCGACGACCCCGGCCTCGTCCTGATCGAGCACCAGCTGGCGCGCGCGTACTGGTTCGAGGAGGACCGTGTCCGGGCCGTGCCGCTCGCGGACCGCGCCCTCGGACGCGCGGAGCGGCTCGACGACCTCGCCAACGTGGCCGACATCCTGGTCACGAAGGGTGCGCTCATCAGCGGTCAACGGACGGCCGTACGAGGGGTTCGGGTCGATGGAGGCCGGTCGCGCCCTGGCCGAGGAACGCAGGGGCTCAACTCGATCGTGGCCCGGGCTCTCCTGAACATGGCCGGGACCCACATGAGCCGCGACCCGCGACGGGCGTTCGAGCTCGGGCTCGAGGCGATCGCCCTCGCTCGACGCATCGGCTTCCGCTCGTTCCTCTGCGACCGCGGCCGGGAATTCGCTCGAGGTCGCGGCGGACCTCGGTGAGCTCGATTGGGCGATGGCCATCGGGGACGAGCTGCTGGCGCTCGACTTCGCGCCCAGCGATCGGAACTCGCTCTTGCGCGGCATCAGCCAGGTGCGACTCCTGCGCGGCGAGCCGGTCGATGACCTGTTCGCCGAACACGCCGAGGTGCTCGTCGACGAAGGCCGACCTCCAGGAGGTGTCGAACTACGAAGGCGCCGTGGGCGTTCCGGAACTTCCTCGCGTGTGACTTCGCCGGCGCCGCCGCGCTCTGGGAGAAGGCCGCCCGGACGGTGACGCTCAACGCAGCCGCCGACCTGCCACGTGCGGCGCGGGCGGCGATCTGGGCGGGTGACCTGCCGACCGCGGAACGATTGACCGCCGAGATTCGCGAAGGAGTGGGCGCACGGGCAGTGTGCACACGCCCGCCTCACGGGACTCACCGCGGGCCTCGCCGCCACGGCCGGCCGCCGTGACGACGCGATCACCGGCTACGCGACGGCGATCGCGACCTTGCGCGAGCTGGGGCTCGAGGTCGACGCGGTGCTGACGATGCTCGACATGGCGCGGACCCTCGGCGCGACGGATCCGGCGGTGGTCCCGTGGCTCGAAGAGGCCCGCGCCACGATCGAGCGCCTGCGGATGCCGGGTCTCAACGGCCTGCTCGAGGTCGCCAGCGGGGGAGTGGCCGGATCGGCGGGATCGGTCGCGCGCAGCGGTCCCGGGAGACACGTTCGCGACCGAGGCGACCGGCTAACCACGGGTCCGCGCCATACCCTACTTGTCGACTAGGGATTGTCTGGTATGCTGCGCCGCATCATGCCGAACGCCGTCCCCACCGACGCCAACGCCCGCCTCCCGAAGGCGCGGATGATCGACCCGCGCGGCCATCGATTCGGTGCCGGCGTCTCGGCCATCGCGCTGATCCTCGCCTTCCTGACCGGCACGGTCTGGCTCGTCGCCCTCGCCCTGCTGTCGATCGGCGTCAGCGCCGCGTTCGGCCTCAAGTACTCGATCTATGGCGTGATCTGGCGGCGGATCGCCAAGACCCTGGCACTCCCCAAGGTCGAGCCGGAGCACGAGTACCCGCCGCGCTTCGCCCAGGTGCTCGGCAGCGTCGCGCTGATCCTCGCGCTGGTCTCGTTCGCGCTCGGGCGCGACGACCCTCGGCTGGGGCCTGACCCTCGCGGTCGCCGGACTGCAGACGCTGCTGGCCACGACCGGCTACTGCCTCGGCTGCCGGCTCTACTTCCTGCGCTGGTGGGTGCCGGATCTCGTGACCCGGATCTGGACCCGCGGACGCTCCGGCGGCCCGAACCGCGCCCTCGCGCCGGAGCCGATCCGCTACAACTGACCCCAGGCGAAGCGCCCGGTCCTCGGGGGAGGCCGGGCGCCAAGCCTCTCCGGCGCCCGAGTCCCTAGTCGACGAGTCGACGATGTCGGCGCGCTGATACGGCCCGGTCACGATGACCTCGGCCTCCTCGGTCGGCTCGCCCGGACGCGTCACGCGGTAGCGCGTGGTGGATCTCGGTGGGCACCGGCGGAGAGCATCGCGCTGACCGGGCAGTACTTCGTCGCCGACAGCTCGATGCAGCGCGCGATCGCGGCTGTCGAGACGTCCCGGACCCTCGACCTCGTGGACGATGTCGATGCGGGTGTAGACCTTGGGGTACTCCTCGCGCTGCTCGCCGCGGACGTGGATCCGGTAGGTGACGATCGGCTGGCGCTTCTTGAGCGCGACGCTGATGACATCCATCGCACTGCATGCCGCGAGCGAGGTGAGCACGGTTTCGACCGGCCCGAGGCCGTCGTCGGCGATGTCGTCGTAGGCGAACGTGCGACCGCTCCCGGTCTCGACATCGAAATGGAGCCCGTCCGTCAGTCGAAGCTCGGCGGTCTTGATGGACATCGGTCAGGCGGCGTCCGGCGCGATCGGCCGGGCCTGCGGCGTCACGTCGCGCGGCCCGTCCTCGGCGAACTGCTCGTTGTAGAGCCGCGCGTAGACCCCTCCCTGGGCGATCAATTCGGCATGCGTGCCACGCTCGACGATCCGGCCACGCTCGTAGACGAGGATCCGGTCGGCGCGCAGGATCGTGGACAGTCGGTGGGCGATGGCGATCGTCGTGCGGCCCTCCATCAGGCGCTCGAAGGCGGCCTGGATGAGCCGCTCCGAGACGGTGTCGAGCGCCGACGTCGCCTCGTCGAGGATCAGGATCCGCGGGTCCTTGAGCAGGACCCGGGCGATCGCGAGGCGCTGCTTCTCCCCGCCGGACAGCTTGTAGCCGCGCTCGCCGACGGTCGTGTCATATCCGTCGGGGAGTTCCATGATCCGTTCGTGGATCGCGGCGGCCCGGGCGGCGACCTCGAGCTCGTCGTCGGTGGCGTCGGGTCGCGCGTAGCGGAGGTTGTCGCGGACCGAGGCGTGGAAGAGGTACGTCTCCTGGGTCACGGTCCCGATCACCTCCCCGAGGGAAGCGAGCTTGATCCTGCGGACATCGATGTCATCGATCTCGACCGCGCCGGAGTCGACGTCGTAGAGGCGCGAGACGAGGTAGGTGGTCGTTGTCTTGCCGGAGCCCGAGGCACCGACCAGGGCAACCAACTCCCCGGGTTCCGCCACGAAATCGATGTCCTCGAGCCCGAACGACGGGACGATCTCGATCTGCGGGATGTCGAGATCGGCCAGGGCCTCGCCGTCTCGCCTCGGCTCCATCGCCGGCCGCCGCTCGCGACGACCGAGATCGGTGCCCCCGCCTCGACCGCCTCGGCGAGCTGCTCCGCATCGGCCGTCTCCCCGTCACGATCGTTGACCGCGGTGTGGGCCAGGTGCGATGGCACGGCCGCCGTCGGGTAGTGGAACGAGACGTCCTTGAAGCGGACCTTGCCACGCATCGTGGCGCCGTCCATCGCGACCGCATCGGGCGCATCGACGATCTCGGGGTCCATCTCGAGGTACTCGAAGATCCGATCGAACAGCGCCAGCGAGCCCTGGATCTCGACCTGGATCCCGAGCAGCTGACCGAGCGGGAAGAACAGTCGACTCTGGAGCGTGGTGAAGGCCACGATCGTGCCCGCCGTCGGCGCGTCCGGGCTGCCGTTGGCGGCCAGCGTCCCGGCCAGCCAGTACACGAACGCCGGCATGATGCTGAAGATCGTGCCGATGATCATGAAGAACCAGCGCCCGACCATCGCCTGGCGGATCTGGAGCTTGGCAAGGCGCGCGTTGATGCTTCGGAACTTGTCGATCGACGTCTGCTGCTGACCGAACGTCTTCGACAGCAGGATGCCCGACACGCTCAGGGTCTCCTCGGTCGTCGCGGTCAACTCGGCGAGCGACTTCTGCGTCTCGGTCGAGACCTCGCGGCGGACCTTGCCGACGCGATAGGTCAGGTACAGGAAGATCGGCGTCAGGCCCAGGGACAGGAGCGCCAGCCGCCAGTCGAGGATGAACATCGCGACCATCGTCGAGATCGCGATGGCGAGGTTGCTGGTGATCGAGCTCGCGGTGTCGGTGACGACCGCCTGGACGCCGCCGACGTCGTTGGCGAGCCGGCTCTGGATCTCGCCCGTGCGCGTCTCCGTGAAGAAGCGGAGCGGCATCCCCTGGAGGTGGGCGTACAGCGCGCCACGCAGGTCCTGCATGACGTTCTGGCCGATGACGTTGTTGAGGTAGCGACTGGCCGACGCCGATCAGGCCCGTGATGATCGGCAGGGCGATCATCAGGCCGACGTACAGGTTCAGCTTCGAGTAGTCCTGGCCGATGATCACCTGGTCGAGCAGGAGGCCAAGGAGGAGCGGGTTGACCAGGCCGATCAGGCTCGTCGTCAGGATCGCGATGAGGACGACCGCGACCTGCAGCTTGTACGGCGTGAAGAAGGCCGCGATCCGGCGAAGCGTGCGGGCGCGACGTTCCTTCGGGATCGGTTCGTAGTCCCGCGACCCTCCGCCTCCGAACATCGCGCCTCCCCTGCCTCCGCCGCCAAACCGCCCGCCACCGCTGGCGGCGCCACCCGTCGCCGTCCTCGTCTGCCCTCGTGGGAATGCCATCAGCCGACGCTACCACGGAAGGGGAGAATCGGCCCCGCCGCCGTCGCGGCGCCCATCGAACCCCCAACGCGGTTGATGCTTGATTTCGGCCGTCCGCGAGCCACCTCGATTGCTGATGCCAATGGACGGCATATGTCGGCCTGGGTCGATGCGCTCGGGTGATCGCCCGATATCCAGCACGATAAGTCGATCGATCGCTAGCGTCGCCGCGTGACGTTGGTTCGAGTGGGCAACGTGACCCGCAGCGAGCAGCACGGCTTCGATCTGATCGGGGCCGAGCTCAAACGACGCCGCCGGGCGCTGCGGCTGGACGCAGCGCATGCTCGAGGCGCATTCCGGGTATCGACCAGACGGTGATCTCCAGGCTCGAGAACGGCAAGCAGTACGGCCTTCGCTGGTCGCGGTTCGCCGGCTGGTCGACGCGCTCGGCGGCTTCGGTCCACTGCCCACCGCGAGCCATGGCCGGGCCAGGTCGCCTCCGCCGGACGCACAACCCGTGGCGATCGTCGACCGGGAGGTCGATCTGGACCTGGACGACTGGGACGAGGCCGTTTGAGCCAGCCGATGCCGAGATCTGCCGACAACTTCTCGACGGGATATGCCGTCCACGGGCATCAACGGAGCAGCTCCCGTTCGGGTAGGGCTCCGATATGCCGTCCATTGGCATCAACTTCGGAAGCGTCCGCGGACGGCTGAAATCAAGCATCAAACTGGGCCGGGGCTGTGCGTGCGAGCGGCCCGGCCTGGCGTGCGACCGGCCGGCGGCGACGGGCCGACCGCGCCGGGCGGCCGGACTACCAGGCAGCGGCTGACGCGGCCTCGGTGATGCCTTCGGATTCGAGCCAGCGTTCGGCGTCGATGGCGGCCTTGCAGCCGTCGGCTGCGGCGGTGACGGCCTGGCGGTATCGATGGTCGTGGACGTCGCCGGCGATGAAGACGCCGTCGATCTTGGAGCCGGTCTCGTCGTGGACGACCAGGTAGCCCTTCTCGTCGACGTCGAGCCAGTCGCGGAAGGCCTCGGTGTTCGGCCGATAGCCGATGGCGATGAAGACGCCGTCGACCGGCAGGTGCCGCTCCTCGCCGGTCGCGCGTGTCGGTCAGCCGCAGCCCATCGACCTTGTTGTCGCCGGTGACCTCGTCGACGGCGGTGTTGGGGTGGATCTCGATCTTCTCGTGCTCGTTGGCGCGGTCGACCATGATCTTCGACGCCCGGAACGTGTCGCGGCGGTGGAGCAGGTGGACCTTGGTCGCGAACCGGGTGAGGTAGGTCGCCTCCTCGAACGCGGTGTCGCCGCCACCGATGACGGCGATCTCGCGGTCCTTGAAGAAGAAGCCGTCGCACGTCGCGCAGGCCGACACGCCGCGGCCGCGCAGTCGGGTCTCGCTCTCGAGACCGAGCCAGAGCGCCGACGCGCCGGTGGCGATGATCACGGCCTGGGCTCGGTACTCGGTGCCGCGCGCCCAGATGCGGAACGGGCCGCGCGGAGAAGTCCACGCGATCGATGTCGACGTCGAAGATCTTCGATCCGAACCGCTCGGCCTGGGCGCGCATGGCGGCCATCAGGTCGGGGCCCTGGATGCCGTCCTCGAAGCCCGGGTAGTTCTCGACGTCGCTGGTCAGCATCAGCTGGCCGCCCGGGCGCCGAACCGGCGAGGACCACCGGTTCGAGGTTCGCGCGCGCGGCATAGATCGCGGCGGTCAGCCCGGCCGGGCCGGAGCCGACGATGACGACCTTGGCCTCGACTGTGCCGCCGCCCCGCGACGACCGATGTCGGCCCGCCGGTCGCGGTCGACGCGGCGTCCGCGCCGTCGTCGATCAGGGTATGCAGAAGCCCCCGAAGGGGTTCGATGCGGGTGGCGGTCTGTGCCGTTGGTCTCGTCGCTCATGTGATCGTCATCGTAGCATGAGGTCGATACCCCTGGGGGGTATACGGCGGAGCGGGCTGGCGGCTGGCGGGGGAGGGCGAGGCTCACGGAAGGTCGTGGAGCTGCGGGATGACCTCGCGCCCGACGAGTTCGAGGGCGGCGAGATCGGGCAGCTGGCGCATGCTGACGATGACGTGCTGGGCGCCGGCGTCGGAGAAGCTCGCCGAAGCGCTCGACGACCCGGCTCGGCGTCTCGGTGCCGCCGGAGCCGTCGGTCGAGATCGTGACGTTCTGGAGGGTCGATCGCTCGATCTCGTCGGGGTCGCGGCCGACCGCCGCGCAGTGCTCGGCGAGGATCGCGTACTTGCGGGCGATGCCCTCGGGCGAGCCGAAGACGTTGGTCGCGTCGGCGTACTGGGCCACGAGGCGCAGGGTCTTCTTCTCGCCTCCGCCACCGATCATGATCGGGACCCTGGGGCGTGACAGTGACTGCGGGGAGTTGAGCAGCCGCTCGGCCTGGAACAGCCGCCCGTGGATACTCCCCCTCGCTGCCGCGCTCGCCCTCCCACATCCCGTGCGCGATCTGGAGCGTCTCCTCGAGCATCTCGAATCGCTCGCCGAGTGGCGGGAACGGGAACCCGAGGCGCACGTGACTCGTCCTCGTTCCAGGCGGCACCGATGCCGAGCCAGGCGCGGCCGCCCGACAGGACGTCGAGCGTGGTGGCGGCCTTGACCCACAGGCCCGGGTTGCGGTAGTGGACGCCACCGACCATCAGGCCGAGGCGGGCGCGTTTGGTGAGCGCGGCCATGAACCCGAGCGTCGTCCAGCCCTCGAGCATCGGGTCCTCGACCGGTCCGACGCCGCGGATCTGGAAGAAATGGTCCATCACCCAGATCGAATCGAAGCCGACGTCATCGGCCGTGCGGACGATCTCGGCGAGGGTCGGGCCGATGGCGGCCGTGCCGCCGGGCCAGGTGAACGAGCTGATCTGGAGGCCGAGCTTCATTTCGTTGCGGAGCGTACCAGTTCGCCGTTCCGTGGCCCGTTCAAGCCCGAAAGTACTGCCCGTTTGGTGCGCCCTCGCAACAGAACCGCGATTGCAATGCAAATTGACAGGTCCGTGTGTACGAAATACGACTAGTTATGGGCAGAGTGCCCTAGTACCTTTGGGAATCCAGGCTGGGTACTATCGCTCGCCTAGGGGACGACCCGGAACGCCGGGGGCACCAGGAGGCTTCGAGTTATCGCAGCTCCACATCGGGGAACGGAGGATCACATGCCCAGTCGGGGTACATTCCAATTCGGTAATCCATCTGTCCGCAGGGGCGGACGGCTCCGCGTCGCCGGATGGTTGGCGGCGGGGTCGATGGTCCTGGTCGGGATATTGGCCCCGGGCGGCGCCCTGGCTGCGGGCCCCGGCAACAATGGCCTGGATCCCACAGGCAACGGCACCAAGTCGAATGCCACCGTGAGCGGCAGCTTGGCTGATGCCGGCGGCAGCGCGACGATGAATGCCGACGGAGTCATGACCTGCGACGGCACCGCGGTCGGCTCGATCAGCGGCACGCTGACCCTCAACAAGACGCTCGACGTCGGCTCCAAGATCACGATCTACCTGGTCCCGAACAACGGGTCTAATGCTTCCCCGGCGGGGAACGTCCCGAAGAACGAGTCGACGATCACCCTCACCGGCTCGAACAACACCAGCGGAACCGTCATCCACTACACGGTCAACGCCACGTCGCCGTTCACCACGTCTTCCGGCGGGGTCCTTGTCGTCTTCGCCGTCAACGACGATGGCACGACTGCGATCTCCTCGAGCAAGTCGAATTCGCTGAACTGCACCGAGGCGGTCCCGACGCCGACTACGCCGCCGACTACCCCGCCGACTACGCCGTCCGTCGACGCCTCCGTCGACCCCGCCGTCGACCCCGCCGTCGACGCCTCCGTCCACCCCGCCCAGCACACCGCCGTCGACGCCTCCGTCGACGCCTCCGTCGCACCCCGCCGTCGACGCCTCCGTCCACCCCGCCGTCGACGCCTCCGTCCACCCCGCCCTCGAGCCCGCCGGAGATTGGCCTGTTCAGCGTCGCGACCTGCCCGGGTGGTGTCGAGGTCCCGGCCGGCCAGTCAGCCGTGAGCTTCCGCGGCTCGGTGCTGCTCATCCTGCTGCTGCACGTCCGCGTCGATGGCGCGCTCGTGACGTTGCACGACGCGCTCGGCAACGGCTCGGTCGGTGACCTCATCGTCACTCCAGGCCTCCACACCTACTCGATCAGCAACGCGGCCGACACCGCGGTCCTCGCCGAGGGCACTGTCGACGCCCCGGAATGCAGCGAGGCGGCGGCGGCCACAGCAACTCCCACCGCCACACCTCTCGAAGGTGGAGTCGAGGCTGAGACGAACGTCCCGACCGCTCCGCGGACCGACGTCCTCGAGGCGAGCGGGACTGCCTCCCCCGGCACGAACCTCGGCTTCGTGCTCCTGATCATCGGTGTCCTGGCATTCGCGGTCCTCTTCGTGACCCCGATGCCGGCCTCGACCAAGAACAGGATCCGACGCCGCTAACCCTGGCAATCCCCTGAGGGGACAGGGCCGGGGCCTCCACCGAAAGGTGAGGCCCCGGTCCTTTGTTATGCCGCGCGGCGCTGCTAGGATGCCGGTCAGCCGTACGGGGAGAGGCGATACGTGTCCGGTCTGATGTCGAGGCTCGCCACCGAGAGCGTCGGTGCGCGCGCCGAGAAGCACATCCACGACCGGCTGCGCGAGGCGCTGCCGCCCGAGTTCACGCTGCTTCCAGAACGTCGCCTGGGTCGTCCGCGACCACGGCGTCGAGCGCGAGGGCGAGGCCGACGTCATCGTCGCCCACCCCGAGCGCGGCTTCCTGGTCATCGAGGTCAAGTCGGGCCCGATCACGCGCGACGCGCAGGGTCGCTGGTGGGCGGGCGGCCGCCCCCTCGATCGCGCGCCGTTCGAGCAGGCGGCCGACAGCCGCCACTCGCTGGTGGCCAAGCTGCGAGAGCTGCCCGACTGGCCGGCCGGGCTCAAGCCGATGTCCGGCCACGCCGTCGCCTTCCCGAACGCGGAGGTCGCGAGCCTCGGCACCAAGGTCTTCTTCCTCGGGCCCGACGCCGACCCCGACCTGATCATCGATCGCGCGATGCTCGAGCCCGACGGCCTGCGCAACGCGCGGCTGCGGACGTGGGTCGACACGGCGTACGAGCTGTGGTCGGGCGGCAAGGCGCAGTCGCCCGGGCAAGCAGGGCATCGACATGCTGGCGGCGATGATCACCTCGCCGCTCGAGCTCCGGTCGCTGCTGCGGTCCGAGATCAAGGACGGCCAGCGCGAGGTCGTGCGGCTGACCGACGAGCAGCTGCACATGCTCAACACGCTGCGCGGGAGTGCGCCGGGCGGCGGTCGTCGGGGGAGCGGGGACCGGCAAGACGATGCTCGCGATCGCCAAGGCGCAGCAGCTCGCCGGGGAGGGGTTCGAGACCCTGCTCGTCTGCTTCAACTCGCCCCTCGCGCGCGTGCTCGCGGACGAGACCCGCGAGGTGGCGCAGCGGACCGGGCGGCTGACGGTCAGCACGTTCCACCAGCTGGCCGAGGACCTCGGGCGCGAGGCCGGGACCCTGCCGGAGAAGCCGGACCCGGTGACCGACGAGTGGTTCGCCGAGACGATGCCGACCGCGCTCGACGAGGCGATCGGGAAGCTCGGGCCGCGCTACCACGCGATCGTGGTCGACGAGGGGCAGGACTTCGATGCCGGCTGGCTGGCGTCGCTCGACGGGCTGCTCATCGGTGGTCGCGAGGACGTCATGTACGTCTTCCACGACCCGGCGCAGTCGATCTTCCGTCCCGACCAGATCGGGGAGCTGGGCCTGACCGAATACCCGCTCGACTTCAACTGCCGCAACCCCGCGCCCGATCCACGCGCTGCTCGAGCCGCTGGCCCTCGGCGGCCTCGCCTCCCAGGCCCGCCGGACCGACGGCCGCGCGCCCGAGCTGATCAAGGGCGACGTCGACGCCGAGACCATCGAGGCGCTGCGCAAGGTGCTCCATCGGCTGGTGGACGTCGAGGGCGTCGTCCCGGGCTCGATCGCCGTGCTGAGCGGGGTCGGCCTCGAGAAGTCGGCCGTCTGGAAGCAGCGCGTCTACGGCAACCAGGTCCTGTGGAACGGCGCGGTCGGCGACGACGGGAAGCTGCTGGGGCTGGCGGCGGGGGACGTGCCGGAGCAGCCGGCGGACGTCGTGCTGTGCGAGTCGGTGCGCCGGTTCAAGGGCCTGGAGCGGCCGGTGATCGTGCTGCTCGAGGTGCCGCGCGACGACCCGGACCGGCTGGATCGGCTGCTGTACATCGGGGCGTCACGGGCGACGCAGCACCTGGTGGTCATCGCGCCGACGGCGGTCCTGCGGCGGTTGGGCGGGTGACGGAACGTCATGTCGCACAGGCCTCAGACATCTGGTACGCGCGCGCGAGCGGATCCGTGCGCGGATCGACCTTCGGCGATCGCCGCGCGCGGCGAACGGGCCACTCGAGGCGATGACTGACTGGCTCAGCGAGCCGCGTCTTCGGGTTCGCCATTCGGGTGCTCGACGGATCGGTCGCGACCCGCGCAGCAGGCCTGCCGTGGTCGGCGTTCTGACGTCCGCGATCGCTCGGCAGCCTCTCGCGACCGAGAGTGATCTCGATGGGCCTGCCTCAGCTCGGCGTTCACCCGAGACAGGGCGCCTGCCCGCCGAACCGCCGGCCACGCTGGTCGCCTGCCGACGGCGTCCCGGTCCGAACGGGCATCGGGCTCGGGCGATCGCGCACGAGCCCTGGGAAAGGCCGTACATCGGGCTAATCGAAAGCAAGGCGGCTGCGACAAGGCTGGGGCTGGGTGCGCGGCACGACGTCCAGGTAATCGCCATCCGGCGCGCGCGGGCGAGGAGCTGAGCGCGGAGCAGCAAATGGCGTGGCGCTAACGTCGGATGCTGTCAAGTAACGGACGGCATGCGAGTGGGCGAATCGATCGAGGGTCCGAACATGGCCGGTGGGGCCAGATCTGCGTGTTCGCCTGACAGGCGCGTACGAGTTCGAGATGGACAGCCCCAGGCAATTCGAGGATCGGTTCGGGCACGTCCTTCGAGTTGAGCTGATGGCTGGGCCGATCGATCGGCACGGCGCAGTGGTCAGCGAGGCCTGCGATCCAGCCTACGAAATCTCGGGCGTCTGTGGAACATGACGGCATATGGCGGCGACGTGGATCACGTCGTCGGGCATTCGGGCTGCGGAAATCTGATCGCGCGACGGCACGCGAGCGCGCGCGGGCGGCGCGCGCGCGAGCCGCCGAAGTCTCGATGGACAGGGCGATGGCACTTCTTGCCGCAATTGGTCAATACGCCACCGAGATCGGCGACCGTCCCGCTCACGTTGCATTGGCCGACTGTCGGCGCAGCTTCGACAACGGCGTCCTCGTGGTCGGCCAAGCCGTCTATGGGTGGATGAACAGCTGGACGGCGGGTGAAGCAAAACAAGCTCGAGCAGAGGCGCGAAAATCGTAGCACTAAGGCGAAGGGTCCGTTTCCACACCTTCAAGACCCGATGGCATGGATCGATGGCCACCACGCGCGCACGTTCGCCCTTTGGGCGGTCGCTCGCGATGGTGACGGATGTCCTCGCGCCAGGAGAGCAAACTCGGTTCAGCCGGCTTGCCTGGGCAAATCTCTATCCTGTCGCGCCAAACGACATCAAGGGGAACCCCGGCGGGGCTCTGAAAGCAGGCCAAACCAGGCCACTGCCGCGGCATTCCTCGACGCAGCGATCATCGAGATCCAGCCGCGGCTGGTGCTGGTCGTCGGTGGGCCGTATGTTGGCCGTTCGTCGAGCCGCTGGGGCTCGACGGGTGGACACGCGTCCGCACTTCCTGACTGTCGCCGAGGAGGCTCCGCTGGCGCAGCGCCGACTTCTCCAGGCGCATCCGTCGAACGATCGGCCTGCCCCGTCGCGACCTGACGCCCGGCGCGATCCATCCGGCGGCACGCAGGCAGCCTCGCGGAGACCGTCTGCAAGGTGGGATGGGCGAAGAGCATCCGGCCACCGTCGGGCTACACGTCGGCGCTCAAGGTCGCCCAGATCATCGAGTACGGCTACGCCGACAAGGACCCGCGCCATTACCAGGAGGACCATCTTGTCCCGCTCGAGCTGGGAGGAGCGCCGCGCGATCGCCGGAACCTCTGGCCGCAGCCTAACGAGGTCACCCTCTCTCGGAGGACGCGTCGAACTCAAGGGTCGGGGGCAACGAGATGAAGACTGGTTTTCGACGCCGCTAAACGTCAGGACGCGAGAACGGAAACGGCGGGGTCTCGGAGAAGCTCGCGTCGAGCAATCCTCGAGGGACCGGCGTAAGCTCCTCCACGACAAGGCTCGCGAAGAGCTCGCGGCGAAGGTCTTGATCAGTGACGTACTGCGCGACGCTCGGCGAGATCGGCCTCTACGATCGCGCTTGGTCGATGAGGTCCACGTACTCGACCGAATGCCTTCGTCCTAAGGAACTCGCCGGACCTTCGGGACGAGGGCGGCAAACTGCGACGGGCAGCTTTACGTCCTGCGCGGCTGCGCTTCGCGTAGTAGGAGATGACCTCCTCGGCGGTCTGGGGCTCCGGGATCGCGTAGTCGCGGTCGACCGCTTCTGGAGCGTGATGACGTCGACGCCCTCGTAGTGGAAGCGCTGCGCGGCGCGCCTCTGTCTGCCTGTCTTGATCGGAAGCCGCGGGGGCGTCGGAACGCGCTGAACGTCGAGCGCGAGCGATCTCACAGCCAGCGTCTTCTTCCGCGCGAGCATCGGACTGAGAACAGGGACGGCGATGTCGCGGTCGAGCTTGGCGGGGTCAGGACCGCGATCGTCGTGATGACGAACGGCTCCATGAGGTCCGACGCTGTCGAGGGCGATGTCCTCTTCGCGCTGGAGCTTGCTCGACGAACTGCAGGAATGCGGCTGATTCCCAATGACGTCGACGCGCTCCGACGTACTGGGGACGTGGTATTGCCGGCAAACATCAAGGCGCAGCCCCGCGTCCGATCGTCTGTTCCGGGAGGATGTTCGGCTTCGATGCTGTAAACGGCCTGCAGGCCGACGATCACCGTGACGCTCTGCACGTCCCAGCCCTCGCGCAGTCATCAGGCACGCTCACGATGGCGTTAATCGGGCTGGTCCCTCGTCGACGCCTGCCGGCGACCTCTCGCGGCGCGTCGAGATCCTTCTTGCGCGACGTCGCCGGTCCGGTCAGTGTGGATGACGAGCAGCTGCGGTTTGCCTCCCGCTCGAAGCGCCGGATCCACAGCCGAAGCGACGTCTTCATCGCTCGGCAGTGCGGTTCAGCATCACGGGATCGATCTTCATGCGCAGAGTTCGCGATACTCGCGCATCTGGACCCGCGTAGGTACGCCGGTGCGGACACTGGCGATCTCGGAGGCTGCTCGGATCCCGGGTAACCTACAGTGGCGCTTACGACGTCATCTAGGATCGACTGCTTAGGGGTAGTCGTAGACTGTCCAGTGAAGAGCCCGCTCCGACGCGTTGGTAATCCGGATCGGTTGCCCGCCTGAGCTCGTCTTGCCATCGCGAACGCCTCTTACGCTCGCTCGTTCGTCGTGCGCGGTGTCGTCGTTGACCGGGCACGACGTGACGAGTGCCGGAAGCCGCGGCTGGCTAATCACAAAGGGCTCATCTGGCTGTTCGTCGCGTGGATCGGCGTGATGTTCCTCTGTGCGGTCGGCGTCTACATCTCCGAGGTCGGTGTGAACCCGGGGATCCAGAGCCCACTGGATGCACTCTGGTGGGGCCTCACAACGATGACGACGGTGGGATATGGCGACATCGCGCTTGTGACCGGAGAGGGACGCCTTTCAGCGGCGGTGCTTCTGATCCTTGGGATCGGGCTCTACTCGGCCATCACCGCCAGGATGACGAGCTTTCTGGTAACAGGCGATTCGATACGGACGTTGCCAGCCAACTCGAGCGACTTGCGCAACTCGGTGTGGATGGTCGTCTCAGCGAGGCCGAGTTCGAAGCAGCCATGAGTGCCGTGCTCCGGCGATACCCGGGGGACGTGTGAGCGTTCGATTCCGGAAGAGCATCGGCGCTCGGCCACGGGATGAGGCTGACTTTGGGCAAGCGCGGCGTATCGACGTCGGTCGGAATCCCGGGCGCTCGCGTGTCGTACAACAACTCGGGTCGTGTGACCCGGACGCTCGGCCTCGGCACCGGGATTAGCAGCGTCTCCACCGTCCGGACCGGGTCGCGAAGTTCGCGACGGAGCAGCCAGCCCAGACCGACGTCAAGGTCAAGAAGCCGGGCTTCTTCGCCGGTCGCACCGAGAAGCGGTACTTCGATGCCGTAGTCGCGTTCGTCGAGGGCCGTGACAGTGACGTGCTCGCAGTCGTGGACGAGGTGTTGGCCGCCGATCCCAGCGCGATCAGCGCACACCTACTGGCGGCCGTAGCAGCAGTTCGGTCCGATCAATCGATGGCTTTGGTCGAGGGCCACTTGGAAGCCGTGCTAGCCAGCGAGCACACGATGCCTGACCACCTCGAGGCGAAGTACCTGCCGCCGGTCAGGATGGCCGCCGGGATCACGGAGAACGTGGTTGTCGAAGTGCCGTTCGGGCCGATTGGCGCGGCGCTGCTCCTAGCCGAGGTGTACCAGCTGGACGGTCGCCTCGACGAGGCCATCGGACTTGTCCAACAACTCGACACGGTCACGCCCGACGACCCGGTGATCCGGCTGTCGTTGTGCGACCTGCTGGTCGCCGATGGGGATTACGAGGGCGCTCTCGAGACCAGCGCCGGCGCGGTAAACGACGGGGACATGGGGGTCGAGACGCTGCACCTTCGCGGCGCCGCGCTGTTCGGGCAGGGAGAGCCAGGGCACCGCCGAAGCGTTCACCGCCGCGTTGGCCAAAAGAGCTGACCGTGACCCCGACCTGCTCATGAGCGTGCGATACGACCGCGCGCTGGCCTACATCGCGGCCGGACAGACGCGTAAGGCGCGCGCCGACCTCGAGAAGATCGTGGCAGCCGATCCCGGGTACCTCGATGTTCGGGATCGCCTCGCGAGCCTACCGTGACGGCTGCGTTGATCGTCAGCGCCTCGACGCCACCGGTGACGCCGCGTTCGTGTTGAACGCCCGGAGCATGACCTCGTGGCGGCCGCCGAGCGAGTAGGTGGCGATGATCGGCACGCCCGCGGTGGCCTGGTGCTTGCCGTGGCGGTCGGTCACCTCGAAGCGGCCGTTGCCGAGGTTGCGGACCTTGAGGTCCGAGGTCTTGGACTTGTCGGCGACGACGTCGGTCACGTGCTTGTCGTTGGGGGCGTGGACGAAGCTGAGGCCGACCAGCCCGCCCGTAGCCGAGGTTGGCGGTGTGGATGACGTCACCACTGCCAGCACGTAGCCACGCCGTCGGGGACCCAGAACAAGGTTAATGTGATGGTGACTTTCGTCCTCGACGACTACGCAGAAGGGGCACGATGAGCGACTCGACCGTGGACCCGACCCTCGACCGGCTGCTCCGCCATATGGGCTGGGCGAACGCCACGATGTTCGATTGGCTCAGCAGGCTGTCGGACGAGGCGCTCGGGCTGTCGTCCCCTCGCAACGAGTGGACAGCGTCGATGATCCTGGCGCACTTGGTCGATTCGGCCGGCGGGTATGCCTCCCGTCTCGAGGGAGTGCCGCGTCAGGCTCGCATCGAGCCGCCGACGACGATCGCGGGGCTGGCCGAGCTTGCGGCATCGTGCGCCGCGTTCGACGCTCGCCTCCGATCACAAGCAGCCGTGCCGGACGGGCCTTCTCCCTCGCCGAAACCGGAGAACCCGACGCGGGCGCGATCGACCGTCCTCGCCCAGGCGATCCATCACGCGACCGAGCATCGCGCCCAGATCGCCGGCGCTCTCGCCGCGCACGGGATCGACGCGATCGATCTTGACGAGCTCGACGTGTGGGCGTACGGCGACGCGGAGGGTCTCGGGGCGTAGCTTTTGGGCGTCTTGACAAACGTACGTTAGAACGTACAGTTCACCGCGTGAAGACGATTCCCATCAGCGACCTCCGGCAGCGCGTGGCCGATGTCATCGACGACGTCCAGTCGAGTGATGAACCGACCGTGGTGCTCCAACGCTCCCGCAAGGCTGCGTACATCGTCAATCCCGAACGGTATGAGCGCGACCAGGCCGAATTGAGCGCGCTGCGTCGCGCGATCTTCCTCACCGAGGTTCGCGAGGCGGAAGCCGAGTACAGCGCGGGCGACGCCCAGCGGTTCGACGACGTCGAGCAGCTCCTCGACGAGCTCCGGCGCTGACTTGCGGCTGACGGCCTCCAGTCGCTTCCTCCGAAGGGCGAAGAAGCTGCGGGAGCCGCAAGCATCGATGCTCCGCGCGGCCCTGCGGCGTTTCGCGGCCGAACCGCTCGACCCGCTGTTGCGAACACACAAGCTGAAGGGCGAGCTCGATCGGTACTGGGCGTTCAGCGTCGATGACGACCTGCGAGTGCTGTTCCGCTGGGAAGGTGACGAGGCGTTCCTGGTCGCTCTCGGCACGCACGACGAGGTGTACTGACTCCCGACTTCGATGGCTTGAAGAAGGTCTGCGTCCTTGCCGCCGCCGAGCTCGCCGCGCAGTAACTACCAGTTACCCGGCTCCTGCCATCATGGGTTGGATGGTCACGGTTCTTACAACCGCTCAGGTGGACAGACTTGGCGAGCGGCTGCGTGCCGGAGATCAGATCTCCGAGGCCGACCTAATTAGTCTTCAGGGCTTCCGCGCCGAACACGAAGAGGCACTCGTGGAAGTTCAGCGCCGAATCGAACGAGCGCTTCCTGGCATCGATCAGACAGCTCGCATCAAGACCATCCAGACGCTAGTCGACAAACTCCGTCGCCAACCGACCAAGCTGAGTCGCGTCCAGGACATCGCCGGCGTTCGAATCGTCCAGGAGATGGACCTGACGGAGCAGGATCAGATAGTGAACGCACTCCAAGGTGAGTTTCCACCGGCGCGGACCTTCGATCGACGAATCGAGCCGTCGTTTGGCTACCGAGCAGTTCACGTCGTGGTTCGCATCGGGCGCTGTTCTTGCGAGATCCAGGTCAGGACGAGGACGCAGCATCTTTGGGCCGAAGTCGTAGAAAGACTTGCGGATCAGTGGGGACGTCAAATTCGATACGGAGGTGTGCCGGATGACCCTGCGCGACCGATCGCGGATACCACGCGCGCCGAGCTCTGGGATGTCGTGGTCGGCATGTCGGACACTGTCCACCGCATCGAAGAGGTTGCGGCCGACCAGAACTTCGGCGTCGACGCTGGTGAGGCACCGGAAGGCTTCGATCGGGCAGAGGTTGAGGAGGCACGTCGCGCGATGCGGGAAGTCCTGGCCGAATTGGTGGAGTTCCTTGATCGTGGCGCAGCGCTATAGTCCACCGAGGAGGTTCGGGTGCCGCAATTCCTGATCGTGTACAACCAGCTCACGGGCAACGTCGAGCTAACTGAATACGCCGACGACGCGCGGCATGCCGCGCTTGAACGCCGATTTGCCCTCGAGCGCGAACATCGCCTCGAGCCGCACATCGAGGTGGTGCTGTTAGGCGCCCGGTCCGAGGACGTGCTGAAGCGCACGCACGCTCGCTACTTCAAGACCGTTCGGGAGCTTCTCGAAAGCGCCTAAGGAACGTATTCGACTTCATCGAGCGGCTTAGATATCCTTACATCACGGTCAATGTAAGGAGAACGCCCGTCATGGAGATCAGCGCTCGGCTGAGTTCGAAGGGTCAGGTCACGGTCCCTCGCGCCGTGCGTGACGCCCTCTCACTCGAGGAGGGTGATCGGCTCGTCTTCCGCGTCGAGGGCGACCACGCGATCCTGGCCCGGACCGCGGACCTGCTCGCTTTGGCCGGCTCGGTCACCGTGCCGGCCGCAAAACGTGGGGCGCCGTGGGCGAGGGTGCTCGCCGAGACCCGGCGAACGCGAGCTGCGAAGCCGGGATGACCGCGTTCGTCGATACGAACATCCTGATCCGACATCTCACCGGCGATCCGCCTGCGCCAGGCGACGCGAGCCACGCGTTTCCTCGCGGAAGCCGATGAGCTCTTGCTGCCCGACCTGATCCTTGCCGAGATCGCTTATGTCCTGGAGTCGTTCTATGAAGCGCCTCGGCCGCAGGTCGCCGCGAGCCTTCGAGCGGTCCTCGCCTTCCCGCCGATCACGGTCGTGGACGCCGAGCTCGCGCAACGGGCGGTCGAGGTCTATGACGTCCACAGGCTCGACTTCGCCGAGGCGTATCTCGTCGCGTGCGCAGAACGGAGTGGCATCGGAGTCGTGGCGTCGTTCGATCGCTCGATCGACCGGGTCGGCACTGTCGAGCGGGTGGAGCCCCGCTGAGGACCCTCAGCGCCTCGACGCCACCGGTGACGCCGCGTTCGTGTTGAACGCCCGGAGCATGACCTCGTGGCGGCCGCCGAGCGAGTCGGTGGCGATGATCGGCACGCCCTCGGTGGCCTCGTGCTTGCCGTGGCGGTCGGTCACCTCGAAGCGGCCGTTGCCGAGGTTGCGGATCTTGAGGTCGGCGGTCTTGGTCTTGTCGGCGACGACGTCGGTCACCTGCTTGGACTCGGGGGCACGGACGAAGCTGAGGCCGACCAGCCGCCCGTAGCCGAGGTTGGCGGTGTGGATGACGTCGACCACGGCCAGCACGTAGCCGCGCCGTCGGGAGCGCAGCAGCGTCACGATGATCATGGCCAGCCCGCCCACCAGCGCGACGCCGAGGACCACCAGGAACGGCGCGAGGATCGGGGTGCACTCGAGCGCCGTCCCGCACGGCCTGAAGGTGTCCGAGACGGGTGACGCGTCGCTCGTGCCGATGGTGTTCTCGGCGAACGCGCGACAGACGTATTCGGTGCCGTTGGTCAGGCCGTCGATCTCGGCGTCGGATCGGAGGTCGACGCGACATCGACGGTGACCGGCCAGGTCGCGCCGCCGTCGTTCGAGCACTCGTAGCGGAAGCCCGAGATGTCGCCCGACGCCTGGGCGCGACGCCGACGCGGACGGCCTCGTTGAGCGCCGCGACCGTCGGCTTGCCGGGGGCTGCCGGTTTCCCGGTCGGGGTGACGGCGGCTGACACCGGCGTCCACGGACCCTGCGAGCTCGGGCCGATGGCGGCCACCTCACAGCTGTAGGCGGTGCCGTTGGTCAGGCCCTCGACGACGGCCGTGCGATCGAGCGAGACGCCCTCGGTCGATTCGATCCAGGTGCCGTCGCCGGTTCCGCAGCGGACCTTGTAGTCGACGATCGGCGGGGCGCTGGCGGTGCCGGCGGGAGCGGGCCAGGCCAGCTCGACCTTGCCGTCGCCGGCTGTGGCCTGGATGCCGGTCACGGCGGGGATCGCCGGCGGCGGGGTCGGTGCGGGCGTCGGCGGGAGGACGGCCGTGAACGTGCACGTGGCGTCCTGGAGCGCGACCGCGACCGCGGTGCCGGCCTGCTCGGCGGTCTCGAACACGGTCTGCGGCCAGTCGAAGGTCGCGCCGCTGACGCAGGCCGGCATGTCCTTGATGATCTTCATCTTGTTGAGCCCGGCCTCGAGCGCGGCCCGGTCCTTTGCGGCGAGACCCATCCCGACCGGCAGGATCGCGACCGGCGAACGGCTCCCGAACAGGCGATCGATCGTGGGCTGGACGCGGCTGACGGGGACGCCCGGGACGTCGTGCTTGCCGTCGGTGAACATGATCAGGGCCGGGCGCTCGGCGTCGGCCGGGAGGTGCTTGGCGGCCTGCCTCGAGCGCCGGACGTAGTTGGTGTCGGTGCCGATCTTCTTGGTCAGCGCCTTGTCGAGGCCCTTGCGGTAGGCGGCGGCCAGGCTCCGCAGGCAGTCGGCGAACTTGCCGACGGCGACCGGGTCGTTGAGCAGCTTCAGGTCCGTGCAGCCCGTGTAATCGGCGGCCCTCGTCGCGAACTGGATCATGCTCACGGTCGTGTCGCCGGCGACGAGGTCGGCCGACGTCTCGTCGACGCGTGCCGCCATGCTCTCGAGCGCGGCGGCGAATCGGTCGCGGTTCGCCTTGTCGCGGAGGATCGAGGCCGAGTAGTCGAGGTCGATCACGACGTCGGACTTGTCGGGCCCCGCGGCGCGCGTGGTCGTCGTAAGGCCCCCGCTGAACAGCAGGGACCCGACGACCATCACAAGGGCGGCGCGCATGGCGAGACGGCGGCGACTCATTCGACCTCAGTTATGACGTGGCAGCGCTTCGGCATCAATAGCAGAGGAATGTACTAGGTGCAACCAGACAACGCTGTCGGCGCGGTGACCGGCGGTCGCAACCGAGAGGTAAGGGCGCCTTCCTACTCTTGCCCGATGCCCGAGATCTCACGCTTCTTCGGGATCGTCATCCAGATGTACGTCGACGACCATTTGCCGGCACATTTTCACGCTCGACATGCCGGGATGGACCTGGTGCTCGAGATCGGTTCGCTTGCGATCATCCGGGGCCGGCTTTCGCCCCGAGCACACGCTCTCGTGGTCGAGTGGGCGTCGCTGCACATGGACGAACTTCGCGCGAACTGGGACCTGGCGAGAGCGCCGGCCTCCCGTTGAGGCGCATCGAACCATTGAGATAGCATCCGAAGATGCTTCGCATTCGATCCGCAACGGCGCTCACCGGCCGGCGGCTCCGACTCACCCTGACCGATGGCTCGATCGTCGAGCGCGACGTCCAGGATCTACTTTGGGGTCCGGTCTTCGATCGTCTTCGCGTGGACGACGCATTCTTTGGTCGAGTCCGGGCGCGATACGGCACGGTGACTTGGCCCGGAAATGTCGACATCGCTCCGGAGACGATGATCTGGGACGGACCTGACCCGTCCGACGGCAGCCAGCGTCCCGCTGAATTCCTTCGACTTCACAGTCCTTCCCGCGAAGGACAGCCTGGCTAGGTCTTTCAGTCAGCGTTCGCGATGCCGTCCATGGGCATACGAAATCGAACCTCTCGCCGGCGCCGAAAATCAAGCATCAAGTTCCGGCCGAGTCGTTCCGGAGCGGCGGTCTCGCGCCAGCGGGCTTCAGTCAGGGCCACACGCTCAGCCATCCTCCCGGATGATCCGGCGCAGGTCGGCCGCCCGGCCGCTGAGGTCGCGGAAGAAGTCCGTTTCGGTGATCTCGGCGACCTGCTGTGCCTGGCGCGCGTGGTCGATCTCGATCCGCAGTTCGCGGACCTGCTCGCGCAGGCGTGCCTCGCGGGCCAGGACCTCGCGGGCCATGCTCTCGAACCGCCGGGCGAGGACGCCCAGCGCGTCGTCGCGCGCCGCGACCGACGCGAGGTCGCCCAGATCGGACTCGCCGGCCTCGAGCGCCGCCGCCGCCCCGGTCACCCGCGACACCTGGTCGAGGTACTCGAGCTCGAGGTCGCGCAGCCGCTTCGCCGCCAGCGACGCATCGAGTCGCGCCTGCAGGATGGCCGGCTGGAAGGGCTTCGGCAGGTAGTCCGTCGCGCCCATCTCGATGCATCGGACGACGCTCGCGACCTCGTCCACGCCGGAGATGATGATGACCGGCGATTGGCGGAGGGCGGGATCGGCCTTGATCGCCGCCAGGGTCGCGTAGCCGTCGAGGACCGGCATCACGATGTCGAGGAGGACGACGTCGATCGGCCCTTCGGCGAGCCGGTCCAGGGCCTCGCGACCGTCGACCGCCTCCACGACCTCGTGGCCCTGCTCCGTGAGCGCGGCCCGAAGGATCGTCCGGTTGAGGCGCTCGTCGTCGACGACGAGGACACGACCGCCCGGCGGTCATCAGCCCGCGCTCGACCGCGATCAGGGCGGCCCGGACGCAGATCGAACTCGGCCGCGGCCTCGGCGACCCGCTCGGCGGCACCGTCGAGCCGCCCGCCCGTGCGTCCGTCTCCAGCGCGCGACACAGCGTCCGCCAGGTGATCGGCGCCCATGCTCGCGCTGTTCGACTTGAGCGAGTGGGCCGGCCGGACGAGCGCCTCCGCGTCGGCACGCGGCGACGGCCTCGCGCATCGCCACGAGCTGGGCCGCGGCGTCCTCGAGGTACGTCGTGATGAGCTCGCGGAGGAACTCGGGATCGCCGCCGGTCATCTCCGAGCAGGCGATCGATGGCGGCCGGGTCGAGGACGACGTCGATCGTCAGTCATCGGGTCTGCGTCCCGCTCACGAGGCCAGATGGCGCAGCGATCAGCGCGCCGGCCAGCTCGTCGGGGCGGATCGGCTTCGAGACGTAGTCGTCCATGCCGGCGGCAAGGCACGTCTCGCGGTCGCCTTCCATCGCGTTCGCGGTCATGGCGATGATGCGGAGCGGGCGATCGGGCCAGCGGGCGCGGATCCGGCGGGTGGCCTCGAGGCCGTCGAGCTCGGGCATCTGGACATCCATCAGGACGACGTCGTAGTCGTGCGCTTCCAGGGCGGCGATGGCCTCGAGACCGTCCCCGGCGATGTCGGCGGTGTAGCCCATCCGCTCGAGGAGCCGGATCGCGAGCTTCTGGTTGACGGCATTGTCCTCCGCCAGGAGCAGCCGCAGCGGGTGTCGTTCGCCGATCGTCGGGTCGATCGTCCAGCGGTCCGGCGCGCGCGGCGCGGCCTGCGACGACCGAGCCGCTCAGGACCTGGACCAGGACGTCGCGGAGGGCGGCCGGCTTGACCGGCTTGGTCAGGAAGGCCGCGACGGCGTCGGCGTCGCGCTCGCGCTGGCCCGAGCGACGACAGGACGATGACCGGCGGGGCCGTCCGTCGCCGCGGCCGATCGGATCGCCGCCGCCAGCGCCAGGCCGTCGAGCTCGGGCATCCGCAGGTCGGTCACGACGACGTCGAACGCGGCACCCTCGGGCCGTCGCCAGGTCGCGCGCCTCGAGCGACGAACCGGTCGCGCGTCGACCACGAGCCCGAGCCGCTCGAGCTGGGTCGACGAGGATCCGCAGGTTCGTCGCGTTGTCGTCGACGACGAGGACGCCGCCGGCCGCGCAGGTCGAACGCCGGCGCGTGGGCGACGGCGGCCTCCTCGATCGGCGCGACGCCGGGCAGGTGGACGACGAGCCGGAACGTGCTGCCCTCGACCGGGGATCGCCGGCGCTCTCCGCGACGAGCGAGCCGTCCATCAGCTCGGCGAGGCGCCGGCTGATCGCGAGCCCCAGGCCCGTCCCGCCGTACCGCCTCGAGATCGACGCGTCGGCCTGGCTGAACGACTGGAACAGCCGGCCCGACCCGGTCGGGCGGGATGCCGATGCCCGTGTCGTGGATGTCGAGGCGGATCGCCCAGCCGGCCCGGCGGCCCGTCGTCGCCGGCTCGCCGGCGTCGATCCGCGAACCGCGTGACGTCGACGGTGATCTCGCCCGTCGTCGGTGAACTTGATCGCGTTGGACAGCAGGTTGAGGACGATCTGGCGGAGCCGGCCGGCGTCGCCGACGAGCGTCCCGGGCAGGTCCGGGTCGAGCGAGTAGACGAGCTCGAGGCCCTTCTTGGCGGCGATCGGGCCCATGACGTCGAGCGCGCCCTCGATCGTCGCGGCCAGGGCGAACGGATGCGCGTCGAGCTCGAACCGGCCGGCCTCGATCTTCGAGAAGTCGAGGATGTCGTTGATGATCGTCAGGAGCGCCTCGCCCGAGGTGTGGATCGTCTCGGTGTAGTCGCGCTGGTCGGTGTCGAGCGACGTGTCGAGCAGCAGCCCGCTCATCCCGATGACCGCGTTCATCGGTGTCCGGATCTCGTGGCTCATCGCGGCCAGGAACGCGCTCTTGGCCTGGTTCGCCGCAGTCCGCGTCGCGGCGCGCGGCGTTGAGCTCGGTGATGTCGTGGTAGATCGCGTAGTAGCCCGAGCTGCTCGCCGTGGACGACGAGGGGCACGATCGAGGACCTCGGCGTCGATGACCGAGCCGTCCTTGCGCATCCGCTGGCCGATCCCGTGGGCGCGACCCTGCGGGCCGCCTCGCGGGTGAGGTCGTGGCCGGCGTCGCGAAGCGCGTCCGTCCGCGAGGACCAGATCGTCGATGTTCTGGCCGATGGCCTCCTCCGGCTCGAACCCGAACAGGGTGGTCGCTGCCGGGTTCCAGCCCGAGACCCGCTCGTCGCTGTCCATGGTCACGATCGCGACCGGGCTGACCTCGACGAGCGATTCGAAGTACGACTTCTGGCGATCGAGCTCGGCGGTCCTGTCCTGGACGCGCCGTTCGAGGGTCGCGACGTTCGCCCGGAGCTCGGCGGTCATCTCGTCGAACGCCACGGCGAGCGTCCCGACCTCGTCCTCGGACTGGATCCCCGAGACGGCTTCGAGGTCGCCCGCGGTCACCTTGGCGGCGGTCGCGGCCAGCTGCAGGATCGGCCGGGTGACCCGGCGGGCCACGAACCAGATCCCGCCGGCGAGCAGGACCGCCGACACGAGACCGACCAGCCCGATGACCAGGGCCAGCTGGCGCGCGGAGCCGAAGGCCTCGTCCTGGCTGACCTCGGCGAGGAGTCCCGCCCCGCGGTCGGCGATCCAGCGGTAGACCCCGATGACGGGGACACCGCGATCGTCGACGTACAGGCCCTGGCCGCTCTGGCCGGCGCGGACCTGGCGGATGCCCTCGGAATCGACCGCGGCGGCCTGCCCGGCCTGGGTCGCCCCCTGGATGAGCCGCCCGTCGCTGTCGACGAGGTAGGTCCGTCCGGACTCGCCCAGGCCGGTCCGCTCGAGGATGATCCGGTCGAGCCGCTGGAGGCTGAGGTCCGCGGCCAGGACCGCCACCCGCTGACCGCCGCCGTTCTGGTCGAACAGCGGCGTGGCCACCGTGATCGTCGGCCGTTCGGTCAGCGGCGACGTGTAGACGTTCTGGACGGTCGTGTGCGACGAACCGTCGGCGAAGTAGGGCTGGTCGGTCTGGGTCATGCCCTCGTGCTCGGCCAGCGTCGACAGCCTGATCTTGCCGTCGAGGTCGAGGATGAAGATCTCCTCGGCGTCCGCGGTCTTGCTGACGATCGCCTTGAGGTCGGACCGAAGCCGCGTCGCGGCGTCGCCCTTCGCGGTCGGGCGTCGGCGGCCGGGTCGAGGAAGGTCCGGGCGTCGTCGCCGAAGCCCGGGATCGCCCCGACATAGACCACGTTGCGGGTCTGTTCGTCGATCCAGCGCTCGAGGGAATCGGCCTTGACCGAGGCGACCGCATCGAGACGGTCGTAGACGCCCGGCGGTCAGGTCGCCGGTCGCCCGGACGTAGACGACCGCACCGACGACGAGGACCGTGACCGTCGAGAGCAGCAGGAAGTAGGCGACGAGCCGCGCGCGCAGACTCCGGCGCCAGGGCCAGGCGATGCGGCTCGTCGTCGCCATGCGGTCCGGACCGGCCCTACGGAACGGTCTGGTTGACCTCGGCCATGTCGAACGCGGCCGCCGCGGTGACGTAGTCGGTGCCGAAGTACTTCATGCGACGCGGCCTTGAGCTCGCCGCTCGCCTCGAGGTCGCGGATCGCGCCATCGATGGCGGCCAGGAAGGCCTGCGGGGCGAGCGTCATGCTCCGGTCGATGTAGCCGGTCTTGTAGGTGTAGAACGCCGGCGTGTCGAGCATCCGGAGGTCGCCGCCCTTCGCGATCGCCTCGGCCCCGACCGGCTGGCTGCACAGGAATGCGTCGATCTTGCCGGCCGCGACGGCGTCGAGCCCGGGCGGCTCGGTCGCGTAGGTGACGATCTTCGGGTCCGTGACGGCGTAGGTGAGCGTCTCGCCGGGCAGCGCCAGCGTCTTGCGCAGGTACTGCTCGTGGGTGCAGCCGGAGCAGGCGCCGATCTGCTTCCCGTCGAGGTCGGCCGGGGTCTGGTACGTGGAGTCCTTCTTGACGAAGAAGTTCGCCGGCGTCGTGTAATAGGGCTGCGTCACGTACAGCTTCTCCATGCGTGACGTGGTCATGGCACCCGAACCCCAGGCGACATCGAACCGGTCGCCCCAGCCGCCGGCGATGACCTCGTCGAATGGCACGACGACGAAGCACGGTTCGACGCCGAGCTTGGCCGCGACGAGCTTGCCGGTCTCGACGTCGTAGCCGTCCATCTCGGGTGCCGGTCAGCTGGTTCGGGGCGCATTTCGTGTTCGCCGCGCGGGTCGCGCCGTCGACCTTCATCGACTGGGGCGGGTAGGCCGGGTCGGTGAACAGGACGAGCGTGCCGCGAGCCTGGACCTGGGCGAGCTTGTCCTTGGTCGGGTCCGCCGACGGCGCGAGGCCGCGGCGCTGCCCGACGAGCCGCCGCTGCAGGCGGCGAGGAGCGGCCGACGACCACCGACGCCGAGGACGACCGACCGTGCAGATCGAGCGTCGCTCGGCTCACGTGATGCCTCACTGGACTGTCTGGCCGATCTTGCCGAGGTCGAACTGGCCGGCGACGGTCGTGTAGTCGGCGCCGAACCATTTCATCGACAACGCCTTCAGCGTCCCGTCCTGTGGGCCGTCCGGATGATCTCGTCGACGCGGTCGACGAAGGCCTTGACCTCGAGGCCGGACGTCTTGTCGACGAACCCGGACGGGTACATCGAGAACGCCGGTCTCGTCGAGGAGCCGGAGCGGCTTGCCCTCCTTGATCGCCTCGTTGGCGACCGGCTCGGCCGTCAGGAATGCGTCGATCTTCCCGGCCGCCAGGGCGTCGATGCCCGGATTCTCGGTCTCGAAGCCGACGAGCTTGCGGGTCCTTGACCTTCTGGACGAGGTCGACGCCGGGGATCACCAGGGTGCCCTTGAGGTACGACTCGACCGTGCAGCTCGTGCACGTCCCGATCTTCTTGCCGTCGAGGTCGGACGGCTTCGTCGCGGTCGAGTCCTTCGGCGACGAGGAACCGCTGCGGGCACGTAGTAATAGGGCTGGGTCATGTACAGGTGCTCCATCCGGGTCGCGTTGATCGCGCCGGAGCCGTAGGCGATATCGAAGCGATCGCTCCAGCCGCCGGCCGTCACCTCGGTCCAGGTCGGCTGCGACGAAGCAGGCCTCGACGCCCAAGCGCCTTGGCGACGAGCTTGGTCGTCTCGACGTCGAAGCCGGTGACCTCGCGCGCGGTGATCTCGTTCGGCTGGCACTTCGTGTTCGGGTCGCGGGTGGCGCCGTCGACCCGGATCGATTGGGGCGGGTAGTCCAGCTCGGCGTACCCGACGAGGGTCCCGCGCTCGAGGATCTGGGCGAGCTTGTCCTTCGTCGGATCGGCCGACTGACGAGCTTCGATGGAGCCGCCGCCGACGCGCACGCGGCGAGCGAGGACGGCCAGCGCTGCCGAGGATCGCCACACGTCGCAGAGCCGGCGACCGGCGAGCGCCGAGCATCGAGGCCCCTCCGTGTCTGGACTGGCGCTCGTGCGTCATGTCGACGCCGGCGCCCGGCGTCAGCGAGATCGTCAGTCGCGGCGGGATCCGTCGCCAGATCGACGGCCGGCTGGACCTCGAACGCGAGCATCGCCGACTCGTCGGCCACGCGGAATGCCTTGTCGGCCGGGGCCATCGTGGACCCGGACGTCCACCGGCGTGCGCGACGGAGCCCCCGTCCGGGCCGACGGCGTGGACCCACAGCGAGCACGTGGCTGGCGATGTCGGCCGGCAGGTCGACGCGTCATCGAGCGCAGCCGATTCGGCGCGTTGATGACGATCTCGCTCCCGTCGAGCCGCCGGCGGCCGGTCGATTCGTCGAGGTCGACGGAGGTCGCGACCGCGCGGCCCGCCGGACACGACGGACAGGACGCCCCGGTCCGGCGGCCCGGTCTCGAGCCGGTATTCGACGACGGTCCGCGGCGCGAACGCACCGCGCCGCCAGCTGACGATCGCCAGACGCGACCATCGCGACCCCGACCAGCAGCGCCGCCGCGCGTTCGAGCGGTCGAATCCCAGATCCACAGCCCGAACGACGACGACACCGAACAGGAAGACGCCACCGATCGCGAGGGCGACGATCGGCCAGCCGAGCGGACCGATCATCCGGCCCGGCAGACGGTCGCCTCGGCGACGCGCGGCGACGAGCAGGAGCATCGGGAAGACGCCGCTCAGCAGCGGCAGGGTCAGCGTCCCGACGAGGTTGAGTGGCTCGGTGAACGAGATCGAGCCGCGCGACAGGAGCACCTCGACGACGAGGAAGATGACCAGCAAGCGGTGCGGCCCGGATCGCGAAGTCGACGACGCGTCGCCGCGCGCGGCTCGACCGGCGCGCGTCCGTGCCCGGGCACGGTCACGGCGATCGAGGTCGGCCATCTGGTTGAAGATCCCGAGCCCGAGGTAGATCGCGCTCAGCCCGACGCCGAGGACGATGTAGATGGTGCCGAGGACATCGATGATCGGGCCCGACCCGCTGCGCGAGCGGTGTCAGCGCCGTGCCCGCGTAGCCGGCCAGCGCGTTCGCCCCGACCGCGCCGGTCAGGACCAGGACGAAGACGATGTAGATGACCATCGCCGACAGCATCGCGGCGACGTTGCCCGGCCAGGAGGTGCCGCCCGCTCGGGTCCCGCGCCAGGACGACCTTGGCGGAGTGGCCCGGCCGAGGTGTGCCCGAAGTAGGCGACCAGGGCCACGCCGAAGATGAGCTCGAGGAAGCGACGCGTCGAAGGCGATGCCGGCGCCCGCGCGCCGTCGCGAACGCGTCGGGTCGGGCGTTCGCGAAGGCGATCGCCGAGATGAGCAGGAGCAGGAAGATGTTGATCGAGCCGACCGCGACCGCCACGGCGACCGTCGCGTCGAGCGTCCCGCGCCACAGGATGGCCATCACGACGGCGAAGAGGGCGCGCGGCCCAGATCAGCACGGACACCCCGGTCACGCCGGCCATCGTCGATCCGAAGCCGATGAGCGCGACGCTGAACCCGACCGCATCGAGGACGAACAGGGTCGGGACGACGATCGCGAGGCCGGGTCGACCGAGGTAGTCGCCGATGAGCCGGCCGAGGAACGCGTTCCCGTAGCGCATCCGGCCGTCGCGGGTGATGCTCTCGACGAGCGCGGCGATCGGTCAGCACGTTGAGGACGACCGAAGACGACCAGCAGGACGTCGCCCCGACCGGCCCGAACCCGGCCAACGCGATCGGCAGGGCCAGGACGCCGGCGCCGACGGTCTCGGTCAGGGTCAGGGTGAAGGCCAGCCAGAACGGCGGCAGCGACTCGAGCCGACGCGACATGCGCGGCCCGTCGCCAGCGAAGTCGCTCGCGGAACGACAGCGGCGCGAGGCCGGCCGCCGCGAGCGTCGACGCCCGGTCCGCTCGCTGGTACGCCTCGTCGACCGCCGGATCGTCCGCACCGAGCGCGGCTCCGCAGGCCGCGCGCCTGGGCCGGCAGGCCGTACTTCTCGACGATCCGGCGGAGGATCTCGGCCCGCAGCGCCGGATCCGCCGGCACGAGGCTGGCCCAGCGGTCGGCGTGGCGATCGAGGTCCTGGATCGTCGGCCGGAGCGGCAGGCTGCGGCCCTCGGCGAGGGCGCTCAGGAACTGCCCTTCGTGCTCGGCCGCCGTCCGCTCGGTCTCGAACCGGGCCATCGCCCGGCGCGCCCGTGACGCGAGGAGGGCCGTTCGGGCCTCGATCGCGTACAGGAGGGTGCTCGCCCGGCGCGCCGGCATGCCGCCGGTGACGTCCGCGCGGGAGAAGATCGGTGCGTCGTCAGCCGCCATCGCCGACCAGCGTGGCCGGCGACCGTGCGGAAGAGGACGGACACCGGGTGGTCGGGTTCGCGGACCGAGAAGATGCCCTCGCTGGCGAGTCGCATGACGTCGTCCGAGTGGGGGATGACGGCCGCGACCGGGCAGCCGTACGCCTCCTCGACCCGCGCCGCGACGGCGGCGGAGTCGAACGAATTCGGGGAGCTTGTTGACGAGGATCCGGATCCGCGGGACCTCGAGCTCCCGGGCGACCCGCGCGGTCACGCCGGTCCCCTCGTAGTCCTGGCGGTCGGGTCGCATGACGATGAGCAGGCTGTCGGACAGGACCAGCGACAGGAGCGTCTCCTCGTTGAGGCCCGGGTGGGTGTCGATGAGCAGGATGTCGAGGTCGAGGGCGGCGATCAGCTGCCTGAAGCCTTCGGTCATCCGCTGCGCGTCATAGCCCTCGCGCAGGACCCGGGCGATCTCGCCCGGCTTCATGCTCGACGGGATCAGGAGGATCCGCCCGGTCGTGTCGGGGCCGGCGGCGCTCGTCACGTCCGGGCGACCTCCTCGATCGCGCGGCCGTGCCACAGGAAGTCGTTCAGCGACGCCTCGATCTCGTCGCCGGCCAGCCCGAACAGGACGTGGATGCCGGGCGACTGGATGTCCGTGTCGATGACGCCGACGCGCGGCCCGCGCGCGCGTAGATCGCTGCGAGGTTGGCGGTCGTGTTGGACTTGCCCGTCCCTCCACGGAACGAGTGCACGCTGATGACGGTCGCCACCGACACCTCATTGGATATCTGGCTGGTGCAGCGCGCGGACGGGAATGGGTCAGGGCGTGACGGCCATCCGGTGCCGTGATGCTAGGTGGTGCCCCGACCGGACGCAAGTCGGAGTGGGCCTACGGCGACGCGGAGGGTCTCGGCGTCTGATCGCGGAGGGTGCTCCCCTCCGTGCGGGTTAGGCCTCCGCGAGCGCCTTCGCCCGTCGGACGATCGCGGTCATGATCGCGGACTCGAACGAGTCGCCCAGGGCGCCCTCGTTGAAGCGGTCCTCGCGGATGAGCGCCGTCAGGAGCATCGCAAGTTCGTCGGGCGTGGCGTGTGCAAGGGCGTCTCCGTCACCGTGGAGGGTCTTGGCCTCGGGTGTCTGTGCCCAGCTCGGCCAGTCGAAGCCGGTCAGCATCATCCCTGCCTCGCCCACGGCTCGCAGGAACGCCTCGGCCGCCGGGCTCAGCTCGTACCAGGGCATCGTCCAGACACCGTCGGGTCGCCGTTCCGAGTCGTGCCACTGGCCGGCTTCGAAGTCGGGTGCCTCGACGATGGGGAGGGCGGCGGCCAGTCTTTCGATCTCGTAGTGCCGCTCGGGTTCGGGGTTGTGGTCGGGCTCCGTTCGGGCTCGGGCGGCGTGCTCAACTCGCGGCGCGGACGCGCTCGAGGCCACCGAGGATCAGGTCGAGCCCGAACGCGAATTCTTCATCGTCGTCGCATGCGCCCAGGCCGCCGTCGTGGCTGGCCGCGGCGGCGAGCTCGGCGAGGGCCGGGTAGCTGACCGACAGCGAGCGCACGACCATCGCCTGCGTCTCGGGGTCGGGCGCGCGGCCGGAGTCGTCGAACAGGTCCTGGTGGAAACCGAAGATCCGGCTGCTCAGGACGTGGAGCGCGTGGTGGGCCGTCTCCATCGTGAAGCCGCCGGCGATGAGCGTCGCCAGGACCGTGTCGATGTGGGCGAGGGCTTGCGGGCCGGCCGTTCCCCGTTCCTCGAGGACGCGCGGCGCCCAGGGGTGGCGGAGCATCACGGTCCGGGCGGCCATCACGATCCCGCGCAGGTCCTGGATCCAGTCGCCACCGGCCGGGGGCCGCTCGATCTCGCCGATCACGACTTCGGCGACGCCGTCGAGCAGGTCGTCCTTGCCCTTGATGTGGCGGTAGATCGCCATCGCGTCGACGCCGAGCTCCTGGCCGAGCTTGCGCATGCTCAGGTTGTCGAGGCCGCCCCGGTCGGCGAGGGCCACGCCGGCCTCGAGGATGCGTTCGCGGGTCAGGGGAGCGCGGCGTTCGGTCTGCGCGGTTTTCTGGATTGCCACCTTGACAGTGTAGCGGTTGGGCTCGTATGTTTACGGCGTAGTCTACGCTGTAGACGCATAGGAGCCGAGGAGGGCCCAGACCATGTCCGAATCCATCGAGAACGCACCGCCCCAGAAGGCGCCGCCGTCGGTCCCGCGCTGGCTCGTCCGCACCATCTGGATCGGGCATCGCGCCCTCTACTCGATCACCGGCGGCCGCGTCGGGCTTCGCGGCTACACCGCGACGCAGTGGGGGATGCTCCGACTCAAGACCGTCGGGCGCCAGACCGGCAAGGAGCGAGTCGCGATCGTCGGCTACATCGAGGACGGGGTCAACCTGGTCACGCCGGCCATGAACGGCTGGGCGGAACCCGAGCCGGCCTGGTGGCTCAACCTCCAGGCGAATCCCGAGGCCGTCGTCGAGCTTCGCGGCGAGTCGCGTCGAGTCGTCGCGCGCGCCGCGGTCGGCGACGAGCGCCGGCGGCTCTGGGAGATGTACCTCGCGCTAGGCTCGACGGCCTTCACCGACGCCAGTGCCGCACTCCGATCCCGGGAGACGGCGCTCGTCATCTTCGAGCCGGCGGGGGAGTGGGCGCTCCCGTCCGCGGCCCCTGTCCCGAGTTGATGCTTGATTTGAGGCGCTCGGCGGCACCTCCGTCTTTGATGCTAATGGGCGGCATAAACCCTGGATGAAGTCTGGTGGCCTCCGACGCGATCACCTTTGATGCCGCCCATTGGCATCACAAACGAAACCTCGCCTGGACGGCCCAAATCAAGCATCAAGACGGCCGCCGGGACAAGGGACGGCAAGTTGACAAGTAACCCAGCATACTGGCATGCTGGCGCAATGAAAGTGACTATCGACCTCGACGCCGACCGCTACCGCGCCATCAAGGTGGAGGCCGCTCGGACCGATCGGAGCGTCCGCGACCTCGTGGACGAGGCGCTAGAGGCGTGGCTCGAGGCCAACGAGACGCGGGAGGATCTGGCATCCGCTGAGGAGGCACTCGCCGAATACCGCCGTGACGGAGGCGAGGCGGCCGATGCCTTCTTCGGAACGCTCGCCGCCGAGACCCGGTCGGCGTACGGTTCAGAAGAGGTGTGACGGCCGGCCGATATCGAGTCGAGCTCGCACCAGCCGCCAAGCGTCAGCTTCGACGCCTTCCACCCGGCGATGCGGCGCGACTCCGTGGACCGATTCTGACACTCGCGACCACGCCTCGACCGCGTGGCGCGACGAAGCTGGCTGGCAGCAACATCTGGCGACTCCGCGTCGGTGAACTCCGAATCATCTACCTGATCGACGACGAAGATCGCCTGGTCGTTGTCTTGAAGGTTGCCCGTCGATCTGAGAGCACCTACCGGCGGATCGAGCCGTCCCTGTAAGGGCACCAGTCTTTTGCGTGACCCTAGCGGGACCGCCGAAGGCCCTCTAGGCGTCGCAATGTCAGCGCGACGTTGAGTCGGCGGCCGGCGTCACCCTCGAGGCCGTGGCCAAGAAGGTCCTCGGCCCGTTCGAGGCGATAAGCGATCGTCCGGTCGGCGAGATGGAGCCGTCTTGCCGCCTCGCGGCGGTTCCCGCCGGCGTCGAAGAACACCTGGAGGGTCTCGATCAGTTCGTCGCCCATCCGCGGGTCGGCCAGCAGCGCCCCGAGTTCGCGCTCGACGATGGCGGTCGCGAGGTCTGGGTCGCTCAGGAGCAGCCGCTCGATCCCGAGCTCGGAGAGGTCATCGATGACGCCGCGGCGGTCGATGCCATCGGCGACCCGGAGGCCTTCCTGGAGATCGGCAAGCGATCGGGCGAGCGCCGTCACGCCCTCGGCCTGCGTCGCGATCGCGATCCACGACGGAGTCCCGGACCCGAACACCTTTTCCACGGCCGCCTTCAGCCGTTGCCACTCGCGAGGGTCTGACCCGAGGATCGCGACGATCGCACCGCGCCAGGTCACCGCTAGCGGGACGCGTATCCCGGTGCTCGCGCCGTCGTCCGTGCGGCCGGGCCGACGAAGCGACTGGTCGATGCGCCGGGCCATCGTCTCGAGGTCGGCCTCGTCGATGCCGGGCTCCTCCGGCGTCGGATCGGCGTCCGGACCCGGCAGGATGGCCGCCACTCGGTAGCTCGCGTCCGGCTCGAGGCCGAAGCGCATGGCGAGGCGTCGCAGCCGCGCCGCTCCGCGTCCGTCGGCCGGTACGGCGCCGAGCAGCTCGTCGATCGCCGCCCGGCGCGCCCCGACGTCGCGGGCGAGCAGCTCACGCTCGGTCGCTCGATAGCCCTCACCGACCGCCAGCGACGACATCTCGGTCGTCAGCACGAGCCACCGGCCGAGCTCGACGTAGCCCTCGTGGCCAAGGTTCTGTCGCTGGATCTCGGCCGTGCCGAACTCCCAGATCGCCCGACGGATCGCGGCGTTGAGCCCGAGGAACAGGATCAGCCGCCGACCCTGCGCCGCCGCGATCGAGCCCGACTCGTACTGGAGAGCGAGGACCGTCGCGAGGTCGAGCTTTCCGGCGTCGACGGCCCGGTTCCCGGCTTCCGCCAGGCCTTCGTAGCTCGATGCCTTGATCCGAGGCCCGAATGGATTGGCCGTCGCATTGCCGGCGGCTCGCGCGTGAAGGACGGCGATCGCCGCATCGAGATCGTCGATGTCCGCTGTGACGAAGGTGTTCAGGAACATCAGGCGGACGCGAGCCAGCAGCTCGTTCTCGTCGTCCGCCAGGTCACGAGGGAGCGAGCCGATGACGTCCTGGATGTCCGGCAGGACGACGTTGACGATGTTGCGGGGTGCCGCCGACGTCATGTGACGAGTTTACGCCTCGAGCCATGACCTCAGGGTCGCGATTGCCGGATAGCCGCAACCGGTCGCCCGCCGGATTGCAGAGACGAGTGGTGGTTTGCGCAGGTCCGGCAACCGATGATCGTCTCGCACAACCACATCAGCCTTGGATCGGGTGACCTCCAGCTTCGGTCCCAGGCGTGAAGGCGGAGTCGGCGAGGGATCCGGCTTCGCCTTCACCACCACACAAGCCTGGGACGGGCCGACACCCCCGGCGTCCGGTCACAGGCCCAAGGCGGAGCCGGAGCGATCCGGCTCCGCTCTTCGCCACCACATAAGCCTGGGACAGGGCGTCACCCCCGCCGTCCAGTCACAGGCCCAAGAGCGGAGCCGGAGCGATCCGGCTCCGCTCTTGCTTTGTCTCTCGGTGGCGATCAACTAACGCGCACGATCCCCGGGATGCCGTCGAATCCGCTGTCGAACGAGAGGACCCGATCCGAGGTAACCGCGCTCGATCTCCTCGAGCATTTGGTCGATGTCGGGCTCAGGCGTCGTCGGCTCCTGTCGATAAGCCGCGTGGATATCCGCAAGTCGAGAGGCAGTATCCGAGCGGGCGCTAGTGGCCTGTCGAGGTTTCGTCATGTGATGAGCGTAACGCGTCACTCCAGTCGCGCCTCGTTGACGGTCCGTTAACCGACGGCCACTAGGCTCTCGTCCGATCCAAGCTGCAGGAGGATTCGCGTGGCCAATGTCGACCATCTCAAGGGCGTCCCGCTGTTCCAGGGCATGACCGAGCAGTCTCTCGAGGCGGTCGCCGGCCTCGCCAACGAGATCCGATTCGAGGACGGCCAGGAGGTGACCGTGGAGGGCGAACCGGGCGACTCCTTCTTCGTGATCGTCGATGGTCGGCTGCGCGTGTCGCGCCATGGAGCGACGGTCAGGGATCTCGGACCCGGCGACTTCCTCGGCGAGATCTCGCTCATCGATGGACGGCCTCGCAGCGCCACGACGGTCGCCATCGGACCGGTCGATGCGCTCGTGATCGAGCGACCGGCATTCCAGGAGCTGATGGAGAAGTTCGGCGCGATCCGCCTCGGGATCCTGATGGCGCTGAGTGACCGGATCCGCAACGACGAGCGAGAGACGCTGGTCAGCTGATCCGAGCGCCCGGCCCGTCTTCAGCCCGCCAGGCGCTTGTACTTGATGCGGTGCGGCTGGTCCGCGGCGGAACCCAGCTCGCGGTGGCGGAACTCCTCGTACTCGGTGAAGTTGCCCTCGAACCAGCGGACCTGGCTGTCGCCCTCGAAGGCGAGCACGTGGGTCGCGATCCGGTCGAGGAACCAGCGATCGTGGCTGATGACGACGGCGCAGCCGGGGAACGACTCGAGTCCCGTCTCGAGCGCCCGGAGAGTGTCCACGTCCAGGTCGTTCGTGGGCTCGTCGAGGAGCAGCACGTTGCCGCCCGACTTGAGCAGCTTCGCCAGGTGGACGCGGTTCCGCTCGCCGCCCGACAGCTTGCCGACGGGCTTCTGCTGGTCGGTGCCGCGGAAGTTGAAGCTCGAGACGTAGGCGCGCGCCGGCAGCTCGCGCGCACCGACCTTGATGAACTCGGCGCCCTGGGCGATCTCGTCGAAGACGCTCTTGTCGGCCTGGAGGTCGTCGCGGCTCTGGTCGACGTACGCCAGCTGGACGGTGTCGCCGATCTCGATGCTCCCGGCGTCGGCCGTCTCCTCGCCGACGATCATCCGGAACAGCGTCGTCTTGCCGGCCCCGTTGGCACCGATGATCCCGACGATCCCGGCCTTCGGCAGCGAGAACGTCAGGTCCTCGATGAGCAGCCGGTCGCCGTAGCCCTTGCGCAGGCCCTTGACCTCGATGACCGAGTCGCCGAGGCGCGGCCCGGGCGGGATGGCGATCTCGAGCTCGCGGTCGGCGGCGGCGCTGGCGTTCGCCTCGGCCAGCAGCTTCTCGTAGGCACCGAGTCGGGCCTTGCCCTTGGCCTGGCGGGCGCGCGGGGCCAGGCGCACCCACTCGAGCTCGCGGGCGAGGGTGCGCTGGCGGGCGTCGGTGGCGCGCTCCTCCCCGGCGAGCCGAGCCAGCTTCTGTTCGAGCCACGACGAGTAGTTGCCCTCGAACGGGATCCCGCGCCCGCGGTCGAGCTCGAGGATCCACTGCGCGACGTGGTCGAGGAAGTAGCGATCGTGGGTGATCGCCACGACCGTGCCCGAGTACTCCTGGAGGAAGCGTTCGAGCCAGTCGACCGATTCGGCATCGAGGTGGTTGGTGGGCTCGTCGAGCAGCAGCAGGTCGGGGTGGCTGAGGAGGAGCCGGGCGAGTGCCACGCGACGCTTCTCCCCGCCGGACAGCTTCGTGACGTCGGCGTCGTCGGGCGGGCAGCGCAGGGCGTCCATCGCGATGTCGACGTTGCGCTCGAGGTTCCAGGCATCGGCCGCGGCGATCTTGTCCTCGAGGGCCGCCTGCTGGGCACCGATCTTCTCGTAGTCGGCGTCCGGGTCGGACCAGGCGGCCATGACCGCGTTGTACTGGTCGATGAGCGTCTGGACCTCGGCCACGCCGTCCATCACGTTGCCCTTGACGTCCTTGGTCGGATCGAGCTCGGGCTCCTGGCTCAGGTAGCCGACCGTGAAGCCGGGCGTGAGGCGCGCCTCGCCGGTGAAGCCGTCGTCGAGCCCGGCCATGATCCGGAGCAGGGAGGACTTGCCGGCGCCGTTCGAGCCGATGACGCCGATCTTGGCGCCCGGGTAGAACGAGATCGAGATGTTCTCGAGGACCGTCTTGTCCGGCGGGTAGTGGCGGGCGAGTTTGTATGTCGTGTAGATGAATTCGTGGGGCATCTGCGAAGGGTAGCCGCTTGACGGATGTGCGAGTGAGTTAGAGGCTTGCGCACATGCAAGCGACGAGGGTTACAGGCGTGGCCCTAATGGCAGCGGGAAACCAGATGACTCTCCCGGAGCCAGTCGTCGAGGCAGCCGGGATCGTCGAAGGTGACCTGTTCGTCATCGAAGTGACGCCGGGAGACCCCGACACTCTCACGCTCCGCCGGGTCAGGCCGAGCTACGGCGGCGCGCTGCGTGACGTCTTCGGAGATACGACAGAGTCCCTCGAGACGGAGCGCCGAACCTGGGAATAGCGTGGCCGGCGGCGGTCCTGACCGCTCCGCTTGGCGATTGACCGTCGGCTGCTACGGTTAGAGCAACCCCCAGTCGGAAACCGGTTGCACCAGGAGGAGCCGACGCCATGGCAGTCGCACGCGTCACCGAGATCAGTTCCACGTCGCAGAAGAGCTTCGAGGACGCCGTCGACACGGGCGTCGCCCGCGCGAACAAGACGCTCCGCAACGTTCGCAGCGCCTGGATCAAGGAGCAGCGCGTGGACATCCGCGACGGCAAGATCGCCGAGTACCAGGTCAACATGCTGGTGACCTTCGTCCTCGACGACTGAAGCCAACGGCGGCCGGGGTCGCCCAGTGGCCCTGGACATCTCCTGCGCGATCTGCGGCGCCGTGGCGATGCACGTCGAGTCGACCGCGGCGGGCGATCCGCCGCTGTCGTCCCTGGGCATTCCCGAGGGCGCGGAGCCCGTCCCGACGGGGTCGGACGGGATCCGGACCGAGGCCGGCACACTGAACCTCTGGAGGGCCATCGACGGAAGGCCGGCCTCGACGCTGTCGGAAGCGCGATCGCGTCGGACGATGTCGCCGGTCTCATGACCATCGACCCCGAGATCGTGCCGTTCTACTGCGGCGACTGCCGAGCGTCCTACTGCGAAACGCATTGGAGGACGTGGCCCGAGTTCGATCCAGAGTGGCCGTCGTGGTTCGAGGAGCTCCGCGGCGTCTGTCCGCTCGGCCACGAGCGCTGCATCCACGATTAGCTGTCCGCGCCTGTCGATTTGGTGCGGATGTCGTTCGTCGTTGGTTCGTAAGGGCGACCGAGGCGACCATGACCGAGGTCCCGAAGCAGGAGACCGACCCATGACAGAGGCACGAGTCATCCATTTCGAGATCGTCGGCAAGGACGGCGCCGCGCTCCAGCGCTACTACAGCGACCTGTTCGGCTGGGCGCTCGACACCAGCAATCCGGGCGGCTACGGGATGAGCGATCCCGCCTCGACCGGGCCGGTCGTCGGCATCGGCAGCACGCCGGACGGGTCGAGCGGCCACGTGACCGGCTATGTCCGGGTCGCCGACATCGATTCGACGCTGGCCAAGGTCAAGGACCTCGGCGGCAGCGTCGTCATGCCGAAGTTCAGTCCGGACGGCTCAGCGCAGCTCGCGCTGGTCGCCGATCCCGAGGGCCACGTCGTCGGCCTGACCGAGTAGTCCCAAGGCGCCGACATCGTGTCGGTGTCGGCCCACCCTCACTGACCATTTGGACCCGGCAGGCGCCGGGTCCACTCTTTTCCGCCTTACAGGCCGGTCCTTGACTTTGGCGCAGGTCGGCGGGACGCTGGGTCCGGATCGGGTTCCCTAACTCCAGGAGGCACCGGATGCGCGCTTGGTGGGGCATCGTTCTCTCGGCACTGGTGATCGGCGTGGCCTACGTCGCCGATGGCATCGTTGGCCGGATGATCCAGGAAGGTCGAGCCACCTTTTCCTCCCTGAACGCGATCGCGGTCGAGGCGATCGTACGAGTCGTCATCGTTACCTCGATGGTGGCGCTCGCCTGGCTGGTGTTCCGCGGGCCGCGGTCTCGCCCCGTCGGGCTCGCCATGGCGATCATCGGCTTCGCCGTCGCGTTGGTTCCGTCGTTGAGCCTCGTGTTCACGGCCAACACCGATATCGCGCTTCCCTCGATCCTGTTCGAGATCGCGGGCGGTCCCACAGATTTCGCGCTGTGGGCCGCGGCCGCGGTGCTCGTCCTCGGCGTGGCCGAGATCGTCAGTCCGACGCTCGCTCCGGTCGATGATGGCGCTAGTGCCGAACTCGCCGGCGGATCTGCAGCGGGATCGCCGATCCAGTAGGTCCGATCGCCGCGCCCCCTTGAGTCGTTCACGGGCTGTTATGCGATAGTACCGACCTTCGGAGAGGATGCCGTGGAGGACGACTCTTCGTTGTCAGCATCGACCCAGCGGTGCTCGAGAGTGTTTTGGAGGAGACCATGAACAAGTCAACCCGACTGTTAGCGCTGGTTGGCGCTGCGGTCATCGCAGCCTCGGCCTGCACGACTGGTGGTGGCGCCTCAACCGCCCCATCAGCTGCGGCGACGAGCGCAGCGACCGCACGCCGCGTCTGCCGCGGCTTCACCGGAAGCGTCGGCATCGGCCGCCGCCTTCGACCCCAGCACGGTCGATCCGAAGTCGCTGCTCGGGCGTGATCCTCAGCAGCGGCAAGATCCGGATCTCGACCGACCCGAACTACAAGCCGTTCTCGTTCCTCAACACGGCGACGAACAAGTACGAGGGCTTCGACACCTCGACCGCCGAGGAGACCGTCAAGCGCCTGAGCGCCAAGCTCGGCAAGGAGATCACGATCGACTGGCAGACGCCGGGTTGGGACCTGATCACCGCCGGCAGCTGGGGCGGTCGCTGGGACATCTCGATCGGTTCGATGAGCGTGACCGTCGGTCGCGCCAAGGTCGTCGACTTCGCCGACCCGTACTACTTCGACTCGGGCGCCGTCGCCGTCCCGAAGGACTCGACGGTCCAGTCGCTGTCCGAGCTCGATGGCGGCAAGACGTTCTGCGTCGGCACCGCGACCACCTACGAGCAGTGGCTCAAGGGCACGCTCGAGATCGTCGACCCGAACATCGTCAAGGCGCCGACCACGCCCGATGTCACCGCACTCCCCACCGACAACGAGTGCGTCCAGGCGGTCACCGCCGGCCGCAAGTTCGATGCCATCGTGGCGAATGCGAACGGCCTGGCCGACGCGGCCAAGACCGCAGCCGATCCGCGTGCTCGACAGGTCCGCCGATCTTCACCGTGTCGGTCGCGTTCGCGCTCGACAAGAGCGGTCCCGAACGACAAGGCGCTGCTCGCCGCTGCTCAACGAGATCGTCGCTGAGATGCATGCCGACGGCACGCTCTCGCAGCTTCTCCGACCAAGTGGCTCGAGAAGGACGTGACGATCAAGCCGTCCTGACCGATCCAGGGTTCGTTCCCAATGCGCGCTCGGACGCTTCGTCGTCCGGGCGCGCTTCTGTTCACGCGACCGATGGAGGACGAGTGACATGACGGTGATCGAGGGGACGGACAGGCGATGAGCTTCGCCGGCGGCGCAGGGATGTCCGCGAATCAGCTGCTCGTCGCGCAGATCTCGGCGGAGCGCCAACGTCGGAGTCGGCGGTGGCGGCTCGCGTTCCTCGCCACCTGGGCGGTCATCGTCGCGGGCCTGGTCCTGTTCATCCTGGTCACGGTCAACGTCGACACGGCGTTCCTTCGAGCAGACGATCCCGTTCATCCTGGCGGGCGTCCCGATCACGCTGTTCCTGGCGATCACCTCGATCTTCTTCGCGACGATCCTCGCGGGGTTCGGGGCGCTCGGGCGGCTGTCGCGGAACCCGTACCTCAACGGGATCGCCAGCTTCTACGTCTCGTTCTTCCGCGGGACGCCGTTGCTGCTCCAGATCCTGTTCATCTACCTGGCCCTGCCACAGGCCGGGATCGTGCTGCCGGCCATCCCGACCGCGATCGTCGCGCTCAGCCTCAACTACGGGTCGTACATGACCGAGGTCTTCCGGTCGGGCATCGAGGCGGTCCCGCACGGCCAGACCGAGGCGGCGCAGTCGCTCGGGATGAACTCGCGCACCACGTTCCGTCGGATCATCGCTCCCCAGGCATTCCGGATCGTGACGCCGGCCGTCGGCAACGACTTCATCTCGATGATCAAGGACTCGTCGCTGGCCTCGGTGGTCGGCGTCCAGGAGATCCTGTGGCGCGCGCAGACCGCGGGGCGCCCGAGCTTCCAGTCGATGCAGACGCTGCTGGTCGCCGCGTTCATCTACTGGGTCCTGACGATCCTGTTCTCGCTGTTCCAGAACCGGCTCGAGCGGCGCATGGCGACCGGCGACCGGGTCCCGAGTCGACGACCATGACGGGGGAGCGGCGCCGACCCGCATCGACCACGTCATCGACCCGGCCGAGAGGCCCGGCCACCTCGTCAAGCCCGGCGCCGAGCCGATCGTCAAGGCGTCGGCGATCGAGAAGAACTTCGACGACAACCACGTCCTGCGTGGGTGCTCGATGACCGTGTATCCCGGGCGAGACGGTCACGATCCTTGGGCGGTCGGGGAGTGGCAAGAGCACGTTCCTGCGGTGCCTGAATTTCCTCGAGGAGCCGACGGCCGGCGTGGTCGACATCGCCGGGGTGGTCGTCGAGGCCGACCCGCTGCGACGACACCGCGATCGCGACACCACGGCCCGGATCCGGCAGCTGCGGCTGCGGGCCGGGATGCTGTTCCAGGAGTTCAACCTCTTTCCGCATCTGACGCGTGCTCGGGAACCTCATCGAGGCGCCGGTGCACGTGAAGGGGATGCACAAGAAAGAGGCGACCGAGCTGGCCGAGACGTACCTGGCCAAGGTCGGGCTGAGCGAGAAGCGCGACGAATATCCGTCGCGGTTGTCCGGCGGGCAGCGGCAGCGCGTGGCGATCGCCCGGGCGCTCACGATGGAGCCCGAGGTGTTGCTGTTCGACGAACCGACCAGCGCGTTGGACCCGTCACTCGTCGGCGAGGTGCTCAAGGTCATGGAGAGCCTCGCCCACGAGGGCCGCACGATGATCGTCGTCACCCACGAGATGGCCTTCGCCCGCGAGGCCGCCGACCGCGTCTACTTCATGGACGAAGGGCAGTTCGTCGAGATCGGCCCGCCCGAGCAGGTCATCTCCAACCCCCACGACGAGCGGACCCGGACGTTCCTCAAGCGGTTCCTGCACGGTGGAGGGTCCGACCGTGATCCGGTGGTGTCGGACCGCTGGCGATCCGAGGACTCACCGCCAGTGCCGGGATTGCCGGGATCGTCGGGATCGATCGAGCTTGATGCTTGATTCGAGGCCTCCGGAAGGCACCTAGGTCCTTGATGCCAATGGGCGGCATAACGGGTCGGGTGGGGCGACGAGGCAATTGGCCCGGAATATGCCGCCTATTGGCATCTACAACGGAGGTGTCCGCGGACGGCTGAAATCAAGCATCAACCGAGGGATGAAGCCTCAGGGAGTCGGTTCGATCCGGTCGGCGCGCATCGCCAGGATGATGGCCCACGCAGGCAACAGGATGCCCGTTGCCACGGCGACGGCCAAGTCTCCTGCAGGCGTGTCGCTGAACTCGTTGAGGACGATGCTCAGGACGAGGAGGACGGCAGCACTCCAGGAAATCCAGCGCCAGATCGGTGGTAGGCCGCGATCACCCAGCACGAGCGCCGACAAGGCCGCCCCGATCGCGCCGAAGACGACTGCGCCGTAGCTGAGCCAGTCGGTCGCCCCCTGGACGATGGTGATCGCCCAGAACTGGCTGATCACCTCCTCGGTCTTGAAGCCGCAATCGCAGTACTGGAGCGCGATGGTCACCTGCGTCGCACCGAAGTACAGCAGCCCACTTGCCACCCCGAGCAGGCCGCTGGCCACGATGGCCGACTTGAGGATGTCCGCGCGACCATCGGCGCCGGCGAGGGAGGCGATCGGTCCTGCAGCCAGCAGCAGAGCACCGAAGGCGACCACGTAGAGCAACGTGGAAGCGGCGTCGAATGGCCATTGGGCCACATGGAAGGGTTGGATCGCCTCGAGCCGACTCGGAAGGTCGAGGGTCTCCGCGATCTCTGGCGGTTTGACCAGGAGATCGAAGCCGAGCGCCAGAGCCACGAGCGTCGCGAGCACTGCGCAGACGGCGAAGATCCACAGCAGGATCCTCCCGAACGACCACTGAACCGCCATGCAGGGGATCCTTTCGGCTCGTCCACGCGGTGGCCAACGGTCGTATCGGGCGATCGGTGTCAGCCAGCCAGTCGAGCTTGACGAACCGTAGCAGGCGCCGAGCGCGACAACCTAGCGAAAGAGGTCGTTCTCGGCTGGGATGAGGGCGTCGCGGATGGTGGCCTCGCCGCGGGTGAACGAAGCGCCGCGGACGAGCGCGACTGGCCGGCCGGCCGTCTTGCCGAGCGTGAGCTCGGCGGCGGATGCCAGCTCGTCGGCGACTGCACGGACCGTCGACTTCATGACACGCCCGTCCGCGTCGGGGACGCCGCGGAGGTCCTCGAGCGGCAACAAGCCCGGACACGCCGATCGCGACATCGACGATGCCCCAGCGCCAGGGCCGGCCGAACGAGTCGGACATGACGACGGGGACGTCGACGCCGTAGCGCGCTCGGATGGCCGCGCGGATCCGCGTCGCGGAACCGTCGGGGTCGACCGGCAGGAGCGTCACGACCGAACCGGACGCCGGCCCGACGTTCGAGGCATCGATGCCGCCGTTGGCGCACACGAACCCGTGCGCGGTCTCGGTGATCAGTACGCCGTTCTGCATCCGGACGACGCGTCGGGCCTCGCGGAGGACGACCTCGATCTGGCGCGGGTCGCGGTCGAAGCGTTCGGCGAACTTGATCGCCTCGCGCCGGGGAGTGACGGTCGTCAGGTCGACGACGGCTCCCTCGGCCTTCGACACGATCTTCTGGGTGACGACGAGCACGTCGTCGACGCGTGAGCGGCAACGCGCCGGCCGTGCGCTGGATCGCGTTGCCGATGAAGACGCCGAGGTCGTCGCCCTTCGCGGATCTCGGGGATCCCGTCGAGCGCCAGGATCCGGATCGACGCGTCAGCCGACACCGAGGCGCTCCGTCTCGGCGGCTTCGACGAAGACGAGGTCCTCGGGCGTGTCGAGGTCGACCGTCAGCGGGCCGCCGACCTCGGTGTAGGCGGCGTGGGCGGCCTCGGCGGCGGCGCGATGTCGTCCTCGGCTGCCGGGACCGAATGCGAAATCGATGACGTCGGGCGGTCGAAGCGCGAGCGCGTTGGTGCCGGTGCCGTGCCGGTCGGTGACGAGGACGACGTGGCCGGCGGCGTCGTCGGCGGCGTCGGGCTCGGTGAGTGGCTCGAGCAGCGCCGAGACCGCCTCGGCGGTCACGAACGGGAGGTCGATCGGGAGAACGAGGATCGCCTCGGCGCCGCCGGCGATCACGTCGGCCCGTGCCTCGCGCGAGGCCGGCGTTGAGGCCCTTGGTCCGCTGGCGGAGGGTCCGGGCGCCGATCTCGGCCGACTTGGTCAGGACCTCGGGGTCGGGGCTGATGACCAGGACGTCGTCGAGCCGGGCGACGGCCAGGGCGCTCGCGACGGTCCGTGCCAGGAGATCCTCGACGAGGTCATGCCGCTCCTCGGCATCGAGCGTGTCCGCGAGCCGGGTCTTGGCGCCCTCGAGCGTGCCGACGGGGATGATGGCGGCGATCCTCATCGGACGGCGACGCCGGCGAAGTCGAGCACGTCCGGGCGAGGCGGGCACGGCCGGGGTGGTCGCCCATGACGGTGTCGATGACGAGGGTCCGCACGCCGAGCGCGGCGATCTCGGGCTCGAGGTCGGCGTCGACCGTGTCGAGGACGAAGGCCGTGGCGACGCCGCGGTAGATCCGAGCCACTCCCCGGGCGCTCAATTCGTGGCCGAGGGACGTCAGCATCCGATCGGCCGGGCCCTTGAGCGCGACACCACCGACGATGGGACTGACCGCCACGACCGGGACGCCGGCGACGCGCCCGTTCCGTGACGAGATCCCTGATCGGCCCCGCCAGGATCGGACCGATCGAGACGATCGGGTTCGACGGCCCGATGACGATCACCTCGGCCGCGGCGATGGCCTCGACGACCGCGTCGGTCGGCCGGTTCTCGCCACGTGAACCGGATCTCGCGGACCTCCGGCCCCTGGCGGCGATGGACGAAGTACTCCTGGAAATCGATCCAGCCCTCGTCGATGCGGACCTGGGTCCGGACGGGCTCGTCGGACATCGGCAGGATCCGGGTCGGGATCCCGAGCGCGGCCTGGAGCGACAGCACCGCGTCCGTCAGCGTCCGGCCCTCGCGGATCCGATGCGTTCGCGCGATGTGCGTCGCGAAATCCCGGTCGCCGAGGCGGAACCAGTCCTCCTCGCCGTACTCGGCCAGTGCCTCCATCACGGTCCAGGTCTCGCCGCTCTGGCCCCACCCGCGTTCGTCGTCGAAACGGCCCGACAGCATGTACAACAGGGCGTCGTGATCGGGCATGACGAGGAGGCCATGCCGTTCCGTGTCGTCCCCGGTGTTCACGACGACCGTCAGGTCTCCCGCGGGGAGGACCGACTGCAGCCCGTGGGCCAGCTTCGCGCCGCCGGTCCCGCCGGCGAGGGCGACGACCTTCATCGGGGGTCACGCGTCGAGGAGCTCGCGGACCTCGGCCATCCGGTCGATGGTCTCGCGGTCGTACGGCGCCGGCATCCGGACGATGACGGTCTCGAAGCCGAGCTCCACGTACGGACGCAGAGCGTCGGCCACCTCGGTCGGGGACCCGAGGAGCACCGCAGCGTCCATGTCCTCGATCCCGTTGTGGGCCAGCTGCACCCCTTGCGCCGCCTCGGCCGCCGCCCGCGTGTCGCGCAGGATGATCGGGTAGCTCAGGGTCTTCTCGATCGACGCCATGTCGCGTCCGACGTCGGCGCAGTGCTCGGCGAGGATCTCGAGGTGGCCTCGGACCTCCTCGACGGTCCCGCTCCCGTTCCAGGCATCGGCCCGCAACGCCACGGTCCGCAGCGTCTTCTTCGGCCCGGACCCGCCGACGAGGATCGGCAGATGCGCCTGGACCGGCCGCGGCGCGACGAGCGCGTCGTGGAACGTGTAGAAGCGGCCCTCGTGGCTGAACCGCTCGCCATCGAGCAGGCGGCGCATCAGCATCACCGACTCGTCGAGGCGATCGAGCCGCTCCCCGTGGCCCGAGAAGAAATCGATGCCGTAGGCGTCGTGCTCGCGTTCGAACCACGCCCCGCCGATGCCGAGCACGGCCCGACCGTTCGAGAGGTGATCGAGGGTCGTGGCCAGCTTCGCGGTGTGGCCCGGGTTGCGGAACGTGTTGGCACCGACCATCAGACCGAGGCGCATCCGCGACGTCAGCGGCGCGAGCCCCGACAGCAGCGCCCAGCCCTCGAAGATCGGCTGCTCCCACGGCCCGAAGATCGCGAGCGAGGTGGTCCCACGTCCAGAGGGAGTCCCAGCCCGCGTCCTCGGCCGCGAGGGCCGCGTCGCGGAACCCCGGCCAGTCGGTCCGCTGCGACCAGAGCTGGAGCCCGAAGCGCGTCAATCGTCGTCCAGGTGATCGTGGACGGCGTCGGCACGGAACCGGAAGCTGATCCGGTCCTGCGACTCGAAGCCGGCGATCGTCTTCCGCGATCCCGTCAGGGTCGGCGGCCTCGTAGCGGCGCGCCATCCCGGCGATGTCGGCCTGCGTCGTCGCCGGATCGGTGATCGGCTCGACCGTGCCGCTCACCCCGACCCAGCGCTAGCCATCCGCCGCGTCGACGACCGAGAACGCGATCCGCGGGTCACGCAGGAGGTTGGTCGGCCAGCGTCGCCCGACGCGGCTGTTGATGACGAACTCGTCGCCATCGAGCGTGTACCAGACGACCGCCTGGCGCGGTCCGCCGTCGGGGTCGATGGTCGAGATGGTCGCGAAGCGTTCGTCGTCGAGGAAGGCTCGGATGTGATCGGGGAGGGGAGTGCCGGCTGTCCGGGCCGTGGCGTCGCGGGAGCGGTCGGTCATGCCCTCGATGGTACGCGAGAGGCGCGCCGACGGCGACACCGCGCTGGCGTGGCTCGCGGCCTTGCGCTTGACCCTCGTCGAGCGCCGACGGCAGCGCCGGGTCGGCGGCCGGCTTCCCGAGCAGATAGCCCTGTCCGAGTTCGACGCCGAGGGACGTGCAGCGTGGCGAGGTCGGCGCGGCGCTCGATGCCCTCGGCCAGGAGGTGGGCACCGATCCGGCGGCCGAACGAGACGAACGCCTCGACCAGCGCCTGCTTGGCGTCGTCGTGGTCGAGGCCGTGGACGATGTCGCGGTCGATCTTGATGATCGATGGCCGCAGGGCGGCGATGAGCGCGAAGCTCGCGTAGCCGGCGCCGGCGTCGTCGACGGCGAACCCGAAGCCGAGCTTGCGCAGGGCCTTGACCTGGCGCTGGAGCGGGACGATGTCGGGGACGGACTGCTGCTCGGTGCACTCGATGGTGATCTGGCGCGGGTCGAGGCCGACCTCGCGGACCTGGGCGGCCAGCGCGGACGCCTCGAAGGCGGGGTCGAGGAGGCTGAACGGCGTCAGGTTGATGGCGTAGCGGCGCGGCGGCGAGTCCGGCCTCGCGCGCGGTCGCCTCGAGCCGGCCGATCCGCTCGAGGACGGTCGCCACGATGTAGAGGTCGAGCTCGACACCGCGGTCGGTGTTGATCGCCGCCTGGACGACCGAGCTGATCGACTGCGGCAGCATCGGCATCTGCGGGCGGAACAGGCACTCGTACTCGTACAGCTCGCCGGTCGACAGCGTCGACGATCGGCTGGAACGCGAACGTGTGGAGCTTCCGCAGGCTGAAGAAGTAGTCGAGCATCTTGGTCTGGACGACCTGCGTCGACTGGGCCATCCCGATCCGGTCGGCGAGGCCGGAGAGCTGGACCGCGGCCGACATCGCGACGAGGTAGCGATCGCGCTCGGGCAGCGTACGGATCGACCGCGACGAGGCCGTATTCGGGCATGTTGACCTGCGACGGCGACGCGGCCGCGCGGCGTGTCGGTCAGGTCTGTCGGCCGGGCCGATCAGGACCATGCCGGTCTCGAGCTCGAGCAGCCTGCAGCCGGCGACCTGGGCGGCCAGGCGGCGGACGAAGCGGATGTCCCGCGACCAGAGCAGTCGCTCGTCGACCGTGGCGAGGCGTGGCGCCGCGAGGAATCGCACCGGATCCCATCTTGCCTCGCGGTCGGCGCTCGACTGGGACGGGTGCCCGGAGCGTCCCCGGGTCATGGGCACTTTGGTACGGTGCGGCGCGGATCTGCAGCGGTCCGCAGACGCTCGCCGGCGCGGATCGGGATGTCGAGGCGGTTCTCCGGCGGCGCCAGCGGGCATGCCCAGCGCGGATCGAACGCGCACGACGGCTGGAACGCGAAGTTGAAGTCGACGATGAGCGTGCCGGTCGCCGGGTCGCCACCGAGGTCGGCGCTCTTGGCCGCATCGACGAGGTAGCGGCCGGCGCCGTACGTCTCGGTGCCGTTCGTCGCGTCGCGGAACGGGATGAACAGGCCGCCCGCGTAGCCGGCCATCCAGAAGACCGACAGCGAGCGCGCGCCGCTCGGGAACGGGATCGCGATGCGCCCGACGCGCGTGAAGGAGAGGGTGTCGGCGCCGCTGTTGGGGAGCTCGAGCGCGAATGCGCCCGGCGCCGGCGGCGGTGCCGGTTCCAGGGCGACCTCGAAGCGGAGGCTCGGATCGTGGTCGAAATGGTGGGCCTGGAACGTGGCTCGCGCCGCGGCCGGGACCGGCGACTGCGGGTGCTCGCGGAAGAGCGGCTCGCGGACCGCGCGCCAGTGGGCGAGGGCGATCGCCGGGTCGATGGCGGCCATCGCGCGGACCTCGGCGTAGAGGGTCGCGACCCGCCGGCGCCAGTCGGCCAGCCAGGCCCGGTCGGTCGCCGATCCGTCGCCCTGGGTCCAGTCGGGGTCGGATGGGCATCGGCTCCGACATCGCCTAGCGGTTCCGCCTCATCGCGCCGAAGCACGATCCAGGCCCCGAGACCGATGAGGATGACCGGCCAGAGCTGGCCCCAGTCGATGTCCGGGCAGGTCGAGCCCGAGCGTCGTGGTGGCGAAGAACCAGAGCCCGATGACCAGGATGATCACGCCGAAGATCAGCGAGGCACTGCCGTCCACGGTCGGCCGGTGGGCGCCAGTCGGCTGCGGCGGCGGGCGGCGGAGTGGCGGCCGGCTGCACGGGCGGCGGTGGTGCCGGCGGCGACGGCTGCTGGGGCGTCGCCGGCCGGCCGGATCCGGCGACGTGTATCGGCTGGTCGGGTCGTCCATGACGTCATCGTAGCGGTCTGTCGTCCCGCCAGGCAGCGGACGGCAGCCGAGCGTCTTGATGCTTGATTTGGGCCCTCGGCAGACACCTCGCTTCTAGATGCCAATGGGCGGCATAACCCATCGGGCGTTCGCTCGCGCGGTCCCCGCAACGCCGGCCCAGCCATGCCGAATATGCCGCCTATTGGCATACGAAACGGCAGTGCCTGCACCCGCCTAAAATCAAGCATCAAATTCGGCGGCGGACGCGCCAATCGGGGGAGGACGCGGCGCCGCCGCCCGGCCCCACCGCGATTCGGCCTCGGCCCTAGAATCCGAGCGAACGTCGGCACGGCAGCCCGCCGCGACGACGACAGGGACGGAGGCGACGCGTGACCGAAACCGCGGAGATCGGGGTGTTCGGCGGGTCGGGCTTCTACTCGCTGCTCGAGGACGTGCGCGAGGTCAAGGTCGACACGCCGTACGGGCCGCCGTCGGATTCGGTCTTCCTGGCCGAGGTCGCGCGGCCGCAAGGTCGCGTTCCTGCCGCGCCACGGTCGGCGCCACACGCTCCCGCCGCACAAGATCAACTACCGGGCCAACGTCTGGGCGATGCGCTCGCTCGGCGTCAAGGCGGTCATCTCGCCGTGCGCCGCGGGCTCGCTCCAGCTCGCGGTCAAGCCCGGCGACTTCGTCGTGTGCGACCAGTTCGTGGATCGGACCAGCGGCCGGATCGACACCTTCTACGACGGCCCGATCGTCACCCACCTCTCGTCGGCCGAGATCTACGACCCGGTCCTGCGCGGTCTCGCGATCGCCACCATCCGCGACCACGGCATCGAGGTCCACGACGGCGGCACGGTCGTCGTCATCCAGGGGCCGCGCTTCTCGACGAAGGCCGAGTCGAAGTGGTTCAGCGACGCCGGCTGGGAGGTCATCAACATGACCCAGTACCCCGAGGCGTGGCTGTGCCGCGAGCTCGGGATGGCGGTCGTCAACATCGCCCTGATCACCGACTACGACGCCGGCGTCCTCGAGGGCACCGAGGCGGTCGACGCGATGAGCGTGCTCGAGGTCTTCCAGCAGAACGCCGAGCGGATCCAGGCGGTCGTGCTCGATCTGATCGGGCGGTTCCCGGCCGATCTCGACGCGCTGGGGGCGCGCGCCGCGCTCGGGCCGACGCGCGGCGACGGCCACGCGATGGCGGGCGAGGACATCCGGCTGTTCGAGACCGGGCTGTGACCGATTCCGTCCTGGATCCGGCCGAGGAGCACATCCCCGGGTCGCGCCTGCCGATCGGTGTCTCGATCCGGACGATCCGGGCGGAACCCGGCTGGTGGCTCGAGAGCGCCCGGCGACTCGACGCGGCCGGCTACGCGGGGGTCTGGGCGTGGGACCACTTCATGGGCCAGGGCGACCTGACGGTCCCGGTCGTCGAGTGCTGGACGGCGCTGTCGATGGCGGCGGCCCAGACCGAGCGGATCACGGTCGGGTCGTTCGTGCTCAACGTCATGAACCGGCACCCGGCGGTCGTCGCGCGGATGGCCTCGACCCTCCAGATCGCGAGCGGCGGGCGGCTTGTCCTCGGCATCGGGATCGGTGGCGCACCCGAAGGAGCACGCGGCCTACGGCATCGACTTCCCGGCGGCGCCCGAGCGCGTCGCGCGGCTCGAGGAGGCCGTCGCGGTCATCCGCGCGCTGTGGACCGGCGGCCCGGTCACGCGCGAGTCGCCGTTCTACCCGCTGCACGAGGCGTCCGCCCACCCCGTGCCGAACCCGCCGCCGCCGATCATCGTCGGTGGCGAGACGCCGGCCGGGGCGCGGCTGGCCGGGCGGATCGGCGACGGCTGGTCGGCCTTCGACGACAACTTCGAGCAGAACCTGCCGCTCTATCTCGAGTCGCTCGAAGGCGTCCGGTCGGCGGCGCGAGGACCAGCGCGTGCTCGTCGGCTTCCAGGGCGACTGGCTGGGCGACGAATCGATCGCGGACTCGCCCTGGGTCCAGGCGCCGCGCGAGACCTGGGAGCGCTGGCGGGCGGCCGGCGCCGACGGCGCGATCGTCCTCGCCCGCACGACCGCCGACATCGACGCCCTGGTCGAGGCGGCCGAGCGCTGGTAGTGGCCCGTTCGTGGCACCATCACCGCGTGACGTCACCTCGAACCGCGACACCCGCCGCGTCGCCCGACAGCGCACCCGAGCTCAACGCACGCGCTGCGTCCGGTGCGGCGCGCCGGTCGCCATCGACGTCGGCCTGTGCGAGCGCTGCAACCCGCTCGGCCTGCGCGACTCGGCCTCGTCGCAGGTGCACGGCATCGCGATCGGCGGCGTCGTCCTGTTCGTGGTGATCATGGCCGTCGTCGCGCGGTTCGCGCTGGCGGGGGTCGGCCCGTTCGAGGGGACGGTCGGCGGGCGCCGTGCCGGACGGCGACGGCCTGGCGGTCACGCTGTCGGTGACGAACAGCGGGAGCAGCGCCGGCCAGACGACCTGCCGCGTGACGGACCCCGCCGACCGGACCGGCAACGTCGGCGGGTTCATGCTGAGCCCGCAGATCGAGCCGGGCCAGACCCTCGACGTTCACGCAGCGGCTGACCGCGCTCGGCACGACCGTCCGCCCGCTCGTGGCCGAGTGCAGCTCCCCGTGAGGTCGACCGCGACCGACGTCCCGGAGGCGCCCGCGACGCAGACGGCCTACGCGGCCGAGCTCGCTTTCGCCCTCGACCTCGCCGCCCGCGCCGGGGTGGTGCTGATGGACCACTACGAGCGGCTCGAGCAGATCGACTACAAGAGCGCGCGCGACGTCGTGACCGAGGCGGACCACCTGTCCGAGGCGCTCATCCTCGATGCGATCCGGGCCGCGTACCCGGCCGACGCGATCCTTGCCGAGGAGACCGGGGAGCACAAGGCGAAGGCGGGCGAGGCGCCCACCTCGGGGCGTGGCCGGGTCTGGATCGTCGACCCGCTCGACGGCACGGTGAACTACGCCAACGGCCTGCCCGTCTTCTGCGTCTCGATCGGGCTGGTGGTCGACGGCCGGCCGGCGGTCGGGGTCATCCTCGACCCGACACGGAACGAGGTGTTCGCCGCGACCGTCGACGGCCCGGCGACCCTCAACGGGCGCCCGGTCCGTGCCTCCGAGAAGGACAAGCTGTCCGACTACGTCATCTCGATGTCGCTCAACGGCCGGACGGCGCCCTCGCGCGGCCGCAACGTGCGCAAGGCGATCCGCATCTCGCGCAACATGGGCTCGGCGGCACTCGCCCTGGCCTACGTCGCGAACGGCCGCTTCGATGCGTTCATCCAGCAGGGCGGCCTGTCGTCCTGGGACGTCGCCGCGGCCGGGCTGATCGCCGAGCGCGGCGGCGCCACGGTGACCTCGATGTCCGGCGGCGCCGTGGTTCGACGTCGCCACAGCCCGAAGTCGATCGGCATCCTGGCGGCGCCGCCGGCCCACCACGACGGTCTGCTCACGCTCGTCAAGTAGAAGCCCCGACCATCGGGCCGGGGCTTCGGACGAGACGAGCGCCGCCGGCTACTCGACCGTGAGCGTGCCCTTCATGTCGGGATGGACCTCGCAGATGAAGCCGTAGGTGCCGGCCGGGAGCGCTCCGACCTGGTAGTCGCACCTGCTTGCCGGCGACGACTGTCCCCCTTGAACACCTTGGCCCCGGAGGCGTCCGAGATCGCGATGTTGTGCGGAGCGCCATCCTGGTTGTCGAAGGCGATGATGAACGGGCTGCCGACCTTGGCACTGACGGCAGGCGTCGTGAACTTCAGGTCCTTGGCAACGACCGTGACAGTGTTACCGGGCGGACTGCCCGCCGGCACCGCGCTCGCATCGAGGGCCGCCGACGTGCCCGAACAAGCGGACAGCACGGCGGCCAGGACGATCGGGCCGAGGGTGAGGTCGGCGATTCACGTCGCGGACTCCTTGGACTGTCGGGATGGGTCGGACGTGGTGGTCGTCGTCAGGCGCCGGCCGCGACCGTGCCGCGACGACTGACGAGGTTCGTGAGGGCCGCCAGCTCGCGGCGCGCAACGGCGACCGGGTTGCCATCGTGCCGGGCGAAGTCGATGGCGAGGGTGACGATCAGGGCGACCTCGATGGCCTTGGCGACATAGGCGGTGCTGAAGTATGGGCCCATCACCGCCCAGGCGAGGATGGCGGTGGCCGCGTAGCCGACCAGCCCGACCCGTACGACCCAGCGGAAGCGGACGGCGATGGCGAGCGGGACGATCATCGCGATCGCGGCGACGACATAGCCGAGCGCGTTGAGGGTGAACAGCAGGCCACCCAGCGTCGAGTGGATGTACGCGGTCGCACAGGGTCAGGGTGACGATCGCCGCTCGGATGGCGACGTCGGCCGGGCGGAGGGAGGTCCGAGCGGCGAACATCGGACGGTGGACGGTTTCTGGATGCGCGTGCATGGCGGTGCTCCCCATGGTGTCGACCCCGGGCCGAGGTCGTTGATGACACGCTATGGGTCGGATACGGTCGACGGGCATCGGCCGTTCTGCTGGACAAGCGGACGGGCCGACGTCTCATTTCTGGGCCGCGACAGTCGCTGGACCCTTTACGCCTCGTCCAGCCAGCGGTGCGGCCTGGTCCGCAAGCCGGTCGAGGCCCCATTCCTCGCAGAAGGCCTCCCACTCGGCGCGCGGGGCGCCGTCCCAGCGCAGCTCGTCGGGTTCGGTCTGGCGGATCTGGACGCCGTCCTCGGCGGTCCGCAGGCGGGCCAGGTCGCGGTAGAGGAGCGCCTCGTCGTGGTGGTCGCGCAGGGTCGCGGCCAGCGTCATCGCCCGTGAGCCACCGATGCCCGGGCACTTCCCAGGCCGACGCCTTGGCCGGGATCGTCCTCGTAGTGGCCGTAGCGGGTCAGCACGGCCGCGGCCGACTTGGCGCCCCAGCCGGGGAGCCCGGGGAAGCCGTCGGACGAGTCGCCGACGAGGCCGAGCCAGTCGGGGATCGAGGTCGGCGGCACGCCCCACTTCTCGCGCACGCCGGCGTCGTCGTAGACGAGGCCGCGGCGCCGGTCCCAGAGGACGACGCGCTCGTCGCGGACCAGCTGGGCCATGTCCTTGTCGGGTGTGCAGACGAGGATCTTCTCGACGCTCGGGTCCTCGGCGAAGCGGGTCGCGGCGGCGGCGATCGCGTCGTCGGCCTCGAACTCGACCATCGGCCAGAGGACGATCCCGAGCGCATCGACGGCCGCCTCGGCGATCGGGAACTGGGCGAGCAGCTCGGGCGGCATCCCGGCCGACGACTTGTAGCCCGGGTAGAGGTCGTTCCGGAACGATTCGATGACCCGGTCCGTGGCGGCAGCCGACGTGGGTCGCGCCCTCCTCGCGGAGCAGGTAGAGGAGCTGGTCGACGAGGCCCGGAGACGCCCGACAGCGGGATCCCGTCGCGCCCGAGGACCGGCGGGCGCGGCGCGAAGTGCGCCCGGAACAGCTCGTAGGTCGCGTCGACCAGGTGGAGCTGCACCGCGGCCGCGCTCAGGACGCCGTGGAACCCGTCTCGACGAGCTCCTTGAGGCGGACCAGGTCGGCCTGGAAGATCGCGCCGAGGGTCGGGGTCAGGGCCAGCGCACCGAGGTGGGGGAGCAGCGGCGGGATCAGGACCTCGTCCCAGCGCACGATCGTCGTCGTGCCGTCGGCGCCCGCCTCGAGGGTGATCAGGCCGTGGCCCTTGAACGAGCCGTCATGGCTGATCGCCGAACCGGTGCGGCGGCTCGAACTCCGTGATGTGGACCGGGTCGGTGACCGAGATGCCGAGGATGCGGACGTCGGCCTCGGCGACCGTGCCGACGCCGACCGGGTCGGTCGTCTGGAGGCGGACCGCCTTCATGTCGTGCATCCAGCGCGGCTGGCCCTCGATGTCCGCGACGGCCTCCCAGACGCGCTCGATCGGCGCGTCGATCACGACCATCGACTTGATCGGCTCGGGTTCCTCGCCGGCGGACTGTTTGGCCAGCACGCGATCGATGGCGTAGGTGACACCGGCGCCGGCCAGCGCGAGTCGGAGCGCGCCGCGGATCATCGCATCACCGTCCGCCACGATCCCGACGCCCGCGGCCTCGAGCTCCGGCCACTGCCCGGTCGCCGTCGCCCTTTCTGAGGTCGACCGGGGCGCATCGCGTCGATCAGCACATCGGTCCGATAGCCGAGCTCGATCGCGTCGAGCGCGGTCGCCTTGATGCAGTAGTCGGTCGCGAGGCCGACGACGACGACGTGCTCCACGCCGGCGTCGCGCAGGAGTCCGTCGAGCTCGGTCTTCGACGTCTCGCCCGGTCAGCGGATCGCGCGTCGTGAAGCCCGAATAGCCGTCCTCGCCGTTGACGCCCTTGCGGACGCACGGCGCGTCATCGGGGAGTGCCAGGTCCGGGTAGAGCGCCGCGCCCCACGTGTCCGCGACGCAGTGGACCGGCCAGATGCCGCCGTCCTTGGCGAAGTGGGGCGTGCTCGGCGGGTGCCAGTCCTGGGTCGCCACGACGAGTGCACCGTTGGCGCGGGCCGACTCGATCTCGCGGTTGATCCGCGGAACGATCGCTCGCCGCGCCGGCCACGCTCAGGCTGCCCGCCGGATCCGCGAAGTCGTTCTGGACGTCGACGACGATCAACGCCGAACCGGGGCCATATCGCTGCATGGACTGAGCGTAGCGCAGTGGCGGCCCGATGGCCCGAGGCCCCGAGAGGCGGGACCTACCCGATGAGGGCGGACTGCTCGTCAGGGACGATCGGGTGCCACGGTCTCCGGCGGCACCGGCGGCTCGACGTCGAGCAGGTAGCCGATCCCCTGGAAGGTCTTGATCCGGCCCGGCTCGCCCGGCTCCGCGCCGAGCTTGCGGCGGACTCGCGAGACCCAGACACGCAGGTACTGGAGGTCGTCGCGGTACTCCGGTCCCCAGACCTTGGTCAGGAGCTCGGTGTGGAGGACGACCTTGCCGGCGTTCGCGGCCAGGTGCTGCAGGAGCAGCCACTCGGTGCGCGACAGCTGGACCAGTTCCCCGTTCCGGGTCACCATCCGGCGCTCGAGATCGATCTCGACGTCGTCGAACTTGAGGACCCCCGAGCCCGGCTGGGCCCCGGACGACCGTCGCAGGACGGCGCGCACGCGGGCGGCGAGCTCGTCGGGGTGGAACGGCTTGGCGATGTAGTCGTCGGCGCCGAGGTCGAGACCCTTCGCCTTGTCGGCGGTCGAGCCCTTGGCGGTCAACAGGATGACGGCGACGGGACGCCGTTCGCGCAGCTGGCGCATGACCTCGATGCCATCGAGGTCGGGCATCACGATGTCGAGCAGGACGATGTCCGGGCGGACCTCTTCGGCCTTGGCCAGGGCCTCTTCACCGCCGCCGGCGGTGACCACACGGAAGCCCTCCTCGCCGAGGGCGATCGACACGAGTTTCGTGATCCGAGGTTCGTCGTCTGCGACGAGTACGAGCGGCTGGGTGCTCACGGTCGCCTCCGGTACGAGATGACATGGTGACGGACTCTGCCCGATTCGTCATCAGTACGGGCACGAGAGCAGTCCACGCACATGCGTGGACTGCAGTGGTTCGATCGCAACGCGATCGTCAGGAAGGATTTGGAGCGATGGACGGGAGCTCGACGTTGATCGTCGTACCGCCATCATTCGTGCTGGATTTCGAGCCGGATCCCGGCCCGATGGCGAAGAACCAGATCGCCGCCACGATGGCGATGACCGCGATGATGCCGAGGATCATCCCGGCGCCTGAACTGCCACCGTCCTTGACGACGACTGTGTTGTGATCTGTCATGGTCTGGGTCCCTTTCTGGATTGCGGGCGCAAGCATCCTGTGAATCGGCTGGCGAACGGTGCATTGAACGTGGTCGCCCGCGTTGCAGCCGTGTTGCAGCCGAAACCCAGCCGCCATGGCCGTATCCGGCCGAGATGGGCTACGCTGGCCTCATGCAATTCGCTCCCGAAGACCTCGCCCTTCTCGCGGACACCGAGGAGATCGAGATCGAGACCGCTCGACCCGATGGGCCGCCCCATCGCACGATCATCTGGATCATGGTCGATGGAAACGACGTCTTCGTCCGTTCGGTCAACGGCGCCGGCGCTCGCTGGTACCGCGAAGCGACGGCCAACCCGTCGGTGACGATCCACGCCGGGACGCGGGCCTTGCCGGCACGCACGATCGCCGCCCCGGAGGCCGACAGCGTCGCACGAGTCAACGACGCCCTCAAGCGTAAGTACACCGGCATCACCGGCCTGCGCGAGATGCTCGTCCCGGACATATTCGAGACCACGCTGCGGGTCGAGCCCGCCTGACGATCGACGCCCGGCGCCGCCGCGCCGACTGGAGCCCACCCCATGTACTTCGATGAGTTCAAGCACCAACTCCCCGACATCGATCCGGACGAGACCGACGACTGGATGGCGTCGCTCGATCAGGTCGTCGCCGAGGAAGGCGAGGCACGCGCCCGGTTCATCATCTACAAGCTGCTCAAGCGCGCGCGCCAGCTCCAGGTCGGCCTGCCGCCGCTGACCCAGACCCGCTACATCAACACCATCAGCCCGGAGCAGGAACCGGCGTTCCCCGGCGACGAGGAGATGGAGCGCCGCATCCGGCGGCTGATCCGCTGGAACGCGGTGGCGATGGTCCTGCGCGCCAACAACCAGTTCTCCGGCATCGGCGGACACCTGGCGACGTACGCCTCGGCGGCGACCCTGTACGAGGTCGGCTTCAACCACTTCTTCAAGGGCAAGGACGAGGGCGGCAGCGGCGACCAGATCTTCTACCAGGGTCACGCCGCTCCGGGGATCTACGCGCGCGCGTTCCTCGAGGGCCGGCTGAGCGTCGAGCAGCTCGACCACTTCCGGCGTGAGACCGGGGGCAACGGCCTGAGCTCGTACCCGCACCCGCGCCTGATGCCGAACTTCTGGGAGTTCCCGACGGTCTCGATGGGCCTCGGGCCGATCAGCGCGATCTACCAGGCGCGCTACAACCGCTACCTCTCGAACCGTGGCCTGCTCGACACGTCCGGCTCGCGCGTCTGGGCGTTCCTCGGTGACGGCGAGACCGACGAGCCCGAATCGCTCGGTGCGCTGCACATCGCGTCGCGCGAGGGTCTCGACAACCTGACCTTCGTCGTCAACTGCAACCTGCAGCGACTCGACGGCCCGGTGCGCGGCAACGGCAAGATCATGCAGGAGCTCGAGTCCGCGTTCCGCGGCGCCGGCTGGAACGTCATCAAGGTCATCTGGGGCCGCGAATGGGACGACCTGCTCGCGCGCGACGTCGACGGCCTGCTCGTCCAGAAGATGAACGAGACGCTCGACGGGGAGTTCCAGAAGTTCTCGGTCGCCGGCGGCGCCTACATCCGCGAGCACTTCTTCGGGCCCGACCCGCGGCTCTCGAAGCTGGTCGAGCACCTGACCGACGACGACCTGACCAAGCTCCGCCGCGGCGGCCACGACTACCGCAAGGTCTACGCCGCGTACAAGGCCGCCACCGAGCACACCGGAGCGCCGACCGTGATCCTTGCCCACACGGTCAAGGGCTGGACGCTCGGCCCGGGCGTCGAGGCCCGCAACATCACGCACCAGGCGAAGAAGCTCAACGAGGCCGAGCTGCGAATCTTCCGTGACCGCCTCGAGCTGCCGATCCCCGACGACACGCTCAAGGAAGCGCCGTACTACCACCCGGGTCCCGAGTCCGATGAGATCCGCTACCTCGTCGAGCGGCGTCGGGTGCTCGGTGGGGCGCTGCCGCATCGGACCGTACGCGCCGAGCCGCTCCCGGCACCCGCGCCGGCCGTCGACGCCGAGTTCTCGGCCGGCAGCACGACGCCGGTCTCGACCACGATGGTCTTCTCGCGGATCCTGCGGAACCTCATCCGCGACCCGGAGCTCGGGCCGCGGATCGTGCCGATCATCCCGGACGAGGCGCGGACCTTCGGGATGGACCCGTTGTTCAAGGAGGTCGGGATCTACTCCGCCCTCGGCCAGCGCTACTCGCCGGTCGACTCGGATCTCGTCCTGTCGTACCGCGAGGCGACCGACGGCCAGGTCCTCGAGGAGGGCATCACCGAGGCCGGCTCGATGGCCAGCCTCCAGGCGGCCGGCACGTCGTACGCGACCCACGGCCTGGCGACGATCCCGTTCTACATCTTCTATTCGATGTTCGGGTTCCAGCGGACCGGCGACCAGATGTGGGCCTTCGCGGACGCGCGCGGTCGCGGCTTCCTGATGGGCGCGACGGCCGGCCGAACGACGCTCACCGGTGAGGGGCTGCAGCACGACGACGGGCACAGCCAGATCCTGTCGTCGACCGTCCCGAACGTGCGCTCCTACGACCCCGCCTTCGCCTACGAGCTGGCCGCGGTCGTGCGCGATGGCATCGAGCGGATGCACGGGACCAAGCCCGAGGACGTCTTCTACTACGTCACGATCTACAACGAGAACTACGCGCAGCCGATCCGCCCCGACGGCCTGACCGACGAGGAGATCCTGCGCGGCATCTACCGCTTCGCGCCGGCGCCCGATGTCGGGCGCGATGCGCACCCGGCCCGGCTCGTCGGCTCCGGGTCGATCCTTCAGCAGGTGCTCGCCGCGCGCGACCTCCTGGCCGAGAAGTTCGGCGTCGCCGCGGAGGTCTACAGCGCTCCGTCGTTCCCGCTGCTGCGTCGCGACGCGCTCGAGGTGGAGCGCGCGAACCGGCTGAACCCCGGCGCCAAGACCCTGCGCGTGCCGTACGTCAGCAAGATCCTGCCGCACGAAGGCGGGCCGATCATCGCCGCCACCGATTGGATGAAGGCGCTCCCGGACATGGTCTCGCGCTGGCTGCCGCCGCATTACGTGGCGCTCGGTACGGACGGCTTCGGCCGCAGCGACACGCGCGAGAACCTGCGCTCGCTTGTTCGAGATCGATCCGCCGCACATCGCGGCGGCGACGATGGTCGGCCTCGTGCGTTGTGGGGCACTGCCCGCGGACCGGGGCGCGAAGGCCATCCGCGAGCTCGGGATCGACCCCGACAAGACGGATCCCCTGGCTCTCTGAGGACCGCGTGGGTCCCGCGCTCGTCATGCGTCTGATACGTCTCCGGCCATTCGCTATGGCATGGCCGTGGGTGCAGTCTTCGTACGTTGCCTCCATCGACGTCATTCGACGTCATCGGCGCCGGACCCAGACCCGGCCACCCAGTGACCAGGAGGCCCCAGTGGACCGCAACGACCCGAACTACAAGAACGACCCGGCATACCGGAACGACAACGTCGTCGATCCGACGACGCCCGGCTACACGCCGGTCGATGACGTCACCGTCCCCGGTGACGGCTCGGGCACCGCGCCCGAGAACCAGGAGTCAGGCAACGAGGCCCTCGGGGCCGGCGCCGGCGTCCTCGGCGGCGCTGCTGTCGGCATGGCCGTCGGTGGCCCGGTCGGGGCTGTCGTCGGTGGCGCCATCGGTGGTGTCACGGGCGCGGTCGTCGGTGAGTCGACCGAAGGCGACGACGAGGCCGGATCCGGCACGGGCGCGCTTGGTGGCGGAGCCGCTGGCGCCGTCGTCGGTGGTGCGATCGCCGGACCTCCGGGTGCCGTCGTCGGTGCCGCTGTCGGTGCCGCGGGTGGCGCTGGTGCCGGTGACCAGACCGAGGAAGAAGTCGAAGAGACCGACACGACCGTCAACCGGACGGATACGACGACCTACAACCGCTAGTCTCTTGGGCCGGCTCGACGCCGGCACATCGCGACACACGACGACCGTGGGCCAGCTTCGGCTGGCTCACGGTCTGACTGTCTCAGGAGGAACCGCATGACCCGTCCGCTTCGCATCGCCCAGGTTGCGCCCCCGATGGAGCGTGTCCCGCCGCGTGCGTATGGCGGGACCGAGCGCATCGTCTACGAGCTCGTGAAGGAGCTCGACCGGCGCGGCCATCAGGTCACGACCTTCGCCAGTGGCGACTCCGACGTGCCCGGGCACGCTCGTGCCGACCGTCGAGGAGGCGCTCCGGCCGTCCGGCTACAGCGGCGACGCGTCGCCCTGGTTCTACCTGACGATCCAGCAGGTCCTCGATCAGGCCGGGGAGTTCGACATCATCCACAGCCACCTCGAGTGGGCCAGCTTCCTGCTCGCGCGCGTCTCGCCGATCCCGGTCGTCTCGACGTTCCACGGCCGGCTCGATCTGGCCTGGGCCGCGGCGACCTTCGCGCGGCCGACGCCGGGTCTCGTCGCGATCAGCGCCAACCAGGCGGCGACGCACCCCGAGACGGAGTGGGCAGGGGTCGTCCACAACGGGCTGACGCTCGACGACTCGCCGTTCGATCGCCGGCGCGGCGACGCGCTGTGCTTCGTCGGCCGGGTGGCGCCGGAGAAGGGGATCGTGGAGGCGATCGAGATCGCCAAGACGTCGGCTCGCCCGCTGCGGATCGCCGCCAAGGCGGGTCCGATGGCGGCCGAGCGCGAGTATTTCGACACCGTCTTCATGCCTGCGGTCAAGGCGGCTGGCTCGTCGATCGAATTCCTCGGCGAGCTCGAGCAGGCCGATCGCGACCTGTTGTTCGCGGAGTCGTACGCGACGTTGATGCCGGGTTCCTGGCCGGAGCCGTTCGGGCTGGTCGCGATCGAGTCGCTCGCCTGTGGCACGCCGGTGATCGCGCGTCGCGTCGGGGGACTGCCCGAGATCATCCGCGACGGCATCGACGGCTTCTTCGGCGACGATGTCGAGCAGCTCGCCTACCAGGTCTCTCGCATCGACACGCTGGACCGGGCCGAGATCCGCGCGTCCGTGCTGGACCGGTTCTCGGCCGGGCGGATGACCGATGGGTACGAGGCGGATCTATCGGACGATGCTGGGCTCGGCGGGGAGTACCGACGCCGCGACAGGCGGCTCGGTCACTGGCAACGGCTCCGCCGCGGATCGTGGCGAGCAAGATCGCCGAACCTCGCCCGCTGAAGCCGGTCATGTCAGACGCGTCGGACCTGGCGACGTCGGGGCGCGCGTCCTGAGCTGAGCCGGCGGGCCATGCGGCGCGTGCGCTGTCCTCGCCGCCAAACGGAACGCTCCGGAGCGCAGGCGACGTCGTCAGGCCCTGCTGGCCGCTTCTTCCTGTTTCGGTGCAGGCGGCGCTGCTCGCCCACGCTCAGACGGAGCGATCGGCACCCGGTTCCGGCCCTCTGGGCCACGCGGAACCGCGCCTACCGCTCCGGTACCTGACGTTTGGCGGACCTGGGGCGGGTCCAGCCTGCCGCCCAAGCCCGAAACGGTTCCGCAATATCCGCACCGGACGTGGGTCTCTCATCCGAATGGTCGCCTGCAGCGACCCTGTCGGTACCCCCGGAGATGCGGTCGAGACGACCGTGGTACGCAGGAGGCCCGGAATGGCGAGCGAACAAGGGTACGAATCGGGACCAGACCCAGGATCGGCAGAGCGGAACCAGCACAGACAAGGACTCGAGCGCGAACCGAGGGTCCGGGATGCCCCAGGGATCTGGGATGGGTCAATCGACCGGCTCGAACCGCGGCACCGGCCAGTCCGGCCAGAGCCAGAACCGATCCGACCAGGACCAGAACCGCGACTCCCAGGGTCAGTTCACAGGTGGCGGCCAGTCCGGCCAGAGCCAGAACCGATCCGACCAAGACCAGAACCGCGACTCCCAGGGTCAGTTCACGGGCGGCGGCCAGACCTCGTCGGGCAGCAAGTCCGGCCAGGGCACGCATCAGAGCCCGAAGCAGGATTCGAACCGCTGATCCTCAGGCCCACTCGACGGGGAGGCACATCGTCTCCCCGTCTTTTCATGCCCGGGTCATCCCTCGCCGCAGTCCGAACCAGCTCACGGCCAAAGTGACGACCGCGATGGCGAGCAGCGCGGCGTACTCCCAGTTCTGGGTCGTCCCGCCCCGCAGCATGATGTCCTGCATCAGTCGGATCCCATGGGTGACAGGAAGCAGATAGGCCAACACGCGAACGGGCTCGGTGAATTCCGAGATCGCGATGACGAAGCCACTGAAGAAGACCGACGCGAGCAGCAGTAGAAGCGACAACTGGACCGCCTGGCGCTCGGAGTCGGAGACGACCGCGATGAGCAGGCCTATCCCGAGCGACGCCAGGAGCACGAGTCCGATCGCGCCCGCCAAAGCGACAGGATCGCCCAGCATCGGGATCTTGAAGACACCGACGAGGAGGACGACCGTCGCGCCGGCGATCAGGCCACCGATCAGCAGGTATGCCAGGACCTTCCCGGCCATGACCTCCCAGGCGTTGACGGGCGCCACGCGGAAGAGCTCGATGACGCCACTCGTACGCTCGCGGACGAGGGCCAGGGCGATCAGCGTGACCGCGAGGTGCTGCAGGATCAGCGCGAGGACGGCGGGCCCGAAGTAGGCGAGGACCTGCGGCTCCGACGGCGCCGTGTTGTCGAGCTCGGCCTTCGTCGGGGCTGCGACGACCTCGGGCGGGATCACCGGGGCGCTGGGATCGGACGCGCTGACGTAGCCCTCGGTCTCTTTGACCGCCTGGGCGATGATCGTCTGGTTGACGGCGTTCGCGAGGTTCGACGCGAGGAATCCGGCGTAGTTCGCGCGGATCGGATCGACGGTGTTGACGAGGACGCCGATGACGGACTGCTTGCCGGCGCGGAACTGCTGCTCCGCGTCTGGCGGGGCGACGACCACGACGTCGACGCTGCCGTTGTTGAGGCCGGCCTCGGCAGCCGCCTGATCCTCGGTGACGGCCTGGATATGGAGCCCGCCACCGGCCAGATCCTGATAGGTCTTGACGTCGGTCGGCAAGCCGGCCGTTGCCGGGATGACGACCACCGTCTCCAACGGCCGCCGCTCGCCGCTGTAGCCGAGCCCGAAGATTGCCATGATCAGGAACGGCCCGAGGACGAGACTGAGAAGCGCGCCCGGGCGGCGAATGACCTCGATGAGTTCCTTGCCGACGAGGGCAAGGAGGCGAAGGATCGTTGTGGTCAACGCCCTCATCGGGTTGCCTCGCGATCGGCGTCAGGTGCGGCATCCAGCCCAGCCGGTCCGGGGGCGACGTCGGACGTGCGCCATTCGGCATCGTCGGCGTCAGGGACGGGCTGGTCAGTCGGCTGAGGCTCGGACGCGACTGGCGGCTCGATCGTGGCGTCGTCCGACCGCTCGCCGTTCTTGGGCGGCTCCTCACCGTCCTCCGCGGCAGCCCGTGCTGCCTCGTCGCGCTGCACGAGGGCCGCGAACACGTCGTCGAACGATGGCCGTTCCTCGCGCGCGCTGACGACCTCGCCGCCACGGGACTTCACGGCCTCGACCACATCGGGCATCGCCGTTCCGGCGTCGTCCACGATGACCGTCAGCTGCCGCGAACCGTCCTGGCGAACGTGCCGCACGAACGGCAGACCAGCGAGCTGCTCCCCGTCGAAGAAGGCCGCCGTCTCGACGACGACGACATCACCCCCGACGGCCTGGCGACGAAGGTCGTCAGGCGTGGCCAGTGCCAGCAGGCGGCCGTTCGCGATCAACGCGACCATGTCGCACGACTCGGCTTCGTTGACGTACTGGGTGGTGACGATCAGCGTCCGGCCGTCGGCGCGCAGACGGTGGAGCTCCTCCCAGACCTTGGCTCGCAGCAGCGGGTCGATCCCTGCCGTCGGCTCGTCGAGGAAGAGCAGCGCCGGGTCGTGCACGAGCGCACACGCAAGCTCGAGACGTCGCTGCATGCCGCCGGAGAGCTTGCCGGCGCGGCGCTTCCGGACGTCCCAGAGGTCGACAAGCTTGAGGACCTCCTGCGTTCGTCGCCGTCGCGAGAAATAGAACATCCCGAACAGCGATCCGACGAAGTCAACGTTCTCGCGGACCGTGAGATCCGGGTAGAGCGTGAATGACTGGGGCATGTAGCCGATCCGCTCGCGCGTCTGGCGTCGGAAATGGCGCGGTTCCTCACCGAGGACGGAAACGTTCCCGCTGGTCGGGACCAGGGCCCCGGTCAGCACCCGGATCGTCGTGGTCTTGCCCGCACCCGACGGCCCGATCAGGCCGAGGATCGAGCCCGCCGGAACGGCCAGAGAGATACCGTCGATCGCGAGCTGGTCCGGGAAACTTGACCGTGACGGCGTCGATGACGACGGCGTCGGGCGATGCCGGACCCGCCGGGTGCCGACGTCGGTCCGGGGCGCCATCTGGCAGGTGTGTCGATCAGCACGTGGGTCTCCAGGGGGTCGGGTCGCGGTCGGCGACCCTGCCTCGAGAGAGTGCCTTGCGGGCAGTTGCGCTCACCCGCGCCGTGTCCGTCCCGCTATCGCAGCGGTATCGCAGTCTGCAACGCTCGTGCGACGGGAACGGCCGTGTCGGCCGGTCTCGACGGCGGTGCGTGGCTGTACGGTTCGACGATGGCTGCCGTCGACGCCTCATCGCCTGGCCGAGTCCGATGGACGCGCGTCGGCGCGCGCCGCCGGTCTCCGCTACTCGACCGACTCGCGCCCGGGCATCACCCGGCAGCGGAGCGGCCGCGGGTTCAGCTATCGCCGCCCCGATGGCGAGCTGATCCGCGACCGTGCGGTCCTGGCTCGGCTCCGGGCGCTGGCGATCCCGCCGGCCTGGACCGACGTCTGGATCTGCCCGGATGCCACGGGCCATCTCCAGGCCACCGGCCGCGACGCGAAAGGTCGCAAGCAGTACCGCTACCACGACCTCTGGCGGGCCGGGCGCGACGACGCCAAGTTCGAGAGCCTCATCGACTTCGCCAGGGTCCTGCCGAGGATCCGCGAGCGCTGCGACGCCGACCTGGCCAAGCCCGGGATGCCGCGGGAGAAGGTCCTGGCGGCCGTCGTCAAGCTGCTCGAGCTGACGCTGATCCGGGTCGGGAACGACGAGTACGCCCGGCTCAACCGCTCGTTCGGCCTGACGACGCTCAAGAACCGCCACGCAACGGTGAGCGGGACACGCGTCCGGTTCCGATTCCGCGGCAAGTCCGGCCGCCAGCATGAGGTCGGGATCCGCGACCGACGGCTGGCGTCGGTCGTTCGGCGCTGCCAGGACCTGCCCGGACAGGAGCTCTTCCAGTACGTCGGCGACGACGGCGAGTCGCACGACGTCGCCTCGGACGACGTGAACGCCTACCTGCGCGAGATCTCCGGGAGCGACATCACGGCCAAGGACTTCCGGACGTGGGCCGGGACCGTGCTTGCCTATCGTGCGCTGCGGGCGCTCGCGCCGGGCGACAGCGACCGGGCCGCACGCAAGAACGTCGTCGAGGCCGTGCGCTTCACCTCGGATCGGCTCGGCAACACGCCTGCCGTCGCGCGCAAGAGCTACGTGCACCCCGCGATCCTCGAGGCATACATGGACGGCTCGATCGGCGGCGCGCTGCTGGAGGCGGCCGAGGACCAGGTCGATCCGCCGTCGGCGCCCGATCCGCGCGAGGAGCGCCAGGTCGTGGCGCTGCTGCGCAAACGTCTCGCCGAGACGAAGAACGGCGCCGAGGCCGAGGAGCGGCCGGAGCCGCAAGCGGTCAGCCTCACGCTGACCCAGAGACCGAGCGACTACGCCTGCGCGGGAACCGCCCCCGACGACCTCGCTAGCGCGAACCCGAACTCGGCGCCCTTCCCGGAGCCGCGGTCCGCCCACATCCGGCCGCCCATCGCCCGAACCAGGCGATCCGCGACATACAGGCCGATCCCGGCACCGGCTCGTGCCGCGGCCGTTGCCGTCGCCGGACGGCTCGCATCCAGTCCGAAGGGTTCGGCGTGCGGCTCGGGGGCGCTTCCCTGGTCGTTGACGCGGACCGCCACCTCGGCGGGGGTCACCTCGACGACGACCTCGATCGGGCCCTTGCTGCCGCCGTACCGGATGGCGTTGTCGAGCAGGTTCCGGATGACGTGGGTGACCATGACCTCGTCGGCGCCTTCGGCCGCGGCGTCGTTCGCGCCCAGGAGCGCGATCTTGACTTCCGGGTGACGGGCGACCTCGCGCTCGATCGCGGCCGAGACCAGGCGCCCGACCGCGACGGGCTCGCCGACCGGCCGGATCCCGTCCCGCTCGGAGTGGACGAGGATGACCAGGTCCTCGACCAGCCGATAGAGCCGATCGGCCTCGATGCGGACGTCTTCTGCCAGGGCCTGTCGCCGGTCCGACGCGAGCTCGCGCTTCGCCAGCATCTGGGCGCCCCCGTAGATCGTGGTCACGGGCGTGCGCAGCTCATGCGACAGGATGTCGAGGAATGCCTGGCGATCGCGCTCGCTGATCAGCGTGTCGCGCGACGGCTCGACCCGGGTCTCGAGGCCAGGGCGGCCTGGGCGATGATCGGTCGTGGCGCTATGGGTGTGCGCCGTCGGATCTCTCGACATCATGGGTCAATGGTCGCTCGCTGACTGGGTCACACACGGTCATCGGCGACCGGCGGGGCATTACGCGGGCGTCGCGCAAACGTGACAAACAGGCTCGGTGCCGCACGACAACGCGAACTTCAACCGTCTTGCAAGGTCTCGGACCCTGTCCCGAAGCCCTCCTGCCCCCACCCGCCGCCTACGGTGGTGGCTCACCCCAACCCCGAGGAGGACGCCCCCATGAAGTCAGTTCTTGCCCTGTTGATCCTTGCAGCCGCGCTGTTCGTCGGCGCCTGCAACAACTCCAGCGGATCGGCCGCGCCGACCGTGGCCCCGGTCACGTCGCCCGAGACGAGCCCTGAGCTCAGCCCGGAGATGAGCCCCGAGGCCAGCCCGTCGGCCTGATCCGGCCATTTCGTAACTCGACGAGACGTCCCCACTTCGGGGGCGTCTCGTTTTTCGGTGCCTACTCGTCGGCGCCGGCCAGCTCCTCATCCATCGTCGGCAGCGTGACGGTCACCGCAGTTCCCCGGTCGTAGCCCTCGGAGGTCACCACGATCGTGCCGCCGTGGGCGCTGACGATGCCGCGGCAGGCATACAACCCGAGCCCGAGCCCGGCGGCCCCGGACTGGCGCGCACGGTCGGTCCGCGCGAAGCGTTCGAAGACGCGATCGAGCTCGTCCGGCGCCATCCCGATGCCCTGGTCGCGGACCGAGAGACGCGCAGTCGGACCCTCGCCGGGGCCGACCTCGACCTGGACGAGCTGCTCGGCGGGGGAGTACTTGAGGGCGTTGCCGATCAGGTTGGCGACGAGGCGCCGGAGCAGGCTGGCGTCCCACAGCCCGATCAGATGCGCTCCCGGCTCGACCGTGACCCGCACCCGGTCGCGCGCCTCCGGCCCGAGCGACGCGACCGTGTCGCGCACGACGTGGTCGAGGCTGACCGGCTCCGGATCGGCGTCGAGCGCGCCCATCGCCACTCGCGAGGCGTCGCTCAGGGTGTCGATCATCGTCACCAGCTCGGTCGTCGCCAGGAGCGCGTCGTGGACGACCTCGTTGAGCCGATCGGTGTCGGGCGTCGGCTCGGCCAGCCAGCGGTCGGCCAGGTGGAGCGAGCCCTCGACCAGGGTGATCGGCTGGCGGACGTCGTGCAGCGTCGTCGCCAGGAATGACTCGCGCAGCGTCTCGATCCGGTCTGACAGGGCCGTCAGGCCGACCGTGGCGGCCCCGTCGAGCGCATCGCCGACGAGGGTGATGCCTGCAACGGCATCGCTGGTCTGCATGTCGGCCGCCAGCTGCGAGGCCATCGCCCGGCCGATCTCCTGGCGCAGGATCCGGAACTCCGTGACGACGGCCACGGGACCGAGGCCCTGGTCGAAGCGGACCTGGGCGTGGGCGATCGCCGCCGCCGACACCGCATCGTCGTCCAGGGGCGCGGTCGACTCCTCGTCGGGTAGGTCGCGCCGACGCAGGACGTCCACCACCGCGTCGAACAGCTCCGGGATGTGGTCGGAGACGGCGTGATCCGGTCGTTCGGCATGGAACGGCTGGCGGCTGGCGACGCTCACCCAGCGATCGAGGATCCGCGTCCGCTGGATCGACCAGGGCGTCGGCCACCGGGCCCATGTCGGCGGTCCGGACGATGACGTCGACGCGGGTGTCGATGTCGGCCGAGGCGCGGTCGCTTGCCAGACGCTGCGGCGGTCTCCTCGGGATGGTGGGTGTGAGGCATCGCCGCGAGGATACCCGAGACGCGAAGAAGCCCCCGCCGAGCGGGGGCTTCTTCGCGTTCAAGAGAGAGACGACTAGCGGGGGTCGTCCACGGTGCGGCGCAGGTCGTCGCCGGCGTTGCCGATCTTGTCGGCGAGATCCTCGTCGCCGTCGGCCTTGCGCCAGGCATCCTTGCCGGCATCGCCGGAGCGGTCGGCGGCGTTGCTGAGGTCGTCGCCCGCGTTGCCGAGATCCTTGCGGATCTCGTCGCCCGCGTTCCCGACCATGTCGGCAGGGCTCTCGTCGCCGTCAGCCTTGCGCCAGGCTTCCTTGGTGTCCTGCTCGCCTTCGCGATAGGTCTTCTTCACGTCGTCCATGAGTGGAACCTCCTGATGATCGTCGCCGTAAAGCGACTCGTGGGACCACCGTAGGGCGCCCGATGTAGCACCCAGTCGCACGTGGACGGGAGCGCGATATCAACCGCCTTGCGATGTCCGGCTGGCCGGGCGGCCCCTGCGGCTCACGCGGTCCATCAGGGTCAGGCCCATCGCGGCGGCCGGGATCAGCGCGATCGTCACCAGGATGCGGTTGGCGCCGCCGATCAGCATGCCCATGGCAAACCCGAAGGACAGGACGCTACCGAGCGACAGCATCTCGTCGCTCCCGGAGCGCATCTGGCGGTTCGCGTCCTCGATCGCCGACCGGGTCGTCGCGGCGACCTCGGGCAGGCGAGCGACCGCGTCTTCGGCGGCGCCACGGACAGTCCCTGCTGCCTCGGCGACCGCGTCACCGACGGCGGCGGTGCGGCTCGTGTCGGCAGAGCTGCCAGCGGTCTTGGAGGTTGTTCCATCGACGGTTCGCGTTGTGGCCATCTCGATCTCCTTCGATCTTGTCATTCCGTGGCGGCCACGTGACGCGCCGCCGGTCCCCAGAAACGGCAACGGACGACCCAGGGAGGGGGCCCGGGTCGTCCGTGCGAAACCTGGAGGACGCCCCGTCACTGGCGTTTCCAGGGTTTGTTGTGGTCTCTTCGTTTCGCGTCTTCCGTAGCCTAGGTTCGTCCCCGTTCAAGCCCCACTGCCGCAATGGCCTGCCGCATTGCAAACGCATAACGGTCTGCGTGGATCCTGGAGCTGGGCGGAGAAGCGTCGGCCCCCGGACCCCCAGTGGCACGGGAGCCGACTGCATCCAGCATGGGGGGCGGCAGGTCTACGGCAGACCAGCGCGCCCCGGACATGGCGTTGCAGCGATGTGGCGACTCAGCGGCCGCTGCCGGTCTCGACCGTCCCGCGCCAGGCCCCGGTCTCGTCGCCACGCGCCTCGATGAACTTCTTGAATCGCTCCATGTCGCCCTTCGCGCGACGGGCGACGAACCCGAGCGCATCGCCGACCGTCTCGACCGGGCCCTCGGGCTCGACGTCGAGCTGGAGGGTGACCCGAGTCGACTCGTCGGAGAGCCGGTGGAACGTCACGACGCCGGCGTTCTCGGCGCCGTCGACGGCACGCCAGGCGATCCGCTCGTCGGGCTTCTGCTCGGTGATCTCGGCGGTCCAGCTCTTCCCGATCCCGCCGATGTCGGCAGTCCACGCGATGTGGGTGTCGTCGAGCTGCTCGACCTTGTCGACGCCCTCCATGAAGAGCGGGAACTCCTCGAACTGGGTCCACTGGTCGTAGGCGACCCGGACCGGGACGTCGACGTCGACTGTTTCGATGATCTTCGACATGAGTGCTCCTTCTCCTTGTGACAAACGAAACGCCCACCGCTCTGGGTGGGCGTTTCGCTGATGCGTCGGTCCCGAGGGACCGCCAGGCGACGTGCGCCTGGAACTGGGTCAGATCGAGCCGGTGCCCGTTCGGCTGCGGCCGGTGACCGCGCCGACGACGAGGACCGTGATGATCGCGCCGATCGTCGCGACGACGATGGAGCTGATGTCGAACGCCCCGTCGATGGGCTTGCTGTTGAACAGGACACTGGCGAGGAAGCCGCCGACGAGCGCGCCGACGATGCCCAGGACGATGTGTCCGATGACACCGAGGCCCTCGTCACCCTTGACAAGGAACCCGGCGAGATACCCGGCGATCGCGCCAAGGATGATCCACGCAATGATGCTCATTCGAAACCTCCATCCCAGGTGCGGGCCTCTCACCCGCTTGCTGGGGTCCTTTGGTGTATCCCGAAGACCGGGATCCGGCTTCCAATGTCGCCGGGCCGGTGCCTCGGGAGGACAACGTTCGGAGGGTCCTGCGTAACAACGGACTATCAGCCGATCCGCGCCCGGAATCGACCTGCAATCCATCTGCGATGCGCGCGCATCCCACGCGTGCGTGGCCGGGATGCCCCGAGGTGGATGCTCCGCTCCTGAACGTAGATCACCTACGGGGGCCAGACCGAAACTCGAAGGAGCGGATATCGATGCTTGATCAAACGGTGTCGCGGATACCCCAGGTCGGGGTGATCGAACCGCCGGTCAGCCAGCACCGTCGATCGATCGATGGACGTGCTCCAGTACGCCACCGCGTTCATCGCAGCCCTCGTCGCGGTCCTGCTCGCGGTCGTCCACTGATCCCGACGAGCGGCGAGCGGGAAGGCGGACCGCGGGTCCGCCTCTACGACGCGGATGGACAGGATCGCGAGGTCGAGCTCGCGCCCGGGTCTCGCCGAACGCGTCGGCGAGCGCCAGCTGCTGTGGATCGATCTCGACAGCCGCTCGGCCGACGACCTCGCGGCGGTCGGAGCCGCCGTCGACCTGGAAGCCGGCTTGGTGAAGCGCCTGTCGGACGAGCCAGCTCCGCGCCGACCTGACCCAGTACGCGGACCATCTGCACCTGGTCCTCGAGGCGATGGAGCCGCCGAAGGATCCCGAACGCGACGGCGCACTCCGGTTCGCCGGGCGCTCGACGTGGTGGCCGGCCACGACTGGGTCGTGACCGTCCATGACGGACCTCTGGATGCCCTCGAGCATCTCGACGCGGTGACCGAGGGCGAGACGCGCTTCGGGGCGATGGACGCCGCCGGTCTGATGGCCGCCATCGCCGATGAGGTGATCGCCGACTACTTCCGCCTCGTCGAAGGCATCGAGCGCGAGATCGACGAGCTCGACGAACGTGCCCTCCGCCGCCGGCCGCGCAACGACGTCCTGGCCCGCATCGTCGAGCTGCGCCGCCGGATCGGGACGATCCGCCGGACCCTCGCGCCGCACCGCGATCGCGTTCGCCGCGCTGGCCCGGCCCGAGATGGAGCTCCACGAGGAGCTGGGACGGCCGTGGCCCGGCCTGACCGACCGCCTGGATCGGGCCGTGGAGGCCGTCGAGAACCTGCGCGACCTGTTGCTGGGCACCTTCGACATCCACATGGGTCGTGCCGCACAGGACGCCAACGAGGTGATGAAGGTCCTCACCCTGCTGTCGGCCGTGTTGCTGCCGGCCGTCGTCCTGGCCGGGGTCATGGGCATGAACTTCAAGCTGCCGTTCTTCGACGAGGCTGGCAACTTCTTGCTCGTGGTGGCGGCGATGGTGGTCTTCGCCGTGGCCATCGTCCTGGCGGCGCGCTGGCGTCGCTGGATCTAGGGCCGCGCCTCTATTCCTCGAGCTCGGTCAGCGCGAACCCGAACTCCGCGCCGCCTTCCTCGCGCGGGGCCGCCCAGATGCGCCCGCCCATCGCGGCGATCAAGCGCGCGCACACGAACAGGCCGATCCCGGCGCCGGATGCCGCACCAGCCGTGCCGGGCGACCGGTAGAACAGCTCGAACAGCCGGTTCGTCTCGTCGGCCGGGAAGCCCGGTCCGTCGTCGAGGACCCGCACGATGACCTCTCCCTCGCCGGGTTCGGCGACGATCGTCACGGTCGACCCGGTCCCGCCGTATTTCGCGGCATTGGACAGCAGGTTGCGCACGACCTGTTCGGTGTAGGTCGGGTCGGCGGTGACCGTCGGCAGCCCGGGCTCGAGCTCGATCTCGAACGTGACCCCGGGCCAGCGGCCTTCCTCCGAGCTGACGACGTGGGGGATGAGCCGTTGCAGGAGGACGGGTTCAGCCCCGACCTCGCCGGACTCGTCGCCGAAGCGGTTGAGGGCGACGACGTCCTCGACCAGGCGCTGGAGCCGCTCCGCCTCGTCGTGGATGTCGCGGAAGATGCCGCGGGTCGTCTCCTCGTCGAGCGTCGAATCAGGTCGTGCCAGCAGCTTCGCGCCACCGAAGATCGTCGTGACCGGCGTGCGCAGCTCGTGCGACAGGACGCCGATGAACGTCTCGCGCACGGCCTCGCGACGGCGCGCCTCGGTCACATCGCGCATGACGACGATCGTCTCGCCGCCGCTCGGCGGGCTTCCGACGCCGACGTTGACCGGATACGTCGACAGCTCGATCCATCGATCGGGATCGTCCCGGGTCGGGATCTCGACCGGCCCGGCGAGCGCGCCGAGTGGCGGTGCGCTGCTGTCCACGTCGTTGAGCTGCTCGAGGATCTCGGCATACGTACGCTCCTCGACGTCGGGGAAGAGTCGCTCGCCGGCCGGGTTCGTCAGCGTGATCGTGCCGTCAGCGGCGCACACGACGACGGCCTCGCCCATCGCCCGGATGACGGCGTTCAGCTCGGCGGCACGAGCGTGCTCGGCCTGTGCCAGGCGCTGGAGACGGACCTGGACCTCGATCCGCTCGCGAACGTCCCGAGCGATCGCGACGATGGCGCGCGAACTGCCCGGCAGGTCGACTGCCTGCAGGACGACCTCGACGGCCGCCGGCCGACCGTGAGCCGGCAGGTAATCGAGCATGACCGTCGACGCCGCGCGTTCGCCCGAGACCAATGGGCTGATGATCGCCGGCACGCGCGCTGCCTCGGCCGGCTTGAGGATGGATTCGAAGCGCTGGCCGATCGAGCTCGTCGCGGGTCTTCCCGAGGAGCTCGCAGGTGCCCCGGTTGACCTCTTCGATGACAGTACGTCACGGGATCGAAGACGACGATCGCTTCGACCACGGAGTCGAGGATCACCCGGTAGCGGTCAGCCTCGCGATCCGGCGGATCTCGAACATCGGCTCCGGGAGCGGCCGTGCTGGTCGGGGACGACGATTCTGGCACGGCTCCTCGCTACTGGGATCTTGCCGGCCTGCATGACGGGCGCTACCGGTCTCGCTATCGGAGCAAAAAGCCAGTTACGGCGGTTGGCACCGTTCCCGACAGGACCTTGCAATGGTGTGACAGCTGGCACCGGTTTTCCCGTACCGCGGGTCTATACTCCGTGGCCCAGACCGGACATCATCGTCGCCCGAGGGACCGCCGCATGCATGTCGCGCCTGTCGATCTCCGTTCTCTGCGCCAAGGTGGCCTCACGCTCCGCTTCGCCATGCTCGGTGAGATGGCGTACGTGTTCGCAGAGCTGCCGGCGACCGGCTCGACAGGGACGTCGCTCGAGACGCCGTGCACCCAGGCGCACTGGGGCTTCGTGATCGAGGGCGAACTGACATTCGTCCGCGGCGCCGAGCGTGAGGTCATCCCGGCCGGCCGCGCATTCCACGTCCCGGCCGGCGGCCCGGAACACCGGTTCGAGGCATCCGGGCCGCGCTCTCGTCGCGGGTTTCCAGCCGATCGAGTCCGAGGCCGAGGTGAGCGACGAACGGCTTGCCGCCCGCGGTTTCGAGCTGCTCTCGCCGGACGGGTCGCGAGCGCGACGATCGTGCCGGCCATCGCGACGCGCAAGGTCCCGGTCGGCCAGATCCGGGCCGAGACGTGGCCGATGTCCTCGTTCCTGATGACCCGGGTCCGGATGGGCGAGCGGAGCGGCTACACCACGGACTGGTGCGACGCCCCGCACTGGGGACTCGTCACGAACGGCCAGATGGCTATCGAATGGGAGGACGACGTCGAGATCCTGTCGAGCGGCGACATCTTCCATTGCCCGGCAGGACCGCCGGGTCACCGGCTCGAAGCGGCCGACCCTGCCACATTCCTCGACCTCACGCCGATCGCTGCGCTCGCCGGAGCGCGGATCGCCGACTGGCGCCGGGGCATGGACGTCGACGACCGGCCGTCGTCCCGCGGGATCGCGGTGGCCGCCCTCGGCTAAGGGCCGGGTCGGACTCAGCCCGGGACGACGCCCAGGCCCTCCCCGGCGTCGGGCAGCGAGCGTTGGTGGTCGCCGCGGGTCTCGTCGTCGGGTGTCTCGATCGCGGCCGGGTCCTGGGCGACGGGTTTCTCGCGCGCCTGGAGCTGGGACAGGATGATCTCGGCCGAGGCCACGATCGGGACGGCCAGCAGCGCGCCGAGCAGCCCGCCGGCCGCCGCGCCGACCAGCAGGCTCAGCATCACGAGCAGCGGTGAGATCCCGATCGTGTTCCGCATCACGAGCGGGACGAGGACGCTGCCTTCGATCAGCTGGATCACGATGTAGACGCCGGCGACGATCAGGGCCAGCTGCGGCGAGACCGTCGAGGCCACGAGGACCGCCGGGATCGCCCCGAGCAGCGGCCCGACGATGGGGATCGCCTCGGTGATCGCGGCGATCAGACCGAGCAGCAGCGCACCCGGGACGCCGAGCAGGAAGTACGCGGTCCCGGTCGCGACGCCCATCGTGCCCATCAGCGTGAGTTGTCCGCGAACCCACAGGCCAAGTCGCGTCTCGACCTCGTTCCAGATGTCGCGCGCCCCGGCGCCGGTTGTCCGCCGGGAAGTAGGCGAGCAGGTAGCGTTGCAGCCGGGCGTGTTCGAGCAGCCAGAAGAAGACGAGGGTCAGCAGTGTCGCTAGGCGATCGCGGCTTCGGCGGCCGCGGCTCCGACCTCGACGACCTGGTCCGGGTTCGGCGCGGGCGGCGCCTCGAAGACCTTGCCTGCCGAGTCCGCGAGCCTCGTGATCGAATCACCGAGGATCGCGGGTTCGAGTGTCGCCGCCCACGAGCGGATCGAGTCGAGCGTCGACGGCAGACCGGTGACGATCTCCTGACCCTGCGAGATCGCGGCCGGGACGACGATGAAGGCGAGGCCGACGACCGTCACGAAGAAGGTCACGTAGACGACCAGGATCGTCGCGCCGCGCCCGAGCGGCAGGCGGTCCCGGATGACGCCGATCATGGGTTCGAGGGCTGACGCGAGCAGGATCGCGATGAAGGCCAGGATGAGCACGCCGCCGGCGGCGACGGCCAGCGCGATCAGCCCGACGACGATCGCGACGCCGATGGCGAGGCCCATCCCGCGGATCGTCCAGGGCGTGAGGTCTTGTCGCATCGTCGGCTGAGTCTACGGTGCCGGGGGCAGGAGGAGCGGTCGGGGCCGGGAGCTCGGGCGGCTTCGGCGGCTTGCCGTGCTTGCCGTCGTGTTTGCCCTTGTCGCGACCGTGGTCGGCGTGTGGGCCGCGCCCGGTAGCACGATCCGGCGATCGAGCCGCCCCACGACGACTGCTTCCAGAAATACGCGGTCCGCGAGTCGTACTGGCCGGTTCGCCCCGGTCCGCCGCGGGCGCGGCGCATCCAGTCGGCGACATCCGAGTCCCAGCTCGCCGGCCCGAGCTCGGCCTTGACGAGGTCCACACGGTAGCTCCCGCACGACTGGCTGTAGAGCAGGCCATCCGGATCGATCGCCTTCTTGGCGCCCGGCTGCGTCCCGGCGATGAACCACGCCGTCGTCTTGGCCCTCGTCCACGGACCGGGCTTGCCGCCAGACCACGCATCGATGGTGGCCTTGACCACGCCCTTGGGCGGCTTGAAGTTGGTCACTGGCCAATTCTTCGTGTAGTCCCGTACGAACGCGTGCCACAGCGGGGCGGCCGCCGTGAGTGAGATGGCGGGCTTCTTCGAGCGGGGGTTGGAGTGGTCGCTGTTGCCCATCCAGACGCCCACCGCGAGACCGGGGTGGTCGTCGGTCGTCGGCGCGAGGAACCCGTACGTCGCGAGGTCACGCGCGTCGTTCGAGGTACCCGTCTTGGCCGCCACCGGACGCCGCGCCCCGCCCTTGGCGTTGAAGACCGCAAGCTTCTCGGACCAGATGGGGTTCTGCTTCTTGTCCGTGTTCCCGGCGAGGATCTCGCTGACGAGGAAGGCAGCCTGCGGCGAGACAGCGGCCGTGCCCTTGTCTTCCGGCGCTTGCCAGACGACGCGACCGTCGGGCGCCTCGATCTTGAGGATCATCCGGGGCGGGACGCGGACGCCGCCATTGGCCAGCGCGCCGTATGCCGAGGTGAGGTCGACGGGCCGGACTTCGACCGTGCCCAGCGCGCCCGCCAGCCCGGCCTGGAGGTAAGCCTCACGGCCGCCGGTGAAGCGCAGCCCGAGCGCCTCCGCCGTCTTGTCGACCTGGCTGTTTCCGACGCGCTGGAGGGCCCGGATGGCCGGGATGTTCAGCGAGTACTGAAGCGCCTTGCGGACCAGCACCGGTCCGCGCTCGAGCTGGTCGGCGTCGCGCGGCGCCCAATCCTCGCGGCGGTTGAACATCGTCGTCACGTCGAGCAGCAGGCTGCCCGGCGTCAGCTTCCGGGAGTCGAAGGCGGCGGCGTAGAGGATCGGCTTGAATGCCGAACCCGGCTGGCGCGACCCGTCGCCCGCGGCGTCGTACTTCGGCGAGAACTTGGCGCTGGTCAGGTCGTCGCGGTAATAGCCGGCGCTGCCGGCGTAGGCCAGCACGTCGCCGGTCTGATAGTCGAGCGCGACCAGCGCCCCGTTGTGGAGATCCTTGCCGCGCAGCGCCCGGACCCACGCCTGGTCGCTCTTGGGGATCTTGAGCGACTTCATCAGCGCGTCGCCCTTCTTGCGCGAGACGTTGGGGACGATCGCGCCGGCCGTGAGCCACTTCTCGGCGAGGTCCTGCGCCTTCGTGTCGAGCGTCGTGATGACCTTGTAGCCCCCGGTCTCGACCTTGTCGGCGCCACCCAGGATCGTGGCCAGCTGGCGGCGCACCTGCCAGGTGAAATGGGCCGCCTTGTAGGTCATCGCCTGTTCCCCGGCAAGCACGACAGGTTCCGCGAGCGCTGCCTGGAGCTCGCTCGGTGTCAGCTTCGTCCAGCGCGCACCGCCGGCGAGCCCGCCGAGGATCCAGTCGCGACGGACGACCGGCGGAGCGTCGGACGGCACCACGAGCCGGCCCTTGTCGTCCTTGACGGCGAAACGGTAGGGGTCGAGGGTCGATGGCGACTTGGGGAGCCCGGCCAGGAGCGCGGCCTGTGCCGGGGTCAACTCGGCGAGATCCGAGACGCCGAAGTAGATCCACGCCGCGGCGGCGACCCCGTACGCGCCGTGGCCGTAGAAGATCTCGTTCAGGTAGGCCGTGATGATCCGGTCCTTGCCCTGCTCGCCGGGGAACGTCTCGGAGACCCGCAGTGACTGGATCAGCTCCTTGGCCTTGCGCATGTAACGGTCGGCGCCGGCCTCTGTCGCCTCGGACGGGAGCAGCCGGGCACGCACGAGTTGCTGGGTGATCGTCGAGGCGCCGCGTTCGCGAGCGCCGCTGGCGCCTTCGGCCGCGGCCGACAGGATGGCTGGTGCGTCGAACCCGCTGTTCGACCAGAACGTGCGGTCCTCGGCACTGGTCGTCGCGTCGAGGACCAGCTCCGGGACGTCGCCGAACGCGACGACCCGCCGTTCCTCGCGCTGGAACCGGCCGAGCTCGATCTTCCCGGTCCGGTCGTAGACGACGGTGGGCTCCGAGAACGTCAGGGCCTCGAGCTGGCTTGGATCTGGCAGCCCGACCGACAGCACGCCGACCGTCGTGGTGACCATGGCGACGGCCAACCCGACCGCGATGATCGTCGTCAGCCCGACACCGACGAGGACCGCCGCCGAGGATGCGCGGCACGCGGCTGCCGCTGGGCCGGGCGCGCGGCGACGCGGCTCGCGTGGCGCAGGGCCACGATGCGCGTCGCATTGCGGCGCGCGGGGACGCGAACGGTGTGGGTTCCGCTCAGGGGGTCGAACGCCATGCGCTGATGGTCGGTCGCCGAGCCTCAAGCGCCGTATCGTTGCGCGGACAGCGCTCCCTTGCAGTCTTATGACATCGATTGCAAGCAGGCCGCAAGCGAAGGCTGGAGAGCGCTGTGGACGCATCCGGCCGGGCCGGGGGACCATGACGGGTCCAACCCACTGGAGGACAGCCTATGCTCGGCCGACCTGCGCCGCGCACGATCCCCGCCCGGACGCCGACGATCATCCCTGCGACCGACCTGGGGAGTGTCGAGGTGGCCAAGGAGGGCAACCTCTACCTCCTGACCGATCCGCGCGGCGACATCCGGCTGGACGGTCGCGGCCTCGGTCTGTACCAGCTCGACACGCGCATCCTGTCGACCTCGGTGCTGCGCCTCAATGGCGCGCAGATGACGCTTCTCCGCGGCCCGTACCGCGACAGCGGCGCCGACACCATCCAGCTGACGAACCCGGAGCTCCGGCGCAACCCGGCCGACAAGCGCACCGCGGCGTCGAGCCTGGGACGCCGGGAGCTCAGCGTGACCCGGACGCGACGGCTCGAGGACGGCGTCCTCCGCGAGGAGGTCGCGATCGAGAGCTACTCGGCGGAGATCGAGGCGCTGGACATCGAGCTCGGCCTGGGCGTGGACATGGCCGACATCTTCGAGGTGCGTGGCTATCCCCGTGCTGTCCGCGGCACGCTCTGCCCGGTCGAGGTCCACGACGACAGGGTCGTGTTCGCCTACGACGGGCTCGATGCGACGCGGCGGACGACCACCGTCACCCTGAAGCGCGCCAAGATCGAAGCCGTCGAGGACCCGGACGCATGGCCTGGAGCGAGCGTCGTCGCGCGCTGGAACTCACGGCTCCGGCCCGGTCGCCGGTTGACCATCGCCTGGGTCGTCGCGAATGCGATCGAGCCGTCCGGCGCGTCCGAGGCCGCTGCCGTGCTCTCATCGAGACCGGACCCCGCGACGGCGCCCGCCAGCGTCGCGCCCGCGAAGACACGTCGCGCCAAGCGCTCTCCCGAGCCCCGGTTCGTGGTCCCTCATGTCGATTCGGACCACGAGCTGCTGGATCGGACGCTGGCCCGTTCGATCGGCGACCTCGGGGTGCTCCGTAATGACGGGCCGCTGCCCGGCGAGCATTACCTCGCGGCCGGGATCCCGTGGTTCGCGACGCTGTTCGGGCGGGACAGCATCATCGCGGCGCTCGAGACGGTCGCCTTCATCCCGTCCTTCGCCGTGGCGACCCTCGATGTGCTTGCCCGGCTCCAGGCCACGACGGACGACCCATGGCACGACGCGGAGCCGGGCAAGATCCTCCACGAGATGCGGACCGGCGAGATGGCGCGGGCCCACGAGACGCCGCATGACGCCTACTACGGCAGCGTCGATTCGACCCCGCTGTGGCTGATCCTGCTCGGTGAGGCGCACGCCTGGACCGGCGACGACGAGATGCTCGATCGACTCTGGCCGAATGCGCTCGCCGCGCTGGCCTGGATCGACGATTCGGGCGACCTGAACGGCGACGGCTTCGTCGAGTACCGGCGCCGCTCGAAGCTCGGTCTGCTCAACCAGGGCTGGAAGGACTCGGGCGACGCCATCCGCCACACGGACGGCCGGCCGGCTGTCGGCCCGATCGCCCTGGCCGAAGTCCAGGGCTACGTCTACGCAGCCAAGCGCGCGATGGCGAGGCTTGCCCGCCATCGCGGCGAGATGGAGCTGGCGGCGCGGCTCGATACCGCGGCCGACGTCCTGCGCGACCGGTTCGACGACGCGTTCTGGATGCCCAAGGCGCGTTTCTACGCGATGGCCCTCGACGGCGAGAAACGCCAGGTCGGGAGCATCGGCTCGAACGTCGGGCAGGCGCTGTGGAGCGGGATCGTCCCGGCCGAGCGAGCCGCCCGGGTGGCCGAACGGATCCTCGAGCCTGACATGTTCTCGGGCTGGGGCGTCCGCACGTTCGCGTCCGGCCAGCCGGGCTACAACCCGGTCGGCTACCACACTGGGTCCATCTGGCCGCACGACAACGCACTGATCGCCGCGGGCCTCAAGGCGAGCGGCGCGACCGACGGCGCGAACCTTCTCGCCGGCCGTCTCATCGAGGCCGCCCAGTGGTTCCCGGACCTTCGCCTGCCCGAGCTGTTCTGCGGCTTCACGCGCGACGAGGTCGGGGCGCCGGTCGCATATCCGGTCGCCTGTTCGCCGCAGGCATGGGCCGCCGCCGCGCCGTTCTACCTCCTGCACACGATGCTCGGGCTGCGCGCCGACGCGACGGGCAACCGACTCGAGCTGATCCGGCCGAACCTGCCCGAGTGGCTCGGCAAGATCACCATCACGGGGCTGCCGGTCGGCAAGCATACGGTCGACTTGCTGGTCCATCGCTGGCGCGGCCGGACGAGCGCCGAGCTCATCGACCGGAGCGGCGAGATCGACGTCATCATCCACGTCTGAGGCGAGAGTGACAACCATGACCGAGCCGACCAGCACCCGCGGCACGATCGTCGTTTCGGGCACGGGGCGTGTCGTTGTCGATCCGGACATCGCCGAGCTGCGCCTCGGCGTCGCCGTCAGCCGCCCGAGCGTGGAAGCCGCCCGCTCCGCGGCCGCCGAGGCGATGACCGCCATCCTGGCTGCGGTCACGGCCGCCGGCGTCGCGAAACGCGACGTCCGGACCACGCTGCTCTCCGTCCAGCCACGCTACGACTACCGCGACGGGAAGGCGCCGACGCTCGTCGGCTACGACCTCGCCAACATCGTCGAGGTCACCGCGCGGGACCTCGCCAGCCTCGGCGCGATCGTCGATGGCGCCTTGTCGGCCGGCGCGACCAGTCTCGATGGACTGTCGTTCCGCGTCGACGATCCGCGTGAGGCCGAGCGAGCGGCGCGCACCGCGGCCGTCGCCGAGGCCCGTTCCCGTGCGGAGGTGCTGGCCGAGGCGGCCGGCGTCGCGATCGCGGGCGTCACCGACATCGTCGAGGGTGGTCCGCCGCCGTCGTGGCCACAGCCGAAGGCCGCCCGGATGCTGGCGGCCGACGCCGGGACACCGGTCGAGGCCGGCACGACCGAGATCTCGGTCACGGTGACGGTGACGTTCCGGATCGCCTGAAGTCCGGCGCTCACGCTCGGCCGTCAACCGTCAGTTCGACCCCGCGGAGATCCGGAGCAGTTCGCCGCTGCCCCAGGCTGGTCGCGTAGACCGAGCCGTCCTCGGCCTCGCCGATCGAGCTCAGGGTGCGCCCCATCTTGGCCACCAGGATCGCCTGGCGGAGCTGGTCGCCGGCCGGGTCCATCAGCCACAGGTTGTCCGAGCACGCGTCGCCGAACAGGTAGCCACCGTTGAGGCGACCCTGGCTCGGGTCGCGCACGACGACCCCGCCGATGACCGCGCAGCCGAAGTCGTGGTCGTACTCGGCGACGGGCGAGGGTCAGCCCGGTCTGGTCGCAGCCGGAGCTCGGGTTGAAGCAGTGGGTCGCCTCCATGATGTTCCAGCCGTAGTCCAGCCCCTTCTGGCCGGCCCGCGCGACGTCGATCTCCTCCCAGGCGTTCTGCCCGACGTCGCCGATCCAGAGGTCGCCGGTCTCGCGGTCGAAGCGGATCCGCCACGGATTGCGCAGGCCGTAGAACCAGATCTCGGGCTTGGCGCCGGCCGTCGTCGCGAACGGATTGTCGGCCGGGACCTGGTAGGCGGTCGACGACCCGTGCGGCGACGTTGACGTCGATGCGCAGGATCTTGCCGAGATGGGTGTCGAGGCGCTGGCCGTTGCCCTGCGGGTCGCCACCGGAGCCGCCGTCGCCCGTCGCGATGTAGAGCATCCCGTCCGGCCCGAACACGACCGCGCCGCCGTTGTGGTTGGCGAACGGCTGGGCGATGTGCATCAGGACGACCTCGCTGTCGGGGTCGCCGAGGTCGGGGTCGGCGCCGCTGACCGTGAACTGCGAGACGACGGTGTTCCCGTCGCGGTCCGTGTAGTTCACGAAGAAGCGCGGATCCGTGGGGTAGTCGGGGTGGAAGGCGAGGCCGAGCAGACCGCGCTCGCCGCCGCTGGCGATCCGCCCGGTGATGTCGAGGAACGGACGCTCGACCAGCGCGCCGCCCTTGACCAGGCGGATCCGGCCGGCCTGCTCGACGACGAACAGCCGCCCGCTGCCGTCACCGGCGTTGGTGACGTCGACCGGCGACTCGAACCCGCTCGACGGCGACCGCGACGTTGACCGTCACCCCGGACGGGTCGAACGAGCCAGCCGTGCCGGCCGACGCGGCCGCTGACGGGGCGCCGGAGCCAGCCGAGGCGCTGGCGGCTTGCGTCGGGGCAACGGACGTGGCCGGCGACGTGGATGGTGATGCCGACGGCGAGCACGCTAGCGACGAGGATGGCCGAGATGACCATGACGATCAGACGCCCGGGTACCCGCTGCATCGGGCGATGCTAGCCCGGATCGAGCGCGGCAGCCGTGTCGGCCGGACGGCGCTGGTACCCTGCGCCGCGAGAGGGGAGTGGATGCTCGATCGGCTGATATCCGGGGCGGGAGCGCTCACCGATGGCGCGGATCGGTCGGTCCGTGCACTGTCGGGTGGCTCGCGCAGCGGCTTCGCCAGCACCCGCCCGGGCTCGCTGCTGGTGGTCGCGCTGCTCGTCGTGCTGGCGGGGCTGCTGATCCTCGCCGGCCTCGAGGCCACGGATCCCTCGACACCGGTTTCCCTGGCGCCGGCCGATGTCGCCGCGTCGCGGACCCTCGGCGACCGGACGTACTCGACGCTCCATGGCGCCCTCTCCTCGACCTACGCCGAGTACTTCAGCGACGACAACGCGAACGGGGTCGAGGATGCCGGCGAGGCCGCCCTGGTCTGGTATTACTGGCTGGTCGACCGCGATGCCCGCGCCGGCGTCACCGTCCGATCGTCGAGGCCACCGGAGTCGCTCTTCACGTTCCGCGGGTCCGGCGTCCTGATCGACGCGCCGGCCTATGCCCGCGAGAGCTTCGATCCCGTACGACGACGATGCGCAGCGCGCCGGACTCTCGATCGAACCCGGCGTCGTCCTCGACACGACCAACGGTTTCGCCGATGCGCCCACGCCGCTCGACTTGGCCGGCACCCTGCCGCCGACGGGCACGACGGTCGAGGTCAGCGGCGCGCGGCTCGGGTCGTACATCGGGGTCTGCCGGCACGACCCGGGCGTCGACTCGGCCTGTCCCTCCGACGAGCAGGACGTGTTCGAGGTCCTGGTCTTCGACCGGGCGTCCCGCCACGCGATCCGGGTCCTGGTCCGCGACCTCCCGGAGTTCACCGGCGACGCCGACCTGACCGGACTCCTCCGTCGCGAGGAGCGGGCCGTCGACGACGCCAGGACCGGTGCCCAGGTCGACTTCAGCGCGCTCGACCTGACAGTCTCAGATCGCTACGTCCTCGACGAGGCGGCGGCAGCCGGGACGGCGCCGCTGACGTTCGCGCTGGCTGGCTTGGTCGCAGCCGTGGCCGGGGTGATCCTCGTCGGCTGGGCCGGCGGCTACCTGATCTATCGGCGGTCGGATCGCGGCCTGCCGGTGCCGGCGACGCAGCCTCGGCGCCGGCGAACGGATCCCGCTCCGGATCACCGGGGTCCTGCGGACGCCGACCGGTCTCGAGCACGTTCGCGAGGCGCCCGGGGCGCTCATCCGGTTCGTGCTCGGGCGCCCGGTCACGACCTCGCGCGTGGTGGATGTCGCCGGCCGGCGATCCTGCCGCGACCAACGAGCTCGGCGACCCCGCCGCGGCCGACGACCCGGACCTCGGAGCCCCGATCGCAACGACGCTGATCGTCGAGCGGACCGACACGCCGCAGGGGATCGCCGTCGGGTCCGGGGAGCTGACGCGGCTGTCGTCCGGCCAGGTGATGACCCTGCGTGCGCCTCGCCCGGCCCTGCGCGTGGTCGCCGCTACCGGACCGGCTCTTCCTCTCCTTTGATACCGAGGCGGAACGCGACCGCGCCGCCGCCGAATTGCTCGTCGAGTCCGGTCTCGGGCCAGACGGCACGAGCCCACCGACCGCCTGAAGGAGCGAGATGGACGCCTGGGAATACACCGATGTCGTCGCCGACCAAGCCGCCGCGGGCAGGCTCTATCACGAGTTCCTGCGGGTCCCGGACCTGTCGGCCGGGCTCTACATCCTCGAGGCCGGCGCGACCGACCCGCAGTCACCGCACACCGAGGACGAGCTCTATTACGTCGTGACGGGCCGTGCCCAGGTCACGGTCGGCGGCGAGACGCGGCCGGTGGTGCCGGGCTCGCTGGTCTTCGTCGCCGCGACAGTCCCGCACACGTTCCACGACATCGAGGAGCGGCTGGAGCTGCTCGTGATGTTCGGCCCCGCCGAGGGCGACCGCGCCTGAGGACCGGCTACCCGCCGATCCCCGCCACGGCCTCCCGGAACGCGAGGGCCAGCTCCGCGCCTCGCCCGACCTCGTCGTGGCGGAAGAACGCGTAGACGTCGTCGCCGGCCGACAGGAATGGCTCGATCCGTGCCGCCCAGGCCGCGAGTTCCGTGTCGTTGTAGTCGTTCCGTCGCAGCCGGAGATAGAGGAACGACCCGGTTCGTCGGAGGGTCGGCGGCTCTGCGTCCTCGGGCAGCTCGGTCGCACACAGGGCGGCACCCACGCCGGCCAGCGCCGCGAACGTCTCGTCGACGTGCCACGACGGATCCTGGAACTCCAGCGTCAGGGGCAGGTCCGCCGGCCACGCGGCCAGGAGTCCGGCGAGCTTCGCGTCGTCGCGTCGGACGTTCTCGGGGACCCGGAAGAGGACGGTCCCGAGCCGCTCCCCGAACGCCCGGTACGGACCGGTCAGCCACGCGACGCTTTCACCCGGGTCGACCGCGAGCGAACGGAACGATCCGCCGCGCTGGGCCTTGACCGAGAATCGGAAGTCGGACGGCGTGGCCGCGACCCAGGCCGCCACCTTGTCGGCCTTCGGCGACGCGTAATAGGTGTTGTTCAGCTCGACGGCGGGAAGCCGCTCCGCGTAGTGGCTCAGGAATCCTTTGGCCGGGAGCCCGGACGGGTAGAAGCGCGGCACCCAGCCCGGGTAGGCGAACCCGCTCGTGCCCGCGAACAGGCGCCCCGGGACGCGTCCCTCAGCCGGCGACGTTCGGATCCTGGAGCTCGATGCCGTCCGGGGCGCAGAGCTCGGGCTCGCCCACGCCGGGACCGGCCTGCCTGGCGACGGCGGTCATCGCGCGCTCGAGCGACTCGAGATCGTCGGTCTCGACGACGGCGAGGAAGTGCTCGCTGATGCCGCGCAGATGTGTCCGCGACGCCGCGCGCAGCCGGGTCAGCCCACGATCGGTCAGGACCGCCTCGGCGCCACGTGCATCGGTGGAGCAGGCGCTGCGCTCGACGAGGCCGTCGTTGACCAATCGGTCGACGAGCCGCGTGACACCGCTCTTGCTGAGGAGGACCTGCTCGGCCAGCGAGTCCCATCCGGACCCTGCGGCCCGGTGCCTGGGCGATCGTCAGCAGCGCGTCGTACTCCGCGAACGACACGTCGTGCTCGGCCCGCAGCTCCTCGTCGAGCCGTCGCGAGACGCGCGCGTGGGCGAGCAGAAATGAGCGCCACGGCGCAAGGCGCGGGTCGCGCGCAGTCAGAGGTCGTGCGATCGGTTCCTGGATGGTCATGGCCGGGATGCTACCACTTCGTCCGGAGAGGAGAACCAAGTTGTTGACAACGCAACAATATCGCGATATGGTTGCGTAGTCAACATACATCGACGTTGTCGGCAGAGCCGGCAGCATCGGAGGAGAACCCATCCCATGGCGACATTCGCGATCGACCCAGCCCACACAGACGTCCTGTTCTCGGCCAAGCACATGATGGTCACCACCGTCCGCGGCACGTTCACCGACGTGTCCGGCAGCATCGACATCGACGAGAGCGAGCCAACGGCGTCGAAGGCCGAGCTCATCGTCAGGGCCGCCAGCGTCGACACCGGCTTTGGCCCCCGTGACACGCACCTGCGAAGCGACGATTTCTTCGCCGTCGAGACGTACCCCGAGATCCGCGTCGTGTCGACGAAGATCCGGCCCAAGGGCGGCAACGACTTCGTGGTCACCGCCGACGTGACGATCAAGGACGTCACCAAGCCGGTCGACTTCGACGTCGAGTTCCTCGGCTTCTACACCGGGCATGGACGGCTCGCGGCGGGCCGGTTTCAGCGCCAAGGCCAAGGTCAATCGCAAGGACTGGGGCCTCGACTGGAACGTCGCCCTCGAGGCCGGCGGCTGGCTGGTCGGCGACCAGATCAAGCTCGAAGTGGATGTCGCACTCCAGGAGTCGATCGCCCTCGCGGCCTGACAGTCACCGGATCAGAAGCGCCCTGAGCGATCAGGGCGCTTCTTCATGTCCGTCGCCGCTATCCTCGGTCGATGATGGCCACGGAACGGCGGTTCGGCGCCCAGAGCATGACCTCGCCGCTGCTCGACGTCCTGGTCAAGCGCCCCGGGCCGGCCTTCGGCGCCGCGTTCGACGATCCGGCGCACGGCTTCCTCCACCCGGTCGACCTCGACGTCGCGCGGCGCGAGCACGACGCGTTCGTCGAGATCCTGGCGGCGCTCGGCCCGCGCGTCCACGTGCTCGAGACCGAGCTGTCGACGCCGGACCTCGTCTACACCTTCGACCCGCTGCTGGTGACCGACCGCGGCGCCATCCCGCTCCGGCCGGGCAAGCCGAACAGGGCTCCCGAGCCGGCCGCCATCGAGGCGTGGACGACGGCGGCAGGCATCCCGACCCTCGGGCGGATCGAGGCGCCCGGCACCATCGAGGGCGGCGACACCTTCTGGCTGCGGCCGGACCTGTTCTGCATCGGGCGGACGTTGCGCACCAATCCCGAGGGGGCGCGCCAGCTGGCCGAGCTCGTCGGCGGCGACGTGCGCATCTTCGACGTCCCGTACTGGCGCGGTCCGGCCGAGTTGATCCATCTGATGTCCGTGATCTCGCCTGTCGCCGACGATCTCGCCGTCGTCTACCTGCCACTCCTGCCGGTCGGGCTGTGGCAGCTTCTCGGGGAGCTCGGCATCCGGCTGGTCGAGGTCCCGGACGAGGAGTTCCCGACCCTCGGCTGCAACGTCCTCGCGGTCCGGCCGGGGGTCGTGATCCTGGCTGAGGGAAACCCGCGGACCGCGGCCGCGCTGGCCGCCGCCGGCTGCGAGGTCCACACCTATCCCGCGACCGAGATCGGGGTCAACGGCTCGGGCGGACCGACGTGCATGACCCGGCCGATCCTGCGTGGCTGACGCTCTCCGGGGTGCCGCGGCGCCCGGGATCGATCGTGACCGGATGGTCGCTGACCTCCAGGCGCTCATCCGCATACCGAGCATCACCGGCTCCGAGGAGGCGGTCGCGGCCTGGGCGGCCGACGCGCTCCGCGACCTCGGGCTGACCGTCGAGATCCACGCCCCGGACCCGGCCACGATCCGGGCGGACCCGGACTGGCCCGGCGAGGAGATGCCGCGGACCTCGCTGCCCGTCGTCATCGGGACGGAGCTCGGACGACCCGGTGGGCGGCGCGTGATCCTGTCGGGTCATCTCGACGTCGTGCCGCCGGGCGATCCGGCCACCTGGACGGTCGATCCGTGGGGCGGCGAGATCCGCGACGGCGCGGTGTACGGACGCGGCGCCTGCGACATGAAGGGCGGCGTGGCGTCGATCCTCGCGGCGATCCGGGTGCTCGGCGCGAGCGGGGACCTGGCGCGTCTCGACGGGGAGCTGCTCGTGGCGTTCGTGCCGTCCGAGGAGGACGGCGGACAGGGGACGCTCGCGGCCATCCGTGCCGGCGCGACCGGCGACCTGGCGATCATCCCGGAGCCGTCGAACCTCGATGTCGTCGTCGCGCATGCCGGCGCGATCACGTTCCGGTTGACCGTTCCGGGCCGCGCCGCCCACGCATCCCAGCGTCGTGAGGGCGTCTCGGCCCTCGACAAGCTGTTCGTGCTGGCCACGGCGCTCGAGGCCGACGAGACGCGGCGCAACGCGGCCGAGACCGACCCGCTGATGACCGCGCTCGGGCTGCCCGTACCCGACGATCATCGGCATCGTCGGAGGAGGGGAGTGGGCGTCGACCGTGCTGGACCGCGTCACCGCTGATGGTCGCTACGGTGTGCGGCTCGGACAGAGCCCGGCCGAGGCCGAAGCCGAACTACGGTCGGCCATCGCGGTCGCCTGCGCCGCTGACGAGTTCCTGCGCGATCACCCGGCGACCGTCGAGATCACCGGCGGCCGCTTCGGCTCGGCGCGCGTGCCGTCGGACCACCCGCTGCCGGTCGGTCTCGCCGCCGTCGTCGAAGACGTGACGGGGCGCACGCCCGACGCTGCTCGGCGAGCCGTACGGCGCCGACATGCAGATGTTCGTCAACGTCGGCGGCACGCCGTGCGTGATCTTCGGCCCCGGTGACGTCCGGGTCGCCCACAGCGCCGACGAACACGTCCCGATCGCCGAGGTCGAGGCGTGTGCGCAGGTGCTGGCCGAATGGGTCAGGCGCGAGCTGATCGGCACCCGCTGAGGCTCACGCGCCGTCGGGCGCCGATCTCCGCGAAGCGACAGAACGCGTTGGCGAGCCGCATCTGCTCGGGCGTGCGTGCCCGCACCCGAAACAGGTCGGGCGATGCCACGACGACGCTGATGCAGCGCGCCCGGGACGTGGCGACATTGAGCCGGTGCCGGCTGTACAGGAAGTCCATCCCGCGCGGTGCGAGCTCAGGCGACGAGGTCGTCATCGAGTAGATGCTGATCGGTGCCTCCTGGCCCTGGAACTTGTCGACGGTCCCGACACGGGCCTCCACGGGAAGGCGCCGCTTGATCTCGCCGACCTGAGCGTTGTAGGGAGCGACGATCAGGATGTCCGGCCAGCCGACAGCGTGCTCCTCGCCCTTCTCGTTCACCCAGGTGCTGCCCCCGTCGACGATGGCATAGGCGAGCCGCGCGACAGCGTCCGCCTCGATCGGGGACTCGTTGTCGGCGCCGATCGTGGGGGTCTCGAGGAGCCGAGGCCCGGTTCCGTCGGCCATCGACGCTGTCGCATCGACCCGCTGGACGATGAGTCCCGGCTCTGGCTCGAGACGGTCGTCGTAGAAGACCTCCGAGGTGAAGTCGCACAGGTCGGGATGAAGCCTCCACGTGGTCTCGAGGAAGAGGCCTCGCGTCGATGGCATCGTGGCGTCGCGACCGAGGATATGCGCCAGGGCAGAGCGGTCGGCTCCCTCGGGATGGCTTCCCTTGAGTGGCTGATCGAGTTGCTGGGGATCGCCGAGCAGTACCAGGCTCTCGGTCGCCCGCGAGATTGCGATCACGTTCGCCAGCGAGATCTGGCCGGCTTCGTCCACGAACAAGACATCGACGGCGTCCGTCATCCTCGCGGACGCCCAGAGCCATGACGTTCCGGCCGCCAGGTTCGCTCGACCGTCGTCGAGCCGGGCCCGGACATCCGCGGCGTCCTTGCCGCGGACGACGCGCTCGTCGACGAGCACCTGGTCCTTGTCGCCCTTCTGGACGGGCAGGACCGTGACGCCCTCCAGGCTGGCGGCCTTGAAGACAGCGGTCAGCAGGTTGCCGATAACCTTGTGGCTGGTCCCCGTGATGCCGACCCGCTTTCCGGCGGCGAGCAGCGAGCAGATCATCCGCGCCCCGGTGTAAGTCTTGCCCGAGCCAGGCGGGCCTTGGATCGCGAGGGTCGTGTGGTCGAGGGCAAGGGCGAGCCGGCGTGCCGCGGCGAGGTCCGACTCGCCTGGCCGGCAGAGCTCTTCGTCCAGCCATTGCCCGAGACGGGGAGGCAGGCCGAACAGCAGGTCGCGGCCGGCACGGTTCGGACCGGTCGCCTCGATCCCATGGTCGGCGACCCACACGCCGAGGTCGTAGAGCGACGACTGGTGATCCTTGGTCCTGACCCAGTTCAGTGGGACGATCGCGCGTGGATGCGGCTCGTTCACCGTCCGCTTGAAGTCGACGGTCCTCTTCGCGGCATCGACCGCGGCGCCTTCGCCGACCTTCCACGTGAACGGGGAGTCGTTCGGGCGGGCTTGCTTGTTGGCTGGGTCGTACACCTCGCCGCGGCCGAGGTCGTAATCCTGGGCGGGGAACGAGTAGCGCCACGTCTGCTTGCCCTTCTTCTCGTCGTCGACGGGACCGACCGGTTCGAGCAGGCCGATCGCATCTTCCTCGTCCACGAGCTGCTCGGGCGTCAGCTCCAGGAGCCGATGGAATTCCCACCACATCGACTTGTCCTCACGCCGATGCCACCCGAGGAGCTGTCCGAGCAGCCACGTCGCCTGCTGGCTGGGGCGTCCGACCTAGCGGGTCAGTGGGCACGGCGTCGGGACCGGCAAGGCGTTCCACGAGCGCCTCGACCCGGGCTTGGGCTTCCGTCAGGTCGGGCGGCAGCTCAGCGGTCCGTACGACTGGCCGCGGGACCTCGAGACCGGTCTGTTCCGTGAACTCGGTGCGCAACGTTTCGAGCCAATCGCGCAGCCGGAGGTTGCTGACGACGTCGTCGCGGTTGTACCGCTCGATGCGATCGAGATGCGTCGCCGCCGGCCGCTCTCCTTCGCCGAGTTGGAGCCATTCCTCGAAGGCGACGATGCTCGACCCCGCATCGCGCAAGTCGATCTCCCTGGTGAAGTCGTAGAACGCCTCCATCTTCTTGATCGAGTAGCTCTCGACCGATGCCCGAAGCGATTGCCGGACGACACGCAGGAGGTCGACCATCACCCCTTCGCGGAGGAGGCGATCCACCTCGGCTTCGCGCGTCCCATACCGGCCCATCAGGCGCTTCAGGGCCGTCGGCTCGTACGGCGCGTAGTGGTAGACGTGCATCGTCTCATCCTGTTCGAGGCGCTCGATGATGACGTCGACCAGTTGCTCGAAGGCGCGTCGCTCACCGTCGAGCGAGAACTCGTTCGCGGGATCGCGCGACCAGATCGCGGTGAATGTCTCGTTCGTGTCCAGCAGGCCGAACAGGTAGTCGAGGCCGTCGTCGAAGGCGTATGGGTCGCCCTCGATGTCGAAGAACAGGTCGCCGGGCGACGGCGCCGGGAGCGACGCCAGCCCGCGATCGACGTCGACCTCGCTGCCCGATGGGAGGAGGAGCTCATATTTGAGCTGGCCGTCGCGGCGACCCTCCAGTTGGATCCGTGCCTGTTCATGGACGCGGACGAGCGCACCTTCGCCGACTCCCTCGAGTTGCGGCTCCATCGGCAGGCTCGAAATCACCGAGCGCTTCCAGGGTGGCGACATCGCGCAGGCCCAGCGCCCTCCGCTGCCGGGCAGAGATCCCGGCGACGAGGCTCAGGTGATCGTCATCGCGACGCCGTTTCGCGCATTCGGCCGCCCAGCGGCAGACATCGCAGTGCTCGACGGGCTCGGGGTATGTCGTCGCGGGCGGGTAGGTCGGCGGTGTCTCGTCGGCCAGCGTGGCGAGGAAACGGTCGCGTGCGCTCCGGTAGTAGGCCATGTAGTCGTCGACGCGCAGCCGCTCGACGGTCCGTGCACTCCCGCCGAGGGCGACGTGGAGCCACTCGGGACGGACGCCCTGGATGCGTTCGAGGTGGTCCACGTATGAACAGATCTGGAGGATCGCGCTTGCCTTGACATGGCGCGCGAGCTTGGTGTCCGCAACCTCGTAGTGGTACGGGCCCCAGCGCGACGGGCGGTCGGGCGAATCGACGCGGAGGAGGAAGTCGGCGTGGCCGCGGAACATGCCGTCGAAGAAGGTGGCCTGGTAGATGACGTCGTGGCCCGCGGACATGGCGGCGATCGTCGCTTCCGCGGCGGCTCGCAGCTGGTCGCCTCGATCCGCGATCGACCCGTCCTGCTCGATCTCGACGGCAACGCGGCCATCGGCGCGCAGGTCCGCGAGGTACCGCGCTTCGTGCTGGAAACCGCGCTTGCGGATGACGTCGAGCTCCGGATCGTCGCGGATCGGCCGCTCCACCAATCCGGCGATGGCGGCGCGCTCGAGCTGGGTCAGATGCTCGCAGGCGAGGAAGGCGACAAGGTCCGTGGCGGAGTAGACGGGTCGGCCGTCGATGCGATCCATGCGCCCCAACCGTAGCAGCGGACCGTGTCAGCTCGCCTGTCGCGGTCGTGTTTCGCCTCTACGTTTCGCCGCGCAGGATCGAGTAGGTCACGAGGTCGTGGTAGGCGCCGGCGCGGAACTGGGCGCCGCGGGCCGTCCCTTCGCGGACGAACCCGGCCTTCTCGAGCGACCGTTGCTCGGCGATGTTGTCGGCATCGGTCTGGGCCTCGATCCGGTTCACGTCCGTGTTCTCGAACAGGTACGCCGCGAGGAGTGCCTGGGCGTCCGTTCCGTGGCCCTGGCCGCGGGCCTCGGGCAGCAGCGCGATCCCGACGTTCCAGCCCGACGACTCGGGGTTCGGTCCGTATCCCACTGCGTGCCAGCCGACGGTCCCGATCGGCTTCCCGTCGGCGACGCGCTCGATGATCAGCTGGCCGTTCCGCTCGTTGCGGAGCGGTCCACGGGCGAGGGCCTCGCGATCGATCGATCTTCGGCGACCCACCGAAATCGTTGAACTCGCCCGACGCCGACGGTCGGCGTTCCAGGCGTCGAGCAGGTCGGCGTCGTCGAGGGTGACGTCACGCAGCCGGACGCCGGGCGCAGCCCCGCGTCGCGCGCCGGTCACGCGAAGAGCGCCTCGACCGCGTCGGCGAACACCTCGGTGTGGCGGTCGACATCGGCGGCGGTTGTCGCGGGCGACATGAGCGCCATGTTATGGAACGGCGTCATCAGGATCCCGCGGTTCATCGCCCACAGGTGCAGGAACCGTTCGAGCTCGGAGTCGGCGTTCGCCCATTGTTCGGCGCCGGTCCGCGGCGGCGTCGGCATGAAGTGATATTCGGCTCGCGCGCCAAGCCGTGTCACGTGCCACGGGACGCCCGTCGCGACCAGGACCGCGTTCACGCCTGCCTCCCAGCGCTCGGCGAGCGGGATCATCCCCTCGAACGCCTCGGGCGTCAGCACCTCGCCGAGCGTCGCCCGGGTGGCGGCCAGCGACAGGGCGTAGCCGGCCAGCGTCCCGCCGATCCCCCCGACATCGGAATCCTCGACCTCGATCGAGCCGCGCACGCGCTCCGCGACCTCCGGGGTGAACCCATAGGCGGCCGACGGGATCCCGCCACCGATCGTCTTGCCGATGACGACCAGGTCCGGCTCCAGTCCCCAGGCGAGCGTCGCGCCACCCGGCCCGGCGCAGATCGTGTGGGTCTCGTCGATGATCAGGAGCGTGCCGGTCCGGCGGGTGATCTCGCGGACCGCCTCGTGATAGCCGGGCTCCGGGAGCACGATCCCGACGTTGGTCAGGGCCGGTTCGAACAGGACCGCGGCGACGTCGCCGTCGGCGAGCGCGGCCTCGAGACCGGCGATGTCGTTGAACTCGACGACGCGGGTCGTCTCGGCGACGTCGACCTGCGGCCCGACGTTGCCGCGGACCGGCACGACCGATCCGTCGGGGCCGAGCATGGCGATCGCCTCGTCCACCGAGCCGTGATAGCAGTGGTCGTGGACGACGACCTTGGACCGGCCGCTGACGTGCCGGGCGAGCCGGAGCGCCCAGCGGTTCGCGTCGGTCGCCGACAGCGCGAACTGCCACGAGCCGACACCGAACCGGCGGGTCAGCTCCTCGCCGACCCAGGCGGCGTCGTCCGTCGGGAGCATGTGGGTGATGCCGCGGCGCAGCTGGCGTTCGACGGCGGCGATCGTCGGGGCCGGACCGTGGCCCGCCATCGCCCCGGTGTCGCCGAGGCACAGGTCGATGTAGTCGTGGCCGTCGACGCAGGTGACGTGTGCGCCCTCGGCGGACTCGACATACGGTGGGAACGGCCCGGCCCACTTGATCATCCACGGCATCGGCACGCCATCGAGGAGCGAGGCCTTCGCCGCTTGGTGGAGCGCGGCCGACCGCGGGTGGGCGTCGGCGAAGCGACGTTGCTCGCTCGCCATCAAGCGGGCCAGGCGATCACGGTCGAGTCGGACGACGTCGGTCACTCGATCAGGATGGCGGGCTCACCGGTGACGCGTGCGCCCATCTCGCGTCGTGCGACGCGACGGACTGGGATGCAGACACGGCAACGCCGGCCCGGGAGGAGGGCCGGCGTTCTGCCGCGACGGTGTCGGTATGAGGCGGGTTCCGCGGGTCAGTTGACCCGGCGGACGAACCCGCAGATGGTGCAGGTGGCGACCCCGGTGAGGGGATCGAACTCGAGGAAGCTCGGGCAGCCGTTGGTGCCGCAGAAGAACTTGGAATTGACCGAGGCGGCGGTCGACCGGCGGCGCATACGGCGCATCGCGGACGCTCGTCCGGTGACGGACGATGTGGCGGAACGGGTCATCATGGTGAAGTGACTTGTGCTTTCTGGTGCGCGCGCATCGCGGTGTGGGCGATCGCTGCGCATTCCTGGTTTTCGTTCGGAACCTACAGTAAGGCTGGGAACGACGGGTTTCTGGATGTCTGCGCGCCGGGCCGGGAGCGGGGTTTGGTCACTCGAACCGGGTCGTCGCGTCGGACTGATTACTCATCAACTATCGCCGAAAATCGTCGATTCGTCAAACAGCCGATGGTCCGGGGTGGTTGGCTTGACTCCGGTGCGGTCTCGAAGGTTGCGGTCTCTGAACCGAATCATGGTTGATTCGACCACCGTTCAGGCCGCACACTCCCCGCCGACTGGCCCGCGGGGGAACGCGCGCCCACGAACCGGCTGTCCCCAGGCAGCCGATGCGATATGACTGTACAGAGGAGGTGGCCTGTGTCCGTGGTGTCCAGGGTCTCGGACGTTCGATCACGCACGGCGAGAAACACACTGATGGCGTCGATCGTAGGACTCGTGATGCTGGCTGCAGCCCCGGGCATGTCCGCTGCAGGCGAGATCACCTTGAGCACGCCCTTCCCGGCGGTCGCCGTCGCGCCGGGCTCCGCGCCGAGCTTCGACATCTCGGTCACGACGAGCGCTCCAGGTCGCGTCGCGCTCTCGGTCGGCAATGTCCCGACCGGTTGGACGGCCGTCCTGCGCGGAGGCGGGTTCACGATCGACGGGGTCGAATCCGACGGCAAGACCGCGACCAAGATCACGCTCAACGTGACGGTCCCGACCGACGCCACCGAGGGGACGACGCGCATCGTCGTCCGCGGGACGGTCTCCGGCGCGTCGACGACGTTGCCGGTCGACATCCGGGTCGCCCCGAACGCAGCCGGTGACATCAGCCTGACCACCGATACCCCGCAACTGAAGGGCGCCTCCGATGCGACCTTCCCGTTCAGCCTCACGCTCAAGAACGACACCCCCGAGGACCTGCCGTTCAGCGTCAACGCCAGCGGCCCGGCCGGCTGGACGGTCACCGCCCAGGTCGGCTCGCAGGCACAGGCCGCGAGCGTCGTTGTCAAGGCCGGCAGCAGCTCGACCGTCAGCGTCTCCGCGAAGCCCGCGGAGGGCACCGCTGCCGCCTCGTATCCGATCACGGTCAACGCGACCAGTGGCAGCCGCTCGGCCACTGCCGATCTCTCGGTCGAGATCACCGGGAGCTACGATCTCGCGCTCTCGACCTCCGACCAGCGACTCAACATGAGTGGCACGGCAGGCTCTGCCAGTGACATCACGCTGACGCTGACGAACACCGGGACGGCCGACATCGAGGGGGCGGTCATGAGCGCGACGGCGCCGACCGGCTGGAAGACCGACTTCGATACCCCGAGTGTCACGGTCCCCGCCGGCAAGACGGTCAACGTCGTCGCCCGCGTGACACCATCCCCCGACGCTATCGCCGGTGACTACGTGACCACGTTCAAGGCGACGGCACCGGTCGCCACCGCCTCGGCCGACATCCGGGTCACGATCCAGACGTCGTTGCTGTGGGGCATCGTCGGGATCGGGCTGATCGCGCTCGTGCTGATCGGCCTGTGGTGGACCTTCCAGCGGTACGGCCGCCGATGAGCGAGGCGGGGGCACCAACGGCCGCCCCGTCCGTCCAGCCCGGAGACGACGCCGCCGCTCGAGCCACCGACACGGATCGTCCCGAGCCGGTCATCCGGACGCGCCGGCTGACCAAGAAGTACGGGACGTTGACCGCGGTCGATCGGCTCGACCTCGCGGTCTACCCGGGCGAGATCTTCGGACTGCTCGGCCAGAACGGCGCGGGCAAGACGACCACGATCCTGATGCTGCTCGGACTGTCCGAGCCGACCGACGGCGAGGCATCGGTGATGGGGCTCGATCCCGCCTGGGAGCCGCGCGAGGTCAAGCGACGGGTGGGTTACCTGCCCGACGCCGTCGGCTTCTACGAGAACATGACCGGCCGCCAGAACCTGCGCTACACGGCCCGTCTCAACGGCCTGCGCAAGGCCGAGGCGGAGACCGCCATCGACGAGGTCCTCGCCCAGGTCGGTCTCGCCGACCGTGCGGACGACAGGGTCGGCACCTACTCCCGCGGCATGCGCCAGCGCCTCGGCATCGCCGATGCCCTGGTCAAGTCGCCCGACCTCCTGATCCTCGACGAGCCGACCACGTCGATCGACCCGATCGGCGTCATCGAGATCCTCGACCTGCTCCGCCGGCTCGTCACCGAGCGCGGCCTCTCGATCATGCTCTCCAGCCACCTCCTCAGCCAGGTCCAGTCCGTCTGCGACCGGATCGGGATCTTCGCGGCGGGCCGCCTCATCGGGGTCGGGACGGTCGACGAGCTCGCGACCCAGTTCGGTGACGGGACCGCCGTGATCGAGGTCGGACTCGAGCTGCCGACGCCGGCCGACGTCAAGCGGGCGAGCACGACGCTGGAGGGGATCGAATCTGTCGAGTCCGTCGAGGCGCCGCCCGAAGGCACCGGCACCTGGCGGGTCCACGTCCGCCCCGCCGATCGAGAAGGCCGCGTGCGCCAGGACATCCTCGTCGCCGCGGTCGAGCACGGCCTGCGCCTGACCGCCCTGCGGCCGGTCGTGCCATCCCTCGACGACATCTACCGCACCGCGGTCGAGCGGCCGCCTGTCAAGGCTCCCGGACTGAAACGGAAGTCGATCGCCCGGACCGCCAGCCGACGGAGACGCGAATGAACGCCGCTGCCCCGCCTGTCGACGCCCCGGTCGAGGTCAAGGGAGAGCCGCCGGTCGCGGACCGCCTCGAGGGCCGCGTGCCGCGTGCCGGCTGGCGGGTCATCGCCGCCAAGGAGCTTGGCGACCACCTGCTGAGCGTCCGGTTCATCGTGCTGCTGATCGTGCTCGGCCTCGCCGCCGCGATCCCGCTCTATTTCGCCGCCGACCTGATCCGAGCCGCTGCGCCCCAGGCAAGCGCGGCCCCGGCCGTCTTCCTCGCGTTGTTCACGATCGGTTCGCAGGATTACTCGTTCCTGCGCGTCGACTCGTTCGTTGCCATCGTGGCGCCGCTGCTCGGGCTCGCGTTCGCGTTCGATGCCATCAACGGCGAACGCTCCGAGGGGACGCTGCCACGCCTCCTGGCCCAGCCGATCTACCGCGACGACGTGATCAACGGCAAGTTCGCGGCCGGGCTGGCGGTCATCGGGGTCGTGCTTGTGGCGGTCATCGGGATCATCGCCGGCTTCGGCATCTTCCGACTCGGGATCGTCCCGGATTCGGAGGAGGTCGTCCGACTCGTGGCCTGGATCGCAGTGACGTTCGTGTACGTCGGGCTGTGGCTGGCCTTCGGGCTGCTGTTGTCGGTGGTGGTGCGGCGCGCGGCGACGTCAGCGCTGATCGGTTTCGGGATCTGGTTCGTGCTGACGATCTTCGGCGGGCTGATCCTCGACATCATCGGTCGTGCCATCTCGCCGCTGACGGGGTCGACGCTCGAGGAGCAGATCGGCCAGGCGCAGACCCAGCAGTTCATCAGCCGGCTGCTGCCCGGGCCAGCTCTACTCCGAGGTGACCGCGGTCCTGCTCGATCCGCGCAGCAACCCGCAGCTCGACCTGCCCGGATCGCTCGGCCAGGCGCAACAAGCCGCGCAGCAGGTCCCGACGCTGCTCGCGTTCGACCAGAGCCTGCTGCTGGTGATGCCACAGGTGGTGGCACTCGTGGCATTGACCGTCGTTTGCTTCGGCCTGGCCTACGTCGCGTTCATGCGCCAGGAAGTCCGCGCCTAGCCGTCGCGGACCACCACCCCGATGATCTCTTCTCCGTAGCGGTCGAGCTTCATCGGCCCGACGCCCGGAACGCGGCGCAGCTCCGCCATCGACCGCGGCCGGCGAGCTGCGATGGCCTCGATGGTCGAGTCGTGGAAGACGATGAATGGGGCGACGGCGTCGGCGCGGGCACGGGCCGTGCGCCAGGCACGCAGCGCATTCGAGAGCGGCGACCGGTCGGCCGGATCGACCTTGACGGTCGGTTGGCGGCCGCTCGGCCCCGCGGTCTCGGCCGCCGCGACCCGGCGGGCTGACGCCGGCACGAGTCCATCGAGGAACCGCGACCGGTTGCGCCGGCCACCGCGTCCCGTAGCCGCCGTCCGGGTCGTTGCCCAGGACAGCCACAGGTACCGCCTCGCGCGGGTGATCCCGACGTAGAGCAGGCGCCGCTCCTCCGCGAGCTCGTCCGGGGTCGTCGATTGGCGGATCGGCAGCGTGCCCTCCTCGAGTGCCGGGAGGAAGACCGCGTCCCACTCGAGACCCTTGGCGCGGTGGTAGGTCAGGAGCTCGACGCCGGTCGCGATCCCGCCGGCCTCGACCTCGGTCCGCCGCTCCACCTCGGCGAGGAACGCCGGCACATCCGCCATGGGCTCCGCCCTCGCCAGGTCCTCGGCAAGCTCCAGGAGCGTGACGACCGCGCCGTGACGTTCCGCCGCGGCCTCGCCGTCGGGCACGGTGTCGCGGCGGACGCCGAGTTCGCGCTCGAAGGCCGACGCCAGTCGGGTGACCAGCTGCTCGTCGCTCTCGACGCGGGCAAGCAGGCCGGCGACTCGCATCGCCCGGCGGACCTCCGGTCGGGCGAAGAATCGCTCGCCGCGAACGTGGAACGGGATCCCGGCCGCACCGAGCGCGGCTTCGATCGCCGGCAGTTGCGCGTTCGTTCGGACCAGGATCGCCATCGCGCCGTGCTCGGTCCCGGCCCGCGCGAGCGCCCGGATCGCGGCGGTGATCCCGGCCAGCTCTGCCTCGTCGGTCGCAAATCCACCGATCTCGGGCCTCGGTCCCGAGTCGTTGCTCGCGACCAGGCGTTTCGGCGGTCGCGGCGCGACGCCGGGCAGGCGTTCGTCGGGAGCGGATCGCCCAGCCGCCAGGACGCTGTTCGCGAATGCCAGGACCTCGGGCGTGGATCGGTAGTTGGTCTCGAGCCTCACGACCCGCGCATCCGGATAGCGTGCCTCGAAGCCGATCAGGTAATCGCTGCTTGCGCCGGTGAACGTGTAGATCGTCTGGTCCTCGTCGCCGACGACGGCGAGGTCCTGCCGCCCGCCGAGCCATGCGTCGAGGAGCGCCGCCTGGAGCGGGTTGGTGTCCTGGTACTCGTCGACCGAGAACCAGCGGTAGCGGTCGCGGACCTCGGCCGCGATGGCGTCGTCGGACTCGATGAGCCCGATCGTCAGCTCGAGCATGTCCTCGAAGTCGATCCGGCCGGCTCGCGCCTTGGCGGTCTCGTAGCGGCGGTAGAGGGTGGCCATCAGGTCCGGCGGGAGGGATGCATCGCGCTCGTCGTCGATCGCTCGCATCTCGTAGTCGCTCGGACGGATCCGCCGTGCCTTGGCCCACTCGATCTCGCCCGCCAGGTCACGCACGGCGAGGAACCGGTAGCCGCCCGGCAGCCCGGCCGCGAGCGGCGCGAGGATCGGCACCTTCGACTCGAGGATCGACGGCGGATCGCTGCCATGGACGCGCGGCCAGAAGTGGCGGAGCTGACGGAGCGCGGCGGCATGGAACGTGGAGGCCGCCACGCCCGGCTGACCGAGCGCCGCCAGCCGCGTCCGCATCTCGCCGGCGGCCTTGTCGGTGAACGTGACGACCAGGACGTCGCGCGGCCGGACCACACCGGTGGCGAGCGCGTAGCCGACTCGTCGCGAGATGACCCGTGTCTTGCCGCTGCCCGCGCCGGCCAGGATGCACAACGGCCCGGACGTGATGAGGACGGCCTCGCGCTGGGCCGGATCGAGGTCGGTCAGGAGGTCGTCGGGGTCGTGGCTGGGCACCCGGTCATCGTAGTCGGGCGGGCTGCATCGGCGGTTTATCGGCGCCCGGGTCGTGCCGCGGGCGCCCCGACGCCGGGGTGATGCTTGATCTGGGGTCTCCGGAACCACCTCGGTTTCTGATGCCAATGGGCGGCATATCGCTGCTGGGGCCGCGCCCACAACTCTGGTTGATGCCGCCTATTGGCATGCGACGGACGGGTGATCGCGAGCGCCCGAAAACACGCATCAAATCCCAAAGCGCGCAGGCGACCGCCAACGCAGCGCCCACACGCTACGCTCCGGTCATGGACCTTCACGGACGACACGTGACGCTTCGACCGGTCACGCCCGACGACGCGCCGATCCTTGCCGAGATCCTTGCCGAGCCCGCGGTGGCTGGCTGGTGGGGCACGTTCGACCTCGAGCGGGTCCGGCGTGACCTGACCGCCGGAGCTTCGGACGAGGAGGGCTTCGCGATCGAGCACGAGGGCGCGGTCGTCGGCTACATCCAGGCGGTCGAGGAGGCCGAGCCCGACTTCCGCCACGCCGGCATCGACCTGTTCCTGCGCACGGACGCCCAGGGTCGCGGTCTCGGTCCCGATGCCATCCGTACGCTCGCCATCGAGCTCATCGACCAGCGCGGCCATCACCGGATCACGATCGATCCGGCCGCCGAGAACACCCACGCGATCGCAGCCTACGCGAAGCTCGGATTCCGGCCGGTCGGGGTCATGCGCCGCTACCAACGGATGACCGATGGACGCTGGGTCGACGCTCTGCTGATGGACCTGCTGGCCGAGGAACTGGTGCGCTGACGCTGGCGCGCGTTGCCGAATTGGGCTTGTCAGGCACGTTCATGCCGCTAGGATGAAGTAGACCCGAGGGCGGCGGGACGCTACCGACCCGGAATCGTCGAGGGAGGCAATGCCCAGATGACCGATCAAACCCCGGTTGACCCGACCCCAGCTGCGACCCCGGTGGACCCCCCGCCGCCGGCGCCCGATCCCGCTCCTGCGGCTGCTCCGCCGGCCGCTCCGCCGGCGTCCAACTCCAACATCTGGACCCCGCCGGCCAGCGGGGCCCCGGCTGCAGCGGCGCGTCCGACCGGTATCACGATCCTGGCCATCCTTGCCGGGATCGGCGGCGTCCTCGGTCTCCTCGGCGGTTTTGCCCTCTTCCTCGGAGGGACCGTCCTGTTCGGCGCCGCCGGTGCGCTCTTCGGCCTTGCCGCGCTCGCTCTCGCCGCGCTGTCCTTGGCGTTCTCCTGGGGAGCGTGGACGCTCCAGCCATGGGCGTGGCCGCTCGGCGTGGTGCTTGCCGCCGGCTCGATCATCTACGCGCTCGTGTTGATCCTCGGTGGCGCCAGCATCGTCAGCGAGGCCATCACGATCGTCCTCTACGGCGCGGTCCTGTACTACCTGAACCAGCCGGGCATCAAGTCCCTGTTCGGACGCGCCTAGGGCTAGCCGCCCCGAACGGCCGTTTCAGACGTCGCGGTGAGGCCCAACTCACCGCGACGTTTCGTTTTCAGAACGGCGGCCAGGGGATCGCCGGCCAGTCCGGGGAGGGGTACGGGAAGCAGCCGCTGGTCAGCAGCGCCTCGGTCCGCCGGGCCGTGGCACGCACCTCGGCCCGTGACAGCAGCCCCGCGAGCGTGACGCCGAGGTCCCCGTCGAGGCCGTCGCGGACGCGCTCCACACCATCGACCTCGTCCGGCGTGAGCGGCTGACCGCGCCAGCCCCACAGCACGGTCCGCAGCTTCGGGGTCGGGGAGAAGGTCACCCCGTGGTCGACCCCGTAGACGTGGCGGCCGCCATCGACCGGCAGGATGTGGCCGCCTTTGCGATCGGTGTTGTTCATGATCGCGTCGAGCACGGCCATCCGGCGCAGACGCGGATCGTCGTCGACGACCATCGCGATGACGTCGACCTCGGGGTCGGCATCGATGAACGCCTGGACCATCCCCTCGCCGAACGGCCCGTCGCGCAGGATCGTCGGCGGCACGATGCCCCAGCCGGTCGCCTCGGAGACGTGCCAGGCGGCCACCTCGCGGTGGGCCAGCGTGCCGTCGGGGAAGTCGTCGAGCGGCCGCTCGCCGAGCGTCGGCTTGTAGATCGCGTCGAGCACCAGTACGGGCTCTGGCTCCGGATCCGGGCAGACACGCGTCACGGTGACCAGCATCGCGTTGTTCGACGACGCGACGATCCGGCCGACGATCGCGATATCACCCTCGCGCAGCGCCTCGAGCGTCGTCCCTCGATCGATCACGGATCGCGACCGACTAGTTGACGTAGTGGCCGTTGCGCCGCGGGCAGATGTGGCCCTGCGGGTCGAGCGGCGCACCGCACAGCGGACAGGGCGGACGTCCCGGCACCGACGATCCGGGTCGCGCGTGCCACGAACGAACGGGCCGCGTCGGCGGTCATCCGCACGCGCAGGAGGTCGGGGCCGTCCTCGTCTTCGTCGTCGTCCTCGTCGGGGTCGATCTCCTCGCCGTCCTCGGACTGGGCGCGAGCCTCGACCAGGACGCGCTCGGCGTCGCCGTCCCAGCCGAGCGTCAGCGAACCGGCGCGGAACGCCTCGTTGAGTGGCTCGTCTAGGGGTCCCGTGTCGACGGCGGATGACGTCGCTCGCTCGGCGGCCTCCTCGGCTTCGATCCCGCGCCGCTCGAGCTCGGACAGCAGCTCGCCCAGGCGGTCGGCGAGGACGGCGACCTGGACCTTCTCGAGGACCACGCTCACCACGCGAACCCCGTCGCGTGCCTGGAGGAAGAAGGTCCGGTCGCCCGGCTGGCCGACGGTGCCGGCCACGAAGCGCTCCGGTGGATCGAAAAGGTAACGGCGTCGAGGCATGACCGGACTCTATACCGATTCGCCGTAAGGCCGTCCAGGTCGGTTCGCACCCAGAAATAAGGGGGCATGAAGCCGCCCGATACGGAGAACGGTCGATGTGTGGGGTGCCGCCTTAGGCCGAGCATGCATCCATCGACCCGGGACCCACCGGGCCATCGATCGAGACAGAAGGTCAGGGAACGAGATGACGAAGTACGAGCGGCGACAGTTCTTCGAGCGGCTGGTCCAGCTTCGCGCGCTGTATCTGCTCCGCGGCGACGACGACTCCGTGGCGGAGCTGCCGATCGACGAGGCGATCGCCTACGGCGAGAAGCTGATGTCGGAGACGCCATCCCTCGCCGAGGTCATGGGCGCCGACGACTGCGTCCTGAACAATACGGCGGCGACCGACTCCCAGCAGGCCTAGCAGAAGTCCGCGCTCGCCGCGTCAGCCGACGTTGACGTTGATGGTGTGCCAGCCGCGGGCTCCGTCGGGAGCCGGGGGCGACGGCTGCTCGTCCTGGACCTCGCCGGTGCCGTCTGTGGCCCGAACCTTGATCTCGTGGTTGCCCGCGTCGGCGGCCCAGTCTGTGACCCACTGGACCCAGGTGGCGTTCGAGATCGGTGCCGACAGCCGGGCGTCGCGCCAGACGCCATCGATGGCGACCTCGACCTTCGAGATGCCGCGGTCCGGCGCCCAGGCGATCCCCGCGATCGCGACCTGGCCTGCCGCGACGCCACCCCGCGGCGTGTCGATCCGCGACTGGGTCAGGATCGGGCCCTCTTTCGCCCAGCCGAGCGGGACCCAGTAGCCGTTGAACGATTCGAGCGTGGTCAGCTCGAGCTCCTTGAGCCACTTCGTCGCCGAGACGTAGCCGAACAGACCGGGGACGATGAGCCGGGCCGGATAGCCGTGGATCCGCGGCAGGGGCTCGTCGTTCATCTTGAACGCGATCATCGGCTCGCGTGCCGGGTCCATCACCCAGGCGGTCGGCATCCCGGCCGTCCAGCCATCGACCGAGCGCCCGACCAGTTGCGTGGCAGACGCCTGCACGCCGGCGATATCGAGGACGTCGCGCAGCCGGACGCCGGTCCACTTGGCGTTGCCGACCAGCTTGCCGCCCACCTCGTTGCTGACGCAGGCGATGGTGACGTACTGCTCGATCATCGGGAGGGCGATCAGCTGCTCCCAGGTCAGCACCGTCTCGCGATCGACGAGGCCGTGGATGCGCAGCGTCCAGCCGGTCGTCGAGACGCTCGGGGTGAGCAGCGCCGTATCGATCCGGTAGAAGCTGTCGGTCGGCATCACGATCGGGGTCAGGCCACCGACCGTGGTCGACAGGTCGGCCTCGGGGGCGAGCGGCGGCACGGTGACCGACGCAGGGGGGACCGGCGGACCATCGCCGACCGGGGCGGTCCGACCGCCTTCGATCAGGTTCCGGCCGACGATCCCGGCCGCGAACGCACCGATGCCCACGGCACTCGAGCGGATGAGGAACGACCGGCGCGACCAGTCCGGCATCACGGCGGCCGGCGCGTCCGTGCCGGAGGTGTCGACGGCGCCGCGCGAGCTGGTCCAGGAGCATGCCGAGGACCCATAGGCCCACCCCGACAGACAGCGCGATCGATGCCACGACCGTCGTGGCTTCCGCCAACGGATCGCCGAGTGAGGCGACGAACCCGACGACCCCGAAGACGACGAAGGTCGCGGCAGCGATGCCGTAGTGACGCCGCGCCAGCAGCCCGAGACCGGCTCCGATGAGCATCGCGACCACCACGATGAGCACCTCGAGGGCGAGCTTGTCGTTCGTCCCGAAGAGGCTGACGACGAGATCCTTGGCGCCGGGTGGCTGGAGGTCGATGACCTTCTGGCCGACGGCAGCGACCAGCGAGGTCGCACCCGGGAGGATGCCGGCGAGCAGCTCCGAGACGCCGAGTGCCGTCGCGACCGCAAGGATCCCGGCGAGCGCGGCCGGCCAGTCGCGTCGGGCGGTCGTGGCGGTCGGCAGACTCCGGGCGGAGGAGGTCTCGGTTGCGGTGCTCACCCGACCATCATCACGCTTCGATGTGACATTCGCATGTCGCGGGTCTCGAGTCAGCGTCCGTGGCGCGTCTTCCGTGCCCAGGCGCGCCCGTCACGCCACTCGACCGTGATCGGCATCCCGTAGGCGCGGGTGAGGACATCGTCGGACAGCACGGTCTCGATCGGCCCGGCGGCGACCGCGACCCCGCCCGCCAGCACCAGGGCGTGACGGAACCCGGGCGGGATCTCCTCGACGTGATGTGACACGAGCACGATGGCCTCGGGTCGGGCGGAGGCTGCAAGCGACGTCAGGTCGTCGATCAGCGTCTCGCGGGCACCGAGGTCGAGGCTTGCGCCCGGCTCGTCGAGCAGCAGCAGGTCTGGGTCCGGCATCAGCGCCCGGGCGATCGAGGTCCGCCGTCGCTCACCCGCGGACAGCGTCGCGTACGGCTGATCCGCCACGTCACCGAGCCCCAGGCCCTCCAGCAGACCGCGCGCCCGCGCCCGGTCGTCGTCGGTGTAGACGTGCCACCACGGCTCGGTCGCCGCGTGTCGCGCGGTCATCACCAGGGTCACCGGCGTCAGGTCGGGACGAAGCGCGGCCTCCACGGCACTGCTCGCGGTCCCGATCCGTCGTCTGAGCTCGCGCGAGTCCACACGTCCGTAGCGGGCGCCCAGGACGTCCACGGTGCCGGCGGTCGGCCAGAGGTCGAGCCCGATCGTGGACAGGAGCGTCGTCTTCCCGGACCCGTTCGGGCCGAGAACGACCCAGCGCTCACCGGCACGGACCGTCCAGTCGAGGGGACCGAGGATCGACCGCCCGGCACGTCGGACACCTAGACCCCGAACCTCGACGATCGGCGGAGGTTCGTCCGCGTCGCGACTGTCGGGGTCCGGGTCAGGCAATGCCCGTCAGCTGGCCGGCGAGGCCGCGGCGGGAGGCGGAGGCTCTGGCGTCACGCTCGGGCGTCGGCTCCGGGGTCACCTCGGGCGTCGGCTCCGGGCGTGACCTCGGGTGTCGGTTGCTCGGTCGGTGGCGGCTCTCGTCGGCGGGGCCGACACCTCCTCCGACGGCGACGCCGCCGGGCTCTCGGGCGGGCAGGGGAGTGCCGCCTGTGCCGAGCCCTCCGGAGTCGGGATCGCGAATGATGGGGTCACGCCGCTGGCGTCAGGTGTCGGCACCGGGAAACAGGTCGGCGATGGGCTCGGCTCGCCGCACTTGCCGGCGACCAGCAGACCCCACGACGAGCCGAACGGGTGGAAGGCCCTTTGGTAGAAATAGGCCGTCGGATTCCGGTCTGGTCCGCCGGCGACGCCGGGCCCACGTTCCGCGCGTCGCAGCCAATCGCGGTCGGCCTTCATCCAGTCGGGGAAGCTCGTCTCGACGTTGACCGCCGCGACGACGTCGATGCCGCACTTGTCGGGCCCGACCGCGGCCTTCGGCTCGGCGCCGACGATGAACCACTCGTCGATGGCCTTGCTGTCGTTCGACTGCAGGCCGGTGAACGGGTCGATCTTGTGCCGGACGAGGCCGTCGGCCGGTCGCTCGAAATTCGTCTCGGGCCACTTCTTGGTCGCCTCGTTGAGGAAGCCCTGCCAGACGTACGTCGCGACGTCGATCGAGAAGAGCGGGTTGGCCGCCGTCGAGACGAGGCTGTTGTCCGAGTTGCCGTTCCAGACGCCGACCGCGAGCGCATAGGCGCCCTGGCCCCGGCCGTCCTGCGTCGGTGGCGCGATGTAGCCGTACGCGTTGAGGTCCTTGGCATCGTTGTTGGTGCCGGTCTTGAGGGTCGCCGGCCGGCGTCCGTCGGGCCCGCTGATCGCGAACTTGCCCCAGAACGGGTTGACCTTCTCGTTGGTGTTGCCGGCCAGGATGTCGGTGACGATGTAGGCCGCCTGCGGGCTGACGACCTGCTTGCCTTCCGGCGGCACGTACGGATCGACGACGTCCTTGCCGATCGCGTCCTTGATGGTCAGGATCGATGTGTGGCCGATCGCCTTGCCGCTGTTGGCCAGCGTGCCGTAGGCCGTCACCATGTCGACCGGCCGGACCTCCTGGACACCCAGCGCCAGGGCCAGCCCGGCTTGTCGCTCGCCCTTGAACTGCATCCCGAACTCCTGGGCCTTGGCGTAGACGTGGTCGAGGCCGTTGATGCCCATCGTCTTGACCGCCGGGATGTTGAGCGAGAACTGGAGGGCGTTGCGGACGCGGACCGGGCCACGCTCGAGGTTGTCGGCGTCGCTCGGCGTGTAGCCGCCACCGAAGTCGGTGCCGACGTCCATCAGCATCGTGCCGGCGGTGATCGCCTTGTCGTCGATGCCGACCGCGTAGTTGAACGGCTTGAACGCCGAACCGGGCTGGCGGTAGCCCTTGCCGACGACGTCGTACTGCGGCTGGAAGTCGGGCTTGTTCGAGGAGCCGTAGTAGTTGCGGCTGCCGACGTAGGCGACGAGCTCACCGGTCTGGTAGTCGAGAGCGACCAGCGCTCCGTTGTGGAGGTCCTTGTTGCGCAGGTTTGCGCATCCACGGCTCGAGCGTCTTGAAGCCGAGTGCCTTGGCGGCCTTGGTCGAGCCGTCGAGCGTCTTCGCGTTCGGGACGGTGGCCGCCGCCGCGACCCACTTCTCGGCGATCTTCTGGAGGTTCACGTCGAGGGTCGTGGTGACCCGCAGGCCTCCCTGTTCGAGAGCTTTGCAGCTGGCGTCCTCGCCGCACAGCTTCTGGGCGAGCTCGTCTCGGACGGCCCACACGAAGTGCGGCGCGATCCAGCGCGGCGTCGCCTGGCTGGCGAGCTTGACTTCCTCGTCCTCCGCGGCCTTGAAATCCTGCGACGTGTACTGGTTTCCCGACATCGGGGTCCGGCCCTGGGCGAGCAGCTCGAGGATCTGGTTGCGTCGCTCGACGACCACCGCGTCCTTGGGCACGATCGAGCTCCGGGTTCGGGCACTTGGTGCCCTCATCGACGACCGTCGGGCAGTTCTCCTCCGCGTTGCGCACGAGGTCGTAGTTCGACGGGGACTTGGGCAGGCCGGCGATGATGGCGGCCTGTGCCGGGGTGATGTCCTTGAGGTCGATGCCGAAGTAGGACCGGACCGCGGCCTTCACGCCGTAGCTCTGGTTGCCGTAGTAGTTCTGGTTCAGGTAGGCGGTGATGACCTGCTGCTTGCCCTCGACGCCCTGGAACGCCTGGGTGATCCGGATCGACTCGATGATCTCCTTGAGCTTGCGCTCGGCCGTCCGGTGCGGGTCCTGGACGAGGGCCGGCATCGAGCAGCGTGTTGCGAACGAGCTGCTGGGTGATCGTCGAGGCGCCGCGGCTGTCGCCACGCAAGCGAGCCGATCGCCGCCGAGACGATGGCGACGGGGTCGAACCCGGCGTTGTCCCAGAAGGTCTTGTCCTCGACCGCGGTCGTCGCATCGAGCAGGACCTTGGGGATCTCGTCGAACGTGACGACCTCGCGCTTGGCGTCGCCGAAGCGTGCCAGCTCGATCTTGCCCGTGCGGTCGTAGACGATCGTCTCCTCCGGGAGGACGTAGGTCGTCAGCTTCGACGGCGGGGCCAGGTTCGAGTTGACGGAGTTGAACAGCGCGACCGCGGCGAGCGCCGCGATGCGTGCCGAGCCCGGCCAGGAAGACGAAGACGATGATGGCGATCCAGCCGACCGTGGTCGGACGTGTGCGCGGGGCGGTTCGAGCGGCAGACATGGAGGAGGAAGGACTCCGTGATGTGTGTGAAGAAGGCGCGACCGGGGGTTGTCGATCCGCCTAAGGATGCCGCAGTCTCCGGAAACGCGACGTTACGGCTCGGGCGCGCGACGTAACGGACACGTGCGGCCGGGTAAGGGACGCCTCGGCCCAGGTGCATGTTGCGCGGGCCACCTTGCGGGCGACCTTCCTGAACCGCCGTTGGGGCCTAGCGCAGGCGTCCCGCTCCCTCGGCGGCGTGGACCGGCAGGACCATCGGGACCAGGCCCGTCCGGTTCGGATACTCGGACTCCACGGCGGCGCGCAGCGCATCGACGGCGTCGGGGCGGACGAGGTTGACGGTGCAGCCACCGAAGCCGGCACCCGTCATCCGGGCGGCGACGACCCCGGGCACGGCCGAGGCGATGTCGACCATCGCGTCGAGCTCCGGGGAGCTGACCTCGAACAGGTCGCGCAGCGAGGCATGGCTCTCGGCGAAGAGGCGACCGATGGCCGGCAGATCGTCGGCGGCGAGGGCGTCCACCGTCGCCTCGACCCGGGCGTTCTCGGTGACGACGTGGGTGGCGCGCCGGTAGGCGATCGGGTCGAGCCGGTCCCGAGCCGCCGCAAGCGCTTCGAGCGTGACGTCGCGCAGGCTCCGGATGGCCGGGTCGATGGCGGCCAGGACGGCCACGGCGGCATCGCACTGGCTCCGCCGCAGGTTGTACTCGGAGCTCCCGAGGTGGTGGGTCGAGCCCGTGTGGCAGACGACCAGGACGACCTCTGGCGGTAGCGGGATCGCACGCCAGTCGAGGGACCGGCAATCGAGCAGCACGGCCGCGTCCGGCGACGCCGCACGACGACGCGAACTGGTCCATCAGGCCGCTCTGGACGCCGACGTACCCGTTCTCGGCGCGCTGGCAGATCTGCGCGAGGCTGAATGGGTCGACGTCGCGGCGCCGCGTCGTCGAGGAGCGCCCAGGCCGAGGCGAGCTCGATCGCCGCCGACGACGAGAGGCCCGGCGTTGGGCGGCAGGGTCGAGGCGATGACGCCGCGCAACCCGGTCAGCGGCAGGCCGGCCTCGGTGAGCGCCCAGGCTGTGCCGGCGACGTAGTCGAGCCAGGTCCCTGCCCGGGGCCGCGGGTCATCGAGGTCGAAGCCGTCGGCCTCGTCGTCGTCGAGGCGTCGGAGGCGGACCCGTCGGTCGTCGGTCGGGAGGTAGGCGATCCGGATCTCGAGGTCGATGGCGGCCGGCAGGACGAGGCCCTGGTTGTAGTCGGTGTGCTCGCCGATGAGGTTGACGCGGCCGGGTGCCCGGACGACGCGGACGTCAGCGCGTCGTGCCGCGAGCTCCGGTTCCGCCTGGATCAGGGCATCGACGAGCACGCTCGGGTTCGAAGGCGACGGTCACCGGATGGTGTCGGGGCTTCCGGCGTCGCGCAGCGGCCCGCAGGATCGCTGCGAGCTCGGCGCGGGACGGCAGACCGGTCGTGTCGCCGACGGCCGAGGCGGCGGCCGCACCGCAGGCGTTGCCCATCTCGAGCGCGGTCCCGAGGTCGGCGCCGTCGAGGCGGGCCGCGATGAACCCGGCACAGAACGCGTCGCCGGCGCCGACCGGGTCGACGACGACGGTGAGCGGGAAGGCCGGCCGGACCACGACCTCATCCGTGGCGTCGCGCGCGATCGCGAGGGCGCCGGCCGCCCCCAGCTTGACGACCGCGATCGACGGACCGAGATCGACCGTCGCCCGTGCCAGCTCCGCTGGGCTGTGGTCGGCGGTGAGCCGGTCAGGACCGCCAGTTCGTCCGGGCTGCCGAGGATCACGTCGACGCCGGCCGCCAGCCCGCGCAGGACGGGCGCGGCTGCCTCGTCCGACCACAGGCGGCGGCGCAGGTTCAGGTCGAGGCTGATCGTCGCGCCGGCCGCGCGCCCGGACTCGATCGCGCGCGTCGGTCGCCTCGAGGGCGCCGTCGGAGAGGGCGGGCGTGATGCCTGTCAGGTGGAGCCAGCGGCTGTCGGTGTGTCGCGCCAGCGCCCGCTCGACCTCGGCGGCGGCCAGGCGCGAGCCCGCCGATCCGCTCCGTGCGTAGACGACCTGGGCCGGTCCGAGCACTCGCCTTTCGCGGAACATCAGCCCGGTCGGGGCGTCCGGATCGATCGCGAGGTCCGAGATGTCGACGCCCTCGCCGCGGAGGCGGCGCGCGATCGCCTCGCCGAAGCCATCGGCACCGACCCGGCCGATGAAGGCGACCGAGTGACCAAGCCGCGCGAGTCCGACCGCGACGTTCGCCTCGGCGCCCACGACGAAGCGATCGAAGGTGGTGGCCTCGGCCAGCGGGCCGGGGGTGGTCGCGACGAACGCGACGAGGCACTCCCCGAGGGTGACGACCTCGGTCATCGGCTGGCGCCGCGCCTGGCCTGGGCGACGGCGGCAACGACCGCGGTGGCACGTTCCCGGATCCCGGCGGCGACGCCGTCACCGAGCAGCCATCCGCCCATCCCGACCGCGACTGCGCCCGCGGCGATGAACGCCGGAGCGGTCTCGACGGTCACGCCGCCGGTCGGCACGAGCGGGATCTCGGGGAACGGGCCGCTCATCTCGCGCACGAAGCCCGGGCCTGCCGACGACGCGGGGAAGAGCTTGACCGCGGCGGCGCCCGCCCGCCACGCCGCGAGGATCTCGGTCGGCGTCGCGCACCCCGGGAATGCCGGGATGCCGCGGCCGGCTGCCCACGCCACGAGTTCCTCGTCCAGGTGCGGCATCACGAGGAAGGTCGCGCCGGCGTCGATGGCCCTGGTGGCCGCCTCGATCGTGAGGACCGTCCCGGCGCCGATCTCGAGTCCGAGGTCAGGCGCGAGGCGCGCGGCCGCTTCGATCGATGCGAGGGCGGCGTCCTCGGGCTTGTTCAGCGTCAGCTCGAATGCACGGACCCCACCGGCCGCCAGGGCCTCGGCGACCGCCGGGACCGCGGCTGGCAGCGACGTGCCGGCCGATCGCGACGACGCCGCCGATGAGCAGCCCGGGCGGGATCGCCGGTCGCGCCGCCAGGTCGGTCAAAGTCGTTCGCCTCCGTCTCGTGCCGATCGCCCGTTCCGTGCTCGACAGCGTAGCGCCCGCGTACCATCGCGGCGTGCGCACCGTGACGCTCGCCGAGCTCGCCGAGGAAGCCGGCGCGCCGGTGGCCCTGGTCGAACGGCTGGTGGCGATCGGCCAGGTGCGGACGCTTCCGGACGGTCGGTTCGACCCACGTGACGAGGCCGTCATCGGCACGGTCCGGGCGTTGCTCGAGGCGGGGATCCCGGAGGATGACGTCGACTGGCTGGTCAGCGAGCTCGGCGGCGGGTTCCAGGCGGTCGGTGGCATGTTCGAGCCTCCCGGTCCTCGCGCCAGCGGCACCTACGCGGACCTGCGCGCCGAGCTGGGCGGACTCGGCGATCGGCTGCCGGCCGTCTTCGCGGCGTTCGGGCTGCCCGAGCCCACACCCGAACAGCACATCCGAGTCGACGAGGAACGGGTCATCCGTGGCTTTCTCGACATCTGGCACATCGCCGACCCCGGCGGCGACGCCGACGTGCGGGTCGCGCGACTGGCCGGGGAGACGAGCCGACGGCTGGCGGAGGGCTGGCTGGATGTCTGGGATGCCACCGCGCGACCGGAGCTGGGCAGCCAGGGCGCTCCCGGTCGATCGAGCGATGGCGCTTCCTTCGACCCGTCGGATCCCGACCAGAACCCCGCGCTCAAGGCTGCTGTCGTCGGGCGCGAGCTGGTCAGCTGGCTGCACGAGCGTCAAGTGGAGCAGACCCTCAACCGACGGATCATCGATGCCGTCGAGAATGCCCTGGTCGTCGCGGGAAGGCTGCCGGCGCGACCGGTGTCGCCGCCTGCGATCGCGTTCGTGGACCTGTCCGGGTTCACGACGTTGACCAAGGAGCGCGGTGATGACTTCGCTGCGGACGTGGCGGGGCGCCTCCAGACCCTCTCCGACCAGGCAGTGCGCGATGCCGGTGGGCGTGTGGTCAAGCTTCTCGGCGATGGCGTCCTGTTGCGCTTCAATGGTGCAGCCGACGCGATACGGTCGGTTCTCCGGCTCGTCGACGACGTCCAGGCGGCTGGACTGCCGCCGGCACATGCCGGGATCGCTGCAGGCCTTGTAGTGACCCGCGATGGCGACGTCTATGGACAGACGGTCAACCTCGCCGCTCGCATCGCCGGACAGGCCGGGCCGGGCCAGGTCGTGGTCGACGAAGGTGCCGTGATCGCGCTCCCTGCCGGGACCGCGGTGTTCGCACCGCTCGGGCGGGTCACGCTCAAAGGCATCCCGGGCGACGTCGGCCTCTGGCTGGCGACGCCGACCCCGGACCTTCCGTGACTTCTAATCGAGCGCCTTCATGAGGAACGGCATCGAATCGTGGAGTTCGCGCTCCCAATAGGGCCAATCGTGCGAGCCCGGACCGTAGGCATCGACCGTGGCCGGGATCTTCGCCTTCTTCAGGGCCGCGATGAACGATCGGTTCTGGTCGGCTATCCACGGCTCGAGATCGTCGGGGGGAGGCTCCACGGCATCCAGCGGGCCCTTCCCGCCATCGCCGTAGGCCACGTACACGGCTGTCCCCTTGAGCGCGGCTGCGTTCGTGGTCGGGTCGTGCGCCTTCCAGTTGGCTTCCTCGGAGTAGCGACTGCCCCACAGGTCGTCGGTGCCGATGTCGAGCCCCGCCGTGTACGGATCCAGCGCCCCGCTGTATGACGCCGCGGCGAGGAACATCCCTGGCTTTCGCTCGGCGTACTCCATCGCCCCGTACCCACCCATCGACAGGCCGGCAACCGCCCGCTTGTCGCCGGCATGCCAGTTGCGCTCGAGCAGCTGAGGCAGCTCGACGAGGTGGAAGGTCTCCCACATGGGCGGCCCACCTCGGCCGTCGTTGAACCAGTCCGAGTAGAAGCCCAGCTCGCCGGCATCCGGCAGGACGACGAGCACCTCAGTCGACTTGAGCAGGTCTTCGGCGTCCGTGTAACGCGGCCAGTCGGTATGGCTTCCGCCGCCGCCATGGAGCAGATAGAGGACAGGCCAGCCCGTCGTCGGCTGAGCGTCGAACGCCTTCGGCAGGTAGAGCCGGACACCGACCTCCCCGCCGATCGCCGGCGAGTCGATCACGAGGTCCCTGGTCCGGTCATCGACATCCTTTACGGCGACGACGACAGCTCCGTCGTCGGCTGGCTGCCCGATTGCCGGGCGGGGCGTGATGGTCGGTGGTGCGGTCAGAATCGCGGAGGTCGTCGGGCTTGCCGACGTCGTGGGGCTGGCCGACTGCTGGGCTGCCGTTGGAGCGGTCGATGACGGCCCGCTGGCACTTCCACACGCAGCAGCGAGGGCCGCAAGGAGGACGGCCAGGGCGAGCGGACGTCTCACCGGCGAAGGAGCCGCCCGACGAGCCGGGTGACCGGGTAGATCAGGACCGCCGCGACGAACGCCAGAGCGATCTCGACAGGTCCGAAGGGAAGTCCGTTCCCAGTCTCGAACAGGCCGACCTGCCCCAGGAAGTCATCTGTGCCGCCTCCTTTGGCGGGATCATCGGTCGCTGACGACCCTCGATTCCTCGACTTTCGTCGCGCTCTCGCCATCGGCAATGCTTCTCCTCGGATGGGCACCTAGGGTACGCCCGAGGTGTTTGTCCGCCGCATCCGATGGGGACTGAATCGAACAGCCGCCGGGTTGTCCGGCGGCTGTCGTCCGATCGAGGTCGGTTCGGTGGCTATGCGCCCTGCTCGACCTGGTAGAGCGTTTGGGCTTCGAGACCGTGGGCCTCGCGATGGACCCGGGCCGCGGTGTCGCGATCGGGGGCGTCGACGAGGCAGAAGACCTTGCCGGCCTCCTCGTCGACCCAGTAGTGCTTGTAGTTGACGCCGTACGCGTCCTGGACGCGGACGTCGGCTTCGTGGGCCCCGACCACGTCGCTGGCCTTCACGCCAGGCAGGTCGTGGATATCGATGTATGTCGGCACTGGGACTGTCTCCTGCATCTGCCCCCGGTTGTGGTTCGTTGCAGACGCAACGAGACTAGATACGGACAGAACCCGTCCCTGGATTGCGGCGCGCTGCCGTCACCCTTTGGGCTGGACGACGGCTAGTACGTTCCCGCTCGGGTCGATGAACCAGGCAGCCCAGGAATGGCCCATGTCGGCGACGCCGTCGGTCGTGACGGGGTCGGGGGCGGTGTACTCCTCGATCCGTACACCGCGAGCCCGGAGGTCGACGACCGCCTCCCGGATGTCGGGCACGCGCCACGCAATCTGTGTCTGGGTGTCGGCTGTCCCGACGGTGCTCAGCGTGACCGCGATCTGCGTCCCTCCACCGCACCGAAAGACGATCCGGTCGCCAGGATCCTCGCGTAGGACCTCTAGCCCGAGCGTGTCGCGGTAGAACGCTCGGGTGGCGTCGAGATCCTTCGACAGCAGGATCGGGAAGACCGGATGGTCACTGAGCATCGCAACGGCTCCTTCAGTTCGGTCCCGCCAAGCGTTCTTCCTGCGCGGCAGTCTGGTCGGGGTAGCCACAAGCATCCTGAGACAGGTCAGCGTATCGCCGACGGCGCGGACGTACGATCGTCTGGACGAGAGGAGACTCGACCGGAGGGCCCGACCCATGCGCGCATTGGTGGCGGACAGCTCGGCTCCCGGCAGGATCGCCTTACAGGACGTTCCCGAGCCAGTGGCGGCACCCGGCGAGGTGCTCGTGGACGTGCGGGCATTCTCGATCAATCGGGGCGAGATGAGGATGCTCGGAACGGCTACCGACGGCTGGCGTCCCGGATGGGACTTCGCCGGCATCCTGCGGTCCGACGTCGAACACGGCCCAAGAGCCGGCGCCCGGGTGGTCGGCATCCGGCGAGGCGGGACCTGGGCCGAGCAGGTGGCGGTTCACGAAGGATGGATCGCCGAGTTGCCTGATGGAGTCTCCTTTTCTCAAGGGGCGACGCTACCAACGGCCGGCCTGGCAGCGCTGCGCATGCTCCGAATGGGACCATCGATCCTCGGTCGCCGAGTCCTGGTGACGGGGGCCACGGGCGGGGTCGGCCGGTTTGCGATCCAGCTGGCCCACCTCGGCGGCGCGGAGGTGACGGCGATGGTCAGCAGCCGATCGGCGCGGGCGGGGGGACTCCGCCAGCTCGGCGCCGATGACGTCGTCTCGGACGTCGACCAGCTCCGGGGTCGTTTCGACCTCATCCTCGAGTCGGTGGGAGGTGAAACGCTCGGCCGACTCGTCACCAAGGTCGACGCCCAGGGGACGCTTGTCATGTTCGGCAACAGCTCCGACGAACCGACCACGTTCAACGTCCGCGACGTCTACAACGATGCGCTCGTCCGTCTTCAGGGGTTCGAGTTGTTCTTCGGTGGCGATCCGTTCGGTCGCGACCTCGGGTACCTCGCCTCACTTGTGGCCGACGGCAAGCTCGATCCTCAGCTCGGAGCCGAGCTGCCCTGGGAGGAGATCACCGAGGCGATGGATCGGCTCCAAAATCGGGACGTGGCCGGGAAGGTCGCCCTCACGCTCGGCGAACCCGCGGGTTGAACGTCAGTCGACGTACTGCAGCGGCGTGACGACGAAGTCGTCCGGCAGCTTCACGCCGGTCGAGTGGTTCGGGCAGTAGCCGCGCGGCTCTTGTCGAGTCAGCCTGTTGCCGGCGGTTGCGACCCTTCGTTCGCGCGGATCAATTTGGCAAGGACACGCTTGAGAGAAGTCACGTCACGGTCGGTCAGTGGTTCGGAGAACCAGCGGAGGATCCCTTCACGATGGCCTGGCCAAACCCGATCGAAGACCTCTCGGCCGCGCCTCGTGATGGTGACGTCGAACTGCCGCCGGTCCTCGCGACTCAGGCTTCGTTCGACGAGGCCGTCGCCTTCCATCCGATCCAGGATGCGGGTGAGGCCGCTTCGGCTAAGCCGGTAGCCCGAGACCATGGAGGCGACCAGTTCACGCAACGGCAAGACGCCATCTCGAGCCCATGCCAGGTGCACCAGGACGTCGAACTCCTCGAGGGTCAGACCCTCCTCGGCCAGATCGTGGGCGAAGCGACTCATGATGAGTCCCGTCGCCCACTGCAGATCCCGCCAGGCCGAGAGGCGGACGTCGGCACCTACGTTGGGTGTGGTCAACGTCGCTCCTCTCGGTAGGCTGGTTGCGTCAGCCACGGCTCCGAGGCTGGGCGTCGTAGAAGGACCGCCCGGTGACCTTCGCCAGCTTCGTCGCGGCTCTGAACGTATCGGACTGGAACCATCCCATCGCCCGGTCGACGTCCTCGGTCCTGATGTGGAACAGGGCCGCGTTGGGATTGTCCATGTCCCGATAAGCCGGTCCGTCCTCGATTCCGTAGGTTGCTCGGTTACCCGCGTGGAGATAGTGCTGCTCCGCCCAGGCGGCGAAGTCGTCGGTCTCGATCCGGATCAGGATGTCCTGCACGTCCGTGCCTCCGTGATTGGTGCTGGCCCCCATCAAAGTCACGGTGGCACTATCTACATGACTTGTCAATATGTGCGAAATCATGTACTCGCACATGCGACGCGCGACCTCGGCCTCGGCCGGGGAAGGGCATGAAGAGAGCCGGCCCGGAGAGTCCCGGACCGGCTCTTCTGCTGTGCTGTGTGGCGGGTTAGTCGACGTACTGCAGCGGCGTGACCACGAAGTCGTCCGGCAGCTTCACGCCGGTCGAGTGGTTCGGGCAGTAGCCGCGCGGGTTCTTGTCGAGGTACTGCTGGTGGTAGTCCTCGGCGTAGTAGAACGGGTTGCGTCGCGGCATCGACGATCTCGGTCGTGATCGTGCCGTAGCCCTTCGCCGACAGCTGCTTCTGGTAGGTCGCCTTCGAGGCCTCGGCCGCGGCCCGCTGCTCGTCGTCGGCGACGATGATGATCGAGCGGTAGCTGGTGCCGTGGTCGTTGCCCTGGCGCATCCCCTGGGTCGGGTCGTGGGCCTCCCAGAAGGTCTTGAGCAGCGCCTCGTACGAGGTCTTCGTCGGGTCGTAGGCGACGAGCACCACCTCGGCGTGACCGGTCCGGCTCGGAGCAGACCTCCTCGTAGGTCGGGTTCGGGGTGTGGCCACCGGCATAGCCGACGGCCGTCGTGACGACGCCGGGGAGCTGCCAGAAGTCCTTCTCGTCGCCCCAGAAGCAGCCGAGACCGAAGACCGCGGTCTTCGTGCCGTCGGGCCACGGACCGGCGAGCGGGGTGCCGAGGACCCGGTGGATGCCCGGCTTCATGATCGGCTCGGGTCGTCCGGGGAGGGCGTCAGCGGGGGAGGGGATGGTGTCGGGCTTGGAAGTGAAGAACCTCATGCCGGAACTATAGGCACGACTCGATGACGAGTCGATGACGTCAGCTCGGCTGGGTCACCCGGATGTCGTCGAGCTCGACCTCGAGCAGGTTGCCCGGCCCGCCGTCGACGGCGACGAACCGGAGGTGGATCGTCGTGCCGGCGAAGGCATCGAGCGAGACCGAGCCGGTCCGCCACGCGCCGTCGACGTCGACCCGCTTACCGGCGACCTTGGCCACCACGACCTGGCTGCCGTCGGCGCGCTCGACGATCGCGCGCAGCGTGTCGGCCGATGTCGATGTGGCGCTGTGGGCGAAGACGTACGCGAAGGTCAGGCGCTGCCCGAGCGCCGGCCGGCAGATCGATCGCCGGCGATCGGATCGATGGTCCGCCCGTCGAGGTCGTTGGACGAGGCCGAGGCGCCCGCAGCCGCGCCGGTCACGAACGCCTTGGCGCCCGAGCGGATCGTTCCGAGCTGCTTCGGGCCGGCACTCGTCGTCGACGCCGGGTTCGCCCGGACGAAGCGCGCGTTGGCCGGGGCCGTGTCGGTGCCGTCCGGGTTGGCGGTCCAGCCGCGGGTAGACCTCGAGGTCGTCGTCGAAGGCGCCGCAGCGGGCGATGCGCACCGCGGCCCCCAGGACCGCCAGCGGACACGCCGCGCGCTCCATCAGGTACAGCACCGACTCCTTGTTCCGCCCGGTCTCGGACGCGATCATCGAGTCGTCCGGGTAGTCCTTGACCGACATCTCGAAGGTGTAGGCGAAGATGCGGTAGACGCCGTACTGGTAGTCGCGCGACGTCCCGGAGCTGATGTACAGGTCGCTCGCCTGCTCGGGCTTGTAGCCGTTGGTCGCGGCCATGTGCTTGCCGATGGCGGCCAGCGCCGCGTGGTCCTGCGTCGTCATGTCGGCCGGGACGTTGGACATCGTGTAGCCGTACGGCCACATCACGAGGCGGCCGCTCTCGTGGAAGGTGATGGCGGTCCGGATCTGCTGCCGGCCGTTGACGACGCGGCTGGCCAGGAAGTCGCGCATCGCGCGCGCCTCGGGCGTCGAGAAGGCGCTCGGTCCCGCGGTAGGTGATGGCCGCCGGGTTCGAGCTCGTGCGCCCGCCGCCGCCCCAGTGGTAGCTGTAGTTGCGGTTCAGGTCGGTGCCGATCGAGGTCGTGCCGGGGGTCGGCTGGCGGTTCTTGCGCCAGTAGTGGAACTTGCCGCCCGAGATGTCGTACTCGGCGCCGTCCGGGTTGACCGTGAAGACGATCCAGATCTCGCGGCTGTTCACGATGTTCGTGATCCGCGGACGGTCCCGTAGCCGTCCACCAGCCAGTGCAGGATGTGGAGCGTCATCTCGGTGGCCATGTGCTCGTCGGCGTGGTGGCTGCCGTCGAACATGACCTCGGGCTCGGCCTCGTCGACGCCGACGTTGTCCGAGATCTTGACCGCCCAGATGTCGCGGCCCTGGTAGCTCTTGCCGATCGAGAAGCGACTGACGATGTCGGGATGCGCGGCCGCCACGGCGGCGACCTCGGCGGTCGTCTCCGTGTAGCTGTGGTAGCCGGTCCGACCGGCCGGGAATTCGGTCGCCGTGGCGATCGACGCCGTCAGCAGGATCAGCAGGGCGGCGAGGATCGGGGCGACGGCGCGCGTTCGTCGCCGGGTGGTGCGTTGCATCGACACAGCATGGACCCCTGCGAGGCGGACTGCCATCCGCCGGACGACCCAGCGATCGAACGCCAGACGTCCCGGTCCGGCCTGGCCCGGCTAGGCTTTGGCGCATGACCGACCTGGGGAGCGTCCTGTCCACGATCGACACCTGGGGCGCGGACCATGCGGCGGCCGTGGTGCTCGGTCCGGATGGCGTGCTGGCGGGCCGCGGCGAGCCGGGACACCGCTTCCGCTGGGCATCGCTGACGAAGCTCGCGACGGCCTGGACCGTGTTGATCGCCACGGAGCGCGGCCTTCTCGATCTCGACGAGCCGGCCGGTCCGCCCGGGGCGACCGTCCGCCACCTGCTCGCGCACGCGTCGGGTCTTCCGTTCGAGGGAACGGCCAGCCTGGCCGCGCCGGGGACGCGACGGATCTACTCGAACCCCGGGTACGACGCCCTGGGCGCGCTTGTCGCGGAGCGGACGGGCCGTCCGTTCGAGGAGGTGCTCCGCGAGTTCGTCCTCGCGCCGCTCGGGATGGACGAGACGGAGCTCCTCGAGCGGCCGTCGCAGGGGCTCCACGGCCCGGTCGGCGACATGGCGGCACTTGCCGGGGAGCTGCTTCGGCCGACGGCTGGTCGCGCCCGAGACGGCCCGGGTGGCGACGACGGTCGCGTTCCCGGGCCTGGTCGGCGTCGTGCCCGGCGTCGGTCGGTTCGATCCGTGCGACTGGGGTCTCGGGCCCGAGCTGCACGACGGCAAGGCGCCGCATTGGATGGGTCCGACCAACAGCGCGGCGACGTTCGGACATATCGGTGGCGCAGGGACGTTCGTGCTGGATCGATCCGGTGGCGGACGTCGGGCTGGTGACGCTCACCGACCGCGACTTCGGCCCGTGGGCGCTCGAGGCGTGGCCGGCGTTCTCGGATTCGGTGCTTGCGGCGATCGGCAAGGCCGCCGCGCGCTAGCCTGTCGGCCTGGAGGGCACCTCATGGAGATCGGTCCGGGCATCCGGCGGCTCGGCAAGGGCCTCGTCAACTCGTACCTGGTCGAGACCGGCGGCGAGGTGACGATCGTCGACGCCGGCGCGCCGTCGTACTGGGGCGACCTGCCGCGGGAGCTGGCGGCGATGGGCCGCACGCTCGACGACGTCCGCGCGGTCGTGTTGACGCACGGCCACTCGGATCACATCGGCTTTGCCGAGCGGATCCGGCGCGAACGCCACACGCCGATCCTCGTCCACGAGCTCGACGCGGCGCTCGCCCGAGGCGAGGTCCCGAACCCGGCGAAGGGTCTCGGCCCGTTCAAGATCGCGCCCCTGATCGAGTTCATCATCTTCTCGGCGACCCATGGGTTGCTGCGCATCCCGCGGATCCAGGAGGTCTCGACGTTCGGTGACGGCGCGACCCTGGACGTGCCCGGTTCGCCTCGCGTCATCCTGGTGCCCGGCCACACGCCGGGCAGCGCCGCGCTCCACTTTCCCGGCCGCGACGCGCTGTTCGTCGGCGACGCGATCGCGACGCACGGCGTGACGACCGGTGTCGATCGCCCGCGGATCGCGCCGTTCACGGCCGACCCTGACGAGGCGCTGGCGTCACTCGCAAGGCTCGACGGGCTCGAGGCCGGCTTCGTGCTGCCGGGCCACGGCCAGGCGTGGACGAAGGGCGTCGCGGCGGCGCTCGCCGAGGTTCGAGCGGCTGCCGCGCCGGCGAGGTCTAACCGCCCGAGCCGCGTTAGCCGAGTACGTTGATCGCCCGTGCCGCGATGACGACGACGGTCACCCCCGCGATCAGGGCCTGGACCATCATCAGGACCTTGGCCCGCTTCGACAGGATCAGCGTGTCGGTCGGGCTGAACGCCGTGCTCGCGTTGAACGCGACGAACATGTAGTCGAGGAAGCCGGGCCACCAGCCCTTCACCGTGCCGTCGCCGATCTGCATCTGCGGAAAGAGGAAATCGGTGCTGATGTGGCCGTCGGTGCGGCGTTCGCTCGGGCCGCCGCCGTCGATCTCCCAGTACCAGATGGCGAAGGTCAGCAGGTTGGCGGCCCAGATGGCACCGGCGCCGGTCAGCAGGTACGAGCCTTTCACCGGCCCCTCGACGAGTTGCCTGATCAGGAAGATGGCGGCGGCCGCGACGGCGACCGTGATCGTCACGAGGCCGATGAACGAAAGCATCCGCCGCCATTCGTGTCGACCCCACAGGCTCGCGATCGTCAGCGGCACCGCGAGGACGAGGATGACCGCCAGCGGCAGCCAGGATGGCCCGAGCGTCAACTGGCTCGAGACAAGGGCGAGCAGGACGCCGACCGCCAGCAGGGCGACGGTCGCCGGCCAGCGAGGCACGCCCTTGGCTGGCGATTCGCGATCCACCTGGCCCATCCCCTCGGTCACGCGTCCAGTCTGACGCGCGGCGCGAGCGGCGACGTACCATCGCCGCCATGGACTTCGGCCTGTGTCTCCCCAACTTCCCCGATGGCGCATCGACGGAGGGCATCGAGGCCGCCGCGAGCGTCGCGGAGCGACTCGGTTGGTCGACGGTCTGGACGACCGACCACGTCCTCGTCCCGCACGACGATGCCGGCGAGTACGGCCATATCTACGACGCGATCCTGACCCTCGCCTGGGTCGGTGCACGACACCCGGGAATCCGCCTCGGGACGAGCGTGATCGTCGTCCCGCAGCGCAACGCGGTGGTCCTCGCCAAGGAGCTCGCGACGCTCGATTCGCTGAGCGGCGGCCGCGTCATCGCAGGGGTCGGCATCGGCTGGAACGAGCGCGAGTTCGCGAATCTGGCTGCCGCCGACCGCTTCCATGTCCGTGGCGCATACCTCGACGAGACGATCCGCTTGTGGCGCCACCTGTGGTCGGGCGCGACCGAACCGTTCCGAGGTCGCTTCCACACGATCGAGGACTTCGTGTTCGGCCCGTTTGCCCGATCCAGGCGCCGTTGCCGATCGTGATCGGGGGTCGCGCCGAGCCGGCGCTCCGACGAGCCGGCACCCTCGGCGACGGGTACCACTCGAGCTCGACCGGGCCGGCTGCCTACGCGAAGCGGCTCGACGTCATCAAAGCCGCGGCGACCGCGGCAGGACGACCGATGCCGGCGCTGTCCGCGCGCGTTCGTGTGGAATTCGATGGCCCGGCCGACTCGTCATACGCGATGCGCGGCACTCCCGATGAGATGGCGGCCGAGGTGCGCGCGTTCGCCGCGATCGGTGTCGAGCACCTCGCCCTGGCATTCCAGGCGACCGATCCCGACGAGGTCGTCAGGCGGGTCGAACGCTTCGACCGCGAGGTCGTCCCGCTCGTCTAGCCGGCGACCGGCTCGAGGATGACCTCGTAGAGCCTCCCTCGATACTCGGCGGAGTCGGCTATGGTTTGGGTCGGCGCGCCGCTCGACATGGCGTCGACCTAGAGGAGGAGCCGATCATGGGCGACAAGACCCCGAAGCGTCCCCCGAAACCCAAGAAGCCGAAGGCACCTACGGTCTGAGCGAGTCACCGGGGCGTGCCGATTCTCGGTCGCTCGATGCCCTAGCGCGTGGACGAGAGGGCGCCTAGCCGTTCGGTGAGGCGCAGGTTTTCGCGGTAGTCGATGGGTACCTCGACGAGCGACGGCCCGTCGTGCTCGAGGGCTTGCATCAGGCTCGGATAGAGCTCGTCGGCGGTTGATGGCCGGAAGGCCGCCAGCCCGAATGACTGCGCGTAGGCGACGAAGTCGGGGTTGTTGAACTCGACCCCGAACGGCCGCCCGAACTCCGCGCGCTGCTTCCAGTCGATCAGGCCGTAGCCGTCGTCGCGCCAGACGACGACGGTGACGTTGGCGCCGATCCGGCGCGCCGTCTCGAGCTCCTGCGAGTTCATCAGGAAGCCCCCGTCGCCGCACAACGCCACGACCCGCCGGTCCGGGTGGACGAGCTTGGCCGCGATCGCCCCGGGGAGCGAGATCCCCATGGCCGCGAACCCGTTCGAGATGATGACCGTGTTGGGCTCGTACGCCTGGTAGAGGCGGGCGACCCAGATCTTGTGGGCACCGACGTCGCTGACGACGATGTCGCTCGGCTCGAGCGCGCGACGAAGGTCGGCGATCGCCTTCTGCGGCTTGATCGGCCAGCCGTCGTCGTGATCGAAGGCGAGCAGGTCGCCGAGGAGCGCCGTTCGCAGGTCCTGGTGGACGAGCGTCTCGCGCGCCTCGTGTCGCTCGCTCGCGCTGCGGCCGCCGACGCCCTCGGGCAGGACGGCGGCAAGCAGCCGCCGCAGGGTCCCGTCGATGTCGCCGATGAGCTCGACCTCGGGCTGGTAGTCGGCGTCGATCTCGGCCGGCTGGGTGTCGATGTGGATGATCCGCTTGCGCCCGTCCGGGTTCCAGCGCGACGGCGCGTATTCGACGAGGTCGTAGCCGACCGAGATGACGAGGTCGGCGCGGTCGAAGCCGGACAGCACGTGATCGCGGGCCTGCAGCCCGACCGCCATCAGCGACAGGTGGCTGCGGTCGTCGATCGCGCCCTTGCCCATGAACGTCACCGCGACCGGGACGTGGAGCCCCTGGGCGAACGCGCGCAGGTCGGTCGCCGCGTTCCGTCGCAGCACGCCGTTGCCGGCCAGGACCAGCGGCCGCGTCGAGTCGATGATGAGCCGCGCGGCGTGCTCGATGGCCTCGTCGGTCGGCTCGGGGAAGTAGGCCTTGTTCGGCTCGATGGGGCGGAGGTCGTCGGGGACCGGCGTCGCCGCCAGGTTCTCGGGGAGCTCGATGTGGGTCGGGCCCGGCTTCTCGAGCTGGGCGACACGGAAGGCCTTGCGGACGATCTCGGGGACGGCGCCGGCCAGCTCGACGCGCTGGTTCCACTTCGTCACGGGCTCGAACATGCGCACGATGTCGACGAACTGGTGCGATTCCTTGTGGAGCTTGTCGAGCCCGGTCTGGCCCGTGATCGCGACCATCGGCGCGTGGTCGAGGTAGGCATCGGCGATCCCGGTCACGAGGTTGGTGGCACCGGGTCCGAGGGTGGCCATCGCGACGGCCGATCGGCCCGTCAGGCGGCCGTAGACGTCGGCCATGAACGCGGCGCCCTGCTCGTGCCGGGTCGTGATGTGGCGGACGGCGTCCTGGCGGCTCAGCGCGTCCAGGACGTCCATCGTCTCCTCGCCCGGGACCGAGAAGACGTACTCGCAGCCCTCGGCCGCGAGGCACTCGACGAGCAGCGCTGCGGCGGTCCGAGGGGAGTCGGTCATGCCCGGCAGTCTACGGGCGTGCCCTTCCCGACGTCCCGGCCACCGACATACTGACCCGATGACTGGCACGCTCCTGCGGCTCGCGGCCTTCACCATCGACCCGACTGGCGGCAACCCGGCGGGCGTCTGGATCGGCGAGGTCCTGCCCGCCGACGGCGAGATGCAGCGGATCGCCGCCGAGGTGGGCTATTCGGAGACAGCCTTCCTTGCGCCTGACGGCTCGGGTGGAGTCGGGCGGTTCCGCGTCCGCTACTTCAGCCCGTTGGCCGAGGTCCCGTTCTGCGGCCACGCGACGATCGCCAGCGGAGTCGCACTTGCCGAGCGCGGACTCGCGGCGCCGCCGGAGACCGATGGCGAGCCATCGCGGATCGTGTTGATCACGAACGGCGGGCCGGTCGCCGTCGCGACCGCTCTCGACGAGGGCGGCCGCATCACGGGCGACCCTCACGACGGTGTCGACTTGGGTTCGCGAGCCCGAACCAGGGCTCGTGGCGGCGGTGATGGCTATGCTCGGCTGGCGGGACGAGGAGCTCGATCGCACACTGCCGCCCGCAATCGGGTTCGCCGGCGCGAAGCACCTCATCCTCGCTGCCCGCGACCTCTCGCGGCTGGAACGCCTCGAGTACCCGTTCGAGCCGCTCCAGACCCTCATGCTGAAGCACGACCTGACGACGATCCAGCTCGTCTGGCGCGCGTCGCCCGATCGTTTCCGGGCGCGTGACCCGTTCCCCGTCGGCGGCGTCGTTGAGGACCCGGCGACGGGAGCCGCGGCAGCCGCGCTGGGTGCCTACCTGCGCGCTCGAGGCGAGATCACGCCGCCGGCTTCGTTCGAGATCATCCAGGGCGTCGAAATGGGCCGGCCGAGCCGGCTCACGGTCTCGATCGTCCCCGGGAATGACGGAGTCCGGGTCTCCGGTAACGCCGTCACGATCTGATCGGCACGCCGACCAGATCGGCGCTGACCTGCCACAGGCGGGCGGCGGCCGCGGTGTCGTAGGAGGCCTTGCTCGACTTCTTGGCCGCCCTGTCGGCGAAGTATCGCCCTGTGACGCCTACGACCTGTGGAGCACTCGCGAGATAGACGGCAGTGTCGGCGCCCTTCGCAGCGCTGCGCATGAACGGGCGGACGAGCCTGACCAGGGGGCCGAGGGCCGGGTCTTCAGCACTGAACCCGGTGTTGGTGAAGCCGGGATGCAAGGCATTGGCAGTGACGCCGGTCCCTTCGAGTCGCTTCGCGAGCTCGTAGGTGAACATCAGGTTGGCGAGCTTCGACTGGTTGTAGGCGCGCGACCCGGAGTAGTTCCGTTCGCCCATCAGGTCGTCGAAGTCGATCCTTCCCGTCGAGTGGGCCCCGGACGACACGGTCACGACCCGGGCCGGGGAGCTGGCGACGAGCCGGTCGAGCAACAGGTTCGTCAGCAGGAACGGCGCGAGGTGGTTGAGCGCGAATGTGTGCTCCAGCCCGTCGGCGGTCAGGTGTCGGTGGGCCCAGAACCCGCCGACGTTGTTGAGCAGTACGTCCAGCCGTGGATAGATGGCGAGCACACCGATGGCGAGGCGCCTGACCTCAGTCTGTGAGGACATGTCGGCGACGAAGATGTCGACCGCCGGGTTGCCCGTCTCGCGCGTGATGGCCGCCGCGGCGTCGACGGCGCGGCCTCGGTCGTGGCCGGTGATGCCGACCCGGGCTCCCATGCCAGACAGGGCGATGGCCGCGGCCCTGCCGATCCCACCGGTCCCGCCGGTGATCAGGACCGTCTTGCCCGTCATCGAACCTGTGTCAGCCATCGCAGGCTCCTTGCGTGGGCAGCGACCCTACACCCGGAAATGGGCCGGGCGACCGCCCGCGGCAGCCACCCGGAAGTCGTCAGGCGGTGACAGCGGCCGGCGTCCCGCGCCGCTCTGACGATGCCGTGCCGTCGGGTCCGGCGATCAGGTAGGCGAGCATCGCGAAGAAGCCGAGGTTGAAGATCCCGAGCAGGAGCAGGACGGCGAACCAGGTCCTGCTCTCGAGCCGCCACGTGTTCAGCAGCGCCCCGATCCACGACACGAAGCCGCCGATCGCGCCGCCGGCCACTGCGACCGCGCCGACGATGCCGAAACCGATGAGTGACCAGCCGAGTGCGCTGCCGTGGATCCCGACGATGTCGGGGCCGCTCATCACGAACACGTCGTTCGCGATGGCGAGCCAGATGGCCGCGAAGCTCAGGAGTGCGCCGGCGACGATGGCGATCCCGCTGCCGATGAAGAGTCTGGTGACTGTCGTCTTGGACATCGTGTGTTCTTCCTTTCGAACGATCGTGGTTGTGATCGGTGGTAGGGAGGGTCGGTGTCAGATGGTCAGCACGACCGTCCCGCGAGCGTGCCCCGCCGCCACGTGACCGATCGCCATCGGGGCCTCGGTCATCGGGTAGGTCCGGTCGATGACGGGCGTCACCTTCCCGGCTTCGACCAGGCCCTTGAGGGCGACCAGGTCGTCGTGGTTCTGGGTCTTGACCGTCGGGCCGGCCTGCTGGCGCACGACCATCGACGCGAGCATCGCGCGGACGGTTCGGCCGAGCTTGCCGTCGGCGTGCCCGCCGCCGTTCGAGATGAGCGTCCCGTCGGGGGTCAGCGCGCGCCGGGTGCGGGCCATCGAGTGATTGCCGACGTTGTCGAGGATGAGGTCGTATCGCTCGGCGCCCGCGGTGAAGTCTTCCTGGGTGTAGTCGATGACGTGGTCGGCGCCGATCGAGCGGACCATGTCGACGTTCTTCGTGCTGGTCACGCCCGGTGACCTCGGCGCCGAGAGCCTTCGCGATCTGGACGGCGAACGTGCCGACGCCGCCGGACGCCCCGTTGATCAGGACCTTCTGCCCCGGCTGGACTGCCCCATCGTCGCGCAGGAGCTGGAGGGCGGTCGACGCGGAGACGCCGATGGCTGCCGCCTGCTCGAACGTGAGATCGGCCGGCTTCTTGACGAGCTGGTCCTCGCTCGCATGGGCGAACTCGGCGAAGGCGCCGGCGCCCCAGCCGAACACGTCGTCGCCCGGTCGAAATCGTGTGACGTCCGACCCGACAGCTTCGACGGTGCCCGCGAAATCGGTTCCCGGGACGCGGTTCTTCGGCTTTCGAAGCCCCGTGGCGAAGCGCATGACGAAGGGGGAGCCCGTCATCAGGATCCAGTCACCGACGTGGATGGAGGCCGCCGCGACGCGAACCAGCACCTCGTCGTCGCCGATCTGGGGCACATCGATGTCCTGCGAATGGAGGACGTCGACCGAGCCGTAGGTGTCTTGAACGATCGCGTGCATCGTCGTCTCCTGGTGTACTGTACGCTGTAAAGCCAACAGGACGAACCGTACGGTGTAAAGTAGGGACTGTCAACCCCCGGATCATCGGGATCGACGCCAGAGGAGCACTGGACCGAGATGACGCAGACATCGAACGCGGGGCAGGGTTCCGCCACGAAGCGAGTTCGCCCGCGCGTCCCCCTGACGCGTGAGCTCGTCCTGCAGACCGCCCTCCGAATCGCCGATCAGGGCGGCCTCGAATCGCTCAGCATGCGCAAGCTCGGCCAGGAGCTCGGCGTCGAGGCGATGGCGATCTACTACCACTTCGCCAACAAGGACGAACTGCTCGACGGCATCGTCGACCTCGTCTGGGCCGAGATCGAGGTGCCGGTCGCCGGCGACGATTGGAGGAGTGCGATGCGTCGGCGCGCGATCTCGGTCCACGACGTCCTGGCCCGCCACCGCTGGGCGATCGGCCTGATGGAGTCGCGGCGGAACCCGGGTCCGGCGAACCTGCGCCACCACGACGCGGTGATCGGCAACCTTCGGGCGGCGGGGTTCGAGATGGCGCTGGTCGCCCACGCGTACTCGTTGCTGGACGGCTACATCTACGGCTACGCGCTGACCAAGATGAACCTGCCGTTCGATGCCCTCGACGACATCACCGAGATGGCGCAATCGATGCTCGAGCCGTTTCCCGAGGGCGAGTACCCGAACATGGTCGCGTTCATCACCGAGCACGCGATGCAGCCCGGCTATGACTTCGCGAGCGAATTCGAGTGGGGCCTCGACGTGGTCCTCGACGGCGTCGAGCGGGAGCGGGCGAGCGCCTAGCGCGGCGGGCGAGTTCTAACGCGGCCTCGGGCAGGTGGGGCCTCGGCCGCTATGCCTTCGCGGACCCTCCGTCGCGCTGGATCCTGCGCCAGCCGCCGGCCCGATTGTTGGCGATGATCGCCCGGAACATCGCGAGCAGCGCGCGCTCGTTGATCGTCTCGCCTTCGCGGTAGGCGATCGCCCGTCCGGTCTTGTTGTCCTGACCGCCCGTGACGATGCCCTCCGGATCGGGCGCGATCGGGTCGTACAGGAAGACGCTGCAGTGGTCCTTCGCAGCCAGGAAGGCGCAGATGTTGCCGTCGAGGACGAAGTAGGGCTGGACCGTGCGCTTGATCGTCTCCTCGACGTCGGGGTCGGCCTCGTGCACGAGATCGCGGACCCGCTCGAAGATCTCCCGCTGCCAGGCGGGTAGGGGAGCGAGATAGGCGTCGACCCGCGGATCCTTGACGTACGACATCTCGACGTCACCTCCGTTCGCGGCCTGCAATGAGTCACCGGCCCGACATGATGGTGGGACTTCGTCTGTCATGACTCAAGCAAGCTCACGGCGCCCCGACGCCTCCTACGGCTTTGGGGTCGCGGTCGTACAGCCGCCGCGCCCACAGGAACCCAAAGACCGAGATCACGACGCACCAGCCGACAGCGAGCAGGCCGCTGTTGCCGATCGGGGTGCCGAGCAGGAGGCCGCGGATGGTCTCGATGATCGGCGTGAAGGGCTGGTTCTCGGCGAACCAGCTCAAGCCGTCCGGCATCGAGTTCGGTCGGGACGAAGGCGCTGCTCAGGAAGGGCAGGAGGACCAGGAAGATCGGGAGGTTGCTCGCGGTCTCGACGTCTCGCGGCGCACATGCCGAGGGCGACCGAGAACCACGAGATCGCGAGGGCGGCGAGGGTCAGGATACCCGCCGCCGCGACCCACTCGACCGGACCCGTCGTCGGCCGGAAGCCGATCACGAGCGCCACGATCATCACGATCGCGATGGCCAGGAGGGTCTGGATCACGCTGCCGACGACGTGACCGGTGAGGACCGACGTGCGGCCGATGGCCATCGTCTTGAATCGGTCGACGATCCCCTCGGTCATGTCCATCGCGATCGAGAGTCGCTGTGCCCTGAGCAGCGCCGGCGACGGTGACCAGCAGGATGCCCGGCAGCACGTACGCGGTGTATTCGGCGCGTCCGCCGGCCACGCCACCCAGGCCGGCGCCGAGCGTTCCGCCGAGGACGAACACGAACAGCAGCAGGAAGATCGACGGGGATGCCGGCGATGAAGAACGTCAGCGATGGGTAGCGACGCATCCGGCGGAGGTTGCGCCGGAGCATCGTCGCGGAGTCGGTCAGGACGAACGGATATGTGTTCATCGGACAGTCGCTTTCTCATGAGTGGGGTCGCCGGTCAGCGACAGGAAGACGTCGTCGAGGTCGGGCGTCTCGACCGTCGAGCCCGGCGACGTCGATCGAGTCCGCGTCGAGCCGGTCGAGAAGGGCACGCAGTGAGCCGACCCCGCCGTCGCTCGGGATCTGCAGGGTGAGAGCCTCGCTATCGTGAGATGCGCCCTCGAAGGTGCGGACGGCCCGCTCGAGCTCGGTGGGGTCGGAGAACGTGAGCTGGATGTGGCCTCCCGACACCATTCTCTTCAGCTCGTCCGCCGTGCCTTCCGCGACCAGGATCGCCGTGGTCGAGGACGGCGATCCGATGCGCGAGCTGGTCGGCCTCGTCGAGGTCCTGTGTCGTCAGGAAGATCGTCACGCCATCGGCGACGAGATCGCGGACGGTGTGCCACATGACGCGGCGGCTGCGTGGATCGAGGCCCGCCGTCGGCTCGTCGAGGAAGATGATCCGCGGGTCGTCCGATGAGGGTCATCGCCAGGTCGAGACGCCGAGTCATGCCTCCGGAGTAGGTCGCGACAGGCTTCCTGGCCGCCTCGACCAGGTCGAAGCGCTGGAGCAGCTCGTCGACCCGTCGCGGCCCTGATCTTGCTCGAGGTGTCGCAGGTCGGCCATCAACTGGAGGTTCTCTTCGCCGGTGAAGAGCTTGTCGACTGCCGAGAACTGGCCAGTGACGCCGATGACCGCGCGGACGGCGTCTGGCTCACGGGCGACGTCGTGGCCGGCGACCCGGACCTCGCCGCCATCGGCGGGGATCAAGGTCGAGAGGATGCGGACCGCGGTCGTCTTGCCTGCGCCATTCGGCCCGAGGAGGGCGAAGACCGTGCCTTCGGCGACCTCGAGATCGATGCCGTCGAGGACGAGCCTGCTGACCGTACGACTTGCGCAGCCCGGTGGCGTGGATCGCCGACCGGGTTGCCGACGGCCGTCATGCCGCACCGCCGATCGCGACCGCGTCGAGCGGTCGAGGGTCAGATGTCGAGATCCTCGACGGGAGGCCGCTGTGCTGAGCCGGCGACCATGATCGAACAGCTGCGGCGGGATCCGCTCGCGGAGCTCGTCGAGCGTCTCGATGCGTCGAGGTGATGGCTAATAAGAATGATCGTCGTTAGATCGAATACGATAGTTGCCCGACGACGAAAGCGAGCGCCAAGCCTGCCGGCTGCTTCTGCTCGTCCAGACGTCGATTTCGATCAAGCCGGGCTGCGTTCGATCGTGGAGGACGAACTTGTCCGAAGGAGCAGCGCGAGACCGGTCTCGGTCTGGACGACCACCACCATCGATGAAGCGCTAGGCTTCTAGCTCACGAAAGCGGACGAGCATCATGCCTGACTACGGACATCCCATCACCTTTGGCCCGAGCCTCATCCGCAAACGCGATCGATGGCCAGTGAGCAGGGGAGGGCTAGCTCGACGAGACCCTCGAGCTGGCCAGACGTCAGGAGGCCACCCGTGTCTGAGAATGCGCATCTCGCGTTGCCCGTCGGCGAACGCGACCACATCCAGGGGCCGGCGACGGCCGCGGTCACGCTCGTCCAGTACGGCGATTTCGAGTGCCCGTACTGCCGGGCTGCCGTTCCGATCGTGGAGGAGCTCCAACAGGCCCTTGGCGATCAGCTGCGTTTCGTCTTCCGCCATTTCCCGCTCACGGCGGTGCATCCCCACGCACAGCACGCTGCCGAAGCCGGGCCGCAGAAGCCGCTGCCGTGGACGGCAAGTTCTTCGAGATGCACGGCGCCCTCTTTGCGCACCAGGACGCGCTCGATGACCAGGACCTGGTGCAGTACGCCGCGGATCTCGGCATCGATCCCGGGCGGGTCCGTGATGCGCTCGGTCGGAATACGTATGCGAGCCGGGTCCTCGAGGACGTCGAGAACGGTATCGCCAGCGGCGTGCGGGGAACGCCGACGTTCTACCTCGACGACGTCCGCTACGACGGGAACATCGGTGTCCGCCAGTTCCTGGCCGCGATCAGCGACGCACATCCGGACGTCGTCGCCGATGCGGAGGGCCGGATCGGCCAGGGGACCATCCCGCGCGTGGTGAGCCAGCGCTCGCCGTGGCGTCCGCCGGGAACGTAGCCTTTCGTCTCTCCATGACGGAGCCGGGGCCGGAGCCGGCGTCTTCTGGCATCTCCAGCGTTTGTTGAGCGATTGTTGAGCGGGCTGCGGTCGGTTCGTGCTCACCGCGCTACGATCGCCACTTCGACGGGCAGATACGCTCGGAGGATGGACCGGATCATCACGCGGCTGCCGACCGTGGTTGCCGGTGATCAACTCGACCGAGCGCTCTTGGAGATCGATATTGCGATCGCACTCGTCCTCGCCGGCGTCGCCGTGACCATCACGTTGGCGTGCCTTGACGAGGCCGAGGCCGCGGCCTTCACCGGCGCCGCCTGGGCGCAGTCGGCCGGGATCGCCTTCCGCCTTCTGCGTGAGCCGGCTCTCCCAGTCAGCCTCGTGATCGGACCCCGCGTGCGTCCGCTTCCCCTCGCCGTCGTCGAGTCGGAGTCGTGATCGGGGGTCGGCGCCCCCTCCAGGGCCGCAAGGCCGGCGACCGGCGGGTCCGCGTCGAACGGCCCCACGCCCCGTTCTTCCGGTACACCGGCCCCAACCAGCTGGTCGCGCGCGAGGCGGCATCGGTCCCGCGGACCGGTCGCGGCCGCGCCCTCGCCCGGGTCCGGGCCTTCGTCTTCGGGCGGCCATTGTCGAACGAGGACGAGCTGGAGGAGCGTCTCTCGAAGAAGAAGGCGCTGGCGATCTTCAGCTCGGATGCGATCTCGTCGTCGGCCTACGCGACCGAGGAGATACTCAGGGTCCTGGTGATCGCAGGGGCGGGTGCGCTGCTCGTGTCGATCCAGGTCTCGATCGCCATCGCGCTCCTCCTCGCGGTCGTCTCGGTCTCCTATCGCCAGGTCTGTCGCGCGTATCCGAACGGTGGTGGAGCCTACGTCGTCGCCCGGACGAACCTGGCGCCGGTCTTCGGACTGATCGCCGCCGCCGCCCTCCTGATCGACTACGTCATGACGGTGGCTGTCTCCACCGCCGCCGCGATCACCCAGATCCAGTCCGTCTTTCCGGCCGCATACGACGTCCGCATCGAGATCGCGTTCATCTCGATCGGGCTGATCACCATCGCCAACCTCCGCGGCCTGCGCGAATCCGGGAACATCTTCGCGGTCCCGACGTACCTGTTCATCGGCCTGGCGCTCGGCATCGTGGCCATCGGGGTGTCACGCATCGTGACGGGAACGGTGGAGCAGTTCCCGACACCGCCAGACGCGGTGCCCTTCGGCACGGAAACGCTGGGGGTCCTCCTCCTGCTCAAGGCATTCGCCGGCGGCTCAGTGGCGCTGACCGGCGTCGAGGCGATCGCCAATGGCGTGCCCGCGTTCAAGCCACCAGAAGCCAAGAACGCGGCGGACACCATGACGGCCATGGCCATCCTCCTGGCGATCCTGTTCGTGGGTCTGACTGTCGTCGCGGTCGCGTTCGGCCTGCGTCCGACCGAAGAGGGCGGCCCGTCGGTCGTGGCGATGGCCGCGCAAGCTGCCTTTGGGGCCGGGTCGCCGTTGTTCTACCTGTTCGCGGCAAGCACCGCGCTCATCCTGTTCCTCGCGGCGAACACGAGCTTCAACGCCTTTCCCCGACTGGCTGCGATCCTCGCCACGGACGGCTACATGCCTCGCCAGTTCTCGTTCCGCGGCGACCGCCTCGCGTACTCATGGGGGATCGTCCTTCTGGCGGCGATCGCCTTCGGGATCCTGTGGTACTTCGGCGGCGACACCCATGCGCTCATCCCGCTCTATTCGGTCGGCGTCTTCCTGTGCTTCACGCTCAGCCAGCTCGGGATGGTCAAGCACTGGCTCAGGGAGCGCGACACCGGCTGGCGGTGGCGGCTCGGCGTGAACGCGGCGGGCGGGATCCTCACGGCGGTCGTGCTCGTCATCGTCGTCTCCGAGAAGTTCGAGGCCGGCGCCTATCTCGTCGTGATCCTGGTGCCCGTCCTCGTCGCGATGATGCTGTTCATCAACCGCCAGTACAGCCGCTCCGCGCGGGAGCTGGCGGTCAAGCCGGATCTCGTCGTCCGTGAGCCGTACCGGGAAGAGCGGGTCGTGGTGCCCATCCCCGGCATCAACCGGGCAGTCATCCAGGCGATCAACGTGGGGCGCTCGATCGACGACGATGTGCGAGCGGTCTACATCTCCGAAGACCCCGAGGACGCTGCAGCGGTGCGGGCGCAGTTCGAGCGTCAGATCCCGGGTATCCCGCTGGTCGTCGTCGAGTCGCCGTACCGCGCGCTGGCGGGTCCGCTGCTTGCCTATCTCGACGTCCTCGACGGTGCCTGGCCGCCGGACAAGCCCCACCCGATCACGTTCATCATCATCCCCGAGTACGTCGCCGCGGTCGTGGTGGGAGCGCATCCTCTACAACCAGTCGGCGAAGCGCCTCCGGGGCATCCTCCTCGGCCGACCGCACACGGTGGTCGTCAACGTGCCGTATCGGCGCGAGGAGGAGATCGAACACCGGGTGAGCGGGGAGCCGCAGGCCCCGAAGGACGAGCCGGCCGACCCCCGACAGTCACTCATAGGGTCTGCGCCTCGAGTCCGCCACCGGCGCCATACCGATGTGATGCGGGGCGCATCGTCGAAGCGAGGACGTGGGGCGCGGGCGGCGACGATGTCGGCGGAGGTGCGGCTTGAGTGCTGTGACAACAGGCCTCGCAGACGCTGCGAGTGGCGCGATCGCGACGGCGGCGATGAGCGTGGTCATGATCGCCGGCGACCGCGTCGGGCTCCTCGGCGAACCGCCGCCCACGACCGTCACGAGGGCGGCCCTGCGCGAGGCTGGCGTGGATGCGGCCGTCCGACGCGGCCGGGCTCGTCGCCCCACTGGCCCATCTGTGGTTCGGGGCGCTGGGCGGCGTTGCGTTCGGGGTCATCCGGCGTTTCGCGCCTGGCATTCCCGGTGGGATCCTCGGGGTCCTCTTCGGGCTCGGCGTCTACGCCGTCAGCTACAAGGGCTGGATCCCGGCACTGGGCATCCTCCCACCACCTGAGGATGATCGACCAGGGCGGCCAGCCGTGATGATCGCTCGCCCACGTCGTCTATGGGCTGGCGCTCGGCTGGCTGATCCGACCACGGAGGGCGTGACACTGGACCAGCCCGCTTACCCGTGAAAACGAGATCGCCCCGCACCTCGTTGATCGAGGCACGGGGCGACGTGAGTCGATCGACTACGGCCGGATCGCGACCTTCAGCACGCCGTCGCGGCGGTTGCTGAAGAGGTCGTACGCCTCGACGATGTCGTCGAGCGCGAAGCGATGGGTGATGAGCGGCAGCGGGTCGAAGCGACCCGACTCGACGGTGGCGATGAGCCGCCGCATCCGCTCCTTGCCACCCGGGCAGAGGGTCGTGACGATGCGGTGCCCGCCAAGGCCGGCCGCGAACGCGTCGTACGGCATCTCGAGCTTCCCGGAGTAGACGCCGAGGCTCGACAGCGTGCCGCCCGGCCGCAGGCAGCGCAGCGCGTTCTCGAAGGTGCCCTGGGTGCCCAGGGCCTCGATCGTCACGTCGGCGCCGCCGCCGGTCAGTCGCTTGACCTCGGCCACGACATCGACCTGGGTGAAGTCGAGCGCGACGTCGGCGCCCATCCGCTTCGACATCGCGAGGCGGACCGGGTCACTGTCGACGCCGATGACGAGCGATGCGCCCATCAGCTTGGCGCCGGCCGTGGCGCACAGGCCGATCGGGCCCTGGGCGAAGACGACGACCGCGTCGCCGATCTTGACGCCGCCCGATTCGGGTCCGCTGAAGCCGGTCGAGGCGATGTCGGCGAGCAGGACGACCTGCTCGTCGGTCACGCCATCGGGGATGGGCGTGAGGTTGGCCTGCGCCGACGGGACGAGGAGGTACTCGGCCTGCGCGCCGTCGATGGTGTTGCCGAAGCGCCAGCCGCCGATCGCCTCGTAGCCATCGCCGTGGCCGCACTGGCTGAGGTTGCCGGAGAGGCAGGCGCGACACTGGCCGCACGGCGTGATCGCCCGACGAGGACGCGCTGACCGATCTCGTAGCCGGTCACGCCGGGGCCGAGCTCGTCGATGACGCCGACCGGCTCGTGGCCGATGATCAGGCCCGGTCGGACCGGGTACTCGCCCTTGAGGATGTGGATGTCGGTGCCGCAGATCGTCGTCGTGGTGACGCGGATCGACGGCCTCGCCGGCTCCGGCTCGTGGCTTGGGGACCGACTTCGACGCGGATGTCGTTCGGACCGTGGAAGACGGTCGCTCGCATCGTGCTGGTATCCAGGTGCGCCGGTCGGCGCGTTTCGGTGAGGGTCACAGCGGACCTCCATTCGAATCGTCGGAGCGCGGGGCGGGTCGCGTCGTTGTGCGCCGGGCCGGCCGCCTCCTTGTGCGATCCTCGTCTCTCGGGATCCATCGACCAAGGGCCAGAGGTCACCTCGACCGGGGTCAGTCGGGCCCTTCAGTCAATCGAGGTGGAAGATCTCTTCGAGCCGCTGGTGGAAGCCCGTCTCCGGGTCGGTCAGCGGGTCGATCAGCTCGGCCATCTCGGCCTGCCAGCGGTCGTTGACCTCCGTCGCCGCCATCTGCTCGCGGAAGCGGGCGAAGTCCTCGACCTCGAGATAGGCGAACAGGTCGATGCCATGCAGGAAGATCGAGTAGTCGCGCGCACCGGCGGCCTTGAGTGCATCGAGCATCTCCGGCCAGACAGCTGCGTGCCGCCGCCGGTATTCGGCCTCCTGGCCCGGCAGCAGCCGCATCGTGAAGCCGACTCGTTCCATCAGCGCCTCCTCTGAATCACAGGACCCCGAAGGCCGAAGCCTCCGGGGTCCCGATGCATCGCCGATGGCGAGCCTAGAAGTTGAACGTGTCGATGTTGGTCCCGTCGAACTTGAAGGGCGGTCCGAGGATGACGACGCTGTCCTTGCCGATCGTGTAGGGCTTGTCGTCGTTGAAGCCCTTCACGCTGAAGGTCTCGCCTTCGGTCCCCTTGATCTCGCCACTGACGAGCATGGCCGCCACGCGGTAAGCCAGCTCGCCGAGAGCCGGGACGTTCCAGAGGCCGAACTCCGGCGAGGTGCCGTCCTTGACGAATGTCTTCATGTCGTTGGGGAGGCCAAGGCCGGTCACTTTGACACTGTCCTGCTTCTTGGCCGAGGACACGACCTGCGCCGCGGCAAGGATGCCGACGGTCGTCGGTGCGACGATGACCTTGAGGTCCGGGTGCTTGGTGAGGAGCGCGTTTGCCTGGGTCGTGCTCTTCGTCGCGTCGTCATCGCCGTAGACGGTGTCCACGAGCTTGAGACCCGCGAACTTCGGGTCCTTGAGGGCGGTGTTCATGTCGGCGATCCAGCTGTTCTGGTTCGTTGCGGTGGCCGTCGCCGACAGGATCGCGATGTCACCCGTGCAATTCGGAGCGAGGTCACAGGCCCACTGCGCCATCGACCCGCCGATCAGACTGAAGTCGGTCTGGTTGACGAAGACGTTATAGGCGCCGACGGCCGGACTCGAGTCGAAGCCGACGACCTTGATCCCTGCATCCATCGCCGCCTTGAGGTTCGGCGCGACTTCATCCTTGCCGTCGGCGGAGATGAGGATCGCATCGACCTTCTGGGTCGTCGCGTCGGCGATGAACGGGACCTGCAGGTCCGCCTTCGACTCGTTAGGCCCGAGCTGGATGACGGTACTGCCGTCTACCTGGGCCGCTCTGTCGACGCCGAGCTTCGCCGCAGCAAAGTACGTATTGACGATGTCCTTCGGCATGAAGGCGACCTTGATCGGCTTGCCTGCGCCACCCGATGCCGCGGCTGATCCCTCGGACGATGCCGCCGCTGTTGCCGCGGCCGATGCCGCAGCCGTTGCCGCGGCCGACGGAGCCGTCGATCCTCCGGAGCTCGAGCACGCCGCGAACACCACGGCAGCGACACTGATCAGGGCGATTCCGCGCCCGACGGTCTTGATCTTCAAGGCTGTTCCTCCTCTACCTACGACAATGCCTGCTCACCACGTTGGATCCGATCGTTCGGCGGGGGACGACCCCCGAAGACTCGGTCCGCGGCCGACTTGGCTTGGTGAGCAAAAGTGGGGATGACGACCGACACGATCAGGAGCAGCCCGAGGGCGATGCTCTGCACGTCGACCGATACGCCGGCGAGGCGAAGCGCGTTCTGCATGACCGCCACGACGAGGACGGCAAGCACGACGCCCGGGATCGTCCCGGACCCGCCGAAGATGTTGACACCGCCGAGCAGGACCACGGTGACGACGGTGAGGGTCATGCCCTGACCCGCGTCTGCCCGCGCGCTCGATAGACGCGACGTCAGGATCACCCCGGCGAGCGCGGCGATCAGCCCCGTCAGCATGAACAGCGCGATCTTGACGCGCGCGACGCGGACGCCGGAGAAGCGTGCCGCACCCGTGTTCTTGCCGATGGCGTAGACCTGCCGTCCGGCCCACGATCGGTGGAGGACGACGCCGAGGATGACGGCGAGTGTCAGGAAGATGACGAACGGCCACGGGATCTCGGTCCCGGGAACTTTCCCGAAGCCGATCGCAGTGAAGCCGGGTGGAAAGTCACTCACGCCGCGCGGCCCGAGGACGATGAGCGCAAGGCCACGGAAGAGCGCGAGGGTGCCGAGCGTCACGACCAATGACGGCAGCCCGCCGCGCGCGATGAGCGTGCCGTTGAGCAGGCCGCCCAGGGCGCCGATCACGAGCACCACGACGATCCCGATCTCGATCGGGACGCCGGCCGCCCACAGGAAGCCGAGGATCGCGCTCGAGAGTCCGGCCATCGACTCGACAGAGAGATCGATCTCGCCCGCGATGATGACCAGGGTCATGGGCAGAGCCATGATCGCGACCTCCATCAGCGCGGCGACAAGGTTCGAGAAGTTGCCCGTTGTCAGGAAGAACGGCGACAGGGCGTTCCCGAGCACGATCAGCCCCAGAAGCGCGACGACCAGGAGCGTCTCCCAGCGCGCGAGCAGGTGGGTCCACGATCGGCGTTTCGTGTCTGGAGCCACGGTCGCGCTCATCGGCTGCGGTTCAGCGTTGCGGCGCGCCGGAGCCGTCGCAGGATGACTGCGTCCGCGCTGACCGCCACGAGGATGACAAGACCGTAGATCGCCTGCAGCCAGAACTGCGACAGGCCGACGAGGATCAGGGCATTGGCGATGAACCCGAGGAAGAGGGCGCCGAGCGCCGCGCCAGCGAGGGTCCCCGTGCCACCGAAGATGCCGACCCCGCCGACGACGACCGCGGCGATGACCTGGAGCGTGTAGCCGCCGGCGGAGGTCCCGTTGATCGTCCCGAAGGCGATGACGTACATGACCCCTGCGATGCCCGCGAGCATCCCGCACAGCGAGAAGGCCACGAAGATGACGCGCCGTGACGGGATGCCCAGGATCGCGGCCGCCTCCGGATTGCTCCCCACCGCGTAGAGCTGGCGCCCGAACCGGGTCCAGCGCAGCAGGACCGTCCCGATGACCACGACGATCACTGCGACCAGCACGAAGATCGGGATCCCGAGGATGTCGTCGTGTGCGGCATCGGTGAAGCCGGGCGGCAGGCCCGCAAGCGGGACCTGGTGACTGCCCGCGATCAGATAGTCCACGCCACGGAAGATGCTGAGGGTGCCCAGCGTGGCCACGATCGCCGGGACGCGCAGGACCGTGACGACGAACCCATTGATCATTCCGAGGAGGAGGCCGATGCCGATCCCGAACAGGATCGCCCCGGGCGCACCGAACGTCTGCTGCTCGAGCGAGCTGGCGACGCAGTAGGCCACCAGCCCCATCATCGCCTCGACGGACAGGTCGACGTTCCGGGTGATGACGACGAGGGCTTCGCCAACCGCGGCCACGGCCACGATCGAGGCGAGGACCGCGACCTGCGAGATGTTGTCGACGGTGAGGAACTGGGGCGCGGCCAGCGAGACGAGGGCGCCCAGGACGACCATGATCGCCACGAGGCTGAGCTCGCGCTGCCGCGCGATCACGCCCAGCCATGCGCCGCGATCGCGCGGGGCATCGAGGGTCGCTGCAGCCCCGGCGTTGGTCATACGGCGTCCACGGGCTCGGCGGCGTCCACCGGATCGGCGTCGAGGTTGCCGGTCGCGGCGGTCATCACCCTTTCCTCGGTCGCGTCCGAGCGCCCGATCTCGGCCGTCACGCGACCCTCGTGGAGGACGAGGATCCGGTCGGACATCGCGATGACCTCGGGCAGGTCGCTCGAGATGAGGATGATGCCGAGGCCGGACGCGGCCAGCTCGGAGATGATCCGGTGGACCTCCACCTTGGCGCCGATGTCGATGCCGCGGGTGGGCTCGTCGAGGATCAGAAGTCGTGGCTTCGAGGCCAGCCACTTGGCCAGCACGACCTTCTGCTGATTGCCGCCCGACAGGGCGCCGACCATCTGCTCGACGCCGGTCATCTTCACGTTGAACTGCTGGGTGTACTCGTTGGCGACCACGCGTTCCGTCTTCGCGTTGACCAGGAACCGAGGAAAGAGCCGCGGCAGGATCGGCAGTGTCACGTTCTGGGCGATGGAGAAGTCGAGCACCAGGCCTTCCTGATGGCGATCCTCGGGCAGGTAGGCGATGCCTGCGGTCATCGCGGCCGACGGGCTGGCGAAGGCCACGCGCTGACCGTCCAGCGTCACGGTGCCGCCATCCGGCTGGTCGATGCCGAACAGGACCCTGGCGACCTCGGTGCGGCCGGCGCCGACGAGTCCGGCGAAGCCGAGGATCTCGCCCTCGCGCACCGTGAAGCTGACGTCGCGGAAGACCCCGACCCGGGTCAGCCCGTCGACCTCGAGCAGGACCTCACCGATCGGCGTCGCGAGCTTCGGGAAGAGCGACACGGAACGGCCGACCATGTACCGCACGAGGCTAGCCGTGGTCAATCCATCGGTCGGGGTCGTGATGACGTGGCGGCCGTCGCGGAAGACCGTCGCGACGTCGCACAGCTCGAACACTTCGTCGAGGCGATGGCTCACGAACAGCACCGCCACGCCGCGCGCGCGAAGGCGCCGCACGATCGTGAACAGGCGCTCGACTTCGTGGGCTGAGAGAGACGCGGTCGGCTCGTCGAGGATCAGCACGCGGGCCTCGACCGACAGCGACTTCGCGATCTCGATCAGCTGCTGATCGGCCATCGACAGGCCGCGGACCGGCGCCCCCGCGTCGAGATGGACGTCGAGCTCCTCGAACAGCGCCTCGGCGGCGCGTCGCGTAGCGCCCCAGTCGAGGATCCCGAGCCGTCGAGATGGAGCGTGGCCGATGAAGACGTTCTCGGCGACCGTCAGGTCGGGGAAGAGACGAGGCTCCTGGTGGACGACGGCGATCCCGAGCGACCGTGCCTGGGCCGGGCCGTTGATCTGCGCCGGATCGCCATCGAGAAGGATCGTCCCGCTGTCGGGCTGGTGGACGCCAGCGAGGATCTTGACCAGCGTGCTCTTGCCTGCGCCGTTCTCGCCGACGAGGGCGTGGACCTGGCCGGGCAGGAGAGTGAGCGAGACGTCGTCGAGGGCCTGCGTCGCCGCGAAGCGCTTGGAGATCCCGCGTAGCTCCGCACGCGGCGGGACTGCCACCGGCTCGGACGCGGACATCGCCTGCTCAACGGTCAACTCGCGGCCCTCGGGAAGTCCGAGCCAGCCCCAGCCCCGGCGTCCGAGATGGTCTCCTTCGACTGTCCGACGATGCGGACATCGACGCCGCGAGCCGTGAGCGCTGTGACCATCCCGGCGGGAGCCCCGCGGTCGGTCAGGACGACATCGATCTTGGCCGTTGGGCAGAAGGTCGCGAACGCGGCGCGCTCCCACTTGGTGCGGTCGACGATCGCGATGACCTCGCGGGCGGCGGACACCATCGAGCGCTTGATCTGCGCCTCTTCGTCGGTGGCGTCCGCAAGCCCCGATTCGATGGTGAAACCGGCCGCGCCGAGGAACGCCTTCTGGACGTTGATCCGGCTGAACAGTCCGTCACCGAGCTGGCCGACGACCGAGAGTGCCTCCCAGCGGACGCGACCGCCCAGCATCAGGACCACGATGCCGGGGTGCCCAGCGAGCTCGGACGCGATGCGAAGGCCGTTGGTGATGATCGTCAACTGGCTCCAGCCGCCGCGTGCCTTGAGCTGGCGGGCCACTGAGAGTGCCGTCGTGCTGGCGTCCATCACGATGCTCTCGCCGTCGTGGACGAGGGCGGCGCCTGCGACACCGATGACGAGCTTCTCATCGGCCTGGAGGCGTTCGCGGATGTCGAATGCGAGCTCGGGCCGGCTGCGGTCGATCGCGATCGCGCCGCCGTGGGTCCGGATCAGCCGGCCGTCGGTCTCGAGTCCGATGAGGTCCTTACGGATGGTGACCGCCGAGACCTTGAAACGGGTCGCCAGCTCGCCGACGCGTACACGGCCGTGCTCGTCGACGATGCGCACGATGTGCTCCTGCCGTTCGCGGGCGAAGACTTCGCCTGGGGATGCGCTGGCTGGAACGGTCACGCCTCTCCTCCGTGCAATCTCAGCACGAGTAGGGTTTCGTTTGGCTTCAACGGGACAGTAAACGCCACGTGAACGCAATGTCAAGATAGGTAATTGAAATCAATCGAAAGATGTGGCAGTCTATCCGTCATGGTCAGGACGATCGCTTCCGGAGGCGCCGCAAGGCACGTCTTGAAGCTGTCCTGATTCCTTCGACCCGACCGGCGTCGACCGGGCACCACCTCCTCCGGTGCCCCTTCCTCCAACCGCCGGTCGGGTCGGAAACCTTGCACAGTGGACGCGTACGATCGAGCCGGACCGGCATGACCCGAGATACCCGCCCCGCGGGGCGACGGAGGCAGACGTGATCAGCAACCAGGCCGTCGGAAACCAAGCCGTCGTCGCGTCGTTGCGAGCCCAACGGATCGAACTCCCGTCGTGGGCCTTCGGCAACTCCGGGACCCGCTTCAAGGTCTTCGCCCAGAAGGGCGTCCCGCGCGACCCGTACGAGAAGGTCGCCGACGCGGCACAGGTCAACCGGTTCACCGGGATCGCGCCGAGCGTTGCGCTGCACATCCCCTGGGACCGAGTCGACGACTACGCCGACCTGGCGCGTCACGCGTCCGGCCTCGGGGTCAGCCTGGGCACCATCAACTCGAACGTCTTCCAGGACGACGACTACATGCTGGGGAGCGTGTGCAACCCCGATCCGCGCGTGCGCCGCAAGGCGCTGGACCATCTCCTGGCCTGCGTCGACGTCATGGACGCGACCGGCTCGCGGGACCTCAAGCTGTGGTTCTCGGACGGGACGAACTACCCGGGTCAGGACGACATCCGTGCCCGCCAGGATCGGCTCGCCGAGGCACTCGCGGCGGTCCACGCCCGACTCGGAGCGGACCAGCGGATGCTCCTCGAGTACAAGTTCTTCGAGCCGTCGTTCTACACGATGGACGTGCCCGACTGGGGAACCGCCTACATCCAATGCGTCACGGCCGGTCCGAAGGCGAAGGTCGTCGTCGACACCGGGCACCATGCCCCGGGCACCAACATCGAGTTCATCGTGGCGTCGCTGCTGCGCGCCGACCGGCTCGGCGGGTTCGACTTCAACTCGCGTTTCTACGCAGACGACGACCTGATGGTCGGCTCGGCCGACCCGTTCCAGCTGTTCCGGATCATGCATGAGGTCGTCCAGGCGGACGCGCTCAGCCCCGACTCGGGCGTCGCGTTCATGCTCGACCAGTGCCACAACATCGAGCCCAAGATCCCCGGTCAGATCCGGTCCGTGATGAACGTCCAGGAGGCGACGGCCAAGGCGCTCCTGGTCGATGTCGAGGCGCTCGCGGCGGCCCAGCGGAACGGGGATGTCCTGGCTGCAAACGCCGTCCTGATGGACGCCTACAACACGGACGTCCGACCGCTTCTGGCCGAGGTCCGCGGAGGGCTGGGTGTAGAGGCGGATCCGATGCGCGCCTACGCCGACTCGGGCTACGCGGCCCAGATCGAGGCCGACCGCGTCGGCGGCCAGGCTGCAGGCTGGGGCGCATGAGCGTCGAAGCCGTCACCCCGGAGACGCGATCGCCCGTCAGCGAGCTCCTCGAGCGCTCGAACCGGCTCGGGGCGGACCCGCGGAACACGAACTATGCCGGTGGTAACACCTCGGCCAAGGGGACCGGTATCGATCCGGTGACCGGCACGCCCGTCGAGCTGCTGTGGGTCAAGGGCTCCGGCGGCGACCTCGGCACGCTGACCGAGGCCGGGCTCGCCGTCCTGCGCCTCGATCGCCTGCGCTCGCTGGTCGATGTCTATCCCGGCGTCGAGCGGGAGGACGAAATGGTCGCCGCGTTCGACTACTGCCTCCACGGACGAGGCGGAGCCGCGCCGTCGATCGATACTGCGATGCACGGCCTCATCGACGCCGGCCATGTCGACCACCTCCATCCCGATTCCGGGATCGCGCTCGCGACGGCTGCCGACGGTGAGGCGCTGACCCGTCGCTGCTTCGGCGATCGCGTGGCCTGGGTCGACTGGCGCCGGCCGGGTTTCCAGCTCGGTCTCGATATGGCCGAGATCCGGCGGGCACACCCCGCGGCGATCGGGGCGGTCCTCGGTGGTCACGGCATCACGGCCTGGGGCGAGACGTCAGCGGAATGCGAGGCCCGCTCGCTCGAGATCATCCGGACGGCGGAGCGTTTCATCGAGGAGAACGGCAGGCCCGAGCCATTCGGGGCGCCGATCCCCGGTTACGAGCCGCTCCCCGAGCGGGAGCGCCACGCTCGTGCGGCCGCGCTGCTACCGCTCGTCCGCGGGCTGGCCTCGACCGACCGGCCACAGGTCGGTCACTACACCGACAGCGAGGTCGTCCTTGACTTCGTCGGCCGGGCGGAGCACCCGCGGCTGGCCGCGCTCGGCACTTCGTGCCCCGACCACTTCCTGCGGACGAAGGTCCGCCCGATGGTCCTCGACCTCCCGCCAACCGCGGATCTCGCCGACGTGCACGAGCGGCTGCGCGAGCTGCACGCGGCCTATCGCGAGGACTACGCGGCCTATTACGAGCGCAACGCCACGCCAGACAGCCCGACGATGCGGGGTGCCGACCCAGCGATCGTGCTGGTCCCGGGCATCGGGATGTTCTCGTTCGGGGCCAACAAGCAGACCGCGCGGGTCGCCGGCGAGTTCTACGTCAACGCGATCAACGTCATGCGCGGCGCCGAGGCGCTGTCGACGTACGCCCCGATCGCGGAATCGGAGAAGTTCCGGATCGAATACTGGGCGCTCGAGGAGGCCAAGCTGGCGCGGATGCCGAAACCGAAGCCGCTCGCGGCCCGGGTCGCGTTCGTGACCGGTGCCGGCTCTGGGATCGGTAAGGCGATCGCCCACCGGCTTGCGGCCGAAGGTGCCTGCGTGATCGTGGCGGATATCGATGCGGCGAGCGCGGAGACTGTGGCACGCGAGATCGGCGGGACGGACACTGCCATCAGCGTCGTCGCCGACGTCACCGACGAGGCGCAGATCTTCGCTGCCTTCCAGGCCGCCGTCCTCGCGCTTCGGGGGTGTCGACCTCATCGTCAACAACGCCGGCCTGTCGATCTCGAAGCCGTTGCTCGAGACGACGGTCCGTGACTGGGACCTCCAGCACGATGTGATGGCCCGCGGCTCGTTCCTCGTCTCGCGCGAGTCGGCGCGGATCCTGATCGAGCAGGGGATGGGCGGCGACCTCATCTACATCGTCAGCAAGAACGCGCTATTCGCCGGCCCCAACAATGTCGCGTACGGGTCGGCAAAGGCAGACCAGGCGCACCAGGTCCGGCTGCTCGCAGTGGAGCTCGGCCAGTTCGGGATCCGGGTCAACGGCGTCAACCCTGACGGGGTCGTCCGCGGCTCGGGCATCTTCGCCAAAGGCTGGGGCGCGGACCGGGCCAGGACGTACGGGATCCCCGAGGAGAAGCTCGGCGAGTTCTACGCGCAGCGGACGCTGCTCAAGCGTGAGGTCGTCCCGGAGCACGTGGCGGCCGCGGTCTTCGCGCTGACCGGCGGAGACCTGAGCCAGACGACGGGGTTGCACATCCCGGTCGATGCCGGGGTGGCAGCGGCCTTCCTGCGGTGACCACGGGGCTCGTCGCGGCCGTCGATCTCGGCGCGTCGAGCGGCCGGGTGATGGTCGGTCGGGTCGGGCCTGACACCCTCGCGCTGACCGAGATCCGCCGCTTCCCGAACGACCCCGTTCGCCTGCCCGACGGGCTCCACTGGGACATCCTGCGGCTCTACCACGAGGTTCTCGGTGGGTTGCGCGAGATCGCCCGGGCGGGCGACAGTCCGGTCAGCATCGGGGTCGATTCGTGGGGCGTCGACCACGGGCTGCTGGACGAGGAGGGGAGGCTGCTCGGGGAGCCGTACCACTACCGCGACGACCGGTCGACGGGCGCCGTGGAGCCAGTACACGAGGTCGTCTCGCGTGCGGACCTCTACGCGCGGACCGGTCTCCAGTTCCTGCCGTTCAACACGGTCTACCAGCTGGCCGCGGCCCGGGGAACGGCGGCGTTCGCAGGCCGCGCGGACGATGCTGCTCATCCCCGACCTGCTCGGCTACTGGCTGTCCGGCGTGCGCGTGACGGAGGTCACGAACGCCTCGACGACCTCGCTTCTCGACGTCCATCGGCGGAGGTGGGACACCGCGTTGATCGAGTCCCTGTCGATCCCCACTGCGCTGTTCGCTCCACTCCGGGCACCGGGCGACGTGATCGGTCCCTTGCGCGACGACGTCCGCCAGGCGACCGGCCTCTCGTCCGACACGGTGCTGACGCTCGTCGGATCGCACGACACCGCGTCGGCCGTCGTCGGCGTGCCGGCTGGCGACGTCCCGTTCGCGTACATCGCCTGTGGGACGTGGTCGCTGGTCGGCGTCGAGCTCGACCACCCGGTCCTGACCGAGGAGAGCCGCGCGGCGAATTTCACGAACGAGGGTGGCGTCGACGGCCGCATCCGTTACCTTCGCAACGTGATGGGTCTGTGGCTGCTCCAGGAGTCGCTCCGCACGTGGGAGCTCGAGGGCACGCCCGAGGATCTGCCGGCAGTGCTCGCCGCCGCCGGCGAGCGGCCGTCGGGCGGTCCGGTCATCGACCCGGACGACCCCTCCTTCTTGCCACCCGGCGACATGCCGGCGCGGATCGCGGCGGCCTGTGCGCGTCTGGACCAGCCGGCGCCGGGCAGTCGTGTCGCGCTCGTCCGCTGCATCCTCGACAGCCTGGCCGACGCGTACGGACGGACCGTGCGCGACGCGACGCGCCTCTCCGGGCACGAGGTCGAGGTCGTCCACCTCGTCGGCGGCGGCGCACGCAACGCGCTGCTGTGCCAGCTCACCGCGGACGCCTGCGGGCTGCCGGTCGAGGCCGGACCGGTCGAGGCAACGGCGCTCGGCAACGTCCTTGTCCAGGCACGTGCCGGCGGGCTGCTTGCCGGTGACCTCGAGGCGCTACGCGCGCTGGTCCGCACGACCCAGGAGATCCGCCGCTACGAGCCGCGCACGACGACGGTCCGCCGGGAGCACTGATATGCCGCAGACGGACCTGCCGATCGATGAGCTTCGCGTCTACCGCCCACACCTGACCGAACCCCCCGACCTCGACGCCTTCTGGGCGACGACCCTGGCCGAGACGAGGGCGTTGCCACTCGATGCGACCTTCAAACCCGTCGAGACCGGCCTGTCGGTCATCGAGACCGCGGATGTGTCGTTCAGCGGTTACGGCGGGTCACGCGTCCGAGGCTGGCTTCATCTACCCGCCAAACGCGACGGACCGCTGCCGGCGGTCGTCCAGTACATCGGCTACGGCGGCGGCCGGGGCCTCCCGCACGAGAGCGTCCTGTGGGCCTCAGCCGGCTACGCGCATCTCGTGATGGATACCCGCGGACAGGGCTCCACCTGGTCGATCGGCGACACCCCCGACGCCGAATCCGACGGCGCGCCGGCTCATCCCGGGTACATGACCCGCGGCATCCTCGACCCGGCAACCTACTACTACCGACGGGTCTTCGCCGACGCCGTCCGTGCCCTGGAGGCTGCCCGGTCGCACCCGGCCGTGGACCCTGCACGGGTCGCCGTGACCGGCGGCAGCCAGGGTGGCGGGATCTCCATCGCCGTCGCGGGTTTGGTGCCCGACGTCGCGGGCGTGATGACAGACGTCCCGTTCCTGGCCGACTTCCGCCGCGCGATCACGATCACCGACGAAGATCCCTATACGGAGATCGCCCGCTACCTGAAGGCGCATCGCGACCACACCGATCGCGTCCTCGAGACGTTGTCGTACTTCGACGTCGCAATCATCGGTCGGCGAGCCAGCGCTCCGGCCCTCTTCTCGGTCGGGTTGATGGACGAGGTCTGTCCGCCCTCGACGGTGTACGGTGCATTCAACGAGTACGCCGGCCCCAAGGAGATCACCGAGTACCCCTTCAACGACCACGAGGGTGGCGGGGGGTTCCACGACATCGTCAAGATGCGCTGGATCGCCGACCGGTTCGCCGGGTCCCCTGGACCGCGAGGCTGACCGGGTTGCGCATCGCGCTGTTCATCACCTGCTACAACGACCTCCTCTACCCGGAGGTCGGCCAGGCGATCGTGCGCCTGCTCCGGCGCCTCGGCCACGAGGTCGAGTTCCCGGCCGAGCAGACGTGTTGCGGGCAGATGCATTTCAACTCGGGCTACCAGGATGCCTGCATCCCGCTGGTCCAGCGATTCACGGATGCGTTCGCCCGCTACGACGCCGTGGTCACGCCATCGGGGTCGTGCGCATCGATGGTCCGTCGCTATCACCCGCTCGTTGCCGGCCTCGCGGCCGACGGTGGCGTCGACGCGGGCCTGCCGGAGCGCGTCGCGACGGTCTCGCCAACGGTCTACGAGCTGAGCGAGTTCCTCGTCGACGTCCTCGGGGTGACCGACGTCGGGGCGCGCTTCCCGCACACGGTCGCGTTCCACCCGACGTGCCACTCGACCCGCCTGCTCGGCGTCGGCGATCGGCCGACCCGTCTTTTGGCCGCGGTGGACGGCCTGACGCTGGTGGACCTGCCGCGGTCCGAGGCGTGTTGCGGGTTCGGCGGCACCTTCGCGGTCAAGAACGCGGACACGTCGGTCGCGATGGGTCTCGACAAGGTCGATGACGTCCTCGGTTCCGGTGCGGACGTCCTGACCGCGGGCGACACGTCGTGCCTCATGCACATCGGCGGGCTGCTGTCCCGACGCGGTTCGCCGGTCCGGGTCATGCACCTCGCGGAGATCCTGGCGTCGACGGGCGCGGACGCATGACGGAGACGCTCCCGCCGCCGCGACGTGACCGGCCGGAACCGACATTCCGGGGAACGCCGCCATTCCCCGAGGCGGCCAAGGCAGCATTGGCGAACGGGCAGCTCCGCGCGAACCTCGGTCGAGCGACCGCGACGATCCGCACGAAGCGCGCCGCGGTCGTCGAGGAACGGGCCGACTGGGAGGCGCTTCGCCTCGCCGGGGCGGCGATCAAGGACGAGGTCATGCGCGACCTGCCGGCCCTCCTCGACCGACTCGAGGAGCGGGTGATCGCTGCCGGCGGCACGGTCCACTGGGCGCGCGACGCGGCCGAGGCGAACGCGATCGTCGCGTCGATCGTCCACGACCACGGCGCAGGGGAGGTCGTCAAGGTCAAGTCGATGGCGACGCAGGAAATCGAGCTCAACGAGGCGCTCCGCCTCGAGGGCATCGATGTCTGGGAGACCGACCTCGCCGAGATGATCGTCCAGCTCGGCCACGACCTGCCGTCGCACATCCTCGTCCCGGCCATCCACCGCAACCGGGCGGAGATCCGCGACATCTTCATCGACGAGATGGGCAACGTCGGCCGGCCGGCCCCGGCGGGCTTGTCGGACGTTCCGGCGGAGCTCGCCGAGGCCGCCCGCCTTCACCTCCGCGAGAAGTTCCTGCGCGCGCGGGTGGCAGTATCAGGAGCCAACTTCGCGGTGGCCGAGACCGGCACCGTCGTCGTCCTCGAGTCCGAGGGCAACGGGCGGATGTGCCTCACGCTCCCGGAGGTGCTCATCACGGTGATGGGCATCGAGAAGCTGGTCCCGACGTGGCGCGACCTCGAGGTCTTCCTCCAGCTGCTGCCCCGGTCCTCGACCGCAGAGCGGATGAACCCGTACACGTCGATCTGGACCGGCGTGACACCGGCCGACGGGCCAGAGGCCTTCCACCTGATCCTGCTCGATAACGGACGGACCGATGTGCTGTCGGATACGGTCGGTCGCCAGGCCCTGCGCTGCATCCGCTGCTCGGCTTGCCTGAACGTCTGCCCGGTCTACGAGCGCACGGGCGGGCAGGCCTATGGCTCGGTCTATCCAGGCCCGATCGGCGCGATCCTCACCCCGCAACTGCGCGGGATCGCCAAGCATCCGGTCGACAAGCAGACCGCGTCGCTGCCGTACGCGTCGTCGCTGTGCGGCGCGTGCTTCGACGCCTGCCCCGTCCGGATCGACATCCCCGAGGTCCTGGTCCACCTGCGTGGCCAGGTCGTCCGCCACAGCGAGGCGACTCACCGCCTGCCGACGCCCGAGGGAGCCGGGATGGGCGCGGCCGCCTGGACGCTCCGGACACCAGGACGTCTGAGCCTCGCCGAGCGCGCGGCGGGCCTCGGCAGCCGGCTGCTCGCCCGGCGCGGCATGCTCCGGCGCCTGCCCGGACCCGGCCCCGTCGGTGGTTGGTTTCGCGCCCGCGACCTCAAGGCTCCTGCCCGTGAGTCGTTCCGCGCCTGGTGGCGCCGGACTGACGGCGGGCGGGGAGGGGAGTGATGGCAGGCTCGCGCAACCCCGCGTCCGAGTCCGCGAGGGATGCAGTCATGGGCCGGATCCGCGCGGCGCTCGGCGACGGGCCGCCCCCGGTCGAGATCCCGCGTGACTACGAACGCGCCCTTCCGCCGGGCGCCGACATCCTCGAGCTCTTCGTCGAGCGGGTAAGCGACTACCGCGCGACGGTCCACCGGACGACGGCCGCCGGGCTCCCGAGCACGATCGCGTCTGTGCTGGTGGCGCGTGGAGCGGCCCGGATCGTCGTGCCGGCTGGGCTCCCGCGCGAATGGCGTGGGAAGAGCGACGCGGCGATCACCGTCGACGATCCGCCGCTGTCGTACGGCGAACTCGACGCTCTCGGAGGCGTCGTGACCGGCTGCGCGATCGCCATCGCCGAGACCGGCACGATCGTCCTCGACGCGGGACCGGACCAGGGCCGCCGGGCGATCAGCCTGCTGCCCGACCTCCACGTCTGCGTGGTCATGGCAGGCCAGGTCGTCGGGACAGTGCCTGAAGCGCTGGCGCGGCTGGACCCGACCAGGCCCCAGACCTGGATCAGCGGTCCATCGGCAACCAGCGACATCGAACTGCAGCGTGTGGAAGGCGTCCATGGCCCACGGACCCTGGACGTGGTCCTTGTCGAGGAGCAGGGCAGTCCCTCGCTGCGTTAACCCGGATCGCAGCGACGTCGCATCGTCCGTTAACCGGATAGCCCTAACGTCCTCCCATGGTCCCTGATGAGATGGGTCGCCTGTTTGCCCTGTTGGTGCCGTCAGTGCCGTTCATGCACCCATTCGCCCTCGACGTCCTGATCGGGGTCGTGTACGGGATCGCGATCGGGCTGGCTCTCTCGGCCGTGAGATCCGAATCCCGGTAGCGTGGCCTTTCCTCCCCGTTCCGAATTCGCACCCATGTCGGTGCGACCTGGCTAATCTTGGCCGATGAGCCACGTACAGCACCGAGCGGAGCCGCCCTCGATCCTCGACCGCGCCGGCTTCGAACTGGAGGTGGAGGACACATTCACCGGACCGTCCCTCGACGAAAGCCTCTGGTTCCCGCATCACCTCGCCGGGTGGAGCTCACGCGATGCGTCGGCGGCGCACTACGAGATCGGTGGCGGTCTTCGCTTGCGGATCGAGGCTGATCAGGCTCCGTGGAGCCTCGAGTTCGACGGTTGGACACGCGCCTCATCACTCCAGACCGGGGCCTTCTCCGGGCCGGTCGGCAGCAGCCTCGGCCAGGTCCATTTCCGCGACGGGCTCGTCGTCCGCGAGGAACAGGGGAGCGTCGCGCTCTATACACCGCAGTACGGGGTCTTCGAGGTTCGCTGCCGCGCGATCGATGACCCGGCCAACATGGTCGCCCTGTGGATGATCGGCTTCGGCGACGTGCCGACCAGGTCGGCCGAGATCTGCGTCTGCGAGATCTTCGGACGTGACGTTGGTGCCGCGACGGCCAAGGTCGGGATGGGCGTGCATCCGTTCGGCGACCCGTCGATCGTGGATGAGTTCGCGGCCGAAGAGGTCGCCATCGACGCACGCGAGACGCACACCTATTCGGTGCGCTGGACCAGCACCGAGGTCGCGTTCTACGTCGACGACCGGCTGGTCAAGGTCGTCGACCAATCGCCGGCCTACCCTATGCAGTTCATGCTCGACATCTACGAGTTCTCGGACGGACCCGGTCTGCCGTCGCCAGTCGATCGCTACCCGAAGGTCTTCGCAGTCGAGTGGTTCCGCGGCTATCGGCCGGTCGTCGGACGGGATGCGCGGCTGCCAGCGTTCCGCCCCTGATCCAACGCGCCCTTCATTCGCGTGGCGGCGCCGTGCTCTCGCGGATCACCAGTTCGGTCGCGAGTTCGACGCGCGGCTGGGCGGGCAACTCACCGTCGGCCATCCGTAGGACGAGCTCGGCGGCGGCCACGGCCATGTCGATCAGTGGTTGGCGGATGGTCGTCAATGGCGGGCCCGACCCATCGCGCGACCGGCAGGTCGTCGAAGCCGACGACGCTCAGATCCTCCGGGATGTGAAGCCGGAGCTCGCGAGCCGCCTGGTAGACGCCGAGCGCCTGGAGGTCGTTGCCGGCGAAGATCGCCGTCGGTCGGTCGGGCAGGCGGAGGAGGGCGCGGCCCTTCTCGATGCCCTCGCCGACGTGGAATTGGCCGTGGCTCACGAAACGCGGGTCGACCGGCACGCCGGCTTCGTCCATCGCCGATCGATAGCCGTCGAGCCTGGCACGACTGCACAGGATCCAATCCGGCCCGCCGATGACACCGATCCGCCGGTGTCCGAGGCCGAGCAGATGGCGGGTCGCGGTCAGGCCGCCATTCCAGTTCGTTGCGCCGACCGACGGGGTGTCGTGCAGCGGTTCGCCGGTCGGGTCCACGACGACGAGCGGGATCCCACGCGACCGGAGCTGGTCTCGCAACGTATCGGACAGGTCGGAGAAGACGGCGATGACCCCGGTCGGTCGACGGGCGAGGACGCCCTCGATCCAGCCGCGGCCGGGCGTTCGACGGCCCTGCATCTCCGACAGGACGACGCGCCAGGTGATGCTTCCCGGCGACGCGCTCGACGCCGCGAACGATCTCCAAGCGCCCATTCGCTTTCGAGCTCATGGAAGATCACCTCGAGGAGGGGCGACCGGCGGGTCGGTGCCCTGGGGCCGCTCGATAGTCCGCGTCGCGGATCGCGGCCTCGATCCGGCGGCGCGTCTCGGGCGCCACGTCCGACGCGTCCGTTGATGACCTTGGACACGGTCGGCACCGAGACGCCGGTCTGTTCGGCGATCTGGGCTATCGTCGTGGTTCGTCGCGGGCGTCGGACCTTCGGTCCGACTGCGGGGAGCGGTCATGTCCGAGAGTGTACCGAAAGTTTCGACGCGTGTGACACGCGAATCTGCGAGCGCAATGGCGCGACCGTCCAACGAACCAATGCGGGATGAAATCGGAAAACATACCCTTGACGGTCCAGGCGAATGGTCCCGTATGGTTCCGAGGCGAAACCAATCGCAGTCGCATCGAAACTTTCGGACAGCCAGGAGGAGTTGCCCGCGGACGGGCGTGGACCGGGAGCGGGAGCGTTCACCGCGCCACGTCGAACCCCTAACGTCAGATCGCGAGTGAGAGGAGGTCGAGTCGTGTCGATCCGCTGGCGTTCCATGGTGATCCTGGCCGTGCTGGCCGTGGTCATCGCGGCGTGTAGCAGCGGTACCAGCAGCCATCACCGCCCCATCGGCCGCGCCGCCTTCGGCCGCTGCCGTCCGTCGAACCGTCCACCGCCGCCGCCGAGCCGGTCACGATCGACTGGTGGCACATCGCCACCGGCGACCCCGGCAAGAACGACTTCCAGGCCATCGCCGACGCGTACACGGCGGCCCACCCGAACGTGAAGATCAACATCACGGTCATCGAGAACGAGGCGTTCAAGACGAAGCTCGCGGCCACCCCGGCTGACGCGTATCCGGACCTGTTCCAGTCGTGGGGCGGCGCGACCATGGGCGCCCAGGCCGACGCCGGCCTGCTCCAGGACATCACTGCCGCGGTCGCACCGTGGAAGGACACGGTCAACGCCGGGGCGATGAGCATCTACCAGTACAAGGGCGTCCAGTACGGCATCCCGTGGGACATGGGGATGATCGGCTTCTGGTACAACAAGGACCTCTTCCAGCAGGCTGGGATCACCACCCCGCCGACGACGCTGGGACGAGTACCTCGCGGCCATCCCGAAGCTGAAGGCCTCCGGGCGTGGCCCCGCTCGCGATCGCGGGCAAGGACAAGTGGCCGTCGATGCACCTGTGGACCTATCTCGTCCTCCGCAGCGGCGGTGGTGACGCGCTGGCCAAGATGATCCAGATCAGGCGACTGGAACACCGATGCCTGCATCAACGCCGGCAAGGCCGTCCTGGCGCTCAATGCCACTCGATCCCTACCAGAAGGGCTTCGCCAGCGCGGACTACAACAGCCGAGGCTGCCGTCGGTCGGCAACGGCAAGGCGGCGATGGAGCTGATGGGACAGTGGGCGCCGTCGGTCCAGAAGGACCAGAGCGTCGGACAAGAAGGGTCTTGGCGACAAGCTCGGCTGGTTCGCGTTCCCGACCCTGACCGGTGGCGCTGGCGCCGCGACCGATGGCGTCGGCGGCGGCAACGGCTATCGCCGTGAGCAAGAACGCGCCGCCCGAGACGGTCGACTTCCTGAAGTTCTTCATGGACAAGGAGAACCAGAACAAGCTCAACAGCGACGACATCGGCCTGTCGACGACGGTGGGCACGGAGAGCACCGTCAAGGACCCGAATCTGCAGGCCGTCCTCGCCGGTCGCGGCGCGGCGACGTTCATGCAGCTCTACCTCGACCAGGCGACCGCCGGGGCTCTGGCCGCGGCCTTCAACGACGCCACCGTCGCGCTGTTCCTTGGCAAGTCCACCCCGGAGAAGGCTCTGCCAGACCCTCACCGACGCTGCTGCCACGCAGTAGCCTCTCCCCGCGAGTGGATCACTCGTAGACCAGGCACCCACGGGCGGGCCGGCTCAGCCGGCCCGCCCGTTCCATCGGAGGGAAGCAGGGACGTGTTGCGAGCCGTAAGCTCCGACACCGGTTCGGGTCCGCGGCTGCCTGGGAAGTGGCTGACGATCGGCCTCTTCCTCCTGCCCGCGCTGGTGCTGTACCTCGTCTTCGTCATCATCCCGATCATCCAGGCAGCGCACTTCAGCCTGTACAAGTGGAACGGGCTCGGACCGCTCGACGGACTTCGTCGGGCTCAAGAACTACCAGGTGGCCCTGGCGAGCGACGTGTTCTGGCAGGCGGTGGGCAACAACATGTTGGTCATCGTCCTGTCGCTCCTCCTCCAGATCCCGTTCTCGCTCGGGCTGGCAGTCCTGCTGAATCGGCGCTTCCCCGGACGCGCCATCTTCCGGCTGCTGTTCTTCGTCCCGTACGTGCTGTCGGAGGCGATCACGGGCATCGTGTTCAGCCTGCTCCTCCAGCCCGATGCGCTGGTCGATGCGAGCCTTGCAGACGGGTCGGGCTCGAGGGGCTCATCCAGGACTGGCTCGGGCAACACCGACGTCGTGATGATCACCCTGTTCGTGATCATCTCGTGGAAGTACTTCGGGTTCCACATGATCCTGCTCCTGGCTGGACTGCAGGGCATCCCCACGAGAGATCGAGGAGGCCGCCCTCATCGACGGTGCAGGCCGCTGGCAGGCCTTCCGGTACGTGACGTTGCCGCTGATCGGGCCCACGCTCCGCGTGTCGATCTTCCTGTCGGTCATCGGCGCGCTGCAGCTGTTCGACATGGTCTGGGTCATGACCGGCGGCGGGCCGCTCAATGCGTCCACGACGATGGCCGTCAACATGTTCAAGACCGGCTTCATGAGGCAGCAGATGGGGTACGGCAGCGCGCTCGCCGTGCTCCTGTTCCTGTGCGCGCTCGTCGTGGCCCTGCTCTACCAGCGCTTCGTTCTGCGGCGCGACATCGACGGCGCCGTGACCGCCTACAACGGATGAGCAGATGACGACCCGCGCATCCACCGACGTCAGCAGCCGAGCCGACCACCGTCCTGGCCGCGGCCGGCGCGAGGAGCGCGCGCCGCACGGTCGCCGGGGTGCGTCGCCTACGTCGATCCTGCTCGCGGTGGCCGCCGCGATCCTCTGCCGATCGTCTACGCCATCCTCGGTGGCTTCAAGGACGAACGGTCAGCTGGCCGCGAACCCGGTGGCGCTGATCCCGGACCCGTGGGTCTTCGACAACTACGCCGACGTCCTGTGGGGCGAGAATGCCCCCGCGTTCTGGGGCGAGCTCTTCAACAGCGTCATCGTCGCGATCGTCGCGGTCGGGGTCACGGTCGGCTGCGCATCCGCCGCGGCATTCGTGTTCGCCCGGATGCGGTTCCCCGGCCGGGAGGCGATGTACACCCTGTTCGTGTTCGGGCTGCTGTTCCCGATCGGCTGTCGCGATCCTGCCGCTGTATGTCCTGATCCGCCAGGTCGGGACTGTCGGGCAACCTGCTGGGGGTCGCGCTCCCGCAGGCCGCCTTCGGATTGCCGCTGTCGATCGTCATCCTGCGCCCGTTCTTCCGGAGCATCCCGATCGGAGCTCGAGGACGCGGCGCGGATCGATGGCTGCGGCTCGTTCGGCTTCTTCTGGCGGGTGCTGCTGCCGCTGTCCCGGCCGGCGCTCGCGACGGTCAGCGTGCTGGCGATCGTGACGACCTGGAACGCCTTCATCCTGCCGCTGGTCGTCCTCAACTCCGCGGACCAGTGGACGTTGCCGCTCGGCGTCATGAACTTCGCGTCGACGTACAGCTCGGACGCGGCACGGACGCTTGCCTTCACGGTCGTCTCGCTCATCCCGGCGCTGATCTTCTACATCATCGCCGAGCGGCACATCGTGGGCGGCCTCACGGCTGGGGCGGTGAAGGGCTGATGGCGACGATCGAGGCGCAGTACCGGGACCCGTCGCTTCGGCCATCGAGGCGCGCGTCGCCGACCTGCTGGCGCGGATGACCCGCACCGAGAAGGTCGCCCAGCTCGGATCGTTCTGGGCGTTCGAGGTCGTCCGCGAGTCCGGGCTTCGACGAGGCACGGCTGGCGGCCCTGGCCATCGACGGCATCGGCCAGATCACCCGCCTGGCGGGCTCGACCAACCTGCGACCGGTCGAGGTTGCCGAGACCGCCAACGCGATCCAGCGCTATCTCGTCGAGGGGACGAGGCTCGGGATCCCGGCCATCGTCCATGAGGAATGCCTCCACGGGCTCATCGCCTCGGAGGCGCCGTGCTTCCAGCAGTCGATCGGCGCCGCGGCGAGCTTCGATCCGACCGTCGTGTCCGCGATGGCCGCGACGATCCGTCGCCGGATGCTGATGACCGGCGCTCGGCAGGCTCTCGCGCCGGTGCTCGATATCGCGCGCGATCCGCGCTGGGGACGGATCGAGGAGACGTACGGCGAGGATCCGTATCTTGCCGCGGAGCTCGGCTGCGCCTACATCGAGGCGATCCAGGGTTCCGATCTGCGTGACGGCGTGATCGCGACCGGCAAGCACATGGTCGGCCACGGACTGGCCGAGGGCGGACTCAACCAGGCCCCGGTCCACATCGGCCCGCGTGAGCTCCGGGACGAGCAACTGTTCCCGTTCGAAGCGGCCGTCCGAGCGGCCGGGATCGCCAGCGTCATGCCGGCCTACTGCGACGTGGACGGCGTGCCGTGTCATGCCTCGACCGAGCTGCTCGCCGGGATCCTGCGTGGCGAGTGGGGGTTCGACGGCATCGTCGCCTCGGACTACATCGGCGTCGAGATGATCGCCGCGGCCCATCGACTGACGGCGGACCTCGGCGAGGCGGGCAGGCTGGCTCTCGTCGCGGGCGTCGATGCCGAGCTGCCACGAACCGCGGCGTATGGTGAGCCGCTGGCGGCCGCTCTCGCCGACGGCCGGGTCGATGACGACGTGCTCGATGCGGCCGTCGCCAGGGTCCTGCGCATGAAGTTCCGACTCGGGATCTTCGACCGGCCGTATGTCGACGTGCCGCTCGAGGCGGCCTTCGACGACCTCGCCGCCGAGGAGATGGTCGCTGCCCGCCGCCTCGCCGAGCGCTCGATGGTCCTGGTCAAGAACGACGGCCTGCTGCCGCTCGACGGGACCACAACGCGTGGCGGTCATCGGGCCGATCGCTGACAGCGCGCGCGACCTTCTCGGCGACTACAGCCACCTGGTCCACATGGAGACGCTGCGCGAGATGCGCGTCGGCGCCGATGCGCTGGGGATGGTCGGCGATGGTGTCGTCATCGAACCGGTCGATGAACTCGCGGGGCGGCGGACCATCCTCGACGCCATCCGCTCGGCGCTGGTCGGGTCCGAGGTCGGACACGCACGTGGGACCGGGATCTCGGACGGGACCGACGCCGAGCTGGAGGCTGCCGTCGCGCTCGCTCGCGCCTCCGACGTGGCGATCATGGTCCTCGGCGAGCGCTCCGGACTCACCGACGACTCGACGACCGGCGAGTTCCGCGACCGCTCCACGCTCGGGTTCATGGGCCGGCAGCAGGAACTGCTCGAGGCGGTCGTCGCGACCGGCACCCCGGTCGTGCTGGTGGTCGTCAGCGGGCGGCCGCTATCGATCGAGTGGGCGGCCGCCCATTGCGCGGCGGTCCTGCTCGCGTGGGTCCCGGGCGACGCCGGTCCGGACGCGATCGCCGCCGTTCTGACCGGGGCCGTCAACCCGGGCGGCAAGCTACCGGTGTCGGTCCCGCGCCACGTCGGCCAGGTGCCGTTGACCTACCGGCATCATCCGACCGGCGGTCACTCGCAGCCGAAGGGCGATTACGTCGACGGGCCGGTCGCCCCGCTGTGGCCGTTCGGGCATGGCCTGTCGTACACGTCGTTCCGGGTCGACCGGCTGCGCGTCGATCACGAGGAGATCGCGACGGTGGATGGAGAGGTGACCATCACTGTCGACGTCGAGAACACGGGCCAGCGCATCGGGGACGAGGTCGTCCAGCTCTATGTGCGCGACGTCGAGGCGTCCGTGGCGCGTCCGGTCCTCGAGCTTCGCGGGTTCCGCCGCGTCTCGCTCCAGCCCGGCGAGTGCCGTGCCGTATCGTTCACGATCGCGGCCGAGCAGTTCGCGTATGTCGGCGCCGACCACCGGCGTGTGGTCGAACCCGGCATCATCGCAGTCCACGTTGGGACCTCATCGGTGGACCTGCCGGTGTCGACCGAGATCCGCCTCGTCGGACCGACCATCGAGGTGCGGGACCGACACCGCTATCTGACCGAGAGCGCCCTTGCCTGACGACGCGGAGGAGGTGATCACCGTGGCTGACCCGTTCTTCACCGAGGTGACCGGACCCATCCGCTTCGAGGGACTCGAGTCGACCGAGCCGCTCGCCTTCAAGGTCTACGATCGCGACCGGCTCGTCCTGGGGACGCGGATGGAGGACCACCTGCGGCCAGGCGTCTGCTTCTGGCACTCGTTCGCGTGGCCCGGCACGGACATGTTCGGGGTCGGCACGCTCGATCGGCCGTGGCTCGACGGGACAGGCGACGAGATGGACGCCGCGAGGCGGCGGATGGCGGTGGCCTTCGAGTTCTTCACGAAACTCGGCACGCCGTACTACTGCTTCCACGACCGCGACGTCGCCCCCGAAGGGGCGCGCTACACCGACTTCCGCTCGAACCTGGACGTGCTCGCAGACGATGCTGCCGGCTACCAGGAGCGGACTGGCGTCCGACTCCTGTGGGGGACCGCGAACCTGTTCACCCATCCGCGCTATCAGGGTGGCGCTGCCACGAACCCGGATCCGGAGGTCTTCGCCTACGCTGCCGCCCAGGTAAAGCACATGCTCGAGGTGACCCACCGGCTCGGTGGCCAGAACTACGTCCTGTGGGGAGGGCGCGAGGGCTACGACACGCTGCTCAACACAGACCTGCGGCGCGAGGGTGCCCAGCTCGCCCGCTTCCTGCACTTGGTCGCCGAGCACAAGCACCGGATCGGTTTCACCGGCCAGCTGCTCATCGAACCGAAGCCGATGGAACCGACCAAGCACCAGTACGACTACGACGTGGCGACGGTCCACGGCTTCCTCGTGAGCAACGGACTGGACGGCGAATACAGGGCCAACATCGAGGCAAACCACGCCACGCTCGCGGGTCACAGCTTCCATCACGAGGTCGCCTACGCCGCGGCCAACGGGATGCTCGGCAGCATCGACGCCAACCGCGGCGACCCGCAGAACGGCTGGGACACCGACCAGTTCCCGAATTCGGTCGAGGATCTCGTCCTGCCGATCTACGAGATCCTGCGCGCGGGCGGCATCGCCCCCGGCGGGTTCAACTTCGACGCCAAGCTGCGCCGCCAGAGTACCGACCGCACTGACCTGTTCCACGCGCACATCGGCGCCTTGGACACCCTCGCTCGAGCTCTGCTCGTGGCGGCCGATCTGGTCGAGCGCGGTCAGCTCGCCGAGCTCCGTGACCAGCGCTACGCGGGCTGGGATGGACCCCTCGGCATCGCGATCATGGACGGATCGCTCGACCTCGAGGCTCTCGAGGAGGGTGTCGCGGAAGGGAGCATCGAACCGCGTCGCGTCTCGGGCGGCCAGGAACGGCTCGAGAACCTCGTCAACGAGCGCATCTGGGCCGCGGACCACTGACCCACGATGGCCTACGTCATCGGCATCGACACGTCAACGACCGCCACCAAGGCCGTCCTGATCGATGAAGCCGGCCGGGTGATGGGTGTCGGCGTCGCCGAGTACGACTACCAGGTCCCGCACCCGCTCTGGAGCGAGCAGGCACCACAGCTGTGGTGGGATGGCACGGTCGCCGCGGTGAAAGCGGTGCTGGCCTCGACCGGCGTCGCCGGGGCGGAGGTCGCCGCCATCGGGCTGACCGGCCAGATGCATGGCCTCGTGCTCCTCGACGCCGCCGGCGAGGTGCTCCGACCGGCGATCCTGTGGAACGATCAGCGAACGGCCGTGGAGTGCGACGCGATCCGCGCAGCCGTCGGTCCGGAGCGGCTCATCGCGATCAGCGGCAACGACGCCCTGACCGGCTTCACCGCGCCGAAGCTCGTGTGGGTGCGCGATCACGAGCCCGCCATCTGGGACCGGATCGCCCACGTCCTGCTGCCCAAGGACTTCGTGCGGCATCGGCTGACCGGCGAGTACGCCCTCGACAAAGCCGATGGCGCGGGGACGATCCTGTTCGACCTGGGCGCCCGCGACTGGTCGGGGGAGATCGTGGCGGCGCTCGGGATCGACCCGGCATGGCTGCCGCCGACGTTCGAGGGTCCGGTGGTGACCGGCACGGTCACGGCGGCTGCTGCCGCGGCGACCGGGCTTCGGGTGGGAACGCCGGTCGTCGCGGGTGCCGGCGATCAGGCCGCGAACGCCGTCGGTGTCGGGGCAGTCACCCCCGGGGTGGTCGCCCTGTCCCTCGGGACGTCGGGGGTCATCTTCGCGACGACCGAGGAACCGCTGAGCGATCCACGTGGCCAGGTCCATGCCTTCTGTCACGGCGTTCCCGATCGCTGGCACCTGATGACCGTGATGCTGTCGGCCGCCGGCAGCCTTCGCTGGTTCCGCGACGCCCTGACGCCCGGTGAGGAGTTCGGCGCACTGGCCGCGGCGGCGGGCGAGGTCCCGGCTGGCAGCGACGGCCTCTTGTTCCTGCCATATCTGACCGGTGAACGGAGCCCCCATGCCGACCCGCTGGCCCGTGGCGCATTCGTCGGGCTGACCGTGAGCCACGACCGTCGCCATCTCACCCGGTCGGTCCTCGAGGGCGTGGCGTTCGGGCTCCGCGACGGACTGGACCAGATGCTGGCGACCGGGATGCCCGCTCCGTCGCAGGTCCGCGCCTCGGGCGGCGGCACGGCCAGCCCGCTGTGGCGCCAGATCCTGGCCGACGTCCTGCGAGCCGAGATCGCGACAGTCGATACGACAGAGGGGGCGGCCTATGGGGCCGGCCTCCTGGCGGCGGTCGGGGCCGGCTGGTATCCCTCGGTCGAGGCGGCCACGGCCGTGCTGGTCCGTGCGACCCCGGTCGCTGGTCCGGGTGCCGACGCCGAGCTCTACGCGGATGCATTCGAGATCTACCGAGGACTCTATCCGGCACTTGCCCCGAGCTTCCACCGGATGTGAGGCAAGGCGGGTCTGATCCAACGAGTCGCCCTGACATGCGGGCTGTCGTGCGGGTGCAAGGTGCGCACCGGCCGCGGTTGTCGCTTGGCCCTGAGGCCTTCATGCACACTAGGAGTCGGCGACGCCGAACTGACTCATGTCGGGGGGCGGCTGCCGATCTTGGGACCTCGATCAAGTGCCGATCGGGGTCCCTTGATTCCCAGCAGCGGACAGGCTCTCGACGAACGGCAGGCTACTCGCCTCCGGGCAGCGATCCCCAGTCCATGGCCACTGCCTGGTTCAGGCCGAGCAGATTCCCGTCTGCCAGCCCTGACGACAGCCAGCCGGCCTCCGGGCACATCGACGATCCCGGTGGCCGGGTCGCCATTGGCCACGTCGCTCGTGCCTAGCTCGGCGAGGGAGCCGTCGGCGACCTCGACCATGGCCGTCGCTCCGGCTGCGAGGAGCCTCCGATGGGTGGCCTCGATGTCGTCAACGGTCCAGAACACCAGCGGGTAGTCCACCCACGGCTTCGATGTCAGGCCGATCTCGACACCTCCGCCGGTGAAGATCGCGAAGTCGTCGCCCTGGAACGCGGGCGGCTGTCCCAGCAACGCCGACCAGGTGGCGATGCTGGGCGCAAGGTCCCTAGCCGGCAGCACGACGTTGCCGAATCCCTTGATGTGAGTCATCGAGTCTCCTCCCTCAGGTGGTCGGCGTTTGCGGCCCCTGTGGCGCCTGCGGTGGCGGAAACAATCCGCCTGGCGCGGCGACCACGTCCGTTCGGCGACGTCGCATCCATGTCGTCAGGGCGGCGCCGAGTCCGAGCAGGATGACGACCAGCTTGACCCACGGCCCGACGACCGGCAGCGAAGAGAGCAAGCACCACGACCGCCGCTCCGCCCGCGAGCACAGCCAGTTCACGCCACGCGGCTCGCGTTCTCCCCGCGGATGACAAGACCGGCCAAAACCACGCCAACCAGGGCGTCGGCGACATACCCCGCGACGACCGCGAACGTGAGGCTCGCGCCCAGGATCGCAACTGTGCCACCGAGGATGTCGATGCCGATCAGGTCCGAGAAGCCGAGGAGACCGAACACGATCGCTAGCAGGATCATGGCGATCAGCACGACGATCAGGAACACGATGAAACCGAGGATCGCGACGACGCCCCAGCCGGCTGAGGGCAGGGGTCGTTCCCGCAGCGCCGTCTTCATCGCGACATAGGCTCGGGGTGCGAACCAGATCAGGAGGGCGCCCACGAGGACGACCACAAGGAAGTGGCGGATAGCGTCGATGGCCTGCCGTTCCAGGGTCGGCGCCGGTCCGGGTTCACCTGGCTGGACCGTCTCGTCCCGGCCCGTGATCGTGACGTCCTCCGTCCCGCCGATCGTGCCGGCCTTCGTGTACGTCCCGGCGCGGGCAAGGACGTTGCCTGTTACCGCGCCGTCGATCGTGAGTTGGCCGCTCGCCGCGATGAGGTCCTCGTCGATCGTCCCCGACGACGTGACCGTCAGCTGCCCGCCGGTCGCGAGGACATCCTCCTTGACGGAACCGCCGATCGAGAGCGTTCCACCGGCGATCCGTGCGTCACCGCCGACCGTTCCGGAGATGGTGACGCTGCCACCGGCGGCGAGGACGTCGCCCGTGACCGTTCCCGTCACGTCGACCAGGCCACCGCTCGCGACCAGGTCACCGTCGACCGTGCCATCGATGCGGACGGTCCCGGCGAATGCGTAGAGGTCGTTCGAGACGGTCTCGCCGGCAGCGACGGTCACCGTATCGCCTGTTCGCAGCTTGTCGGTCACCGCGCCCTGGGCAACGGCGACCCCGGTCAGGATCGCCAGCAACGCGATGCTCGCGGCCGTCGCCTTGAGCAGGCGATTCGGATGCCTCATCGGTCGCCCCCACCTCTTAGCCAGATCTCGCCGTCCGTGCGCGGGGCGGTCCCTCTCGAGACAGTGCCCTGTAGAGCCTACCGCCCAAGTCCAGCGCATTCGCCGGTCGACGTCGAAACCCTTGCAGTCGCGGACGATGATGTGGGAGGACCAGTGGTGGAATCGGCGGCTCCAGTGAGGGAATGAGCCACCACCCAGTTCCTGGAGGGCACGTCATGTCGAACGACCGAAGCACCACTGATGGCGCGAACGCCACCGCGACGCTGCCCGCGCTTCGGAGCGGCCTGATCCGCTCGGTCGCCCACCGGCTGGCCGGTGACCCGCCGGAGCTGCCGGTCGAAGGACACCTGCCGTCGTTCGAGGGTGCGACCGGCTGGCTCAACTCCGAGCCATTGACGCCCGAAGGACTGCGCGGACGCGTCGTTCTCGTCGACTTCTGGACGTACACCTGCATCAATTGGCTGCGCACGGCGCCGTATCTCCGTGCGTGGGACGCGAAATACCGCGACCCGTGGCCTGACCATCATCGGCGCTCACACGCCCGAATTCGGGTTCGAGGGCAATGTCGACAACGTGATCGCGCGGACCAAGGGCTTCGGGGTCGAATACCCGGTCGCGATCGACACCGACTACGGCGTTTGGCAAGCGTTCGCGAACCATTTCTGGCCCGCCGTCTACATCGCGGACGCCGAGGGCCGCATCCGCTACCACCACTTCGGCGAGGGCGAGTACGCGATGACGGAGATGGTGGTCCAGCAATTGCTGCTCGAGGCAGGCGCGGAAGGCGTCGACCCCGATCTCGTGTCGGTCGATCCCCAAGGCTTCGAGGTCGCGGCCGACTGGAGCACGCTGCGGACTCCAGAGACGTACGTCAGCTTCGGTCGAAGCGCCGGCTTTGCGTCTCCGGCACCCGCTCGATACGACGAGCCGTATGACTACCCCGAACCTTCACGACTCGACCTCAACCAGTGGGCGCCGGTGGGCAGGTGGACGCTCGCACCACATGCCGCGGTGCTCGATGCCGCCCCGGGACGCATCGCCTTCCGGTACCAGGCGCGCGACGTCAATCTCGTGATGGGGCCGGCAGAGCGAGGGACCTCCTTGGCGTTCCGCGTGCGCCTCGATGGTGCGGTGCCCGGCGCCGCCCACGGGTTCGACGTCGACGAGCAGGGGAACGGAACGCTGTCTGAGCAGCGCCTGTATCAGCTCATCAGCGAACCCGGGCGAGTCAACGAGCGGCTCGTCGAGATCGAGTTCCTCGAGCCGGGGGCTGAGGCGTACTGCTTCACATTCGGCTGAGCGGTCGCACGGAGCGTTAACGGGTCGGTGGGATAATCCGGTCGACCCTCGGAGGAACGCTCAGCCATGAAGGAGGCACGACATGGCAAACGCCACGGCCACGATCCTCGACAAGCCGGCATGGGTCGACCTGTCCAGCTCTGACGCGCAGGCATCGCGCGACTTCTATTCGAAGGTCTTCGGCTGGAAGGTCGAGGTCAACCCCGATCCCCTGTACGGCGGCTACGCGCTGGCCAAGCTCGGTGATCAGGACGCCGCCGGGATCGGCCCGGGTATGGACCCCAACGCACCGACGGCCTGGAACGTCTACCTCGGCACCAGCGATATCGATGCGCTCGCCAAGCGCGTGCAGTCGGCCGCCGGGACTGTCATCGCTGCCCCGTTCGATGTCGGCGACCAGGGCAAGATGGCGGTCTTCCGGGACCCGTCCGGCGCGTTCATCTCGGCCTGGCAAGGCTCGCGGATGGGAGGTTTCCAGACCGACGCCCCGAATTCGTTCGGTTGGGCGGAGCTCAATGCCCGCGGTCTCGATAAGGCCATCCCGTTCTACACATCCGTCTTCGGCTGGACGACGAGGACCAGCCCGATGGGCGAGGGCCAGCCCCCGTACACCGAGTTCCTGCTGGACGGGGAGAGCGTCGCCGGCGCCTGGGAGATGAATCCCATGGTCCCGGCCCAGGTGCCCAGCTACTGGCAGGTCTACTTCGCGGTCGAAGACGTGGACGCCGCGTTCAAGAACGCGATCGACGCCGGCGCGCGTGAGCTGCAGCCGCCGCAGGACTTCCCGGGCGGACGGTTCGCGATCGTGAGCGACCCGCAGGGCGCCAGCATCGGCTTGCTGAAGACCACGACTCGCTGAGAGATCGCAGCGCTACGGTCAGAACCCCTCTGATCGTCGGAGGGGTTCGCCAGGCGCCGGTCCCAGGACGCGCGCGATAAGAGGGAGGGCCCGATGACGCAAATCCTCACCACCAGTTTGTTCATCGTCATGACATTGGTCGCCGTTGCGGCCTGTTCCGACTCCGGCGGCTCCGCAGCACCGTCGGCAGCCGCGAGCCAGGCGCCCGCGGCACCGGCCGGCGGCGCGACCGCTGTCTCGATCAAGGACCTCGCATTCACGCCAGCCACCAGTTCGGTTCCGACCGGCAGCAAGGTCACGTGGACGAACAACGACACGACCGCACATACCGTCACCTTCGACGACGGGTCGGCCGATAGCGGAAACCTTGCAGTGGGTGCGACCTTCGATCAGACCTTCACGACCGCCGGCACGTTCGCGTACCACTGCACGATCCACTCGCAGATGAAGGGCACCGTAACGGTTTCCTGAACGCCGACGCCGATGCCTGGCCTCTGGGTCAGGCTTCGGCGCTTGCGGGTACGTCGTATTCCGAAGCGAACAGGTAGCTGACCGCCAGGCTCCGATACGGTCGCCAGCGTTCGGCCAGCTGGAGCATCTCGTCGTCCGTCGGGAGATGGTCCAGGCCGTAGGCGCGCACGATCGCTCGGCGGAGGGCGATGTCGCCCGTCAGGAAGACGTCGGGTCGGTCGAGGGCGACCAGAAGGAAGCCCTTGGCGGTCCATGGTCCGATCCCCGGGATGCTGGTGAGGGCAGCGACGACGTCCTCGTCTGACATGGCGGCCAATGCTTCTTCGCTCAGGCTGCCGTCGACGAAGCGTCGCGCGACGTCTCGCAGCGTTGCCGTCTTGCGTGCGGACAGGCCGCTCGATCGAACGGCATCGGGATCCGCCGCCAGCATCTCCGCAGGTGTCGGCAGGTGGCCACCGAAGTTCTCCTCGAGGCGGCTGAGGATCGTCCGCGTCGCGCGCACGGACAGTTGCTGGCCGATGACCTGGAAGATCAGGGTGGAGAAGGCGTCGAGGCCCGGCAGGTCCTGTGTCCAGGCGCGCGGCCGGAAGTCCGGCCGCGCGTCGATGATCCGTGCGAGGACAGGATCGGCCTCGCGAAGGAAGGCTCGGGCATCGGGATCTGCGACCTCAGGCTCCGAGTTCCTAGTCGCCATCAGCTCGACCTACTGGGCTCAGTGCAGCTGTCGCTCCCAGCCTTGTGGCACGCGACCGGCTGGTCCAGGCACGGGCTGGTCGAGCGGGTGGTGATGCGGCGGAGCCAGGACGGGACCATCGAGGAGCTGCTCGGTCGTGTAATCCCAGAACCAGTCTTCGCCGGGCTCGAAGCTTTGGGCGACCGGGTGGCTTTCGGTGGCGGCGTGTCGACTCGCGTGCTGCGAAGGCGACGAGTCGCAGCAGCCGATGTGACCGCATCGCGCGCAGCGCCGGAGATGGAACCACCAGCCGTCGTCGGTGGCGAGGCACTCGACGCACCCGGTGCCACTCGGCGGTTTGGTCGGATCGATGTCGTTCATGTTCGCCATGCTCCGATCCTACGCCATGCCGCCGCGGTCGGCTTTGTCAGTGACCCATGAACGGCATGAGCTCGCCGGGCATCGTCACGAACGGCCGCAGCGGATAGTCGGTCCGACTCATGTCTTGAACCTACTGAGGCGCGTCAGGTCGCAGGCTGGAGCCATCGCAGCGACGAGAAGTAGACCCGCGGTCCGGCCGGCAAGTGCGTCGCCACGATCAGGACCGTCGCGCAACTGGGACAGCGTACGACGTCGCCGGGACCGCCGCGGTAGACGATGAGCGCACCGACCTGGTTCTTGTCACCGCAATGCGCGCAGCACCGAGTGCGTCCGTCATCTCCTGGCCGAACACCTCGATCAGCAGGCCGCCGATCGCATTTCCGTCGACGTGCGCGTCGTCTGTCATCTCACCCTCCAGTCGGACCGAATCGCTCGGTCCGGATGTTCCCTGGCTCGTGCCCGAGCGCGACAAGGCCCGAGGCGACCGTTTCGACGAAGCCGGTCGGTCCGCACGCAAATGCTCGGGGCTGTTGGTCGGCCGGCCAGGCGATCTCGGCCAGCATGGCGTGGTCGACTCGCCGGCTGTAGCCCGTCCAGGCAGACGGCTGGGTACGGGTCAGCGTCCGAATGATCTCGACGCCCGAATTCGCGCTGGCGATCGTCTCCAGCTCGGCGCCGTAGATGATCTCGTCGACGGAGCGCGCGGAGACGAGCAGCCGCACCGGGACCTCGCTTGCTGCCGCGACCCGCGCCCGGAGCATGGCCATGAGCGGCACGATGCCGCTCCCGCCACCGACGAGCAGCAACGGCCCTTCGTCCATCGGTGTCCAGACGAAGTAGCCGCCGATCGGCCCGCGGAGCTCCAGCTTGTCGCCGACACGGAGCTCGCCGTCGAGGTATGGCGATACCTCGCCGTCGTCGATCCGCTCGACGGAGATGGTGACGCGGTGCCCGTCGGCCGGCGTGGCGATCGAGTAGCTCCGCTCGGTCTGGTAGCCGTCTTCGGCGGTCAATCGGACGTCGAGATGCTGACCCGGCAGGTGACCGGGCCAGTCCGGGACGTCGAGCACGAGGCTCCGGACGCGGGGCGTCTCGTCGACCAGGTCGATGACCGAGGCGACCTCCCAGGTCAGTCCCCGGCGTAACGCTGTTCGCGCCATGGGTCGCCGTAGTTGTGATAGCCGTAGCCTTCCCAGAAGCCGGGCTCGTCCTCAGCTCGCAGCTCGAGTCCGCGAACCCATTTCGCGCTCTTCCAGAAATACAGGTGCGGCACGAGCAGACGCGCCGGGCCGCCGTGCTCGGGTGCGAGTGGCTCGCCACCGAAGGCGTAGGCGACCCACGCCTTCCCGCCGGTCAGATCCGCGAGCGGAAGGTTCGTGGTGTACCCGCCGTACGAGTGGGCCATGACGAACCCGGCGGTTGTCGGGACGTCCTTCAACAGGGTGTCGATGGAGACGCCCTTCCATGCGTGTCGAGCTTCGACCACTTGGTCACGCAGTGGATATCGACCGTCACGTCCTCGGCGGGTAGGGCCTGGAGCTCCTCCCACGTCCATGTTCGCGGTTGATCCACCTGGCCCGTGATCTCGAATCGCCAGGCTCCCAGGTCGACCCTTGGCGTCGGGCCGGCCGACAGGACCGGGAAGTCGGGAGTGACGTACTGGCCGGGTGGGATACGCCCGGCCGTCGCATCCGCCTCACGTCTCCCGTGAAACCCCCTCGAGATGAAGCCCATCGTCCTTCCCTCCGAGACTGCGTCGAGACCATTCTGATGCCCTAGGGGAAGGGGTCGTGCGGCTTTCCCGAGGATCAGGGCGCCTTGCCGCCTGCGACCCAGCGCGCGAAGACGTCGACCTGTGCCTGAGGCCATCCGCCGTCGCACGGCATCGTCCCCGCCTTGAGGCGGTCGAGAATGGCGTCGGCATTTTGGCTGACGTCATCGGCCGACCAGAGATCGAACGCGAACTCCATCGAACTGCGGTCACGCTCGCGGAACATCGGCTTGACGTCGATCTCGAAGCTGACGGGCTCCGTGGCCACCATGCCCTCCCTTCTGTTCGACGGAACCAAGCGAAGCATCCGCCTCGCTGATCCCGTCCGTCATCTGGCTCGAAGCCGGCCGAAGGCGTCAGCTCTTAGCTAGGCGAACCTCTTGACGAAGTCGAGGGCGATCTGGGCGACCTCGCGCCAGCCGTGGTCGATGGTGAGGGAGTGGCCTCGGTTCGGGACCTTCACGATCTCCGTCACGCCAGGGTTGCGCTTCTGCCGCTTGTAGGCGGCGTCCGCGATCGCCCACGGCACGGTGCGGTCCTTCTCGCCGTCGATGATCAGCAGGGGACCGCGGTCTGGGTTCTTGGTGTCGACCTTCGCCTCGGTCCACGGGTTGAGGTTCGCGTTGCCCATCTGGACCAGCGAGATCCCGGAGGCGGCGACATGGAACTTGTCGTAGAGCTCCATCGCCTCATCCTCGTCCAGCGCGTTCGTCCAGCTGTACCTGAACTGGTCGAACGAGAGCGTGATCGCCTTGCCGCGCGTACGAGGGTTGATCAGGAACGGCCCGACTCCCCTGAGCACCGACAGCGGCAGTGGCAGAACGCCGCGGAACACCCCTGGGTCGACCGCCACGGTGACTGCCGAGCGGCCTTGCCCGGCGAGGATCTCTGCGAGCAATCCACCAGTGGAGTGCCCGATGACCGCTGGCTTCTTGTCCAAGGCGGAGATGACCTCGGTCGAGTGATCGGCGACCTGCTTGAGGGTCTTCTTGGCGAGGACCTCGGGTTCCGCCCGGGCGACTTCGACCGACTCCGGATCGTCTGGCCAGTCCGGCGTCAAAGCGACATACCCGGCCTCCTCGAAGAGCGCCGCCCAGGGGTCCCAGCTCGAGGGCAACAGCCAGAGTCCGTGGATGAAGACCACCGGCGTGGCGTTGGTCGCGTTCGCGCGCTCGATCTGTTCACGCTCGCGTTCGCTGATCGTTGAATTCCCGGGAGTTGCCTCCTGCATCGTCGTGTCCATCGCCGCTCTCCTTTCTCGTTGAGGGTGGGGTGAGGTGGTCCGATCGGTCGGAGATGCGACTAGGCCGGGACAGCGTTCGCGGCGGTGGCTTCGCGGAGCCAGTCGTCGAGACGGATCTCGCCGACCGTCGCCCCATCGGCAGGGACGAGCGAACGCTCGCTCACCGCGATCCCGTAGTAGGTCGCAGCCGGGTCGGCGATCACGGGCCGTGGGTCGTTCATAGCCGCGAGGGCCCTCCGGACCGCGTCGTCAAACGCGAATGTCTCCGGCCCGCCGACCTCGACGATGCCGTTGACCGGCGCCCCGACCGCGGTCCGGGCGACAGCCGCGGCCACGTCAGCGGCCGCCATCGGCTGGAAGCGCACGGGTGGCAGGCGGACCGTGTCGCCGTCCGTCGCCACGTCGGCGATGCCCTTGATGAACTCGAAGAACTGGGTCGCGTGCACGATCGAGTACGGGATCCCGGACGTCCGGATCAGGGCCTCCTCGACGAGCTTCGCGAGGAAGTACCCGGCGGTGGTCTTCGCCGGGTCGCCGCCCTCCGACAGCCCCTGCGTGCCGACGACCGAGAGGGCGATGTGGTGGCCGACCCCTGCGCCCGTTTCGGCGACCAGTAGGTTGTGGGTCGAGGTCGCGAAGAACTCGAGCGCAGTCAGGTACTCGAAGTTGGCTGAGTTCGAGACGTCGACGACTGCCGAGGCACCGTCGAGTGCCGCGGCGAGGCCCTCGCCGGTGATCGTGTTGATGCCGAGCCTCGGCGAGGCGGGGACGGCCTCATGGCCCTGCTCGGTGAGGTCGGTGACGACCTTCGAACCGATGAGCCCGGTGCCACCGATGACGACGATCTTCATTGGCTTGCCCTCCACCTACCTTCGGGTCCATGCCACCGATGGCGACCCCCAAGGGTTGATGTTCGGGCCTGCGCGGCGAGACGCTCATCGGTCAATGGACCCGATCGATCCTACGCGTGGTTCTGGGCGCTGCGCGTGGCGACGGACATCCCCGAGTCGGGACGTACATCTTGACCCTTCGTCGGGAGGTCGGCAAGGGATACTATCGATGCCGTGATCGGTACCGAGGTCGATCACTAAATGGAACGAGGTCACGGGTGGTGAACGAACTGGTGGCTCGAGGCCGGCCCTCAACGTCCACGCGAACCGCGACGACGCGGCGGATCCGATCGTCGTCTCGAACACCCTGTGGCAGGCCGCCGATCCGGAGGCGTACGACGGCGGCAAGCCGAGCTCCATCACGCATCTCGCGGAGTTCGAAGCGAGCGGCCTCGGCCGACGCGACGACGCCCGCTGGTCGGGCGCCCTCGAGGTCATCCCGACCAGGGCCGACGTGGTTCTCGATCTCATCCGGCTCAACAGCCTGTGGCCGTTGCTGTCGGGGCTCGCGTGCTGCGCCATCGAGATGATCTCGGCGGCGACCAGCAAGAACGACATGGACCGCTTTGGCTGGTTCCCGTTCCGCGCCAGTCCACGTCAGGCCGACGTGCTGATCGTGGCGGGCACGTGCACGACCAAGATGGCCGGCCCGCTGATCCGGCTGTGGGACCAGATGCCCGAGCCCAAGTGGTGCGTCGCGCTGGGCGATTGCACCTGCTCTGGCGGTCGCTATAAGCGGAGCTACTCGACCATCGAGGGGATCGACCGGATCATGCCGGTCGACGTCTACGTTCCCGGCTGCCCACCGCGCCCCGAAGCCCTGATGTTCGCGTTCCTGAAGCTCCAACAGCTGATCAAGGACCGTCGCGGCCACTGGCCCGACCGGGCGATCGGCCCGACCGTTCCGGATGGCATCTGACCAGTTCCGTGCGAGGCCCCCAGGAGTCAGGCCTTCGAGGCCGCTCCGCGAGTTCCGCGATCTGCGCCCGGGCGGCCGCAACGAGTTCGGCGTTCGTGTGGGCGTGTCCGTGCAGACCCCAGCCACCCTCCGGCGCCTCTGTGAGGAGCACCCAGGTGCGGTCGGCGAGTGATGGATCGCCGGCCGCGCCGGCCACGATCGACGTGAGCTGGGCGACGACCGCCAGCTGCTTGTCCCGGTCGAGCGCACCGGCGTTGGTGAGGACCTGGACTCGGACGTAGGTGCTGTCGCCGTTGACGTTCGAGAGCGCGGCGGCCGGGAGCTCGTGGACGAACGCGGCGGTGTTGTCGCGGAACATCGGGATGTCCGGCACGCGCTCGACGGCCATCACGGCCGCAGCCAGATCGCGCGCCAGGGCGTGCGTGTCGGGGAAGGTGCCTGTCGCGGCGTAGACGTCGATCATCGGCATGTGTCAGGCTCCGTCCTCTAGGGATGACGCTCGTCATCCACACGTTCAGGATGATGACCATCATCTTGGCTGTCAAGAATCAATCGAGGGCAGGGCATGGGTCATTCGCGCGCCGACAAGCGTGAGCACCACGACAAGATCGTCGGCCGGGCCGCCTCGCGATTCCGCGAGGACGGGGTGGACCGCGTGGGCGTCGCGGACGTCATGCGCGACGCCGGACTGACCCATGGCGGCTTCTATCGCCACTTCGAGTCGCGCGACGAACTCGTGGCGGAAGCCGTCGAACGGGCCCTCAACGACGGTGGCCAGGCGATGGCGGCCGTGGCGGAGTCGCCCGCACGATCCGCTGGCGGCGGTCATCGACGCCTATCTGAGCATCAGCCACCGCGACAACCTCGGCACGAGCTGCGCCGTCACGACGCTCGCGCGGGATGTCTCCCACAGCAGCCCGCGCGCGCGGACGGCGTACACGGACCAGGTCGGCATCTACATCGACATGTTGGTCCGTCTGCTTCCACCAGGCCCCGGCAGTCGAGCGACGGCGATCACCGCCTTGTCGACGCTGGTCGGTGCGGTCTCGATGGCGCGGGCGGTCAATGACGAGGCTCTCTCGCGGGAGATCCTCGCCTCGGCGGAGTCGGAGATGAAGGCGCAGCTCCGGGCAGTGAGGTGATCCTCCCGAAGATCCGCGATCCGCGATTCATCACGGTGCGTCGCGGCGGCACCCTCCAGGACGACGACCATCGTCTCCTCGCGCTGTGGGCGGCCGACTGCGCGGAGCACGTGCTGCACTACTTCGAGGAGGCGCGGCCGGCGGACGACCGTCCACGCCGGGCGATCGACCTCGGGCGAGCCTGGGCGCGCGGTGAGATCCCATGGGCAGAGGCCCGCACGGCGGCCGGCCACGCAAACGCCGCGGCCAGGGATCTGCGCGGGGCGGCACGCCATGCCGCGTACGCTGCCGGCCAGGCCGCCGCGGTCGGCCACGTCGCGGCCCACGAGCTGGGCGCCGCTGCCTACGCGATCAGGGCCGCACAAGCGGCGGCGCCGGAAGGGAAGGGCGAGGCGGCTCGCCACCTCGAGTGCCAGTGGCAGCGGGCCCGACTCCCTGACGCGATCCGGGACCTCGTGCTCGATGATCAGCGGCTACGGAACGAGTTGTGCTGGTTCGTTTTCGACTGATCACCCGCGAGGTGGCCCCGAGACCACCTTGGATGCCGGCTCAGGTCCGGTGCGGGATCAGCAGCCCACGTTCGTAGCCGACCGCGACCGCCGCGGCGCGATCGTTGACGTCGAGCTTGGCGTAGATGTGGAGGAGATGCGTCTTGATCGTCGCCTCGGAGATGAACAGGCGCGCCGCGGCACCGCGGTTCGTCTCCCCCTGGGCGATCAACACCAGGACCTCCAGCTCCCGTTCGCTGAGGGCCGCCTGCTCCGGCTCGCGCAGGTGGCTGACAAGCCGGGAGGCGACCGATGGGGCGAGGACCGCCTCGCCACGGGCCGCGGCGCTGATCGCGCGGATGAGCTGCTCGCGCGGCGCGTCTTTCAGGAGGTAACCGGTGGCGCCGGCCTCGAGCGCCGTCACCACGTCGCCGTCGGAGTCGTAGGTCGTGAGCACGAGCACGCGGGCGTCTGAGCCTTGCTCGGTGAGCTGGCGGATGGCGGCTGCACCGCCCATGCCCGGCATCCGCAGGTCCATCAGGATGACGTCCGGCCTCAACGAGCCGGCGAGGGAGAGTGCCTCGCCGCCGTCCGACGCCTCGCCCACGACCTCGAGATCCGGCTCGCCCGCCAGGATCCCGCTCAAGCCGTCACGCACGACGGGATGATCGTCCACGATCAGCACGCGGATCGGACTCACGGGACGGTGACCGCCGACATCTCCGCTCCGATCGCCGGGACGCGGGCAGACACCGCAGTCCCGCCGCCCGGCTCCGATTCGATCGCGAGCGAGCCGGCGACCCGGGCCACCCGCTGGCGCATGCCCGTCAATCCGAACCCCGACCCCTCCCCGGACCCCGGCTCGGTGACCTGGAAGCCCACCCCGTCGTCGCGGACGTCGAGCGTCACGACGTCGCCCATGTACGAGAGAGTGAGCCACGCGTGCGACGCGCCCGCGTGGCGCGCGACGTTCGCGAGAGCCTCCTGGGCGATCCGCAACAGCGCCACGTCGATGTCGGGATGGAGCGCGATGACGTCGCCGGTGACCGCGACGTCCACGGGGATGTCGTTGATCTCGGACCATTCCCGGGCGACGTCCGCGAGCGCATCCGAAAGCTTCCCGGACTCGAGCGCTGCAGGCATCGACGCCTCGACGGAGCGGCGTGCCTCGGTGAGGCTCTCTCGGGCAAGTCGCTGGGCGTTCTCGAGGTGCCGGTCGCGGTCGGCGGGCCGATCGCGCGCCTGGTCGGCCGCCTCGAGCTGGGTGACGATGCCGATCAGGCCCTGGGCGATGGTGTCGTGGATCTCGCGCGCCATGCGCTGCCGCTCGTCGAGCGTGCCCGCCTCGCGGGCCTGCGTGAGCAGCTGGGCGTGGAGGCCGGCGTTCTCCTCCAACGCCGCCTCGAGCCGGGCGAGCGCCTGGCGGCGTTCCTCGCTCTGTTCGGTGACCTTCTCCCCGAAGACTGCGCCGGCGCTTATCGCGACCGTCTGGACGCCGATGATGGCGAGGTAGAACGTCCACGCATCGGCGGTCTGCGGCACGCCGGCGATGAGAGTGTTGACGAGGATCGAGCTGGCCGCGATGCCGACGACCGCAAGCGGCAGCGGACGCAGGATGGTCGCGTAGAAGAAACCGGCGATCATGAAGATGAAGAAGAGCGGCTGGCGGAGCATCAGGATCGATGCGAGGACGAGCAGCCCGACGAAGAACACGTCGAGCCGCACGCGGTGATCGATGTTCGGCAGGGGCCGGCGGCTGAACCCGACATACAGCCACAGCGCCGCCACAGCCGCGATGGCCAGGGTCGTCGCCTTCCATGCCGGATCCGGATCCCCGGCCGAGACACCGAGCAACGTCGCCAGGGCGAGCAGGATGTACCCGCCCCAATCGAGCATGCCGTCGCTGAAACGCTCCCAGCTCGGCCTCGTCGAATCGTTCATGGCCGGAACGCTACTTCACCCCGCCCGGCTTGGGAACGACCCGTCGCCGGAGACGTCACTCCCACCGGAACAGCCGGACCGCCACCGCCCCGACCACGAGCGTCACGAGCGCCATGCCGATGAGCGGCAGCGCCTGCGGCGTGGTCCCGAACCACGCGTCCTGGAGACCCTGGACGCCGGGCGGGGTGAACTCACCGATTTTGACGAGGATGTCCGGGAGGAACACGCGCGGCAGATAGACTCCGCCGAGCAGCATGACGGCGAAGAACATCGGGATCGCGAGGGCGGTGGCGACGCGGTTCGAAGGCGCAACGGCCGCCAGCAGGGCCCCGATCGCGAACATCGCGCCCAGGCCCACCAGGAAGGCGGCGAGATAGCCGAGCGGCTGGCGGGGCAGCGGCACCCCGAACGCCACGTTCGCGACGAGGATCAGGAGGGCGAGGGCGATGACCGCGGTGACCATGTAGATGACCAGCTGCGCGGCCAGGAGCCGGAGCGGGTGGGCGGGCGTCGTCGACAGGCGGCGCAAGATCCCCTTCTCCCGATAGGTCGCCAGTCGGATCGGCAGCGTCTGGATGCCGAGTGTCCCGATCGTGATGACGATCAGCGACGGGACGAACACGTCGACGAACCGCAGGCCACCGAAGGCGGGGTCCGGCTCCTGCGGCCCGAACATCGAGCCGAAGATGACCAGGATCACGGTCGGCAGGGCGATGGCCGCAAGCCACGTGACCGGGTCCCGGAACAGAAGCCTTGTCTCGGCGACGAGCAGGGCACGCATCTCTTTCATGACAGCTCCTTTGCGAACTGGGTGGACGAGTTTCCAGTCAGTGCGAGATACGCCTCGTCGAGGCTGGCTTGATCGACGCGAAGGTCGTTGGCGATCACCTCGTGGCGCGCCAGGAGGGCCGTCACGGCTCCGATGAGGTTGCCGGTCCCGGTGATGACGAGCGTCTGACCAGCGTGCTGGACGCTCGGACCTCGGGCAGGTCGGTCAGCAGCCGGTCCTCGATCGGCGCTGACGGTCGGAAGCGGAGCCGCTGCTCCGGGTCGACCATCGAGACGACGCCGGCCGGCGTGTCGAGCGCGATCACACGACCGTCGCGGAACACCGCGACCCGATCGGCGAGGCGTTCCGCCTCCTCCATCAAGTGGGTGACGAGGAGGACGGTGACGCCACGCCCGCGGATCGACTCGATGAGGTCCCAGGTATCCCGGCGTGCCTGCGGGTCGAGTCCGGTCGACAGCTCGTCGAGGACCGCGATCCGGGGCTGGCCGACGAGCGCCAGAGCGATCGACAGGCGCTGCTTCTGGCCGCCGGACAGGTTGCGGTAGGCGGTGTCGCGCTTGTCCTCGAGGCCGAGGTCGGCGAGGAGTCCCGCCGGATCCGCGGGCTGCGCGTAGAACGCCGCGAACAGGTCGAGGGCCTCGCGGGCGGTCATCCTGTCGGGGAGCTCGCTCTCCTGGAGTTGGACGCCCACGAGCGGCCGCAAACGGTCACGGTCCCGGCTGGGGTCGAGGCCGAGGACCCGGATGGTGCCGGCGTCGGGCGTCCTAAGACCGGCGATCGACTCGACGGTGGTTGTCTTGCCGGCGCCGTTCGGTCCGAGGATGGCGAAGATCTCGCCCTCCTCGACGGAGAAGGAGACGCCGTCGACCGCTGCGCGGTCGCCGTAGTGCTTCGATAGGTTGGAGACTTCGATGACGTTCATGGCCCGAGCATCGCGCACGGTCCATGCGAAGGGTATCGGCGAGGTGGCCCGATCTCGCGGCGTGGTCGGTCGATGACCAGGTCAACCGAATGGTTGATGCGCCGTCTTGCGAAGAGAGGCGGTTCAGAGACCCGTGCGGGTGAAGATCACGTGCGTCACGCCGCTGGGCGATGTCGTGGCCTCGATCTCGTAGTCCTTCTCGAGGCCCTCGAGTCCGTCCCACAGGCGTTCGCCCCGGCCGAGCAGGATCGGAACGACCGCGATGTGCATGTGGTCGATGAGCCGCGCCGCCAGGAACTCGCGGATCACGGTGACACCACCGCCGATGCGGACGTCCTGGCCGCCGGCGGCCTCGCGGGCCGTCGCGAGCGCTTCGGCAGGCGACGCGTCGATGAAGTGGAACGTGGTGCCGCCCTCCATCTCGATCGACGGACGCGGGTGATGGGTGAGGACGAAGACCGGCGTGTGGAACGGCGGGTTTGGACCCCACCAGCCCTTCCACTCAGGGTCCTCATGCCATCCGGGCGGGCCGAATTTGTTGGCGCCCATGATCTCGGCGCCGATCCCGTAAGCGAACTGCTGCACGAAGGTGTCGTCGAGGCCGCCGCTGCCGCCGGTCTCGCCGACCGTCTGGTGCCACCACCGGGTCTCGAACATCCATTCGTGCAGCCTGTCGCCGGCGTGCCCGAATGGTGTCTCGAGGCTCTGACCTTCGCCGGTGCCGAAACCGTCGAGCGAGACGGAGAAGAACTGGACGCGGGCGAGTGACATGGCTCGTCCTCCTTTGAGGTTCACCTTGCCACAGCAAACGAGGAGACGGGCTCGGCGCTCAACATCCCGGATTCGCTAGGGCTGACCTCGCCAAACCCGAGAACTAGGCCAGAAATCTCTCGATGACCTCCGCGGTCTCGTCGGGCCGCTCGAGTTGGGGGAGGTCTCCGGCGCGTTCGATCGTGACCCGTTCCAGGTCTCCATTCGCCGCGACGAGCTCATCCGCGGCCGCCGGGTCGGTGAAGCGCGGCTGGTCCCCGAACACGAGGAGTGTCGGCTTCGCGAGCCGCTTGTAGGCAGCCTCCGCTCGGGGGTCATTGAGCAATCCGGAGAGGAATGCCAGCGGAGCTCGGAAGGCGCCCGGCTGCTGGCAACTCCGCCAGCAATACCGCTCGTACTCCCGCGGGATCTGCCGGAATCGGCGAAGATCTGCCGCAGGAACCAGCGGATCACCCGGCGCCTCGCGAGGACCGCGAACAGCAGGCGACCCGAACCCCGTTAGGCGCAGGAACCGGTAGAAGGTCCGGGAGGTTCGGGCCGCACTGCCCTTGAAACGGCCGAACCCGGTCGGACTGATCAGGACGATGTTGCCGAAGCGCTGCGGATGCTCTGCGGCGGCAACGGCGACATACTGCGCGGGCAGCGAGAGTGCCACGACGTCGACAGATGTTTCCCCGGGCTGTAGTGCGGCCATCCGGATGCGCTCGAGCTGGTCGCCGTAGAGTGCCCAGCCGTAGGGTGCGTCGGGCCGATCCGATGTGCCGAATCCGAGCCAATCGACGAGCACGACGCGCCGGTGTTCCGCCAGCCGTGACGCCAGCGGCGCGAGCTCGGTCCCGCAGCCGGCTGCGTTGAAGCTGTGCAGGAGCAGGACCGTCCGACCCTGGCCCAACTCGTAGCCGGCGACCCTCCCCGCGGGGGTCTCCACATCGAGCGGGACACCCGCGACGGGCGGAGGCAGGGGGACCAAGGCTCTGCCCATGCGCGGTTGCCGGATCAGGCGGTGGTCACCGACTCGCGGAGATCGGCGCTCCCGTCGCCGTCTTCCGTCCACCAGTCGGCGTGCTCGGCGTCGAGGCGGATCAATGCGACGTTCTCGTCGTCGGGACCGTTCGGGAACCAACGCTCCAGTTCGGGCAGCCAGTACTCCTTCTTCAGTTCGGCGTCGCTTTCGACCGTCGCGCGGCCGCTGATGGACACGAAGGTGTATCCCTCTTCGGCGCGGTACGCCGCAACGGCCGACGGGTCGGATCGCAATTCCGCGACGAGACGCCCCGCACTCGGAGCGAAAAACCAGGATCGTCCGTCCCATTCGACCTGGCCGTTGTTCGACATCGGTCGGGCGTGGAGTTGGCCGCCTTTGCTACGGGTCCCGAAGAGACACATATCGATCTCACTGATGATCGCGGCGATCTGGGGGATAGCCTCGCGGCCGGAAGCGTCGGTCATGACGGTTGCCCTCGAACGGTGGTTTGAGTTGACCCACAGCGTGAAGTACCCGTTCTGCAGGCTTGGTCACAACCACCACAGATGATGCTGCAGGCTTATCGCACCGGAAGCCCGTCGGGGCGAGCGCCGACGTGCTCGCCGTCAAATCTTGTGGGACATCAAGGCCGGGGTGGGAGGTACCATCCGGCCGGTGCAGCAGAAACAGGATCTTCTCGAACAGGTTCCTCTGTTCGCCGGTATCTCTGCCGCGGGCATAGAAGAGCTCGGTGCGATCGCGGACGAGATCGAAGTGCGACCCGGCACCGTCCTAACCCATGAGGGGGCCCGCGAGGGGTTCTTCTTCATCGTCATCGAGGGCACCGTCCGCATTGAGCGTGGAGGTCACCTCGTCAACACGATCGGGGCAGGGGCGTTCTTCGGCGAGATCGCCCTGCTCGACGGCGGCCCCAGAACGGCGACGGCCATCGCCGAGACTCCGTGTCGCCTGCTCTCCCTGACTTATCAGATGTTCCACGAGCTGCTGGACGCGTCGCCCGAGATCCGGACGGCGATCCTCGGGGGCGTCGGTCGGCGACTCCGGGAGCTCGACGAGTTCGCCCCGACCTGATTCGCGTCGCCCGCAAACGCATCCACGCCTCGGGGATCCAGGACGAGTGGCCCCGTCACGACGCGTCCTATGGCCCTGTCCCGTCCTCGAGCCGCGCGCCAGACTGGTGGCCGCCAAGAAGAAACCGTTCCAAGCAGATCGTCGAGCAAGAGGCGTGCCGTGGTGATGATGACGGCTGATCCGTGCATGGCCCTGGAACACAAGATAGGCACTCGTGTGCGTGACGACGAGTCCCATCGGCGCCTTGCCGAGGTACTGACCGAGGTCGCGGAGGCGGCGGTGCACCCGGCACGTCATCTAGGTGTCGGTCGCGGCCCATCTGCCGGCATGCTCGAAGAACCCATCGAGAGTGCGACGCACGCTGCGGTCGAGAGGCTGGTCACCGAGCTCGAATATCTCGTGGAGACGCTGCCCCGCCACACCATCGACCGACTGGTGGATGAGCAGCTTGTCGCCGAGCACGGCTTCGAATAGATCGACGAAACCCGCGTGTGCGCCGGATCTAGACCCGTGCTCAGGCGCCGACCCCGGGTTCCAAGAGCCGGTCGACATAGGTCTGGTAGTCGGGCAGCTTCCGCTGGTAGCCGCTCGTCATCAACGGCGACGAGATCATGAAGTCGGCCGTCGCTCGATTACAGGCCACCGGGATGTTCCAGACCACCGCGAGTCCGGAGCAACGCCTTCACGTCCGTGTCGTGAGGCTGCGGCTCGAGCGGGTCCCAGAAGAAGACCAGGAAGTCGATCTCGCCATCGGCGATCAGTCGCGCCGAGTTGCTGATCGCCGCCGAGCGGGCCGCTTTGGAGCCTGCGCACCGAGACATCCAGCTCCTCTGCGAGAAGCGTTCCAGTCGTGCCGGTCGCGACGAGGTCGTGCGCCACAAGCAACTGCAGGTTGTAGCGGGCCCATTCGATGAGGTCGGCTTTCTTGTTGTCGTGCGCGACCAGCCCGATCTTCTTACGCGGACCGAGAACTGAGTCCATGGCGGCACCTCTTTGCGCGGACGTCTCGCATTCGAATTCTGACGGCCCAGACCCCGCCTCGCGCGCAGAACCAGTGACCGTGACGGGCGCGACCAGTTCGAAACACATTCAACGTACGAGTCGGTGATCCGCCGGGGCCGCCACGCCCGGTCGGCGAGGCCGGGTCATCGACATGGAGGGCAACCACGATGGACTTCGACAAGGAACTCGACGACCTTCGCGTCAAGGTGGCCGACGTGCAAGCCTCTGTGCACGCCGCCGCGAGCGAAACGCATGACCAGATCCAGGAACGGATCGACGAGGCACAGGGCAAGCTGAACAAGGAGGCCATCGCAGCCCAGGCGCAGGCCGATCAAGTCGGCGACCAGGCCCAGGACCAGTGGAAGAAGGTCAAGGCCGACGCCGCGGCCCGGATCGCCAAGGCGAAGCGCGACATCGACCATCGGGGCGACCAGTTCGACGCCGACATGGCCGATTTGGACGCCGCGTGGGCCGAGGCCGATGCCGAAGACGCGATCGACTTCGCCGCCTATGCGGTCGAAAGCGCACGCGTCGCGATCCTCGACGCGATCGACGCCCGCACGTATGCCCGGCAGAAAGTCGCAGCCGTCCGACGAGCTTGACCCATCATCCGGGCCCGCATCGACCGGACCTTGACCGGAGACGTTAGCTATCGGCTCTGGAGTACGCTAGTTCGCCCTGATTGCCGGAGGGGAAGGCGATCGTGCGATCGACCGGAGACGATGGGAATGTGCTCGTCGGGCGGCGCGCGGAGACCGCCCGGCTAGATCGGCTGCTGGCAGACGCTCGCAGCGGCACTAGCGCGGCCGTTGTCGTGCGAGGCGAGGCCGGCGTCGGCAAGACCGCGCTGCTCGACTACGTCCTCGGGCAGGCGGCCGGATGTCGGGTCGTGCGCGCGTCCGGCGTCGAGTCCGAGATGGAACTGCCGTTCGCCGGGCTGCACCAGCTCTGCGCGCCATTTCTCGATCATCTCGAGCGTCTGCCACGTCCGCAGGCTGACGCACTTGCAACGGCGTTCGGACAGCTGTCGGGCCCTCCGCCCGATCGCTTTCTGGTCGGGCTTGCGGTCCTCGGTCTCCTCGCCGAGATCGCCGAAGCCCAGCCACTGATCTGCCTCGTCGATGACGCGCAGTGGCTGGACCGGGCGTCGGCTCAGATACTCGGGTTCGTCGCACGGCGGCTCGCAGCCGAGTCGCTCATCATGGTCATCGCACTGCGGGAACGCGAGCGGCCGTCGGTGGCGAGGCACCAGACGCCGCCGCGGAATGGGCGGATGTCGCGGTCGGCAGGGCGAACGCCGCGGGCTCAGCCCGCCAGCCGACTCATGCCGGGAACGTGACAGCCGTTCCGTTGGGATGCCCCAGGATCACGCCGCTCTTCCAACGGAAGCCAGTGGTACCGATCAGGCTCGGGTCGTCCGTCAGCAGTCCCCAGAGCTCGAACACCTCGCACTGGTCCGGCGTGTACGCGATCTGCTGACCTGGGCTGATCTCACCGAGCTTCGTCGTCGTGCTGGCGACCGTGCCGGGCTTGAGCGCCACCACGTAGATGTACAGCACGGTGGTCCCGCTCTCCGCGTTCTGCACGACGCAATTCGAGGCTGTCGGGACGGCGGTTGTCTCCGCGACGCTCGCGTCGGCCGTGACATTTGCGGCGCCCGGCCGTTTGGCCACAGCTCGGAACGTGGTCTCTGCCGATATCGAGACGGTCGCGGTCGCGGTCAGCGACCCACACGGGTTGGTGCCCGTGATCGGTGTCCCGATCACGGTTCCGCTGGTCGTGGTGATCGAGAGCTCGGTGGCGCGTCGTGCCGAAGCGGTGATGGTCACCGGGGTGACAGCACAGACCTGGATGGCGCTCGGTGTTGCCACTATCGAGGCAGTCACCGGTCCGAGCGCGACCGCGACGTTACCCGCGTTGATGCTGACCCCATCCGCGACGACCTGGACGGCATACGATCCCGCCGCCAGCGGGCCGAACGAGGTGACGGCATGAAGCGTCCCTGAGGCCGGATCGGTTGGGACACTCGCGGTCACCTGGGGAGCGCCCGTCGCCGGGATCGATCCGCCGGAGCCGTTGAGGACGACCGAAGAGACCGACGCGGCGCATTTGACGCGGACGGTGACACTGCCGCCATCGCACTGCTCGAGGCTCGAGCCAACGAGCGCGTCGAGCTTCGGGTCGTGGACGAGGAACGCGGTCTGCACCGGCGACTGGCTGACTCCGGTCGGGCTCCCACTGAGCGTCACGTTGCCGCAGTTGCTGCCGGCGGTCACCTGGGCACTCGCCTTCGTCTGGCCCACCGGGATGTTGATCGTCAAGCCCGGACAACGGTCGGTTCGGCTGCTCGTGACGACGACTTGAACGGGGTCATCGGCAGGACACGACAGCGTGGCCTCGATCGTGACGGTCGCACCGGCCTTCACGGGCCCATTCGGCGCGGTCTTCGCCAGCGACACGAGCCGTTGATAGCGCTCGACCTCGAGGGTCGCGCTCGTGTTCCCGGTCTGCACGCCGTGGAGCGTATTCGTCGCGGTCAGCGTGTAGATCCGATCCTGCTGCTGGGTGACCGAGAGGACGCCGCTCCCTTGTGACCCCGTCCAGAGAACGGCGCCGGTGTCGTCCTTGACCACGAGGGCCAACGTCGCCGTGGAGTTCGGGCACAGCAGCGGGTCAACCTGCCAGTCGATCTGGACAGCGGTACAGCCCTCTGCCAGGAGCTTTGGGGCGACGTTGTTCGCGGTGAAGTGGCGGACGGCGGGGTTGCCGACGACCGAGATCTGCCCGATCGCAAACGGGATCACCGGCTTGATGAATGGGCGCCTCCCACCGAAGAACCGCCCGCACGCTTCGGTCTGGAGGTTGAAGAACTCGGCCGATTCATGCTGGTCCACGAGCCAGATGAGGTGGCGACAGGCCGGTGCCAGGGCGGGGACGTCGACGACGATCTCGCTCGTGCTCCAGGAACTGACGCTGAGCCCGATGCCATCGAGCACGATGGCCCAACCCGGTTCCTGCTGAGCGGGAAACGCGCCCCCGGCCGGTGGGCTGAGTGTCAGCTGCGTGGGTTGTAGCGCCGCGACGTCGGATGGCTCCACCTTGCCGACGGCCGGCGGATTTGGTGTCCTCGCCGGTGGCGTGGTCACGAACGTATGGGCACATTCGAGCCACTCGAGATTGCAGGGGTCGAGCAGGGTACCCATCCCTGGTCGACGCGGGATGTCGAAGCCTCCTGGTGGCGGTGGGAATCCTCCCCCTCCCCCCGGAGGGGGTGGGAAGCCGAACGATGCCGATCGGACCGATGTGGCTGGCAACGCATCGAGCCCGGCGTCGGACATTCGTCCTGGTGTCGCGCCGCTCGCGCGCCAGAAACCTTCGATGTCGCGTTCGCCGGCGAGGGTCTCCCAAACGGGGCCGAACGATGGCCCGCGCACCTCCACCTGCGCTGCGAAGGAGATGGCGTCCCGCAGCACCTGCTCGGTCACCTGGCCTGCTTCGAGCCCCGACAACGCACGGTGGAGCCTCGTCGCCGGCTCACTTCGGCGGAGGATGGCGCTGACGGCTCGACCCGCCCACAGGTTGCCCCGCCCGCCATCGAGCGCCATGCCGACTTGGACGAGTGACCAGGGCGAGCGCGGGATGAGCGCGCATGGGTCGATGCCGTAGTCGCCGGGGTACGGCTTCAACTGATTTATCCCGAAATCGAAGTCGAATGGGATCTCGGGCTGGAAGGCAGAACGAAGCCTCCCAAGGGCACCCTCGTCTCCACTCAGCGCCGTCATCGCGTCGAGAGAAAGCTCGTCGAGCTCGAGGACAAGCCGCCCGGCCGCCTCGATCGATCGATCGTTGATGCCCACGGATGTCGCTCTCTTGGTGAGGCGGTCGACCAGCTGCCTTGCCGGCGACCTCTCGCCCGTTGAACCGAGCGCGATCGACGCGGCATCGCCGAACGGTCGCCCACGCGGCGGCAGCTCGAGGATCAGCTCACCCTTGATATCGGCGACGTCGAGCGTCTGTTCCAGGGCCAACTCACCATCGCGCTCGATGGTCAGGCGAAGGGTTCGGGCGTCGGGTCGGACCGACAGGCTAAAGCGGCCGTAGGCGTCGGGCCGCACCGGGCGACCCTTCCGCCCTCGCTCGACGATCTGCAGCGCGCCGAGCTCAAACCCGTCCCGATCAAGGACTCGTCCGTGGATGATCATCGCGCCCTTCCCCCGTGCTAGCCGCAGGACACCGCGTTAGTGGCACCACCCCACGATAAGGGTTCGATCGGCAGACGAGCCGGGCGTGACCTCGACCCGGCTGATCGCCGTGCCGCGAAGCGTGAACCGCTGTTCCACGTTCGCCACCGGACCCATCAGCACCATGGCCGCGACGGTGCCCGAGATCTCGAATGCCTCGATGCGCCCTGGACTACCGTGATGCTCGACCCGGACCTCGACCTCGCGCGACGGTGCGAACATCATCTGGGCGCGTGCACTTGCGTCGAGGCCCCTCGCCCCGCCTTCCCGGGTTGTCACCAGTGTGGCCGGGCCGGTGCCGCACTCCTCGAACACCGCAAGACCGCCGCCGGGGCCGAAGACGATCACCTGGCTGGTGCCGCATTGTCGCGGATTGGTCCCGCATCCCGTCTGTCCGGGGTCGTCGCAGATCGGGGTCGGCCGGGCGAACGTGAACCCGAGGTTTCGCAACACCTGGCCGATGTAGGCGCCGACTGCCAGAGCCACGGCACCGATCAAAAGGCTGACACGCGACATCGTTCGGGTCCCCCTCGCCTCATCCTAATCCCGTAGTGCAAGACCATGGAGCGCAAACGGTCCGCGCGGTCAAGGGAGAACTCGATCGACTCGGGGGTCACGCTCGTGCTGTGTGACGTGGAGCCTCGCGTGCAGCAGGAATTCGACGCGACGGCGTGCCGGCGTACAACGGGAACGCGAGGCTCAGGTCGCCAGTTCCTCGACTGCCCTGACGACGGCGCAGGCGATGGCCGAGCCGTACGAGGCGTCGATCACCGTGTCGGCCGCCCTGTGGTAGTTCGGGTTGCTGTCGGCTGCGGGTTCGCCGGAGAGGTTGACAAAGAAGTCCTCGGAGGCCACCACGGCTGGGTATCCCTGCTGCTGGAACGAGGCGTGGTCGCTGCGACCGATAGCCCCGTCGTAGATCGCGCGGTCCGCACCCGATCCGGGATTGGTTCCCTTGTAGATCTGTGCCGGCCCGAGCGAGCCAAGGGCGGCGGCCCACGCGGCGATTCGCTCGGCGATCGGGACGCTTGCATCTCGCACCGCCGGGTCCGTGGCGCCAGCGTGGACTTCGAAACGTCGGTCGGCGTCGCTGTTAAAGCCCGACATATCGGTACACACGACCGCTCGCACCGGCGCGCCCGACGATTTGAGCATCGCTGCATACGCCTGGCTGCCGACGAGCCCCGCCTCCTCTGCGTTGAAGAAGCAGAACCGAACCGTGTGGCGCAACCGACCGCGCTGGGCCCACAGCTCACGGGCCGCAGCCAGGACGGTGGCCATCCCAGACGCGTCGTCGTCTGCACCACGCGCGGCTCCCGTCGCCGGCTGATATCCGCTGTCCCGGGCCGCAGTGGAGTCGAGATGGGCACCCACGATGATGAGCTCGGCGCCGAGGCCCGTCGGGGGACAGAGCCGAAGCCGCCAAGGGATCCAAGGACGCAAGCCGATCTTCTCGAGCAACGCGCGTCGCAGATCGTCTGCCGTCAGCATGCGGAACTCGTCGGCGAACGAGGTCGCCCCGATCAGGTCGTTGAGACGGTCCCACGGCGGCGGGTCCGGCCCGGGCGGCCATTCGATGAGAACATCCCGCAACTTCTCGAAGATCTCCGGCCGGCGGAACGATCCGCGCCCGGCAGGTCGGCGACGACGTTGTGGAGCGTTCTGCCGTTGTGGATGAAGGCGTGCGTCCAGGCGCAGTAGCCGATCGCCCGGAGGTCGGCGAGGAGGCCTTGCACGACGCGGGCATTGTCCGGATGGGCGGTGTGTCTGGAGGCAACCGGTCCGGCTGCATCGAGCGATGCGACACCCGAGTAGCGGTCGACATCGCCAGCGAACGTCGCGGCGGTCCCTGTGCACCCGAACAACAGCGGTCCGAGATCTTCGATCCGGATTCGCTCGATGACCCCGGGCCAGGCAGCGAGGCTGATCTGCGCATCGCGCCAGTCCGCGCGTCGGGGAGCCGTCAGCAGCGACGGGGTAGGGGTCAGCGCCATGAAATGGCCGTGGGTCCCGTGCCGCGCGAACGTGTCTGGCCGGTCTTCGGGACCCAGTGCGTAGAGAGCCCAACCGCCTCTCGACAAGACCGCAGGCTGCTCCGGCACCCCTCCGTCCAGCTGGACGATCAGAGGATCCTCGGCGATCGGGTCCAGGGACAGGACCGCGACCCGCAACCCGAGGGATGTCGCAGCCCGCAGACCAACGCCCGTGAGCACGCCCAGCATGCGCACGGGGCCGTCGTTGTGCTCGACGTAGTACGGGACGAGCCCAGACAACCCGGCAATGTCCTCCCGTCCACCAATGATCTCGACGAAAGAGAGGGTCTCGCCGTTCGCGACCGGCAGGGCAAACGCGGGGTGCGGGACCGCCGTCGCGCCGGCTCGCACGAAGGCGGCCCTGAGAACTCGATCCGCGGTGACGGCCACCGCTTCCCTTCGTCCGCCGACCGTCCGCAGCGCCGCTCGAGCGGTCAGATCCGTGTCGCCTTGGGGGATGATGAACGGCAGGCGTGGCTCGAGCAGGAATCCAGAGCCGTGTTTGCTTTCGCCCCCCTCGGGCACGACGACCGCGACGGACGCCCCGGCTGCGAGGGCGGCGTCGATCAGGGCCCGCGCGCCTTCGAAGAAGTCGACCTCCACCCTGCCTTCGTCGACGACAGGGACGCCCGACGATTGGTCAGCAACGAGCACAAGACGGTTTCGCTTCCGCCAGCCCGCCGCCGACCGGCGGGCTGGCCCACGAACCATGTCGACCCGCCCGGACTCAGGCCCTGGCGGACGTCCGTGCCGCGGACCCGCCATGGGTCGCCCCGCGTCGTGTCGTGGCACGTCGTCCCTTCAGCTTCGACTTGTCGGAGTCGGTCGCTTCATCCTTGACGACCGTGACGAGATAGGTGATCCCGCCGAGGGCCAGCCCATCGACCTCATGAACGACCGTCACCATCGGCCGTCCCTCGATCCCCGGCGGCAGGGTTCGCGCGTCGGCCGCATAGAACCTCCGCGGATCTGGTGTGTTCCGGAGACGCACGTCGCCTTCGCGGTGGTCGACCGCAACCCCGCCGACGGCCTTCACCTCACGGTGGGTGATGCCGAGAGTGTCGATCGAGATCTCGCCCGGCTTGAGGTCGACGACCTCCAATCGGGTGAGGTCGCGTGGCTCGATCTTCAGGTCCGGTGGCAGGCGGGGAATGACCCGCATCGTTACCGGACCGATCCGGTCGATGATGTTGCGCCGGATCAGGTTGATGTCGATCCGGCCCAGGAATGGCGCCTGGACGTTGCCGAAGTTCGAGAGGACGCGCTTGTTGTCCGTGTTCGGGTCGCCCGGCACCGAGACCACGGCGCGGATGCAGAAGTGTTCGCTCATCCCGCTCGGGACCGGTGCCCAATCGACAGTGAAATCGTTTGACACGCCCGCAGCGAGGCTGAGTCCGGTCAGGACCTGGGTCACGCCGCCCGTGTTCTGGACGGGCAGCCATGCGGCGTCGGACAGGCCCGGTGAAGCATCCTGGTACCAGAACTGGACGGAGATGCCCGAGGCCGCCGCGTTGCCCTTGTTGTGGAGCCTGATGTGCAACTTGTTGTTGGTGCCGAAGTAGACCACGCTGTCGGCGACGCCGTTGTTGTCGTTGTCGACCCAGATGTCTGGTGAGACCCAGGTCCAGCCCCAGCCGAAGGAGTCGATCTCATACTCGGTCTTCATGACAGAGTGCCAGCGCGTGACCATCACGTCGGGCGCCGCCGCTGCGGATGATGCGGACAAGCTGAACGAACCCGACGAGTCGGCGCCCGTGACGACCAAGACGAGCTTCGAGAGCTTCACCCCACTCTGGTCATTCGTGATCCGCTTGGCGTACGTCGACGCGTCGGTCCGGTGGATGTCCCGGACTACACCGTTGTTGTCGATCAGGGCGATCTGGAAGAGGCGACTGGTCAGGCCGCTCCCGGCCGAGAAGTTGACCTGGATGTTGGTGACCGCGGGATCGACCGTGACTTCGTAGTAGCGGTGGGCGAACTTGTTGACACTGCCGCTCCACATCGCCGAGACGCTGGGGGTGACCGTGCTCGAACCGGCCAGGGTCACCGAAGCGAGGGTTGTCTGCCCTGGCCCGCCAACGACTTCGTCGATGTAGATGTTCTCTTCGTCCTCGCTGAAGTCAAAGCGCCGGTCGGGGACGTTGGATCCGAGGTCCTTGAGGCGGCATGCGAGGGCGTAGTTTCCCAGAGTCGTCTCGGAGCTCGTCCGATCCAGACGCGCCGCGTCGAGATACCAGAACTCGTAGAAGTCCTGGTACCATGGAAGCTCGCGGATCGCCTGTTTGACCTCGTTGACGCTGTACGAGCCCGCAGAGCAAAGCTCGATCATGCGACGGTAGGTTTCGACCCCGATAAACGGCTCGGTGATGTCGCCCGACTGCTGCTCGGAGATGTAGCGCCAGAAGAGCGAGGCCTTGTAGGACGCCGTATCGAGGGAGATGTTCGAGTTCGACATCACGCCGATGCCGTTGAAGTTGGTACCGGCCTCGTCGAGGTAGCGGTTCATCAGGTCCGCCGCAGTGTCCTCGGCGAAGACCGCTCCACCCTCGAACACGGATTGGCGCCATGTGCCCGAGCCGCCGTACTCGTACTGGACCATATGGAACAGTTCGTGGACGGCCACCGCGCAGAGCAGGTCGTCGTTCAGGGCGTTGTTGAGGTAGAACGCGCTGGGCGTGGCGCCGCCGTACGGGGCGGTGTTGATGATCACCGGGATCCGCCCGCCCCCCGCCGGGTTGAGCATGCTGAAGGGTGCGCTGACGTAGGACGCCAGCGCACGTTCTAGCCAGAAGCAGACACGCTTGATGTAGGTCGGGGCACCACCAGCCGGCAAGTTTCCGATCGATACCGGCGGGTTCGACCCGGGGTCGTACACCGTCGCCGCGCTCGTGTCCGAATTCACCTGAGCGGTGTCGTAAGTGATCTCGAAGTTCGGGCAGAGGTAGGTCGCGGTCGTGAACGAGGACCGCTCCATGCGCATGACAGCGTCGACGTTCAGTTCGACCTCGCGCGTGAAGCCCTTGAGCTTGATGATGGTATCGAGGCTTTCCAGAACGGAGGTGTAGCAGAGCGGCTCTACCCGCCGCTCGACGAGGCCGATGCCCGGGAAGAGCTGGTCGACACGCTTTCGAGCCGCCGACGAGATCTCGTCGCCGAGCAGGGCGTTGGCGACGTCGTAGATCAGGTCCGGCGTTGCCTCGGCGACGATCTTGGCGTCGGCCAACAACGGGCCGACCTGGATCAACGGACGCTGGCGGCCCGCCTTCGGCAACCGCTCGATCGGCACGCTGAGGTCGAGGCCCACTCGGACTCCATCGACGTGGAGGATCGCATCGTCGCCCGTGATGAGCGCCCGACCGACCGCATCTCGGACTGCGATCCGGATATCGCCCGCGGGGTGCTCCTTCCCCGTGAGCGAGATGTGGAAGGCGCCCTTGCGGTCGGTTCGGACGGTCGCGAGTTCCTTCGGCGTTCGTGGGTCCTCGGAATAGACCGTCACGACCGCGCCCGCGACCGGTGCACCTCCGTCGGTGTGGATCAAGCCTTCGATCTGCCCCGAGCCTGGAGCCTTCTCGCCCCCATTTGATCGCGCCTTTGCGGGCGTGACGGCGTCTTTGGTAGCCACGACGTCCTCCCTGCCGGCCCCCCGGCCGCGTCTTTTCCGTCAGATCGACGTCTCGCGACGGTACACCTCCTCCGTCATTGCGCCGTCTCGAATAGGGATCGCGACGATCGCACCGATCGCGCCCGCCAGCTGCGCCTACGCGAAGGTGACGACCATCAAGTGGAGTTGGAGCGCGCCGGCGCGAACCAGCGGGGCGAGGACGTTCTCGTCGATGAAATCAGCCGACCGGCATCAGGACCGCCAAGAGGAGGATTTCGGGCGGTGCTCACGGAACGTGACGAGCGAGTGGTCGCCCTGTCGCTCGGTCCGCTGTTGGACGACCTCGAAGTCACTCGGCGACGTTGGCCCGCCGGTACGCGGACGGCGACATCCCGGCGAGATCCTTGAAGACGCGAGCGAAGTACTTGGGGTCGTCGAATCCGACACGCTCGGCGACGGCATCGACCGTGAGCGATCGGTCCGCGAGCAGGAGCTTCGCCTTGTCGATGCGCACGACGTTGCGATAGTGCATCGGCGTCAGCTGCATCTTCTTCTTGAAGAGCCGGAACAGGTAGCTCGGACTGACCGAGACCGTGGCCGCCAGGTCGTCGATGTCGAAGTCCGAGCGCGTAGTTCTCGTGGATGTAGCCGAGGCAGCGTTCCACGAGCGAGCTCGCTTCACGGCTCGGCTCGGTGAAGTGCTGGCGCGCCTGGAGGAAGATCGCCTGGAGGTAGCGCGAGATCAGCTCGGCGGCGTACGGGCGGTTGGCGGTGAACTCCGCGTAGACCATCTCGAACAGCTCGCGGAGGGTCCCTCGCTCATCCATGAGCTTGATCGCGTGGTCGAATGTGGGCGTCGGTCCGGTGTCCACCCAGAAGCAGATGATCTCCTGCCTGCGGCCGAGCTCGAGGTGCTCGGCGTGCAGGAGGCCGGGCGGGTAGATGACGACGTCGAAGCCGAAGACGTTGACCGTCTCCGCCCCGGCATCGATGTTGGCCTTGCCTTCGATGAAGAAGATCAGCTCGAAGTAGGGGTGCGAGTGCGTGTCGAAGTTCCAGATCCGGCTCTGCTCGTCGAACCGCTCGCAGAACTGGAGGGTCGCGTGGTCGATCGGGACCTGCTCGAGGAACCTGCAGATGGCGTCTCGATCCACGCTCACGCCCGTCCGTCTGGACCAACTGGTCCGCGGCCACGCTGCGCGCGACGCCCGCCCGACCGTCACCGCGTCGTTCCGCCTCACTCCGTGATCGACACGCGACGCCCGGATCCGACCGCCTCGCGGACCGCCAGCGCGACCTGGATCGCACGCAGCCCGTCGAGGCCCGTCGCGGTCGGGAGCGCCCTCGCCGCGTACGGCGGCCGCGAACGCGGCGACATTGATCTCGTACAGGTCGCGCCGATCCTCGGGCTCGACCTCGCGCTCCCCGCTCGAATCGCGGAGCAGGATCGTGCCGATCGGATCCTGGACCATGGCGCCCGTCGCTTCGATGCTGCCGTCAGAGCCGAGGACCTGGAGACCGGTCGGGGAGTACGGGATCGTGAACGCGTCGTGCGTCTGGACGAGCGTGCCGTCGGCGTAGCGCAGGGTGGACATGACCGCGTCCTCGGCGGCAGCGCCCCACGGGCCCTGGGTGGCGGCGAGCGCGACGACGTCGGACGGGAGGGCACCCAACAGCGGGTTGAGGACCGAGGCGTCGTGGCAGGTGATGTCCATCGTGACGCCGCCGCCGGCCTGGCTCGCCGAGACGCCAGCCCTGGAGCCGCGCCGGCAGCATGACCGCGTGGAAGACACGGACGGCGAGGACGCGCCCGACCGCGCCGTCGGCGACCAGGTGCCGGATGGTGCGATGGATCCCCGAGCCGGGCAGGTGGTGATTGGTCGCCAGGGTGACGCCGGCACGCTCGCACGCCGCGATCATCGCCCGTCCGTCATCGACGCGAAAGCGCGAGCGGCTTCTCGCACAGGACGTGCTTGCCGGCGGCGGCGGCGAGCTCGGTCTGCGGGCGATGGTGCTCGTTGGTGCTGCTGATGTAGACGGCGTCGATGTCATCGCGCGCAAGGATCTCGTCGACGGAGCCGGACGCCGGGATGCCGTTGCGGTCGGCGAACGATGCAGCGCGGTCCGGGCTCCCCGAGGCGACGGCGATCACGTCGTGACCGAGCCGTCGCATGGCCGGGATCAACCGCGTCTCGGCGATGTCGCTCGCGCCGATCAGGCCCCAGCGGATCGGTGCTCAAACCACGGCTCCCGCGCGCATGATCGCGGCCCCCTTCTCGCCGATCATGATCGACGGCGCTGACGTGTTGCCGCTGATGAGCGTCGGCATGATCGATGCGTCGATGACCCGGAGGCCGTCCAGCCCGTGGACACGAAGCTGGTTGTCGACGACGGCCAGCGGATCGCTGCCCATCTTGCAGGAGCCGACCGGGTGGTAGTCGGTCTTGGACCACTGCTTGATGTAGGCGCGGATCCCGTCCGGGGTCTTCACCTCTGCACCGGGCATCCGCTCTCGCTTCGGATGAGGTCCTTGAACGCGGGCGCGCTCAGGATCTCGCGACCGCGCTCGAAGGCCTCCATCGAGATCTTCCAGTCGTAGGGATCCTGGAGGAAGGCCGGGTCGATCGCGGGTTCCGCGAGCGGATCGGCAGAGCGCAGCGTGACCGACCCGATGCTCTTCGGCCGCAGGTTGCAGGTGTTGATCGTGACCCCGTGGCCCTTGATCCGCATGCGCCCGTGGTCGACGACGATACGCGGGCAGGCAATGGATCTGGATGTCAGGCGATCGGACGCCGGGGCTCGAGCACACGAACGCGCCGGCCTCGGCCACGCACGCCGTGACTGGACCCGTCTTGTAGAGCAGGTACTGGATGCCGTGCCGGGCGGCCTTGTCCCAGCGATCCTCGCCGTTGTAGCTGACAGGCGCCGTCTCGGCCGTCAGATACACGTCCATGTGGTCCTGGAAGTTCTTGCCGACACCCGGGCAGGTCGTGGACGACCGGGATCCCGAGCTTCCGCAGCTCGTCGGCGGGTCCGATCCCGGACAGGAGCAGCAGGCGCGGTGAGTTCACCGCCCCGCCCGAGACGACGACCTCGCCGCCCGCCTCGACCCTCGCCTCGGTCGGCTTGTCCTTGGCGAGGTACTGGACGCCCACCGCCCGCCCGTTCTCGATGATCAGCTGGGTGGCCTGGGCGTGCGTCGCGATGACCAGGTTCTTGCGCTTGCGCGCCGGCCCGAGGTACGCGGTCGCCGAGCTCTCGCGGCGGACGTTTCGCTGCGTGACGTCGTAGAAGCCGACGCCGGATTGATCGGCGCCGTTGAAGTCGTGGCTGAACGGGATGCCGATGCTCTGGGCCGCCCGCACGAACCCCTTCGAGATCGGGTTGTGGGCGACCTGCTCGGTGACGTTCATCGGGCCGCCGGTGCCGTGGTACTCGTCGGCGAGCCGTTCGTTGTTCTCCGACTTGCGGAAGTACGGCAGGACGCCGTCGTATCCCCAGCCGTCGTTGCCGAGATCCCGCCACTCGTCGTAGTCGAGCCGATTGCCGCGGATGTAGATCATCGCGTTGATCGACGTGCTGCCCCCGAGCGTGCGGCCCTGCGGGTAGTGCATCCGCCGGCCGTTCAGCTCCGGCTGGGGAACCGTCTCGAAGCCCCAGTTGACGCTCGGCCCGGTCAGCTTCGTGAACCCGGCGGGCATGTGGATCAGCGGGTTCCAGTCGCGGCCGCCTGCCTCGAGCAGGAGGACCTGGTTGTCCGGGTCCTCGCTGAGTCGGGCCGCGACGGCACAGCCGGCGGCGCCGGCTCCGATGACGATGTGGGTGTGGCGTTCAGCTCATCGGGTGCCTCCATCAACGATCGACGAGTGGTGCGGCGTCGGGCGAGGAGCGCCGCAAGGAAGGGCTCAGTTGAACACCGCCTTCTCGCCGACCCGCAACGCCTGCGCGGCGACGGTGAGAGCGGGGTTCTGGGCCGACGACGACGGCAGGAACGACGCGTCCATCACGAAGAGATTCGCGACGTCATGGCTTCGGCACAGCGGATCCAGGACCGATGTCGCGGGATCGTCGCCGAACCGGACCGTCCCGCATTGATGGGCGGTGGCGTCCAGGCCGAAGCGACGGGTCTGGATCATCGGGTAGCCGGCCCGCCGCATCGCCGTCGCCATGGAGCGAAGAAGACGCTTGTGCAGCCGTTCGTTGTTGCGCGCCGAAGTTCACGATCACGCGACCGGACGAGTCGAGCGACACGCGGTTCTCCGGATCCGGCAGGTCCTCGGTCATCAGGTACCAGTCGACGCTGCGATCCGCGAGTTCAGACAGGACCCGCTTCGGCGCCCACGGCACCGCTGCCTGCGAGCATCTCGCCCTGGAGCTTGCCCAGGAGCTGGGCGTGGCCCATGCCCGACGCGAGAGTTCGACTCGCCGAAGTACCAGTCGTTGAGTGCCAGCGTCTTCTGGAAGACCGTGCCGTTGGTCTTCGGGCGGATGGCCATCAACGCGGAGTTGATGTGGGCCATGTAGTTGCGCCCGACCAGACCGGTCGAGTTGGCGAGGCCGTTCGGGTGCTGGTCGGAGGCCGAGCGAAGCAGGAGCGCGGTGGAGTTGATGGCCCCGGCGGCGACGACGTAGGTCGATGCGATGATCGTGCGCCGCGCCCCATCGACATCGACGTCGAGTCCCGTGACGCGTCGGCCGGTGGGGTCGGTCCGGAGGGCGATCGCGCGGGCCCCGGTCATCATCGAGACGTTCGGCGACTCGAGGGCGGGCGTCGTGACGCACATCTCGGCATCGCTCTTGGCGACCACCTGGCATGGGAACCCGTCGCAGGTCTTGCACCGGATGCAGGTGCCACCCTCGCGGAGGTCGATACCGAGCGGCAGCGGGAATGGACGCAAGCCCTGCCGTTCGAAACTGTCGGCGACCTCGGCGATGACCGGCTCGTGCGGGACCGCCGGGTACGGGAACGGCGTCGAACGCGCCGCTTCGATGGGATCCGTGCCGGCGGTCCCGTGCACCCGGAACAGCCGCTCGGCCTCGGCGTAGTAGGGCTCGAGCTCGTCGTAGTCGATCGGCCAGGCTGGCGAGACGCCGTCCTCGCTCTCGAGGATCCCGAAGTCCTCACGGCGGAAGCGCGGCAGGGCCGCACCGTAGACCTTGGTGCACCCGCCGACGACGTGGTAGATGGACGGACGGAACGGCTTGCCGCGCCCGTCCAGGTACGGATCCGTCGTGCGGTATCGCTTCGCGACGAAGATCTCCCGCGGACTCCAGTTCTCGGGCTCGCGTGGCAGGTAGCCACCGCGCTCGACGATCAGGACCTTCGCGCCCCGGTTGCGGAGGGCGTACGCCAGCGTTCCCCCGCCCATGCCGCTCCCGATGATGGCGATGTCGGTGGTGATCGTGGCCGTGCTGGTCGGGTCGATCATGAACGGCCATCCCGCGCCGATTCGAGGACGCGATCGAGGGCTTCGATGAAGAAGTAGTCGCCCCACATGACGCTTTCGTCGACGCCGAGCCCTCGACGCTCGTGGTAGACGCCATGGCGCAGGATCCCCTCCCAGGCGGGCTCGTCCACCGCCAGGAACTCGGGTGAGGACGAGCTTCGTGAGGATCGCGAGCGTCGCCTCGCGGTAGCGCTTCGCTCGGTCGCCGTCCGCCGTGAGGCCGGCCAGTTGCCACAGGCCGCTCGCCGCGATCGCCGCCGCGGAGGATTCGTAGGGACGTGGCGGATCGGGCTCCTCCCAGTCGTTCGGCGGCACGATGGCGTCGCCGGTTCGATCAAGGAAGAAGTCGGCGCAACGTTCTGCGGTGTCGAGGAAACGTTCGTCGCCGGAGAGGGCGTAGGCAGTCCCGAACCCATACAGCGCCCACGCTTGTCCGCGCGCCCACGACGAGTCGGGGCGCCAGCCCTGATGGGTGCCGTTGCGGAGGAACTCGCCCGTCTCGAGGTCGAAGATCGCCTCGTGGGCTGTGCTCCCGTCACCGCGAACGAGGTGACGTCGCGTGGTCAGACAGTGCTCGGTGGCGATCCGCAGGAGGTCCGCGTCGCCCGTTGCCCGAGCGGCTTCGAAGATGATCCCGACGTTCATCATGATGTCGATGAAGCACGAGTCTGCCGAGACGAACGAGCGCAGGTAGCGGCCCTTCTCGTCGAACCGCAGCGCCATCGTCCGGCCGGCATGGACGACCGTGTCCCACCTGGCCGGATCGCCCGTCGCCTCGAACCATCGCTTCCACGTCGAGATGAAGAGGAAACCGAGGTCGTGGACGGTGCGGTCGTCCTTGCGCGGCTCGATGAGGAGGCTGTAGTGCTCGGCCTGCTCGCGCCACCAGGGGTCACCCGTCCGGCGGGCGATGATCCACATCAGACCGCCGAGGAAGCCTTCGGTCCAGTTGGTCCACGCCTCCTCCTCGACGTGCCAGCGACCATTCACCGTGTAGATCGGGAACGCGTCGGGCTGTGTCGTGACGAGCCGCTTGACCTGGACGCCGGCGAAGCCGATCGCTTCCTCCGCTAGGCCCTCGAAGCCTTGCGGGAGGGCCGGGTTCTCGACAGAGGACATCGATTCAGGAGCCTCCGTACTCGGGCGGTCCGTCGTTCGCGGAATGCCGCCTGGCCCTCTCGAGCGTCGTCGGTGAACGCGGTCAGGCCGCCGCCCAGGGCCTCGAGCGAGGTCCGAGGGCGGGTCGCGTCGATCAGCTGCTTCGCGACCTGCACGGCGACGGGCGCCTGGGCGGCGATGCGCGCTGCCAGATCATCGGTCGCCGCGTCGAGGTCGGCCGCCGGGACCACCTCGGAGACCAAACCCCAGCTGGCAGCGCGTTCGGCGTCGATCGGGAGGCCGGTCAGGATCATCTGCTTGGCCCTGGCGGGTCCGACGACCGTCGCGAGTCGGGTGGTCATGCCCCAGCCGGGCACGGTCGCGATCCCGACCTCAGGCGCCGCGAGCTTCACGTGGTCCGCAGCGATCCTCAGATCGCAGGCCAGTGCAAGCTCGAGTCCGCCGCCGTAGGCGATCCCGTTGAGCGCGGCGATCGTCGGCTGGCGAAGCGACTCGAGCCGCTCCATGACCCGGTGACCCGTGCGCGTCCAGGTCCGCCACATGTCGAGCGGCGCGAGGCTGGACCAGGCCACGACGTCGGCGCCGGCGGAGAAGGCCTTGCGCACCAGCGCCCTTGATGACGACGACCCGGATCGTCGGGGTCCGCGTCGATCGTGAGTAGGGCCTCCTCGAGGGCCGCCAGCATCGGCAGCGTCAACGCGTTGAGCTTCTCGGGCCGATTCAGCGTGATGGTCGCGACCGGACCGTCGAGCGAGACCAACAGCGTCTGATCGGCGGCCGGTCGCGCTCATGCCGTCCGCTCCCGCAGCTTCAGGCACATCGGCTCCGGGCGGAAGAGCCGCGCATCCATCTGGTGCAGGTCCGGGCTGATCCTCAGGTCGAGCGACGTCTGGCCGACGATGTCGCGGGTGACGCTGATGCCCGGGGCGATCTCGGTGACCGTCAGGCCGTCGGGCAGCAGCCGGATCACGCAGCGCTCGGTGACGAACACGACCTCCTGGCCGAGTTCGCGGGCACGCCGACCGCTGAACGTGACGTGCTGGACCTCCGGGACGAAGCGCTGGTGCTTGCCTTCCCGGACGATCTGGATACGGCCGTCCTCGATCGCGAGCTGTGCACCGGCGGTGAAGTAGCCCGAGAAGACGATCCGCTTGGCACGGGCCGTGATGTCGACGAAGCCCCCGACCCCGGCCGTGACATGCGGCTTGGCGTTGAGACGAGAGACGTTCACGTTGCCGTCGGCGTCGACCTCGAGGAACGAGAGCAGGGCGCGGTCGAAGCCACCGCCCTGCAGGTAGGTGAACTGGTCGGGCGACGCCAGGAGGGCATCGGGGTTCTGGGCACACCCGAACTGGAAGCCGAGGAATGGAACGCCGCCGACCGCGCCCTGCTCGATCACCCACGTGACCGATCCGTCGAGGCCCTCCTCCAGCAGGACCCGCGGCACCAGGGCCGAGATGCCGAACCCGAGGTTGACCGCCTCGCCGTCGCGGAGCTCCTGGCTCGCGCGCCGGGCGACGACCTTCTCGGGGCCCCACGGGGCCAGCTCGAGCTCGGAGATCGGCGCCCGGTAGTGGCCGGCCGCCTCGGGCAGCAGGACCGGTCTGGGTGGTCTGGAGCTGATCCGGCGCGACGACGATCGCGTCGACGACGATCCCCGGCACGCGGACGGCCTGGGCGGGCAGCGTCCGACCCTTGGCGAGGCGCTTGACCTGGGCGATGACCACGCCGCCGTTGTTGTGGGCAGCGAGCGCCTGGTCGAGGACGCCGAGCGGCGCGCCTTCGTCCTCGCACGTCAGGTTGCCGAACTCGTCGGCGGTCGTGGCCCGGATGATCGCGACGTCGACGGGGATGGACCGCAGGTAGAGCCACTCGCGGCCGTCGAAGTCGACCACCTCGCACGATGTCCTCGGTCGTCCGGGCATTCATCCGCCCGCCGTGCCGCCGCGGGTCCATGAAGGTGTCCTTGCCGACCTCGGTCAGGACGCCGGGCTGCCCGACCGCCGCCGCCCGATGCAGCTGGAACAGGATCCCCGACGGGATGTTGTAGGCCTCGATCGCGCCGTCTTCGATGAGCGGTCACGATCTTCGGCGGCGTGGCCGAGGACGGGCCGCTCGGATAGGAGCCGGCGATGACGCGCTTGATCTGGCCGGGGCTCGTCAGGTGATCGATCCCGTCGATGCCGTACATGTCGCCGGCGGCGATCGGATGGAGCAGCGTCAGGTCGCCACCCTCGCCATCGGCCACGTAACCGGGCGCCGAGGGCCGCGAGGACGGCGTCCGGGCAGCCCAAGCCCGCTCGACGAGCTGACCGACACGGTCGCGCCGGCGGGCACCAGCTCGACCGCCTCGGCAGCGGACAGGACCGGGACGATCCGGCTCATCCGGCCGGCCCCGTCCGGCGGTGACATCCACCACGAGGTCCGCGGTCCGAGGTGCATCTGGACGGACTTGAGCTCGGTGAAGGCATCGACGCTGAACCGGCCGAACTCGCGCCCGATGCCGCTCTCCTTGTAGCCGCCGAACGGCAGCTCGGGGTAGCCCTCGAGGAAGGTGTTGACCCAGATCGTGCCCGCACGGATGGCCCGGCTCATGCCGATCGGCGGTGTCGAGGTCGCGGGTCCAGACACCCGCGGACAGGCCGAACGACGTGGAGTTCGCGATCCGGGCCGCCTCTTCGGGCGTGTCGAACGTCAGGACGGACAGGACCGGCCCGAAGATCTCCTCGCGGGCGATCCGCATCGTCGGCTCGACGCCCGAGAAGACGGTCGGGTCGATGAATCGTCCGCGGTCGGTGGCCAGTCGGTCGCCGCCCAGGAGGAGGTCGGCGCCCTCGGACTGGCCGACGCCGACGAGCTCCATGATCTTGTCGAACTGCTCTTCGCTGGCGATCGCGCCGACCTTGGTCGCCGGGTCGAGCGGATCGCCGACGGGGACGGTGCGGGCGCGCTCGACGACCCGCTCGACGAACTCGTCCGCGATGGAACGCTGGACGAGCAGGCGGCTGCCGCTGTTGCAGCACTCGCCCATGTTGAAGTAGACGCCATAGACGACGGCATCGAGCGCCGCGTCGAGATCGGCGTCGGCAAAGACGAGCTGCGGGTTCTTGCCACCGAGCTCGAGCTCCACCTTCTTGAGGTTGCCCTTCGACGCGTCGATCACGCGGCGGCCGACGTCGGTCGAACCGGTGAAGCTGATCATGTCGACGTCGGGGTGCTCGGCGAGGCGGGTGCCGACGACACGACCGGGCCCGGTCACGACGTTGAGGACGCCTTCCGGGAGCCCGGCCTCCTGGGCCATCTGGGCGAGGCGGATCGTGGTGCCCGGGGTCAGGTCGGCAGGCTTGACGACGGCCGTGCAGCCGACGGCCAGGGCGAACGGGCAGCTTCTGGCTGATGATCAGGAGCGGGAAGTTCCAGGGCGTGATCATGCCCACGACGCCGACCGGCTCGCGCAGCACCAGCCCGAACATCGACGGCCCCAGCGTGTTGTAGGTGTCGCCGTAGGTGTGCCGGCAGAGGCTGGCCGCGTACTCCCACAGGTCGGCGGACGACTTGATCTCGTCGAGCGCCTGGCTGATCGGCTTGCCGGACTCGAGGGCCTCGACGTAGGCGAGGTCATCGGCGCTGGCTCGGATCGCCTCGGCCACGCGGTTGAGGACGCGCGCTCGCTCGACGCCGGGGATCTTGGGCCACGGGCCGTCATCGAAGGCCTTGCGGGCGGCCGCGACGGCCCGGTCGAGATCTTCGACGCCGCCCGCCGGATAGCGTCCGACGACGACGTCGTGAGCCGGGCTCATCCGCTCGGACGTCCGACCGTCGGCGGCGTCGACCCACCGTCCGTCGATGAGATTCTGGTAGTCACGAGCAGCGATGGCCTGGGTCACGAGCGGGACTCCTTGACGAGGACGCCGGATGAGGCGCCGGCGCGCGCAGCTGCGACGAGGCCGATGAGGCGGGCGACCGCCGGCGTGAGGTCGGCCGGATCGGCCGCTCCATCGTGCGGCCGTGTGGGCACGGCTGACGAGGGCCGACCCGAAGCCGAGGCATGCGGCGCCGGCGCCGATCCATTCATTCACGCTGGCCTCGGTCGCGGCCACGCCGCCGGTCACCACGACCTGGGTCTCCGGAAGCGGACCCCGGATCGCCCGGACGAACGCGACGCCCAGCGAGTCGCCGGGGAAGACCTTGACGAGCTCGACCCCGGACTCCTCGGCGGTCACGATCTCGGTCGCCGTGGCGCAGCCCGGCAGGTACGGGATCCGTCGCGTGTTGCACAGACGCGCGACGTCGGCGTTGAAGCTCGGGCCGACGATGAACCGGGCGCCGGCGGCGATGAACCGGTCGGCCGCGTAGGCGTCGCGGATCGACCCTGCGCCGAGGATGGCGTCCGGGTCGTGGCGCGCCGCGGAGGCCGTCAGCGTCGAGAAGACCGACCACGCGCCCGGTCCGCGGTCGGTGAACTCGATCGCCCGTGCCCCGCCTTCGCGGAGAGCTCCGGTGATGCGGCCGGCCCGGTCGGCGTCATCCGAATAGAACAGCGGCAGAACGCCGGTCTCGACGATCGTCGTGAGGGTCTCGCAGGCGCGCGGACAGCGTCATCGCTCGACCCGTCCCGACCCGGATCCGCGCGCCAGCGCGTCGACCTCGGCCACGCTGACCTGATTGACGTCGCCGCGGATGGTGTGCTTCAGGCAGCTCGCCGCGACGGCAAACTCGAGGGCGGCGTCCGGCGCGCGCCCGTCCAGGATCGCGTAGATGAGTCCCGCCGCGAAGGCGTCGCCGGCTCCGACCCGGTCGACGATCGGCGCGATCCGATACGAGCGGGCCACGTGGAAGCCATCTCGCGTCCACAGCACGCCCGACCAGGTGTTCTCGGAGGCGGAGATCGACCCGCGTTGGGTGAACGCGATCGTGTGGAGGCGCGGAAAGCGCTCTGCCAGCTGCTGCCGCCACGGCCGCGTAGCCGGCGGCATCGACCTTGCCATCCGCGACGTCGCTGCCGGACGCGTGGATCCCGAAGACCTTGTCGGCGTCCTCTTCGTTGCCGATCAGGACGTCCGCCTCGGCCACGAGATCAGCCATCACGTCCCCGGCGGGCTTGCCCCAGTTCCACAGCTTGGCGCGGTAGTTCAGGTCGACCGAGACGGTCGCGCCTGCAGCGCGTGCTGCCCTCGCCCCAGCGATGGCCGCCTCGGCAGCCGACGCAGACAGCGCCGGCGTGATGCCGGTCGTGTGGAACCATGCGGCGCCTGCCAGGAGCGACTCCCACGCGAAGTCCGCCGGGGCCGGACTGCACGAACGACGACTCCGCGCGGTCGTACAGCACCCGACTCGGACGTTGTGCCGCACCCGGTTCGAGGAAGTAGATCCCAAGCCGACCCGGCCGAGTCGCGATGCCGGCGACATCGACGCCGTGGCCGGCCAGGAAATGACGGGCGGCTTCCCCGAGGTCGTTGTCGGGAAGCGCCGTCACGAAGGCTGCATCGACGCCCAGCCGAGCGAGCGAGATCGCGACGTTCGCCTCGCCGCCGCCGAAGGTTGCGTCGAGGGTCCGCGAGGCTGCCAGGCGGACGCCATCGGCCGACGCCAGCCGCAGCATGATCTCCCCAAAAGTGACGACGCGGGCTCCAGGAGTTGTGGTCACTTTCGTGGAGTTCTCCGGGCGTTCGTGGTCGACTCAGTCCGGCGCCGCCAGATGGCACAGGTGCAGCGCTGAGCCGGAGGAGCGGGATCTCAGGCACGAACTCGTGCCGGCGATCCGCGCTGACTCGTCCAGTGTTCCGCCTGTCGCCGGACGGCACCGGTGCGAGGTGGTGTTCACCGTAGAGGGATTCAGGCCCGCTGCATAGCCCCTACGGGTCGCCGAAAGGTGGACAAAAATGCACCACTCGGCGCGTCGCGACTCGCCTAGACGGACTCGCGCTTTCGCTTCCGCCCGTAGCTGTCGAGCCACAGGATCGACACGATGATGATGCCCAACAGGGCCGTCGGCAGATACGACACCAACGAGTCGATCCGCAGCATGTTGAAGGCGTTGGTCAGGATGCCGAGGAGGACCAGGCCGATGGTCGACTTGATGGCCCCGCCGACGCCGCCAGCCACGGAGGTCCCGCCCACCACGACTGCGCACACGACGAACAACGGCACCGGGTCGCCGGCGATCGAGCTGGCCGAGCTGAGCTGCGATGCCAGCATCACGCCGGCGAAGGCCGCAGTCACACCGCAGATGAGGTAGGTCGCCGCCTTGGTTCGCCGGACGTTGATCCCCGAGTACTTCGCGACTTCAAAGTCGCCGCCGACTGCGTACACGTTCCTGCCGAACGACGTGCTCCGCAGGACCCAGTACGTGACGCGCCACCACGGCGATCATCACCAGGACCAGGATCGGCACCGGACCGATGACCTTCAGATTCGCGATGTTCTGGAAGTCCGGATCGGAACTCGAGACGGGATGTGCGTTCGTCAGCTGCTGTCCGATGCCGGTCAGCACGATCCCCATGCCCGAGGGTGATGATGAACGGCTCCGTTCGCTGATAGACGGAGATGAACGCGTTGATCGCGCCGACGGCGAGGCCGAGCAGGAGGCACAGGGCGATGGCGAGAGGGATCGGCACGCCCGCGTTGATCAACTGGATGACCACGACACCCGAGAGGGCCATCATGCCGCCGATCGAGAGGTCGACGCCTCCGGCGATCAGCACGAACGTCTCGCCCATCGCCAGGATGAGGAAGATCGAACTCGACTTCGCGAGATCGATGAAGTTGACCTCGGTGAAGAACTCCGTCCTCGTGCTCGGATTCAGATTGAACAACGCCATGGCGATCACGACCAGGATGATCGCCAGGAACGCCTTCTGGAGTCCGAAGACCGACCTGGTCGATCGGCTGACCCTGGAGTTCGAGGCTACTTGTCGTGTCATGGCTACTTACTCACCGCGTCTTGCTTCACCCTGTCCAACCAGATCGCCAGGATCAGGATCACGCCCCTGAGCACGAACTGGATGTACGACGAGACGCCCAGGAGGTTCAGGCAGTTGTTCAGCAGGATCAGCAACAACGTCCCGACGACCGTCCAGAGGACACTTCCTCTCCCTCCGATCAGGGCCGTGCCACCCACGACGACGGCGAGGATGGCTTGTGTCGTGTACGGAGTTCCCATGGTGGGGTCGGCCAGGGTGACTCGCGACACCAGGACGACGGCCCCGATCGCCGACATCACTCCCGAGACCGCGTAGATGAAGATGATCGTCCGGGTGATCGGGATCCCGGCCAGGCGGGCAGCCACCTTGTTGCCGCCGGTCAGCACGACGGCTCGTCCCAGGTACGTGCGTCTCTCGATGACGTAGAGGACCGCCAGGCAGGCGAGGAACAACACGGCCGACACGGACAGGAAGCCGATGCCGCCCGAGTTGATCGCATTGAAGATCGAGATATCCGTCGTCGAATACGTCAGGAACTGCGTCACGCCCTGGACGTACATCAGCGCCACCGCGCCATACACCAGGCTCATGCCGAAGGTGATGAACAGCGACTCCGCCTGGGTCAACGCTCCGCTGGTGATGATCAGCGCGCTGTTGATCAGCCCGCAGACCAGGCCGACCGAGATGCCGATCAAGATCGCGGGACCCTGTCCCACCTTGTCGATCAGCGTGACCGTCACGACGGCGACGAGGGAGATGATGCCGCCGATGGAAAGGTCAAGGAACCCGGCCATGATGACGAATGTCATCCCGAGGGCGGCGAAGATCAGCGTCCCGAACTGCCGAAGGATGTTGTCGAAATTGGCGGCGGTAAGGAACTTCGGTTCGACGACCGACGTGACGATCACCAGCAGGGCGATCGCCACGAAGATCGGGTTGTTCCTCAGGAGGTTGATGGCCCGTCTGCGAGCTCACCCGACCGTCGATCGGCTCACGTTGCTGCGCTCATGCGAATTCGAACGCCTTGGCCATGATCTCGTCGGCGGAGGCGATACTCGGGTCGAACTCTCCGTTGATCCGACCGTCATTGATCGTGTTGACACGATTGCTCATGTGGAGGACCTCCGGCAGCTCGGATGAGATCAGGATGATCGAGCCGCCGCCCTCGACGATCTTCTTCATCAGCAGGTAGATCTCATACTTGGCGCCGACGTCGATCCCCTTGGTCGGCTCGTCCAGGATGAGGACCCGGGGATTCATCTCGAGCCACCTGCCCAGGATGGCCTTCTGCTGGTTACCGCCCGACAGGGTCCGGATCTTGGTCCGTCCGGATGGTGTCTTGATGTTGAGCGCCTTGATCTGCCGATCGCTGACGGCGCCCTCTTCCTTGGAATCGATGAAGCCGCGCTTGGTCAAGCGGGCCAGGACCGCCAGCGAGATGTTCTGCTCGACAGGGAACCCGAGCAACAGGCCCTGGAGCTTCCTGTCCTCCGGCACCATGGCCATGCCGAGTTTGATGGCGTCGATCGGGCTGTTGACCGTTATGGGCTTACCGTCGAGGAAGATGGCCTTCCTCGCGACCTTGTCAGCTCCGAACAAGGCTCGCACCAGCTCCGTGCGCCCCGAGCCCACCAGGCCGACCAGGCCGAGGATCTCGCCCTTCTTGAGGGTGAGCTTGATGTCGCGCAACTTCCTGGTGTTCATGCCCTTGATCTCGAGGATCGTCTCGCCGGCGGCCTCCGGCCGGGGAGGGTACTCGTTCTCGATGGTCCTGCCGACCATCATCGAGATCATCTCGTTGCGGGTGATGTCGTGGACATCCCGGGTGGCGATCACGTGCCCGTCGCGCATGACCGTCACCACGTCGCAGAAGCCGAAGATCTCGTCGAGCTTGTGCGAGATGTAGATGATCGCGATGCCCTTGCTCTTCAGGTCGTGGATGATCTGGATGAGCTTCTGCATCTCATCGGCGGTAAGGCTGCTGCTCGGCTCGTCCATGATGATGAGCTTCGAGTCGAAGGACAGCGCCTTGGCGATCTCGACCATCTGCTTGTCCGAGACGCTCAGTTCAGACACCAGCTTGTGGGTATCGACCTTGGATCCGATGCTCTTCAGCAGGGCTGCGGGCCTTGGAGTGGACGCCCGACCGCCCGCCCGATTCGCTGAACCTGCCCAGGAAGATGTTCTCCCCGACGGTCATCGTGTTCACCAGGTTCAGCTCCTGGTAGATGATGCTGAGCCCCATCCTCATCGACTCGATCGGGCGTGATCTTGTCGATCACCTTGCCCTTCGAAGACGATCTCGCCGCTGTCCTTCTCGTAGACCCCGGACAGGATCTTCATGAGCGTGGACTTGCCGGCCCCGTTCTCGCCGACGATCCCATGGACGACGCCGCCGAAGACCTCCAGGGAGACATGGTCAAGAGCCTTGACGCCTGGAAAGGCCTTGCTCACATCCTTGATGCTGAGAAGGGCTTGCGGAGGGCACTCTCCACGACCATCAACGTCTCCTCTGTTCGAGGTGCCACGCCGGAGATCTGCCGTTAGCGTCCGCGCGGAGTCTAGTCGAACGCACGGTAGGGAATCGAGAGACCTCACGCCCGGGGACGGACGTGAGGTCTCTGTTAACTCAGGTTCTTACCACTCAGGAGCGGTGAAGTTCTTGATCGTCTCCTTCGTGATGATGTCGAACGGGAATGATGTTCTTCTTGACGGCCGCGGGATCCTTCTTGATGAAGAGCATGGACTCTTCCATGACCTTCGAAGTGATCGTCTCGGCGTTCTGCGCGATGGAGATGTAGTTCGGCCAGCTCTCGACCTGCTCGAAGCCGGTCTTGTTGCCGTCGACGCCGATGATCAGGACCTTGTTGGCCCAATCCTGGTTGACGGCCTTGAGGGCGTTGATGACGCCGGTCGCGCCGTTGTCCCAGTGGCAGAAGATGAACTGGATCTTGTCGCCGTACTTGGTGATCATGTCCTCGGCGATGGCCTGCGCCTGGGCGGTGTCCCACGCGGTCGGGTTCTTGTAATCCAGGACGGTGATGTTCTTGCCCTTGATGGCATCGGTGAAGCCCGTGTGGCGGTTGTTCGCAGCGACGTGACCCGCCTGGCCACCGATCTCGACGCCGGTGGCGCCGTTCGGGAAGGCGTTCTGGATCGCTGTCGCGGCGGTCTGGCCACCGAGGATGTCATCCACGCTCACCGAGCAGGTGGAGCCATCGACGGCGTTGTCAGCCGGCGGAACCATGCTGAGGCACACGACGGTGCCGCCCGCCATTGCCGCGGTCGTGGCAGGGACGTAGCCGGCCTCGTCAACGGGGTTGATGGCGATGGCCTGGACCTTCTGGGCGACCGCGCTGTTGATGGCGGCAGTCTGCTTCTGAACGTCGCCGCCGTTGTCCAGGTTGATCACGTTGAAGCCGTACTTGTCGGCATTCTTCTGGTACATCTTCCAGGAGAAGGCCTGCGACGGGTTCTGCATCTGAGCGATGAACGCCAGCGTGGGCTTCTCGCCGGTCGCGGCGGAGCCGGCCGGGGACGCGGCGCCGCTGGAGGCCGCCGGGGACGGCGGCGCCGGCGGAGGCCGGTGCGGACGATGCCGACCCGGAGCTACACGCGGCCACGACGAGGACGAGGGCCCCCAGGGCCGCCGCTCCGCGTCCGAAATGTTTGGAAACTGTCACCTGTTCTCCTCCGTGGTGGTTGCGATTGAAGCCCGAAGTGTACACACGACGGAGCGCACCGCAAGAGACGTGTTTATTTCCGTGGACTCGCCTCCTCTCGCGTCTGATTGGATGGGGCACGACCCTGAGCAGAAGCCCGGATCCGGTGCCGTCGAGGACGCGATCAAGCGCACCCTAGGCGCAGGTGTGGGCTCCGCAGAACCCCTATGCGTCGCCATTGCGTGGACGAAAGTGACCCCTTGAGGGATCGCCGAACTCCCGGCCCGCTAGTTGCGGTTGAAGCTCGTGTATGCGTAGCGGTTGAGGCTGTACGCCTGGACGTGCGCCTTGATCGACACGGTTCCCGACGTGAGGCTCGAGGCGATGAGGCGGGTCGAGTACGCCTTGCCGAATGCATTCGTGATGCCGCTCGTCCGCACGGTCGTGCGACCGAGATCCCATGTCCACGTCACTTGGAGGCCCGCCACCGGTCGGCCGGAAGTGTCGCGGGCGAGTGCAGTCACACGGATCGTCTGACCGACATTCGGCGTGGCGTCGTTGACAACGGTCTTGAAGCCGGCGCGACCGATTCCGAGCTTCGGGCTCGGGATGAACCACCGGCTCCGCTCGATTTTCTTGCCGTTCACGATGGCCACCACGGGCACGTCCTGGCGCCGGAGCATCCGCAACTTGCCGACGGCGATCGTGCGTTCGGCATCGCCGGCGCTGTTGGTCCAGGTCCGGTACTGCTTCCTCGTGCCGTCCGCGAGTGGCCACGAAATCTGGATCTCGGCACCGCCGATGCCATTCCCGCCAGCGTCCTCCACCCGGGCGTAGACGACCTGGCCCGGGTCGCCATTGCGCACGCCGACCCAGCGCAGACGGGCGCCGAGGGTCGCCATGTCGGGGGAGCGGCCTGTTCGCTGATCGAGCGACCAGATCACGTTCGCCAAATCGCGAGCCGCTCGCTTGAGGAGCGCCCCGGTGATCTGGGTCACGGTCGAATCGGCTATGTCGCCGGTCGCCGCCCAGGCGCGGTTGAGGTCCGCGAAGCGGGCTCGTGAGTAGGAGGCGGTCGACGCCGCTGTCTTCCGTATGTTGCTGATGGCCGAAACCGCTTGGGTCGCGTCCGCCCACTCCGGCGCGCTCTCGGGGCTTCCCGTGCGCGCGCTCACCGCGGTCTCATAGGCGAGGTGCAGCTTCGACAGGCCATACCCCGCCCGTGCCGTGTGGTATGGCTGGGAGATGTCGGCGAGGAAATGCGAAAGGAGCGCCACGTTGACCGTCGCTGCGGCGGTATCACCAGATGCGAGAGCGTCCAGGGCGGCCGTGTAATGCTCGGAGATCCGTTGGACGGCGCCGCCGTGGACGGTCATGTCGTAGTACACGTGCTCCCACCCACGGGAGCTGTCCTGCGCACGCTCGATCGTGTCCGGGTCGTCGGTGTACGGGAGCGCTAGGTCGCGGTCGAACCAGGCGGGACGGCGACCAGCGGCGTCGAGGATGTCGAGCGCCTTGTCCACGACCCAGTCGTGGGTCGCGTAGCCGTTTCCCCCGTTTCCCCCGTTTCCCCAACCCGATACGGGCAGCGGTGCCGGGCCAACGAATAGGGCGACCACCGCGGCCGCCGCGACGATCATTCGAGCGGAACGGCCCGGGGTCCACGCCATGTTGGCCATCTTACGCGCCCGATCTGCTGGAGCCGGACGCGTTACCGGCCCTCGTTTGCGCCCAAGGTGACGAGCAGCTCGTCCAGTTGCCCGAACGTCTCGCGCAGTCCCTCCCCGAAGCCGATGGCCTCGTCGACAGCCTCCTTCGAGGGATGGCGCTCGCGCAGGACCAGCAGCGTCTTGCCGTCCTTTTCCTCGAAGGTCAGCGTGGTGACGGCCTCACCGCCATCACCTTCCTCGTTGGTCCAGACCAGGCGCGAGTGTGGGTTCACTTCGATGTATTTGCCGAAGAAGGCCATGGTCTCCGAGCCATCGTGGCCGAACACGAAGCGGTACGTGCCCCCGACACGAACATCCGCCTCGCAGGAGAGGAGGGGAATCCCGATCGACTTCGGTGCCCACCACAGCTTGAGCAGCTCGGGCTTGGTCCACGCGTCGAAGACGAGCCGCGCGGGGGCGTCGAAGGTGCGCGTGACGGCGAACTCACGCTCGGAGGTCCGTTCCACGGTCGTGGGGTTCGACTTCATCGGGGTGGGCTCACTTGTCCTTGTTGCGTCCATCGACCTTCTCCTTGCGTTTCAGTTCTTCGAGAACGTTGTCCAACTCGGCGAAGCGTGAGTCCCAGACCAGGCGGTGCCGCTCGATCCACGCCGTCTCAGGGTCGAGTCGACGCGGGCCGAGCCGGCACGTCCGGACCCGCCCGACCTTCGCCGTGGTGACGAGTTCGGCCTGCTCCAGGACGCCGACGTGCTTCCTCATGCCCGTGAGGGTCATGTGGAAGGCTTGGGCCAGATCCGTGATCGAAGCGTCGCCACGCCCGAGTCGCTCCAGAACGCCACGTCGGGTGGCATCCGAGATCGCGGCGAAGGAGGCATCGAGTCGCTCGCTCGAATACTGAACCATACAGTTCAGTATAAGCCTCGAATCGGTGAATGCAAGGGCTGAAAGGAATGTGGTCCACCAGATGTGGTGGTCGGGGGGTCTTTGGACCGCTACCCCGGCACCGCTCGAAGGTCTGCCGGGATGCACGTCGGCCGCCTCGCCGAGAGGAACGAGCGCTTCGGTCCGAAGACGACGAGCCCGTCAAGCGTGATCAAGCGAATGAGCGTCGCCATCGACCGCCTGAGTACGATCATGACAGGGAGGCTGCCAGCAGCCGCATCGACGCAGCGCTGCCGGGACACGGGCGCGCCGTTCTACGGTCGCGGGTCGCCCTCGACCTTCGCTCCTCGCCCGGTCCGATATTCGATCCGCAAGCCCAGGTCCTGCGGGTAGTTGCCAAATCCACGCCCGAACAGGTTGAGCCCTCCGACGTTCTCTGCGTCCGGGCGAACGCCGATCCGGATGACGATCGGCTGGCCGTGGACCAAACCGAGGGCGTCAAGGTCGACGTCCGAGAGGCTGACGCCGTCGATCGTGGTTCCATGGTTCGTCACCAGCCAGCGTTTGAGTACGCCGAATTGCGAATCCTTGTCCTCCCACCACGACGGTGTGAGGCGCCCACGTTGCCCACCGAAGTCCGATGGGCACGTCCATTCTCCTAGAGAGACTCCATTGACCCAGACCCCGATATCGCTCGGCCAGTCGAGGTCGTGCAGCGGGGCCTCACTGCAGACTTCCGCCGTCAGCTGGATCGAATCGGCGCGCGCGCCGGGCGGCGTTCGGTTCGGGAACCGGTATTCGACGTAGCCGGACCGGAACCACAGGAGCTGAGCGTTGAGCCGATCCGGTTCGTAGAACGCCGTCGGATCGTCGAGGAACCCGATCAGCCCTGTATCGGTCACGAGACCACATGTCGGGTGGACGTCGAAGTCCGAAAAGGCTCCGATCGGCATGTCGACATCGACCGCGTCACGGGTGTGGTGCGGACCGCGCGGGAGGTCGAAGACAAGTTCGTCGTACGTCCGGGCACAGACCTTCTGGAGGCCGCGGCTGGCCGGTCGCAACTCGGTGTGAAGCAGTCCGGCACGTTCGAGGATCGTGATGTGCATGGTCGCAGTCGAGGACTTCAGACCGAGGTCCTGGGCGATCTGGTTGACGGCAACGACGCGGTCGCCGAGGTATCGAAGGATGCTGACCCTGGTCTCACTCGAGAGTGCCTGGAAGACGTCGACGACGGCACCGTCGCCGGCATTGCCGTCGACGTGCAGGCTCTTGCGCGTGGTCCGTGAGTTGTTGTCGAGCATCGGCTTTGAGGCAGTCAATCATGCGGGACTCAATGGACAGCGAAAGGATACCATGCTTACAATGCGCGTCATTGACACATGCGACACTAGGGCATTGACGTATCGTGCTACGGTATTCGGGTTCGAATCAGGTCAAAGCTGTTCCGGAACTGCGAGGAGGCAATCGGGATGCACGTTCGTGGTGCCAGGTCTGCCAAGACAGGTCCGATCTTGGTCGGGCTCGCGTTCGTGATCGCGGCCTGTTCGAACTCCGGGAGCTCATCGGCGCCCGCCGGCAGTGGTGGAGCGCAGGTCGTCCAGACGGCGGCGGCCGGCGAGGCCTGTACCAGCGATAAGTACAACGGCGCCGGGGTCCCCAAGCTGGATCTCAAGAACGCGACAGTCGGTTTCGCCCAGTCGGAAAAGGAGGCGAACCCGTTCCGCATCGCCGAAACCCAGTCGATCAAGGACGAGGCGGCCAAGCGCGGCATCAAGTTGCTGACCACCAACGCCGAATCGGATCTGAACAAGGAGATCTCCGACATCAAGGGGATGATCGATCAAGGCGCCCAGGTGTTGATCATCTCTCCGCTCAACTCTGAGGGTCTCGATCCGGCACTCGATTACGCCAAGTCGAAGAAGGTGCCGATCATGACGATCGACCGATTCCTGACCACGAAGGCCGCCTGCACCGACTACGTCGGGTGGGTCGGCTCCGACTTCGTCGTCCAGGGACAGCGCGCCTTCGATGCGCTCAGCGCCGCGACCGGCGACAACTGCAATCTCGCCGTGCTGCTCGGCGCGGCCGGGGTCAACGTCACCAACGACCGGCAGAAGGGCTTCGAGGACCAGATGGCCGCGAAGTCATCGAAGATGAAGGTCATCGCCAAGCAGGCCGCCGACTATGAGCGGGCCAAGGGCCAGACGGTGACGGCCCAGTTGATCCAGGCCAATCCAGAGATCAATTGCATCTATGCCCACAACGACGAGATGGCACTCGGGGCGGTGGCCGCCCTCAAGGATGCGGGCAAGAAGCCAGGCGACGTGAAGATCCTGACGATCGACGGCACGAAGGGCGCCGTCCAGGGCATCATCGACGGCTGGATCAGCGGCGTCATCGAGTCCAACCCGCGCTTCGGCCCGCTCGCGTTCAAGGCCCTGGATGACTTCTACGGCGGTGCCGGGGTCCCGATCAAGACCATCATCTCCGACAAGGAGTACACGAAGGACAACGCCGCGAGCGAACTCGCGAACGCGTACTGATCCTTCCGACATCCGAAACCGGCCCGCTTGGCCCAGTCTCCTCCGAGCCAAGCGGGCCGGTCCGGATTCCTGCACCATCCCCCGATGAGGCAATGGTGACCAGCACCGACGCCGACACGTTCGTCCTCGAGATGGCAGCACGTCTCGAAGCGCTTCTCGGGTGTCGTGGCGCTCGACGATGTCTCGCTGGGTCTTCGAGCGGGAGAGGTGCACGCACTCGTCGGCGAGAATGGCGCGGGCAAATCGACCTTGATCAAGGTCCTGACCGGTGTCTATCGGCCCGACCAGGGCCAGGTCATCTATCGCGGCAGTCCGGTCGCCTTCGCCCGACCACTCGATGCGCAAGCAGCCGGTATCAGCACGATCTACCAAGAGGTGAACCTGGTCCCGCTCCTGAGCGTGGCGCGCAACCTCTTCCTTGGCCGGGAGCCACTCAATCGGTTGCGGCTGATCGATTTCGAGCGGATGCATCGTGAGGCGAGCGCGATCCTCCTGCGTTATGGCATCACAGTCGACGTTCGGCGCCCCCTGCGCGAGCTCGGTCTCGGCGTCCAGCAGATGGTCGCGATCGCTCGGGCCGTGTCCGCCGATCACCGAGTGGTGATCATGGACGAACCGACCTCGTCCCTGGAGCCACGGGAGGTCGGTCGCCTGCTCGAGGTGGTTGACCTGCTTCGACGCGACGGAGTCGCGGTCGTCTACGTGTCGCACCGGCTCGAAGAGGTCTTCAGGCTGTGCGACCGGGTCACGGTGCTGCGGGACGGTCGCCTGGTGCACACGGGTCCGGTGGCCGAGATCACCCGGCTCGAGCTGGTCTCACGCATGCTGGGACGGGAGATCGCCGACGTGGCGCGGGCGAGGACCCGGTTCGATGAGCGCAGCACGGATCCGGACGCCAAGCCAGTGCTCCAGGCGACCGGTCTGACCCGACGCCACATCCTCGACGACATCGACGTCGACGTTCGAGCCGGTGAGGTCGTCGGCCTTGCTGGCCTCCTGGGGGCGGGTCGCAGCGAGACGGCCAAGGCGATCTACGGAGCGCAACCGCTTGATTCGGGAACGGTCGAGGTGGCAGGCGTCCCGATCCGGATGGGATCGCCCAGCGCAGCCATCGTCGCTGGGATCGCCCTGATCCCCGAGGATCGCAAGGCCGAGGGAATCGTGCCGTCGCTGTCCGTGCGCGACAACATCGTCCTTGCCGCCCTCCCGTCGATGTCGCGGGCCGGCTTCGTCTCGGACCGTCGGCAGGACGCTGTCGTCGCTGACTTGATGGCGCGGCTGCGAATCAAGGCATCGAGCCCCGACCAGAAGGTCGGAGATCTGTCTGGAGGCAATCAGCAAAAGGTTCTGCTGGCGCGCGTGCTGTGCCTGCAGCCTCGCATCCTCATCCTCGATGACCCGACACGCGGGATCGATGTCGGAGCGAAGGCGGAGATCCAGACCCTCATCAGTGAGCTGGCGCGAGAGGGGATGGCCGTGCTTCTCATCTCCTCGGAACTCGAAGAGGTCGTCGAGGGCTCGGATACGGTCATCGTCCTCCGAGATGGCGCCGTCGTCGGCCGACTGAGCGGGGACGAGGTCGGCCAGGACGGGGTCATGGCTCTTATCGCCGCGGCCGCCGAGGAGATCGATCGGATGGCTTCCGCGGCATCTCCGGACGAACCCGACATCGGCCCGCGGGACCCCCACTAGCATGACGGCGATCGATGCCGCGCCGGGCCGGCGAACGCTCGACCGCGCCGATGTCGCCGCCTGGTTGGCGGATCGAGGCGTCTATCTCGGTCTCCTCCTGATGGTGGCCTTCAACCTCGTGTTCACGCCGCGTTTCGCCGAGATCGACAACATCCGGCTGCAGTTCGTCCAGGTGGTTCCCGTCGCGATCATCGCACTCGGGATGGCGCTGGTCATCGGGACGAAGGGGATCGACCTCTCCGTGGGATCGGTGATGGCCATCGCGTCTGCGTTGCTGGCTGTCTCCCTCGCCTATGGGCCGATGGGTCGCGATTGCGATCGCGATCGTCGGGGGAGCGATGGTCGGCATCGTGAACGGAGTGCTGATCGCCTATTTCGGGATCCAGCCGATCGTCGCGACACTGGCGCTGCTGGTCGGTGGTCGTGGTCTTGCGCTCGTGATCGCGCAAGGCCGACTGACCGAGATCTTCGACCCGACCCTCGCCGTGATCGGGTCGGAGCGCGTCTTCGGGATCCCGATCGTGGTGCTGATCGCTCTCGCGCTGGCCCTGGTCATCGCGGTCCTCGTGGCGCGGACGACGTTCGGGCGCTATGTCGTCGCGATCGGCGGAAACCAGGACGCGAGCTTCCTGGCCGGCGTGCCGGTCCGGCGAACGCTCCTGTCCGTCTACGTCACGTGCGCGCTGCTGGCGGCCATCGCCGGCATCATCCAGACGGCACGACTGAGTGCCTCCGACCCGTCGTTCGTCGGGAATCTCATCGAGCTGAGCGCGATCACCGCGGTCGTGGTCGGGGGAACCCCGCTGTCAGGCGGCCGAGTCCGGATCGTCGGCACGCTTGCAGGAGCGTTGTTGATGCAGCTCATCGCAGCGACGCTGATCACCCATAACCTGCCCAATTCGGCGACGCGCATGGTCCAGGCGGTCATCATCCTGGGCGCGGTCTTCATCCAGCGGCAGCGCGTGCAGTCGTGACGGTGGCGGCTGGACGGGCGCGAGCCCGCCCTGGCAGGGGGCATCGACGAGATCAGACGGTCGACCCGTCGGGAGCGCCTTGCCGGAACGCTCCAGCGTGGTGGAGCGCTCGTCGTGCTGGTCGTCGTCACCCTGCGCGGCGTCACTGATCTTCGGGACCCGTTTCGCCAGCATCGACAACTTCCTCAACATCCTGGAGGCGAGTTCCTTCCTCGGGCTCGTCGCGGTGGGGATGACCTTCGTGATCATCGGTGGTGGCATCGACCTGTCCGTCGGGTCGCTTCTCGCCCTGTCTGCGGTGCTCGCCGCTTTCGGGTCGCAGTACGGAAGCGTCCCCGCGATCCTTCTGCCGCTCGGGGTCTGCGGCCTGATCGGGCTCATCAACGGCCTCCTGATCGCCCGGGCACGGATGGCGGCATTCATCGTCACCCTGGCGGCCCTCCTCTTTGCCCGCGGTCTTGCGTTTGCGGTCTCCGACGAGGGCAATCGGATCTTCCACATCGCGCAAGGGCTGGAGGTCAGCTGGCTTGGCCAGGGAGCCCTCGTCGGGATCCGGGTCCCGATCCTCATCGCCGGAGTGGCATTCCTCGTCGGCTGGGTGATGCTCAACCGGACACGCTATGGCATCGCCATCACCGCGATCGGCGGCAGCGAGGACGCCGCCCGACTCATGGGTCTGCCGATCGCCCGGGTGAAGACTGCGATGTACTTCGTGAGCGGACTGCTGGCGGGGCTGGCCGGTCTTCTGGTCGCGGCACGTTCGTCCTCGGGCCAGTCCACGATCGGTGTCGGTCTCGAGCTGCAGGCGATCGCCGCCGTCGTCATCGGTGGCACCCTGCTGACCGGTGGCTCCGGATCGATCCTCGGGACCCTGGCCGGCGTCCTGCTGCTCAACGTCATCAACAACGTGATCAACCAGGTGGGAACCTTGAGCTCATACTTCCAGCAGGTCGTCAGCGGCGTCTTCCTGATCGCGGTCGTTCTCATCCAGCGCTATCTGAGTCGGGAGCAGCGGCTATGAATCCAGTGACCTCGATGGAAGACGGCGCGATGCGACCGAGTGTCGCCCCGCAATTCGGCCTGTTCCTGAGTCAGGCGGACAGGTCATGGACCCAGGTCCTCGAAGACTTCCAGATGGCCGAAGAACTGGGTTTCGACCACGCCTGGCTGGTGGATCACCTGGTGGACACCGACGGCCCGCCCGAGAACGGTTGCCTCGAGGGTTGGACCTTGCTCTCTGCGATCGCTGCGAAGACGGAACGGATCCGGATCGGCATCCTCGTCTCCAGCAACACGTTCCGGCACCCGGCCCTGTTGTTGAAAGAGGCGGTCACGGTCGATCATGTCAGCGACGGCCGGCTGATCCTCGGCATCGGGACAGGCTGGAATGTCGATGAGCACCAACGGTATGGCATCGACCTGCCCGAGCCAGTGGAGCGTGTCGACCGCTTCGAGGAAGCGATCGCCGTGATCACCATGCTGATGAGCCAGGAACGCTCGACATTCGACGGGCGTTTCTATCACCTGGACGACGCGCATCTTGAGCCGCCGCCTGTCCAGCGGCCGCGGATCCCCATCCTGATCGCCGCCCATCGTCCCCGGATGTTGCGGATCGCGGCTCGGTATGCCGATCAGTGGGACAGCTTCGCGGCGATGCCGGGGACGGCGACCGATGGCGTGGAGGCCGAACTCGCCGAGAGGATCGCCCGGCTTGACGCAGCGTGTCGCGAGATCGGTCGGGATCCTGGGGAGATCCGCCGATCGACTTGGACGACGAGCGATGCACTGCGGTCAGTCGACGCGTATCGCGCCTTCGTCGAGCGTCATCAGCGGCTTGGGTTCACCGACTTCTCGACCGTCAGGCCGAGCCCCGGCGACGAGTCGATCCTTCGGACCGTCGCGACCGAGGTCATCCCGGAGCTCCGGGCAGCGATGTCTCAAGTCCACGGCACGAGGGCGGCGATCAGACCCTGAACCGTTGACAGGAGGCTCGGTCGGTGGGGCCTCGGCGAGAGGTTCCCGGAACCCTGGATCGCTGCCCGCAGGTTAGCTGGCTGGCGAGGAAGGATTCGAACCTTCGATCTCCTGATCCAGAGGACTCCCGACGTTCTGACGATCGTGAGTGCGGTTTGAGCGTGGCGCGGACTCGATTTCGGTTGGTCCGGCGGGCAATCAGGTTGAACATGCCGGACGGTGTCAGGTGAACGTCTTTCGTTCAGGTAACTCTGGGATCGACCGTATCGCACCCGACGACGTTGGGGAAGGGGAGGGGTTCCCGCTGTTCCCGCTACTCCGGGACCTACCTCTCTGAACTGGGAGAGCGGCAGCTTCATAAGCTCGATGCCAGGTCACGCCGGGTGTGGCAAGGGTAGAGCTGAGCGGCGCGGGATGGGAAGCTGCCGCGTCCGAGACGTGAGGTTTGAGTTCGACGCGATCGCGGACGCCGCTTAGGCACAACCCGTGGCTGGGGCCCGCCCCGGCCAGATCAACTCCCTTCGCTGAGCGGCAGACCCGGTTAGCGCCTCAGCGAGGCGGCAGGTCCAGTCGCGCGAGCGGCTGCCCCGCGCCGGAGATCCACAGGCTGCCGCCGCCGGCCCAGAGGTTGAGCGGCTGGCGGACCGCCAGCTCCACGCGGCGCAGGATTGTGCCTGAGGCTGCGTCGAGCTCGATCAGCTCGTGCGCGTCAGTTCGGCCGGGCTGGGTCGCGGCCGGCTGCAGCCAGATCGAGCCGTCCGCCGCCGCCACGTTGACCAGGTCGCCGGTCCAGTTGGGGATCTGGACGCTCCACGCGATGGTGTTCGTATCGGCCGAGACGAGGGCGACGCGCCCGCTGGGCGAGACACAGGCGATCCCGTGGTCCGCGATCAGGCACTGGGAGTCGGTGCCGACATCGATCGACGCGGTTGGCGCCAACCCGGGCGCGTCCCACCGCTCCACGGCGGCCAGGACGTATCGACAACAGATGCCAGTGCCATCGCTGGGCTGCGTCCAGACGGAGCCGAAGGCGGCGCCGATGAAGGATGGGATGGTCCCGCCCTGGACTGGCTTGCTGCCGTCGAGCGGCACGAGCCACAGCTCGCCGGACCGCCATTTCCGGGTCCACGCCTGGCCGTCGAGGACCACGAAGTCGCCGTTGACCGGCAGGTTCAGGAGAGTCGTCACCGCGTCCGTCGCAGGATCGATCCGGATCAGGGGGATTAATGTATTGGGGTCGCTGTTCGCTGGGCTCGTATCGACGAGGATGCCACCGTCGGATCCGGTCATCGAGTCGCCGACGATCTCGGCGGGGACGATCGTGTCGAGCACTTGGTTCGTCGCGAGATCGATCTTCGCGATGCCACCGTTGTTCGCCCCGATCCGCGCCCAGACGAGGCATCCCGAGAACACCAACTTCGTGACGTTGTGCGGGACAGCGATCGGTGTCAGGGTCGCCGTTGTGACCGCCGGGCGTTCCGTGCAAACCCCGGCGTCCGATGCCGTGGGGGAGGCGGACGGCCCGACCGCAACGGCCGACGGTGCGACCGAGGACGGAATGGGGCCCGGAACCGAGAAGAGACGCGCGGCGCCGACCGACACCGCCCCGACGACCACGGCAGAGATCAGGGCGACCACGACCAGCCAGACCAGCATCGGCCGGTCTCGGAAGGACCGAGCGCCGTTCGCGATTGTCAGTCGGCCGCCCCGGACGCGTTCAACGGCCGACTCGTCGGTGAGGCGTCGGGCTCGGTCCTGGATCGACGGCCAGAGATCTGGCGCCGGAACCTGATCGAGTGCTGCGAACCGCCGCTGCAGGTCATCCATCGTGCTCACCCAGTAGGTCCCGGAGGCGTCGGCGGCCGCGGCTGAGGTTCGCCCGAACCGCAAGGCTGTTCGAGCCGAGCCGCTCGGCAATCTGGCGGATTGGAAGGTCGGCGTAGTAGAAGAGGACGACGGCCGCGCGCTGCCCATCGGGCAGGCGTCGCAGGGCAGCGAGGAGGTCGGGGTCCGTGTAGGCGTCGAGGTGGACATCCCCGGCCGTGCCGAGCTCGGCGTCCCGCGACGCGGGCCGATCCTTCAGCGCGCCCGCGGCAATCTTGAACGCCGTCCGCCACGTCCATGCTGCAGGATTGCGAACAGCCCCGCCGCGGCGGAGCACCTGCGCGTACGCCTCGGCGACGGCGTCGCTAGCGACCTCGGCATCGCCGGCCCACGCGTAGACCGCCCGCCAAAGTCGTGGCGCGTCCGAGCGGTACAGCGCCTCGACGCTGAGAGGTGTCTCCGTGAGTTCCGACACGATATCCATCACCCCTCTAGGGTGCGATTACCCGGGAAAGGTGACATGGGCGTGGCCACCGACTTGGAGTCAGCCGGGCGGGACGTCATGCTGAGTTCGTCGGTGTCAAGACATCGGATCGACACCGTCGTCGCGTGACACGTCGCGCAGCTCTGGAAGGCACAATCGCGCTCACGCTCCGTCAGTTCGTCAAGCGGGACCGCGCCCGGCGGCCAACGAGCACCGCGACGACCGAGGGATCGATCACTGAGCCGCCCTTTGCAATCCGTCGGAGTCGAACAACCGCTTGGACTTGGAACGACCGACTGGTAGATCGAGACGCCGCTGGATTGGCCGCGGTAGACGTTGGCTGCAGCGTCGTACCGGTCCACCTCGTGGTGAACGAAGTTCGTGACAAATCTCTTGCCGTTGGCGTCGTTCACGATCGTGTAATCGATGTAGTGGGCGTCGACCGTCTCCCGACCGTCGCTGTAGTCGGTGATCGCCGTTCGGCCAATTCGGTGGGCTGTGACGTCGAACTCGCAGCCCGTGCCGGCCGGGAACTGGCGCACCGGGTCCAGAACGACCACGGTCGTGTCGGCGGGGTGGCGGCCGCTGCCGGCGCCGCCACCATCAGCGCGAGCGCAACGGCGATGACGGCGCCGCGCGCCGTCCGGATCAGTCGGCTGCGGCAAACGTGGTCAGGTTGCCACGAGCGGGTCACCTGACTCGTCACTCCGATCACGGTCGCATATCCGACAGGAGTGAACCGCGCGGGTGCCAGAAATGTCCGCATCCCGATCGAGCGAGCCCCTGACCCGCAGACCGGTGTCGCGGGTTGAGCGCGCGGGTTGCGGTTCGGGTCTTTGGCGATCTTCCGAAGGCTGGCGGGGCGGTCGCCGATCTGGCTGGCACGGAGCGTCATGCTGCTGGTCGCCGCTGTGTGTCTCAGGCGCCTGGCCAGCCAAGGTGCAGGAGCAGGAAGTCGACGACGACCCGGGTGGGATTCCCGTCGGTATCGAACCCGACGTACACGGGGTAGGCGCCGTCGCCGACCCCGCTCGTGACCCGGACGAGGTTCGTCTCGGGCGACAGAGCCCATTCGGTCCCGAGGTAGTCGTGGGCGACCATCGAGTCGTAGATCTCCCGGTCGAGTCGCTCGGCGGTGTCCGCGTCGTCCCTCCAGGTCCGGCCCAGTGCGTCGTTGGCCTCGACCGAGGTCAGCATCGTGGTACCGCCGTCGACCGCGACCGCGACTTGGTTCTGCCAGCGGACCGTCGGAGCGTCGGAGAGCACCACGCTGGCGAACGCGACCTGCTCGCCCTCCTGGTCGGGCTGACGGGCGAGCGTCGCGTGGGTCGCGTAGGCGCCTGGCGCGACCACGATGTCGAGAGGCTCGGCCCCCAGCGGGAACTCGTCGACGACGAGGCGCCCGCTCGGCAGCAGGACCGTGCCGAACTGCAGGTCATCGGTGACGACCCACGTCGCGTCAGGAAACGCCTGGATGCCCGGCGGCAGCGTACCGGCGGTTCGCGCGAACACGCGGGTTCGATCCTCCTCGCCGGGGAGGTCGAGCGTCGCATTCGACCCGTCGGCGTCGGCCGTCACCACTGCCGAGTGTTCGAACGCCCGGCTGACCATCTCGAGCCGCACGCGCTCGAACGCCGGACCGGCGCCAGGGATGACCGGCTGGAGCCGTGCGTCGCCCCACCCGTCCGCCGGCTGGACCTCGATCCACGCGCGGAGCGCATCGTTCTCGAGCAACCGGTCGAACAGTTCGCCCTGGCTCGGGCCGGTGACCGGGTTGGTCGCCGCGCGTTGAAGCGCCTTCGACAGTGGGAGCTCGGCGCGGGCCACCCGCCCTTCTCGGTCTTTGGCCCGGTCCAGGAAGTACACGATGTCGAAGTACTCCATCGTGTCCGGGTCGCGTGCCTCGATGGCCTCGAGGCTGATCACGGCGTGGTTCGAATCGACCTCGCGTAGGGTGCGCGAGTCGCTGATTGCAAGCTCCCAGCGCTCGGCGATGGTGGCGCCGGGGTCGAGCACGATCGCATGGTCCGGGCGCGTGCAGTCGGGTGTCGCGGACGAGGTGTCGCCGACACGCCGTGGCGCGAACGAGTCTGAATCGTCCGCGAAGCGTTGGTCGTTGAGTACTAGCTCCTTGGCGGCCTGGACGGTGCCGTCCCAGCGCCTGCCCTCCGCGCGAAACTGCGTCCGCTCGAGCCTGACGTCGGTCACGCGCCCGCATTGGTCGGGCTCGAGGTGCAGCGGCCCATCGCCCTTGTTGTGCACGCTGACGTCAACGGTGATCGAGACATTCGTGGCGGCCACCCGTCCCTCGACGACGAGACCGTCGTGCTCGCCAGAGAATGGGGCGGGCGCGGGCGCGCACGCAACGGGGATCGTGGCCAAGGCCAGCACGATGGCGAGGCGGGCACGATGCGAGCCCATCGACCCCCTTCACTCGACTCCAGGCGGGACGTGTTGTGACCGTACCACTCTCGGCGCCACAGGCGAGTCAGGTGATCAACCTGATGGTCGAGTCAGCCGGCGAACTTCAATCGCCCTGCCGCCAGCGTGGCTTGAGGGTCACCTGACTACGGGATAGGTGCCGAAGGCGTCGGCCGGCTCAGTACGTTGTGGAGCGATCCACAACATTTGGCCGTCCGCCCGGCCGAGGGTCACAAGATGTTGTGGTATTGGCTGGCGAGGAAGGATTCGAACCTTCGATCTCCTGATCCAGAGTCAGGCGCCTTACCGCTTGGCCACTCGCCAGTGGAGCCGGTCGGCATGATACCCGACGACCGCCTCGAGAGCGTCCGGTGGCCCCACCTCGCTGAACCACACGGCACTATCCCGAACGGTACCTTCAGGGGAGAACCGTTTCGTCGGGAGCGATGCCAAGATGCGTTCGATGCCGATCCCCAGGCCCGTTTCACGTGCTCTCCGCGCCGCCCCGATGAGCGGCCTCGCTTCTGCGCGACTCGTGGTGCTCCTGGTGGTCGTCGCCCTGACCACGGGGATCGCGGCTACGGTCGTCTCCGCCTCGACTCTCCCGACCTGCCGCCTCGCGGACACGCTCACCAAGCAACGCTCATACGCTGATTGGAACCGCACCGTCCTCGACACCACGTACCGACTGACCACCGGCTACTACCCAGGCGACCTGCGCTCGACGGCGAATGCAGGTCTGAACGGTGGTCACACCGTTCGCGCCTTCGTCATCGCCGACCTGAGGGCGATGGTCCGCGCGGCCCGCTCCGCCGGAGCGCGGCTCGCCGTCCAGTCGGCGTTCCGCAGCTATTCGAACCAAAAGTCGACCTTCGCCTACTGGTCGCGCCTCTCGGGCTACAGCGCGGCGATCAAGTCGAGCGCTCGCGCCGGACACAGCGAGCACCAGCTCGGGACGACCGTCGACTTCCGAAGCTATGCCGGATCGGTGCCCTGGTATTACTCCGACTGGGGCACTACCAAGGCCGGTGCCTGGCTCAAGAAGAACGCCTGGAAGTACGGCTTCATCATGTCGTACCCGAAGGGCAAGGCCAGTGTCACCTGCTATGCCTACGAGCCGTGGCACTACCGCTACGTCGGGCGCTCGGAAGCGGCCAAGGTGCGCAGCAGCGGACTGACCCTGCGCCAATACCTGTGGCTCAAGCAGACCGAGCCGGGCCCGACGCCGACGCCCACGCCGACCGCGATCCCGAGCGACGAACCGAGCAGCCCGCCGAGCGCGAAGCCGAGCGCCGAACCAAGCACGGAGCCGAGCAGCCCTCCGAGCGAGGAGCCGATCACGCCGCCGAGCGACGCCCCGGCGGCGGCCCAGCCGTTGTCCGAGCCGAGCAGCGAGCCGTCGAAGGCGCCGTCACCCGACGCCGCCGCGAGCGAGGCGCCTCCGGCTCCCTAACCCTTGGGGGGCGTCTCGTTGGCGCTCTCGAGATAGCCACGGAACGAATCCGCGAGCTGGGTGATCTCGAGCGGGATGATGTATTTCGTCGACGGGCTCTCGCCGAGCGCCTTGAACGCCTCCAGGTACTGAAGCGCCATGGTTTTCTGGTCGACCTGTGAGGCCGCCGCGTAGATCTGACTCAGGGCGAGCGCGAAGCCCTCGGCGCGCAGGATCGCCGCCTGGCGGTCGCCCTCGGCGCGCAGGATCTCGGCCTGCTTGGTGCCCTCGGCGACGTTGATGGCCGCCTGCCGCGAGCCCTCGGATTCGGTGATGACAGCGCGCCGGGTCCGCTCAGCCGATAGCTGTCGGTTCATCGCGTCCTGGACGTCGCGCGGCGGCGTGATCTCGCGGATTTCGACCGTGGTGACCTTGCCGCCCCAGCGCTCGGTCACCTCGTCGAGCTTGACCCGCAGGACCTCGTTGATCTGCTCGCGCTTGGACAGCATGTCGTCGAGCAGGATGTCGCCGACCACGGCGCGGAGCGTGGTGGTCGCGATGTTCTGGAGCGCTCCTTCGAAATCCTGGACCTCGATGACGCTCTTGTACGGATCAACGATCCGCCAGTAGATCAGGAAGTCGATGCTGATCGGGGCGTTGTCCTTGGTGATGCCCGTCTGGCTTGGGACCTCGATGAACCGCTCGCGCAGGTCCACGCGGATGCCCCGCTGGGCGATCGGCACGACGAACACCCAGCCCGGGCCCTTGACCTCGTTGGGGCTCGTACGGCCGAGCGTGAAGATCAGGATCCGCTCGTACTGGTTGACGATCCGGACGGCCGCAAAGAACAGGAGCAGCAGGACCAGTCCGATGAAGACGACCGCAACGGCGACCGCGACGAGCTCCATGACGTGCTCCTATCCTTGCGCCGGCGAGCCGGCTGGCATTGGTTCGACGATGAGTGTCAGCCCATCCTGGCGGACGACGCGGACGACCGTCCCGTCGACGATGGTGCTTCCGTTGGCCGACTTCGCGGTCCACTCCTCGCTGACGACGCGCACCACGCCGGACGGCGCGAGATCGGTCGTGGCGACGCCGCGGGTCCCGACCTCCACCGTGGAGACACCGCCGGCCCCGAATTCATCCTCGTTGGCGCCGCGACGCCGGGTGGCGGCACGAAATATGCCGACGACGATGAGGATCACGATGACGGCCACGATGGCGCCGGGGAGGATCTGGTCGCTCGTCACGTCGTCACCTGCTGCCCCGACGGTTCGATGGATGCCGCCGCCGGTTCGACGAGGAGCGTAAGCCCTTCCTGCCCCACGACGCGGACCAATTCGCCAACAGGGATCTCCGAACCGGACGCCGATCGCGCCGACCACTCCTCGCCGACCGTGTAGACGATGCCGAGCGGCGCCAGCGCCCGCTTGACCACGCCGTCGCTGCCGGACGGAACCGTCGTCGTCCCGCCCGCCCCGTAGGCGCCCGCAAATCCGAGCGTCCGCCGCCGCGATCGCACGATCGTGACCAGAACGAGAACCATGAACGCTCCCGTGAGCGTCGCCATGAAGGCGATGAGTGGCGTGGCCACGGCGACCTCCGGGGCGGTCGGCGAGCCTGGAGCCGTGTAGAGCGCGAACGCACCCAGGACGAAGCAGATCAGGCCGCCGACGAACAGCAGGCCGTGGCTGACCACCGTGAACTCGAGTACGAACAGGACGATCGCAAGGCCGATCAGCAGCACGCCCGCGACGTTGAGCGGCAGGCTGCCGAAGCCGATGAACGCCAGGATCAATGCGATCGCGCCGAGGATGCCGGTAACGAAGTTCGGGCTCATGAGCTCGAAGATGAGCCCGTAGAAGCCGATCGTCAGCAGGATGAACGCGATGTTCGGGTCGGAGAGGAGGTGGAGGATCGACTGGAACGGGTTCATCGGCAGGTCGACGAACGGGGCATCCCCGATGTCGACTTTGACCGGTTGCGCGCCGACGTGGACGATCTGGCCATCGGCCTTGCGCCGGACGTCATCGAGCGAGGTCGCGATGCCGTCGACGGCACCGACTGCGACGGCCTCGAGTGCCGACGATGAGACCGCTTTGTCGACTGTCGAGACGGCCCAATCGACGTCGCGTCCGCGTGTCTCGGCGATGGACTTGATGTTCGCGATCGCGTCGTTGCGCACCTTCTCGCCGATCGTGCCCGTGATGTCCTCGCCACCGGACCCGACCGGCGAGGCCGCACCGATGTTGGTGCCCGGTGCCATGTACGCGAGGTTCGAGGCGAGCGTGATGAACGTGCCGGCGCTTGCGGCCCGCGCGCCGCTCGGCGAGACCCAGACGATCGTCGGCACGGGCGCCTCGAGCAGGGCAGAAACGATCCGTTGCGTCGCGTCGAGGCTGCCGCCCGGCGTGTTGATCGTGATGATCAGTGCGGGCGAGGCTTCGTCGCCGGCGCGCTTCACCAATTCCTCGACGTAGCCAGCCATCACGTTGTCGACGACGCCGGTCAGCGACATCACGTAGACCGGGGCGGTCGGGTTGCCGGCGGGGGCGGGGGACGGGGAGGGACTCGGATCCGCGGCCCCGATGGCCGATGGGGGAGCCAGGGCAGCGACGATGACCCAGGCCATCGCGGCCACCCCGATCAGGCGGCACAAGCGGGCCATGAACCGGAACGAGCGTATCGAGTGGTCCATCAGTCGCTGCCTATCAGTATCGCGCGTCGCACGCTTACCTGGCGAGGATGGGGTCGACCACCGCGACCGAAACACGGCCACCTGCGCCGCCTAGGATGTCGGCATGTCAGCGATCCCCGACACGTTCCGCGCCTACGTTGCCGAGAAGGTCGGGGATGCGGTCGAGCGCGGCATCCGCGAGTTCCGCGCGACGGACCTCCCCGACGGCGAGGTCGAGATCCGAGTCGGCTGGTCCAGCGTCAACTACAAGGACGGGCTTGCGACACGGGCGGACGGCAAGGTCGCGCGGATCAGCCCGCTCATCCCCGGGATCGACCTGGCCGGGAAGGTCGTGGCGAGCACGGACCCGTCCATTGACGTCGGCGCTGAGGTCCTCGCCCACGGGTATGAGCTCGGAGTCTCGCGCCACGGCGGCTACGCGGAATACCAGCGCGTGCCGGCGGGCTGGGTCGTGCCGTTGCCGCCAGGTCTGTCGGCTCCTGAGGCGATGGCCATCGGCACGGCTGGGTTCACGGCGGCGATGTCCGTCGTCGCGCTCGAGGAGCGGGGGCTGGATCCCGCGGATGGTCCAGTACTGGTGACCGGTGCCTCCGGCGGCGTCGGAGGTACGGCGCTCGCGATCCTCGCCGACCGCGGCTACGAGGTCTGGGCCGCGACCGGCAAGCCCGACGGCGCCGAGCGACTGCTGACGATGGGTGCGGCCGGGGTCCTGTCCCGGGACGAGGTCACGGGTGAGGGAAAGCCGCTCGAATCCGAACGGTGGGCCGGTGCCGTGGACGCGGTCGGGGCGGCGACCCTCCCGTATGTGTTGCGCACGCTGCGGACCGGTGCCGCTGTCGCGGCATGCGGCAATGCCGGCGGCGCGAAATTCGAGACGACGGTCTTCCCGTTCATCCTGCGCGGCGCCGCGTTGCTCGGGATGGACTCGGTGAACATGGCGATCGGACGCCGTCGAGAGCTGTGGGACCGCATCGCCACGGACCTGCGGCCGCGCGACCTCGGCCTGCACGCGAGCGAGGTCACGCTCGATACGCTCGAGGAGGCACTCGACGCGATCGTGGCCGGAGGCGCTCGCGGGCGCTGGATCGTCCGGATCGGGGACTGAGGGCTACGCCAGCTCGCCCTTGAGCTGCGCGAGCGCACGCTGAAGCGGCCGCCGGATGTCCTCGGCCGGGTAGGCGGGGAACGGCGTCTCGGCCAGCGCGCCGTCGAGCGAGAGCTCGCCGCGATGCACCCGTCGAGCCAGCTCGGCGAGGGCAGCCAGCGCAACGGCCTGCTCCTCCACGAACCCCTGTCCGACGTTGTCGCCGTGCCCGGGGACCACAACGCCGACGACGAGCTCCGCGAGGCGCGAGGCGGTCTCCGGCCAATCCAGCGGATAGGCGTCCCCGAACGCGGGAACTGCGCCGTTCTCGATCAGGTCCCCGGCGAACGTGACCGCGGCGTCCGGGACCTTGATGACGATGTCGTGATCGGTATGCCCGAGACCGATATGTCTGAGCTCCACACGCCGGTTCCCGACGTCGACGTAGGCCGTCTCGTCGAACGTGCGGTCGGGCGGATCGAGGACCACCTCGGCCAGGTCGGCGGCCATCTCGGGCATCTCGCTGACGACCCGCGCCCGACGGACCTCGCCGGTCCGCTCGATGAACGCGACGCAGCGTTCGTGGCCCCAGATGGTCGCCGGGCGGAAGACGTGGTTGCCGAAGGCATGGTCGAAATGGCCGTGCGTGTCGACGACGATCGTCACCGGCGCCGCCGTGAGCGTCCGCAGGTCCTCGGCGATCTCGCGCGCCTGGACGTGGGTCGACCGCGTGTCGATCAGCAGCACGTCCTCGCCGCCCAGCATGACCCCGATGTTCTGATCGTAGAACTCATAGCGGCGGACGAACACCCGGTCGCCGACCTCGGTCCAGACACTCATTGGCGCATGGTAGTCGTGGGTGGGGCGCGGCCGGGGTATTGACAAGTTACTTAGTACTCACTAAGTTACGGTGCATGAACGCCACTTCCACACAACGGCAGACGGCAGACGAGCGCCGCGACGCCATCGTCGTGGCGGCGTTGCGCGAGTTCGCGGCCCGCGGCTACAGCGGCACGTCTACTGAATCGATCGCTCGAGCGGTCGGTGTCTCGCAGCCCTATCTGTTCCAGTTGTTCGGGACGAAGCGTGAACTCTTCCTCGCCGTCGTCCGACACGGTTTCCAGCGGACACGCCTGGTCTTCCACGAAGCGGCGAAGCGCGGCCCGGAAGACGATCCGGCGTGTTCGATCCTCGATCTGATGGGCCTGGCCTATATGCGGCTCCTCTCCGATCGGGACCTCCTGCGTGTCCAGCTGCAGGCCTACGCGGCGTGTGGCGACGAGGACGTCCGGCAGGTGGTTCGCCAGGAGTTCGCTGCTCTGTATCAGGCGGTCGAGCGCGACAGTGGCGCGTCGAAGGAAGAGATCCATCGCTTCTTCGCCGAGGGCATGCTCCTGAACGTCGCAGCCGCCCTGGAGATCGAGGGCTCGCCGGAGTCGTGGTCCCTGAGTGGATTCCTCAAGCACCAGCCCATCGCGCCTGAAACGGGAGGCGCCTCCTGAAGATCGCCGGCCGCGCCCCTTTTTTCGCCCGCGTACTTAGTGACCGCTAAGTCACAACCTTGGAAGGGAGTCCCCAGTTGACCCGGACACGTTCGAACGCAATCTGGACATTCGTCATCACCTCGCTGGCCCTGTTCATGGTCGCCCTCGACAACCTCGTCGTGACGACCGCCTTGCCGGTCATCAAGACCGACCTCGGCGCATCGCTCCAAGAGCTCCAGTGGATCGTCAACGCGTACACCCTGACGTTCGCGGTGCTGCTCATCACCGGCGCCGCTCTCGGCGACCGGTTCGGTCGGAAGCGGGTGTTCCTGATCGGGATGGGGATCTTCATCGGCGGTTCGGCTCTAGCCGCCCTGTCGAACTCGACGGATAGCCTCATCCTCGCCCGCGCCATCCAGGGCGTCGGCGGCGCCATCGTGACTCCGCTCACGCTGACGATCCTGTCGGCGGCGATGCCCCCGGAGCGGCGGGCGGTCGCACTCGGCGCGTGGGGCGGCATTGCCGGCCTCGCCATCGCCATCGGTCCGCTCGTCGGGGGCGCCATCGCGGAGGGCCTCGACTGGCACTGGATCTTCTGGCTCAACGTCCCGATCGGCCTCATCGTCATCCCGATGGCGGCATTCCGCCTGACCGAGAGCTACGGCCCGGAGGGCCGCCTCGACATCCCCGGCCTGGGCCTGATCAGCGCCGGACTGTTGGCGCTCGTGTGGGGCGTGATCAACGGCAATGACCTCGGCTGGGGCAGCACCCAGATCGTCGCGGCACTCGTCGCCGGGACCGCGCTCCTCGTCGGCTTCGTGGTCTGGGAGGCACGCCAGGCGCACCCGATGCTGCCGATGACCTTCTTCCGCAGCCGTGCGTTCAGCGCCGCCAACGTGGTGTCGCTGCTGATGTACTTCGGGATGTTCGGCTCGGTCTTCCTGCTCGCCCAGTTCTTCCAGGTCGCACAGGGGTACAGCCCGTTCCAGGCAGGCTTGCGCACGCTGCCGTGGACGGCGATGCCGATCGTCGTCGCCCCGATCGCGGGGATCCTCTCCGATCGCATCGGCGGCCGGCCGATCCTCGCCACCGGCATGGCCCTCCAGGCTGTGGCCCTCGGCTGGCTCGCGGCGGTCGTCACGCCAACTGTTGCGTACGAAGCGATGGTCGTTCCGTTCATCCTGGCCGGCGTCGGGATGGGCCTCTTCTTCGCGCCGATCGCCAACGTCGTCCTGTCGGCCGTCCGGCCGGAGGAGGAGGGCAAGGCGTCCGGTGCGACGAACACGATCAGGGAGGTCGGCGGCGTGTTCGGTGTCGCGGTCCTGGCCGCGATCTTCAGCGCGAACGGCGACTACACCACGCCAGCCGCATATGTGGCGGGTCTCCAGCCGGCCATCGCCGTCGGCGCCGTCGTCGTGGGGATCGGGGCGATCGCCGCGCTGTTCATCCCGGCCCGCGCCGGCGCACGTGCCATCGCGACCGAGGTCGCAGCGGACGCCTCCGTCGGGAGGGCTGCCATCGGCGAGCCAGGCTGAGGCCGCATCTGGCGACGGGCAGGGCCCGCGACGCGACTGTCGCGTACCCTGCCCGTATGCCATCCATCCTCAGCCACGTCAGGGCCGCCGATGGCACGAGCATCCTCGTCCGCGACTGGGCGAGCGACTCACAGCCGGGCTGGCCGTGGGCCTCGGTCCTGCTGGTCCACGGTCTCGGCGAACACTCCGGCCGCTACGAGCACGTCGGCGACCAGATGGCCGCAGCCGGCCTCGACGTCCATGCCTACGACCACCGCGGGAATGGCGGGTCGGGCGGTCGCCGCGGCCACGTCGATCACTGGGCGCAGTACCACGACGACCTTGCCGAGCGGCTCGTGAACGTCCGGGGCCAGTCAGGCGGCCGTCCCGTGGTGCTCTATGGCCACTCGATGGGTGGTCTCGTGGTCCTCGGCTACCTCCTGACGGATCGTCCGAGACCGGACCTGGTCGTGCTCTCGTCGCCGGCCCTCGACTCGACACTGGCTGAGTGGAAGAAGACGCTCGCCCCGACCCTGTCCCGGATCGCCCCGACCCTCGCGGTGCCGAACGGGATCGACGGCAGGACGTTGTCGCGCGATCCGACCGTCGCCGACAAGGTCGGTGCCGACCCGCTGGCGACCACGTCGAGTACGACGCGGTTCGGCGCGGAGGCGCTCGCCGAACAGGCACGGGTGCGGCGCGACTTCGGGGGCCTGACACTGCCGACGCTGGTGCTGCATGGCCTCGATGACGGGCTCGTGCCGCCGCAGGCCTCGGAGATCCTGGCCACGCTCCCGAACGTGGAGCGTCGGACCTACCCGGGCCTCCGTCATGAGCTCCACAACGAGCCGGAAGGAACCGCGATCGTCGACGAGATCATCGCCTGGATCAGGGCCAAGGTGGGAGGCCGTGCTACAATTCCCGCCTAACTGAATACCGCCTCCGGGGAGCGCGAGTGCGCTGAGAGTGTGGCCAAGGCCACAGACCCGCGGAACCTGATCCGGCTAGTACCGGCGAAGGAAGCAGGCCTTTCGACTTGTTGACGCCGTCCCCGTTCTTTCGGAGACGGTGTTTTTGCATCTCGAGTCGAACGCGGAGCCCGAACACATGAAGCGCATCCTTGGCGCAGCACTCTCCATCGCCGTGGTGGCCGCCGCCTGCGGTCCCGGCGCGGCCAGCCCGTCACCGACATCGCCGGCGTCGCCGTCGACACGCCGCTCCATCGCCGACTTCGGCCGCGTCGCCGAGCAAGGCCGCTCCGCTCGGGAAGGTCCGTTTCGCGCTCGACTGGACGCCGAACACCAACCACACCGGTGTCTACGTGGCCGCAGGCCAACGGTTGGTACGACCAGGCAGGCGTCGACCTCGAGATCCTGCCCTACGCCAGCACGACCCCTGAGGCGCTGATCGCGGCGGGCCAGGCCGAGTGCGGCATCAGCTTCCAGGACGCTCTCACCTTCGCCGCCGCGGCCGGGGCGCCGATCGTCTCGGTCATGGCCATCCTCCAGCACACCGCCCAGGAGATCGCGGTCCTCGCGTCCTCCGACATCACCCGTCCGAAGGAACTCGATGGGCGAACGTACGCGGGCTTCGGCTACCCCAACGAGGAACCGACGCTCAAGAGCGTCATCAAGGCCGACGGCGGGACCGGCACGTTCAAGACCGTGACCCTGGACACCGCCGCGTACGACGCGCTCTACGCGAAGCGTGCCGACTTCGTGATCACGTTCGCCGCCTGGGAGGGGATCGAGGCCAAGGAACGCGGCATCGAGCTGCGAACCTTCAAGTTCGGCGACTACGGCTTCCCGGACTTCTACCAGGTCGTCCTCGCATGCGACAGCCGCTGGCTGGCCTCGCATCCCGATCTCGCGCGCGCATTCGTCAGGCGCGACCGTCCGCGGGTTCGAGCTGCGCGGCGGACGATCCGGAGAAGGCCGCAGCGCTACTGGTCGCCCAGAACCCGGGCGTCTTCGATGGCAACCCGGCGCTGCCGCGTCGAAAGCCAGAAGTTCCTGGCTTCGGGCGGCTACCTCCGCGACGAGAACGGCGCTGTCGGTCGCCAGACGCTGGCCAAGTGGCAGGGCTACTCCGGGTTCCTGTTCGACCAGGGGCTATTGGCGGGGCCGGACGGCAAGCCGCTCGCCAAGGCGCCCGACTACGAGGCGTTGTTCACCAACGACTTCCTTCCGTGAGATCGACGCGCCTCGCGCGCTGGGGACCGCCGATCGCCTTGGTCGCGATCGTCGTCGTCGCATGGGAGGCGTATGTCCGCCTGGCAGCGATCGATCCCATCACGCTCCCGGCGCCGTCGCGCGTGCTCGGCGCGTTGTGGGACTTCCGCGAGGTCGCGGTCGGCCACCTCGTCCCGACGCTGTTCGAGGCGATCGTCGGCTGCAGCCTGTCCGTGGTCCTCGCCATCGCGGCGGCCGTCGCGCTCGATCGCTGGGAGCCGGTCCGCCGGGCGGTCGAGCCGCTGCTCGTGACGAGCCAGACGATCCCGATCGTCGCCATCGCGCCGCTGTTCGTGATCTGGTTCGGGTTCGGGCTGCTGCCCAAGGTCCTCATCGTCGTCCTGGTCACGTTCTTCCCGGTCACGATCGCCCTGCTCGACGGGTTCGGCCGGGTCGAGCCGGAGGCGATGGACCTGATGCGCTCGATCGGCGCGACGGCCAGAGCACACGTTCCGCAAGCTGCGCTGGCCGGCCGCTCTGCCGGCGCTGTTCACGGGCCTCCGGATCAGCGTCGTCTACGCGGTCATCGGCGCCATCTTCGGCGAGTACGTCGGCGCGACAGAGGGCCTCGGCATCTGGATGAAGTTGTCGCAGAACAGCTTCCGGACCGACCTGGTGTTCGCCGCGATCCTGCTGACGGCGATGGTCTCGGTGGCGCTGTATCTCGCGGTCGGCGTCGTCGAGCGCGCGGTCGTGCCCTGGTCGCCCGATGCGCGACGGCGGCGCAACGAGGTCGAGCCAGCCTGATAATCGGCCCCGTGACTGACGCGCGGACGATCGTCTTCTTCCCGGAGGGTGCGTTCGGCCCGACCAACAACTGCGTCGGGATCGGCCAGGTGCTTCGCGCGCGAGGCCATCGCGTCGTCTTCATCGTCGAGGAGTCGTTCGCCGGGACGCTCGAGGCAAAGGGCTTCGAGGAGCGGCTGATGCGCCTCGGGCCGAAGCCCGAGGTCGACGAGATCCCTGGCCAGTTCTGGATCGACTTCATCCGCGACACGGCGCCGGTCTTCCGCAAGCCGACGATCGAGCAGCTCGGCGAGTTCATGGCGCCGACCTGGCGCGCCCTCGTCGATGGCGCGATGTACGTCCATCCGCGCCTGGCCGAGATCATCGACGAGCTCGCGCCCGACGTGATCGTCGAGGACAACGTCGTCGGTTTCCCCGCGCTGGCCGCGTCCGGGCGGCCGTGGGTCCGGATCGCCTCGTGCAATCCGGCCGAGATCAAGGATCCGGCCGTCCCGCCGTTCTCGTCGGGGTATCCCGTCGCCGACCGGGGCGACTGGCCGGCGTTCCTCGAGGAGGTCGAGCGGACGCACCGCGACCTGTGGGAGGAGTTCGACACGTTCAGCCGCGAGCACGGCGACACGGGTCTGAGCTACGGCCCGATACGGCCCGGATCTCATCTCCGAATCGCCGTGGCTCAACCTCTACAGCTACCCGGCCGAGGCCGACTACGCGCGCGAGCGCCCGCTCGCGCCGACCTGGCATCGGCTGGATTCCACGGTTCGAGCGGCGGACGCGACCTGGGAGCTGCCCGAGCACCTCCGCAACCGGGACGGCGCGTTGATCTACCTCTCGCTGGGCAGTCTCGGTTCGGCGGACGTGGGCCTGATGCAGCGCCTGGTCGACCTGCTGGCGACGACCGAACACCGGGTCATCGTCTCCAAGGGTCCGCTGGCCGACCAGATCACCCTGCACGACAACCAGGCGGGCGAGGGCTTCCTGCCGCAGCCGGCGATCCTGCCCGGGGTCGACCTGGTCATCACCCACGGCGGCAACAACACCGTCACCGAGGCGTTCCACCACGGCAAGCCGATGATCGTCCTGCCGCTCTTCTGGGACCAGGTCGACAACGCCCAGCGCATCGACGAGACGGGGTTCGGGCGTCGCCTGGCGACCTACGACTTCCGCGACGAGGAGCTCACCGACGCGATCGACGAGCTGCTCGCCGACGGCCCGCTGGCCCGCCGGCTGATCGAGATGTCGACGCGCATCAAGGCCTCGCGAGGCACCGTCCGTGCCGCCGACCTGATCGAGCGCGTGGCTCGGACCGGCGAACCCGTTCTGGCTGGGTAGGACCGTCCGGCCCACTCGCCGGGACGGCTCTTTGCGGCGCAGTACGATGGCGGGACAATCTCCCGCTACAGCCGAGTCCTCCGGAGGGTTCCTCACATGACCGACGTCCTCGAGCGCGTCAAGACGTATCAGCAGTTCATCGGGGGCGAATGGGTCGATTCGGCGTCGGGCGAGACGCTCGATGTCGAGAACCCCGCCGACGGCAAGGTCATCGCCAAGGTCCAGGCGTCCGGCGCCGAGGACGTCGACCGCGCCGCCAACGCCGCGGCGACCGCGTTCGAGACCTGGCGGCACACGACCCCTGCCGAACGCAGCGGGATGCTGCTCAAGCTCGCCGACGCCATCGAGGCGCGTGCCGACGAGCTCGGCCGTCTCGAGTCGAAGAACGCCGGCAAGCCGGTCGGCGCGGCGATCGACGAGATCCCCGTCGTCGTCGACAACCTGCGCTTCTTCGCCGGCGCCGCACGGGTCATGGAAGGCAAGGCCGCCAACGAGTACATGGAAGGCCACACCTCGATGATCCGGCGCGAGCCGGTCGGCGTGGTCGCCTCGATCGCCCCCTGGAACTACCCGATCATGATGGCCGGCTGGAAGATCGGGCCGGCCCTCGCGGCGGGCAACGCGGTCATCCTCAAGCCCTCCGCTCGGACCCCGCTGACCGCCCTCGTCCTGGCCGAGATCGCGTCGGAGATCCTGCCTCCGGGCGTGCTCAACGTCATCACCGGCACGGGCGCCACGATCGGCGACCCGCTCGTCGGACACCCGAAGGTCGGGATGGTCTCGGTCACCGGCGACACCGACACCGGCAAGCACATCGCCAGGGTCGCGGCCGACCGGGTCAAGCGGCTCCACCTCGAGCTCGGTGGCAAGGCGCCGGTCATCGTCTTCGACGACGCCGACCTCGACGCCGTCGCCGAGGCGATCAAGCTGTGGGGCTACTGGAACGCCGGCCAGGACTGCACGGCGGCGACCCGGGTCATCGCCGGACCGAAGATCTACGACAAGTTCGTGGCCGAGGTGACCAGCCAGGTCGAATCGATCAAGTGGGGCGACCCGGCCGAGGGCGACGACATCGAGATGGGCTCGCTCATCGCCAAGGCCCAGGCCGACAAGGTCGAGGGCATGGTCGATCGCGCGCGTGCCGGCGCGGAGATCGTGACCGGCGGCGTCCGACCGGACCGCCCGGGCGCGTACTACCAGCCGACGGTCATCGCCGGCCCCGACCAGCGCAGCGAGATCGTCCAGGACGAGGTCTTCGGGCCGGTCGTCACCGTCCAGCGCTTCAGCGACGAGGACCAGGCGATCGCGTGGGCGAACGACGTCCGCTTCGGGCTGGCCGCGTCGGTCTGGACGAACGACGCCGGGCGCGGGATGCGCGTCGCCAAGGCGATCCAGTTCGGGACGGTCTGGATCAACGACCACTTCATGCTCGTCTCCGAGATGCCCCACGGCGGCTTCAAGGAGTCCGGCTACGGCAAGGACCAGAGCATGTACGCGATCGAGGACTACACGGTCGTCAAGCACGTGATGCTCAAGATCTGAGCGATCCATCGGCTCCCGCGGGGCGCTCGCACGGCGAGGTCGCGCGGGCGCTCGCGGGTCTCGACCGCGAGGCGATCGTCGGCGAGCGCTGGTTCGGCGCGAAGGGCCGGACGATCGGCTCGATCGAGCTGGAGGATGCGTTCGTCCTCGACGCGGCGGCGTCGCACGTCCTCGCGGTCGCCCGGTTCGGGCTCGACGATGGCTCGTGGCAGCGCTACAGCTTCGTCCTGACCGGTCGCCCGTTGCGCGTCGCCGCCGGCGGGGAGGGGGCGGCCCGGGCCCTGCTGCTGGCCATCGCCGAGGGACGGACGATCGCGGCGCTCCCGCGCGAAGCCGATGGCCAGGTGCGGGCGATCCTGGTCTGTCGTCCCTCGGCCGGTCTGGCCGAGCTCGCGCCGCACCCTGCCTGATGAGCTCGGCGGCCGTCTCCGAACGCGCGCTCGGACGCCGACCAGTCGAACAGCTCGGCGGTCCTCGGCGAATCGGTCCTGCTCAAGGTCTATCGGCGGCTCGAAGAGGGTCTCAACCCGGAGCTCGAGCTCATCGCCTTCCTGACCGAGGAGGCCGGGTTCGGTGCCGTGCCGCCGCTTGCCGGCTTCGCCGAGATGATCTCGGCCGATGTCGGCGCGTCGACCGTGGCGATCGTCGAGGCGTTCGTCGCCGACGGGGACGACGCGTACGAGATCGATCGCCGAGTCGCTGACCGCCTGGCTCCTGGCGCCTGGTTCGGTCAGCGTCGAGTTCGCGACGGAGGTGGCAGCCGACCTCGGGGCGCTGACCGCGGGCCTGCACGCGGCGCTCGCGAACGCGGAGGGGATCCCGGATTTCGAGCCGCGCCCGGCGACCCGTGACGAGTTGCGTGGCTGGGGCCGCGCGGCGCGGACCCAGCTGTCGCGCGCGATCGACGTCGTGCCCGGCGAGTCCGGCCGATTGCTGCGCGACCTGTCGCCGCGGATCGTGGCGGAGCTCTCGGTCTTCGAGGCACTTCCCAGCCCGCCGCTGCTGACCCGGGTCCACGGCGACTACCACCTCGGCCAGGTGCTCATCGCGCCCGACGGCTTCCGGATCGTCGACTTCGAGGGCGAGCCGCTTCGGCCGCTCGAGGAGCGACGTGCGCACCAGAGCCCGCTGCGCGACGTGGCGTCGATGCTGCGATCGCTCGACCACGTCGGGCGCAGCGCCGGCCGGCGAGCCGAGACGCGCAACGGCGGCCGTCTCGACCAGCCGGGTCTCGACCTCGACGGCTGGCTCCGTCGATCGAGGGAGCGCTTCCTCGAGGCCTACAAGGCTGGGCTGCGCGAAGCCGGAGCGGCGATCGTCGTGGACCCGGACCTGATCCGCGCATTCGAGATCGAGAAGGAGTGCTACGAGTTCATCTACGCGGCGACGTACCTGCCGTCGTGGCTGTGGGCGCCGACCGAGGGGATGCGCGGCCTCTTCGCGTGACGGTCAGGTCGGGGAGGGGAGCGCCTCCATGGCCGTCCGGATCTCACCGAGGCGTTCGATCGTCTCGAGGTCGAACGGGTGGCGGAAGACGAAGACGATCTCGCCGATGCCGAGCCGCCGGTACGCGTCCAGACCCTCGGCCACCTCTGCCACCGGGCCGCCGACGGTCAGGCCGCGGTACTCGCCATCCGGCGAGGTGCGGTTCTCGATCCCGTAGCTTCGGGCGATCTCCGTCCAGCCGGCTTGCGCGGCCTCCGCGCTGTCGCGGACGAGGACATCGACCGTGACGGTGCGTTCGATCTCGTCGTACGGCCGCCCGACCTCGGCGCAGCGCTGGCGCAGGATCTCGCTGGTCGCGGCGACCTTCTCGGGCGGGCCGTAGCCGTTCCACAGGTCGGCGTAGCGGGCGGTCGTGCGGAGCGTCTTGGTCGGCCCGGAGCCGCCGATGAGGATCGGCAGCCGCGGCTGGACCGGGAGGGGAGCGCAGAGGGCGTCGTGCATCGAGTAGAAGCGCCCGTCGTGCGTGACGCGTTCGCCGTCGAGCAGCCGGCGGATGAGCCCGACCGCCTCGTCGAGCCGGTCGAGCCGCTCGCCGAAGCCCGACCCGAAGTCGATGCCGAAGGCGTCGTGCTCGCGCTCGAACCAGCCGCCGCCGAGGCCGAGGACGAGCCGGCCGTCCGACAGGTGGTCGACGGTCGTGGCGAGCTTGGCGGTGAGGCCCGGGTTGCGGAACGTGTTGGCGGCCACGAGCAGGCCGAGGCGGACGTGCTCCGTCAGCACGGCGAGGGCCGACAGCGTCGCCCAGCCCTCCATCTTGGGGTCGGCCGGGTCGCCCTCGTCGGCGAGGAGGTGATCGTCGATCCAGAGGGAGTCCCAGCCGGCACGCTCGGCCGCCAGGCAGGCGTCGCGCAGGTCCGGCCAGTCCGTCCGGTTGATCCAGAATGCCGCTCCGAACCGCACGACAGCCTCTCGCTCACGACTGCCCCAGGTCGCGACTCTACCGGGCGACGCCGCGACCCGGAGGCTATCCTCGGTCAGATGGAAGCCGTGAGCCGGCGCAGCCTCAACAGCCGCTCTGTTCCGGTGGCACCAGGCGCGACGTCGGCCGCTTCTGATCCGCGACGCGGCGGACCCGTGGCAGGTGCTCGTCGCCGAGGTGATGTCGCAGCAGACCGGGATCGAGCGGGTCGGGCCGGCCTGGCGGCGATTCGTCGATCGTTGGCCGACGCCGGCCGACCTCGCCGAGGCCGGTACTCACGAGCTGCTCGCGGCGTGGGCCGGGCTCGGCTACAACCGGCGCGCCCTCGCGCTGCGCGACTGCGCACGGACGATCGTGGCGGACCACGACGGTCGCGTGCCCGCGCACGGTCGCGGAGCTGGAGCCGCTGCCCGGGATCGGGCCCTACACGGCGCGAGCGGTCGCGGCGTCCGCCTTCGGCGTCCCGGTCGCGCCGCTCGACGTCAACGTCCGGCGCGTCGTCTCGCGGCTGCTCGGCGTCGCCGTCGTCTTCCTCGAGTCTCCAGGCTGCCGCGGACTCACTGGTGTCGCGCGGTCAGCCCGGTCGCTGGCTCGATGCCGTCATGGACCTCGCCTCGGGAACGTGTACCGCCGCGCGCGCCGCTGTGCGATGCATGCCCGGTGGCGGCCCTGTGCGCCTCGCGCGGGATGGTCAGTCGCCATCGAGCCGAAAGGCGCCGCCGGTCCCGTTCGCGATGACCTCCCGATGGCTGCGCGGTCGTCTGGTCGCGGCCGTCACCGCGGCACCGAGCCGGGAGCTGGGTGCCGCTACCCGCACGCCTGGGCGAGCACGATGCGGAGGCGATCGGAGCCGCCGCCCGCGGACTCGAGCGCGAAGGGTTCATGGACCTCCGTGGCGGCGAAGCTCGGGTGCGACAGTGACCGTGCTCGGGCAGCACATCCTCGACCGGATCCGGGCGGCACTGGCCACTCCCTGACTTCGGCTACGCTTGCGGCAGCGATGCCCGTCACTGCCCAGCCATCGACCCCAGACGCCGCTCCGCCGCTGCCCGCCGACGATCCGTCGATCTTCGAGATGGACCTGCGCGGGCTGCGACGGCACTGGGCGCGACAGGCTGCACTGCCGGCGATCTCGGCCGAGACGATGACCGGCGCCGACCGCCGCGCCCAGGCCCTCGGGTACCCGGAGCTGCGCCTGATGGAGCACGCGGGGACGGCCGTGGCCGCGGCGGTCCGGGCGCTCGCCACGGACCTCGGTCGCTGGGGGACCGGCCCGATCGTCGTCCTGTGCGGACCCGGCAACAACGGTGGGGACGGTTACGTGGCGGCCCGCCGGCTCGCCCTCGCCGGCGCCTCGGTCATCGTCGCGGTCGTTGCGGCCGAATCACGTCCGCGCGGCGCCTCGGCGGCTCGCAACTGGGATCGGATCGCGCGCGACAGCGGGATCGTCAAGGTCCACCTGCCGGTCGCCCGGGACGTGGCGATGTTCGGTCTCGGCGTCGACAAGGCCGCGGTCGTCGTCGACGCCCTGCTCGGGACGGGCGTGCGCGGCGCCCTGCGCGAACCGATCCGCTCGGCGGTCGAGGTCGTCGGCCGGGCGCGCGCGGCGGGCGTCCCGGTCGTCGCCGTCGACACCCCGACCGCGGTCGATCTGTCGAGCGGGGAGCCGTCGGACCCGGCCGTCCTGGCCGACCTGACCGTCACGTTCCACCGACCCAAGACGGGCCTGCTGACCAAGCGGGGTTCCGCCCACGCCGGCAAGGTCCTCGTCGCCCCGATCGGGATCCCGGCCGAGGCCGACCGTGGCTGAACCGAAACGCGTCAGCCGGCAGCCGGGCTGGCGCGAGGTGCTGCTGGTGGCCGGCGTGGCGGTCGCCGTCGTGCTCGGCGCCGCCATCCTGACAAGCGTCCTCCCGACGGCCTCCAGGAGGTCGTGTTCCACAGTCCGCTGGCGATCATCGTCCTGATCGCGGGCACAGCCTGGCTCATGTGGCGCATCTCGCGCCGTCCGCCCGGGCCGCCGCCGCGATGATCGAACCGCCGGCCGCGACGCCGGCGCACGGACCCAACCCCCTCGAGCGCCGCCGGGCCGATCTCGACGCGCTCACCCGTGAGACATGGGACGTCGTGATCGTCGGCGGCGGGATCGTCGGCGCCGGCGCCCTTCTCGACGCCGTCTCGCGCGGGATGCGGGCCGCGCTCATCGAGCAGGACGACATCGGTGCCGGGACGTCGTCGCGTTCGTCGCGGCTGATCCACGGCGGCCTGCGCTATCTCGAGCAGTTCCATTTCGGGCTCGTCCGCGAGGCCCTCGCCGAGCGGTCCCGTTTGCTGGCGATCGCACCCCATCTCGTCAGGATCGAGCCGCTGCTCTTCCCGATCTACGGCGTGCCGTTCGTCTCGACGATGTTCTACGACGCCGGCCTGACCTTGTACGACATGCTCGGCGCGAGGCGTGACGGCGGTTGGCATCGGCGACTGTCGAAGGCCGCGACCCTGGAGTTGGCTCCGACCCTGCGCCCGAACGGCCTGCGCGGCGGCCTGCTCTACACCGACGGGGTCGAGGACGACGCGCGCTACACGCTGGCCGTGGCTCGGACCGCGCTCGCCGCCGGCGCCGTGGCGGTCACTCGGGTCCGCGCCACGGGCATTCGGACCGATGGCACCTTCGGAGTCATCACCGGCGTCGAGGCCGAGGATCTGACGACCGGAGCGGCGCTCCGCATTCCGACCCGGGCGATCGTCGACGCCACCGGCGTCTGGGCCGCCCAGGCCGACCACCCGTTCCGCGGCCGCTCCCTCGCTATCCTGCCCAGCCGCGGCGCCCACCTGGTCGTGCCGCGCGAGCGGATCCCGAACAAGACCGGCCTGACCATCCGTGTCCCGGGCAAGGTCGTCTTCCTCGTGCCCTGGCCCGACCACTGGCTGATCGGCACCACCGATGCCCCGTACGAAGGCCAGCCCGACCATCCGTCCGCTGCCGGCTGGGAGGTGGATCGGCTGCTCGACACGGTGAACGCGACGATGGACGTGGACCTGACCCGGGACGACGTGGTCGGCACGTACGCGGGGCTCCGGCCGCTCATCGCGCCATCCGACGGATCGACGGTCAAGGCGTCGCGCGAGCATCGCGTGACGGTCGAGTCGAACGGCGTCGTCCGGATCGGTGGCGGCAAGTACACGACGTACCGGGTGATGGCGCGCGACGTCATCGACACCGTCCTTGGGCCGGCCGAGGCGAAGAAGCGTCGCAGCGACACCGCCGAACGGCGGCTGATCGGAGCGGCCGAGCCCGACGCCCTGGCGCGGATCGCCGGGGAGCTGTCGACGATCCCGGCCATCCGCGATGTCGGGCCGGAGACGGCGGCACGGCTGGTCGCCCGGCACGGAACGGAGGCGACGGCGCTCGTCGCGCTCGGGGCGGAGCTCGACCTGCTGCGGCCGCTGATCCCGGGCCGCGTCTTCCTCGAGGCCGAGGTCGCCTGGGCAGCGCGACACGAGCTGGCGTTCTCGCTCGACGACGTCCTGGCGCGCCGGACCCGCGTCGCGCAGGAGCTGCCCGACCGCGGAGCCGCCATCGCGCCGCGCGTCGCCCAGATCCTCGGTGCCGAGCTCGGCTGGGGCGATGCCCGCCAACGCCTCGAGGTGGACACCTACCTCGCCACAGCGCGACGCGAGTATTCCGTGCCGCCGCCGGGACCGCCGGGCCCACCGCCCGACGAGGCATCAACCACGATGGACTGACGGTCCGGCCACGACGAAAGTCAGGTATTGGCAAGCGTGGGGGAAGCGCGTACCTTACGGCCGTAAACGCCACGGACGGGTCCGTGGCCAGACCCGTAGCTCGACGCAAACTCGGACTCCTCTCACGGCTGACGCGAGAAAACCCGACGGGCTCGCGCCGGCTACCGAGAGGAGTTTGGCTTTCGTGTACAACGACAAGAACCTGACCTGTGCGGATTGCGGACAGGAATTCGTCTTCACGGCATCCGAACAGGATTTCTACGCGCAGCGTGGTTTCACCGAGCCGCGCCGTTGCCCGTCGTGCCGAGCCAGCCGCAAGGCAGCCCGGAACGCCGAGGGCGGCGGCAGCTCGTACGGTGGCTACGGTGCCGGAGGCGGCTATTCGGCCGGGGGGTCGTCGAGCTACGGTGGCAGCGGTGGCTACGGCTCCCGCGATCGTGGCCCGCGCGAGATGTTCACCGCGACCTGCTCGTCGTGCGGCAAGGAGGCCTCGGTGCCGTTCCGCCCGACAAGCGGCAAGCCCGTCTACTGCAGCGACTGCTTCCGCACCCAGCGCGGCGGCTGACCACTCCCTCTCGGTGCGGGCCGACTCACGGCCCGCCGAACCAGTCTCGAATCCCGACCCAGGTCGTCAGCCGGCCTGGGTCGATCGATTGTTGGCGGTCAGATCGGCCGCTCGCCAGGGCGCCCGATCCGTGCGTTGCTCACTCCGCCGGTCGCTCACGCACCTCGCAGTGCGCTCGCTCCCTTGCTCGTTCGCGCCTTCGGCTCGGGCGTCCTGGGCGGCGGATCTCAGGTCCCCCGTTCGGGCGTCAGCCGCTCGGTCGCTTGCCCGCCAGCAACCCGAGGTCGAACTTGCGCTCCGTCCCGTGGAGCAGCCGGTCGATGTTGTCGGCGTGGGCCATCCAGATCAGCGCAGCCCCGACCGCCGAGTAGATGACGTAGGGGAGCGGCGTCTCCGGCACGACCAGGAGCACGAGGAGCATCGCCGGGAACATCGCCGCCGATGCGAGCAACGACCCGAGCGAGACGTAGCGCGTCAGCAGGATCACTACGATGAACACCGGCGCCGCGAGCAGCACGGCGATCGGCTGGATGACCAGCATGGTCCCGACGCCCGTCCCGACACCACGTCCGCTCCGGAAACCCGCGAAGACCGACCAGATGGCCCCGGCCACGGCCGCCGCTCCGCACAGGACCTCGACGAGCGGATCGCCGGTCACCCAACGGGCGAACAGCACGGGCAATGCGCCCTTCGCCAGGTCGCCGGCCACGACGACGGCCGCCCAGCGAGGGCCGAGCGCTCGCAACGCATTCGTTCCGCCGGTCCGTCCCGAGCCGATCGTCCGCGGGTCGGCGCCGCCCGCACGGCGCGCGACCAGCACGCCGACCGGGATCGATCCCGCGAGGTAGGCGATGAGCACCAGGACCGCGGTCCGGACCACGAGGACGAGGTCCATCGGTTCGCTCCAGCGTGATCGGGACGGCCGGCGATCGGGTCCCGAGAGCCGGAGTCTAGCATCGGGTCGGGAAGGCGCCGGGGCGGGAGGGGAGTCGGTTGCGGGAGTTCGGATACCCCGCGTACCATCGACCTCGATGATCCACCTGCCCAGCCGACGTTCGACGCCGGCCACGCGGCGCTCCGAGGCACCCTGACCCATGGCTGTCGGCTCTTCCAACGACTTCGATCTCGTCGTGCTCGGCGCGGGCACCGGCGGCTACGGCGCGGCATTCCGCGCCGCCCAGCTCGGACTCAAGGTCGCGCTCGTCGATGAGGACAAGATCGGCGGGACGTGCCTGCATCGCGGCTGCATCCCGACCAAGGCCCTGCTCGAATCCGGCCGCGTTCACCGACCGCGTCCGCCACGCCAAGGACTACGGCGTGGTGCTCGAGGGCGACCCGGTCGTCGACTACGCGGCGATGGCCGCCCGGCGTGATGCGATCGTCAAGCGCATGTGGACCGGCCTCAAGAGTCTCATCGACAAGAACAAGGTCACCTGGGTCGCCGGCCGCGGGCAGCTCGACGGTCCCGGCAAGGTGAAGGTCAGCCAGCCGGGCGAGGACGGCACGCCCGGCAAGGGCGGCGAGCGCGTCCTGAACGCGACCGACGTGATCATCGCCACCGGCTCGCGGGTCAAGTCGTTGCCCGGTCTCGAGCCCGACGGGAAGCACATCGTCACCAGCGATGACGTGCTCAAGATGGACAGCCTGCCGAAGGACATCGTGATCGTCGGCGCGGGTGCGGTCGGCGTCGAGTTCGCGAGCATGTTCGCCGACGTCGGGGTCAAGGTCACCCTGCTGGAGTACCTGCCGCAGATCGTCCCGCTCGAGGAGCTGGAGGTGAGCAAGCTGCTCGAGCGCAGCTTTACCAAGCGCGGCATCACGGTCATGACCAACGCCCGCTTCGACGCGAAGTCGGTGACGGCCGACGAGAACGGCATCTGCCTGACGGTCGGGCCCGAGGGCAAGGAGCAGGCCGAGCTGCGCGCCGAGATGATGCTTGTCGCCACCGGCCGCGCCGCGAACATCGAGAACATCGGCCTCGAGACGACCAAGGTCGAGACCGACCGTGGGGTGATCAAGGTCAACGGCCGGATGCGGACCAAGGAACCCCACGTTTATGCGATCGGTGACGTGATCGGCGGCCTGTGGCTCGCCCACACCGCCGCGCACGAGGGCCTCATCGCCGCGCACACCATCGCCGGCGACGCCGACGTCCACGACATGGACTACACGACCCAGCCGCGCGCGACCTACTGCCGGCCAGAGATCGCGTCGATCGGCCTGACCGAGGCGCAGGCGACGGAGAAGGGCCACAAGGTCAAGATCGGCAAGGTCCCGTTCCAGGCGATCGCCAAGGCGCTGATCGGCGGCGAATACGAGGGCTTCGCCAAGGTCATCGCCGACGCCGACACAAACGACACGCTCGGCGTCCATATCATCGGGCCGCACGCGACCGACCTGATCGCCGAGGCCTCGCTCGGCTTCGAGCTCGAGGCGACGGCGTGGGAGATCGGCGGCGCGACGCACGCCCACCCGACCCTCTCCGAGATCATCGGCGAGGCCGCGATGGCCGTGGACGGTCAGTCGCTCAACTTCTAGGACCAGGAGCTCGGCGACAAACCAGGAGGCCTGACCCGCAGCGATGACAGTCACGAGCGGCAACGACTCGCATCTCGGGGCCAGCCTCGAGCTGTCCGACGCCGACCTCATCGAGATGTACCGGCTGGTCGCGCTCGCCCGCGCTGTCGACGAACGCATGTGGGTGCTCAACCGGGCCGGCCGGATCCCGTTCGTCATCAGCGGCCAGGGTCACGAGGGCGCGCAGGTCGGCATCGCCTGGGCGTTCGAGAAAGGCAAGGACTGGATCGCCCCGTTCTACCGCTCGATCGCCACCTGCCTGACGTTCGGGATGAGCGCCAGGGACATCATGACGGCGCAGTACGCGACGGCCTCGGACCCATCGTCGGGCGGGCGCCAGATGCCCGGCCACTACGGCTCCCACCAGCACAACCTCGTGTCGGTCTCGTCGCCGGTCGCCACCCAGCTCCTCCATGCGGTCGGTATCGCGCTGGCGGCCAAGATCCGCAAGACGGGCCAGGTAGCCATGACGAGCATGGGCGAGGGCTCGTCCAACCAGGGTGACGTCCACGAGGGGCTGAACTTCGCGGCGATCCACAAGCTGCCGTTCGTCTTCGTGGTCGAGAACAACGGCTATGCCATCAGCGTCCCCGCGGCGATGGAGGTCTCGGTCGAGGACGTGGCCGACCGCGCATCGGGTTACGGGATCCCGGGCGTGGTGGTCGACGGTGCGGACGTTCTGGCCTGCTATGCGGCCGCTCGCGATGCGGTGGCGCGGGCACGTGCCGGCGACGGCCCGACGCTCATCGAGGCCAAGGTGACCCGCCTGACCGGCCATTCCTCGGACGACCAGCAGACCAAATATCGGTCCGAAGAGGACCTCGAGTCGGGGCGCGAGCAGGACGCCCTCCCGCGATTCCGCCAACAGCTCCGCGATGCCGGCGTGCTCACCGACGACATCGAGGCGCGGCTGACGGCCGAGATCACCGCCGCGGTCGACGACGCGACCGAGTACGGCGAGTCCCAGCCCGATCCGGACCCGGCGACCGCGATGCGCCACGTCTACGCCGAGGATCCGGACTGATGCCGCCGCGCACGTTCATCGACGCCATCCGCGAGACGCTGGCCGACGAGATGCGCCGCGACGAGACGGTCATCGTGCTCGGCGAGGACGTCGGCAAGAAGGGTGGCGTCTTCCTGGCGACGGACGGCTTGTGGGCCGAGTTCGGCGACGACCGCGTGATCGACACGCCGCTGACCGAATCGATGATCGTGGGCGCCTCGATCGGCGCCGCGGTCAACGGCCTGCGCCCGGTCGCCGAGATCCAGTTCGCCGACTTCATCTTCCCGGCCTTCAACCAGATCGTGTCCGAGGCGGCACGGATGCGCTACCGCTCGAACGACGGGTACGGCGTGCCGATGACGATCCGGGCGCCGTACGGCGGCGGCGTCCACGGCGCCCTCTACCACTCGCAGTCGGTCGAGGCGTTCTTCACCCACGTGCCGGGGCTCAAGGTGGTCGTGCCGTCCACCCCGTACGACGCTCGCGGGCTGCTCCGCTCGTCGATCCGCGACGAGGACCCGGTCCTCTTCTTCGAGCACAAGAAGATGTACCGCTCGGTCCGCGGCGACGTCCCCGACACGGACTACACGGTGCCGCTCGGGAAGGCCAAGATCACCCACCCGGGCTCGCAGGTGACGGTCGTCGCCTATGGGCTGATGGCCCATTACGCGCTCGAGGCGGCCGACCGCGTCGCCGAGGACGGCATCAGCGCCGAGGTCGTCGACCTGCGCACGCTAAGGCCGCTCGACCGCGAGACGCTGCTCGACTCGGTCCGCAAGACCGGCAAGTGCCTGATCGTCTACGAAGACAACAAGTTCGGCGGGTACGGGGCCGAGGTCGCCGCGATCGTCGCCGAGGAGGCGTTCGACTACCTCGACGGCCCGGTGACGCGCATCGCCGGCCCTGAGGTTCCGGGCGTTCCCTACAACCACGTCCTCGAGGACTGGTTCATGGTCAACCCGGAGAAGATCGCCGAAGGGATCCGCAAGCTCGCGGCGTACTAGGCCTCGTCCGCGCTCGGCTCCGGCTTGGCCGCATCGGTCGCCTCGTGCGCACGGGTGTGCCAGGCGCCTAGCGCCGCTTCGATCCGCGGCGGCAGGCGGAATGCCCGCGGACCTGTCTCACCGTCGGTCCCGGCGAAGCGGTGGTGGCCGTAGCCGTAGCCACCGCCGCCGGGTCCGCTCCATCCCGATTCCATCATCGCGCGGCGGTGCATCGCGGCCTTGGCGATGATCACCACCGCGGGGATCGCCAGCAGGAGTCCCAGGTTGGGGCCTCCCCGTGTCTGTGTCTCACTCATCTCGTGTCGCCCTCCGGCGCTTCGTTCGGTCGCAGGCCGTTCGCCTGCGTACGTCTCCACTGTCGCGCCGACTTGTGGAGCAGGGATGGACGCGCCGGGGAGACATTCCAGTCAGGACCGCTTGTACGTCCCGATCAGCACGGTCATCGCCAGGACGTGACCCTTGATCGCCGCCTCGATGTCGGTGTGCGAGGGAGCGCCGGTCAACCCGAGCGTCCGGTCGAGCGCGTACAGCGTGAACACGTAGTGGTGCGTCCCGGACGGCGGACACGGTCCGGTGTAGCCGGCCTTGCCGCGCCCATTCGCTCCCTGGGATGGCGCGCCCGCGCCTGTGCCCACGTTCTCCGCGAGTGAGCCGGCCGATGCGGCTGGGATGTCGTACACGAGCCAATGGACGAACCCACCCGCGTCAGGGTCGATGACCGTCAGAGTGAGGGCCGCTGTCGCCCCTGGAGCTCCGGACCAGTCGACCTCGGGGGAGATGCCCTCGCCGTCGCACGTGAACTTGGTCGGGATCGTCGCACCGTCGGCGAACGCGGGACTCGAAAGGGAGAGCGGTCCCGAGGATGGCGGTTGAGACACGGTCGTTCCTCCACTAGCGTTCGCAGTCGCCATAGAAGGGGACGCGATGGCCGGTGAGGCGAGAGGCGTCCCAGTCGAGCTCGTGGATCCCGTTCCAGCCGACGTGCATGTCGCCACGAGGACGGCCACCGCGAGCCACGCGACTGTCGTTCGGCGCATGACGCGATTATCGACCCAGATCGCCTACGAGTCTGTCACAGCAGGTCGGCGGCGTCGCCGAGCACGACGACCTTCGCAACCGCTTCGTCGAGCGTCAACCGTCGCCCCCGCGCGTAGGCGGCCGCCCACGTCTCGGGGTCAAGGTTCTGGCGTGTCAGTTCGAACGGATCGTGCCCGCCGACGAACAGCGCGAGGGCTGCGGGTGGGCGGACGCCGTAGCGCTCGCACAACGCGTCGAAGGCGCCGTGGATCTCGGCGGCTTCCTCGAGGTGACCGGTGAGGGCGCCCAGAAGCACCCCGATATGGAGCGAGATCGTCGTCGTCCCGAGATCTCGCATCGACTGGGATTCGACGAGCGCCTCGACCGCCTGTCGAGATGCGGTCCCGATGTCGCCTGCGGCGAAGGCGGCCCATGCGAGGCTCGCCTCCGTCATGGCGTGGTACTGCCGGTCGTCGAGGCGTTCGAAGTCCGCAAGACTCTTCCTCAGGTGGGCGGTCGCTTCCACGATCTCGCCCCTCCCGGTGCCCAGCATCCCCTGGCCCCTGCTGAGGGCGAGGATCCCCCTGCCCCAGCCAGCTCGGGCCGCACCGCGCTCGTCGCCGAGTTTCCGATAGCGTTCTTCCGCCGCGTCGATGTACGCGAGATGTGCCCCTTTGTCGCTGTCGAGGCTGAACGCGACATGGCCGAAGTTGAAATAGGCATCGGCGATGCACGCCTCGTCGCCGGCCGCCTCCGCAACATCGATCTGAGCCTGGTAATGGCGACGGGCCGTCGCCGAGTCGGCCTGCCAGTAGGCGAGACTTCCGGCCGCACCCAACGCCCACGCGCGGTCGGATCCGCTCGTCGGAGCCTCGGGCATGGCCAACGCCTCCTCCGCAAGCTGGCGCCCATCGGCGACCTGTCCGAAGGCCTGCCAGAACCGCCAGAGAGCCGCGGTCAGACGAAGGGCGAGGTTCCCCTCCCCGGCGTCGATCGACCAACGAAGGGCCGCTCGAAGGTTGGCCTGCTCGGGCGTCATGCGATCGAGCCATTCGCTGTGACGGGACGTATTCAGCTGATGACTCACCTGGGTCGCGAGGGCGAGATAGGCCTCGGCGTGGCGTCGGCGAGTGTCGGCTTCGGTGCCTTCGGTCGCGAGCCGGTCGAGCGCGAAGGACTGGATGGTCCGCAGCATCCGGAACCTCGCCCTGGCGGCGTGGGTCGGTGCCGCGACGATGAGGCTCTGGTCCGCGAGCTCGAGCAGGGCATCGAGATGATCACCGCCGGTCTTCGACGGGCCGACTACGGCGTCCACCTGCTCGAGGTCGAAGCCGACCTCGAAGACGCCGAGCCGGTGAAGCAAGTCCTGGCGATCCGGAGCGAGGAGGTCGTGACTCCATGCGACCGCGCCTTCGAGGGTCCGTTGGCGCGCGGGTGCGTCTCGAGGACCGCTTCCGGGCAACGGCAGACGCGCCGCGAGGCGGTCGCGGATGACAGACGGCGGCAATGCTGCGACTCGAGCGGCCGCCAGCTCGATGCCGAGAGGCAGATCATCCAACAGGTGACAGATCTCCGATATGACTTCGGCGTCTGTGGTGCCCGCCTCCCATCCGACACGGACAGCGCGGGCGCGGTCGATGAACAGATCAGTGCCCTGGTCGACAAGTGGCGCGACTGAGAATTCATGCTCGCCGGCGATGCGGAGAGGTGCGCGGCTCGTGACGATGATCCGACTGGACGGCGAGGCATGCACGATGGCCGCGACCTCGTCGGCCGCCGTCAGGAGGTGCTCCATGTTGTCGAGTATCAGGATCATCGAGCGATCTGCAACGAACGAGGACAGTGCGGATGCGGCCGACCGCTCGGGGCCGTCGTAGATGCCGATCGCATGTGCGATGGCCGCCCTGATCTGATCGGGGCTGTCCAGCTCAGCCAGGGTGACGAGCCACGCACCGTCCCGGAACCGTGGTTCGAGCACGCGCGCCGTCTCGATCGCGATGCTCGTCTTGCCGATCCCGCCGGGACCGGTGAGGGTCACCAGACGGGCGTCCTGCGCCAGCTCCACGAGATCGGTGAGTTCGCGGTCGCGACCGACGAACGAGGTCAGCCGATCCGGCAGGTTGCCGAGCCGTTCCGCCGACGAACGAAGCGGAGGGAAATCGTTCGGCAAACCACTGATCTCGAGCTGGCTCAGTCGCTCGGCCCGTGGCACGTCCTTCAGCACGTGTCGGCCGAGGTCGCGCAGGCTCGTCCCCGGGGGCAGGGCGTCTGCGACGAGGGTGGCTGTCGTCTCGGACAGGACGACCTGGCCGCCATGCCCGACGGCCGCGACTCGAGCCGCCCGATTGACGTCGAAGCCGCCGTAGTCGTCGCCCGCGCGATGGGCCTCGCCCGTATGGAGCCCGATCCGCACCTGGATCGTGACGTCGTCCGGCCACTCTTCGGTCGTGATCGCCCGCTGAGCCTCGGCGGCAGCCTCGACAGCGGCGATCGCCTCCGGGAATGCCGCGAAAAGGGCGTCGCCCTCGGTTCGGATGGTGACCCCGCCGTGGGCGGCGACTGCCCGGCCGATCAGCTCGAGATGTCGCCGGTTGAGATCGTCCCAGCGTGCGCCGAGCCCCCGCGCCAGCGCCATCGAACCCTGGACGTCCGTGCGCAGGAAGGTCACCGTTCCGGTCGGGAGGTCGCTGCGTCCGAGGTCCAGCCGCGCGGTCATGACTGCGCGCTGATCCGCTCGGCAAGGGTCGCGAGCATCGCCATGGCGGCGTCCGGGCGCTCGCGCAGGATGGCCCGGAGGCCCTCACCACCGATCACCAGGGTCCGTACGCCGCCGCCATCGGCGACGACCGTCGCGATCCGCGGGCGCTCGCGGAGGACCGCCAGCTCCCCGATGTGGTCGCCTTCTCCGTATGTCCGCACGGTCCGCTCGGTCCCGTCGTCGGCCCGGTGGATGATGCGTACACGGCCGGCGAGGATCACGAACAGTTCGTCACCTGCCTCGCCCTCGCGCACCAGCGCAGCGTCCTCCTCGAACCAGCGCTCCGTGGCGACCGACGCGATCCGCTGCAGGTCCTCCGGGGAGAGGCGCTCGAACAGCGGGACGCGGCGCAGCTGGAGCATCGTCGCGATGTCGCTGGTGACGTGGTCAGTCTCGGTCACGTCCACTCCGCTCGGTAGCACGCGGCGGGCCAGAACCCGGATCCACGGATCGTCATCATCGCGCAGCCGCGTCAGCACCGTCGAGGCATCGAGGAGCTGGGCCGACGGAGCGTCCTCGATCAGCCTGGCGATCGAGCGCCCGAGTCCGCGGTCGCCGATCGAGTCGAGCGCCTCGATCGCCTGCGCTCGGACGTCCGGGTCTGTCGAGCCCAGGCTACGCCGGATGACACCTCCAGCCGCGGGGGCGCCGAGGGCGGTCATCGCTCCGAGCGCCATCGATTCGGCGTGGAGCACGCGATGGTCGAGAACAGAGCACAGGAACGCGAAGTCCGGCGTGTCAGGCGGCGGGCCGGAGCGCAGGTCCACGCGAGCCCCGCTGAGCGCCAGCGCGTGCGTGACCTCGTCGTCGGCCCAGGCCAGGATCCGATCGCGAGACTGCTCGCCGCGGCCGGCGAGCGCGGCGATGGCCGCAGCCTCGGTGGTGGCGTCGGTCGTGCCGAGGAGGTCGACCACCCGAGGATCTACCTCTGGGCGGCTCGCGAGCGTCGTGGCGGCGGCGACCCTGACGCGTGCCACCGGGTCGCTGAGCCCGGCCACGAGCGCGTCGGCAGCCTTCGCTGTACGTGTGTGCTCGAGCGCAGACATCGCGGCGGCCCGGACCTCGGGTGATGGGTCAGCAACGCATGAGGCGAGCTGGGCGTCGGCGAGTGGCCGCCGGAGCCGCCGGAGCGCCTCGAGGCTGGCCGCCCGCGCCGCCGTGTCGCCGGTCGCGAGTGACCCGAGACAGGATTCCGCGCGCTCGGGTTCGAGGCCCTCGCCCGTCTCGCCGCGGTCGCTGAGGATCGCGACCGCCGCTGCCGCCCGAACGGCCGGCGCGTCGTCGTCGAGTGCCGCGGCGAGTGCCTGGCGTGCGTCGACCTCGGGCGACCGTGCCAGCAGGACAGCCGCCATCTCGCGGGTGCCCGCGTCCGGTGCATGCAGGGCGGCGATCAGCGCGGCGCGCACGTCCGGTGCCGTGAGCAGGTCGCCGAGTCCGGGCCCGCCCTCGAGGATCTGCTCGCCAAGGCCGCTTCTGAGCGTCCGCAGCAACGCATCGGCATACCGGCGCCGGATCGCGATGACGATCGCCACACAGACCGCCGCCGCGACCAGGCCCAGCCAGAAGATCTGCTCCGGCGCGAGAAGGCTGGTGGACAGCAACAGCAGGATGCCGACCAGCACGGTACCGATCTGCCCGGGCACACCGTCCATGAACGCGATCGCCTGGGCCCGGTGAGTCGACGGCAGGACGTTGTAGAAGGCGCTCCACGCCGCGTTCGAGATGCCGCGCTGGGTGACCTGCTGGACGATCGTGAACGCGGCGGCGGTCGCGAACGAGAACGAGACCACCCACAGCCCGAACCCGCCGAGGTAGACGAGGGGAAGGAGCAGAGCCGCCGCTGCGATGCCGAACCGGCGGTAGAAGCGGTCCGCCAGCCCGAGCGAGACCACGAACGAGATCCCGGTGATGGTCGCCGCGATGATCCCCAGGATCCTCGCCAGCTCGGCCTCGTCGGGGTAGGCGGCCCTGGCCGCGCGGAGGTAGGGGAACGACACCGAGAACATCAGGATCGCCAACAGGATGTAGGCCGCCGCGACGAGTCGAAGGAGCGGCGAGCCCCGGACCTCGTCGAAGCCGACGCGCACATCGGCGGCGATCGACCGCCGAGCGGTGCGTTGGGGGATCCAGCGCGCTCCGACGTGGCGCTGCGCGAGGACGGCGATCACGGCGGCCGCGGCCGCGAACAGGAGGCCTTCGAGGCCGATGAGCGCAGGTGCTCCGACGGCCCCGGCGATGGGTCCGGCTAGCAGGCTGCCAGCCAGGTAGCCGGCGATCGCCGCGGCCGTACAGACCGGGAAGAGCCGCCGTGCCTGGCGGACGTCGAGCGACGACGTCGCCACGGTCCAGCTGATCGTTGCCGCGATCGCTCCGGCGGCCATGACCGTCAGCCAGGCGATCGGCACGACGTCGGGAATGGCGGCCAGCAGAAGGAATTCGGCCACCAGCAGGACGCCGACGGTGACCAGCGTGACCCCGAAGAGGCGGGCTTTCGCGACACGCCCGAGGGCCGCTCCGTAGGCGAGCGCGATGATCAGCGAGAGGACGCCGAGGGGGATGTAGAGCCACGGAAGCGCATCGGCGGGCAAGCGGCTGAGGACGAGCGTGTTGACGCCGACCTCACCGAGCCCGCGACCGGCCTCCAGGGCAGCGAACGCGAGCGCGATGAGCCTGATCCGCCCGACCTCGTCCTCGCGGACGTTCGCGGCGCGACGGAGTCGCGCACTGATCGATGTGGAGCGGCCGGCTGTCGCCATAGCTGGAACGTAGAGCCGACGCGCCCGCGACGCAACTCGTCGATGAGGGCTCGTCGTCAGACTGCTGGCCGATGGATGACGTGCGGATCGGCCGGATCGGCCGCTACCTTCGCCAGCGACTCGGATGGCGGCAGGAGGACCTCGGGAATCGGGTCGGGCTCAGTCAGGGATCGGTTTCATTGTTCGAGCGCGGTCGCATCGATGGCATGCCGGTAGGCACTGTTCGGAAGATCGTCGGCGGGCTCGACGCCGAGTTGGTCCTATTCGTTCGATGGCGCGGTGGAGACCTCGACCGACTGCTCGACGCGGGTCATGCGCGACTGTGCGACGACCTTGCGCGACTCCTGACTGACCAGGACTGGGAGGTGGCGCCTGAGGTGTCGTATTCGGAGTACGGCGAACGCGGGTCGATCGACGTCCTCGGATTCCACCCAAGATCGCGGCTGCTGCTGGTGACCGAGGTGAAGACTGAGGTGACCTCGGTCGAGGAGACTTTTCGCAAGCACGACGAGAAGGTCCGCCTCGCACCGAAGATCGCTCGAGAACGTTTCGACTGGGACGTCCGGGCGACTGCGCGACTGCTCGTGTTCCCGGAGCATCGGACGATTCGGCGGCAGGTCGAGGACAAGCCCGCGCTATTCGGTCGGGTATACCCGACTCGGAATGTCGCTGTTCGTCGCTGGCTTCGTATGCCTGGAGGAGCCATGTCAGGGCTGCTATTTCTGCCAGATACGAACCAGGCTCGTGGTGTGCGACCGCGATCGAGTCGAAAGCGCGTTCGGGTGGCCCGAGACTGGTCGGATGATGTCGGTTACGACCGTCATTGATATCCGGCAAGGATTCGCTCGGATCGTGTGTCACGCCCCCGTATTGCACTAGCCACGTTCGTATCTGGCAAGGATCGCGAGGGGTTCCCGACCATGTCCGTGCCGGCTCGACCAAGGATGGCCGGATGGGGGACACTAGGCGCGATCATCAACGGGCCGCGCGTGGCCCACCGCGAAGGAGCAGCGAACGTGGCCAAGGTGACGATGCCCCAGCTCGGTGAGAGCGTCGCCGAGGGGACGATCGGGAAGTGGCTGAAGCAGCCGGGCGATCATGTCGACAAGTACGAGCCTCTCGTGGAGGTCGTCACTGACAAGGTCAACGCCGAGGTGCCGTCGCCGTTCGAGGGCATCCTGCGCGAGATCCTCGCCGAGGAGGGGTCGGTCGTCCCCAACAACGCCGACATCGCGGTGATCGAGACGGCCGACGACGCGGGTTCTGGCGCCGACGCGCCGGCGGCCCCGACGGCTGCGACCGCTGCCGCCCCGGATGAGGCACCCACGCCCGCCGAGGCGCCGGCGAAGGAAGCTCCCGTGGCTGCGGCCGCCGCACCTTCAGCGCCCGCCCCGGCCGCAACGCCCGCCCCATCCGCCGGGGCCGGTTGGCTCCGATGAACGCGGCCCCGCCGAGATGGCGGCTGCGGTGGCGGCACCCCCGGCCACCGCCGACCCTGATGCGCGGATGACGCCGGCGGTCCGTCGACTCCTGCGTGAACACGAGCTGACCGCGGCGCAGATCGTCGGCACTGGCGGTGGCGGCCGGATCACCCGCGAGGACGTCCTCAAGGTCGTCGAATCGATCCGCACTGGCGGCGCCGCACCAGCCCCCCGTGGCCCCGGCGTCGGGCCAGAATGGCTCAGCGGCCCCCGCGGCCACGCCGGCCGTGGCCGCCACACCCGCCGCACCACGGCCGCCCGCCCCGCGAGGACCCGTCGGCGCCCCGATCGAGTTCCCCGAAGGCGCCGACGAAGTCCTCCTGCCGATGACCAAGATGCGCAAGGGGATCGCGGCGCAGATGACCCGGGCCCTCGAGGTCCCGCACGCGTACGTCCACATGGAGGTCGACGTCACCAACCTGGTGCGCGCCCGCGAAGGCGCGAAGCGTGACTACCAGGCCCGCGAGGGGATCTCGCTCAGTTACGTGCCGTTCGTCATCAAGGCCGCCGTCGATGCGCTGCGGCGCTATCCGTCGTTCAACGCGCACTGGACGGAGAACGGCGTCCTGGCGAAGCGGCGTGTCCACATGGGCGTCGCAGTCGCAGTCGACGACGGACTGATCGTGCCGGTCGTCCGCGATGTCGACCAGCTCTCGATCAGCGGCCTGAACCGCGCCATCTCGGAGGTCGCGGGTCGGGCGCGGGCCGGCAAGCTCCGCCTCGAGGATTACGGCGGCAGCACCTTCACCATCGACAACACCGGTTGGTTCGGGTCCAACCTGACGATGCCGATCATCAACGTCCCCGAGGTCGCGATCCTGACGATGGAGGCGATCACCAAGCGCGCCGTCGTCCTCGAGACCCCGGACGGGGACGTCATCGCGATCCGCCCGGTGATGAACATGGTCCTCGCCATCGACCACCGAGCCAACGACGGAGCCGAAGCGGCCGCCTTCCTCCGGACCATCAAGAACTGGCTCGAGGCGATCGGGCCCGACACGCCTGTCTACTGACGCTGGCCCGGCGGCCCCGAACGGGCCTGCCACGGTCGTCGTCACCGGCGCAACCGGGTTCATCGGCAGCCGCGTCGCGAGGATCCTTCTCGCCCGGGGCGACGACGTCGTCGCGATCGTCCGCGACCACGAGTCTGGCGCGGCCGCAGAGCTGCGCGGACTCGGCGCCCGCCTCGTTGCCGGGGATCTCACCTCCGAACCGGAACTCCGCCGGGTCTTGACCGGCGCGACCGGCGTCATCCACATCGCCGGCTCCTACCTGGTCGGCATCCCCGCGTCAGAGCGGCCCGCGATGTACGAGGCCAACGTCGGTGCGACGCAGCTGGTTCTCGATGCCGCGATCGCGGCCGGCGTCCTGCGGATCGTCTACGTCTCGACCGTCAACGTCTTCGGCAACACCCACGGCCGGATCGTGGACGAGACGTACCACCGCGATCTCACCGAAGGCTTCGTCAGCTACTACGACGAGACGAAGTACCTGGCTCATGTCGCGGCGGAGGCCCGGATCGACGCGGGGGCGCCCATCGTCATCGTCCAGCCAGGGACGGTCTACGGGGCTGGCGACCATTCCGGGATCGGGGCGCAACTCAAGGCCGCCTACGACGGATCGGCGCCGTTCATCGCCTTCGCGAGCACCGGCATCTCGCCGACCTTTGTGGATGACATCGCCGACGGGATCGTCGGGGCTTTCGATCGCGGACGCCTCGGCGAGGCATACATCTTGACCGCGACCAACATGGGGCTCGGGGAGGCGATGCGCATCGCGGCCCGTCTTGCCGGGCGAAAGCCGCCGCGCCTCTCGATCCCCAACGCCGTGCTGCGTATCGGTGCCCGTCTCGCGCCGAATTCGGGCGCGCTCTTCGGCGTCTCCCCGAACCTGCGCGAGGTCGTGAGCAGCGCGGACGGTGTCACCTACTGGGCTTCGAACGCCAAGGCCGTCGCCGAACTGGAATTCGTGCCGCGCGGTCTCGAGGTCGGTCTCGTGGACGCCTTCGGGACCGACTGACCGCTCCGCCGGTCGTCGCGTCGTACACTCCTCCCATGGCTCGCGAGCTCCCGATGTTCAGCCCCGATGGAGCCGGTCACGCCGGCGCCCACCATCCCGAGATGCCGACGATCGCGCTCGGGGGAGGCCTCGCGGGCGAGCCTGCGGCGGACGGCTCGACCGCCCTCCGCCGGCACCCCGACTGGATCCGGTCCCGGCTGCCATCCGGCGACAACTACCACGAGCTCAAGGGACTGATGCGCGGCCTCTCCCTGAACACGGTCTGCGAGGAGGCCCACTGCCCGAACATCGGGGAGTGCTGGGACCAGCGGACCGCGACGATCATGATCCTGGGCGACACCTGCACCAGAGCGTGCGGCTTCTGCGCGGTCAAGACCGGCAAGCCGACCTGGTTCGATGACGACGAGCCGCGTCGGGTAGCCGAGGCGATCGGCGGACTCGGTCTCGAACACGTGGTCGTCACCAGCGTCGCGCGCGACGACCTGCCGGACGGCGGTGCGAGCGTCTTCGCCGAGACGATCCGTCGCCTGCGCGAGACCTCGCCGGGGATGGGGATCGAGGTCCTGATCCCCGACTTCAACGGCACCGACGCGCCGCTGCGGGCCGTCATGGATGCCCGGCCCGACATCCTCAACCACAACCTCGAGACCGTCCGGCGCCTCCAGAAGCCGGTCCGCAAGCGGGCCCGCTGGGAGCGCAGCCTGGGCGTCCTCGAGTCCGCCAAGTCGATGGCCCACGAGATCGGCTACCCGGTCCACACCAAGAGCTCGCTGATGGTCGGGCTCGGCGAGACGCGCGACGAGCTGACCGAGGCGTTCGAGGCGCTCCGGACGGTCGACTGCGACGTCCTGACGATCGGCCAATACCTCCGGCCCTCGCTCCAGCACCTCCCGCTCGAGCGCTACTACCATCCCGACGAATTCGCCGAGATGAAGACGGCTGCCCTCGCGCTCGGCTTCAAGCACGTCGAGTCGGGGCCGCTCGTGCGATCGAGCTATCACGCCCGCGACCAGGTCCCGGGCGCCGAGCTCAAGCGGCTCCGCCGTCAGGCGACGATCGACGCCGAAGGCCGGGTCGTCCCCCTCGCGGGCTGACTCGGAAGCCGACCTCGGCGGTCGCGAGGCGGTCCCCCCGTGAGCATCGATCCGCCCCGGTCTCCTCGGAGGCGCAGTGATGCGCGACGCCGGCGGCCGACCGCTCGGCTAGATATAGCTGGCCACCATCCTCGGCCAGCCCCAGCCTCGGCTATGCTGCGGGCATGCCGCGCCCCCTCTCCCGCAAGATCGCGCTGGCGGAGCTGCATTGCCACCTCGGCGGCGCCGTGACCCCGGCGATCATGTGGGGGATCGCGCATTCGCAGGGCATCAAGCTCCCGACCAAGGACTACTGGGAGTTCCGCGACATGATCACGGTCTCGCCGCGGCGGAACCGTTCGTTCGACGGATATCTCCAGCTCTTCCACTGGACCGAGCTCATTCAGAGCAGCCCGCTCGCCGTCGAGCGCTCGGTCTACGAGGTCATCGGCGGCGCGTATCGCAAGAACAACGTGACGACCATGGAGCTTCGCTTCAACCCGATGAAGCGAAACCGCGGCGGCGAGCAGGACCTCGACCACATCATCGCCGCCGCCGTCCGCGGCATGGACAAGGCTGGCCTCGAATATCCGGTCAAGCCTGGGCTCATCTTCTGCCTCGACCGCGCCTTCCCGTTCGAGCTCAACGAGATCATCGTCGACAAGGCGATCGGCTGGCGCGACAGGGGCGTCGTCGGGATCGACATCGCGGGCCCTGAATCGGCGACCTTCCGGGTGGCCGACTACCGGCGGCTCTTCCGGCGGGCGCGCCAGTTCGGTCTCGGCTTGACGGTCCATACGGGCGAATCCGGCCCCGTCGACGAGGTGGCACGGGTCGTCGAGCTGCTCGAGCCGGACCGACTGGGACATGGCGTGAAGGCTGCCTACGATCCGCGGGCGATGGCCATGATCCGCGATCGGGGCATCGTCCTCGAGATCTGCCCGACCTCCAACCTGAACACACGTGTCGTCTCGGGCTGGGACGAGTTCCGCTGGATCTTCGACACCTTCCGGCGCAACGAGGTCCGGTTCACGATCAACACCGACGGCCCCGAGATGCTCAAGACCTACATCCGCGACGAGCTGGCGCAGCTCGGCCGGCTCGGGATCCTGTCGGTCGCCGACCAGGAGGTCGCCGCCGCGACGTCGCTGGCCGCCTCCTTCGTGCCCAACGTCAGCGACGTGCCGCCACCCCGGCTCGAGCCCGCATCGCGGGTCGCCGTCGAGCGCGAGGAAGCCTGACCGACCCGCGGGTCATGCCCCACCGGTCAGGGTGGACAGCGGCGGTGGTGCCAGGCACCACCACGCTCGGCGTCCCCGGACCGCACCGCACCGCTCGGCCTCGCCGCCGGGCCTGGTGCGTCCTGCCACATTTGTTAGGCCCGGGTCCCGCTCGTCGCCTGACGTTCGGGCCGTGGTTCGCAGACGCCCGTCGGTCGACTCTAGCGCCGTGGACATCGAATTCACCGGCTTTGCCGGCGACTGCATCATCACCGGCCGTTTCGCCCTCGAGGCGAAGCGGCTCACCGATCAACTGAACGCGGTCCAGGTGGTGCCGCTGGAGGACGTCGTCCTCGACGGCCTCGACGGCCACCGCGTCACCGCCCCCACCTTCCAGATCGACCGAGCGGAGCTGTGCGCCGTGGTCGGGCGCGGCCCACGCGGCCGTCGTGCCCTGCGTATCGCCACGGAACGGCGTCGCCTCCAGGTCCAGGTCGGGCCATACGTGGTCCTCGGCCGCTACCACGGACCCCTCGGTGCTACCAGCCTGCGCAGTTTCGCCGAACGCGACCCGATGGTGCCTCTGACCGACGCGACGATCGCCTACGTGGTCGGCGGCGTCCTCGAGGTCGTCGACGCGCCGACGCTGATCATCAATCGCGAATTGGCCGCCTGGTACCGCGAGGCGGACGAGGAAGCCGAAACGAGCCTCCCGACGCTCGCACCGACCCCGATCCGGAGAAGGCCGCCACGCCGGGCGGAGGGACGGTCCATCGGTCGGAACGTCCGTTCCGGTCGCTGGCCAAGGTGGTCGCCATCGTCGACGTCTCGTTCACGTGCGACCCGTTCGTGGTCTTCGACTGGGAGACCGGGACGACGGTGGAGTCGACTGTCGGCGAGCTCGTTGGCGGAGTGACGCTGACCCAGGCGTCGGGAAAGTCGGTCAGCGTCGCCGGCGCCGATCTGCCTGAAGGGACACCGGAAGCGATCGTCGTGTGCGATGGCGTGACCGTGCAGACACGGTCCGTCGCGATCAGGGCCGATACCCAGCCTTGGAAATCAGGCGCCGCCGTCGCCTCCGCGCGGGTCCAGATCGTGGACGAACAGGGCCAGTCCAGGGACCGGGGTGAGAGCGGTCCCGTGGTCGTGAAGCTCGGGAAGTAGAGCCGTCTTCGCCTGCCGGCTGACCTCGTACGGGTCGGCCGGCGGCAATCGCCGAAACTAGTGCTCGGCGATCTTGTACGAACAGCACCGATCGCCCGAGGCGATGTGCTGCTCGCGGACGACGTCCGCGCCAAGGATCTCGCTGAAGAGCTCCAGCTCCGCCTGGCAGGCCGCCGGCGACCCCGCGGCGATGTGGTAGATGGCGCAGTTGTGTTCGCGCAACCGGATCGTGCCGTCGGGACTGAGCGTCGCGTCGGCGAGATAGCCCTGGTCGCCCTGGATGACTGCCAGCTCGCGGACGCGCTCGAGGAGCGGGGCCTCCGGGGCGACGCGTTCGGCCATCTGCCCGCGGACGCGGTCACCGAGCTGGCGCCGGCGGGCAGCGAAGACCTGGTCGAGGAGATCGTCCCCACCGACCGACTCGATCGCGGCCAGAAGGCCTGCGGCCAGGCCGTCGTAGTTGGACGGGAAGAGGTCCTGGGCAGCGGCGGTCACGTCGTACAGGTGGCGCGGCCGGCCGACCCCGTGACGGACCGTCTGGCGGCTCACGAGATGCGCGGCCTCGAGCGCCCGCAGCTGTTGCAGAACGCCCGTCCGGCTCGCCCCGATCCGCTCGGCGAGCTGGTCTGGGGAGCTGGGCCCGTCGAGTCGAAGACGGAGGAGCAGGTCGCGTCGCAGGCTCGATGGCCCCTTGGCGGCGGGCTGTCCAAGGCCGGCGGCGACGTGGTCGTTCGCCGCTTCGCGGGCGGCAGGCAACGACGTGGGCTCCCTCATTCGGTCAGGCTAGCACCGGCGTCCGAGACGTGCTGTCCGATGGTACGCTCGGGGTCATGGACCTCGACCTCTCCCCGGAGCACACGCTGCTCCGCGAGACGATCCGCGACTTCATGCTCACCGAAGTCGCTCCGGTCATCGACGAGCACGAACGCGAGCGGCGCTTCCCGTCCGAGATCGTGCGCCGCATCGGCGAGCTCGGCTGGCTGGGCATCCCGATCCCGGAGGACGAGGGCGGGGCCGGACTCGACACCCTCGCGTATGCCATCGCGATCGAAGAGATCGGTCGAGTGTGGGGCTCGCTCGGGTTGATCGTGGCGGCCCATACGAGCCTGGGGTGCGGGCCACTCCACCTGGCCGGCTCACACGAGCAGCAGCAGCGCTACCTGGTGCCGATGGCGCGCGGCGAGGTCATCGGCGCGTACGGCTTGACCGAGCCCGGAGCCGGTAGCGATTCGGGCGGGACGCGGACGACCGCGCGCCACGAGGACGGTCCCGACGGCGGCACGTGGGTGCTCGACGGCGGCAAGCGGTTCATCACCAACGCCGGCCAGGCGGGCACGTACGTCATCACCGCCCGGAGCGGGACGCGCGACGACGGTGCCGCCGAGATCAGCGCGTTCATCGTGCCGGCGGAGACGCCCGGCTTCTCGGTCGGGCGGCTCGAGGACAAGCTCGGGCTGCATGCCTCGGCGACCGGCGAGTTGATCTTCGACGGGGCGCGTGTCCCGGCGGCGAACATGCTGGGCGAGCAGGGGAGCGGCTTCAAGACGTTCCTGCGCATCCTCGACGGCGGCCGCATCTCCATCGGCGCTCTGGCCGTCGGGATCGCCCAGGGCGCCCTCGACGCGTCGATCCCGTACGCGCAGACGCGCGAGCAGTTCGGCAGACCGATCGGCACGTTCCAGGGCGTCGCGTTCATGGTCGCCGACATGGCGACCGAGATCGAGGCGGCGCGCGGCCTTGTCTGGCGATCCGCCTGGCTCAAGGACCAGGGCCGCGATTTCGGGCTCGTCGCGGCGCAGGCCAAGCTGTTCGCGTCGGAGGTCAGCTCGCGCGTGACGAACAACGCGATCCAGATCCACGGCGGTTACGGCTACGTCACCGAGTATCCCGTCGAGCGCTACCTGAGAGACGCGAAGCTGACGGAGATCGGCGAGGGGACCAGCCAGATCCAGCGACTCGTCATCGCGCGGCAGGTGCTGGGTCTGCGGGTCATCTAGGGGCCGACCCGGGGAGCAGTCAGCCGCCGGTGCCGGCTGCGACCTCGAGTCCGGCGCGCAGTGCCGCCTTGAACTTCGGTCCCCAGGGACCCTGGCCGACGATCACGAACGGCGACTGCTCTAGCGATTCGTAGGTCTCGGGGTCGGTCACGAAGTTGCGCGCGCAGTCGTCGACGCTTGCCCGCAGCCGCTCGAACGCCTCGCGGTTCCTGAAGATGTACAGGTACATCCGGACCTTCGTCGGCTGGTCGAGGCCGGACGCGTCGAAGGCGATCGCGGTTGGTGACAGCACCTTGTCATCGCAACCGGCGTCGCCCGAGACGACGCGGTCGAGCGCGACGCCGTGCTGGGTGAGCTGGATCGCCGTGTCCTGGAAATCGGCCGGTGTCGGCGACGGCGGGGTCGTCTCGACGAAGCTGCAAGCTGCCACCGCGAGCGCGGCGAACAGGACGAAGCAGAGCGCGAGCGGGCGTGTGGGGGACATCGAGCCGGAGGCTACCACCGGCGACGTTCAGGCGCCGTGAGGGGATTAGCGATCCTGCGCGGCGACGGCGGCTAGCGATCTCGGGCGCGGCGTTTCGCGTCGCGCAGCCGGGACATCGTGTCTGGAGCTTCGGCCGGTGGCGGCGCGGGGGCCGCGGTCGGCGCCGCGGCTGGTGGCGGCGCGGGGGCCGCGGTCGGCGCCGCGGCTGGTGGGGCCGGCGTCGGGCGAGTCGCGATGGCCGCCGCCGAAGCAGGAGTCGGCGGGGCGCCTGGCGATGGCGGAGTCGCTGCCTCGGGAGCGACAAGTTCGCCGGAAGCAGCGGGGGCCGTCCGCATCGCGGCCCGCGGATCGCTCGTCCGGGCTCGACTGCTCGCGGCCAGCAGGCCCTCGGCCGTGGCGGTGCGTGGACCCGCGGCCCGGCGGCGCCGTCCGATCCCGCGCACCCAACCGCGTGCCGCCGCAACCTCCCGGCGTCCGAGCGACATCCGGCGCAGAGCGATGTCGAGCGGCCACAGGAGCAGGGCGAGGACCAGCAGCAGTGGCCACAGCTCGGTGAACCGGTCGGTCGCGGTCAGGTCATGGCGCCACGGGTCGAGCGCCGTCGCCACGACCGTCCCGCCGGTCGCGGCCCGCAGTGACGCGAGGAACGGCTCGTTGGCACCGAGCTGGCGGTACTCGGCCGCGGTCGGGGCGACCAGCCCGACCGTTCGCCCGAGCGGCGACGTTCCCGGCCGCGTCTGTGTCACCCGCACCGCGTACGCGCCCGGCTCGATCTCGCCGAGTGGTGCCTCGTAGACCCCGGGTGCGACCTGGGCCAGGTTCACCGTCGCGGGCTCAAGATCCGGCCCGACGATGCTCGCGCTCGTCGCGTAGAAGTCGCGCGGCGACCCGTCGGCGCCCACGCTCTCGACGTGGAGAGCGGTCGTGCCGCCGGTCGTCTCGAAGGTGGCCTCGATACCGCCGGTCTCCTCGCCCGGGAACGTCCAGCTGACCATCTGAGTGAAGAACCGGTTGAATCCGTTCCAGCCGACCCAGTCCTTCGCCCAGCGCCCGGTCGAGTCCGACGTCCAGGCGACGGAGCGCCCCAGCCCGTACTGCCACGACGCGAGGAGCGGATCGTCGCGCGCCGTCACCAGCACGCTCTGGGCAGCGGACTTGATGGTCGTCCCGTTGTAGCCGCGGAGCTGCGGCAAGCCGGCGTCCAGGCCGCGGAGGATCGGCGATGACGACGTCTGGATCGGGAAGAACGGCTCCTCGACGATCTGCTGGCCGGAGACCTGCTGGGTCTCCTTGAGGAAGATGTCGGGGATGCTGTTCGGGTTGGTCGCGGCATAGAAGCGGCCGCCGCCCTGCTTGGCGAGCTGCTCGAGGAACGGGTTCGCGCCGCCGCCGGCACCCACCGTCGAAAGCGTGATCCCGTCTGCCTTCATCTTGGCGATGATCGCGTCGTACTGACCCGAGGTCGACCAGCCGTCGGTCAGCAGGATGATGTGGCGGCGCGTCGCGGTCGCTCCCTCGAGCGAGGTCACCGCCTGATCGAGCCCGGCGAAGATGTTGGTCTGGCCGTCCGCCCGGATCCCCGCGATCTGCGCCTGGATGTCGCCGATCCCGCCCAGCGGCTGGGTCCGGATGACCCAGTGCGCCGCCTCGTTGAAGCCGACCACCCCGAGCTCGTCGCGGTCCGTCAGGGCGGCCGCGGCGCGCAGGATCGCCTCCTTGCCGATGTCGACCTTCTGGACACCGCCGATCCCGCTCCCGCCGCCGCCCATCCCGCCGTTGAAGCTGTTGCAGTGGCAGGCCGCCATCGAGCCCGACTGGTCGATCACGACGACGAGCGCGACGTCCGGCTGCTTTTCCCGATTGCGCACGCCCATGTCGACCGGGAGGGTCTCCTCGAGCGGCGTCTTCTGGTAGCCACCGGCGCCGTAGCTCTTCGGTCCGCCGACCATCACCAGGCCCTTGCCGAGGTCGCGGACGTAGACCTGCAGCGCCGCCAGCTGCCGATCGGTCAGTCGCAGTCGGGAGACGTCGACAAGGACCACGCTGTCGTAGCCGGCAAGGCTGGCGAGATCGGTCGGGAGCGCCTCGGGGACGACCGTGTCGACCTGCTCGCCCTGGTTTCGCAGGGCCGCGACGAGCTCGACTGCGACCGAGTCGTCGCCGGCAAGGACAAGGGTTCGCGGCTCGCCCTTGACGATGGTGTTCGAGTCGGCGCGATCGTTCTCGCTGAACGTGTCGAGAGCGGCCTCGACGACCGCGCGGAAGCGGATGAACCCGGCCTCGACCGGCTTGACGTCGGCGAACGAGATCGTGTTCAGCCCGGCGATCAGCTCGACCGGCTTGGTCTGCACCAGCGTCCCGTTGGCGAAGAGGCGGACCGTCGCGGTCTGGGCGACCGTCGAGCGGACCTCGACGACCACCGGTACGGCCTCGCCGAGACGCGCGGTCGACGGCGTCGTCAACCGCTCGATCAGGACCTCCTCGACGTCGCCAAGGCCGATGCGTCGCGTTTCGATCTGGACGCCGCGCGACGCCGCCAGTGCGGCCTCGGTCTGTCCATCGCCGGTCGTGTCGTTGCCGTCGGAGAGGAGGACGATCCGCTTCTGCGCGTCGTCGGGGAAGAGTGCGGAGGCGAGCCGCAGGGCAGCCCCGATATCGGTCGCCGAGCGGACCGGGGCGGACGCCAGCCGGTCGATCTCGGTCAGCTCGGCCGGGAGTCGCTCGACCAGTGCTCCCTTGCCGAACGCGACGATCCCGGCCACGTCGCCGTCGGGGCGTTCCTTGAGCGTCTCACGAAGGAACGCGAGCGCGTCCTCGCGCCCCGCGTTGCCGACCGAATCGGAGAGGTCGACGACGAAGACCGTCGCCAGCCGGTCGACCGGCAGGACCAGCTGGAACCCGGCCAGTGCGAAGACGAGGGCCGAGAGGAGGAGCGCCCGAACGACCAGGGCCGCCCTCCGACGCCCCGAGCCCATCCGGCGCCGAGCCCCGACGTGGAGACCGATGGTCAGCAGAAGGGCCGGGACCAGCAGGAGCAGCGCGAGCGGCGTGTCGAAGGAGATGCCCATCAGGCACTCCCGTCCGGGGCGTTCCGCCCGAACCGGGCGCCGAGACCGCGCCGCATGCGGGTCAGAGCGTCGCGGTGGTAGACGGCCCACTCGATGCACAGCCCGACCAGCACCAGGAGCACGATCGGGACCCACAGTTCGTCACGCGCGGTGGCTCGGGCCGTCGCCGGCGTGCCCTGGCCGTTCCCGGGTCCCGGCGATGCCGACGCGCCGGGCACGACCCCGAGGGCCTCGATCGTGGCGGCCGAGCCGGGAGCGATCGTCGACTCGTCGACGTCGAAGAGGTCGACCGCGAAGCGCGCCGGGGCATTCGGGTCGACCGGTAGCGCGGACGGCGTGGCTGAGCCACTCGCCGTCGGTGTCGGGCGTGCCGTCGGCGCCGACGCGCTCCCAGAGGCACCGGCCGACGCCACCGGTGCGAGGTGGGGCGTCACGACGTAGACGCCCGGCTGGTCGGTTCCAGAGAACGTGACCCCAGCCGACGGCGCGGTCCCCGGAGCCAGCTCGACCACCGAGCCGTCCGGCTTGGTGACGGCCAGGCCGGTCGCGCCATCGGGGATCGAAAGGCTCACCGGCGTCCCGGGCTGGACGGCCTCGGTCGGCGCCGCGGAGCCGCCGAGCAGCTCGCCGGTCAGGTTCGCGAGGAGGATCGGAAACGCGACCTGGAGGGGCAGGTCGGACCGGCGCGGCTCGAAGGCCAGGACGGCGGTCGGCAGGCCGGCACGGGAGCCGGCGTAGAGGAGGGGAGCGCCCTGCGGACCCGGGATGACGGTCCGCGCCCACTCGGGGAGCACGAAACGCGACGCCGAGGCGATGTGGGTCGTCGACAGGTCGACGTAGCGGAGGATCGGCTCATCCGGATCGAGCGAACCGATGCCCGGGTTGGTCAGCGTGCCGGTCACCTCGCCGAGCGGCGCTGGTCGCGCCGGGCGCGATGGCCAGGATCGGCGCTCGTGGCAACGTCGCCGGCAGCGAGTCCTTCGAAGATCACGAGGTCCCACGGACGGCCGTCCGTGCGCTCGCTGGCCGGACCGTATTCCGCAGCGGTCACCCCGAACAGCTCGACGTTCGGGAGATAGCTCAGCGCCGTCTCGAGGTACGGATCGCCGGGCCCGACGACCAGGATCAGGCGGGTGCGGTCGGGTGGCACGATCGCCCAGGCACGGTCGTCGACGGCCAGCTGGTCTGGCGCGCCGGCGACCGTCGGGTCCGGCCCGACCAGCCTGACCTCGAGTGTCCCGACGTCGCGCGGCACGTCATCGATGACGACGTCCGAGCGAGCCTGAGCGTCGAGCAGCAGGTCGCGGACTTCGATCAGCGCCCCGTCGCCCCAGACTTCGAGCCGCCGGCCGGCCCGTTCCAGGTCGAGGTTGGCCACGCTGACGAAGACCGAGCGGGTGACCGCCGACGGGGCCGTCCGGACGGCCATCGCGACGATCGCCTGGTTCTTGCGCTCGCGCCCGACGGGGAGGACCGTGATCTTGGCCGGCACCGTGGCCGTGGCCGGCGTCGCGAGCGCGCCATCGGTGGCGACCAGGACCTGGGCGTCGCCCGAACGGGCGGCCAGCTTGCCGGCGAGCTCCAGGGCGTCGCCGAGGTCGCCGTGGGCGCTGGTCGTCTCGATGCCGTCGAGCGCCTGGCGGACGCGCCCCAGGTCGGTCGTCTCGTTGACCACGATCCGCGCGCTCCGGTCGGCGGCGATGACGCTGACCTTGCCGCCGGTCGGCAGGTCGCGCAGCGCGGCGAGCGCGGCCGCCTTGGCGGCCTCGAGGCGGTTCGGCAGGACGTCCGTCGCCGCCATGCTCGCCGACGTGTCGATGACGAGCACCACGTCGCGCGCCAGTCCCGCCGGGCGCTCGAGGAACGGCCGGGCCGCCAGCAGGGCGAGGATCACCACGAGCAGCAACTGGAGGAGCAGCAGAAGGCTGCGACGGAGCTTCTGCCACGGCGCATTGGCCTCGACATCGGCGACCAGCCGGGTCCACAGCAGGGTGGACGGCACGACGGTCTCGTCGCGCCGGAGCTTGAGCAGGTACATCGCCACGACCGCCGGGATGAACAGCAGGCCGAGCAGCGCGAGCGGGGTCGTGAACGGCACCCGGCTACCCCAGCACGCGCCGGCGTCGCAGCTCGGCGAACATCAGGTCGGCCAGGTTCGTGTCCGACGACAGGTCGACGTAGCTCGCCCGCCGCTTGGCCGCGAGGTCCGCGAAATCTGCCTTCCACGCCGCCATGCGCGCCTTGTAGGCATCGATGGTCGCGAGATCGACCGTCACGTCGATGCCGTCGCCTGTCTCGACGTCGACGAGTCGCAGGTCGCCCTCGAGTGCCGGATCGATCTCTTCGGGCGACAGCACGTGCAGGATCACGAGTTCCGAACCGGTCGCCGCGAGCTCGCGGATGACCTTGTCGGCAGCCACGTCGAGCAGGTCCGAGATCAGAACGACCACGCCGCGTCCGTGGAGCTGCGCGCCGGCATGACGAGCCGCCGCGACGATGTCGGTGGGGCCATCGGCCGCCTCGATCGACGACAGGTCGGCCAGCAGCCGGAAGACGCGCCCCGAGCCGCGCATCGCTGCCCGGCGACGCGCGACTCGCCCGGTCAGCGCGCTGACCGCGACGCGATCCTCGCTCGCGAGCCCGATGTAGCCGAGCGCCGCCGCCGCCCGCTTCGCGAACAGGAGCTTGGCGGGGGTGCCGCTTGCCATCGAGGCGGAGGCATCGATGAGCAGCGTGATCGTGACGTCCTCTTCCTCGACGAAGAGCTTGACGAACAGCTTCTCGAGGCGGGCGTACACGTTCCAGTCGAGCTGGCGCAGGTCGTCACCCAGCGAGTAGTCGCGATAATCGGCGAACTCGACCGACTGGCCGCGCTTGACGCTCCGGCGACCGCCCTTGAGCCCGCCGCGGACGGGCGAGCGCATCAGCAGGAGCAGGCGCTCGAGCTGGCGCAGGAACGCCTCGTCGAAGACCGTCGGGTCGACCTCGCTCGGGAGGAACGCCTGGCGGGTGCCGGCAACCGGCCGGTCGGCGACGGGCCGCTCGGCGGCTGACGGGCCTGGGGGCGTGGGGGAGCCGTCCATCGCTTGGGTCGCCGCGGTCGTCGCGGCGCTACTCGACGGCCGGGGCGACGACCGCATCGAGGATGGCGCGGATGACAGCCTCGGTGGTGATGCCTTCCGCCTCGCCCTCGAAGTTGAGGATGATCCGGTGCCGGAGCGACGGCAGCGCGACGGCCCGGATGTCGTCGATCGAGACGTTGAAGCGGCCGTCGAGCAGCGCGTAGATCTTGCCGCCCGTGACGAGCGCCTGGGCGCCGCGCGGCGATCCGCCGTAGCGCACGTAGTCGCGAACGAGGCCGGGCGCGCGCGGCTGGTCGGGATGGGTCGCGGCCAGGACGCTGACCGCATAGGCCGTCACGTGCGGGGCGATCGGCACGGCGCGCGCGAGGCGCTGCATCTCGACGATCTCGGCCGCCGTGCAGACCTTCTCGGCGGTCACCGTCTCGGTGCCGGTCGTCCGTTCCATGATCGAGACGAGATCCTCCTCGGACGGGAAGGGGACCATGACCTTGAACAGGAAGCGGTCGAGCTGCGCCTCGGGCAGCGGGTAGGTCCCCTCCATCTCGAGCGGGTTCTGGGTCGCGAGCACGAAGAACGGCGCGTCGAGCGGGAAACGCTGGCGCGCGACCGTGACCTGGTGCTCCTGCATCGCCTCGAGCAGGCGGACTGCGTCTTGGGCGTGGCGCGGTTGATCTCGTCGGCCAGGACGAGGTTGGCGAAGATCGGTCCGGGCTGGAAGCGGAAGACGCGCTGGCCGCCCTCCTCGATGAGGATGTTGGTGCCGGTGATGTCGGCCGGCATCAGGTCGGGCGTGAACTGGATGCGGTTGAAGTTGCAGTCGATGACGTCGGCGATCGTGCGCACGAGCATCGTCTTGCCGAGGCCGGGCACGCCCTCGAGCAGGACGTGGCTGTTGGCCAGCAACCCGGTCAGCGTCTGGCGGACGAGCGCGGCCTGGCCGACGATGACGCGACCGACTTCACGTTCGATGGCCTGGGCACGTTCGGCGAATGCCTCGGGAGCGAGACGGGGAGCCCCTTCGGGCGCACTGGACGCGGTCATGGTCCCTCCGGCGGTCAGTTGGATGGATCGAGTGAGCTGAAGTAGTCCCGGACGTAGTCCTTGACCGACAGCGGGATGTAGCCGCGATCGAGCGAGGTCTGCGCGTATCTCTCGAAATCGGTGAAGACCTGCTGGTACGGGGTCAGCGTTCCGTTGTTGGAGCCCTGCCCGTTCTGGTTGCCCTGCTGGGTCTGACCGTCACCGCCGGTTCCGGCCACGTACGAGGGGTCGCCGGGCTTGCCGAGGCGATCGAATGGTGCGAAGACCGACGACAGGTCGGCGCCGAGCTCTGACGGCCGGTTCGGGTTGGTAGGGCCCGAGGGTCGACCATTGCCGCCGTTGCCGTTGCCAAGCGAGCGCGCGTTGGAGCCGCCGCCACCGATGGCGCCGCCCTGCCCCTGCCCCTGACCCTGCCCCTGGCCTTGGCCTTGGCCCTGCCCTTGGCCTTGGCCCTGCCCTTGACCCTGACCTTGGCCCTGCCCCTGACCCTGCCCCTGACCCTGACCTTGCCCCTGCCCCTGACCCTGACCTTGGCCTTGACCGGCGCCGCTCGGGTTCGGGCTGCCCTGACCCTGACCTTGCCCTTGGCCCGTTCCGGGACTGCCCTGCGCCTGGCCTTGACCCTGACCTTGCCCTTGGCCCTGGGCCTGCTGCCCTTGACCGGCCGTCTGCCGGCCAGCATCCGCGAGGTCGCGACGGGCATCCTGCAATCGAGATGCCGCTCCGGCCAGGTCGCGCGTCGCGGTGACGCGCCGATCCGCCCCCGTGAGCGCCTCACCCAGCCGATCCAACGCCTGGCGAGCCCCAGCCGTGTCGCCCTGCGCCAGGCTCTGGGCGGCATCGCTCAACGCCGTTCCGGCCGCTCCATCCGCCTGTGACGCCGTCGCCTCGAGGGCGGCCAACTGGCGGGCCAGCTCGCGCTGTTGCTCGGGCGTCAGGCCGTCGAGCTTGTCGCCGAGGTCCTTGAGGTCGTCGTGCGCCTTCTGCGGATCACCCGCGGGGTTCGCCTCCGGTTTGCCGGTGGCGGCGCTCGACAGCGCCCGGCTGAGCGCGGTGAGCGACGCAGCGCGCTGCTCATTGGAAGGATCGACCTGGGCGCGCACGTCGGTCTCGATCGCTCCGAGCCGCGCCAGGTTCGCGTCGAGGTCATCCGGGCGCTCGCGCAGCTGGCGCGCGAGGTCGCGCAACTCCTGAGCAAGCCTTGTCCGCGGATCCTGGGCATCGCCTCCCTTGTCGGCCAGGTCTTCGGCGACCTGATCGATCCTCTCGGCTTGTCGTTCGGCTGCATGGCGGACCTGTTGCTGCAGCGCGATCACGACATCCTGCGGGTTCGGGAGCAGCGTGACGGGCACCAGGAGAAGGGCCGCCAGCAGGGCAACGGTGGCGGGTTGGCGCGAGAACCGCGGTCTGAACAGGCCGGCTGGCGTCGTGCCGATCGAGCGGAGGGCATCGCGTCGTTGGCGGCGGACGAAGCTATCGGTCTCGGCAGCCTCGTCGGCCGGCTCGGACGCGTCCGGGTCAGGATCTCCTGTTGCCGGTCCTGCGGAACCCGGGAAGGCAACGGCGAGCTCCAGCGCGCTCGACACTCGGTCGCCCAGGGAGCCCTCAGCGTCGACGGCCAGAGCCGTCTCGCCGACACGTGGGCGGGCTCGCATCCCGGCGACCAACCAGCCAAGGAGACCGATCAGCGGGATCGCAGCGCCGACCACCACCGCTCGCTCGAGCGGTACGAACCGAGCCACGGTCCAAAGCAGCACTTCCGTGACCATGACCGCCGCCAGGACGATCCACCCTCGCCGGACGAGCCGGCGCAGCCACAGACGTCGCCGGTGGGGGACGAGGCTGCTTCGAAGCCGGACGAGCTCGGGATCGAGCGGCCCGGGCAGTGTCCGCAAGCGGGTCCGGAGGGACCACGGTCGGGTCGGACCGCGACAGCCGCGGCAGTCGGCGGAGAGCAGGCCGGAGTTGCCATCAGGCGTACCCCTCGCTGCGTCTCGCGCCGCGTCGCAGGCGCCAGCGACGGGTCGGTGACACGAACTGGACGGAGAGCAGCAGGAAAGCGATCGACAGCAAGAGAACCAGCCGATCACGTTCTTCTCCCAGACGCCCGCATCGACGACCTCGAACGGGACCGGTCCGTCGTTCGCGGATCCGCCCACTGAGATATCAGGCCCGCCTGCGATCGGCGGGAATACCTTTCCCCCGCCTCCCGCCGCGAGGATCTGGAGCTTCTTGATCTGGTCCGGACCGAGGACGACGGGCGCCTTGTCGATGGCCACGGGAAGTCGGGCCGCCACCGACAGTGTCGATCTGGACCGGTGGGATCGGGCCGGAGCCATTGACGAAGATGACCCCGTTCTGGTCGAGCAGGAACGTCTCCTTGAAACGACAGTAGTAGCGCAGGGCCGAGGACGTGCCGCACAGGGCGTCTGTGGGGGCCACGTCGGCCTGGGCCAGGAACGGGTTGAGGAAGACCAGGGGCGCCGGTGGTGATCCCTTGATCGGGCCGGTCCCGCGACCCTGGTCGGCGCTGGCGAGTGCCTGCCAAAACAGGATGACGAAGAGCGAGCCGATGCTGAGCGCGAGGACGCCGAAGATCGTGATCGCCGACGCCGCCTGCGTCCGCTTGACCAGGCTCGAGCACAGAAGGCCGAACGCCCCGAGCCCGAGGGCCGTGATGATCAGCACGAGGTACCCGTGCAGCAGGTCGTCCGGCGCGACCCCACCGAAGACGAACACGACCGCGGTGAGCGGGATGGAGGCCGCGATGAGCAACCAGACGTAGATCAGCGCGCTGAGCAGCTTGCCGACGACGATGGCGACCGACGTGATCGGCGTCGCGGCGAGCATCTCGAGGGTCTGCTTCTCGCGCTCGAGGCTGATCGCTCCGGCCGTCGCCATCGGGGCAAGGAACGCGACGAGCAGGGTCTCGAGCATCAGGATCGAGACGAAGATGCCCTGGCCGATGGCGGCCGTCGCGAATGTCGCGTTGCCACCGAATCCGGTCGCGTAGCGTCCGCTCCATGATCAGCTCGACCATCCAGGCGAACCCTGCGAGGAGTACCAGGTAGAGGCTGATGATCACGAAGGCTCGTCGGCCGCGCATCCGGCCGCGCAGCTCCTTGACCCCGACCGCACCGACCCCGCCGGCGGTGCGCCGGAATGCCCCGAACGGTGACCGAGGCCGGCGCTGCGGCGCTGTTTCCGGGGCTGGCTCAGGCAAGGGTCGGCTGACGACCTCCTCGATCGTGGCCATCTCCCGGTCCACCTCAGGCCGCCTCGACCGGGAGCGGCTCGATCGGCCGTGACCTGGAGGAACAGCTCCTCGAGGTCGCTCGCGGCTCGGGCGAAGCTGGCGACGGGCAGCCCGGCCGCAACGACGGTGGCCAGCAGTCGCGCCGCCGCCGCGTCGTCGCCGCGGAACCCGAGCTCGACCGTACCGTCGGGCAGGATCGTCGCCGACGCGACGTCGGGCTCCGTGGCCAAGCGGTCGCGAGCCGCTGCCAGGTCGTCGCCCTCGAGCAGCGAGCCGTACGCGCAGGACCGCCCCGAATCGAAGTCGTCGTTCGATCTCGGCGACACGACCCTGGGCCAGGACCTGGCCGCGATCGACGATCGCGACGCTGCGTGCACAGCTCCTCGAGCTCGGGCAGGATGTGGCTGCTGATCACGATGGTCTTGCCCATCGAGCGTAGCTCGCGGAGCAGCTCGCGAAGCTCGACCCGGGCGCGTGGATCGAGGCCCGACGCCGGCTCGTCGAGGAGCAGCACCTGCGGGTCGTGGACGAGCGCGTGAGCCAGGCACAGCCGTTGCTGCATCCCGCGCGACAGGGTCCTGGACGTAGGCGTCGCGCTTGCTGCCGAGGTCGACCAGCTCGAGCAGGTCGCCGATCATCCGCCGTCGGCCGGCCGCCGGCAGCCCGTAGCAGCGCGCGAAGAAGTCGAGGTACTCCCAGACCTTCATGTCGTCGTAGACGCCGAATGCGTCCGGCATGAAGCCGAGGACGCGACGCACCTCGTCGGGGTTCCGGGTCACCGACCAGCCGTCGATCTCGGCCGTCCCGGCGTCGGGCCGCAGCAGCGTCGCGAGCATCCGCAGCGTCGTGGTCTTGCCGGCGCCGTTGGGCCCGACCAGCCCGAAGATCTCGCCCTGGTCGATGGCCAGGTCGATGCCGGCCACCGCGAGCGTCCGGTCGTAGCGCTTGACCAGGCCCTCGGTGCGGACGATCGCGCTCATTCGATGTCCCCGCTGATCGACACGTCGATCGAGAACCCGACGCTGTCGGTCACATCGTTGACGAACCGGATCAGCACCGTTCCCGACGACGGATCGACGTACCGGGCCGGCGAGTCCACGGCGTACTGGGTCCCGTCCTCGAAGCGGGGCAGCCGCTTCCAGGCGCCCTGCTGGATGTCGAACAGCTCGATCTCGGCGAGATTGTCGAACTCAGTCAGGCTTGCACGAATCGGTCGCAGAGGGCACGCACGGCGGCGGGATCGAGGCGAGCGGTTTGATGGGCTCCGGCGGAGACGGACAGGCCCTTTTCGCCGAAGTTGAGGCCGATGGTCAGCTGTGAGGGAGCGATCCGGCCTTCGAAGCCGACCGGCCGATATGCGAGCGTGACCGAGCCGCGGCCGAAGTTGATCGTCGCGGCATCGCGGTTGAACACGACCGCATCGGACTCGACGACGGTCGACCGCAGCATGTCCGCCCGGAATGTGGTCTTGCCACTGATCGCCAGCCTCGTCGGCAGGTAGTACAGGACGTTCCCGAGGTGCCGTGGCTTCTGACCCGCGATCTCGACCGGGAGCGAGCTCGTTCGAGCCCCAGGCGAGCACGACCGGACCATCGGCCGACAGCAGGTTGGTGGCGCCCATGTTCGGGTCGTAGGTCAGTTGGTCGACCATGTAAGTGGCGAACATACGTCCGGGCCAGGTCCGGTGTCATCGCCCCTTCGTTTCCGAGCATCTGGCCGACGACCTTGTCCGACAGGCTCTGGGTGAACTGTCCGAACTGCACCGCGACGTCCACCGTCGCCTCGGCGCCTGGCTCGAGATCGTCGAGGACGGCGACCGTCTGGCCGAGGACGACCGCGGGACGCTCGAGCGCCTGTGCTCGACGCATTCTTCACCGTGCCCTTCAGACGGCCGTCCTCGAGCCGGAGGTCGGCCTCGATGAGCGGGACGGCGACCGGTGTCTCGGCCCGGATCGTCCGCAGCGACCCGAAACCCACTGCCAGGTCCCGCACCCGCGCCGGGTCGCCCTGGAGGACGTCGAGCACGGTCGCCGTCCCGACGCCGCCGAACATGTCGCCGTTGATCGATGTCGACAGGAGCGCGCCGCCCGGGACGCTGACCTGGTAGACGCTGCGCGATGGCGAGAAGACCCCGAGGTAGGCCTGCGCTGAGCCCTCGGTCGCGCCGGGAGCGCCGCGCACGATGGCGATCTCGTTGACGATGACGTCGCTCCCGCGGAGCGACCGCCCCGTATGCGTATGCGCCGGCCGCGAAGACGACGATGAGGATCGGCATCGTGATCCACGCCCATTCGCGCCGGTCGAGTCGCTGAGGACGAGGTAGTTGATCGGGCCGATCAGCACGATGTAGGCGATCAGCAGGGCGAGCAGGCCGGTGATCGGCGGGAGGGCCAGCGTCGGGAGCTGGGAGACCGCCTGCACCAGCATGTTGTCGTCGGTGAACGTGAGGCCGCCGATCGTCCGGGCGGGCAGCAGCCGGCGCCACAGGCTGCCGCGAGGTGTCGGTCTTGGCGATCCAGTCGACCGTCGGGTCGAAGCCGATCAGCGTCACGGAGCCCGAGCCGTAGGGGCGTTCGGCGGCCACGACCTGGTCACCGACCGTGGCGAGCGTCCGTCCCTCGATCATCGACCCGGAGAGCGCCGGCAGGGTGGTCGCCGTCCGGGCGGGATCTGGCCGAGGATCCCGCTCAGGGTCGCCGGCGGCGACGTCGGTGGTGACGACGGGCCGGTAGGGAAGCAGGGTGTCGGGGAACGCCGAGAGTGCCTTCGGGCCGACCGTCCCGCCGGCGATGACCAGCCGTCCGCCACCGGCGATCCAGCCACGGAGCGCGTCTCGCTGCGGCGTCGACAGCCGCTCGGAGTCGACGTCCTGCCAGACGATCCGGTCGATCGCCGACCCCACGCCTCGACGCGGTCGGGCAGGTCCTCGGGGGCGAGCTCACGATCGCGCGGGCGCGACCTGGTTCTGGTTCGGCAGGAGATCGAGGTTGCCGACGATCCGCTCCGGGATGCTCGGCGACGACGGCCACGACGAGCTGGCTCGCGTCGTGGCTGGTGAAGGTCGGCCTTGGCCGTAGACGATCGTCTGGTCACCGTCGACGAGGACCGACCGACGAGGTCGGTGCCGAACGCCGGTGGCTGGGCGTACAGGACGTGGACCTGGTCGGATTGCGGTGGGCAGGTCGACCGCCATGCCGAAGCTGGTCTGGCCCTGCGAGCCGCCCGCCAGCCGCAGCTCGCCGCTGACCGCCGGGCCGTCGTTCTTGAGGTGGACCGAGATCGCGACCCACGACCCGAGCCGGGCGTGACCGCCGAGCAGGATGCGCGCCTCCATCGTCGGTTCGCCGACCGCGGCCGGCCGGGCCGGCGACGGGCCCAAGCGGCGCTGAAGACGAGCAGCCCGAGCACGGCCAGGATCCGGACGCCGCGACGAGCGCCCAGGGAGTGGCGTGGCATGAGCGGGTGACGGGGCACGGGCACTCCACGTAGGCGTTCGGGACGGGCTGGTCGCAGCAAGGACGCCCGGCACGGTCCGAAAGTTGCACGGTCCGTCGCGTCCGAACGGCGGCTATCGTACGATGCGGCGGTCCCGAGAGCCGCCGGCCAGAGCGCCGGTTTCGTGAGGTCCCGTGCCCGAGATCCGTCCTTTCCGCGCGCTCCGCTACGACCCGGCGACCATCGCCGACCTCGCGCTCGTCGTCGCGCCGCCCTACGACGTCATCGACGACCGCGAAGCACGAGCGGCTCCTCGCGCGCCATCCGGCCAACGTCGTGCCGGCTCGACCGCCCACGCGAGGAGCCCGGCGACGAGCCCGACGATCGCTACCGCCGCGCGGCCCGGACCCTCGCCGCGTGGCGCTCCGACGGGACGCTCCACAAGGACCCGCACCCGTCGATCTACGTCTACGAGCAGGCGTACCGCGTGCCCGGGACCGACGTGCAGCCGGACCCAGCGCGGGTTCTTCGCGCGGCTTCGACTGCGAGCGCGTTCGGACGAGGGCTCCGGCGTGCTGCCGCACGAGCGGACGATGTCCGGCGCCCAAGGAGGATCGCTACAAGCTGCTCCGCGCGACCGGCGTCAACACGAGCCCGGTCGTCGGCCTGTACGACGATCCGTCCGGCGCGGGTCGTGCGGTGCTCGACGCGATCGACGGCCCGTCGCGCCGGACATCGACCTGATCGACGACGACGGCGTGCGCCATCGACTCTGGGCGGTCGCGGCCGACGGCGACGGCGCGGCTGCGGTCGCACCGCTCCTGGCTGCCGCGTCGCGCGGACCGGTCGACGATCGCCGACGGCCACCATCGCTACGAGACGGCGCTGCGCTATCGCGACGAGCGCCGGATGTCGCGCTCGTGCGAGGAGGATCCGGCGTTCGACTACCTCCTGACGCTGTTCCTCGACGCCGTCGGCGAGCCGCTCACGGTCCTGCCGACGCACCGGATCGTGCGCGGCCTCGGCGACGACGGTGTGACGGCGCTGCTCGATCGGCTCGACGAGCTGTTCGCTGGTCGAGCGCGATGTCGGCCGGCCGACCTGCGCGAGCGGTTCGAGGCCGCTGGCGCTGGCCCGCGGCGGCGAGGGTCGGTTCGGGCTGTGGACGCGGGCCGGCGGGGCGCTCCTGACCGCGCGTCGCGACGCGTTCGAGCCGTTCCTGCCCGATGGCGGCGAGGCACTGCGATCGCTCGACGTGACGCTGCTCGGCGCGGCGCTCGAGCGCCTGGCCGGGATCGACGCCGAGGCCGTCGCCGCGGGCGCGATCGACTACACGAAGTCGGCCGCCGACGCGATCGAGCGCGTCGAGGCCGGTCTCGATGGCGCGGATGCCGCGTTCCTGCTCGAGCCGACCCCGGTCGCGTCGGTCCCGGCCGTCGCCGCCGACGGCGACGTCATGCCCCAGAAATCGACCTATTTCTACCCCAAGGCCCTGACCGGCCTCGTCATCAACCCGCACGAGTGGTGAACCTTGATGCCCGATACGACACCTGAGCAGATCCTCGCCCGCGCGCAGGTCCCGCCGAGCCAACGGCCGGCCCGTCCGCAAGGACGAGATCGAGCTCGACGAGCGCGGGCATCTACATCGAGTCGTGGCTGCCCGAGCGGCGGTCGCGCCGCAAGCCGCTGCTGTTCGTCCACGGCGAGCTGGCCGGTTCGTGGGTCTGGGAGCGCTACCTCGGCTACTTCGCCGCGCGCGGCTGGGAGGGCCACGCCCTCAACCTGCGCAACCACTTCTGGTCGCAGACCGCCGATCCGACGACGCTGTCGTTCGACACCTACACCGAGGACGTCGTCGGCGCCCTCGAGCGGTTCGGCTCCGGCGTCGTCGTGGTCGGTCACGGGATGGGCGGCCTGCTCGCGCTCAAGGCCGCCGAACGGATGCCGATCTCCGGCCTGGTGCTGCTCAGCTCGGAGCTGCCGCGCGAGCTGCGCGTCCCGGCCCGCGCGCACGAGCTGCGCGAGATCCCGGACGTCTACGGCAAGGCGCTGATCGGCTGGGAGACGCTCCCCGAGCGGCTGCTCCGTGACGATCGGGACCTGACCCTGGCCGACGTGCTGCGGATCCAGCACCTGCTCGGCCAGAAGCCGCACGAGGCCGGCGCGGCGCGACGGCAGATGCTGGCGGGCGTCCCGGTCGATCGCCGCGGGCTCGCGGAGACGCCTCGGCTCGTCGTCGGCGCCGGGCTGGACCGCGAGCGTCACGCTGGCCGACTCCGAGCGGCTGGCCGAATGGCTCGATGCCGGGTACGAACCGTTCGCCGCGCACTCGCATTACGGGCTGGTCGTCGGCGAGACCAGCTTCCAGCAGGTCGCCGAACGCGATCCGGGCTTCCTGGAGACGAACCGGCTCTAAGGCCCCTGGCAGGGCGGCGTTTGATGGGGCCTCGACGCGCGCTGGTATCATGCCGACCGGCCCGGCGCGACGCCCGGCCGACGGGGCCGCATTCGTCTAGAGGCCCAGGACACCGCCCTCTCAAGGCGGAGATCACCGGTTCGAATCCGGTATGCGGTACCAGAATCGCCGGTTTCGAGCCCGATCCACGCTCGGATCGGGTCTCTTCACTGGCCGCGGACCGGCGTTTGGTCCCTTATCTGGTCCCTTATGGCGAGCGGCCGGCGTGGTGGCCGTGACGGCGCGGTCCGTCTCGAGCTGCGACGCTGGGGGCGACCGACGGACCGGCACGTCTGCGGCCCGGTCGAGTGGTGAGCGGCCGAGGACCGCGTCGAGGCGGGCCATCGCCTCGGTCTGCATCGTCGGCAGGGCGTGGCTGTAGCGGTCCGAGGGTGATCGCGACCTCCTTGTGGCCGAGCACTGCCGTTCTTCCAGGTACTGCGTGCAGGCGGCTGAAACACATGAGACGGTTCACTGGGGTATCCGGTATGCGGTACCAACACTTGGTCCACCGCGCCTTACCTCAGGTCGCGACGAAGCGCCGATCGAGCCGCCAGCAGGCCGCCCATCCCATGCACGCCACCGCCCGGCGCGCAGCAGACGAGCACAGGTACAGGCCGGCGCTCCGGTGAAATACGGATCCAGCGTGGGCGTCGGCCTGAAGATGAGCTGGCGGATGTCCTGCATCCCGCCGTCGACGTCGCCGCCGATGTAGTTCTCGTCGTGGGCCGCCATCTGGGCTGGGGAATGCGTGGCTCGTCCGATGATCCGATCGCGAAAGCCCGGTGCGAATTTCTCCACCTGTCGCTCGATCGCGGCGGTCATGTCGACCGTCGAGCCGGCGGGGACGTGGCAATAGGCCCAGGCAGTCTCTTTCCCCGCCGGCGCCCTCGACGGATCCCAGCGGCCGTACTGGACGAACAGCACGCAACGGGGTGCCGTCGGGCGGCGCCCGGCCGCGACATCGGCCTCGGCCGAGGCGACCTCCGCGAGGGTCCCTCCGATACGCACCGTGCCCGTGCGACCGGACCCGTCATCCGCCGCCCAGGGGACCGGCCCATCGAGCGCCCAATCCATCTTGAAGACGCCGGAGCCGTAGCGGAACGACTCGTAGCGTTTGCGGATCCGTGCCGGCAACCGGTCGCCGGCGATCGCTACCAGCTGACGGGGAGTGACGTCGAGGATCGAGACACGATGCGGCGGCAGTTGCGCGAGATCAGCAACGTGTTCGTTCAGGACGACCTCGCCACCGAGCGAGCGGAGCTCATCCACGAGTGCGTCCGCGACGGCCTGCGAACCGCCTTTGACCATGGGCCAGCCGACCGATTCCTGGGCGAACGTGGCGAGGACCAGTGCGAATGCCGCCGTGAGTGGTCGGTCGAGAGGCAGCATCGCGTGGGCCGCGACGCCGGCGAAGAGCGCTCGGGCGTCATCGTCGTGGTATCGGCTTCGGGCGAGGCCTTGGGCGGAGCGAAGCGCAGGATCCCGAAGCGAGCGAGCGCCAGCGGGTGTCGCGGCAGATGGATGACCGGCTGCAGCAGCTCATCGGCGAGACTCTCGCAGTCGCGCACCAGCGGGCCGAAGAGACGACGCCAGCTCCGCCCGTCGACAGGTCCGAGACCAGCAGCGGTCGCCGCGACCGAGCGTTCGAGGACAGCCGCACGGCGGTCGTCGAGGGGATGGGCGAACGGCGCGTCGGGCTGGATGAACTCGACGCCTCGCGCCGCCAGGTCCACGGTTCGAAAGAAGGGCGACGCGAGCGCGAGCGGCAGGATCGTGGAGCAGACGTCGTGACGGAATCCCGGCAGCGTCAGCTCCTGGGTCCGCGTGCCACCGCCCACGGTCGGCGACGCCTCGAAGACCGTCACTGATCGCCCGGCGCGAGCCAGGGTGATGGCGGCCGCCAGGCCGTTTGGCCCGGCACCGACGACCACCGCGTCGAGCTGGGGAATGGTCACCGGCAGGCGATCGGGCTGACGGGTCCGCAGGGGCTCTCAGGCGCCACGGACGTTCCTCGATGAGAAGTCCCGGTCAACCCTTGCCGGTGAGCTTGCGGACTGGAGCCGTCATCGTGCGGCGGGCCGAGCGAACGGTTGCGGTGTAGCGCAGGTTGCGGACGAGCCGCCACTGTCGGTTCCGATCGATGCACACGCTCTGGGTCTCCACGGCCGGCTCGGCCAGACCGACGTGGCGGGCCAGGTTCTCCAGGGTCTGCTTCCAGAACGAGTTGTTCATCCGGTTGCCGCCGAGCAGGTAGGCCAGCTCGTCGAACGGGTCCGAAGGCCGCTCGAGGGCCTGCGCCTGGATGACCGTGACGTCGCCATCGCGGTAGGCGGAGAACGTGATCCACGCCGACAGCGTATGGCCTTCGGGGGTCATGAACGTGAACGACTCGTCGTCCGCGTACAGGACCAGGACGCCAGTGGACAGCTGGACCGGGGCGCCGGGCACGGGGCGATCTCCAGGAGTCCGACCTCGCCTGGCGCGATGCCGGACAGGGGAGCGTAGAACCGCTGGCCCTTCGGCCAGAAGGTCGGGAACGGCTCTTTCCAGATCGCGATCACGGCCTGCGGGGTGAGGTCGACCCCGACGAGCGGGGCCCTGAACGTCTTCTGCCACAACTGGCCGAACCCCTGGAGCGGGCCCCGCGACGCGCGCCGCTGACGGCGTCGTCCTTTGCCCCGGCGACGCCGGCCGCGGAGAGGCGGTCCACCGGCTTGGCCCAGTTGGCATCGGAGCGGGTGCCGGGATCGTCGGGAGCGATGCTCGTCATGATCGATGTCCTTCCTGGTTCAGGCGGTGACGGCCGCCACGGCCGCCGCCTCGTCGTCGTGGATCTCGATCGCCTCGTCGAGGCGAGTGAGGGCCAGGATCTGGCGGTAGCGGTCGGAGACGCCGACGGCGAGCAGGCGTTGGCCAGCCCGTTGGCATCGGACCAGAAGGGTCACGAGCAGGCCGATGCCACCGCTGTTCATGTATTCCAGGGCGCTGAAGTCCAGGACGATCGCCGTGGCTCCGGCATCGCTGGCCTGGGCATAGGCCTTCATGATCTCGGGCTCGGAGGCGGACGTGATGTCGCCCGCGATGTGGAGGATGCCGGCGTCGCCGTCCCGGCTCACGAGGATCGTCATCGCTGTCACTGGGCAACTCCTTCAGGCGTGCGCGCTCGCGCCGATCGGCGCGGCGTCGAGGATCGCCACGTAGTCCGACAAGCGGGTGATCTCGAAGATCTGGCGATAGTGGTGCAGTCAGGCCGGCTCACCCGGACCGTCCGCCCGTCTGCCGCGCGCCGTCGTGAGGAACCGAACGATGAGCGCGATGCCGGTGCTGTTGATGTAGCCGCAGCGCTCGAAGTCGAGCGTGATCTCGCCGTGGCCCCAGGACGCCGCCTCGGCGTAGGCGGCCTCGCAGAGCGGCGTCCGCACGGACGTTGAGGTCGCCCTCGCAGTGGATCACGGCACCGTCCGTCCGTTCCTCGACGACCGCACTGAACTCGGCGGTTCCATCACGCACTGCTCCTCGCGGACCAGGGTCAGGGTGACGGTCTGCGTCGTCCCGTCGGTCGTCACGTCCATGTCGTCGACCATCGCCCGGATGAGGAACAGACCCCATCCGCGCGTCTTCTGGAGGCCGGCGAGCTTCGCGTCGATGTCAGGCGCTTCGGCGTCGGCGGGGACCGGCCCGGACAGGGCCTGGTCCGTGATCCGCACGACGACACCTGGGCGTCGTCTCGACCGCGATCTCGACGGCGACCTCCGGGCGGCCCTGGCTGCCGTATTCGATGGCGTTCATCGCGCGCCTCGCTGACCGCCGTCTTGAGGCGCTCGAGGCGAGCGGGATCGAGGCCGAGGTCGGCGACAGCCGCAGCGACGCGATCCATCGACGAGTGCGCTCGTTGCCCTCTTCGCCCGGGACCGAGAACTGGGTCGAGCAGCGGTCGGATCTACCGGCGCAGGCGGCTCGGCGACGGCGTATGCGCGCCGCAGGGTGACGAGCGTGATGTCGTTTCCTGCTCCCAGTCGGGGTCCGCGTGAACGCGCGGAGGCGTGTCGAGCAGCACGATCGAGCAGCTCGCTGCCGGCGTCGTCGACGGCCATCTCCGCGCGCGAGCCGCGGGAACCCGTACATCTGGTGCGCCGGGTCGTGGGCTTCGACCAGGCCGTCCGAATACAGCAGCACGCTGTCGCCCGGAGCGATCACGCCCTCGGTCTCCAGTACTGGATGTCCGGCAGGAGGCCGAGCGGCATCCCGGTCGCGCGCAGTTCGATGACGCCGTCCGCCGTGCGCACGTACGGCAGGTTGTGGCCGGCGTTGGCCAGGACGACCCGGCCGGTCGCCGGGTCCAGGACAGCGAACAGGCAGGTCACGAACATCCGCGCCGGCATCTCGGGCACGAGCAACGCGTTGGCGCGGGCCGAGGATCTCGCCGGCGAATCGCTGCGGGTCGCCTCGGCGCGCAGGACCGAGTGGGTCCGCGCCATGACCAGCGCTGCCGGGACGCCCTTGTCGGTCACGTCACCGACGGCGATGCCGATGCGGCCGCCGGGCATCTCGATGAAGTCGTAGAAGTCGCCCCCGACGGCGCGGGCCGGACCGTAGTAGGCGGCGATCTGCCACTGCGGCAGGTTCGGCAGCTCGCGCGGCAGGAATTGCTGCTGGATGAGGGTGCGCGACCCGCATCTCCTGCTCGAGGCGCTCGCGCTCGGCGGCTTCGTGCGCCTGCTCACGGACCAACTGGGCGACGCGGATGGCCGGGGCGGCCTGGGCGGCCAGGGTGGTCAGGAGCCGCCGGTCGTCCGTCGAGTAGTCCTGCTCGGACAGGCGCGGACCCAGGTTGAGCGTGCCGATCGAGTTCGCCCTGCGAGACGAGCGGGACGACGAGCGCCACGCCGGCGTCGCGGAGTTCCCGAACCGCCGGCGAGTCCAGCTCCAGACGGGCCAGTTCGACCGGCCCGGACGCGGTCTGCAGGTAAGGCCAGGAGCGGGTCCGATTGGCGATGTCGACGGCGATCGACGGAACGTCCTGCTCGCCGGACGCCGTCTCGACGTCGGTCCGGCGCCTGGGACTGGGCGTTGCCGCAGGACCGTCGGACCGGCTGAGGAGGCGGCGGATCGGACGAGTCAGCTCCGTCATGCCGCGGGTCTCGACTCGCTCCTGTGCGGCTCGTCCACGCGATGACGCCAAGCCACCCGATCGTCATCGCGACCTGGATCGCGACCATGCCCCAGGCGACGGTGTTGCCCAGGCCCGACGCCAGGGCCGTGGCCATCACCACGCCGCCGAGCGCCCAACCGGCCGTGTTGGCGACGGCGACCACGCGCCAGGCCGCCCGGTCAGTCAGGTCGAGAGCCGCCCAGTCCAGGACGCCGAAGCCGACGTACGACGCGGACACCAGGCGGATCAGCGCCGTGGAGGTCGCGTCCATCTGGATCCCGAAGAAGGCGCCGAGGGACCCGGGAGCGATCAGCCCGACCGCCCCGAATCGCACCCCAAGCGCCGCGCCGACGAGAGCGAGATTGCGAGGTTGCATGTGGCCTCCGAGGTCCGCTTGCTGCTCTGGTTTGGATAGCGTGTCCGGCTTCCGTCCGGACATCGTTACGAGATCCGTGTGAGCTTTCGCGAGTCGCTCATCGGTCGCCCGCCCGCAGCCAGACGTTGACGCTCGCGGGGGCGATCGCGGCCCGTACCGTCTGGTCGAGGTCGAGCGGCCACCGCCGCCAGATCCACTTCGTTGCGAAGCCGTTCGGAGAACGCCGCGGTCGTCCGCTCGGCGTCGTATCGCGCCCGATCGAACGCGGCGATCCACGACCCGCTGCACGCGCCGTCGAACCGGTGTGAAGAGCGCCGCGACGACCAGCGTCGACGCGGCGACCGCGACAGAGCCGCTCCCGGCGACGGAGCTGAGGATGGTCGAGAGCCCCAGGTTCACCCCGAGGTAGACGATCAGGAGGCCAGCGGTCACGACCGCGTAGGCGATCGTCCGACTGACCACGCGGTCGATGTCGTACAGCCGGTAGCGCAGGATCGCGGCGCCGATGGCGAGAGCCGGGACGTCATCGCCGCGAGGACGAGGACAGCTTGGGCCAGCCCATCGACGACGCCCGACAGGTAGCCCAGCGAGGAGACGACGACACAGATAGCAGACAGCGCGATCGCGGACACGAACCAGCGGATCTGGAGTCGGCGCACGCCGGTCGATGCGCGCCATCGCGCGATGTACGGCGATGGTGAGCGAGCGGGACCACGACGAGGAAGACCAGCGCCATACCAAGCCCGGCAACGGCGCCGACGAGCCCGGATCCCTCTGGAGATCGGCGCGGCGCATGATCAGCAGGGTCACGTCGTCTCGGAATCCCCAGGCCTCGACCGCGCGACCGACAGCCGCCGCAGACGCACGGCGACGCCGACAGCGACCACGATCGGGCCCCACCGTCTCGAAGGCGGATGTCCGTCAGGGAAGAAGATGGGCATCAGGATCAGGAGCATCGCTGTCCCGAGTGGCCAGACCCATGTGCTGAGCCACGCGCCGAAGGGCGCGCCCGGGAGGCGCCGGTCGACTGGAACGCGAACCAGGCGTACTGCTGCGCGACGACGGTCGAAGGCCCAGCAACAGGCGCCCAGGAGCATGAACCAGCCGACGAGGTTCCGCGGCTCCCTCGAGATGATCCGCGCGCCCACCCACGCGTAGACCGTTCCCACGAGGATGAGCGCCGGCCAGAAGTATGCCGCCGACCTTGAAGTCGTTGGGGAACGCCCAGACAAGCGCGACTCCGCTCCCCCAGAGCAGCCAGCCCACCAGATTGCCGGGTAGGCGGACGACGACGACGGCGCCGACCATGCCGAACGATACGATGACCGTGACGAACATCAGCACGATGATCCAATCGGCCGGGTTGAAGAGCTCGGCGAAACCGATCGCGACGATGCCCGACGCTGTGACGAGCCAAACCGCGGCAGCGCGCCATCCAGTCATCTGCCTCAGGCTATGCGTTGTCGGCTTCGCGCTCATCGGTCACGATCCCGCAGCCACAGACCCACGGAGGTCGGAGCGATCACAGCCCGGACGGTGATCTGGAGGTCGGCTGCGACCGCTGGTAGGTCCACCTGGTTTCGCAGTCGTTTCGAGAACGCGTCCACGGTCCGCTCGCCGTCATAGCGCGCGCGATCGAAACGGTGATCGACGAGGACTGCACGCGCCGACGGAGTGGCGCAAACACGGCCGCGACCACGAGCGTGGATGCCGCCACGACGGCCGAGTTCCCGCTGGCTAGCGAACTGAAGGCCGTCGTGAGCCCCAGGTTCACAACGAGGTAGACAACGATCAGGCCACCCGTCACCACGGCATACGCGATCGTTCGCGAGACCAGCCGATCGATCTCGTACAGTCGATATCGCAGGATCGCGATACCCGCGGCGATCGGAAGCGACGCAAGACCGAGCATCATGGCGGCCCAGGCGACCTCCCACATCGTGATGACGGCGACGACGGCTGCGACGAGGAAGCCGACCGCGAACAGGAACCACTTCAATTGTTGGCGCTCGACGTCGTGGGACCGACGGAACCGAACGACGAGTGAGGCCAGCGACAACACACCCAGGATGACCAGTGCCGGAGTAGAGGCCGGCCAGGGCGGCCGCGACATCCCCGATCGGACCGTGGGCGGCAACCGGATTGGCACTGGCCGGACCATCCATCGGCTGCGTCCGGCAGGATCGCTTGCGCGAGTGTCCCCGTGACGACCAGGATGGCCCCCGCCCAGGCCAGGGGCCGCCAGCGGGTTCCCGCTAGGTGGCCATCGGGGAACAACATCGGGATCCAGATCACCGCCAGGCTGATCGAAAGGGTCCAACTCCACGCACCCGCCCAATCCACGAACGCGTGGAGTGGCAGGCTCGCCCCGGAGACGATCGTCCGACCGACGTACTCCGACGAGAAGACCCCGATGATGAATCCGATCCCACAGACGAGGAAGAGCCATCCGATCGGGTTGGCGGAACGACGGATGGCCAGGATCGCCCCGACGGACGGAAGCGCCACGAAGATGGAGCATGCGCCGACGAAGATCGGGAGGTCCGGGGCACTGGAGAGGGCGGACCTGCCCGGAAGGAAGAGCGAGGCGAACGCGAACAGGATCATCGCGAGCGACGAGACGAGGAGTCCGATCGCGATCCAGTCAGACGGACGAAGTCGGCGCGTCATCGCTCGCTAGCCCGCAGCCACAGGCCAAGGTTCGCCGGCCGCAGCGCCGACCGCACGGTCCCGTCCAGGTCGGCGGTGACGGTCGCGATGTCCACCTCGTCACGGAGGCGCTCGGAGAACGCCGCGGTCGTTCGCTCGGCATCCACGCGAGCCCGGTCGAAGCGCCGAATCGACAACCGATTGGATCCGCCGCCGGACGGGCGTGAACAGGGCCGCGACGACCAGCGTTGAGGCTGCCACCGCAAAGGAGTTTCCGTTGGCCAGGGAACTGAAGGCCGTGGTGAGCCCCAGGTTCACAACGAGGTAGACGACGATCAGGCCACCGGTCACCAGGGCGTAGGCGATCGTTCTTGAGACCAGCCGATCGATCTCGTACAGGCGATAGCGCAGAACCGCGATACCGATAGCGACGGGCATCGCGATCAGGCTCAGGAGTCCCAGATTGAGAGCGATGTCCCTGGCCAGGCCCGCCGGCAGGAACGCTCCGGCCAGGAATGCGACGGCGGCGACCCCGGCGACCGCGAGGACCCATTTCAACTGTTGACGCTCGATGCCGCGGCCGCGTCGGAACCGAACCGCGATCGACACGACGGCCCCGCCGAACCCTACGAGTGCACCGAACGAGGCGAGCGCGTTCAGGAAAAGGAAGACTGGCTCGAAGCCCAGGACGCCGAGCGGGTTGTCGGGTGATCCCTCTGCGATGGGACCGGGCTTGAACAGCGTCACGACGGCGAACGCCACCATTCCCGCGATCGTCAGCCATACCACGAACCGCCATCGACGGGACGGGAGATGCCCGTCCGGGAAGATGAGCGGCACGCCGGAGTCAGAATCGCCAACAGCGCCCACGTCAACACGACCTGGTTCAGACCGTTCCCAACTAGTGCGATCGGCCCCCCCGGTCCTTCGAGGTGTGCCACGTACTCACCAACGACCAGGTTGGCGGTCTGAGTCGTGCCGGCGATGAGCAGAAGTGGCCCCACATTGTTTCCGGTCGCCCGGGTCATCAGCAGGGCTCCCACGAGGACCGAAGAGGCGATGATCGCGCCGAGGATCGCGAAGAACTGCAATTCCGTCTCCCCCGAAACGGCCATTGCAAGCGTGAATACCGCGATGTCGGCGACCGCGACGACCCACGGCAGCGAGCCCCACCGTCGACGGAGCGGGGCAACGCTCATCGCTTCGTAGCTTTCATCGGGCGGCCGGGATCGGACCGAGGGCGGCGGCGAGGCAAGCCCGTCGAACGGCGATGGAGGTCGTCACGTGACGATCCTGGCCCTCCTGCGTCCGGATAACGTTACGGGATGTGACACGGAACGCGATACCGTTACGAGATGCGTCGCGGCGAGCCCTTGCTCCGGATCCGGCTGCTCGGCCCCCTCGAAGTCGAGGTCGGCGGTCGCCCGATCGTCGTCGATACACGGAAGGCTCTCGCCATCATCGCCCTCGTGGCGGCCGAAGGACGGCCGTTCGCCCGCGATGAGCTGGCGGCGATGTTCTGGCCCGACGCCGACGACGAAGCGGCCCGCGGCGCCCTTCGGCGAACCCTCTCGGCCCTGCGCACGGCGGTCGGCGACCAGGGACTGACCATCGATCGAGCCCGCGTCGCGCTGGATCCAACGACGTGCTCGGTCGACCTCCTGGAGCTGGAGCGGCTGGCGGCCTCGGATCGAGCGTCCAACCTCGAGGCGGCGGTGACCCTGGCGCGCGGCCCGTTCCTCGCCGGATTCGCACTGCGTGGCAGCCCCGCTTTCGACGACTGGCAAGCCGCCCGGAGCAGCCGGGTCGAGCGGATGGCGGGGGATGTGCTCGATCGATTGGCGGAGGCCAGGAGCCTCGCCGGCGACGCAGCCGGGGCGATCGAAGCAGCCCGACGGCGTGTCGAGCTTGACCCTCTGGATGAACCGGGCCAACGGCGCGTCATGGCACTACTGGCCCGTTCCGGTGACCGATCTGGTGCCATTCGTCAGTACCGCGCCCTGGTCGCATTGTTCGATCGCGAGCTAGGGGTGGCGCCCCTGCGCGAGACGACCGACTTGTACGAGGCCATCCGCGAGGACCGGGCGGAGCTGCAAACCGACGTCGTGGCCGGATCCACATCAGCTGTAGCGCTCGACGCCGAGATCGCGGTGACCGCGCACGAACCGAGGCCCGTCCTCGTCGGTCGAGATGACGACCTGGCCGCGATCCTGCGCGCGCACGCTGCGGCGACCCGAGACGGGCGTGTCGTCGTGGTGGAGGGAGAGCCAGGCATCGGGAAGACGCGGCTCGTGGAGTCGGTCGTGGACGTGCTTCGGTCGTCTGGCGGGACGGTGCTCGGGGCGCGCGGATACCCAGGCGAGGCAGGGATCCCCTACGGCCCCATCGCCGAGTTGCTACGTGCCGGCCTCGCCACGCCGGGTGGCGTCAATCGCTTGGCGGTCCTGGACGAAACGGCGCGTAACGAGATCGGGCGCCTGATCGACCTACCAGCGGAGCTGCGTCCGGCGCGTCAGGCGATGGGTCCACCCAGCCGGAGTGCACGCGTGCGGCTGCTGGATGCGATCGCTTCGGCACTGACGGTCCTCGTGGCCGGGCCGGTCGTCGGCGCCGTCTGGATCGATGACCTGCACCTCGCGGACGACTCGACCCGCGAATTTGTGGCGTACCTCGCGCGCCGCCTCGACGGGCGACCACTGGTCCTTATCCTGGCTTGGCGGCGCGAGGACTTATCCGTCGAGGGGGTGGCGACCGCGGACGATCTGGTCCGGATGCCCGGTGCGCTCGACATCGTCCTGGAGCGGCTCGAGCGGTCCGCCGTCGTGTCCATGATCCGCGCCGCGCGGCACGGGACCGTCACGGACGACGCCTATATCGATGCAGTCGTGGCCGACGCTGAGGGACTGCCGCTCCACGTCGCGGAGCTCCTCGCGAGCGGTGAGGACCCCGGCACCTCCGTACCGCGCGGGGTCCAGGCGTTGTTGCGCGAACGGATCTCGTCGGTGGGCGAGGCGGCTGCCCAGGTCCTGTCGGCGGCGGCGGTCATCGGCCGTTCATTCGGGGCCGGCACCGCGCGCTACGCCAGTGGCCGGTCCGAGGAAGAGACGGTCGACTCTCTTGAGCGACTCGTCAGGCGCGGCCTCATCCGCGAGATCCCGGGACCCGCCGGCGAGCCAGTGCGGTTCGACTTCAGCCACGGCATCCTGCGTGATGCGGCCTACGACGGGATCAGCCTGGCGCGACGGCGCCTGCTCCACCGTCGAACGGCCGACGCGCTCCGGCTCGAACCGACGGGCGGCGCCCGGGATGACGTCGGTCGCTATGCGCTGATCGCACTTCATGAGCGCGAGGCGGGCCGGCCCGCGGAGGCGGCCGACGCCTTCCTCGAAGCCGCAGAGCAGGCACAGGCGGTCTTTGCGAACCGCGAAGCGATCGGACACCTTGAGGCTGCCTTGGCGCTCGACCACCCCGACGCGTGGGCTCTGCATGCAAGGATCGGGGAGCTGCGGGCAAGGCTGGGTGAGTACCCGCAGGCGAACGAAGCACTCGAGACGGCTGCAGCGCTCGCGGGGCCCGCCGACTTGTCGGCGATCGAGGTGGCGCTTGGCCGTGTCCACCGCCGCCGAGGTGACCTCCGCGGAGCGGCGAGTCACCTGGATGCCGCCCTTGCTTCCTCCGAACTGGATCCGTCCATCCGCACTCGAGCCTTGGTCGAACGCTGTGTCGTGGAGCTCCAGGCAGGCGCCCTCGATACGGCGGCCGGGACCGCCGAGCTTGCGCTCAAATCAGCCGAACGGGCCGAAGATCCCGCTGGCGCCGGGATGGCCGAACGGCTCGTCGGGCTTGTGGCCCAGGCCAGTGGCGATCCGATCGCCGCTCGCGCGGCATTCGAACGGAGCGCGGAGCTCGCGGCGAACGATCCCGATCCGACGGCGTCGATCGCGGCGGCCTCCGGCCTCGCGTTGGCGATCGCTGCCGGCGGGTCGACCGACGAGGCCGTCGCCATCGCGCAAGGCGCCATCGAGACCTGTCGTCGGATCGGCGATCGTCATCTGGAAGCGGCCGTCGAGAACCACCTCGCGGACATCCTTCACGACGCGGGTCGTGAGGCCGACGCGATGGAGCACCTGAAGCGCGCGGTCGCCCTGTTCGCGGAGATCGGCGAGGGCGAGCCCGAACGCGACCCAGGGATCTGGGCTCTCGCAGCCTGGTAGGGCCGCCTAGCTGTCGAGATCCCGACGCGCGAAGCCCCATGCCCCGATCGCGACTCCGACAACCGCCAGGATCAACGACGCCGCGATACCGGTGTTGTCCCAGACGCCGACCATCGGCAGACCGAAATGCGAGCTGAGGGCCAGCCCGTGGATCGCGTCGGGCAAGCCGAGCGCCGGACTGATGATGTCGATCAGCCAGGTCACGATCGTCAGGATGGCGACGGCGGGAGCGGCTGCCCGCGGCCCGACGAGTCCGCCGACAGCGATGCCGATGCCAGCGAGCGCCAGCGCAAACAGCCCGAGGACAAGTGACCCGAGGACCGGCGTGACGAGGTCGCCACCCGAGCTGGCTGTGCCGATCCCGATCCCGATCGCGCACAGGACCGTGATGACGACGATGCCGCTGCCGACACCGAGCGCGCCGGAGATGAGCCAGCGCACACGATCGCGCGGCGTTGCCAGCAGGAATTCGAGTCGACCGGACGACTCATCGGATGCCCATCCCCCGACGAGGGTGGCCGCGGCGAGCCCTACCAGCACCAACCCGAACTCGACGAACAGGAGCTGCAGGAAGCCACCGACGGTGCCGATGTCGATGCCCGGGAAGATGTTGCCGAGGAGTCTCTGGAAGTCCGGGGCCGATCCGAGCTGCTCGACGAACGAGCGTCCGGAACCGGCGATCAGGAGGCCGAACAGGCCGAGCCCGATGCCCCACGCCAGCGCCGTCGGCAGGTTCTCCCTGGCGGTCCGTCCCGCTGGCCCGTGGATGCCAGCGAGTGCGCGCGGCAGACCGGGCCAGGGGATCGCGCTCGTCGCCCCGAGATCGCGGCGCACGAAGGCCTCGATGCCGACGGCGCACAGGACGATCACGACGATCGCGACGAGGATCAGCGGTGCCCAGTCGAACTGGCCCGCGAGAGGCAGGTGGTCGGAGGTCCAGCCGAACCAGGTGAGGTTGGCGAGTGGGGCGAGGCTCGGGATGGCGGCCTGGTAGCCATTCAGGAGGAACCCGCCGAAGGTGATCGCGCCGGCGATGCCGGCCGCGGATCCACGGCCGAGGACGGGAGCCAACGCGAACGCGACGGACCCCGCGGCCAGCGCCAGGAGGCCGAGCCAGATCGCGTAGCCGGCGGCAGCGGCCACGCCGAATCGCATCGCCCGGCAGCTTCGCGAAGGCACCGCCGGCGATCACGAGCGAAACGAAGATCACGGCCATCGCGATCACGAGCGACGTCACGTGGCCGAGCAGCTTCTCGAGCGCGATCCGCCGCCTGGTCATGGGGTTGGCCGCGACGAACTCGAGGCTGCCGCGGCGCGCCTCGGCGGCCAGCGTGCCGGAGAGCGCGAGGATCGACCAGAGGCTGACCACGAGCGGGAAGAACGTCCCGTACTTGTATTGGAGGTACCCGCCCAGCGTCTCGACATTGACCGGCTTGCCGGCCAGGCCCTGCAGGATCGGCGGCACTGCGGCCACGACGGCACCGATCTCGTGACGCGACGCGGGCGTCGCGAACTGGGACACGATCGCGGCGCTCACCCCGATGAGGACGAGCCCGAGACCGACGCCGACCAGCGATCGTCGCCCGACGGGAGTCACGGATCGTCTTGCCGAAGACGCTGCCGTAGCCGGCCAGGCGCTTCGAGAGCGGGATCGGGCCGAACGCGGGAGCCGACGCCCGGCTCTGGACCTCGGTGGCCATGTCAGGCCACCTCGACCGCGTCGCGGCGGTACTCGGCGAGGAACGTCTCCTCGAGCGAGGGCTCGCGCGAGACGAAGTCGACGACCTCGAAGCGCGAGGCAGCCTGGACGACCGGCAGGATCGACCCGCTGACCCGCATCGTCAGGGTGTGGTCGGTGACGACCACGTCGCTCACGCCGTCAAGGCCCTCGAACGCCGCGCGCGGCACAGGCTGAGTGAAGCGCAGCTCGACCTGGTGGTGGGCGAGGTCGCGCAGCGCCTCGACCCGATCGACTTTGACCAGCCGGCCATCACGGATGATGGCGACGCGGTCACAGGTCTTCTCGACCTCGGACAGGATGTGGCTCGACAGGAAGATCGTCCGGCCTTCCTGCTTCGCCTCGCGGATGATCTCGTAGAAGGTCTGCTGCACGAGCGGGTCGAGACCGGATGTCGGCTCGTCGAGGATCAGCAGGTCCGGGCGGTGCTGGAATGCGGCGATCAGCCCGATCTTCTGCTTGTTCCCCTTCGAGTACTCCTTGAACTTGCGCGTCGGATCGACGTCGAGGCGCGAGATCAGCTCGGCCTGGTAGACCGGATCGACTCCGCCGCGCAGGTTGGCGAAGTATTCGATCGTCTGGCCACCGGTCAGCTTGTCGTAGAGGGCGAACTCGCCCGGCAGGTAGCCGAGGCGCCGGTGGACGGAGACGGGATCGACTGTCGTGTCGATGCCGAAGATGCGGGCTCGACCCGACGTCGGACGGATGTGGTCGAGCAGGGTCCGGATCGTGGTCGTCTTGCCTGCGCCGTTGGGGCCGAGGAAGCCGAACGCCTCGCCCTCCTCGACGACCAGGTCGATGTCGATGATGCCGCGATGACGGCCGTAGGACTTGGTCAGCCCTTCGATCTCGATGACGGGGGTCATGGCGTGCTCCTTCTGGGCGTGCTGCTGCTCAGCCAAACCATTGGCTGATGATCGATCGGTCGGGGACGGGGAACGAGCCCGCGGGGAGGCCGAGGATCCGTTCGCAGGCAGCCGGGTACGCCTCGAGCGTGCGCACGACCTCGTCGAACGTGACCGTGCCCGCCTGACGGGCGAAGTACAGGTCGGTCGCCACTTCGTTCAACCCGAGGATCACGGACACGAGAACGACGGCCATTTCTTGGGGCGGACCGGCCGTCATCGTCCCTTCGGCGGCTCCCTGTTCGATGATCCCGGCCAGCAGGGGGGTCATCCGCGTCCGCACGCCGCGCCGGAACTTCTCGCGGACGATGGCGTTCTCGTCGGCCAGCCAGGTCTCCATGACCGCGTGCAGGAGATCGGTCCGCTCGGACTTCCACTGCGCCAGGCCGTTGAACAGGCGGGCAAGCCGCATCGTGGCCGGCAGGCCCGGCGCGTCGATCATGGGGACGAGGGCCGCGGTCGCGTCGTCGACCATCCGCTCGACCACCGCGTCGAGCAGCGCCGCCTTCGAGTCGAAGTAGTGATAGAAGGCGCCGCGCGACGTGTCGAGATCATCGAGCACGTCCTGGATCGTCATCTCCTCGTAGCCCTTGGCCTGCATCAGCCGCTGGGCGGAATCGACGAATGCGTCGCGGCGCAACGCGTGGGCGGCGGGGTCGAGCGTACGAGCCATCCGGTTCCTCATTAACAAACCGACTGTCGGTCTGATAATACGGACGGCCGGTCGTGCGCGCGCAACCGCGTTGCGATGCGGGCCCGTTCCGTACACTCGCTCGATGCGACCGACCGACCTGCGCCGCCTCGTCATCCTGGCCGAGGGCGAATTCGCCCCGCACAGTGCCAAGACCGCCTACGGCGTCATCCGCTACGGGCGCGACGACGTCGTGGCAGTGCTCGATTCGACGAAGGCGGGGCAGAACGTCGAGGCGTACCTGCCCGGCCACGACATCCCGATCGTCGCGACGCTGGCCGAGGCGCTCGCGCTCCCGAACCCGCCCGATGCGTTGCTGATCGGCATCGCCCCGACCGGCGGCCGGCTGCCCGACGCCTGGCGGGCGGTCATCCTCGAGGCGATCGCGGCCGGTCTCGACGTCCTGTCCGGGCTGCACACGTTCCTGGGCGATGACCCCGAGTTCGGGGCGGCAGCGGCGGCACGCGGCACCAGCATCGTCGACTACCGCCGGCCGCCGGACCGGATGGAAACCGCCGTCGGGCGACGGCATGGGCCAGGGAAGCGAGTGATCCTTACGGTCGGCAGCGACTGCGCGATCGGCAAGATGTCGGTCTCTCTCGAGTTGCGGCGCGCAGCGCTGGCAGCCGGCGACAAGGCCTCGTTCGCGGCGACCGGGCAGACCGGGATGATGATCGAGGGCTGGGGGGTGGCGGTCGACCGGCTGATCAGCGACTTCGCACAGGGCACGGTCGAGTGGCTCGTCGAGGAGGGCGAGGGCCTGGGGGACTGGGTCATGGTCGAAGGCCAGGGCTCGCTCGACCACCCCGCCTACTCATCGGTGACGTTGTCGCTCATCCACGGCGCCACGCCGCAGGCGATGGTCATGGTCCATAAGCCCGGTCTCGCCGAACACGATTTCGACCACTTGCCCGAGGCGTCGTTCCCGATCGCACGCCTCCCCGGGTTCATCGCCCTGCACGAACAGGTCGCCGGACTCGTCGCGCCGTCCAAGGTCGTCGCCGTCGCGCTCAACACGTCGCTCTATCCCGACGATGACGAGGCGCGAGCCATCATCGCCGCGACCGCGGCCGAGACCGGACTGCCGACCGACGACCCGTTCCGGTTCGGCGCTGAGCGGCTCTGGCCGGAGATCCGCGAGGCCGTCGACGCCCTGCCGTGGGTCGCCAAACCGTGAGCCTGACCGTCCGCCACGAGGTCCTGCACCTCAGCCTGCGCGACCCGTTCCGCATCGCGCGGACCGACCACGCCTCGAACGAGGGCGTCACCACGGTGATCGTCGAGCTGCGTGACGATCGATTCCCCGACGTCGTCGGAGTGGGGGAGGGCTATCCCGACCGGTACTACGGGGAGACTCCCGAGACGATGGCCGCGACCATGCCCCTGCCTCCTCTCGAGCGCTGAGCGCATCGCCACCGATCTGGACGATCGCACGGCCGCCGGTGAGCAGCTCGCTCGCGTGGGCGCGACCTGGGCGGCCGACGTTCGCTGGAATGGCGCCGCCAAGTGCGCGCTCGACATCGCCCTCCACGACCTTGCCGGCAAGGTGCTCGGGATCCCGGTCCACGAGCTGATCGGCCTTCCGGCCGAGATCCCGCCGACCGATTTCACGATCGGCATCGACGAGCCGGCCATCGTCGCCCAGCGAGCCGCCCGTGCCGCCGATTTCCCGGCGCTCAAGATCAAGTGCGGCGGACCGCAGGACCTCGAGACGCTCCGTGCCGTGCGCGAAGTCTTCAGCGGCCCGATCCGCGTCGACGCGAACACCGGCTGGACGCGCGACGACGCCGAGCGCCTGCTGCCGGCGATCATCGATCTCGGCGTCGAGCTCATCGAGCAGCCGTTCCCGGCCCGCGCCTATCGCGATCTCGCCTGGCTCCAGGAGCGGTCATCGATCCCGATCGTGGCCGACGAGAGCGCGGTGACCGAGGAGGATCTCGACGCCCTGGTCGGTGTCGTGGACGGCGTCAACGTGAAGCTGGCCAAGTGCGGCGGGATCGCCCCGGCCAAGGCGATGCTGACCCGGGCGCGCGAGCTCGGCTTCCGCACGTTCCTCGGCTGCATGGAGGAGACGTCGGTCGGGATCGCCGGGTCCGCGGCCGTCGCATCGCTCGCCGAATGGGTCGACCTGGACGGCTGCCTGCTGCTCGCCGACGACCCGTTCGAGGGCCTCGACCTGGACGCCGACCACCGCTGGATCCTCACCTCGCGACCGGGTCTCGGCCTGCACCTTGCGGAACACCTGACAAGACCCACGCTCGTTCCGTACGGGCGTTCGGTGAACGTCCGTTCGTGTGGATAACTTGGTGGATGAAGTGGTGGACAAGCCCCCTTCACGCGACCGCGGCATCGGGCCTACGATGTGCGTCCACCGGTTGCCGAGGGCCCACTTGAGGGGCGGCCGGGAGCTTTAAGACGGTGTCCGAGGGTAGGTCCATCGCCCTACCGCTCGGGCAATGTTTCGTGTTGCCAACGACAGAGAGAGGAGGGCACGCCATCGATGGATTCCCGCAACGCCGCCTCGGATATGCCCGACCCCGATGCAGTCGAATTCGTGCGGTTCTGCTACCGCCGTCGACGCGTCGGATGGCCGGAGCTGTATGACGAGATGTGTGCGGTCGCGGGGCGCGGACTCTTCCGCGGTTACGACGCGGATGATCTGGCTGGTCTCGGGATCGGGTTCAGCCTCTTCGGCATGCCGGCGTTGGCCGTGCTGTCAGCTCGGATCGTGGCCGAGGAGCAGGCGCTCCGCCGCCCGGTCGCTGTCATGATCACGGCCGACGTGGCTCGGGCTGCCGTTTCCGACCCTGAGCCGACCGTCGAGTTCACCCCGCCGACCCAGGAGTCGACCTTGGAGTCCCGCGATGAGCGGACGTTCGAGGTCCCGGTCCGCCTCGCCATGGTGCCCTCGGGCGCCTGACCCTCGCGCGATCTCGTTCCGTCATTCATTCGACGGACGTCCGACCCCCGCCTCGGCGGGGGTCGTTCGAATTCAGGCGCGGATGCGGCGGCGGGCCATCTCGCCTTCGATCTGGCGTTCGGCCTCGACGTAGCGATCGATCTGCTCGCGGAGCTGGTTCGCCTCGGGCGTATAGAGGTGGACCTGCTGCTGGAGGATGTACGACAGGCGGCGGCTCGTCATCCGGACGTGGTCGAGGTTCTTCATCAGGACCAGCGGATCCATCGAGGCGAGGTCCGACGGGTGGTACATCTGCTGCATGGCGGCATTCTAGAGGGAGCGCAGGGCCCTCGGCGGCCAGGTCCAGTCGACGTCGAGCGGCGCACCGGCCAGGGCGCGCCGTGCGGCCCGCCTCGGTCGCGCCCAGCACGAGGATCCGGTCGGTCTTCGTCGCCCGGCCCGCTTCGTCGCCCCACAGCTTGGTCATCTTCTTGACCGCCGCGACGTCGTCGAGCGCGACGCCCGCCAGGCGGTAGCCCTCGGGCTCGGCGGCGGCGACCCAGGTCCGCTCGGCGAGCCCGACGCCGCCGCGGATGTCGCGACCGCGATCGGTCTCGACGTCGCCGATGACGAGCACGACGACGGCGTCGTCGGCCAGGATCGGCCGGAGGTCGGCGAGGACCTCGCGCAGGAACAGCAGGTACGGCTCGCGGTGGTGGGCGTCATCGAGCGTCGCGTCGATCTCGCGTGCATCGAAGCCGAGGAACCAGGTCCGCAGCCAGTTGTAGTAGCCGTACTTGACGACTCGCAGGTAGGGCGGCGAGGTGACGACGAGACGAACGCGGTCGGTCCGGCCACGGGCTCGCAGGGCGGCGCGGGCGCGCCCGGCGACGTCGCGGGCGTCGCCCAGCAGGGCGACACCCTCGATCGACGGCGGCGGCTGGCGATAGAGCCGGTCGAGCTTCTTCGACAGCCCATCGAAGACATCGCGCTCCGGCGACGCGAACTCCGTCCGGGCGGCGAAGTCGCGGACGTAGCGCGGCGCCATCGAGAAGGTGTTCGGCATCAGCTCGGACAGGTACGAGGCGCTCTTGCCGTGCAGGATCCCGGTGATCGCCGCGGCGAGGAAGCGATCGGTCCGATCGTCGAGCTGGAGGGTGGTCCGGACGAACAGGAGCTGCCCGAGCGTTCGGGGGTGGAAGGCGAGGGCGACCTCGAGCGGGACCGCCTCGACGCCCGCGAGCGGCGAGCCCTCCGAGCCGGCGGCAGGGACGAGGGAATCGGGGTCTCCGGGCTGGGCCGAGATGCGTGCGCCCAGCGCGAGCCAGTCGCGTGAGTTGGCGTTCCACGCGAGGCGGAGCTGGGCGAGCCGGGTCGTCGCCTGCGCGCGTGTCGCCGGTTCGACCTTGGCCGCCGTCAGGAGGTGGGCGAACGGGTTGAGGTCGTTGCCGACACCGACCCGGCCCTCGGCGCAGGCCTGGAGGGGCGTCGTGCCGCGCCCGGAGAAGGGGTCCAGGACGACGTCACCGGGTCGCGAGTAGCGCGCGATGAAGGCGTGGGTCAGGGCGGCCGGGAAACTGGCGAGGTACGAGCACATCGGGTGGAAGGTGTGGCCCCACAGCCGCTGCTGGTCCTTCCACTCGGGCGCGAGGGCGATCGGGGGCAGCTCGAGCGGCAGCTCGAGGGCGAGCTGGCCCGCGGCCGTGATGCGCGCCGGACGTGCCGACATGAGCGGTCCCGCTCCTCCCTGTCCCACGCGCCGATCCCGGTCGGTGCGTCGGGTCGCGGAGTGTAGCACGCCCGAATTCGGGCTTCTGGACGCCCGCCGGCTGGGCCGCGCGAGATCTGGCTAGGGCGCGATAAGGCGCGATCGACTCCCCGTCGACGAAGGTGTCGAGGATCACCCAGTGAGCTGCCAGTGCGCCATTCGAGCCGATCCCGAACGTCCGTACTGACCGTCCAGGACGACCGCGGCGCTGTCGCCGACGACGCGTCGGCACCGCCAGGCCCGGCCCTGAACTCGACGGCGGTGCCCGCATCGATGCCGAAGGCGATGTGGTTGCTGACCTGCGCCCCGACGACGCTGTAGAGGCGGCCCCAATGGCGGTTCGAGACGATGCCCGGGTTCGACGCCGACGTCGACCCACCCTCGGCCGGCGACCGAAGTCACGCCGGCGGAGAGGAATTCGTTGACTCCGGCCGCTTCGATCTCGGCGGTCGAGTCGCCCGGTCGGGCATCGGCGGTGAAGGTGGAGCTGATCGCCGAGGCGGCGGCGTCGTTGGCCAGGAGGGCTGCCCCGCGATCCCAGGCGCTCTTGATCGCGCCGGTCATCGACGGTGCGGGGCAGCGTCCAGGCTCGAAAGGACGGTTGCCGGGTCGGGCGCGGTGAGGAGGACGCCCTGGGCCGTCGCGAGCGCGGCCATCACGTCGGCTGTCTTGGTCTTGGAGTCGAGCACGAACCACGTCGCGCTGGCGCCAGCCCGCGGCAAGCGACGCCGCAAAGGCCTTGGCGTCCTTCGTCGCGAGCTCCGACTTGGCGTACCCGGCGGCGATGACGACGATCTTGCTGCCCGGCGCCGCCTGAGTTGGTCACGAGGCGGTCAAGGACGCTCGAGGACGGGGACCCGCCGGCCAGCAGGAGGGGACCGCTCCCGGTCGGCGTCGCGAGGCTCGGGAACGCGCGAGCCGTGATGTCGGGAGCGGGCACCGGCGCTCCCGCCCACGATCGGCTGGCGTGCAGCCATGTCGTAACCATCGCCGGCCGGGCAGGACCTGGGTCGCGACGTCGTGGATCGACAGCGTGCCCGGACGCGTCGAAGTGGCCCGTCAGCGCCGTACGTCAGCGAATCGGCCACGAACGCGCCCGTGTCCCCACCGATCTCGGTCAGGTTGGTGCCGCCCTCGATCGTCGCCGCCGTGTTGGCGTCGACGCCGAGGCCGAGCTCGCCTGCCGTGAACGATGCGTTGATCAGGCGCGCGATCCGACCGCGCTGGAAGACGTGCTGGTCGAGCAGGACGTCCTGGAGGCCGAAGATCAGGCCACGCATGTTGTCCTGGTCGGCCGGCTCGTCGTACGTCCAGACGTCGACCGAATCCTCCTCGAGGCCCTGCTCGGGCCCGTTGCTGCCAGTGAATCCGGCGATCATGTCGGCCGATTCGACGGCCGCGCCGGCACTGTTCCCGCTGGTCACCGCTCCGTCGGCCTGTGCGTTCGCGAGCGCTTCCTCGAACGGGGTGTTGGCGACGACGAGCATGGCCACGTCCTGGTCGCCGCCGAGGACGAAGATGCCGTCGAGGCCTCGGGGTCACGAGGGCGACGTTCGCCGGGTCTTCGGCATCCGCGCGGACGAGGACCGGCGCGAGCACGACTTGGCAGGTATCGCCACCCGTGACGACCGCCAGGCAGGCGGTCTCGATCTGGCCACGGCGGTTATCGGCGAGCGTGAGGTTCTGGTTCCGGAGTCCGTTCGACATCGAGAGAGGGTCGACGCCGTAGGCGATCGGCAGAACGAGGATCGAGACCTCGCCCGATGTATCGACGTTTGCCGCCTCTCTGGCGAACTGCTGGAGCGTGTCGGCTTCGTAGCCCGCTCCGATCGGCACGAACGTCGGGATCGTCGAGGCGGACAACAAGCCCGGCGAGATGGCGAGCGTCAGCAGCAAGGCGCCCGCGAGCGCGGATCGCAGAGCGGATGGTCGGACGTGGGGTCGCAAAAGCGGCGTCGACATCGGGGGCTCCTTGTGGCGGGGCTGGCCTTTGGAGCGGCGCGGGTCTCGGGGGTCTTATCGACCATACACCCCCCGGCTACTTCCGGCGGGTCAGTCCAACCGCCACGGCTTCTGACGGTCGTCGCGGATCAGGAACCACTCATCAGGAGGGCTGTTGGCACGGTGTTCATCGCGGCGGATTCGGGATCGCACCCGATGGTCCGGCAGACGTACACATTGCCGCCGCACTTGTCGCAGACAAGGGGCTTGTCAGACATGATCGAGGCGAGGCGATCGAGGGTCGCGGGATCGTCGCCCTGCGCCATCATCGTCGCCCACGCTCGGTCGCCGTCCCTGTCAGCGCGGAGCCTCGCGCGACGGGCTGGGGTGAACGGGCGGTCGACGACGAGGGCCGTCAGGGCCGCCCAGATCCCACGACCGAACGCGTTCGCGTTCATCGAAGTCATTGCGTTCATCGGGTCTTGGCCTTCGCGCAGCGGATGCACAGGCCGGCACGGACGGGGTCGAATGGCCCGGGGCGGACGCCCCGAGCGGGGACGACCCGACCGTCGGAGCGGATGACCCCAGCGCCTTCTCTGTGGCACACGATGCAGCGCAATGTCGCAGGACGGCTCGCTTTCATCGTGGGTCTCGCTCCTTGGATCGTCTCGACGCAGAAGGTCGGTCGATGTGGTGACCCGATCATCTGATCTCCGCATGCGCCTGGCATCGGTGCGACCACGCACAACGGGATGGCCCACCTTGCCGAGTTCGTGCAACGAGACCTTGACCCGATGCTCATCGGCATCGCTGTCGCCTAGACTTCGGCCACGTCCCCGTAGCTCAGCGGACAGAGCAGCCGCCTTCTAAGCGGAAGGTCCCAGGTTCGAATCCTGGCGGGGGCGCCACCACGGGATAGATGCCATGGACGAAGCACGCAACATCGTCGCGCTCATCCCTGGCTACCAGGAGGGACCGCGGATCGCGGCCGTCGTGGCCGGCACCCGCCTTTTCCTCCCCGTCCTTGTCGTCGATGACGGCTCGACCGACGACACCGCAGCGCAAGCCGAGGCCGCCGGCGCGACGGTTCTTGTCCAGCGGCGGAACACAGGCAAGGGTGCCGCCCTCAGGGCTGGGTTCCGGCACGCCCTCGAGATCGGCGCGACGGCCGTGGTGACCCTCGACGCCGACGGACAGCACGATCCCGCCGAGATCCCTCTCGTTCTTACAGCCTTCGAGGCCACCGGGGCAGAGCTCATCATCGGCCGCCGCGATTTCGCCACGATGCCGCTCGTGAGGCGACTCTCCAACACGCTCGGCGGTTGGGTCTTTTCCGCCGCAGTCGGCCGACGTGTCGCCGACAACCAGTCCGGTTACAGGCTGATCGGCCGGACGCTGATGGCGGCCCTGCTCGACAGCACTGAATCCGGCTTCGAGTTCGAGGTCGAGATGATCGCCCGGTGCATCGCGCTCGGCCTGCCGATCGCGGATGTGCCGATCCGTACGATCTACGCGGGCGAGCCCAGCCATATCCGCCCCTGGCGACACTTCACGGAGTTCCTGCGGGTGACCCGCGCTGCGCGACGCATCGTCAAGGGAGGCTGAGGGGCCTGCTTCACGAGGCGCCTGAGCGTGCAGCGCACCGGCAATCGGCCAGACCCATTGCCCAGATGCCGTTCTCGACGTACCATCACACGCCCACGGCACGGGACGGAGATACCGGGAACCGTCTGCCGGCCGGTGGACCGCGGGAGCGCGATATGTCCGATCAAGAGTCCGAGATCAGCCAGGCACCCGAGTCAAACAAGTCAGCGTCGTTCAGCACGAACGGCACGGACCCGGGTGGCTTCGGCGCCGGCAGCGAGGGCCGACGGCGGGCAGTTCCTCGCGGAGCTCGCGAAGGCGATGCAGACGACGGCGGCCGCCGAGCAGGCGCGCAACGCCGAGGAGACCGAGCAGCGCCGCCAGTCGCATATCGACGCGATCCGCGCTCGTGAGGCGATCGAGGCCGAAGAGCTGCGCGAGCTCGCCAAGGACGACGTCAAGGGCATCGATGCCTGGTCGGACGGCGAGATCAAGCGCATCAAGCTTGAGCGGGAGCGCAGGATCGCGGCACGCCGCGAGCAGCTCCAGATCCGGCTCGAGGACCATCGCACGGTCGTCGGTCGTGAGGTCGAGGCCGTGGAAGCCTCGGTCGGCGCGTATCGCGCGGACATCGCCGAATACTTCCGGCGCCTCGAGTCCGAGACCGATCCGGTCGCCATCGCCCGCTACGCCGGCACCCGCCCGCCGTTCCCCGATCTGACAGCAGTCGGGCCGGGCGACGTCGCGGGGACGACCGACTACAAGGCGCCCGCGAGCGATAGTCTGGCTGTCGCTCAGGTCGAGACCGCGGAGGCCGTCGAGGCCCCTCCGGTCGAGGTCAACGAGCCGGTCGAGGCCGTCGCGGAGGCGGAGGCCCCCGTCGAGACCCAGGATGATGCACCTGCCGCCGAGGAGGAGACTCCACTCGTCGCAGTGATGGACCCCGAAGCCGAAGCCGAAACGCAGGAGCAGAACTGGGACTCGGGTGAGGCGGCTGCCGCAGAGCAGTCAGACGAGGCGGTTCCCGTCGCGCTCCGGGAGGATGGCGCTGCCGAGGGTTCCGCTGAAGGGTCCGATGGAGCCGAGGGGTCGGAGGAAGCCAAGGAGGAAGAGCCCGTCGGCGCGGTCGTGATGCCGCGCAGCACCGGCGCCGGCTCCTGGCTGCGCTGGCCGAACAGCTCCAACTCCGACCCGGAGAACTAGAACCGCCTTTTCTCGCGGGAAGAGCCCTAAGGCCCGCGTAGACGGACTCACACGCCTAGGGCGTCAGCCGGTAGAACCGCAGCGCGTCATGCTCGAGGTCGAGGATCTCGGCCTTATCGAAGCCGGCCGCCGCGGCATACTCCCGCAGCGTGTTCGCGCGCATGACCGTGCCCGTCTCCGCCGATGGCTGCTCGGTCATGGCGGCCGGCAGGCAACAGGTGACACTGAACCCGTAGAAGAGCCGCTCCGTCAGGTCGGCCGGAGCCGTGAAGGTGTCGGCCGTCTTCTCGTCGGCGATGATCGCCGTGCCGCCCGGCGCGAGCATCCCGCGCATCGCCTCAAGGACCTCGACCGGCCTCGAGACATCGTGGAGCGCCTCGATCATGACCGCCAGGTCGTACCGGCCGGCCGCCGCCGGGTGTCCGGCGTCGCGCGTCTCGAATGTCACCCGATCGGCCACGCCGGCAGCCTCCGCGTTCGCGCGCGCGAGATCGATCGAGAGCGGATCGAGGTCGAAGCCCTCGACCCGCACGTTCGGATAGGCACGAGCGATGGCGATCGACGCCCACCCGACGCCGCAGGCGACATCGGCGACGCGTGCTGGCGGGTCGGCGGTCAATCGGTCGTGGACGTCCGGGACGGCCGGCAGATAGGCGGAGCCGAACGAGTTCACCAGCCAAGGCCGGTTGAAATCGCCCTGCGCCTCGATCATGTCGCGGCCGTAGTCTGACCACTCGACGCCGCCGCCCGAGCGGTATGCGTCGAGGAGCTGAGGCAGGACGCCTGCGCACGCCGCGAAGGCACGCGCGACCGGCGCGATCGAGTAGGGGCTCTCCGGATCGGTGAGGGCTTCGGCGTGGCCGGGCGGCAGCGTGAACCTGCGCCGGTCCGAGGCAGCCGCTGCATCGTCGACCAGGAGGATGCCCGTGGCGGCCTGTTGTTCGAGCCATTCCCGCGCGTAGCGCTCGGCGATCCCGCCTCGCATCGCCAGCTCGCCCGAGGTCGCGCTTCCGTCGCGCGCCAGCGACGCGTACAGGCCGAGCCGATCCCCGATCACCACCGACAGCAGGTCGAACGCCCCGACTGCCGCCTCGAATAGCCGTCCGACGATCGCATCGGCGGACAGGTCACGGTCCTCCCCGACCATCGTGGCGTCGCTCATCTCGTCCCCTCCAGAGTGGTGTGATGCCTCCGCTCACAACTGTAGGACTGCCCGCGTAGCTCGTTCCGCACAGAGAGTCACACCTCTCGCCGGAACGGGACCTCCGCGACAAGGATGTTGGAACGGCCGAGCAAGGCATGCTGGATCCTCTGGCCGTTCTCGTTGTAGAGGAAGCGCTCCCACCAGTGGCGCGGGACGTACTCGGGCAGGAGGACGACGACCACGTCGTCTCCGCTGTCACCGGCTGTCTCCTCCAGGAAGCGGACCAGCGGCGGCACCAGCGAGCGGTATGGCGATTCGACCACGACGAGCGGCACGCCGGGGAGCTGGCGCTCGAAGCGCGCCCGGATCCGCTCGCCGGCTTCCAGGTCGTCGGTCACATGGACCGCGGTCACGTCGTCGGACATCGTCCGCCCGAAACGGATCGCCTGGACCACGTCACGCGTCACGTCAGCCGCCGGCACGATCACCCGCTGGTGCCGCCGCGGAGGTCCGATGACGCTTTCCTGGCGAACCTCGGTTTCAAGGCGGCGACGCTGGTACTGACGACCGATGAACAGCATCCCGCCGACCAGGATCGGGATGATGATGACGATGAGCCACGCGCCGAGCGCGAACTTGGCGACCGCGAAGATCACCGTCACGATGCCGGTCGCGACAGCTCCAGTGCCGTTGATCGCGATGCTCCGCCGCCATCCGTCGCCCGCGGTCCCGCCGCCAATGGACGACCATCCCGGCCTGCGACAGCGTGATCGAGGTGAACACCCCGATTGCGTACAACGGGATGAGCGCTTCGACTCGGCCCCCGAACGCGGCGAGAACGACGATCGAGAGGACCGCGAGGGCGACGATACCGGTGCTGAACGCGAGCCGCTCCCCGCGAAACGCAAACCGGCTGGGCATGAAGCCATCGCGCGCGAGGAGCGACGCCAGCCGCGGGAAGTCGGCGAAGCGACGTGTTGGCGGCGAGGACCAGGATGCCCATCGTCGAGAGCTGCAGCACGTAGTAGGCGACGCCGGAGCCGAGCACGGCTCGCCCGATCTGCGAGATGACGGTCTCGTGCTCGCTCGGCACGGCGCCGACGACCCCAGCCAGCCAGGAGATCCCGAGGAACATCACGCCCACGAGCACACCCATGATCGCGAGCGTGGTTCGTGCGTGGCTTGCTTCCGGCGACTTGAAGGCCGGCACGCCGTTCGAGACCGCCTCGACCCCGGTGATCGCGCTGCACCCGTCGGCGAAGGCTCGCATCAAGAGAAGCAGGCCAAGCGACTCGGCCGGCACAGCGACCGCACGTACGTCATCGACGTGGGGCACATCGCCGAGCAGCGAGCGGCCGATCCCGATCGCGATCATCGCCAGCATCGAGACGAGGAAGACATAGGTCGGGATGGCGAAGACCGTGCCGCTCTCACGAATCCCTCGCAGGTTGACGATCATCACGGCGATGATCGACGCAGCCGCCAGCGGGACGCGCAAGTCGCCGGACACCTCCGGGAAGGCGGACGTGATCGCTGCCACCCCTGCCGCGACGCTGACCGACACGGTCAGGACGTAGTCGACCAGGAGGGCCGCGGCGGCGACCAGGCCCGCGGCGGTCCCGAGGTTCTCCTTGGCGACGATGTAACTGCCGCCGCCCGTCGGGTAGGCCCGGATCGTCTGGCGGTAGGAGACGACGATGATGCCGAGGATCGCCACGATGAGGACAGAGATCGGGATCGTCAGCCAGAAGGCGCCCGTGCCGGCCGCGAGGAGCGTGAACATGATCGCCTCGGTCGCGTAGGCGACCGACGAGAGGTTGTCGCTCGAGAAGACGGCAAGCGCCTTCGGAACCGACAGTCGTTCCTCGGCCTCCTCGTCGCTGGCGAGCGGTCGACCGAAGAGAAGACGTCGGGTGCGCGCATTGAATCGGCCGAGCGGTTGTCTCGGGTCAGTGGCAGCCGGCCGAGCGGTGACCGTCCCCGGGCCCGCGTATCGGAAATACGGGGACAGTGGCCGGGCGACTCGGATGCGCCGGTCGCCGGGGCGCCGACCGGTCAACCGATGACCGTCGGCACCCTCCGCCGACGACTCGGTCGTTCCCGGGATCACGGACGGGTGCGCGGCCCGAGGGTGACAGCCATCGCGCCGCTCGCGCTTCGATCGAGCGCGAATTCGACTCCTGACGATTGCGCTCGGGCGAGGCCCGCGGCGGCGACATCTTCGATGTGGGCGATGCCGACTAGGCGGACCCGCGTCGCGAGGCCGAATTCAACGAGTGCGACTGCGGCCTCGATCTCGGCGAGCGCGGTGTCGTGTTGCCGGTGCACTGCACCCGGGAACGGCAGGAGCGTGGACTGGATCCATGCATCCAACCTAGGCGCGGGACCCAAGAGGAAACGACCAACGGTCGACCGGGCGACGCTCAACAAGCGCTCAAGTCGGAGGGTCCGCCTCGGCGATCCGATAGCCGACTCCTGGTTCCGCAACGATGAGCCCACTCGCCTGTCCGGTCGGATCGGCCGCATCGAGCTTGCGCCGGAGCCGGCTGACGTAGACGTGGAGGTAGTGCGCCTCGTCGCCGTACGCGACACCCCAGACGGCCCGCAGCAACCGGCCGCGGGTCAGCAGCCGGCCCGGCTGGCTGATCATCGTCTTGAGCAGTTCGTACTCGCGCGGCGTGAGATCGACCCGGTTCCCGGCGACGGTGACCACGCGGCGCGCGACGTCGATCCCGATCGGACCGAGTGACAGCCGTCCGGCCGTATCCGCGCTCGGGCCGCCCGAGCGGCGCAGCAACGCGCCGATCCGCGCGCGCAGCTCGGGGAGGCCGAACGGCTTGGTGACGTAGTCGTCCGCCCCGTTTTCGAGCGCGGCCACCTTGTCGGGCTCGCCATCGCGAGCCGAGAGGACCAGGATCGGCGTCGTAGCGTCGCGCCGGACGCGCCCGATGAGCACGAGGCCATCGGCATCGGGAAGGCCAAGATCGAGCAGGATCACGTCGGGGCGGGCGGCTTCCCAGCTCGCCAGGGCGGATCGGACGTCGGTCGCTTCGGCGACGCGGTAGCCGTGCGCGACCAGGTTGACCGCCACGGACCGGCGGGTGGCCTCGTCGTCCTCGACCAACAGGACGTGGGCAGCGGGCTCTGTCATGGCGTGGGCTCCTCGACTGGCGGTTCAGGTGCCGCTGGCAGGTCGATGTCGATCGCGAGCCCGCCAAGGTCCGAGCGACGCGCGGTCGCGCTCCCGTCGAGCGCGAGCGCCATCCCCTGCACGATCGACAAGCCGACCCCCGTCCCACGACGGGCGCCTTCGCCCGGCCGGCTGCCACGGCCGAACTTGTCGAAGATGTGTTCGAGGTCGGATTGCGGGACGCCCGGGCCGCCGTCCTCGACGGTCAGGCGGACTCGCCCCGGCCGGTGTGCCAGCGCGGACAGCGAGCGGCGTCCCGGGCGGCGTGTGATCGGCGATGTTGTCGAGGACGTTCGAGACGATCGCATCGAGCAGCACGGCATCGACACGGACCAGCGGCAGACCCGGCGCGACTTCCATCATGATCGGCCGCTCGCCGAGGACTGGTCGAAACGCGTCACCGTCGGCTCGAGGAGCTCCGGCAGGTCGTAGACCTGGAGGTCGGGTCGCAGTGGCGCCCGAATTCGATGCGGCTGAGGTCGAGAACCGGACCGGACGAAGCGGTCGAGTCGCTGCGCTTCGGCGTCGATCGTCTCGGCGGCGCGGCGCACCTCGTCATTCGACCAATCGAGGTCCGGGTCGGCCAGGCTGCCGGCCGTGGCGCGGATGCTGGCCAGTGGCGTTCGCAGGTCGTGCGAAACCGAGTCGAGCAGCGCGCTCTTGAGGGCGTCGCTCCGTCGCGCGATCTCGGCGCTCGTTGCCTCGCCGCGCAGGCGATCGCGTCGGAGGCCGAGAGCCAGCTGATCGGCCGCCAGTGAGAGGAGCCGGGTGGCTTCGGCATCGAGGGATCCCGTCGCGCCCGGCTTGACCGCCCAAAGCGACCCGAATCTCGCTCCCGCCGGTCTCGATCCGCACCCGGATGAGGTCGCCGTCGCTCGCGTGGTGCGTCCCCACCCCGGGTGGGAGTGGCTCGTGAGCGCGGACCCATCGGGCGGGCTCGTCGCCTGGCGTCCGGACCAACGTGGTCACGATCGGGGCGGATGGCAACGGCCCGTCGCCCGTGTCGGCCAGGATCCGTTCGCGAGCCGCGCCCTCGAGCTTGATCCAGACACGGGTGAGTCCGGCTTCGCGGGCGAGCCGGTCAACGATCGGACCGGCGACTTCCTCGGTGCGGTCGGCGGTGGCCAGCAACCGGCTAACCGCGAACAGGCCGGTCGCCTCGACGGCGCGTCTGTCCGCCTCGGCGGCACGCTCACGACCGAGCGCGGCGAGGCGCCCGACCGCCAGCGCGACGATGAGGACGAGCACGAGGTTGAGCAGTTCGCTCGTGTCGGTGACCGCGAGCGAGAAACGAGGCTCCGTGAAGAGCAGGTCGTAGACGAGGAACGAGGCGACGGCCGTGATGACCGCCGGGACCGTACCCCCGATCGACCCGACGACGACCACCGCCACGAGGTAGACCGCCGAGGCATCGGGGATCTCGGTCGCCTGTTCGAGGACGGCGATGATGAGCGTGCCGAGCGCGATCGTGACGACTGCCACGAGGGCGACACCGATGGATGAGCGGGTCGCCGCCTTCGATGCTCGAGGCCCTCTGGACGTAAGGGAGCATCGCCGGGATGGTACGTCGCGGTCGGTTGGTACCTCGCGCTATACCAAAGTACGGCTAGGCGGGACCCCACCCTCACTCATACATTCCGATGCACAGCGGGCCGGACCCTACCCCTGAGCACCACAGGGAACCGGACCGTCAAGATAACGTGCAGAGCGAGGCTATAGACCACATGGCATCGATGGCCGTAAACGAACTGGGACCGATGCTCACCGCAACCGAAGTTGCCGACATGCTTCATTTGCACGTCAACACGGTGAAGCGGCTGGGCGATCGCGGCGAGCTCCCGTTCTATCGCGTGTGCAAGCGCGGCGATCGTCGGTTTCGCCTCGACGACGTCATGAAGTTCCTGTCGCAGAACCGCTGACCCGTCGCGCGGTCCCCTAGGGTTCCGATCCAGGATCGCACCGCCTTGTTCGAAGGCCCGGCCCGAGAGGGTACCGGGCCTTCGTCCTGCTCAGTGCGCGAGGATGGGCTCGACAGGTCAGGATCCCGGTCGCCACGCGATCTCGGTGCGACCTTCCGTCCACCGGGTCATCTCGCTCCCGTCCGCGCCAACGACGTAGAACCAACCATCCGGGTGGGCAAAAGCCAGGTGGGACCCGTCCGGTGACCACGTTATCGGACCCCCGTCAGTCCACGACCCCGCGACATGGCGGACATTGGAGCCGTCCACATCCATGACGAAAAGGCCGTCGCCCTGGAACGCAAATGTGGCGCCATCGGGGGAAAGCCTCAAGCTCTCATCGCCGCCTGTCGCCACTTGCGAAATGTCCCCGGTCGAGACATTCAGCCGAAGGATGGTGGTCCCGTTCTGGATGAGATAGATCTCCGTCCCGTCTGCGGACCAGCCGACGAGGACGTAGGTGTCGTCGGGCAACGCGAAGACGCGTCGCGGGTTGGATCCGTCGAAGTCCATGACGTAGATCCCAGGCTCTGCTGGCCACTGGTCGTAGGCGATCATCCTCCCGTCGGGTGACACCTTCGGGTCACCCTCGACGCCCGCCAGGTCAGTCAATCGAGTCAGAGTCCGTGTCGCGATGTCCAACGTGTAGATGTCGCCAGACTTGGGATTCCCCAGAGCTGGCGAGTGAAGACAAGCGTCCTGCCGTCCGGCGACCACGTCGGTTGCCAGTCGAAGGCTGGGTCATCGGTCAGGCGGACGAGCCCGGTTCGATCAAGGTCCATCATGTAGATGTCCGCGTTGCCGTCGACGGTCCGCTGAAAGGCGATCTGGCCGACGAGCGAGATCGGGGCAAGGCTCGGCGTCGGCAGCGTCGTCGGCACCGTCGTCGGTGAGACCGACGGCGACGTGCCGGGGCCCCCGCCGACCAACCGATTCGGGCGCGGCAGCAGAGCGACGCCGAGGGCGGTGAGAGATCGCGGCGGCGCCGACCGCGAACGCTGTTGGTGTGATGCGATTTATCGGGGGCCTCCACCCAAGGAGGACACGGTGCTGGCGGCTGGGGCGGGTTCGATCGAAGGTCGTGGTAGCACCCAGTCGGGCAGCTGGCCGGACGCTTCCTCGTGGAGCCACGTCGCGGATGCGGTCGTCGACCGGTCGTTCCTGGGTCATGCTGTCTGTCCATTCGGCGCGACGGCGGCTCGGGCGTCCGCCTCGAGCGCGGCGCGCAGGGTCTCCATCGCGTAGTGGAGTCGGGACTTGACCGTGCCCACCGGGATGCCCAGGGTCTCGGCGACCTCGGGGACGGGCAGGCCCAGGTAGTGGTGCAGGACGACGACGGCTCGCTGCTCTGGCTTCAGGCGCCTGAAGCCTCGCTCGAGCTCGTCGCGATCGGCCAGCGATCGTCGCGCCGTCATCGGTCGCCGGTTCGGACCGGATCATCCGGATCTCCGCCGACCACCGACGCTGGTGCCGACCCTGGTCGGCGCAGGCGTTGATGACGAGCCGGTGGAGCCACGCCCCGAAGCGGTCCGGATCGCGCAGTCCAGGCAGCTCGCGCCATGCATGGACGAGCGCTTCCTGGACCGCGTCCTGCGCACCATCGCCGGTCCCGCAGGATGAGGCGCGCGATCGCGAACAGCCGGTCACCAGCGGCCGCCGCGAGGACCTCGAAGGCCTCGTGATCGCCGCGCCGTGCCGCTTCGACGAGATCGCGTTGCACCGCATCTCCACTCGACGACACGACCGATCGGTCCTGCTATCACCCTACGACGGCGCGGGTGGCCCGAACCGTTCAAATATCGGCGCGAGCCGTGCCTCGGATGGGGCTGAAAGGCCTAGTCGCGCGGGATGCCTGCGAGCGTTTCGCCGAAGTATCTCCACCGCCTCGGCGATCTCGGCCGCCGTGACATCAAGTGGCGGGATCCAGCGCGACGACCTGGTGCTGTGCCCCGCACGTAAGCACGAGTAGCCCAGCGTCCGCACTTGCCGCCGTGAGTCGGTCGGGAAGGGTGCCGTCGGGCTCGCCGGTCGCTCGGTCGCGGGTGATTTCGACGCCGACCATCAGTCCGCGACCGCGGATGTCGCCGATCCGGTCGTCCTCGGCCGCGATCTTGCCGAGGCCGATCATCAACTCCTGCCTCGTGCCCGAGCATTGGCGACGAGGTCCTGGTGGCGATGGTCGGCCAGCACCGCCAAGCCCGCGGCACAGGCCACCGGGTTGCCGCCAAACGTAGAGCCGTGCGCCCCGCGTCCCCAGCGCTCCTGGAGACTCCGGCTCGAGACGATCGCCGAGAGTGGCAGACCGTTGGCGATCGCCTTGGCCACGCACACGATGTCCGGGACGATGCCCGCGTGCTCGAACGCCCACATCGCCCCGGTCCGTCCGTAGCCGGACTGGACGTCGCGACGATCAGCAGGATCCCATGCTCATCGGTGAGCGCACGGAGCGCTTGCAGGAACGAGGCAGGTGCCGGGACGTAACCGCCCTCCCCGAGGACAGGTTCGATCAGGATGGCCCCCACCGTCGATGGCGCGACGACCGTGGACAGCAGCGATCCGAGGATGGCCAGGCTCCTGATCGAGGGCCGCCTCCTCGCCGCCACCGAACTCCGGGGTAGGCCATCGGATACGGGGCGAAGTACACGCCGGGCAGGAGCGGCTCGTAGCCGGTCCGGTAGTTGAGGTTCGACGTCGTCACGCTGGTCGCCCCGAACGTGCGCCCGTGAAAGCCACCCCGGAACGCGATGATCCCGGGCCGGCCGGTCACGCGGCGGGCCATCTTGAGTGCGCCGTCGATCGCTTCCGAGCCCTGAGTTCAGGAACATCACCGAGTCGAGCGGATCGGGGAACGTCGCCGCCAGCGCAGTTGCCAGCTCGGAGATCGGTGCCGTGAAGCCGATCGCGTTGATCGGTCCGACCAGCTTGTCGACCTGTTCGTCGATCGCCGCCGTGACCCGCGGATGGCGATGACCGAGCGCGGTCACGGCGATGCCGTTGGCGAAGTCGAGATAGGCGCGACCATCGGTGTCGAACAGCCGATGGCCCTCGCCATGGCTCCAGGCGCGCTCGAAATAGCGGCCGAGGACAGGCGTCAGGTTCGGGGCGGTCTCCATGGCCCGAGAGTACAGCCTCCGAGGTGCCCACCACCCGTTAGCATGCCGACATGGTCGCCTTCACCCTGACCGACGAGAACCAGCTCGTGCAGCAGAGCGTTCGCGCTTTCGCCGAGGCCGAGATCTTGCCGTACATCCGTGAGTGGGACGAGAAGGGCGAGGTCCATCGCGAGGTATTCGCGAAGATGGGCGAGCTCGGGTTCCTGGGCGCCCCGATCCCAGAGGCGTATGGCGGGTCTGGGATGGACTACGTCAGCTTCGGCATCCTGTGCGAGGAGCTCGAGCGTGCCGACACCTCGTTCCGTGTCGTCCAGAGCGTCCACGTCGGGCTCAACTCGCTTGCCCTCCTCCAGTGGGGGACCGAGGAGCAGCGCCAGCGCTGGCTCGTCCCGCAGGCGCGAGGCGAGAAGCTCGCTACGTTCGGGCTAACCGAGCCGGGCGTCGGGACGGACGCCGGGAACCTCCAGACGACGGCTCGCCGAGACGGCGACGCGTACCGGCTCAACGGCCAGAAGATCTGGATCTCGCTGGCGGACATCGCCGACCACTTCCTGGTCTTCGCCTCGGTCGACCGGAGCAAGAAGCACAAGGGCGTGACGGCTTTCATGCTCGAGCGCGGGATGGCCGGCCTGACGACAGGGACCCTCCACGGCAAGCTCGGGATCCGGGCGGGCAACACGGGCCTGATCAACCTCGACGACGTGGCCGTCCCGGTCGCGAACCGGATCGGCCATGAGGGCGAGGGGTTCCTGGTCGCGATGAGCGCGATCGATCAGGGCCGCTTCACGGTGGCTGCAGGGGCGGTCGGCCTCGCCCAGGCGTGCCTGGAGGCGTCGATCCGCTATGCCCATGAGCGGCATACCTTCGGACAGGAAATCGGCGAACACCAGCTTGTCAAGCAGATGATCGCCAAGATGGCCGCTGGCACCGAGATGGGCCGGCTCCTGGTCTGGCGCGCGGCCTGGCTCAAGAACCAGGGCCTGCGCAACACGCGCGAGACCAGCCTGGCCAAGTGGCACGCGACCGAGCACGCGGTCCAGAGCGCCCTCGACGCCATCCAGGTCCACGGCGCCAACGGCTACTCGAACGAATTCCCGGTCGAGCGCTACCTGCGCAACTCGAAGGCGGCGGTCATCTACGAAGGGACGAGCCAGCTCCCACACGCTCATCCAGGCCGACTACGCGCTGGGCTACCGGGAGGATCGGCCTCTTCGCTGCGAGCCGTGGCCCGCGCAGGGCTGGGAGCGTCCGACGGCGCTGACGGGTCGCGATCGGTGAGGTTGTCCGGGTGGTCCGGCCTCCTGTTCGCGTCCATCCTGGCCCGTCACTTGCCGGCTGCGGTTTCGTGTGCTGCGACTACGACCGGGGTTGGTTTCCGGACCCTCGAACCGGACAGACCACGTAGCGGACGTCTTCGAGGTCGGCAGGGCTGAGGTGCCTCTGGTCCTTGAGCTCGCTCGGGATGGGATGTATCCGATCAACCAGAACAGTGACCGGAGGCGCACCGGTGGTGACCTGGTCTGTCCGAGACTACGAGACCGGTGAAGAGCTTCTGCGCCGCACCGACCCGGTGTGCAAGGGCGAGGACTGGATGATCACCCTGCCTGACACGCCTCAACCGTCCACGTCCTGAGCGTGCTGTTAGCGAGCCGAGGCGGACCGCGGTGCCGGAGCCGGCATGCTTCCGGAGCCTGAGAAGTTGCCCGGGCTGATGGTGTTCGCGGGTCGTCGCATCCGGCCACGAGCGGTGACGATCAGCGCGACCGCGAAGATGATGACGCCGCCGGCGAGCACGGTCCGGGGCTCGATCGCCTCGCCAAGCACCAGCGAGCCGAGGATGACCGCCACGACCGGGTTGACGTAGGCATAGGTGGCGACGAGCGGCAATGGGGCGACGCGCAGCATCCAGCCATAGACAGTGAAGGCCAGGATGCTGCCGATCACGGTCAGGTAGACGAACGCGACGAGCGAATTGCGGGTGACCGCGGACGCGTCGAAGGTGCCCAGCTCGCCGGAGAGTCCGGCCATCACCGCGAGGACGAGCCCGCCGAGGACCATCTGGAGACCGGTGGCGACAAGCGGTCGGGCGGGCAGAGAGGCGCGCCGTGAGGCGAACAGCGAACCTGCCGCCCACGCGATCGGGGCGAGGAGGCAGGCGACGAGGCCGACCGGATCGAGCGACCCGCTGCCACCGAGTGCGGACGGACCGACGAGGATCGCGACGCCGGCGAACCCGATCGCGATCCCGATCACCGCCAGGCGCGGCAACCGATCACCGAGGAAGATCCCGCCGAGGATCGCCACCCAGACCGGCATCAGCCCGACCAGGAGCGCCGCGATCCCCGACGGGACCGTCTGTTCGCCGAACGCGACCAGCCCATTCCCGCCGCCCAGCAGCAGTGCTCCGACGATCGCGCTGTCGCGCCATTCGCGCCGGCTCGGGCGGACGAACGAGCGGCCTTCGCGCGCGATCGACCAGGCCAACAGGATGGCGCCGGCCAAGAAGAAGCGGGCCGCCGCCATGAGGAACGGCGGGATCGTGTCGACCGCGATGGCGATCCCGAGATACGTCGAGCCCCACACCACGTAGAGGACGAGCATCCCGAGCCAGATCGGCGCGCCCTGCTTCGGGGTGGGCGTTGGGTCGGCGGTTGGCATAGGCGAGTGGTCCAAGGTAACCGGAGTATAGGCACCCAGCGGTTACGACGTCCAGTTGCGAATCGGTGACGAAATCCATCGATCCAGGCCGCGTCGGGCCAGGACCCGGACGGCCTCAGGCGGCGACCGCCGCCGATGCCGGCCGGCACACCAGGCAGGCTCGGTAGCCCCGCGCCTGGCCGTCGGCCATCGAGTGGAACTCGAGCCGATGTCGGTCGGTCACCCGGCGAGCGTGCCGGCAGGTGCGGCAGGCAGAAGATCTTGGTCGTGTCCGAGCCGATGAACCGGACGCCCGAGGCCGCCAGCCGCTCCATCTCGGGCAGGTCGAGGCCCTCGGCCTCCAGGATCGTCCGCTTGTTCTCCGGCCCGCCGAGCGAGTACTGGCCGATCGTGCCGTCCGAGCGGACCACCCGATGGCACGGGACGATGAGCGGCACGGGGTTGTGCCCAAGTGCCGTGCCGACCGCCCGGACCGCCTTCGGGCGACCGATCTCGGCGGCGATCCAGCCGTAGGGCCGGACCTCGCCGCGTGGGATCTCCGAGGGCCTTCTGCCAGACGTCGCGTTCGAAGTCGGTGTGGCCGCGCAGGTCGAGGTCGATGCGGACCCGCCGGTCGCCCTCGAGGCGGCGTGCGATCGCCGCGGCGAGGCGGTCGGGCACCCGCTCGACGGGATGTGCCGGGCGTCCGGTCCGGGCCAGGTGGTTCGCCTCGAAGGTCGCGTCGTCATCGGCCGCCTCGACGGCCGAGACGCCCAGCCCGTTCCAGGCCACGACGAGCGGGCCGATCGGGGAGTCGAAGCGGGCATAGCGGTCGGCCAGGCCGACGTCGGCGAGCACGTTCGGGGCGAGGCTGGCCGGAGCCGCCACGCCGAGGCCGGCCAGTGCCGACTCCATGGTTCGATCGTCGGTGGTCATGCGGTCATCTCCTCGCGCTCGTGCCGCTGGGCGGCCTCGAACGCCGTGCGCAACAGCGCCAGTCCGCGATGGACCTGCGCCTTGACGGTGCCCTCGGGTCGATCGAGGGCGATGGCGAGTTCGGGATAGCTGAGGCCGTCGACATGCCGGAGCACGACGGCGCTTCGATAGGCGGGGGGCAGGGTCAGCAGGAGATCGGCCCACTCGGTGGCGGCGGCCCGTGTGTCGGTGACCGCGGCCGGGCCACGCCGTTCGTCGAGCCGCGGCTCGAGCTCGCCGGGCAGCGCGAGGTCGAGCGACAGGGCGGTCCTCGCCGCAGCGGGCCGCCGGGCGAGCCGCGACCGGCAGAGGTTCAACACGATCGTCGCCAGCCACGGTCGCAGCCGCAGCTCGCGGATGCGCGCCGCGTCGTAGCCGGCGAGCGCGCGATAGGCACGGACGAGGGCGTCCTGTGCGGCTTCCTCGGCATCGCGCGGGTCGCCGAGCATCCGCAGGGCGATCGAGTAGACGCGATCCTGGTGGGCGAGCACGAGTCCCTCGAACGAGGCGTCGAGGTCGTCGGCCAGAGCGGCGATGAGCGGCTCGTCGGTATCCATCGAACCCCAGAACCCGGGACCCGTCCGGACCGTTGCAACCGGACGTTCCTCGGGTCCCGTTACGGTACCCGGCCGGCACCCGGCGCGACGCTCCCACATGCGACAATCGGCCGACGATGGCCCTCGACGAACGATTCGACGACCTCATCGCGAGCCTGGGCGGTTTCCACCGCTCCTGGCTCGTCTACCTCGGCCTCGAGCTGGGCCTCTTCGCGCGGCTGCGCGAAGCCGGCTCGGACGGGATGACGCCCGCGGAGCTCGCCGCGGCCACGGGCACCCACCAGCAGGCGGTCGAGGCCTGGGCGTGGGCCGTGGACGCGCACGACCTGGCCACCCTCGAAGGCGACCGGTTGATCGGCCACGAGGACATCGCGGTGATCCTCCTGGACGAGCTCCGTCCCGAATACCTGGGCGGCCAGTTCATGCACGCGACGATCGCCTCGCTCGACTGGGGCGGGATGGCCGACTTCTTCCGGACCGGGGAGCCGATCCGCGACCGGCCGGACCGCTACCGCATCGCCATCGAGCGCCTGACCGCCCAGGACATCGCGGTCTTCTTCCAGGAGGCGCTCTCGGCCCTGCCCCAGCTCGTCGCCGACCTCTCGCAGGGCGGCCGCGTCGTCGACGTGCACTGCGGCGGCGGCCGGTGGCTGATCGCGATGGCGCGGCGCTTCCCGCGGCTCGAGCTGGTCGGCGTCGAGTTCGAGGCGGACTCCGTCGCCCGGGCGCGGGCCAAGGTGGAGGCGGCCGGGCTGACCGACCGGATCACGATCCGCGAGGGTCGCGCCAAGACACCGGGCCACGCCGGCGAGTACGACCTGGCCTACTTCCAGTACGCGCTCCATCAGCTCGACGACGCGCCCGCGGTCCTTCGCGCGGCGTGGGACGCCCTCCGACCCGGCGGACGGCTGATCGTCCTCGACTGGCCGCTCCCGTCGGAGCGGGACGAGTTCCGGACGCGGCACGGCGAGATCATCGCCGGTGTCCAGCTCGACGAGCTCTACCAGGGCACCGCGCTCGCGACCCGCGAGCAGTTCATGGCCTGGTTCGCGGAGGGCGGACTGCCCGAGCCCGCCCTCATCGACCTGCCGTCGGGCGCATCGCTCTTCCTGGCCGAGCGAACCTGACCCGTCGCGCACACGTTCACGCGCGGCTATCGTGGCGCCGATGACCAACCTCGATGACGCCACGATGCGGCGTCTGCTCCTGCACGAGGCGCGCGTCCACGCCATCCCGGGCCGCGACCTGCGTGACCTGGGCGACGCGATCCTTCTCCACGATCCGGTCGAGCGGGAGCCGTTCTGGAACCGGCTCGAGGGCTCTGCGCTGGCCGGAGGACCCCGCCGCGTTCGACCGGCGGCTGACCGAGACCCTCGTGCTCTTCGCGTCGATCGGACGGACGCCGCACATCTGGGCGACACCGATCCACGATTCGCCCGGGGACCTGGTCGCGCGGCTCGAGTCGAACGGGTTCCGCGACATGGGGATGGGCAACGTGATGATGCTGGTCGACCCGGAACCGGCCCGGCTCTCGGCGACGCAGCCGCACCCGGACGGCGTCACCATCGAGCGCCTGGCCGGCGTCGAGGGCCCCGACGCCGAGGCCGCGGCGAGCGCGATCGTCGAGGTCCTGATCGACGCCTTCGAGGTGGATCCGGAGCGGCGACCGGCGATCGAGGGCGAGACCGTCGCGTCGCTCAGCGCATCCGTGGTTCACCCACTACCTCATCCGCGCCGACGGCGAGCCCGCGGCGGTCGCCCGGCGCGCGACGTTCGAGGGCGTCACCTACCTGTCGTCGATCGGGACCGCCGGCTGGGCGCGCGGTCGTGGCCTCGGGACGATCGTCACGCGGATGGCCGCGTCCGAGGGCCTCGCCGACGGCAGCGCGTTCGTCTACCTCGGGGTCTTCGCCGACAACTCGGACGCCATCGGCGTCTACCAGCGATCCGGGTTCCAGCAGGTCGGGTCGTCCTGTCCCGACATGCTCCTCTGGTGACCGGCACCGCGCACTGGATCGGATCCTGGGGGCGCTGGCAGCAGGCCCCGAGCCAGCATCGCCCGATCGCGCTGGGCTGGGCGACCGTCGACCTCGATCGAGCGGCCGCCGAGCTGGCCGCGGAGCTGGGGCTCGCCGTCGCCGCGTTCCTGCCCGCCGCGGATTCGATCGTCCTCGGCGCCCGGTGTCGCGTGGCCGACGGCGTCCTGCCCGGCGGCGCGCGACTCGCGATCCTGGAGCCGCGGACCGAGGGCCGGCTGGCGGCTGCGCTCGCTCGCCACGGCGAAGGCCCGTCGGTCACCTGGGCGCAGCTCGTCGGACGCTCCCAGCCGACGGCCGGCATCGCTCCGCCCGGGGCCGTTCGGTCCGGAGCGCCTCCAGCCAGGCGGGCCACCCCAGGGTCCCTTCCTGCTCCTCATCGAGGACGAGCCGGGTACCATCCACACATGACCGACCAGGCCACGATCCTGTTCCGCCCCGCCGCGACCCGCCGACGCCGAGGCGATCGCCGCGATGTTCACGGACGAGGGCTATCCCGCCGGCCCGAGCGACATCATCGCCAGGCTCGAGCGCTTCGACACGCCGGAGGCGCGCGTCATCGTCGCCGAGCACGAGGGCGCGCTCCTCGGCTTCATCGCCATCCACGCATTGCCCCGCTTCGAGCACGACGACTGGATCGTCCGCATCCTCGCCCTCGTCGTCGACGCGGGTGCCCGCGAGCGCGGCGTCGGGCGGGGCGCTGATGGCCGAAGCGGAGCGGGTCGGTCGCGAGCTCGGTGCCGCGTTCATCGAGCTGACCGCCGGTCATCACCGGCCCGAGGCGCGCCAGCTGTACGAGACGCTCGGCTACGACTCGTCGGTGACCGCCTACCTGCGGAAGAAGCTCTGACCGCGGGCGCCGCACCGGGGGAGCGCACGGCCGCCGCGATCGCCGGGGAACCGGTCATCCGTGTCCGCGGCCTGGTCAAGCGCTACGCCGACATCACCGCCGTCGACGGCATCGATTTCGAGGTCCGCGCCGGCGAGGTCTTCGGCCTGCTCGGGCCGAACGGCGCCGGCAAGACGACCACGGTCGAGATCCTCGAGGGCCTGCGCGCGCCCGACGCCGGCGAGGCGATCGTCCTCGGCATCGACGTCGCGAAGGACACCGACCCGCTCAAGCCACGCATCGGCATCAGCCTCCAGACCGCGTCGATGTACCCGAAGCTGACGGTCGTCGAGATCATCGACCTCTTCCGGAGCTTCTACGCCGACCTCGCGACCGACCGACGAACTGATCGACATGCTCGAGCTCGGCGAGAAGCGCAACTCGCGGACCAAGGAGCTGTCGGGCGGCCAGCGTCAGCGGCTGTGCAGTCGCGCTGGCCCTGGTCAACGATCCCGGAGCTGATCTTCCTCGACGAGCCGACGACCGGGCTCGATCCGGCCGCCCGACGCTCGCTGTGGGACCTCATCCGCGGTCTCAAGGCCGAAGGGACGCTCGGTCCTGCTGACGACCCACTACATGGAGGAGGCCGAGATCCTGTGCGATCGGCTGGCGATCATGGACCACGGTCGGATCCTGGAGATGGGGACGGTCGACGAGCTGATCTCGAAGCGGTTCAAGGAGCGCGCCGTCCGCTTCGACGCGATCGACGGCATCGACGACGCCGAGCCTCGAGACGCCCTGCCGGCGGTGACGTCGGTCAAGCACGATGACGACGCGATCCTGCTGTACTCGAGCGACGTCGCGGCGACCGTCGGGCGCGTTGCTGGTCCTGATCGAGGCCCGCGGCGTCGAGCCGAGCAACCTCGGGTCCGTCGCCCGACCCTCGAGGACGTCTTCCTCGACCTGACCGGTCGAGCGCTGCGCGACTGAGGCGACCGATCCGATGCAGTGCACCTTCGGCCCTCACCCTCGCCAACATCCGGAGCTACATCCGCGACCGGGCGGCCGTGTTCTGGACGCTTGCCTTCCCGCTGGTCTTCATCGTCCTGTTCGGGTTCATCTTCCAGGGCAGCAGCGGGGCGCGGCTGACGCTCGGTGGGTCGACAGGAGAAGCTCGCCCGCGTCCGCGCAGCTCAAGGCCGGCGTTCGCGGCGCCGACGGGGTCACGCTGACCGACACGACCTTCGAGGACGCGCAAGGCGCAGATGCAGACGGCAAGGTCGACAGCGCGATCGTCGTCCCGGCGGGCTATGGCGCCGGTCTCGCGGCCGCGGGCGCGGGACCGGGCCGCCCGCCCAGATCGAGGTCTACACCGACCCATCGCGACCAGCAGCTGCGGGTTCGGTCTACCAGGTGGTCGGGAGCGTGCTCGGCATCGTCAACCTCGGCGGCCGGCCGCCGATGGTCGTGCCCGATCCCGCAGACCGTCCAGACCGAGAACCTGAACTTCATCAGCTACTTCGTGCCCGAGCATGCTCGCGCTGTCGGTCATGCAGGTCGGCATCTTCGCGGCGGTCCCGCTGGTCGCAGACCGCGAGAAGGTGATCCTCAAGCGGCTGTCGGCGACGCCGCTTGCGTCGCTGGCAGCTGGTCGGCTCCAACACCCTGATGCGGCTGCTGATCGCCTGATCCAGACGGTCATCATCGTCGGCGGTCGGCAGCCGCTCTTCGGTGTGCGAGGTCGCGGCTCGCCTCTGCTGGCGGCGGCGTTCGTGACCCTGGGCGCCGTGTCCTTCCTCGCGCTGGGCTACGTCCTCGCCTCGTTCACCAGGACCGAGGACTCGGCCAACGGCATCACCCGGTCGTCCAGTTCCCGATGATGTTCCTGTCGGGCGTCTTCTTCCCGATCGAGGCGATGCCGCAGTTCCTCCAGTCCGTCGCCCGGTTGATCCCGCTGACGTACCTGGCCGACGCGCTCCGCCAGGTCATGGTCGGTGGAACGGCATTCGCGCCGCTGTGGGTCTGCGCCGCGGTCCTGCTCGGCTGGCTGGTCGTCTGCTTCGCGATCGCCTCGCGCAAGTTCCGTGGCAGTGAGCCCGCTCTACCAGCGGTCGTCGCGGACCATCTCGTCGAGATCGCGTCGGCCGCCGGCCTTCGGTGGGCGGGTGAGGTCGCCGGGGTCTGCCGGGTAGCCGAACGACAGGATGTACTCGCAGTGCTGGTCGTCGGGGTAGCCGAGCAACTCGCGAGCTCGATCATGCTCGTAGACGGTCGCGGGCACGCTGCCGATCCCGAGCTCCCACGCTGCGAGGACCATGTTCTGGGCGGCCCGCCCGAGGTCCCACATGATCGAGAGCGGCGCTCCATCGCCGCGCGGGTCGAGCGCGCCTCGCGGATCCGGCGTCACCAGGGCGATCGCGGCGGCCGCCCCGGCCAGGTGACCGGCCCACGGGCCGACCTTGGCGAGCTCCCCGAGCTGGCCCCGATCCCGGCACACGATGAACGTCCAGCGCTGGAGGTTCTTGCTGCTTCCGGCGTGGCGCCCGGCCTGCAGGATGCGATCGAGGTGATCCGGGTCGAGCGGGCGGTCGGCGAAATCGCGGACGACCCTGACCGCGGCGATGGCCCGGAAGACCGGATCTGTCGCGGATCGGGGCTCGCGCACCGGATCGCTCACGGTTCGCCGGTCGGCGCGGCGGGGATCGCTCCTTGCGCCGCCGTGATCGGGCCACCGTCGTCATCCACGCGCGGCGGCCGTGTCGCACCCGGGAGGGCGACGCTGGCGAGCGTCCGCAGGCCGCCGGACGTCCCCTGGATGGCCGCGAACGCGCTCTCGATGTCGGGGATGCGCTCGGCGTTTGTCGCCTCGGCCCGTGCGGCCGCCTCCGTGGGATCCAGCGGGCCACCGAAGACCCGCGCGAGGAACCCGGCCATCACGGCGCGATAGCCCGGGTCCTCGTAGAGCCACGAGTGCTGACCGCCCTTGACCAGCAGGGTCTCGACCCGGGCCGCCGTCGGGTCGTCTGCCCGGGCCGCTCGTGCTGCGGCCGCCAGCCGCTCCATGTGGCTCGGTGGCACGACCGTGTCGAACTCCCCGTGGGCGAGCAGGACCGGCCCCTCGTACTGGGCGATCGCGCGTGCCGCGCTGATGTCCTGGACCCGGTGGCCGCGTGGCCGGACGTAGACCCGCGTCGTCAGCCAGGCCAGGGGATAGGCGATCACATCGGGGATCGGCAGGTGTGCGAGACGGAACGTCTGGCGCGTGAGCCGGTACGGATCGGCCGGACCCGAGGTGGCGACCACGGCCTTGACGCGCGGGTCGGCGGCCCCCGCCAGGATCGCCCCGATGGCACCCATCGAGTGGCCGGAGACGGCCGCCTCGGTCACCTCGGGGCGCTCCAGCAGCGCTCGGAATGCCGCAAGGGTGTCGGCCCCGAACTCGCCGGCGCTCAGCGGCAGCGCCTCGGGCGGGTTGGCGCCGTGGCCACGGACGTCGAAGGTCAGGGTGTGGAAGCCGGCGGCGTGGAGGAAGAGGGCAAGCGGAAGGGTTCGATCGCGGGCGGACTCCCAGCCGTGGACGAGGACGACGGCTGGACCGGGTGCGCCGTCGCGAGCCGGGATGAACCAGGCGGGGAGGGGAACCCCCTCGGACTCGACGACCATCGACTCGTAGGCCAGGCCGACATCGGCGGGCGTCAGGTGCGGCGGGTTGCGCCGCGGGTAGCCGGCACGAACGCGGTATGCGAGTGCGAACCGGTAGGCCAGACCCAGCGGCGCGGCGACTGCGGCAGCCGCGATCCCGGTCCGGCGGATGTTCTTCCCCACGTCCCTATCTTAAGCGTCATCCCGTCGTCGCCCGCCTCGGCGACGTCGCGCGCCGTACACTCGGGTGTATGGCCAAACGAGATCCGCGTGACGTCCTGGGCGTCGAGCAGGGTGCATCCCCGACCCAGATCAAGGCCGCGTGGCGTCGCCTGGCCCGCGCCAACCACCCGGACCTGACCGGCGACGATCCGGCTGCCTCACGTCTCGCGACCCGGCGTATGGCCGAGATCAACGACGCATACGCGGCGCTGACCCGGAACGCCGATCGGCCATCGCGCAACGGGTCGGCCGGGGGGGACGAGACGCCGTTCGAACCCGGTGCGGCTCGGCGCCGCGGCGGACCGCCTGCCCCGAAACCGACCCGACCGGTCACCGGCCGCGTCGACATGAGCGGCGTCTATCAGCCGCGCAATCAGGCCCTCGGGAACAGTGCGGGGCGGACGCCGTTGCGCGGCCAGCCTCCGAAGGCGACCGATGTCGTCGGCCGAGAGGCCCCTCGTGCCTCGACGCCCACCGGGCCGACGACCCGGGGCCGGGTGCGCCATTTCCGGCGGCAGCCCGCGCCCTCCCTCGCCGCGGCGGAGGCCACGGTCATCTCGTTCGGCAAGTTCCACGATCACACACTCGGGCAGATCGCGGCCTTCGAGCCGTCGTACATCGATTGGGTCGCCGGCACGGTCAGCCACGATCCGGACCTGGTCAGTGCGGCTCGGGTGATCCAGTCAGATCTCGATCGCCGGGGTATCGCTCGCCGGATCCATCCGACACCGGATCGGCGCGGCCACTCCGCCTGAGGCACGTGCCGGCTCGTCCCGGGCTCGCCGGCCCCGAAACCGCCGGAAAAGCGAGATCGCCCCCCGATACCGGGAGGCGACCATGACGCGGATGAATTCAGATGACTGCTGCCGCCCCGACGGTCACCAGGCCCGTTGGCCGATGTCCAGTTACTCGGCTCGTGATCCGGATCCGGGATCTCTGGTCGGAACCTCCTCGGTCCAGCGTCCGTTTCCAGTTCCGTGACCGACGCCCCAGGTACTTCCCGGTTCGATCGCGGGGTGGCGTGGGCAGAAGGTACGCCCGCACCGTTCGCGAGGGCAATGGAACCCTCGTCCCTATCTTGGGTCGTCGAAGGTCGGGTGCGTGCGCGCACCGGACCGGGACGCTCGTACCGGGTGTCAGGACGCACCGACCCGGGAGCGCCACGAGGGGAGTGCGGCTACCCTTTGGCCATGTCCAGCCTCGGACGGATCGGCCTTTTCGTGCTCGCGCTCGCCCTCGCGACGGCCGCCTGCAGCAGTGGCCCGCCGCCCTCTTTCGACCCGACCGGCGACTGCACGACCGACGGCCGTGCCCCCGGCTCGTACCCCGATCTCGAGGCCCTGGTGCCGACGACGTTCATGAACGTCGCGCCCGGGACGCTCGATTCGGGACGCAACTGCACGGAGAGAAACCTCGGCTCCCTGTCGAAGCTCGGCATCAAAGAGGTCCGCTTCGCCGGAGGGACGTGGTCGTTCGGCGCCGAGCGGGCTGCGGTCCTGGCTGTCTTCCGGACGCGCGGGCTGACAGCGGAGTCCTTGGCCACCCTCTACGAGGAGAGCGCGCGGGTCGCGGCGCGGACCGACATCCTCGGTGCGTCGCAGCCGATGATCGCGGGCCGGCAGGGCGACCGCCTCGACACGAAGACCGGGGAGCGTCTCCAGACGGTCGTCGTCTGGCCGTCCGCGACGACCGACGTCGTCAATGTGGTCATCACGAATGACCTCCCCGATGCGCGGATCCAGGACGCGATCGATGCGTTCGGAGGTGCCTGATGCTGAAGTTCGCGATGCGCCACGGGCTTGTTCGGCTGATCGGTGGCCGCGCAGTGCCGTTGATGTGGGCCTGGGACGTCGCGGTGCTCGCCAACAAGGCGCGGCGCATCCCGGTGGTCGATCGCACGCTGCGACGCGGGGCCGGGGCCGCGGTTCGAGGGGCCGGCACGGTCGTCGCCAGCCCGCGGTGGGCGACGCGTCCCGGCCGGCGCGGCGTCCTGGAGCGCCGCCAGGCTCGGCCTCCGCGCGACCTCGACCTGGACGCGTGAGCGGGCTTCGCGCCACAGGCGCGTTCGGGACCTCGTGCTAGAGTCCCGGCCATGACCGACCGATCGGCCGAGTGGGCCGCTCGTCGCCGTGCCTGGGAGGCGGAGCGGCTGGCCCCCGCGCTCGACCGGGCTCCCGAGCGACGCGATCGCTTCTCGACCATCGGCGACACCACCGTGGAGCGGCTGTACGGCCCGTGGTCGTCGCCCGACGACGACCCGCTGCGCGACATCGGCTTCCCTGGCGAGCCTCCGTTCACGCGAGGCATCCACCCGACCGGATACCGAAGCCGGTTGTGGACGATGCGGATGTTCGCGGGGTTCGGGGCGGCCGAGGACACGAATGCGCGCTTCCGCCAGCTGCTCGAAGCCGGCCAGACGGGGCTGTCGATCGCGTACGACATGCCGACCCTCTACGGCTACGACAGTGACGACCCCGAGGCCGAGGGCGAGTTCGGGACGTGCGGCGTCGGCGTCTCGAGCCTGGCCGACATGGAGATCCTGCTCGACGGGCTCCCCCTCGACGCGGTCTCGACGTCGATGACGATCAATTCGCCGGCCGCGCCGATCTGGGCGATGTACATCGTGGCCGCGGAAAAGGCCGGCGTCCCGCGCGAGCGACTCGAGGGGACGACCCAGAACGACATCCTCAAGGAGTTCGTCGCCCAGAAGGAGTTCCTGTTCCCGCCGCTGCCGTCGATGCGGCTGGTGACCGACACCATCGAGTTCGGGACGCGCGAGATGCCGCGCTGGAACACCGTCTCGATCAGCGGCTATCACATCCGCGAGGCGGGCTCGACCGCGATCCAGGAGCTGGCGTTCACGATCGCCGACGGGATGGCCTACGTCGAGGCGGCACTGGCGCGCGGCATGCGCATCGACGACTTCGCGCCGCGGCTCTCCTTCTTCTTCAACAGCCACAGCGACTTCTTCGAGGAGATCGCCAAGTTCCGCGCGTCGCGCCGGATCTGGTACAAGCTGATGACCGAGCGCTACGGCGCCGAGAACGAGCGCTCGGCCTGGATGCGCTTCCACACCCAGACCGCCGGTGTGTCGCTGACGCCGCAGCAGCCGCTCAACAACCTGACCCGGGTGGCTTTGCAGGCGCTGGCCGCGGTCCTCGGCGGGACGCAGTCGCTTCACACCGATGCGTACGACGAGGCTCTGGCCGTCCCGACCGCCGAGGCCGCGTTGCTGGCCCTTCGGCAGCAGCAGATCATCGCCGAGGAGAGCGGCGTGGACGCCACGGTCGACCCGCTCGGTGGGTCGTGGTTCGTCGAGGCACTGACCGACGAGACCGAGGCGGCCGTCTGGCGCTACCTCGACGAGATCGACCGCCGCGGCGGGATGGTCGCCGCGATCACCGAGGGCTATCCACAGCACGAGATCGCCGACGCGGCCTACCGCTACCAGCGCGAGTTCGATGCCGGGCAGCGGCGGGTCGTCGGGATCAACGCCTACGTCGACGCCGCCGAGCAGACGACGATCCCGGTGCTGGCCGTCCCGCCCGGTTCGGAGGAGCGCCACCTCGAGCGACTGGCGCGGACCAGGCGCGACCGCGACGCCGGCGCCGTGGAGGCGGCGCTGCGCGGCCTGCGCGAGACGGCCGCCCGCCCCGAGTCGAGCGAGACGAACCTGATGCCGCACTTCATCCGCTGTGCCGCTGCCTACGCCACGCTCGGTGAGCAGTGCGCCGTCCTGCGCGAGGTCTTCGGGGAGTACCGCGAGCCGGTCGCGGTCTGATGTACCTCGATTCGCTCGAGTTCCTCGAGGAAGAGCGCGACGCCTGGGCACCGTACGAGGCGCTCGCCGGCCTGACCGACGAGCAGCTCGCGGTCCCCGTGGCCGCCGCCCACGGCTGGACCGGCCGTCAGCTGATGGGCCACCTGGTCGCCTGGCAGGAGAACGCCCTTGCCGTGGCGACGGAGCTTGCCGTCAACGAGACGAGCGCGACCAAGGCGCGATCCGACGCCGATTGGGACGCTCGCGGCGACGCGATCAACGACGAGATCGACGCGACCTGGGCGGCGCTGCCGATGACCGAGGTCCGCGAGCGGTTCGCGTCGATCCCCGGCCAGCTGCGCGGCTACCTGACCGTCGTCCCCGAGACGCGCTGGCTCAAGCACACCGAGCATCAGACGTTCTTCCACGACGAGACGACGGCCCACTACGAGGAGCACCGCCCCGACCTCGACGCGATCCTCGCGGCAGCCAGGACATGAACCTGCGCGAGCTCCTCGAAGAGGAAGCCGACCGAGCTCCCAGGCGCCGAACCGTCGCTCGACCCTGATGGCGTCGATCACCTGGTCCCGCGGCAGCCGACCCTTCGCGGTCGTCTCGGCGGACGGCCGTCCGCCGAGTTCGCCCTTGATCCCGCCGTCGCCGACGCAGCAGCTCGGACGCCCGACGTCTCCCCCTCGAGCCGCGGCCCAGGCTGGGTCACCTTCACTCCGGAAGACCTCGACGACCACGCCGCCGACCGAGCAGTCGCCTGGCTCGCCTCGGCCCACCGACGCCTCGAACTCAAGAACTAGGCCGTTGTGCCGGAGCTCCGACGGCGCGCGCCCGTCGCGACCGCTAGGCGCATGCGCCGTAGGGAGCGGACGGCGCGTGACCGGTGGGATCGGGCGTCCCAGAATCAGAAGACCCCGGTCCGGGACCGGGGTCTTCGTTCGAGCGAAGGGGCTATTCGGCTGGCGTGGCCACGTCCGCGGTCTCGGTTGTCGCGTACTCGGCGAGGTTGAACGTCTGCTCGAGCTGCTCGAGCGGTCGGAACCCGACGACGCCCTGCGGCTGCGAACCGGGCTTGAAGAACGCGATCACCGGGATGCTCAGGATGTTGAACGCCTGCGACAGTCCCGGGTTTGCATCGACGTCGACCTTGACCACGTCGACCGCGCCGTCGTACTTCTCGGCCAGCTTCTCCATCTCGGGAGCGACCATCTTGCAAGGCCCGCACCAGGCTGCCCAGAAGTCGACCACCGTCGGTCGATCCGACTTGAGGACCAACTCCTCGAAATTCGCGTCAGTCGCGATCTTGATCTCCGCCATGGGATTCGATCCCCTTTCTGTCCGCGCGCCTAGCCCGCGATGTCCTGGATGAGTCGATAGGCCTCAAGGACTCTGGGATCCGCGAGGCGATAGAAGATGGTGCTCCCGTCCCGCCGGGTCGTCACGAGCCCGGCGCTCCGCAGCACCGCGAGGTGTTGGGACATGTTGGGTACCTGGCAGCCGACCCGTTCGCTGAGGTCCGTCACCGACAGCTCGCCGAGGGCGAGCGACTCGAGGACGCACAACCGCTTTGGATCTGCGAGCGCACGCCCGACCGCGGCATAGCGCAGTCGCTCGGGCTCGGCCGAAACCGGGAGGCGATCCAACATCCCGTCAAGTATGTCATCGCTTGCGCAAACACGCAAGTATCCGGCGAGGTGACGGGCGGACGCATACACTCGCGGCCATGTCGGACATGTCGAACCATCTGGTCACGATCGAGGAGATCGAAGCCGCGCGCGAGCGCATCGCGGGCCGGGTCCATCGCACGCCGACCCTCAGCTCGGAGACGGCCGCCGCCTGGACGCGCGTCGCCACCGGAGCGGGCGATCCGCGACGATCGCCTCTTCCTGAAGGCCGAGAACCTCCAGAAGACCGGTTCGTTCAAGCCACGCGGGATGACCAACAAGCTCGCGACCTTGCCCGACGCGGCCAAGGCGAACGGGGTCATCACGCTCTCGGCCGGCAACGCGGGGCAGGCGTACGCGTGGGCGGGTCGAACGGCCGGCGTCGCGGTGACCGTCGTCATGCCGGCGGGCGCCGTCCGCTCGAAGGTCGATGCCTGCCTTGGATACGGCGCCCGCGTCGTCCTCCACGGCGCGCACGTCGGCGAGAGTCTCGCCGAGCTGGAGCGACTGCGCGACGCCGAGGGCCTCGAGTTCGTCCATCCCTTCGACGACCCGGCCGTCATCGCCGGTCATGGCTCGATCGGCCTGGAGATGCTCGAGGACGTGCCCGACCTCGACGTGGTCGTGGTCGGCGTCGGCGGTGGCGGCCTGATCTCGGGCGTCGCCGCGGCGCTCAAGGAGCGGCGGCCGGGTATCCGCGTCTATGGAGTCGAGCCGGAGCTCTCGAATGCGGTGTCGCATCGCCCTCGAACGGAACGAGGTGGTCCGCATCCAGCCGGAAAGCGTCGCCGACGGCCTCGGCGCGCCGTTCGCCGGCGCCTGGACGCTGGCGATGTGCCGGCGCTACCTCGACGACATCATCCTGCTCGACGACCCGACGATCCTGGCGGGGATGCGCTTCGCGATCGAACGCCTGAAGCAGGTCCTCGAACCGGCAGGGGCCGCTGCCCTGGCGGCGGTCCTGGCGGGCCGCATCCCGATCCGCGACGGGGAGCGTGTCGCGGTCGTGATGTCGGGCGGAAACGTCGAGGTCGGCAGGCTGGGGACGCTCCTGGAGGCCGCGGGGACCCTGCCGGGCGCCGGCGCGTGATCGGCGACGCGGCATCGCCTGACGTGCCGCCGGCCCCCGCGGTCGAGACAACGCCCCACCTCATCGGAGCAAGCTTCGAGCTCCTGAACCGATCGTCCGAGGAGATGCGCCGCGCGTCGTTCTACATCGGTCTCGTCATCCTCGGGACCGTCGGCCCGTTCGCCCTCGCGAGCTGGGCACTCGAGGTCGTTTCGATCCACCTGACCAACGCCGAGATGCGGGCCACCCTCGACGCTGGGGCGCAGGGCCTGCTCGTCTTCCTGGGCTCGATCGCGGTGGCCGGCCTGCTGGTGGCAGTCGTCGAAAGCCGAGCGATGGCGACGGCGCTGTTGGGTGCGCGCATGGCCGCTCGCCCGCTGTCGGTCCGCGGCGCATTGGCCCGCTCGCGGATGAGCTTCTGGCGGGTGATCGTCGGGTCGTTCATCGTCGCGATCCCGGTCGGAGTCGCTCAGTCGGCCTTGAGCGCCCTGTTCTCGAGCATGGTCGGCAAGCAGACCGACCTCTCGGTCGTGTCGTCGACGCTGGCGGCAGCGCTCGCCGGTGCGCCGCTCGCCTACGTGCTGAGCGGGATCGTGCTCGGTGACGTTTCGCCGTTCGAGGCGACCCGTCGCTCGTTCCGTGTCTTCCGGGCACGGAAGCTCGCCGCCGCCCTGGTCGCGGTCTTCGAGACGGCCGCCACGCTCCTCGTTGTCGTCGGCCTGTCGGCAGGTCTCGACATCGCCGTCCGCATCTTCGAAGCGCTGGGGCTCGGCACGAGCTCGGGGCCGGCCGGACTGGCACTGATGACGCTGGGGATCATGGCCGGCGTCTTCGCCCTGGGGACGCTCATCTACACGGCGTACGCGATCGCGGTGGCGCCGCAGATCGTGATGTTCGTCGGCCTCACCCGGGCGACCCTGGGCCTCGATCATGTCCGGCCCGGCGGCGATCGCGACCCGGCGATGACCCGCCCCGGACGGCGTCGGTTCCGCTGGCTGACGATCGGGATGTTGGTCGCATTCGTCGGCGGGCTCCTCGGTCTGGCGGTCCTCCTGGTGATGCTCGCCAGCTGACCGTCAGTCGATGCCGAGCTCGTGGAGCCGGGCGTCGTCGATGCCGAGGTGGTGGGCGAGCTCGTGGATGACCGTGATCCAGACCTCGTCGGCGAGGTCGTCGGGATCGGCGAAGTCCTCCTCGAGCGGCAATCGGAAGAGCGTGATCCGATTGGGGAACGGCGCCCAGTCGGCACCCCATTCCGTGCGCGGCACGCCCTCGTACAGGCCGTACAGGGTCTCGTCCACCTCGATCTCGTTCTCCGCCCGCTGCTCGGCGGATGGTTCGTCGGCGATGACGATCGCGATCTCGTCGAGCGCTGCCGCGAACGGCTCCGGGATGGCGTCGAGGGCGACCGCGACCAGCTCCTCGAAGGGGCGATGTCGCGGAATGGGACGGGCGGTGCGGGCACCGCGGCGGCGCTTGGCCATGGCGCCCGTATCCTAGGGGCGATGGAGCCCGTGCCGCCGCCGGACCTCGCTGCCGAACCCGACGGCTTCGTTGTCGTCGTCGATCCGGGCGACCGGATCCATTTCCTGGACTGGGGTGGCGGAGACGGTCCAGGCGATGCCGGTGGCGGACCTGGGGTCCTGCTCATCCATGGACTCTCCAACACCGCCTGGTCGTGGACCCCCGTCGCGCGCAGGCTTCGGGCGGTCCGACGGGTCGTGGCGATGGACCTCCGTGGCCACGGGCTCTCGGACGCGCCGACCGAGGGTTACGACGAAGCCACCTTCGCCGGCGACGTTCTTGCGGTCGCCGAGGGCTCGGGGTTGCTGGCCGCGGCCGGGGACCGGGTCGTCCTTGCCGGGCACGGGTTCGGGGCGATCGTCGCCGCCTGGGCCGCAGCCGAGATGGGCGAGCGCTGTGCCGGGCTCGTTCTGGTCGACGGTGGCTGGGAATCGATCGAGGCGGCGAGCGGCGTCGATGTCGACGAGTTCCTGCGCGGCCTCGACGAGCCGCCGGAGGTGATGCGCTCGATGACGGCCTACCTCGCCGACCGCGAGGCCTTCGACCCGGCGACGTGGGATGCCGACCAGCAGCAGGCCGCCAGGGCCACGGTCGTCGAGACCCATGCCGGCAAGGTCGTGCCGTCGACGCGACCCCATGCGCTCGAGGCGAGCGTCCGGGCGATGTTCCGGTACGACCCGCTCCGAGACCCTGGCCGCGGTGACCGGCGCCGGTCGTGGCCCTGGTCGCCGGCGCGGACGAGACCGGCGCGCGGGCGGCGGCACTCGCCGATGCCTCGGCGGCCCGAGCGAAGGCCGGTCGGAGCCGCATCCAGGCGGCGTCGTTCGACCGCGTCGGGCACAACCTGATGCGGTACCGTCCCGATGCGGTCAGCGCGGCGATCCTGTCGATCGCCGGCGAGACCGGTCGGTAGCGAGGGGCGGGATCGGATGCAGGTCGTCTATACGCCGGCCCACCTCGGGCACGACATCTCGATCGAGACGTACATGGGGACGCCGATCCCGGCCAACGAGGTCGCCGAGCGGGCCGAGCGGATCCGCATGACGCTCGAGGCCGACGGCGGCTTCCCGTTCGTCGACCCGACCGAGCACGGGATGGACCCGATCACCGCCGTCCACGATCCGGGTCTCGTGCGTTTCCTCGAGGTCGCCTGGTCCGAGCACCGGGCGCAGAAGCTGGATCGCCCGTTCCTGACCGCCGACACCTATCCGAACCGCTCGATGTTCGAGGGGATGTCGCCCGAGGCCGTCGCACGACTCGTCCGCGAGCCCGACCACGCCGCGGGGAGAGCCGGCTTCTGGGGCCTCGACTCCGCCGCGCCGCTCGTCGCCGGGACGTACGTCGCCGCGCTGGCCGCGGTGGACGTCGCCCTGACCGCCACGGACCTCGTGCTCGGGGGCGCGGCCGCGGCGTATGGGCTGTGCCGGCCGCCCGGTCATCACGCCGCGCGCTCGATGTACGGCGGCTACTGCTTCTTCAACAACGCCGCGATCGCGGCCGAGGCGATCGTGCGTGCGACCGGCGAGCGCGTGGCGATCCTCGATGTCGACTACCACCACGGCAACGGCACCCAGCAGATCTTCTGGCGGCGGGGCGACGTCCGCTACGTCTCGATCCATGCCGACCCGGACCGCCAGTACCCGTATTTCCTCGGCCGTGCCGACGAGACCGGGGAGGGCGAGGGCGCCGGGGAGAACCTGAACATCCCGCTGCGGGCGGGCGCGACCAACGACGAGTACCTCGCCGCCACGGACCGGGCGCTCGAGGCGATCGCGGCCGTGCCGGGTTCGGTGATCGTGGTCTCGCTCGGCTTCGACACCTACGGGCTCGACCCGATCGGCGACTTCGCGCTGACGACCGACGTCTACCACGAGATCGGCCGGCGGACCGCGGCTCTCGGCCGGCGCCTGGTCATCCTCCAGGAGGGTGGCTACCACCGGCCATCGCTCGGCGAGAACGCTCGGGCGTGGCTGCGCGGCGCGGAGGGCCGGCCGTTCGATCCGCTGCCGGCCGGGGGCTTCGGCGAACGTGGCGCGGTCGCCGTGGTAGCGCGGCGCCGACGGCCTTCGCCGACCAACCGCTGACCCGAGAAGGCCTGCTGGCGGCCGTCGAGGAGCTGGCCGCGCGCGACGCGGACCTCGCCGGGATCGTCGCCCGCCACGGCCCGCCACCGCTGTGGGATCGCGAGCCGGGCTTCCCGACCCTGCTCCACATCGTCCTCGAGCAGCAGGTCTCGCTGGCCTCCGCGCGTGCGGCATTCGACCGGCTTCGCGTGGCCGCCGACCCGCTGACACCGGCCCGCTTCCTCGCCCTGACCGACGCCGAGCTGCTGGCCATCGGGTTCAGCCGCCAGAAGGCGCGCTACGGCCGCGCGCTCGCCGAGGCGATCGAGTCTGGAGCACTCGATCTCGACGCGCTCGCCGCGCCTCGACGACGACGCCGTCCACGAGGCGCTCCAGGCGATCCCCGGGCATCGGCCCGTGGACCTCGACGATCTACCTGCTTGATGGTCCTCGGGCGCCCCGACGTCTGGCCGGCCGGCGACATGGCCCTCCAGGCGGCCGTCGCCGAGGTCAAGGGCCTCGGCCACCGGCCGGATGCCGCGGAGATGACCGCGCTCGGTGCCGTGTGGCGGCCGTGGCGATCCGTCGCGGCGCGGCTCTTCTGGCACGACTACCTCGCCCGCCGTGGGCGGCCCGGCTAGCACCTCGACGGCAGCGCGAGAGGCGCCCGACGTACCATCGCCGCCTGCACCGGAGTGACGAGTTGTCCAGCCAGCCCGATCTGCCCAGCCACGTCCAGCGCATCGTCGACGAGATCGAGAACGAGATCGGCGACGAACCCAACCGGCCCGCCTCGATCATCGAGGGGATCGGCTCGGATGGCGGCCACGGGGCCAATGGACGGGTCGAGGCCGCCGTCCACGAGATCCTCACGGAGATCGGCGAGGATCCCGACCGCCAGGGCCTGATCGGCACGCCGGGTCGCGTCCACCGGATGTACACGGAGCTGACGGCGGGCTACCACGTCGATCCGGAGCGACTCATCAACGGCGCGATCTTCGACATCGCCTACAGCGAGATGGTCGTGGTCAAGGAGATCCCGTTCTACTCGCTGTGCGAGCACCACTTGCTGCCGTTCTTCGGGACCGCGGCGGTGGCCTACATCCCGAAGGGTCGCGTCATCGGGCTGTCGAAGATCCCGCGCATCGTCGAGATGTACGGGCGCCGGCTCCAGGTCCAGGAGCGGCTGACCCAGCAGATCGCCGAGTTCCTCCAGGAGCGGCTCGAGCCGCAGGGTGTCGGCGTCGTGCTCGAGGCCACCCACCTGTGCGCGGTCATGCGCGGCGTGCGCAAGCCCGGGACGGTGATGACGACCTCGTACGTGCTCGGGCTCTTCCGGACCCGCGACCGGACACGGGCCGAGTTCTTCACCCACCTGGATCGTCGCCCGCCGGGAGCCTGACGTGGACCTCGGCCTGAGCGAGCGAGTCGTGCTCATCACCGGCGCCGGCGGCGGTGCCGGACCGACCATCGCGCGTGCCTTCGCAGACGAGGGCGCACTCGTCGCGCTCCAGCATCGGGAAGGGTCGGGCAGTGCCATCCGGGCGCAGAAAGCGGCCGCCGACATCGTCGCCGCCGGCGGCCGCGCCATCGCGGTCAGTGCCGACCTCACCTCGACCGATCAGGTCGAGACGATGGTCGAGCAGGTCGCAGCGGAGCTCGGCGCGGTCGGCGTCCTGGTCACAGCGACGTCCGCCTACAAGAGCGAGCGGTTCCCCGAGATCGCCGACGAGTCCTGGAGCTCGGTCGTCGACGACCTGCTCGGCGCCACGTTCCGCGCGTGCCGCGCTGTCGTGCCCGGGATGCAGGCAGCCGGCTGGGGTCGCATCGTGAACATCGCCGCGCGGTCCGGGCTCGTGGGCGTCGCCCGGTCCACGCACTACGCGGCGGCGAAGGCCGGGATCATCGGCCTGACCGCGTCGCTGGCGAAGGAGCTCGGTCCGCATGGGATCTTGGTCAATGCTGTCGCACCGACCACGATGCTGACGGTCAAGGACGGCACGCCGTCGATCCCCGACGAGCGCGCCGCCGAGATGGCGAAGACGATCCCGCTCCGACGACTCGTCCACGCCCGACGACCTTGCCCGACTCGTGGTCTGGCTCGGCTCGGATGCCAATACGCTACGTCAGCGGCCAGACGATCTCACTGAACGGCGGCGACCAGCGCTGACCGCGCGCCCGTCCGCGGCGCTTCAGTCGCCGATCTCGACGACGGCGATCCGGCTCACGGCTCCGACATCGATGACGAAGCGATCACTCGCCGTCGCCGCGCCGGCCGACTCGAGCAGGCTCGGCCCGGCCGTCCCACCCAGCTTCTGGTGATCGAATTCGATGCGGCCGGCCGCGCCGGAGATCCGCAGCTGGACGGGGACACCGGCCGGCCGCTCGAAGCGAGCGTGGTTTGCGCCACCGATCAACCGGATCGGAACGACGCCGGTCGGCCGGCCCAGGGTGAGCCGCAGCTGGTCGACCCCGCCGGTCAGCTCGAATGACCGCAGGTCCAGCGATGACGAGCTTGCCCTGGAACTTGTTGGACCCACCGATCATCTCGATGTCCCAGGGGACCGCGGTGTTGAGCGAGACGTCGGCGCGTCGGTCTCGCCAGTCCCACTGGAGGCGGCCCTTGTGCTGGATGGTGACGACCCCGTCGCGCAGTCTCACCTGCGGGACCGGTCCGTCGAACGTAGCGCGATAGAGGTCATCGATGCCGGTGATGCCGCGGATCAGGAGCTCGTTCACGCCTGACTTGAACAAGAGACGGGCGCGATCCAGGCCGCCGATCGGGGCCGCGTATTCGGACTGCGCGCTGGCCTCCCGGTCGGGCGCGTCGCGCAGTGCGTTGGCTTCGTCGCGCGTGACCGCCGCCATGCGCGTCAGGAAGTCGTCGATGACGGCCAGGTCGGCATCGGAGTACGTGGCGATCTCGGCCGCGGTCTTCTCGCCGAACTGGTCCATGGTGGCCTGGACAGCGATCATCTTCTCCGGGATGAGCTCGACGATGACACGCCGGCGATCGGCAGGGTCGGGGACGCGCCGGACGTAGCCCGCCTGCTCGAGGCGGTCGATGACGCGCGTGACCGCGCCGGACGTCAGGCCCATCAGCTCTGACAGGCGACCGGCCGTGGCGGCGCCGCTATCGAGCAGCACCGACAGTGCCTCGACATCCGATTCGGACAGGCCGAACCGGATCGCCACGGTCTGCCCGAAGAACGAGCCCTGCAGGTTCACCCGCCGCAGCGAGCGGACGACGGAATCGATTGTCTCGCGGTTCATGGTTGACATAGCTCCTTGTCGTGGGTCATTATCTGCCCGGTGCAGATATTGCACGACAATGCTGAACGGCGCAACTGCCAGTCGCGACCCAGCATACACACCGAGGAGCAAGACCATGGCATCGGCACGGCCCACCAGCGGCCCGATGATCGAAACGCGCGACCTGCGGCGAACGTTCAAGTCGCGCAAATCCGAAGTGGAAGCTGTCCGTGGCGTCGACCTCAGCATCGGCGCCGGCGAGATCTTCGGCTTCCTCGGCCCGAACGGGGCCGGCAAGACGACGACGCTGCGAATGCTCGCAACGCTCCTGACGCCCACGTCGGGCGATGCGACCGTGGCCGGCGCCGATCTGCGCCGCGAGCCCCAGGCGGTGCGCGAGCGGATCGGCTACGTGCCGCAAGGCGGATCGACCGATCCGGCCGAGACCGGACGGGGCGAGCTCGTCCTCCAGTGCCGGCTCTACGGCATGAACAAGTCCGACGCGCAGGCGCGCGCCGCGGAGGTCCTGGCAGCGCTGGACCTCGAAGCTGCCGCGGATCGCACGATCAACACCTACTCGGGTGGGATGAAGCGCCGGCTCGACGTCGGGCTCGGCATCGTGCACAAGCCGTCCGTCCTGTTCCTCGACGAGCCGACGACCGGCCTCGATCCGCAGGCACGCGCCCGGATGTGGGATGAGATCCGCCTCCTTCGCGCCGGGGGAACGACCGTCTTCCTCACCACGCACTACCTCGAGGAGGCCGACGCGCTGGCCGACAGGCTGGCGATCATCGACCAGGGAAAGATCGTCGCCGAGGGCACCGCGGACGAGCTCAAGCGCAAGGTCGCCGGCGACGTCGTGACGATCGTCGTCAGCGGGGCGACCGAGCACGTCCTCGAAGCCGTCCGCCGACAGTCGTTCGTCCGCGAGGCGACCAGCGAGGACGGCGTCGTCCGGCTCTACGTGGACCGTGGCGAGACGGCCGTGCCGCTGCTCCTCCGCGTCCTCGATGGCGAAGGGCTGGAGGCGTCGTCGATCGCCCTCCACCGGCCCAGCCTCGACGACGTGTTCCTCCTCCAGACCGGTCGCTCGCTGCGCGACGAAGCGGCCTGATCCGCTACAGACACGAAAGGACCCACTGACATGAAAACGATCCGCGACACCTGGCTCATCTTCCACCGGTCGCTCGTCCTGACCCTGCGGCAGCCCACCTGGGTCGTGTTCGGGATGATGCTGCCGATCCTGTACCTGGTCCTCTTCGGGCCTCTCCTCGAGGGGGCCGTGAAACAGGCCGGAGCCGGCACGAATGCGTTCAACTGGTTCGTACCCGGGCTGATCATCCAGATCGCGATCTTCGGCACGGCATTCGGTGGCTTCGGGCTCATCGCCGAGCTGCGCAATGGTGTCGTCGAGCGCATGCGCGTGACACCGATGAGCCGGGCCTCGATGCTGCTCGGCCGGTCGCTCCGGGACGTCGTCATCCTGATGTTCCAGGCGTTGATCATGATCGTGCTGGCCATCCCGTTCGGGCTCGTGATCCAGCCGGGAAGCATCGTGGCCGTTCTCGCCTTGCTCGTGCTGATCGGGCTGTCGGTCGCCCCGCTGTCGTACGCCGGCTGCTCTGATGCTCAAGAGCGAGGACGCGTTCGCGCCGTTGGTGAACTCGATCGCGATGCCCTTGCTGCTCCTGTCCGGGATCCTCCTGCCGATGGCGCTGGCGCCGGACTGGCTCAAGTTCCTGAGCAACATCAACCCGCTGACTCATGCGGTCAACGCGGCTCGAGCGTTGTTCAACGCCGACTGGGGCAACCCGGACATCGCGATCGGCGTGACGATCAGCACGATCTTCGCCGTCATCGCGGTGTGGGTCGGGTCGCGGGCCTTCACGCGGGCGGTCGCCTAGCCACCGCTCGAATGCGCCTCGGTCGAGGCCCGTCAGCGGATCGTCTGGCGGGCCTCACCGTATCCGGGGGTGGGTCAATGGACGCCCCGTGCGCTACGATCGGCGCCATGACCGATCGGCCGATCAAGGTCCTCATCGCCAAGCCCGGGCTCGATGGCCACGACCGTGGCGCCAAGGTGCTGGCCCGCGGCCTGCGCGACGAAGGCTTCGAGGTCGTCTACACCGGCCTTCGCCAGACGCCCGAGATGATCGCCACGGCCGCCCTCCAGGAGGACGTCGACGTGGTCGGGCTGTCGATCCTGTCCGGGGCGCACATGACGCTCGTCCCTCGGGTCACGAAGCTCCTCGGCGAGCGCGGGATGGGCGACGTCCTGGTCACTGTCGGCGGGATCATCCCCGACGACGATGTCGCGGCCCTGCGCGAGGCCGGCGTGGCCGAGATCTTCGGGCCCGGCACGACCATCGCCCAGGTCGCCGACTACCTGCGGGCGAACGCGCGACCGCGCGACTAGCGTGGCTGCCGACGCCGCGGCGCGGGCTGCCGAGCTGTCCGATGCAGCGGTGGGGGGCGACCGCCTCGCGCTCGCGCGGCTCCTGACCGCGGTCGAGAACCGCACGCCGGTCGCCGAGGCGGCCCTGCGGCGGCTCTACCCGACCGCCGGCAAGGCGCACCTCGTCGGGATCACCGGGCCGCCGGGCTCGGGCAAGTCGACGCTTGTCGCCGCGCTGATCGCGGAGGTCCGGAAGGCCGGCCGCTCAGTGGCGGTCATCGCGGTCGACCCGTCGAGCCCGATCACCGGCGGGGCACTGCTGGGCGATCGCGTGCGGATGCAGTCGTACGCGGGTGACGGGGACGTCTTCATCCGGTCGATGGCGTCGCGTGGCCACGCCGGCGGTCTGGCGGCGACCTCGACGGCGGCAGCGGCGGTGCTCGACGCGGCCGGTTTCGACCTGATCCTGATCGAGACCGTCGGGACCGGGCAGAGCGAGGTCGAGGTCGCGGCCGCGGCGGACACGACGGTCGTCCTCGAGGCGCCTGAGATGGGCGACGAGGTCCAGGCGATCAAGGCCGGCCTGCTCGAGGTCGCCGATCTGGTCGTGGTCAACAAGGGCGACAAGCCCGGCGCGCAGCGAACCGCCGCGCAACTGCGGGCGATGCTGGTCGCGTCCGCGCCGCGCGGTGAGGGTGACTCGCGACCGCGACCGAAGCGGCCCGAGGTCCTGATCACGACTGCCGCGACCGGGGACGGCGTGCCGGAACTGCTTGCCGCGCTGGACCGCCACCGGACCGTCGGGCGAGTGGGGGAGTCGTCGGGCGCGCGACTCGCACGGGCCGAGGCTCAGGTCTGGGCGATCGTCGCCGACCGTCTGCGGGCGCGTCTGCACGACGCCGAGCATGCGGCGCAGACCGACGCCCTCCTCGGTGACGTCGCTGAGCACCGCCTGGACCCGTACGCCGCCGCGGACCGGTTGCTCGACGAGACGACCCGCGGCTGACGCCTCGCGCGTGGCCTTTGCGTCCGCGTACCATCGTTCGCATGGCGAGCTCGATCGAACGGGTCTTCGTGGCCGGGGCAGGGCTGATGGGACACGGCATCGCGCAGGTCCATGCCGCGATCGGCCTCCCAGTGACGCTGTACGAACCGGACCTGGCGCGCGCCGAGGCGGGCCGCGACAGGATCGCGTCCAACCTCGATCGGGCGGTGGCCAAGGGCCGTCTCAGCCAGGAGGATCGCGACGCCACCTTGGCGCGCGTCGAGCCAACGGCCGACCTCGGGGGCGTCGCCACGGCCGACCTCGTCATCGAGGCGGTCTTCGAGGATCTCGCGGTCAAGTCGGCCCTCTGGCGCGATCTCGACGCCCTGGCGCCGCCAGCTGCGATCTTCGCCTCGAACACCTCGTCGATCGCGATCCACCGACTCGCCGAGGCCGTCGAGCGCGAGCGGCGCGAACGCTTCGTGGGGATGCACTTCTTCAGTCCCGTCCCGGTCATGCCGCTCATCGAGCTGATCCGCGGCCGTGACACCAACGACGAGACCGAGCTGGCGATCCGAGCCCTCGGCGAGCGGCTCGGCAAGCAGGTCATCGTCTCGGCCGACCGGCCGGGGTTCATCGTCAACCGGATCCTGATGCCGTTCCTCGCCGAGTCGATGCGTGCGTACGAGGAGGGCCTCGGCACGGCCGACGACATCGACGCCGGGGCGCGGGTCGGCCTCAACCACCCGATGGGCCCGCTCGAGCTCGCCGACTTCATCGGTCTCGACGTCTGTCTCGGCGTCATGCGCGTCCTCGAGGACGGTCTCGGCGGCGAGCATTTCCGGCCGCCGAACGTGCTCGTCGAGCTGGTCGATGCGGGTCATCTCGGCCAGAAGACCGGGCAGGGCTTCTACACCTATCCGCGCGAGCCGGCCGCGGGTTCGAAGGCGTGACCGGCGGACTGGCCGGCGGCCTCACCGAAGAGGAACGTCTTCTCCAGGCGACGGCCCGCGAGTTCGCGACCCGCGAGCTCGCCCCGACCGCGATCGAGCGTGACGAGGAGGAGCGCTACGACCGCTCGCTGTTCACCAAGATGGGCGAGCTCGGCCTGACCGCGGCGCCACTCCCCGAATCGGTCGGCGGGGCCGGCTTCTCCTACCTCGGCTGGACCCTGGTCATGGAGGAGCTCGGCGCGGCCGACATGTCGATGGCGGTCTCGCTCTCGGTCCACATCCTGTCGCAGTACCCGGTCGTGACCTGGGGGACGCCCGAGCAGCACGCCCGTTGGCTGCCACCGATGCTCACCGGCGAGGCGCTTGGCGCCTTCGCGCTCACGGAGCCGCACGCGGGCAGCGATGCCGCCGCGATCCGAACGCGCGCAGAGCGCGTGGGCCCGGCCGACGCGCCGACCGCCTATCGATTGACCGGGACCAAGATCTGGATCTCCAACGCCCCTGAGGCGGACCGCTACCTGGTCTTCGCCACGCTCGATCCGGAGGCCGGCGCGAAGGGGATCACGGCGTTCCTGGTCGAGAAGGGGACGCCCGGTTTCCGGTTCGGGGCGCACGAGCGGAAGATGGGGATCCGGGCGTGCCCGGCCGCGGAGCTCGTGTTCGACGGCGCCGAGGTCCCGGTCGACAACCGGCTCGGTGCGGAGGGCGAGGGCTACAAGATCGCGCTGTCCGCGCTCGGGGAGGGCCGGATCTCGATCGCGGCCGCTTGCGTCGGGATCGCGCGGGCCGGGCTGGAGGCGTCGGCTCGCTATCTCGGGCAACGGAAGGCGTTCGGGGCGCCGCTCGCCGAGCAGCAGGGCCTGCGGTTCATGCTGGCCGAGATGGCCCGCGAGGTCGCCGCCGCCCGGGCCGTGACCCACGAGGCGGCGCGGGCCAAGGATCGCGGCGAATCGATCGTCGAGGCCTCCTCGATCGCCAAGTGGACCGCTTCCGATACCGCGATGCGGGTGGCCACCGACGCCGTCCAGCTGTTCGGGGCGAGCGGCTACTCACGCGAGACGGGCGTGGAACGCCTGATGCGCGACGCCAAGGGCGCGCAGATCTACGAGGGCACCAACCAGATCCACCGGATGATCGTCGCCGACGGGATCCTGCGCTCACTCGGTGTAGATTCGGGAGGCATGACCCAAGCGAACACCGGCCCGAACGGCCACGTCTACCTCGTCAGCGCGGCGCGCACGCCGATCGGCAAGTTCGGCGGCGCGCTGGCCGGCGTCCCGGCGACGGAACTCGGCGGCGTCGCGATCCGGGCCGCGGTCGAGCGCGCCGGGCCTCGACCCGGCCACGGCCGTCATCGACGACGTGCTGATGGGCCAGGTCCTGCAGGCCGGCGCCGGCCAGGCCCCGGCTCGCCAGGCCGTGCTCAAGGCGGGCCTTCCCGGATACGACCTCGGCGACGACCATCAACCGCGTCTGCGGCTCGGGGCTCAAGGCGATCATGTTGGCCGCCGCGGAGATCCGCGCCGGTGACGCCGAGGTCGCGATCGCCGGCGGGATGGAATCGATGAACGGCGCGCCGTACCTGCTGCCCGGGCGCCCGTTTCGGCTACCGGCTCGGCAACGCGGAGCTGATCGACGCGACCGTTCACGACGGTCTGTGGTGCGCCATCGAGGACTGCCACATGGGCACCCACGCCGAGCGCGTGGCGATCAAGGACCACGTCAGCCGGGCCGACCAGGACGCCTTCGCGCTGGCCAGCCACCAGAAGGCGATCGCAGCGATCGACGCCGGCCGTTTCGACGCCGAGATGGCGCCGGTCACGGTCCGCGACGCCAAGGGCCGCGAGACGGTCGTCTCGGTCGACGAGGGACCGCGGCGCGACTCGAGTGCCGAGGCGCTCGCCCGGCTCAAGCCCGTCTTCGACCTCCCCGACGGCGAGGACCGCGGCGACGCGACCGAGGGCACGGTCACCGCCGGCAACGCGCCCGGGATCACGGACGGGGCGGCGGCCACGGTCGTCGCGAGCGAACGGGCCGTGGAGCGGCTCGGCCTGACCCCGCTCGCCCGGATCGTCGGCTACGCCCAGGCCGAGGTCGCGCCCAAGTGGCTCTTCCTCGCACCGGTCGAGGGCGTCCGCCGCCTGCTCGACCGCATCGAGATGCCGATCGAGGCGTTCGACCTGATCGAGATCAACGAGGCGTTCGCCGCGCAGACCCTCGCCGACGGCCGGGAGCTCGGCTTCGACTGGGACAAGGTCAACGTCAACGGCGGCGCGATCGCGCTCGGCCACCCGATCGGCGCGAGCGGGGCGCGGATCGTCGCCACGCTGCTCCACGAGCTCGCCCGGCGCGAGGGCCGGTACGGCCTGGCGACGCTGTGCCTCGGTGGCGGCGGCTCGGTCGCGATGGCGGTCGAGCGCGTCTGAGCGTTCGGCTCAGATCCGCTCCGTCACCACTCGCTCGGCGACCGCGCGCGCCGGTGCATCTCCGCTGACCGCCGCCAGGAAATCGTCGCGCCGCACGACGAGCACGACCGCCTCATCGACAGCCGTGACAGTCGCCGTCCTGGGCACGTCGCGCAGGAGCGCGATCTCGCCGAACCCCTCGCCCGGGCTGTCGAGGATGCGGGCCGGCCGCCCGTCGACGTCGACCTGGAACCGGCCGTGCTCGATGACGTAGTAGGCGTCTCCGCGCTCTCCCTGCCGGATGGCCACGTGGCCGGGGTCGACGACCCACCAGCGCGCCTTCCGGGCGACCGCCTCGAGGGCGGGTGGAGAGAGCGGCGAGAAGACCGGATTGCGCGCGATCACCGCGAGCTCGCGCTCCGGGACGCGTGTCCGACGATCGATCCCGCGCAAGCCGCGCCAGCCCACGACGACCGCGACCGGCAACAACGCGCCCGTGAGTGCCAGGGCGCCGACGATCCCGACCACCACCGCGATGACCGGGACGAGGAGCGACCCGAGTGACATGCCGAACAGGTAGAACCCCTCGAGATTGCCGAGGACGCGACCGAGGACCGCATCCGGCGTCGTCCGCTGGAGGATCGTCCGACCGGCCACGTCGGCCGCCGCCGACCCGAGTCCGGCGATGACGATGAGGAAAGGCGCCGTGGTTCCGGTTCCGAGCACCGCTGTCGCCACGAGGGCGAACCCGCACACGCACACGGCGAACGCCAGGGCAGGCGCCAATCGACGCCGTCCGACGAGGCTGAACGCCGCGGCACCGCCGAGCATCGTCCCGACGCCCAGCGCGCTGTTCAGGATCCCGGCGCCGGGTTGGCCCGTCCCGTAGACCTCGAGGGCGAGCAGGATGAACAGGACGTCCAGCGCCCCGATGACCATGCCACGAAGGGCCAGGAGCGTGACCACGAGCCGGACGTCGCCGTTCTGGCGCAGGACGCGGATGCCATCGAGGATGTTGAGCCGCTCGACGGCGCGAGTCTCGTCGGCGGTCGGGTCGCCCGACACGTCCGCCTCGCCCGGCATGCGCGTGAACGGTCGCCGGCAGCGACACCACCAGGGACGCCGCGACGACGAAGCCGATCGCGCCGGCGACGAACACGACGGCCGGCGGTCCGACGGTCAGGATCGCGGCAGCGGCCAGCGGGCCGATGAACAATCCGGCGCCTTCGACCGTCCCGGACACGCCGTTCGCGACGCTCAGCTCCTCGGGTGTGCGCGACAGCTCCGGAAGCAGGGCACCCTGGGTCGGTCGGGTGAACCCGATCGTGCACGCCGCGATCGCGGCCGAAACGTAGACGACGAGCGGTGGCAGGCCGAGGACCATGCACGCCCCGGTCGCGCCGAACGCGAGCGCCTGGATGATGTAGCCGGCCGCCAGCGCATGGGTTCGCTGCGGTCGGTCGGCGATCAACGCCGCGAACGGCGCGCTCAGGGCGGCCGGGATCAGCTGGGCGATCGCAACCAGCCCGAGCGACGCGGGACCCGTCGCCTCGTAGGCGTACAGGAGGATCGCGACCCAGGTCCCGAATTCCGCCGCGTTGAACAGGAAGAAGGCGAGCTCGACGCGCCGCAGCGACGGACTCTTGATGACGGCAGCGATGACCCGCAGCGAGGCGAGCAGGTGAGTCAGCGGGCTAGCTCGCGACGGTGGGAAGGCACGTTTCGGAGTGTAGGGACTCGCAGGGGTCTACGATGCGCTCATGACCGAGACCGCCGTCGAGACGCCCACGTTCCGCCACTTCATCGCCGGCGAGTGGTGCGATTCCACGTCCGGGGCGACCTTCGAGAGCCGCAACCCGGCCGACACGCGGGACGTCGTCGGGCGCTTCCAGCAGGGGACCGCTGCCGACGTCGCGATGGCGATCAAGGCGGCCGAGACCGCCTACCCGATGTGGGCGCGAACCCCGGCGCCCAAGCGCGGCGAGATCCTGTACGCCTTCGGGGCCCTGATGGCCGAGCACAAGGAGCGCCTCGCCCGGGCGATGACCCGCGAGATGGGCAAGGTCCTGGCCGAGGCGCGCGGTGACGTCCAGGAAGGGATCGACATCGCCTACCTGATGGCCGGCGAAGGGCGACGGATGGCCGGCGAGACGGTGCCGTCCGAGCTCCCCGACAAGTGGGCGATGAGCATCCGCCAGCCGCTCGGGGTGGCCGGGATCATCACGCCCTGGAACTTCCCGATGGCGATCCCGTGCTGGAAGACGATGCCTGCGCTGGTCACCGGCAACACGGTGGTGTTCAAGCCTTCCTCGGACACGCCCCATTGCGCGACGCTGCTGGTCGAACTGATGGCCGAGGCCGGCTTCCCGGCGGGGGTCGTCAACCTCGTGACCGGCTCCGGCGGGGAGGTCGGGGACGCGATCGTCGACAGCCCGGACGTGTCGATCATCTCGTTCACCGGCTCATCGACGACCGGCAAGAGCATCGCCCAGCGCGCGGCGAAGCGCCTCAAGCGGGTCTCGCTCGAGCTCGGTGGCAAGAACGGCGTGGTCGTCCTCGGCGACGCCGATCTCGACCTGGCGACGGACGGGATCCTGTGGTCGGCGTTCGGGACGACGGGCCAGCGCTGCACGGCCGCGTCGCGGGTCATCGTGGAGAGGTCCGTCGTCGAGCCGCTGCTCCAGCGCCTCGAGGCTCGTGCCCGCAAGCTCCGGCTGGGCTCGGGCCTGGACCCGGCCGTCGACGTCGGCCCGCTCATCAACGCCGGCGCGCTCGACAAGGTCGATTCGTACGTGGGCATCGGACGGGGCGAGGCCGAGCTGGTCATGGGCGGCGGCCGAGCGACCGGCGGTGACCTCGCCAACGGCCACTTCTTCGAACCGACGATCTTCGCCGCTGTCGGGGCCGATGGACCGGATCGGCCAGGAGGAGATCTTCGGCCCGGTCCTCTCGATCATCCCGGTCGACGACTACGGCTCGGCGATGCTGGCGCTCAACCAGACTCGCTACGGGCTGTCGTCGAGCGTCTTCACGCGCGACGTGAACAAGGCATTCCGGGCGATGCGGGACTTCGAGACGGGGATCGTCTACGTCAACGCGGGGACGACAGGCGCCGAGGTCCACCTGCCGTTCGGTGGCTGGAAGGAGACCGGCAACGGTCACCGCGAGGCCGGCCACATCGCGCTGGATACCTATACGGAGTGGAAGTCGATCTACGTCGACTTCTCGGGGCGGCTCCAGCGCGCCCAGATCGACAACCAGCCGGGCTGATCCGGGCGGCCGCCGGTCGCTAGGTTTCGTCGGGCTCGGTGTGCGGATCTCCCCGCAGGTGAAGCCGGTACTCGTCGCGGGCTGCCTCATAGGCTGATCGCGCCGATCGTTCAGCCTCGGACGCGCGCCACTCTTCGGGCGTCACGATGCCGTCGGGTCCAGGCCGACCCCACGTTCGGACGTATGCCTTGACCGCGGCCTCCCAGGCCGCCCCCGACTCGGCGATCAGGTCGATATGTGCGTCTTCATCCACGCGCGCAAGCATAGCGGCCGCGCAGCGCGCCGATTAGGGGTCCGATTTGCGATGCGACAAGGCTCCGGCGAGGCCGCCGCTACCGTCGGCCGGTCGTTCCGTTCGCCTCGTCGGAGTCGTCGTCGGCCGAGTCGTCGCCATCGTCGTCCGCGTCGGGCGCCCGGAACGAAGCCGGCTCGCCCGCGGCTGCGCCCGCACCCGCGTCCTCCGCGTCCCGCTGGCTGACGGCCGCCCGGGCGGCCACGAGGGCGACGTCGGCGGCCTGTGCGGCCACCCGCCAGCGTGGTCCCGCGAGCTTGTCGAGGGCATCGACGGTCGAATCGTCCGTCGCGGCGCCGATCAGCGCCGCCGCGCCCTCGCGGAGCACGCCGCCCGACGGTCGCGAGCGCCTCGCTCGGCCCACCGAGGCCCGGTGTCTCGGCCCCGAGCACGGCCTCGCCGGCCATCGCTCCGGCGCGCAGGTCGCGTTCGACCTGGAGGCGCTGGCGGTAGAGCACCTCCCATTCGTCGTAGGGGATGCGGATCGTGGCCAACGCTTCGTCGATCGAGGCGAACTCCGCGGCAGCCGCCTCATCGAAAGTGGGCGCGGGGGCGCCCTCTTCGCGCGACCCGCCGGCGAGCGTCGTCAGCCTGTCCTCGATCGCCTGGGCCTCGGCCGTCACCGTCAGGTGCGCGGCGGAGGTCGTCAGCCGACTCGCCATCGCCGCTCGGGCTCGGGTCACGTCGTCGCCCTTTCCCGAGATCAGGATGTCCATCGGGTAGATGAGGATGTCGAGGTTCTCGCCACGCAAACGAAGCATCCGATCGGGGACGAGCGACGATGACGTCCTGCCCGCGACCGCCGCGAGCCATTTCGCCGGCATCGACATCGTCGCTGGCGCCGTCTCGGGCGTCAGGTCGAAGCCGGCATCGGTCAGCGCTCGATCCAGATCGTCGGCGACCTGCTCGTAGGCACCCGGCTTGACCACCATCGGCACGTGGGCGTCGGTTCGGCGGCGGACGACGCTGTTGACCTTGCGATAGATCGCGAGCAAGGCGAGGAAGACCAGCAGGACCGCCAGGAGGATCGTCAACGGATAACCGCGAGCGAGGGCCTCGAGAGCGCGTCGCGGGGTCCGTTCGTCCTTCGAGGTCAGCGCCAGCGTCACCAGGCCGACGATCCCCGGCACGACGATGACCCCGATCAGCATCAGCAGGCGGATGGTCTGTTCCGGGATGACGTTCTGTGGCGGGATCAGCAGGAGCAGGAATGCGCCGAGGTCCGGGAAGATGAACCCGGCGAGCATGACCATCCAGATGACAGAGCCGAACGTGATCCCGAGCAACAGGATCTGGCGGGATGCGGGCACTCGGCCGAACAGGAGCGTGCTGGCCCAGCCCAGTGCGGTCGTGAGGACCTTGCTCGCGAACCGCGACCCGAATGCGATGAGCGCTGCAAGAAATGCCACGTCGGCAGCATCGCGCGCCATGGCTTTCGCTCGTGCCGTCTCGACGCTGGCGGACATTGCGTCGGCGTCGCGGCTTGTGATGCTGCTGAGAGCCGCGGACGACTCGCGGAGGCGCACCTGACAAGCGACCGCGACGAGCATGGGTTGCACACGATCACGAGGAGGTCCCAATGCCGCAGAAAGCCTGGTCCGACAAGCGCGAACGCCAGTACGAGCACATCAAGGACTCCTACGAGGATCGCGGCGTCAGCGCCGACGAGGCCGAGGAGCGCGCAGCACGCACCGTCAACAAGGAACGCGCCGAGCAGGGCGAGACGAAGGCGCAGAAGAAGCGATCGTCATGACCGAGCTCGGCTACGCGCTCTCGAGTGAGGAGCACAGCGCGCCCGATCTCGTGGCGAATGCGAGGGCGGCCGAAGAGGCCGGCTTTTCGTTCGCTCTGATCTCCGACCACTTCCATCCCTGGATCGATCGCCAGGGCGAGAGCCCATTCGTGTGGAGCGTCCTGGGCGGGATCGCCGGGGCGACCGAGAGGCTCGAGCTAGGCACCGGCGTCACCTGTCCGATGATCCGGATCCACCCGGCGATCATCGCCCAGGCCGCGGCGACCACGGCATCGTTGATGCCGGGTCGCTTCTTCCTGGGTCTCGGCAGCGGCGAGAACCTCAACGAACACATCCTGGGCACCGCCTGGCCGGAGTGGGATGTCCGCGCGGAGATGCTCGAGGAGGCTGTCGAGGTCATCCGGAAGCTGTGGACCGGCGAGGTCACGAGTCATCGCGGCCGCCACTACACCGTCCAAAACGCACGGATCTACTCGCTCCCCGAGGAGCTGCCACCGATCTACCTGGCGGCAGGCGGAACGAAGTCCGTTCGACAGGCGGCTCGTATCGGCGACGGCCTCATCGCGACGGGGCCGGACGCCAAGCTCCTCAAGGATTTCGGCGAGGCGGGGGGCAGCGGACCCCGCTACGGCCAGGTGACCCTGTGTTGGGCTGAGAGCGAGCGCGCGGCGAAACGGACCGCACGCGAGTGGTGGCCGACTGCCGCGATCAAGGGTGAGGCGACCCAGGAACTACCCAACCCGGCCCATTTCGAGCAGTTGGCCGAATCGATCACCGAGGAACAGGTGGCCGAAGTCATCACGTGCGGTCCGGATCCGGAACCGCACCTGGCCAAGATCCGCGAGTACATCGATGCCGGCTACGACCACGTCTACCTGCATCAGGTCGGTCCGGATCAGGCCGGCTTCCTGCGCTTTGCTCAACGCGAATTGTTACCGGCCTTGAAACCGGCACATGCGCATGTCCGCTGATGACGAAGGAGAGTCCCATGACCGATCACGAGACGCGACACGATCCAACCCAGGACCCGCTTGCGCACCCGGACGAGCCAGGCGCCTACGTCGGCAATCGACCGGAACGCCAGGCCGAGACGATCCCTGGTGGCGTCCACTCGGGTGAAGAACGGATCGCAGCGAATTCGTCCGAGTCGAGCGGGTCGGCGCCCCAGGAGGAACCCGACCGCCGCGAAGCCGGCCTGGATCGCTAGCCCTCCAGGTCTCCGGCCAGGATCGCCGCGATCTCGCGCGCGTTCGTCGTGCCGTAGTTCGCGTAGCAGTTGTTCATCAGGACATGGGTGTCCTTCGCCTCGGTCGCCGCTTGCCGGATGCGTGGCGCCCATTCCTCGAGCTCGGCGCGCGAGTAGAGGTAGCGGAAGCGCTCGGCCGGGGTGATCCCCTTCGCCTCCCAGGTCTCCCGGTTGCGCCCGTGGAAGCGGACCAGCGCGAGGTCCGAGGTCACTGCCGTGACCGGCGGGACGCTGCTCTTGAAGCCCTGCGGCTCGTCGACCATCACGAACGCCAGCCCCTTGTCCTCGAGGAAGCCGAGGGTCCGCTCTGCGTTCTTCTCGTTGAGCCACGATGCGTTGCGGAACTCGACCGCGCAGGTCATCCCCGGCGAGTCGCACGGCAGCCTCCTCGATCGCGGCACGGTTCTCCGACGAGGGGAAGAACCAGCGCGGGTACTGGAGCAGGATCGAGCCGAGCTGGCCAGCCTCGGCAAGCGGCTCCAGCCCTTCTCCGAAAGCCTCCCAGACGGCGTCGAGGACGTCGGGCGGAAGGTCCTTGGCGTAGATCCTCGCCTTGGTCGCGACGGGCTCCGGGAGCTCGGCTCGAATGGCCTTTGGCAGGCGTTTCGTCTCGGTCCCCTGGCCGGTCATCAGCGCGTGCGCCTTGATGTCGAAGACGAAGTCGGGCGGCGTCCGTTCGACCCACAGCTTGGCAGTGGCGGCGGCCGGCAGCGCGTAGTACGTGGCGTCGACCTCGACCAGCGGGAAGGTCGCGGCGTAGTACTGGAGTCGTTCTTCGGCGGTCGTCGCCGAGCCCGGGTAGAAGACGCCGGAGGCGGTCATCGTCGGATCGGTCCAGGACGCGGTCCCGATCCGGATGTGCCCGCCACGACCGATCTCGAGCGGTGTCGCCGCGGCGTTCTCGACGTCTTCGGCCCGCGCCCCGGCGGCGTCAGCGCCTGGATCGTTGGAGCCATTCGATCGATCGGTCATCGCCCTATCTTCTCTCTGTTCAGGGGTACCGTTGTCGCTACAGTCGACCGTCCACGCACAGCGATAGGGTGACGATGATCGAAGACGGCAGCACCGGCGGTCCGCAGGGCACGGGGGAACGGCCGCTGCTGCATGCCGTCTGGCGCTGGGACGGCGTCGGGCTGGAGATCGCCATCGCCGAGCTGCCCGGGGTCCTGATCCTCGTCCCGACGCTGGCCGACGCGGCGCTCGCGACGCGCAAGCGGATCACGCGCGAGCTCGGGCTCGCAGACGCCGACTTCGACATGGACCTCCGCCAGGCGGACTGAGGACGTCGGCGCGTCACTGCGGTTCGGTGGGGATCCGAGGGGAAGCGACGGAATGAGCCGGACGATGGAACGGATCTGGTGAGCCCGGTGGGACTTGAACCCACGACCGAGAGATTAAGAGTCTCCTGCTCTGCCGCTGAGCTACGGGCCCGCGGGCATGATACCCGAAGAATCCAGCACGACCGTCGGAGTAGCCTGTCGCCATGACCGACGACGAGCCGCGCACCGAGCCGACCGACGACCAGCCTGCCGGCGACGCGGTCAAAGGGGTGGCTCGCCCGCCCGAGAACAAAGGGACACCAAAGGATCCCGACGAGCCGGTCGAGGCCGACAAGACAGACATGAGCGCGGTCGGCGACGACGGGCAGGTCTTCGGCGGCTAAGCGAGGCCGGCGGTTCGCGGGAAGCGCGACGCGTCGTTACTTCTTCCGGTCGCCCTTGTCGCCCTGACCGGATGACGTGCTTCCCGAACTCCGCCGCTGATCCGCGGCTGAGCTTCGACCGACATCGACCTGGTCCTTGGTGAACCGGCCGCGGTCGTCGCGCCGGGCATATCGCTTGTTGGAACCTGTTTCGATCAGTTCACGCTTCTTGGCTGGCATGGCAGTCCCGGGTGCGGAGTTGGTCCACGCAATCGTGGGTCGGCGTCCGTTGCCGGGAGCCACGCCCGCCGTCCGGCATCGTTTCATCGTCGTGTCAGGAAACCACTGCGCGCAACCGCGACGTATCTCCCCTGTCGGACGCTCCAGCCCCGACGCACCACCCCGCAGAGAGGTCTTGCGCCATGCGATCGAATGCCCTGATCGTCGGATCACTGTTCATCACCGCGGCTCTTCTGGTCGGTTGTAGCTCCGGCGGAGCCTCCGCATCGGCAGCAGCGGCAGCCACCGCGGCGCCGGTGTCCGCGGCGCCCGCGTCTGAGGCTCCGGCGTCCGCCGCTGCGTCCGCCCCTGCGTCCGCACCCGCCGAGGGTGCCGCCACTGTCGAAGCGAAGCCGGTCGGAACGGCCGGGACGGTCCTCGTCGACGGTGACGACGGCATGACCGTCTACATCTTCACCAAGGACGTGAAGGACAGCGGCAAGAGCGCCTGCTCGGGCGACTGCCTCGCGACGTGGCCGGCGCTGACCGTGGCCGCCGGCGCGACACCGACCGGGGGGACCGGCGTGACCGGCAAGCTCGGCACGATCACCCGTGATGACGGGACGCTGCAGGTCACCTATAACGGCCTGCCGCTCTACTACTTCAAGAACGACAAGGCGCCCGGCGATGCCAACGGCATCTACGCGAACTGGGAGGCCGTCAAGCCCTGACGGACACCGACCCCAACGTCGAAAACGCCTTTCCGGTCTCTCCCGGGAGGGCGTTTCGATTCGCGGGCCGCTCGCGGCGGCAAACCGCCGCCCGACATAGGCCGGGGATGCTACCCTGACATCGTCCTTTCATGGCCGGTCCTGTGAGGCTGGCGAATCGGTCCTGTGAGGCCGGCGAAGGAGGCATCGATGTCTGCGCACGCGTCCGCCCACCGAGCCCGCGAGGCCGGTGGGTTCGTTGTATCCGGGGCCACGTGATCGCCCGACCCGTGCCCCCGACACCCCGATCGAGCGCGGTCGTCGATCCGAGGATCGGCGACCTGGGTCCGGCGTTGCTGGCGCTCGAGGATGGGTCGGTCTTCCCGGGAGTGGCCTTCGGCGCGGCGGTCGCGGCCGGCGGCGACCTCGTCGTCAACACCAGCCAGACCGGCTACCAGGAGGTCTGCACCGACCCCTCGTACGCCGGGCAGGTCGTAGTCATGACCTATCCACTCATCGGCAACTATGGCCGCCTTGCCGATGACGACCAATCGATCAACCCGTGGCTACGCGGGCTCGTAGTCGCAAACGCCACGGCGGCCGTTCTCGACGATGCGCGCCAGCTGGCCACGCTGCTCCGCGACGCATCGATCCCGGCCATCGCCGGCGTCGACACCCGCGCCTTGGCCCGCCACCTCCGCGCCAACGGCTGCATGCGTGGCGTCATCACCGCGCCGGGCGACACCGATCGCGACTTGGCGGTCGCCGCGGCGGGGGTGGTGCAACGCTGGGAGGATCAGGACTTCGTCGGCCAGGTCTCGCCGTCGTCGATCATGGACATCGGTCGTGCGGAGGACGGCGGCCCGCTGATCGGGATCGTCGACTTCGGATTGAAGTCGAACATCGTCCGCGCCATGCGCCATCGAGGCGCCCGGGTCCGCATCCTGCCGCACACGATCTCGTCCGCGGTTGCACTCGCTCCGGACATCGATGGCCTGATCTTGTCGCCAGGCCCGGGTGATCCGGCTCGACTCGACGGCCCCGTTGCCCTGGCCAAGGCGATCATCGACGATGGCAGGCCGCTGCTCGGCATCTGCCTCGGTCACCAGATCGTCGGCAGGGCTGCGGGCGCGGACACGACCCGGCTCCGCTTCGGACACCACGGGGCGAACCATCCGATCCACGACGAGGAACTAGGCGTGGTCCAGGTCACCGCCCAGAACCACGAAGTCCAGGTCGTCGGCGACTCGTTGCCGAGTGGGTCGGGGTTCCGGGTCAGCCAGGTCAACCTCAACGACGGTTCGGTCGAGGGCCTGCGTCACCGCGAGAAGCCGATCGAAACGGTCCAATACCACCCCGAGGGCGCCCCGGGGCCGCTCGACGCGCTGGCGGTCTTCGACCGGTTCGTGGCTGCGGTGACTGCCGCGCGGGGCGCGGGCCGTTGACGCCGCCAGGCCCGAAGCCGGCGTCGGTCCTGATCCTCGGCTCGGGGCCGGTCGTCATCGGCCAGGCGGCCGAGTTCGACTACGCCGGCACCCAGGCCTGCCGCGCGCTTCGGGCCGAGGGCGTCCGAACGATCCTGGTCAACTCGAACCCGGCCACGATCATGACCGACCCCTCGGTCGCGGACGTCATCTACCTCGAGCCGCTGACCGTCGAGGCCGTTGAAGCTGTGATCGCCCGAGAACAGCCCGAGGGGCTCCTCGCCGGCTTGGGCGGCCAGACTGCACTCAACCTCGTCGCCGCGATGGCCGCTGCGGGCGTCTTCGACCGCCACGCGATCCGGCTCCTCGGCACGCCCCTCGAGGCGATCCGGATGGCCGAGGACCGCGAAGCGTTCCGCGACCTGCTCGACCGGATCGGCCAGCCCTACGCCCCGAGCTTCATCGTCGAGGGCACGACCCAGGCGCAGCGCGACGCCTCGGCCGACGAGGCGCTCACGACGATCGGCCTGCCCGCCATCGTCCGCCCGGCATTCACACTCGGTGGCACCGGCGGTGGCATCGTCGAGACCGAACCGGCCTACCGCGAGCGCATCCGGGCCGGTCTGCGGGCCAGCCCGATCGGCCAGGTCATGGTCGAGAAATGCCTGGTCGGCTGGCAGGAGGTCGAGTACGAGGTGATGCGCGACGCGGATGACACGTGCATCGCCGTCTGCTCGATGGAGAACGTCGATCCGCTCGGCGTCCACACCGGCGACTCGATCGTCGTCGCGCCCGTCCAGACGCTGACCGACGCCGTGCACCAGCGCCTGCGCAGCGCCGCGCTCCAGATCATCCGCGCGCTCGGCGTCGAGGGCGGCTGCAACGTCCAGTTCGCACTCTCGCCCGACTCGACCGAGCACGCGGTGATCGAGGTCAACCCGCGCGTCTCGCGCTCGTCCGCGCTGGCGTCCAAGGCGACCGGTTATCCGATCGCCCGGGTCGCGGCGCAGATCGCGGTCGGGCGGCGGCTGGCCGAGATCCCGAACGTCGTCACCGGCACGACCGTGGCGGCCTTCGAGCCGGCGCTCGATTACGTGGTGGTCAAGCTGCCGCGCTTCCCGTTCGACAAGTTCCCCGGTGCGGACCGGACGCTCGGCAGCCAGATGAAGGCGACCGGCGAGGTGATGGCCATCGACCGGACGTTCGGCTCGGCCCTGAACAAGGCGCTGCGCGGTCTCGAACAGGCGGGCGTCGGGCCGCTTGCCGAGGACGACGCCTGGCGCCCGACGATGGGCTACCTCGCCGGCGTCTATGCGGGCGACCCGGACGCGGACGAGCCGATCGCCTGGATCGACGAGTCGGGCCAGGCGTGCGAATCGACACGCCACGCCCAGCGCGCTGCCGCCCCGATCGTCCTGCGCGGGTTCGTCGAGCCGTCCGACAGCAGGCTGTGGCGGATCCTCGGCCTGATGCGTCGCGGCGTCCCCGAGGCGATCATCGGTGGGGCGACCGGGATCGCGCCATGGTTCCTGGCCGAGATGGGCCGCAACGTGGCGCTCGAGGCCGAGGTGACCGACGCGGGCCCTCGCCTGGCGGACCCCGGGGACGCGCCGGCGGCCGAGCTCCTCGCCACGGTCAAGCGCGCCGGGTTCGGTGACCGGGAGCTTGCAGATCTGGCCGGCACGACCCAGGACGAGATCCGGGCCGCGCGGCTCGTGCTCGGCCTGCGGCCCGGCTACGCGATGGTCGACACGTGCGCCGCGGAGTTCGCGGCCGAGACCCCGTACTTCTACTCGACCTACGCCGCGGCCGGATCGGCTCCCGAGGCCGGGCCGGTCGCCCGTCCCGCGGCGCTGGTCATCGGCTCGGGGCCGGTCCGCATCGGCCAGGGGATCGAGTTCGACTACTGCGCGGTCCAGGCAGCCGCGACGCTGCGCGAGGCCGGCTGGGGAGCAGTGATGATCAACTCGAACCCGGAGACGGTCTCGACCGACTTCGATGCCTCGACCCGCCTCTACTTCGAGCCGCTCGACCCGGAGAGCGTGCGCAACGTCATCGACGCCGAGAGCCCCGACGGCGAGGACCTCCTCCCGGCGGTCGTCGCGTACGGCGGCCAGACGCCACTGAACCTGGCGGCGCCGCTCGCCGCCGGTGGGGTCCCGCTCCTCGGTAGCGACCTCGAGGCGATCGACCAGGCGGAGGAACGCACCCGCTTCTCGGCGCTCCTCGACCGGCTCGGAATCCCGCAGCCGGAGGGCGGGATGGCGCATTCGATGGAGGAGGCGCTGACGCTCGCCGAGCGGATCGGCTACCCGGTCATCGTCCGGCCATCGTTCGTGATCGGCGGGCTGGCGATCGACTTCTGTTACTCGGCGTCGGACCTCGCCCGCCAGCTCGCCGCGGCTACCGTCGTCGATCCAGATCGCCCGGTCCGCATCGACCGCTACCTGGAGGGCGTCGAGGTCGACGTCGACGCGGTTTCGGACGGGGTGCGGGTGCTGATCCCCGGGCTTCTCGAACACGTCGAGCGGGCCGGCGTCCACTCCGGTGACTCGGTCGGGATGTTCCCACCGCAGACGGTCTCGGAAGGCGACCAGGCTCTGATCGTGGCGACGATGGAACGGATCGTGCTGGCACTCGGCGCTCGTGGTCTGGTCAATGCCCAGTTCATCGTCCGCGACGACGGTGTCTACCTGATCGAGGTCAACCCGCGTGCCTCGCGGACGGTGCCGTTCATCTCCAAGGTCACGGGTGTCCCGATGGTCGACCTGGCGGTCCGGATCTCGCTCGGTGCCACGCTCCCGGAGCTGGGCTGGGATGGCGGCCACCTCTCGCCCCCGGACTTCGTCGCTGTCAAGGCGCCGGCTTTCTCGACCGCCAAGCTACGTGGAGTCGATCCGTCGGTCGGCCCCGGGATGCAGTCGACCGGCGAGGTGATCGGCATCCATACGGACCCACGGGTCGCGCTGGCCAAGGCGCTCCTCGGGGCCGCCCTTGTGCCGCCGCGTCCGGGCGAGGAGGGCGCCCTCGCGCTGCTCTCGATCGCCGACCGCGACAAGGGGACGCTGCACCGCCTGGCGGATGCCCTCGCGGGGGCGGGCTACCGGATGGCCGCGACCCCGGGCACGCGCGCGGCCCTCGCAGCCGCTGGGTACGATGCGCGACCGGTCGCCAAGCTCGGCGAGGCGGCCGACGAGGCGGCCGGCGAGGTCGCGATCCTCGACCTGATTGCCTCAGGCGAGGTCCGCCTCGTGGTCAACACCCCGACCCCGCGCTCGGGCGCTGTCCGTGACGCCGCCGAGATCCGCCTGGCGGCCACCGCGGAGGGGATCCTGTGCCTCACCGCGATGGAGACTGCGGTCGCGGCCGCGGAGGCGCTCGATCCGGCGATTGCCGGGAGGCTTGCCGACGTCCGCTCGCTCGACGAGTGGATGCCGAGTCAGACCTTGGCGACCGCCGGGGCCTGATCGCGGTCGCCCTGGGTCGGGGTGACGACGATCGCCTGGCCAAGTGACCAGAGTGTCAGTGTGGTCAGACTGACCATCACGACTGCCAGCGGGACCTGTCGCCGGCGCAACGCTCCGATGCTCATCCCGGCCGGGGCGTCCGCCACCGCGACGACGTGTCCGCCCCACGCCCCGAGCATGTGCCCGCCGACGACGGCCGCCAGCTGGATCGTCCAGATCAGGCCCGGCGGCAGCCAGTCGCCGCTCGGCGTGTGGAACGCGGTGCCGAATAGGTTGGCCCCGCGTTGGAGCGGGTCGGAGATGGCGATGAGGATGCGTTGCCCGTCGATCAGCAGATAGGTCAGGTAGTGGGCGATCAGGTAGCCGACGGCGATCGGCAAGAGCCCGGCGCCGATCGCGCCGAGACCGACCGTCCGAGCCACCGCGAACGCGAGCAGGACCACGATGCCCATGAACGCGAACAGGATCAACGTTCGCTCGGGGATGGCGGGAGCGCCGAACAGGTTGAAGAAGGTTTCGGTCTGTGACAGCCCGTCGAAGATGATCGACGACACGCCGAAGGCCACCAGCGTCACGTCGGCCGACGACCAGCCGGGCTCGAGCAGGCCGCTCCCGAAGGGACGGGGATGGACTCGCCCCTCCTCGTCGACCAGTCGCCAGTGGGCGAGCCGGCCGAGGGTCCGGAACCAGACTGTGAAGGTCTCGCCGTGCGACCGCCATTCGTCGCGCCCGAACTGGGCCATCATCGCCAGGGTCAGCGCGGTGTACCCGACCAGCACGATGAACAGCGTCGCAGCGCCGGCGAAGACGACAAGCTCGAGCCAGACGTAGAACGCGAAGCCGATGACGGCCGGCCAGCGACCGAGACGCTCTGGGTAGTCGGCGATCGCCCAGCCCTGGACGCCGAGCCGGCCAAGGACCCAGGCGCCGATGTCATGGAGAGTCGAGAATGGATCGAGGAAGTGCCAGGCCGGTCCGACCAGCGCGCAGATGATCGCCAGCCCGACCCAGCCGTAGACCCACAGGAAGAGCGTCGCGACGTCAGCGTCGCTCGAGTTCCCGGCGATCCCCTGGGCGATGATCCAGATCCAGCCGATCAGTCCCAGCGCCCGCAGCGTGTAACGCAGCCACGCCGGTGGCAGGGAACCCTCGGCATCCAGGTCGGGAGGCGCCGCCCGCACGTCGCGGACGATCACGAAGATGAAAGACAGGGCGACCGTGGTGGCCGCTCCGACCAGGTAGACCGCCAGTGGCAGCCTGCTCGTGTAGGTCGCGTTGAGCGAGTGTGCCGTGACGGTCGCCGGCAGGAAGACCGCCAGGCCGATCGCGAGCCCGATGGCACCGCTGACCCGGGCCGCCAGGCGGCCCAGCCCGTCGCGGATCACAAGGGGTCTGGTGGGCGGTTGCGTCGGCTCAGGAGGTAGGCGGCCCCGGCGCCGAGGACGATCAGGGCGATGATGATCGGCAGGATGACGTCACTGCCGCTCCCCGCGGAGCTGCCGTCGGCCGAGGGCGCCGGGGTCGCCAGTGATGAGGCAGCAACGCTTGGCGCGGCCGTGACTGCCGCCGTTGGAACGGCGGACGCCGCGGCGGTCACCGCCGGGGTGGGGGAGGGCGCCGCTACAGCCACGGTGAAAGACCATGTGCCTCGCGCGACTTCCTTGTCCTCGGCCGAGTTGGTCGTCCATTCGACCTGGTATGAGCCTGACTCCAGTGGGGAGGTCGGCGTCGCGACCATCCGGTGGTCGTCAGCCGGGTCCGCTCCTCCCTCGGCGACGGTGCCGCCGCCGACCCGCTTGACGACAAGCGTGCTCCCGTCCGCCTTGATGCGCTGAGTGAAGGTACCCGATACCTCGGTGACCGGCGTTGTCACGGTCGACTTGTCGGCGGGTGTCGGGGTGTCGAGCTCGGCGTGCGCGAACACGAGCCCCGGCACCAGGAAGCCCGCCATCGAAGCGACAAGGACGAGCGTCGCAACGCGGCGAATCGGGTTCTGCAGCATCATGCTCGCGAGTCTACAAACGTTCTCTGAACCATGCGTCAGCACCTGGTGATCACAGCCTGCGCATCCTCCTCCAGGTCTGAAGGCGGTACGATCGTCGCCAACGATCCGATGCGGCCCGCGCCGGCCGAAACCCGAATCCGAGAGGTCACCGTGCCCACCTCCGTTCCCGAGGTCGCCTTCAGCGACCAGCGTCTCGACAACGGCCTGCGCGTGATCGTGGCCGAGGACCATCTGGCGCCGGTCGTGGCGGTCAACCTCTGGTACGACGTCGGGTCAAAGCACGAGGTCCCGGGCAAGACCGGCTTCGCGCACCTGTTCGAGCACGTCATGTTCCAGGGCTCGCGGCACGTCGCCAAGGCCGAGCACATCGCGCTCGTCCAGGCGGCCGGCGGGACGATGAACGGCTCGACCTGGCTGGACCGGACCAACTACTTCGAGACGCTGCCGGCCCACCAGCTCGACCTCGCCCTTTGGCTCGAGGCCGACCGCATGGCGACCCTCCTCGACGCGCTGAGCCAGGAGAACCTCGACAACCAGCGGGAGGTCGTCAAGAACGAGAAGCGCTGGTCGTATGACAACCGCCCGTATGGCTCGTTCCAGGAGAAGCTCCAGGGCCACCTCTTCCCGCCGGAGCACCCCTACCACCACTCGACGATCGGGTCGATGGACGACCTGAACGCAGCCTCGATCGAGGATGTCAGCGCCTTCTTCCGGACCTATTACGCGCCGAACAACGCGGTGCTGTCCGTGGTTGGCGACGTGGAGACCGCAGATGTGGTGGCGGCCGCTCAGCGCTACTTCGGTGCGATCCCGCCGAACCCGAACATCCCGCCGCTGGGCGACCTGTCGGTCCCGCCGACGCTCGGCGGAGAGCGGCGCGAGATCGTCTTCGACAAGGTCCCGTTGCCGCGCGTCCACGTCGGGTTCCGCGCCCCGGTCTTCGGCGACCCGCGACTGGACGCGCTCGACCTGGCCGGTCAGATCCTGTCGGGCGGGAAGGGGAGCCGGCTCAACCGACGCCTCGTCCGCGACGAGCGGATCGCCCAGGACGTGGCGATCTTCACGCTCGGGTTCGTCGGTGGCGCCTCTGTCACCGCCGGCTGGGCGACGGTCCGGCCCGGCGTCCCGGTTGCGCGCGTGGAGGCGGCACTCCACGAGGAGCTGGACCGGCTCGCCACGGAGCTCGTCAGCGACGACGAGCTCGCCCGGGCCAAGGCGCTGACCGAATCAGATGAGCTAGGCGCCCTCCAACGGGTCGAGGAGCGGGCCGACCGGTTCTCGATGTATGCGACGCTGTTCGACGACCCCGGGTTGATCAATCGCATGCTGCCGCGTTACCTGGCAGTGACACCCGAGGCGATCCGAGAGGTCGCCGCGACAGTCTTCCGGCCGGACAACCGGGTCGTGCTGACCTACTTGCCCGAAGGAACCACCGAGGACGACGTGGCGCTCGCTCCAGAGGACGCCGAGACCAGCGAGGCCGCCACGGACGCGGAGGTGGCGGCATGAGCACCACGCTCGATCCGAAGCGGGACGGTCCGGTGGTCGCCGACCGGCCGCAGCCCGGCGCGCCCCGCCCCTATGACTTCCCGACCGTCACCGGCGGCCGGCTGTCGAACGGTCTCTCGGTCCTGATCGCCGACCTGCCCGGGCGTCCGTTGATCTCGGCCTCGATCGTCGTCACCGGCGGTGCCGTCGAGGAGCCAGCCGGCGTCGCCGGGGCGACCGTGCTCGCCGCTCGCGCCCTCACCGAGGGCACGGAGCGGTACGAGGCGATCGCCCTGGTCGAGGCGGGAGAACGGCTCGGGGCCTCGCTCCACGCCGACGCCGGCTGGGACGCATTGACCGTCGGGGTCGACGTGCCGGCCGCTCGACTCGAACCGGCACTGGAATTGGTCGCCGAGGTCCTGCTCCGCCCGACCTTCCCCGAATCAGAGGTCGAACGGCTTCGTGACGAGCGCCTGAACGACCTTCTCCAGGTCAAGGCCGACCCACGGCGCCGGGTCGACGAGGCCTTCGTCAGCACGATCTACGCGCCCGACTCGCCCTATCACAGGCCGTCCGGAGGCACGCGCGAGACCGTCGAGCGCCTCGACAGCGCCGAGCTCCGGCGCGTCTACGGCCGGACACTCGACCCAAGCCGAGCGACGCTGGTGGTCGGTGGCGACCTCGGCGGACAGGACGTCATGGCTTTGGCCGAGCGCCTCTTCGGTTCGTGGCGCTCTGCCGCGGACCTCGATCGCTCAGCGGTCCCCGCGATCATCGACACCGGCTCCACCGTCGGTCGCGTCGTTCGCGTCATCCACCGGCCGGGGTCCGTGCAGACCGAGATCCGGATCGGTCACCGCGGGTTGCCGCGGCGGATCGACGACTTCCATGCCGTCTCGGTCATGGGCGCGATCCTCGGCGGGCTCTTCAACTCGCGCCTGAACATGAAGCTGCGCGAGGAGAAGGGATACACGTACGGCGCAGGTGCCGGCTTCGACATGCGCCGCGGCGCAGGTCCGTTCTCGGCCCGAGCCCCAGTCAACACGGAGGTCACGGTCCCCGCGATCGTCGACATGCTCGCCGAGCTGACACGGATGCGCGACAACGAGGTCGCCGAGTCCGAGCTCGTCGCCGCACGTGATTTCCTGATCGGCGTCTTCCCACTTCGATTCGAGACCGCCGGCGCGGTCGTCGGGGCTCTGGGCAGCCTGGCCGTCCATGGTCTCGGCGTCGAGGAGCTCGTCGGGTATCGCGAGCGGATCGAGTCGGTCGGGATCGCCGACATCGCCGCTGCCGCCCGCGACCATCTGCATGTCGACGAGGCTGCGATCGTCCTGGTGGGCGACGTGGACGCGTTCGGAGAGGCGCTCGAAGCGGCCGACCTGGGGCGGATCGTCATCGAACGCGATGAGGAGCCTGTCGCCTCCGGGCCGCTCGACGAGATCGCCGTCCCGGGCCCGATCGACGACGAGTCCGAGACCGGACCGACGGCCGGCGCCGAGGAGCCGTCGATCCCCGGTATCGACGATGCGGCCGTCGAGCCGCCGGCCGACGAGAAGTTGAACCGACCCGCATCCGGGCTGAAACCTTTTCGCATCGGGTCGTCTCAGGGAAGTAGCGGCCGGTCACATGACCGGCGACCCTGGGAGAACGAACGATGCGAAACGACGTCAAGTTGGTGCGCGGCCTTGCCGTCGCGACGATCTCGGTCTTCCTGATGGCAGGAGTGGCGTTCGCGACCAACAGCGGATCGGGCTCGACCGGGCAGCAGGCACCGGCTGCCGTCAGTCCGACCGCCGAGCCGACCGAGACCGCGGAGCCGACGGAAACCGCCGGAGCCGACGAGACGTTCGAGCCGGACGAGACCTTCGAGCCCGACGAGAACCTCGAGCCGGAGGAGACCTTCGAGCCGGACGAGACCGCCGAGCCGACGGAGACCGCCGAGCCGACGGAGACCGCCGAGCCGGCAGAGACCGCCGAGCCCGCCGAGACAGCGGAGCCGACAGAGACCGCGGAACCGAACGACGATCACGGCGACAACAGCGGCCCGGGCAGCGACAACAGCGGCCCCGGCAGCGGCGGTGAGGATCACAGCGGACCGGGCGGTGGGGACAACAGCGGCCACGGCGGTGGTGGCGACGACTGACCTGGGCGACGTCTCGAACGACGAGAGTGCGGACTCGGACGCACGGACGATGGCTCGGCTCGACCTCCGCCATGATGGAGGCGAGCCGAGCGTCGGCGTCCAGCCCAGGCGATCATGCACACCGCCGGAGCCGATCCATCAGCCTCGCGACAACCACGACCGGTCCCGATGATCAGCGCAGTGATCGTGCGATCGTCGACGCCGTCCTCGCCGGCGACTCGGACGCCTACAGGCACCTGGTCGAGCGGGAATCGGCATCCATCGTGCGGGCCTGCCATCGGGTCCTCGGCGACCTGCACGAGGCCGAGGATGCGGCCCAGGAGGCATTCGTGAGCGCCTACCGGTCGCTCGCCAGCTGGCGTGGAGAGGGGCCGTTCGGTGCGTGGCTGACCCGCATCGCAGTGCGCATCGCGTTGCGGCAGGTCGGTCAGCGGCGCTCGGTCCGCTGGCTCGACCCGTCGGCCGGCAGCGCGACCGATATCCATGATCCGGCGACCGCGGCCAGCGAGGCGCAGGCGATCGCGGCAAGCCCGCGCACCGATCCGGCGATGCTGGCGGTCCGCGCAGAGCGTGAGGCAGCGCTGCGCGCCGCCGTCTCGACGCTTCCCGAGCCCTACCGCGAGACGGTCACCTTGCGCTTCTTCGGCGAGCTGACCCTCGACGAGATCGCCCGACAGACCGAGCGTCCGCTCCCGACCGTGAAGACGCACCTCCGCCGCGGCCTCCTGCGCCTGCGCGGAACGGTCGAGCCGTGGAGCGACGCATGACCGGCCCGTCCCGTCGGTTCGACCCGTCGGAGCTGCAGACGCCCGGCGCCGCGGAGCCGTCCGCCGCCGAGCTGGCCGATGCGCTGGGCGCCGCGCGCGATCTCGAGGCCCTGGCAGCGAGCGATGGCATCCGCCCGACCGAGGGGTTCGACGACCGGGTGATGGCAGCGATCGCCCTCGAGCCCATCCCGCGGGCCGTGGTCACCGGCGGCAACGCGGTCCGTGGCACGGGAGTCGCTGGCTTCCTGTACGCGGTGCGCAACGCCTGGCGCGTCGGCAGCACCGGCGGCCGGCCGTTCGCGGTCCGTGCCCAGGCCCTCGCGTTCGTGTTCGTCGTGCTCCTCGCCGCAGGCTCGCTCGGAGGGGCCGGTGTCATCGCGGTCGCGGGATTGTTCGACGGGAACAACGGCCCGTCGCCGACCCCGCAGACCGTCCCCACCGCCCTCCCGACGCCAACCGAGCAGGCGACGCCGTCGCCCTCCCCGTCTGCCGAGCCGACCGAGACCGCCGAGCCGACCGAGACCGCCGAGCCGACGGAAACGCCCGACCCGGGACGAGACGGCGCGACCGACGAGGACGCCCAGGCCGGCCGAAACGGCCCAACCCACCGATGACCACGGCGGCGGGGGAGGACCGGGACCCGACGGCGGTGGATCCGATGGCGGAGGCGGTCGGAGGCGGACCCGGACCCGACGGGTCCGGCGGCACCGATGGGTCCGGCGGAGGATCCGGGCCCGGCTGACATGCTCGACGGCGCGGCGCGTACCCTCAACGCGTGATCGTCGTCATCGGGACTCCCATCGGCCGTCTTCATGACGACGTCGTGGTCGCGGGCGGGACCGCATCGCGGGTCGCACTCGCGGCGGCCGGGCTCGGACGGACCGTCCAGCTGGTCGGAAAGACCGGCGACGACACGACAGCCGATGGCGTCGTGCTGGACCTGGCGCGAGGCGGGGTCGGCCACGTCGCGCTCCTGCGCGACTCCGCGCGTGCGACACCGCTTGAAGCGATACCACCCGACGCGGTCGACGAACCCGAGTCCGACGACGACCCGGACCAGGCTGACGCGAGGCCCACCGTCCACACCACCCGGTCCGGCGCTCGAGGCGGCGGATGTCGAGCTCGGCCTTCGCTACCTCACCGATTTCGCGGTCGTGGTCCTGGCCGAGCCTGCGGATCCGGCGACGATCGCGGTCGTCGCCGACGCGACGCGCTGGGGCGAGGCGCGGATGGTCCTCGTGGTCGCCGGCCGGACAGACGGTCCCCGACGGTCTACCTCGCGACGTCGTCGTCTTCGAAGCCCCGCTCTCCGATCCCGACGGCGCGTTCGCCGACCTGGTCGGCGCCTTCGCTGCGTCACTCGACGAGGGGACCGAGGCCGGCGCGGCGTTCCGCAGCTCGATCGCGTCAGACGGGTGGACCGAGGCCGGCGGCTCCTGACAACGTCAGCGGGGGTGCGAGCGGCACGATCAGCTCGGGGCCGTCGCGTCGGACATCGTTGACGAAGCGCTCGACCGCGTAGACATCGAGCTCGACGTCCTCGTTCGGGACCAGCAGGCCGAGGAGCTCGCCCGGGTCGGACGGCGACGGATCCAGCCAGCGATCCCAGGCGTCGGCGTCGATGACCACCGGCATCCGGTCGTGCAGGTCGGCCAGGGCTTCGTTCGGGGTCGTGGTGATGATCGTGAACGTCCGCCGGACCGTCTCGGTCGCCGGGTCACGCCAGCCCGCCCACAGGCCCGCCAGCGCGAGCGGCGCGCCGTCGCGGCGGACCACCCGGTACGGCTGGCGGACAGTGCCCTCACGCTTCCACTCGTAGAACGAATCGACCGGGACGAGGCAGCGCTTGCGCACGAACGCGTCCCGGAAGGCCGGACTGCTGGTGATCGTCTCGGCCCGGGCGTTGAACATGCGCGAGCCGACCTTGGCCTCCTTGGCCCAGTGCGGGATCAGCCCCCAGCGGTAAGCGGTCACCGCGCGACGGTCCTCGCGCTGGACGACGACCGCGGCTTCGTCGGTCGGGGCGACGTTGTAGCGCTCGCCCGGATCGTCCATGAGGGGTTCCGCGCCGAAGATCTCGGCGAGCTCGGAGGCGGGCCGTTGCTGGGTGAACCGTCCGCACATGCCCGCAAGTCTAGTATCGTCCGGACGATGGACGACGCCCCGCCGCCGCCCGCACCGCTCGACCCGAGCGCGAGCGGCCGACTGACCCGTGACGCGGCGCAGGCGATGCTCGAGCGTGGCGGTGAGCTGCTCGCGTCTGGCGATTTCGCCGACGCCCGACAGTTCTTCTATCGCGTCGTCGGCTTCGACGATCCGGCCATCACGGCGGCGGCGCTTCTCGGGCTCGGCGAGGCGCACTACCGTCTCGATGCGGAGGCTGAGGCGGTCTCCGCGTGGACGGCTGTCCTCGAGCTGCCCGAGAACCCCTCGACCTACGCCGCGTGGCGGAACGTCGCGGCCGCGCGGGTCCGTGACGGCGACCTGAACGGCGCGATCACCGCCTACCGAGAGGCGGACCGCCGCGCGCCGGCCGAGGACAAGGCCGAGATCGCCGGTCGCCTGGGTTGGCTCAACAAGGAGACCGGCAACACCCGGGCCTCGCAGCGATACTTCTCGCGCAGCCGAGGCGATGCACGGCGGGTCACGGCGACCCTCGTGGTGATCGCCGTCACGAGCGTCATCTCTCTGACCGCGCTGCTCACCGAGCCGGCGACCAGCAAGCGATCTACGACCTTCTCCAGCTCGACAAGCCGGCCGTGGCGGCGGGGGAGTACTGGCGACTCTGGACCGTGACCCTGCTTCACGGCGACCTGCTCCACCTCGGCTTCAACATGTACGCGCTCTACCTCGCGGGCACGGTCGTCGAGCGCTGGTACGGGTCGATCCGGTTCCTGCTGTTCTATCTGGCTTGCGCCGCCGCGGGCTCGGTCGCCAGCTTCGCGTTCGGTGGCGACGTCCCGTCGGTCGGCGCGTCCGGGGCGATCTTCGGGCTGTTCGGCATCCTGTTGACTGCCGCGCGCATCCACCACCCGGTCGATCGGCAGAGCCGCGGGATCGTGAGCCAGCTGATGTTCCTGATCGTGATCAACATCGTGTTCGGTTTCGCATCCAACGGCACCATCGACAACGCGGCGCACCTCGGCGGGCTGGCGGCCGGCCTGTGGATCGGCGCGCTCGTGCCACCGACCGGGGTCCCGACGATGTCCTCCCTGTGGCAACGGGCCGGCGATCCCAAGACCGGAGGTGCGGGCGGTGCGAGGTTCGGGTGCCGCCGCCGCGGGGATCGCAAAGGCGCCCGGCTACATCCTCTTTCTCGCCCTGGCGGTGATCGCGGTCGTCGTCGTGGCCGGGCTCGCCTTCGGGACGAACGCGCGACTCGGCTAGTCGGTCTCTTGCTCGACCGCGGGTGGCGCCGGTTCCCCGGTCCGTGCCACCGTCCGCCGCGATGGGCGCCGCGACCGCCGCCTCGTCCGACAGGAACCAGCGCTCCTCGCCGATCGTGGCGACCAGCCCCGTCTTGCGCATCCGGTCGCGGACCGAGCCGCGCACCTGGGCGAGCCGGAGCTCGACGCCGGCGGCCGCGAGCTCCGAGGCGAGCGCCTATCAGCATGTCGGTCGTGGCCACGTCGAGGTCCGCCGTCGCACCGATGTCGAGGACGACCGCACGGGTCCCGGCCGCTCGTGCCCGGACAAGCGCGATCACGTGGTCCTTCGCGACATCGGCGTTGACGAAGGTCAGCGGCACGTTCGGACGCAGGAGAAGGAAGCCCTCGACCGGCTCGGCGGTCGGGTGGCGATCGGCGTCGGCGAAGACCGGCGGCGAGCCAGGGATGCGACCGAGGACCGCGATGTACGGCCGGCTGGCCTGATAGAGGATGGCGAGCAATGAGAGGGCGACCGCGATCGCCATCCCGGTCAGGGCGGTCGTGCTGACGACGCCGATGAGCGCCGTCATCGCAAGCAGGAAGTCGGTTCGCTTCCAGCGGTAGTAACGACGCAGCTCGCCGATATCGATCAGGCCGAGCACGGAGCTGATCACGATCGCGGCCAGGACCGCGGTCGGCAGGTTCTGGAAGAGTGGTGCCAGAACGATCGCGGTCGCGAGGATCAGTCCGGCCGTGATCAGCGATGCCACCTGGGTCCGGTTGCCTGCCGACTCAGCCGTGGCGGAATTGCTGAAGCTGGCGTCGACCGCGAAGCCACCGAACAGGCCGCTGGCCACGTTCGAGGCGCCGAGCGCGACCAGCTCCTGGTCAGGGTCGATGTCGTACCCATGGCGGGCGCCGAACGACCGCGCCGCGCCGATCAATTCGGCGAGAGCCAGGAAGACGATGCCGAACGCACCGGTGATCAGGAAGACGAGGTCGCCGAGCGGGAGTCGGGGGATGCTCGGCAGCGGCACGCCCGTCTGGATCTCGCCGACGACCTCCACGCCGCGAGCCGACAGGTCGAGCGCGGTCGACAGGACGATGCCGACGATGAGCGCGATGAGCGGACCCGGGATGCGCGGTGCGATCCTCTTGAGAAGAAGGATCCCGATCAGCGAACCAACGCCGAGCACCGCGGTGATCGGGTCGGTCAGCGCGAGGACCTCCTGGCCCATCCTGACCAGGCGCTCGACGGTCGTTCCGACGACGGCCGGGATGCCGAGCAGCCCCGGCAACTGCCCGATGGTGATCGTGATGGCCAGGCCGATGACGAACCCGGTCACCACGGAGATCGCCAGGAACTGCGACAGGAATCCGAGTCGTGCGACACCCGCGACGACCAGGATCACCCCGACGACGAGAGCCAGCCCGGCACTCAGGGCCACGTACGACGCCGGGTCGCGCGACGAGAGGATCGCGCCGACGACCGAGGCCGACAGGATCGCGACCGACGAGCTCGCGGTCACCTTCAGATGGCGTGATGTGCCGAAGATGGCGTACGCCGCCAGCGCTGCGAACGCGGTCACGAGGCCAGTCTCCGGCGGCATCCCGGCGAGACCCGCGTAAGCCATCGCCACCGGGACCATCACGCCCCAGCTGACGATCGCTGCGACGGCGTCGAAACGGAGGTCGGCTCGGTCGTAGCGCGGCAGCCAGCCGACGATCGGCACGTAACGCGCGACGGCTCGGCGGCGAGCTTGCCGTTTGGCGTCGGGCCCGTGCGGCTCGGGGGCGCCGTCTCGCTGGGTGTCCGTCAACCGTCGAGTCCCGGATCACGCAGCCACATGCCGCACGTCCTCTCCCGGCGCTGCCACTCCCGGTCGCGAGAGCCCGTGCCGGCGGGCATCGTATCAACCGGCAGCCGCCGCCCGGGCGATGCGGTCGCCATAGCGCGGTTACGCTGCGGCATCGATGTTCACCACGCTGCTCGGAGCCCTGCCCCGGCCGCCACTCCCCGTCGACGCGCCACGGGACGCGCTCATCGAGGCCGCCATCCGCGCCCAGGAGTCGGCTGGCATGGACCCGGTCACAGATGGCGCTCCGCCCGCCGACAGGGATCTCGCACGTGCGTGGTCCACGACGCAGCGCCTGACCGATCACGCCGTCAAGCAGGCTGTGGCCGGGCCATACACGGCAGGTCTGGATGGGACCCCGGCCGGCCCACGCAGCCGCGCGACGCTCGATCGTGCGACCGCCCTGAACGCGCTCCTGCGCGATCTTGCGGCCGCGGGCTGTCCGCTGATCGAGATCCACGAACCCGCGGCGACCACGATCGGCACGGACGACGCCGAGCGCGCGCTCTTCCGGGAGGCGCATCTGCGGCTCCTCGACGGCATCGCGGGCTCACACCTGTCGCTGGCGCTGACCGGCGGCAACGCGGATGCCGCCGGGGTCGAGACCCTGCTCGCAGCGCCGTACGCGAGCCTGGCCGTCGACCTCATCGCCGGGCCGGACAACTGGCGGCTCGTCGCGGCCGCCCCGGGTGACCTCGGGATCATCTGTGGAGGCCTGTCGCCGTCCCCGGATTCGAACGACGGCCCGGAGCCACTCCTCTGGGCCGCCGCCTACGCGGCCTCGACCGGCGGCCGCGGTCCCGCCCGCGTCGGACTCGCCACGGCGTCGTCCTTCGCCGACCTGTCGTGGGACGTCGCGGTCCGCAAGCTGGAGCGTCTCGGTGAGGCCGGCCGCCTCGTGGAAGCGCCGCCCGAGACCCGCGCGCAGTCACTCGATCCGCGTGCAGTCAGCAGTCGCAGCGCGGCTCTCGGACGGGTCGACCTGCCGCCGTCGCGCGGCCCGGACCCGGGTACCGATCCGACTTGATTCCGCTGCCCCGCGGTGCCACCATCAACGCCCTTCCCGTCGCGGGGGACTGCAGCGGCGGGTGAGGCACGGAGGGCTCCCACGAGACACCTGAGGGCCTGCTTCGCCACCGCCCGCGCCGCTGGAGGTACATGCCCGTGAGCGAGCACATCGCGTTCGTCGTCAATGGCACACCCCACGAGCTCGACGTCGAACCCAGACGCCTCCTCGTCCAGGCCCTCCGGGAGGATCTCGACCTGACCGGCACGCACGTCGGCTGCGACACCAGCCAGTGCGGCGCCTGCACCGTCCACGTCGATGGCCGGGCGATCAAGTCGTGCTCGATGCTCGCCGTCCAGGCCGACGGCACGGAGATCAAGACCATCGAGGGCCTCGCCGACGGCGAGAACCTCCACCCGATGCAGGCCGCCTTCTGGGAGAAGCACGGCCTCCAGTGCGGCTTCTGCACCCCGGGCATGATCATGACCGCGGTCGACCTGCTGTCGCGCAACCCCGATCCGACCGACGACGAGATCCGCCACGCGATCGAAGGCAACTTCTGTCGCTGCACGGGCTACCAGAACATCGTCGTCGCCATCCGCCACGCCGCCGAGACCATGCGGTCCGGCGCGCCGGTCAGCGCATAGGCCGGGGAGGCAGACGATGACCACAGAGACCGTCCCCGACGTCCTCGGAGCTCGGATCAAGCGCGTCGAGGATCCGCGCTTCATCACCGGTGCCGGCAACTACGTCGACGACATCAAGCTCGCCTCGATGACCCATATGGCCATCCTGCGCAGCCCCTACGCGCACGCGAACATCCGATCGGTGGACACGACCGCGGCGAAGGCGATGCCTGGCGTGGTCGGGGTCTTCGTCGGCGCCGACATCCCGTACAACCCGATGCCGATGGCCTGGCCGGCCGGCGGCAGCGCAGGCATCCAGAACAACATCAGCACGCCGCGCACCCTGGCCACCGACAGCGTCAAGTGGACCGGTGAGGGCGTCGCAGCCGTCGTCGCCGAGACCGAGGCCCAGGCGGTCGATGCGCTCGAGGCGATCGTCGTCGATTACGAGCCGCTGCCCGCCGTGGTCGACGCCGACAAGGCGATCGAACCCGGTGCCCCGCAACTCCACGAGAACGCGCCGAACAACGTCGTCTTCGAATGGACGGTCGGCGACAAGGACGGCACCGATGCCGCCATCGATGGTGCCGAGGTCGTCGTTCGCCAGCGGATCGTGAACCAGCGCCTGATCCCGAACCCGATGGAGGTCCGCGGCGACATCGGCTGGTACAACCCCGGCACCGACGAGTACACGATCTGGATGTCGAGCCAGACGCCGCACATCCAGCGACTTCTGCTGGCCGCGTTCGTGATGGGCGTGCCAGAGCACAAGATCCGCTGCATCAGCCCCGATGTCGGCGGCGCGTTCGGTACCAAGATCTTCTGCTACGCCGACTACGCGCTGGTGCTGTTCGCCAGCAAGGCGCTCGGTGGCCGCCCGGTCAAGTGGATCGAGACCCGCACCGAGAACTATCAGAGCACGATCCACGGGCGCGACCACATCACGCACCTCGAGATCGCCGGCAACCGTGACGGCGAGATCACCGGCCTGCGGGTCAAGACCCTGGCCAACCTCGGCGGCCGCCTGTCGACGATCGGACCCGGCATCCCGACGACGCTCTACGCCCGCGTCCTGAGCGGCTGCTACAAGATCCCGAACGTCTACGCCGAGGTCACCGGCGTCTACACGAACACGACGTTCGTGGACGCCTACCGCGGCGCCGGCCGGCCCGAGGCGACCTACGTGATCGAGCGGGCGATGGACCTGTTCGCCGCGGAGATCGGGATGGACCGTGCCGAGCTCCGCCGCCGTAATTTCGTTCAGCCCGACCAGTTCCCGTACGAGAACCCGTCCGGGCTCTTCACCGCCTCGGGCGGCGCCAAGATCTCCATGGATTCGGGCAATTACGAGCCCGCGATGGACAAGGCGCTCGCGATGGCTGGCTACGCCGACCTCGCGGGGAAGAAGGCGGAGGCCAAGGCGCGCGGCAAGCTGCTCGGCGTCGGCCTGTCGACCTACATCGAGGTCTGCGGCGTCGCCCCGTCCAAGTGGATCGGCGCGGTCGGCGAGGGCTGGGGCGCCGCGATGTGGGAATCGGCCAACATCAAGATGCACCTGACCGGCAAGACGGTCGTGACGATGGGAACCCAGCCGCAGGGGCAGGGCCACGAGACGACCTACTCGCAGATCATCTCGCACGAGCTGGGCATCCCCATGGCCGACATCGTCGTCCAGCACTCCGACACGCAGGGGACGCCATTCGGTTACGGGTCGTACGGCAGCCGCACCTCGTCGGTCGGCAGCACGGCCGCCATCAAGGCCGCCGGCAAGATCCGGGAGAAGGCTCGCCGGATGGCGGCCCACATGCTCGAGGCGTCGGTCGACGACATCGATATCGACGGCGCGAACTACTTCGTCAAGGGCAGTCCGGACCGGGTCAAGACGATCCAGGAGATCGCCTTCGCGATCGACCTCGCCTTCGACCCGCCGGAGGGGATGGAGCCCTACCTCGACGAGACGGCCTACTACGACACACCGAATTGCACCTTCCCGTTCGGGACGCACATCGCGACGGTCGAGATCGACGAGGAGACCGGCCACGTCGAGCTGACCCGCTACCTGGCAGTCGACGACGTCGGCAAGAAGATCAACCCGATGATCGTCGACGGTCAGCTCCACGGCGGGATCGCCCAGGGTGTGGGCCAGGCGCTCTGGGAGGGCGCCATCTACGACGATCAGGGCCAGCTGTTGAGCGGCTCGATGATGGACTACACGGTGCCGCGCGCCTCGTACTTCCCGAACATCGAGCTGGACGAGACCGTCACGCCGTCGCCGGTCAATCCGCTCGGGGTGAAAGGTGTCGGCGAGGCCGGCGCCATCGCCAGCACGGCGGCAGTCGCCAACGCGGTCATCGACGCGCTCAGCCCGCTCGGCATCCGCCATCTCGACATGCCGTACACGCCGCAGACCGTGTGGCGCGCGATGCAAGGCTCGAAGGGAGGCCAGGCGTGATCCCGGCAGCGTTCGCCTACCAGCGCGTCGCCACGATCGACGAGGCGCTGGCGATCATCGGCTCCGACCCGGGTGCGAAAGTGCTGGCCGGCGGCCAGAGCCTCATCCCCCTGCTCAAGCTCCGCCTCGGCTCGGTCGAGACGCTCGTGGACATCGGCCGCGTGCCGGGGCTGCGCGGCGTCCGTCAGCTGGACGATGGACGCCTCGCGATCGGCGCCCTGACGACCTACGCCGAGCTGCTCGAGTCGCCGGCGAAGGAATACGGCGTCATGCGGGATGCCCTGCCGCATATCGGCGACGTCCAGGTCCGCAATCTCGGGACGATCGGGGGCGCCATCGTCCACGCCGACCCGGCCCAGGACCTGCCCGCCTGCCTGCTCGCGCTCGATGCGGAGCTGGTCATCCGCTCCTCAAGCGGAGAGCGGACGACCCCGATCGACGGGTTCTTCGAGGGCGCATTCATGACCGGCCTCGAACCGGGCGAGATCCTGACCGAGATCCGGCTGCCGGGCCTGCGCGACGACGCCGGATCCGCCTACGCGACGCTCCAGCAGCCGGCCTCCGGCTATGCCCTGACCGGTGTCGCAGCGGTGGTCTTCTCGAACGGATCGGGTGGGATCGCGGGAGCGAACGTCGCGCTGACCGGAGTTGGCGAGATGCCCTATCGCGCTCGTGCCGTCGAGGCCGCGCTTGCCGGCTCGGACGGCTCGACCGACTCGATCGCCGCTGCAGCCGCGCACGCGACCGACGGGGTCGAGGTCTCGACGGACATCCACGCGGACCGTGAATATCGCACCGCGATGGCGGCTATCTACACGCGCCGCGCGATCGAGGCCGCCCTCGCTCGGCTGCGCTGATCGTCCGGCCGGGATCCCGTGCAGGTCCAGCGCGTCACGCCGGGGAAACGTGCCCCGGCGCGCCTCGTCGGGGCGATCCTGGCCCGTGACCTGACCATCTCCGGGCAGCGCTGGTCCAAGGGGCGGCGCCTCAGCCCAGACGACCTCGCCGTGCTCGCCACGGCCGAGGCCGGCGACCCGGTGACGATACTCGTGCCGGAACCCGGGGAGTTGCACGAAGACGACGCGGCGATGCGTCTCGCCGCGGCCGTCGCGGGTCCGGGGCTGACGATCCGCGCGCCGGTCCAGAGCCGGGTCGACCTGCGCGCTGAGGCGGCCGGCGTCCTCAACGTGCGCATCGCGGAGCTCGAGCGGCTCAACCGTATCGATCCGCTCGAGGTCTTCACCGCGTTCGACGGCCAGGTCGTCGAGAAGGGCGACCTCGTTGCGAGTGTCAAGATCGCGCCCCACCTCGTCGATGCCGCCACGGTCGACGCTGGAGCTCGGTTGGCGGATTTCGGCAGCCGCCCGATCGTCTGGGTCGCGCCGTTCCTCCCTCGGCGCGTCGGGGTCATCGTCAAGGAGTCGGTCCGCGCGCCGGCACGTGCCAAGTTCGAAGCCAGCGTCCGGGCGAAGATCGAGGGTCTCGGCTCGGAGGTCGTCGCCATCGACTACGTGGACGACGACGCGGAGGCGGTCGAATCCGCGATGGCCGCGTTCGTCCGGCGACCCGACCCGGTCAGACCTGATCCTGACCGCAGGTGCCGCGAGCACGGACCCGCTCGACCCGTGCTTCGTCGCCATCGCCGCGCTCGGCGGGCGGATCGTCCGGCGCGGGGTCCCCGCGCACCCAGGCTCGATGCTGTGGCTGGCGCGCATCGGCGGGACGGCCATCCTGGGTCTCCCGACGTGTGGCGCCTATTCCAAGGCGACCGCGGCGGACTTGCTCCTGCCCCGCCTGCTGTCCGGCGAGGACCCGTCCGAGAAGACCGTCGCCAAGCTCGGCCACGGCGGGATCCTCACCCGCAGCCAGCGATTCCGGTTCCCGGCCTACGCCCGGGAGCTCGACGCGCCCGAGGGCTAGGGGAGCGGCAGGACCATGCAGTTCCCGGTGTCCGGGATGATCGAATGGTCGGGGTTCGCGACGAGGATGCACATCTGGGACGCATCCGCGGGCTTGTCGCTGACCTTGTAGCCGGTGAACGGCGCCGGCCCGGCGTACAGGAACCACGGGCCTGCCCCGGGCACGCCGGCATCGGGCACGGACACGGTGTTGAAGAAGAAGTGCATGTGCGTCCCGGGCAAAGCCGGCGTGTACCCGAACGTCTGGTAGTCGACGACGTAGCGCCCGTCGCTGACGGCGATCCCGGTGATCCGTGCCTGGCGACCGGCCGGGGTCGCACTGGGTGAAGCAAGCTGCGCTCGACGATGGGAGTGCTGTCGATGTCGGGGCCGCGCTGGCCAACGGTGTGGGGGAGCCCGATGGCACGACCGATGGCGCCGAGCTGACGAGCGCGTCGGAGGCCGGCGGGCTCGACGACGCGGCACCCGACAGCATCCCGGAGGCGCCTGCCGCGAGCAGCAGGACGAGGACCAGGCCGCCGAGCGCCGCCGCCGAGGCGATCATCCGCCGTGCGGTACGTCCTGTCGCGCACACCAGCGAGAACGGCTGCCTGGGCTGCCGGCGCGACCGTCTCGGTCGTTGATGTGGCCGCGGGCTCGGCGGCGACCACGGGGACCACTTCGGTCGGCGGAGCGGCGTCCGGCTCGTCAGCGACGACCGCGTCCATCGCCGCCGCCGCCTCCATCCCGAGGATCGAACCCGTGCCGACCACTCCAGCCGCAGCCGCAGCCGCCTCGGCGTCCGTCTCAGCAGCCAGGCGCCGCTGCTCGGCGACGAAGGCCGCTCCCAGGGCGATCGAGTCCTTCGAATCCGGATCGACCGTGATCGGCCGATCCGTCGCCTCGCCGACCATCTCGGCAACGAGCGGGATCCGTGACGATCCGCCGATCAGCAGGACGCGGTCCAGTCCGTGGAAGGTGAGACCCGCGCTCTCGGTCGCCCGGGCCAATGCCCCGATCGTCTCGGCGATGTGGGGACGGATCAGGTCCTCGAAGTCCTCGCGGGTGAGCGGCAGCTCGGTCTGGAACCCGGGCAGGTCGACGTGGACCGTCGTTTCGGGTTCGGACGACAGCGCCTCCTTGGCACGGCGTCCCTCGTCCCGCAGCCGCACCAGGGCGGCGGCGGTCGCTGGGTCGTCCGCGTCCACCGCGATGCCATTCGCGCTGACAAAGCCGACCACGCTGCTGGAGAACGCGTCGTCGAAGTCGATGCCGCCGAGGTGCTCCATCTCCTCGGAGGTCCCGACTTCCTCGAAACCGGTCTCGGTCTTGCGCAGGATCGCGGCGTCGAACGTCCCGCCGCCGAAGTCGTAGACCGCGACGAACGAGCCGACCGTGAGGGGGTCCCGCTGGTCATCGTGGATCGCCGCAGCCTCGGGCTCTGTCAGGAACGTCACGTTCTCGAGCCCGGCCTGGCGGACGGCCCCCTCGAGCAGCGCGATCTTGTCCGGGCCGTAGCTGGCCGGATGGGTCACGACGATCGCATCGGGCGGAGCGCCGGCTCCCTCGCTGACCCGCGCGACGATCGCCCGCAGCACATGGGCGAGCAGGGCCTCGGCTCCGTACGGCTCCCCGCCGAGGATGATGGGGTCCGGGTCGCCGAGACGGCGCTTGAACCCGCGCGCGGTTCGCGACGGTTCGTTGGCCGACTCCCGCTCCGCGGCGTCACCGACGAGCACCTCGACGCCCGCTCGGACGACGACGATCGACGGCATCGTGGCCGTCTGCTCGCCGAGCTGGACGATCTCGATCAGACCGTCGCGGGCAGTCGCCGCCGCGGACAGGGTCGTGCCGAGATCGATCCCGAGCGAATACGCCATCGAGCCTCCGTGTCGATCGAAAGTTGCGAGTCGTGAGTCTAGCGTGACTCTCGGCGCCGGACCGCGAGCGTGGATGCCGGCGGCCGGCGGGCGCCCAGACCGTTCCCACGCGGTGCGTGTAGATTCCGGCGATGACCGATCGATCCGACCGCGCGACCCGCCCCGAGGGAACCCGCTCCATCGAGGCGATCCAGGACGACTTCCGAAGCCGCGACTACATCGCCGATCGATCGGTCGCGACGGCGGTCTTCCTGGCGCTCGAGCTCGGCCGCCCGCTGCTGCTCGAGGGCGAGGCCGGGGTCGGCAAGACCGAGCTCGCGAAGGTCCTGGCGGCGTCGCTCGGCACGCGCCTGATCCGCCTCCAGTGCTACGAAGGCCTCGACGTCAACACCGCCGTCTACGAGTGGAACTACCCGCGCCAGATGCTCGAGATCCGGCTGCTCGAGGCGCGCGGCGAGGCCGAGCACGCGACCGCGCACGACATCTTCGGCACCGACTTCCTGATCCGCCGACCACTCCTCCAGGCGCTCGAGTCGACCGATGGGGTCGCCCCGGTCCTGCTCATCGACGAGATCGATCGCGCCGACGAGGAGTTCGAGGCGTACCTGCTCGAGATCCTGTCGGACTTCCAGATCACGGTCCCGGAGATCGGCACGATCAAGGCCGAGACGCCGCCGCGGGTGATCCTGACCTCGAACCGGACGCGCGAGGTCCACGACGCGCTCAAGCGCCGCTGCCTCTATCACTGGATCGACTACCCCACGGCCCAGAAGGAATACGAGATCGTCCTGGCCAAGGTCCCCGAGGCGCCCGAGCGTCTCGCCCGCGAGGTGGTCGGCTTCGTCCACCACCTCCGCGAGGCGGACCTGACCAAGGTGCCCGGGATCGCCGAGACGCTCGACTGGGCGGCGGCGCTCCTCTCGCTCGGCGCCCGCGAGCTCGCACCGGAGCTCGTCGACGAGACCCTCGGCGTCGTCCTCAAGTACGAGGAGGACATCCGCCAGGTCCGTGGCGAGGGGACGCGGCGATACCTGTCCGAGGCCGCCGCCGGCGGCTGACCCGCGGCTGACAAGGAGGCACGATGGGAGCCTGGGGAATCGCGGCGTTCGACAACGACGACGCCTCCGATTGGGTCTACGACCTCGAGAAGCGTGGGCTCGTAGCGATCGATGCGGCGCTGGCGGATGCGGAAGCCGCGACCGACCTTGTGATGCCGACGGACGTCAACGCGATCGCGGCGGGGGAGGTCGTCGCTGCGTCCCGTGGCCGGCCGGTCGACGGATTGCGCGAGGACATCCAGCAACTCGCGATCTTCGTCGGGCCGGACGTCACCCCAGATCACGCCGTCCGAGCGCAGGCTGCCGCAGAACGCGTGCTCGCCGGATCCGAGGTCGCCGAGCTGTGGGACGAATCGGGCGACGGCGCTGAATGGCGGCGGTCGATCGACGACCTGGTGCGACGGCTCTCTTCCTGACATGGCAGAGGACCGCGATCCGGCCATCGTCCGCTCGCCGTTCGGACCGGAGATCGACGGACGGCGCCTGCTCGGCGAGGCAGTCGGGTTCGGGCGGTCGCTACGGGTCGCGCGGCTCTCGATCGACCTCGGGGCGGCCGTCGACTTCGCGCGCGCGCTGACCCTGGTGGACATCGCAGATCGGGAACAGGTCAAGGCGGCCGGCGCCGCGATCTTCGTCCGGCGCCGCGACGACCGAGCCGTCTACGACGCGGCGTTCGATCGCTGGTGGCGCCAGCGAGCCTCGCGCTTCTCCGACGAGTTCCAGCCATCGACGATGCGATCGCCTGACGACGCCCCGTCGGACGAGGAGGCGCCGGGCACGACGACGCCGGAACCCGGCACGGAACGTGGGGAGATGCGCCCCGACGAGCGTGGCACGCCGATCCCGGCCGGACAGGAGGAGCAGGGCGCCGACGAAGCCCCGATCGAAGGCGTCGTCATCTCGCCGGACGCCTACTCGCAGGGCGAGGTCCTGCGCCACCGCGAGTTCGACCGGATGACGCCCGCCGAGCTGCGCGAGGCCGAGCGCCTGGTCGACCTGCTCGTGCCGCGCCTCGAGCGCCGGCGGACACGCCGCTACGAGCTCCACTCGCACGGCCGCCGCCTCGCGCCGCGCGCGATGTTCCGGCGCAACCTCGGGACCGGCGGCCAGCTCGTGTCGTGGGTCTGGCGCCGCCAGATCCGCGAACCGCGCTCGCTCGTGGTCCTGTGCGACATCTCGGGCTCGATGGAGCGCCACTCGCGGCTGCTGCTGCGCTTCGTCCAGGCGCTCTCGGCCGCCTCGGAGGTCCGCACCGAATTGTTCGTGTTCGGGACGCGGCTGACCCGGGTCACGCGGCTGCTGCGTGACCGCGACCGCGACCGGGCGCTCGCGCGGGTCGCCGATTCGGTCAACGACTGGGCGGGCGGCACGCGGATCGGGGAGTCGTTCCGGACCTTCAACCAGAAGTGGGCTCGGAGAACGCTGCGCACGTCGGGGATCGTCATCGTCGTCTCGGACGGCTGGGATCGGGGCGACCCGGCGCTGGTCGCTGCCGAGACCGCCCGACTTCGGCGCAACTGCCACCGGCTCGTCTGGCTCAACCCGCTGGCCGGTACGCCCGGTTACCAGCCGCTGGCCGGCGGGATGCGTGCGGCCTACCCGTACATCGACGACTTCCTGCCGGCCGGGACCGTCGCCTCGCTCGAGCGGCTCGGCGAGATCCTGGGTGGCGTCCGAGCCGGCGACACGCGCCGCGGCAGCGAGGCGGCCGCGCACGCGGCGCTGCCCGGGTCCATCGTCCCGACCGTCGTCGCACCACCTTCCGTCGTCGGTGGTGAGACCATCGACCGGACCGCACCGAGGCCACTGCGATGAAGGAACTGCTCGACACACTCGCCACCTGGGAGACCGACGGCACTGCCGGTGCCGATGTCGGGCGCGCCGTCGTCGTCCGGACGTTCGGGTCCGCCCCGCGACCCGAGGGAGCCGTGCTCCTCTATGCGACCGACGGCCGGATCGCCGGCTCGGTCAGCGGCGGCTGCGTCGAGGGAGCCGCGGCCGAGGAGATCGAGCACGCCCGGGCGACCGGCAATGCCCGGGTCATCCGCTACGGGATCAGCGACGAGCAGGCGTGGGACGTCGGCCTCGCCTGCGGGGGCACGATCGACGTCCTGGTCGAGCCGGTCACGCCGGCCGTGGTGATCGACGCGGCCCGCGGCTCGGTCGGGGCCGGCGGCCACGGGTCGGCGGTCATCACGCCACTCCCCGGCGACTCGCCACCGGGCGAGTTCGGACCGCACCAGCCGGGCGAGGGTGAGCCCCCGGCCGCCGAGTTGATCGTCACCGACGACGGCCGGCTGACCGGCTCACTCGGCTCACCGGAGCTCGACGCGGAGCTGGTCGAGACCGCCGGCGCGGCACTCAAGCGCGGCCTGTCGCGCACGGTCGAGCTCGGCGGACGCTCGCTGTTCATCGAGGTCTTCCCGGTCCGACCGCGACTCGTGGTGGTCGGTGGCGTTGAGGTCGCCCGTTCGCTCGTCCGCCTCGCGCGCGAGCTCGGTTTCGAGACCGTCGTCGTCGATGGCCGGGCGGCCTTCGCCACGAAGGAACGCTTCCCCGAGGTCGATCGCCTCGTCGTCGGCTGGCCAGACGAGGTCGCGGACGAGATCGGGCTCGGCCCGAACGACGCGGTCGCCGTCCTGTCGCACGACGTCAAGTTCGACGAACCCGCGATCGTCGAGGCCCTCCGGCGCGGGTGCCGGTATGTGGGTGCGGTCGGGTCGCGCAAGACACAGGCCGACCGCCGCGCCCGTCTGCTCGCGGCGGGCGTCAGCGAGGCCGACCTCGATCGCCTCCGGGGGCCGGTCGGCCTGGACCTGGGTGGCCGCGCTCCGGCCGAGACCGCGCTCGCGATCCTGTCCGAGATCGTCGCCGAACGCTACGGCGGCACTGGCGGCCCGATGCGCGAACGGGCGATGGCAAGGGCCTGATCGGGTCGGTCAGGCCGGCGGCGTCGCCTTCGGGCCCTCCGTCAACGAGCGCGAGCCCTCGACCGACCCGATCCCGGCGCCGACGACCGCGACGACAACGCCGGCGACGTACAGGAGCTGGCAGATCCAGTCGTCGATGCCGGTGATCTCGCCGACGAAGACCGACATGTGCTGGACGGCGATGATCGCGCCGAGGATCGAGAGCGCAAGCGCGATGAACGCAGGCGGGAGCGGAAGGCGCAGCGGCTCTTCCGGGTCCGCCGCTGCACGCATGACAAGGGCGGCCAGCAGGATGAGGGTGATGACCTCGACCCCGGCCCGCAGGAACCAGACGCCGATGGTGACGTTGCCGAGCCAGCCGACCAGCACCAGCGCGGCACCGAGCAGGACGAGCCTGGTTGCCCGGTCCCCGCTGGCCAGCGCGGCCGTCCACGGCGTGGCCGGTCCGCCGGTCCACCATTCCGTCGCCGCGAAATACAGGAGGACGCCCGCGAAAGCCAGCCCGAACCTCAAGACCAGCCCGAGGACGCCGCCGTGGGCGTCCATGTGGTCAAGGTCGGTCAGGATCTCGGCCGCGAACAGGATGCCCAGCGCGGCGCTGATGGTGCCCCCGCCGAGGATCAGGTCACGCGTCGCGACGGCTGGCGAGACCGCCTCACGACCGAATGAGGCATAGGCCGTGCCAAACGCGACGAGACCGGCCACGATCAGGATCACGCCGGCGAAGTCGAATGTCCACGCCCCCACCAGGCTTCCGATCAGGCCGATGACGGCGACGGCAGTCCCGGCACCGCAGGCAAGCTGCGTCCGCTGGTCGAACGCCGGCCGGGGCGGCCGCGCCGCAGCTTCCGCTTCGGCCTGGACCGCGGAATCGAGCGGGGCGTCGTCGTGCGTCGGTTCGGGCTCGGTGGTCATCGTGACGGCCTCCCTGCGCATCGGTGGCGACCCCGGGGGTGGTCGGCGCCGACGGTCGCAAGGCTACTCCGGCCCCACGGCAGTGGGAAGATGCCGATATGACCAAAGGGACCGTGGGACTCGTGCTCGCCGCGGGGGCGGGATCGCGCTTCGGTGGCGGCAAGCTGCTCGCGACCATCGCGGGCCGGCCGGTCCTCCAGCACGTGCTGGACGCACTGGCCGAGGCGGGAGTGGGGGAGTCGGTGGTCGTCCTCGGAGAGGACGCGGAGCGAATCGAGGCTGCCATCGAGTGGGGAAGCGCGCGCCGCGTCGTCAATCCCGAGCCAGACCGCGGCCTGTCGAGCTCGCTCCAGGTCGGGTTCGCCGCGATCCCGGCGGATGCCGGGGAGGTGCTCGTCGCCCTCGGCGACCAGCCGCTCGTCTCGGCGGCAGTCATTCGGGCGCTCCTCGAGGCGCCTGAGGAGCGTGGCCGCCCGATCGTCGTACCTCTCTACGCGGACGATCGGGGCCGGAACCCGGTCCTCGTCCGGCGTCCCGCGTTCGGCCTTGTCGGGGAAGCCAGCGGCGACCGTGGTCTGGGCCCTGTTCTGGATGCGCATCCCGAGCTCGTCAGCGAGATCGCGGTCGACGGCGCCAACCCGGACATCGACACGCCCTCAGACCTGGCGCGGGCGATCGAGGAGTCCTGGGGAGCCCGCGTTCGCGCCAACCGTGAGCAGGTCGAGCGACTGCGCGAGGTCCCGGACGGCACCGACTTCTACGCGCCGGTCAGCTCGCTCTTCCGGGCCGACCCGACGCGGATCGACGATCCAGTACTGGACGCCCTCCTCGCGCTCGTCCGGTCGGGCGAGACCTGGCTCGACATCGGTGCCGGCGCGGGACGCTTCGCCTTGCCGATCGCGCGTGCCCTCGACCCGTCGGGTGGCAGCGTCGTCGCGCTCGATCCCTCGCGCTCGATGCTCGAGGGGCTGCTCGAGATCGCCGAGGACTACGCCGTCGACAACGTCCGGACGATCGAGGCGCGCTGGCCACTCACAGACGCGCGCGCGGTCGCCGACTTCGAAGCGGACGTCGCGCTGATCGCGCACGTCGGGTATGACGTGGAGGAGATCGGGCCGTTCGTTGACGGGATGGAAGCCGCCGCAGGGCGGCTCTGCGTCGCCGTCCTGATGGAACAGGTGCCGGCCGCGGCCGCGAACCCGTTCTGGCCGCCGGTCCACGGGGAGGAGCGTGTGCCATTGCCGGCGCTCCAGGACTTGCTGGAACTGCTCGAGGCGCGCGGTAGGCGGGTGTCGGTCGAGCGGATCGCGATCGAGCCTAGACGGTTCGAGTCGCGGGAGGTCCTCGAGGGCTTCATCCGGCGTCAACTCTGGATCGACCCGGCCGGACCCAAGGAGAAGCGCTTCCAGAAGGCACTCGACGCGCTTGCCGTGCAGTCGGCGGACGGCTGGACCGTCGAGGGGCGGAGTGTCGGCCCAGCCGGGATCGTGACGTGGGCGCCGCGGTGACGCGTCGCGATGCTGAGGACGCTATCCCGCCGGAGGCCTTCCTGTCGTCGTACCCAGACGGGATCCGCGCTCTCGCCGAGCAACTTCGCGCGGTCGTCCGGCGCGCCGCCCCCGACGCGATCGAGCGCGTGCGGCTCGGTTGGCGGCTGATCGGCTACGACCTCCCCGTCGGCCGACGCACGGTCTACTTCGCCTGGGTGGCGCCCGAGCCGATCCACGTACATCTCGGCTGGCAGCACGGCACGTTCATGGCGGATCCGGACAGAATGCTTGAGGGCGCCCACCTCCGCCTCAAGAAAGTGCGATTCGTGACGTTCCGACCCGACGACGAGATCCCCGAGGCCAAGCTGGTCGAATTCACGCGCGAGGCGGGGCGACTGGCCGCGATGTCCGGCGAGGAGCGACTCGCGCTGACCCTGGACCGGGACTGGGAGTTCGAGGCTCCACGAAGGTGAGCGCACTCGAGGCCGTCGTCTTCGACTTCGGCGAAACGTTGATCGACGAGACGCGCGAGTGGTCGGTACGCGCCGACTGGGCGGGCGTGCCGAGGTTGACGTTCCTCGCCGTCCTCGGAGGCCTGATCGCGCAGGGCCGGCCATTCCAGGAGGTCTTCGACGTCCTCGGCGTGCCGAGACCTGGGTTGGGGACTGAGGCGGAGCGCTCGATCCTACCGTCCGGCCTCCGCGCCGACGACCTCTACCCCGACGCCCGACCGTGCCTCGCGGAACTGCGGCGGCTCGGTTTCCGTATCGGGATCGCCGCGAACCAGCCGGATCGTGCCGCCGAGATCCTCTCGACAGTCGGCGTCGAGCTCGACCTCATCGCGACCTCGGCCGCCTGGGGTGTCGAGAAGCCTTCGCCCGCCTTCTTCGCCCGGATCGCCACCGAGCTGGCGCTCCCAGCGGAGGCGATCGCCTACGTCGGCGACCGCGTCGACAACGACGTGACCCCAGCCTCGGCCGCCGGGATGACCGCCGTTTTCCTACGCCGCGGGCCCTGGGCCTGGATCCAATGCCCGGTCGGAACGCCCGCCGGGGCTTCGTTCGCGATCAGCGACCTGACGGCACTGCCCGAACTGCTTCTAGCGTGACGAACCCGCGTTGACCGTCACCGCACCGAGCTGGGTCATCAGGCCGAGGTCGTCGCGGTGGTTCCAGATCTCGGCGACCTTGCCGTCCTCGAACCGGAAGATGTTGACGCCGGAAAAGGCGATGGGCTGCCCGGTGGGCGGCATGGCTCCCCACGGGCCGGTGTGGTTGCCCGTCGCGGTCCAGCGCCCGACCACGAAATGGCCGTCGCCCAGGATCAAGTCGACGTGCCAGTCGACGTCCGGGAACGCCCGCCGGAAGTCGAGCGCGATCTTGGTCTGGCCGGCCGGGCCGGGTTCCGCCGCGCCCGCGCGCAGGTCGTGGCGGATGTACTCGTCATGGAAGACCTCATCGCTGACGTTCGGGTCGCCCTTGGCCCAGACCTCCTCGTAGAAGCGGCGGATCAGGGCCTTGTTCTCGTCGACACCCATTCGTTGACTCCCATGGACAAACAGAATGCCGACCAGCGGCGAACCGCGGCCGGCATCAAGGAAAGCGAGGTGGCGGTGCGTCGAGGAGCGGCCTAGAACACCCGCTTGAGCATCATCAGGCCAACGACGATCACGACGAGGCCGAGCAGGAGGATGCCAGGGGGCGTCGTCTGGATCGTGTGCGCCGAGTCGGTGACGAGCTGGCTGAGCGAGGCGCCGACATCCATCGAAGCGCTGCGGCCGGATCCACCCGCGGCCTTGCCTGCGACCTCACCGACGCCGTTCCCATACTCGAGCATGCCGGCATCATCGCACGGGTGTGCAAGTACCTTGCTCAGTCGTCGGGGAGTCGGTGGATCGGGTCGCTCTGGGGCCGACCACAGTCGTCGCGTGCACAGTGGCTCGTCGGCGTCGGGGTCACGATGTGGGGGACACCCTGGATGACGCCCATCGCCGGCGTCTGGCTCGGCATGTGCATCCGGATCTCGAACTCGTGCGGCGCCAATGCCGGCCGTTTTCGCCAAGGCCAGAAGACGGCTGTGAGGAGACCCACCTAGGTGATCAGGGGCGAGTGCATCGGTATGGCCACCTGGAGGTTCCCACGTGGCTCGAGCGGATCGACGCTCGGCTTGCCCTGTCCGCGCACCGTCGAACGGCAGTCTGAGCATAGGAATGAGACCGTTCCGGCTGGCCCGGCGGCAGTCGTCCGATCCGAGTAGTACGAGCCAGCGGGGCCTGTGGAGATGCCGCAATCGGCGCACGGATCGATCACCACGCGGCCCGGCTCGTTGGTCATGGTCTAAGCATCGCAGCTGATCTGTCACCGTCAAGGTCCCGGTTCTTCTTGACACGTGACTATTGAGTCACATATAGTCGGCTGGTGACCGAACCGACGGCGCCGATCTTCCGGGCCCTCGCCGATGCGAATCGGCGAGAACTGCTCGATCGGCTCTTCGAGCGCGATGGCCAGACGCTCGGGGAGCTGTGCGAGTACCTGCCGGAGATGACGCGGTTCGGGGTCATGAAGCATCTCGGGGTCCTGGAAGAGGCCGGGCTCGTGACGACCGTCAAGGTCGGGCGCGAGAAGCGCCACTTCCTCAACCCGGTGCCGATCCGTCTCGTGCACGACCGCTGGATCAGCAAGTTCGCTGAGCCGGTCGTCGGTGCCATGTCCGCGATCAAGTCAAAATTGGAGGCCCCGATGGACACCTTCGACCACGTCTATTCCGTCTTCATCAAGGCCGCACCGGACCGCGTCTGGCGCGCCATCACCGAGGGCGACGAGACCGTCCGCTACTACTACGGCACGCGTGTCGCCTCCGACTGGACGGCGGGCGCGCCGCTGACCTACGCCTACCCCGACGGCTCGCTCGCGGCCGACGGCATCGTGGTCGAGGTCGAGCCGGGTCGACGCATCGTGATGTCCTTCCACCCACGCTGGGATCCGGAGATGGAGGCCGAAGGGCCTGTCCGGATGACCTGGCAGGTCGAGCCGGCCGAAGAGGGTGGTTCGAAGCTCACCGTGACCAGCGTGTTGCGACCGAACTCGAAGTCGGCGGAGTCGTTCGCCGGCGGGATCGTCTATATCGTGTCCGGACTCAAGACGGTCATCGAGACGGGGGAACCGCTCGTCGCCCGCTGAGCCGCTCCGCGCCGCGCAGCTCCGGTCGATCCCCTCCTCAAGGCCAGGGGATCGACCGATTCCCGTGGTTCCGGATCCTTGCGCTTCCCGTTGACGAGCGAACGACCCCGGACGGATACTCAGCGGCAACGGCATCCCTCGGGACCTCATCGATCGTGGGCGGGAGGGACGTCAGTCCCCGATCGAGGTCCGACGTCGTCGCCAAGCGCTCTGTGCCCGTCCGGGCCGGATGGGCCGACATCGCCCCGCTCGTGCGGGGAGGAGGGTCCGCGCGATGATCCCCGCCCAATTCGACTATGTCCGTCCCGGGGACCTGGACGAGACGCTGGCGATCCTCAAGGACCGTGAGGGCGACGCGAAGCTGCTGTCGGGCGGATACAGCCTGATCCCGCTGATCAAGCTGCGCCTCGCGCAACCCGCGCTGCTCGTCGACCTGCGCGACGTGACCGGTCTCGATGGCATCGTCGAGACCGACGACTACCTGCGCATCGGGGCCAGGGCCACCCACCGCCAGATCCACGAGGCGGACGTCGTCCGCGACAACTATCCGCTGCTCCACGACGTGACCGCCACGATCGGGGACCCGCAGGTCCGCAACTGGGGCACGATCGGAGGGTCCGTCGCGCACGCCGACCCGGCCTCGGATTGGCCCGCGGCACTCATCGCCGGCAATGCCACGATCGTCTGTCGCAGTCAGTCCGGCGAACGCGAGATCGCATCACGCGATTTCTTCCTCGACACGTTCCAGACCGCCATCGAGCCGACGGAGGTCCTGACCGAGATACGCGTGGTGCGCCGGCCGCGCGCATCAGCCGGCGCGTACGAAAAGCTCGAGCGCAAGGTGGGCGACTTCGCCACGGTCGGTGTCGCCGCCATCGTGTGGCTCGACGATGCCGGCCACATCAAGCGTGCCGGGATCGGCCTCACCGGAGTCGCCGAAACCCCATTCGCAGCGACCGATGCCGAAGCAGTCCTGGTCGGCAACCCACCGACCGACGACCTGTTCCGCGCGGCGGGTGCAGCCGCCGGCGCGCAGAGCCGACCCTTCGGCGACGTGCGCGGTCCGGTCGAATACAAGCGCGCGATGGCCGCCGAGATGACCCTCAGGGCTCTCCGCCGCGCCACCGAACGCGCCCTCGCGTACGCGTAGGAGGCCGAACGATGACGACCCAGCACATCACGGTCACCGTCAACGGCGAGGCGCACGAGGCAGACGTCGAGCCGCGCCTCCTCCTCGTCCATTTCCTGCGCGACGACCTCGGGCTGACCGGCACCCACGTCGGATGCGACACGAGCAACTGCGGCGCCTGCACCATCCACGTCGATGGCGAGAGCGCGAAGTCGTGCACGATGCTCGCCGTCCAGGCGGATGGTCGCGAGCTCAAGACCATCGAGGGGATGGCCAGCGAGCCGACGCTCCACCCGCTCCAGCAGGCGTTCTGGGATCAGCACGGCCTGCAATGCGGCTTCTGCACGCCGGGGATGATCATGCAGGCGGCGTGGCTGCTGGGTGAGAACCCGAACCCCGACGAAGCCGAGATCCGGGAAGGCATCAGCGGCAACCTCTGTCGCTGCACCGGCTACGTGAACATCGTCAAGGCGATCCAGCAGGCGGCCGGAGAACTCTCGGCAGCCGAGTCCGCCCCTGTCGTCGCCGCCGAGACGGTCGACGGTCAGGCGGTCTCCGCCGAACCTGCCGCGGCCGGCTGAGGAGAGCGACGTCATGACGACCGAGACCGAACGAGACCTGCGAACCAGCCCGGAGATCGGTGGCATGGGCCACTCGGTCAAGCGCAAGGAGGACCCGCGCTTCATCCGCGGCAAGGGCGAATACATCGAGGACGTCAACCTGCCGGGCCAGCTCTGGCTCGACATCGTGCGCAGTCCGTACGCGCACGCCACGATCAAGTCGATCGACGCCAGCGAGGCATTGAAGATCCCGGGCGTGGCCGCGGTGGTCACCGGCAAGGATCTCGAGGGATACAAGCTGCACTGGATGCCGACACTGGCCGGCGACATGCAGATGGTGCTCCCGGTGGACACCGTCATGTACCAGTCGCAGGAGGTCGCGGCGGTGATCGCCACCTCCCGCTATGCGGCCGCCGACGGCGTTGCAGCCGTGCTCGTCGACTACGAGCCGCTGCCGGTCATCGTCGACCCGCACAAGGCGCTCGAAGCCGACGCGTTCGTGCTCCGTCCGGACCGTGGACCGGACAAGCAGAACAACCACATCTGGCACTGGGAATCGGGTGACCGAGATGCCGCGGATGCCGCCCTCGCGGCCGCCGAGGTGAGGGTCGAGCAGGACATCTACATCCCGCGCATCCACGTCGCGTCGATCGAGACGTGCGGCTGCGTCGCCGACTGGGATCCGGTCCGTCAGCAGCTGACGCTCCACATGACCAGCCAGGCACCACACGCCATCCGGACGGTGCTCGCCCTCGTCGCGGGAGGCGCCGGCCTGCCCATCTACGAGCAGAACATCCGGGTCAAGACGCACGACATCGGCGGTGGTTTCGGCGGCAAGGTGCCGGTCTACCCGGGCTACGTGCTCGCCGTCGCCGCCTCGTTCCTCACCGGTAAGCCGGTCAAGTGGATCGAGGACCGGTCCGAGAACCTGCAAGCCGATTCGTTCGCCCGCGACTACCACATCCACGCCGAGATGGGCGCGACCAAGGAAGGCAAGATCACCGGCCTCAAGGTCCGGACGATCGCCGACCACGGCTACACCGACGCGGCGGCCGATCCGTCGAAGTTCCCGGCCGGGCTGTTCAACGTCATCACCGGCTCGTACGACTTCCCCGACGCGTTCGTCGAGGTCGACGGTGTCTACACCAACAAGCCGCCCGGCGGCGTCGCCTACCGCTGCTCGTTCCGGGTGACGGAAGCCGTCCACGCCATCGAGCGGATGGTCGACATCCTCGCCCACGACATCGGCAAGGATCCCGCCCAGCTCCGGATGGAGAACTTCATCCAGAAGGACCAGTTCCCGTACAAGACACCGACCGGCTGGTCATACGACTCGGGCGACTACGGCCCAGCGCTCCAGAAGGCGATGGACATCATCGATTACGCCGGCCTCCGGAAGGAGCAGGCGGAGAAGCGCGAGCGCGGCGAGCTGATGGGCATCGGCATCAGCAGCTTCACCGAGATCGTCGGCGCCGGGCCGTCGCACGACTTCGACATCCTCGGCCTGAAGATGTTCGATTCGTGCGAGATCCGCGTCCATCCGACCGGCAAGGTGCTGGCTCGCATCGGCGTCCAGACGCAGGGCCAGGGCCACGAGACGACGTTCGCCCAGATCATCGCCGAGGAGCTCGGCTTCCCGGTCCAGGACATCAAGATCGAATACGGCGACACCGACACGGCGCCGTACGGGCTCGGGACGTACGCCTCGCGCTCGACGCCGGTCGCCGGCGCGGCGACCGCGATGGCCTCCCGCAAGATCCAGGCAAAGGCGCGCACCCTGGCGGCCCATCTCCTTGAGGCCAGCGAGGACGACCTCGAGTGGGAGCCCGGCAAGTTCAGCGTCAAGGGCTCGCCGGACCGGTTCAAGACGATCCAGGAGATCGCTTTCGCGGCGTACACCAACCATCCCGCCGGGATGGAGGCGGGTCTCGAGGCGGTCAACTACTACGACCCGCCCAACCTGACGTTCCCATTCGGCAGCTACATCTGCGTCGTGGACATCGACAAGGGGACCGGCCGGGTCAACGTGCGCCGCTTCGTCGCAGTCGATGACTGCGGCAACATCATCAATCCGATGATCGTCGACGGCCAGATCCACGGCGGGCTCACGATGGGCCTCGCCCCCTCGCTCTACGAGGAGATCACCTACGACGAGCTCGGCAACAACATGGCCGGCACGTTCATGGACTACCTCGTGCCGACCGCGATGGAGACCCCCGCCTGGGAGGTCGCCAAGACCGTGACGCCGTCGCCGCATCACCCGATCGGCGCCAAGGGAGTGGGGGAGTCGGCCACGGTCGGTGCCCCGCCGGCCATCGCAAACGCCGTCGTCGACGCCCTGTGGCACCTCGGCGTCCGCAACATCGACATCCCGATCACGCCCCAGAAGGTCTGGGCCATCCTCCACGAGAAGGGGATCTCCTAGGCCGCCATGAGCTCGCGCTCGACATTCGCGCGCGCCGCCGAGCTGGAGGCGGCCGGCCGCCCGTTCGCGGTCGCCACGGTCGTGGCGGTCAAGCGGCCGACCTCGGCTCGCCCGGGGGCGTCGGGGATCGTCCACCCGGACGGCACGATCGAGGGCTGGGTCGGGGGTAGTTGCGCGCAGCCCGTCGTCGTGCGCGAGGCGCTGCGCGCGCTGGTCGACGGTCAGCCACGCCTGCTGCGCCTGTCCAAGGACACCCCGGCCGAGGGTCGGCGCGGAGACGGCGTCGTCGAACTGGTCATGACCTGCCACTCAGGGGGCACGCTGGAGATCTACGTGGAACCGCATCTGCCTGCGCCGGTCCTGTGGGTGGCCGGAACGACGCCCATCGCCGCCGCCCTCGTCACGCTCGGCTCGGCGGCCGGCTGGCGCGTCTCGGTCTTCGACCCGATCGCCGACCCGCACGACTTCCCGGGCGCGGAGCGTGTCGTCACCGGCACGGACATCGCCGGGCTCGACCCCGGGACTGCCCCGGCCGTGGTGGTCGCAACGCAAGGGGTCTGGGACGAGGAGGCGCTCGCCGCTGCGCTGGCCCGTGACGTGTCCTACGTGGGCCTTGTCGCCTCGCCGACCCGCGCGGCTGTGGTCCGCGCCTGGCTCCGCGACGATGCGGGCATTCCCGAGGAGCGACTGGCGGCGCTCCGTGCCCCGGCGGGTCTCGATCTGGGCGGCGAGACTGCCGAGGAGGTCGCCCTGTCCATCCTTGCCGAGCTGGTCCAGGTGCGGCGTGGCACGGCGGCGTTCGTGGCTTCACCCGGGCCGGCGACGCTCGCCGGTGGCGTGGCGGCTCCCGAGATCCAGCCCGTCGTCGACGACATCGTTCTGTTCGACCCGGTCTGCGGCATGACCGTGGACCGCGCCCACGTCCGTCACCTCGCCGAGCACGACGGGATCGTTTATGCCTTCTGCTCGATGGGCTGCCGCACGAGCTTCATCCGTGAGCCGACGGCGTACATCACCGCGTCGATATCATCGAGCGACTGACCGACCCCCAGAGTCACGGCCCCCGGAGGACCGCATGCATTTCGAAGGTTCCGTCCCGATCAAGGCATCGCGCGAGAAGGTGTGGGCCTTCGTGATCGATCCCGAGCAGGTCGGCCAGTGTGGGCCTGGGGTCGAGAAGATCGAGGTCGTCGACGCGACCCACTTCAAGGCGACGGCCAAGGTCGGCGTCGGGTTCATCAACGCCCGCTTCAACGTCGACATGACGTTCGCCGAGCTGGAGGCACCGGACAGGGCGCTGATCAAGGCGCACGGCCAGGCGCCCGGCAGCGCCGTCGATGCGACCGCGGAGATGCACCTGTCGGATGGCCCAGACGGCACGACGGTCATGGACTGGAATGCAGACGTGAACCTGTCCGGCACGCTCGCCAGCGTCGGGGCTCGGCTGATCGAGGGGACGGCCAACAAGATGATCGGCCAGACATTCGACTGCATGCGTTCGAAGCTCGAAGCCTGATCCGGCACCCTGGACAGGATCCGACGCTCGAGCATGGAACGCATCAGCCGGGTCGTCGGGCCTGCCTCCACCAACGTCCACATCCTGGCCGACGCGCGCAGTCGCGAGGCGATCGCCATCGACACTGCGATCCCGTCGCTGGCGTGGATCGCCGACGAGCTCGCCGCGCGCGACTGGACGCTCAAGCTGATCGTCTCCACCCACGGGCATTGGGACCACATCGGCGACAACGCCGCGGTCGCGAAACACACCGGGGCGGAGATCGCCGTGCATCCCTTCGACCGTGAGCGGCTGACCGATCCGCAGCCGCTCTTCGCGCCGTTCGACATCCCGCCGTCCGTCCCGGCCGTCGAGCTGGCCGAGGGAGGCGTCATCACCTTCGGTCAGATCCGCCTGCGCGTGCTCCACACGCCCGGTCACACCGAAGGCTCGGTCTGCCTCATCGACGACGACGGGGGAGTCCTCTTCAGCGGCGACACGCTGTTCGCCGGGGCGTGGGGCCGCACCGACCTGCCCGGTGGCGACGACGACGCGATGGTCGCCTCGATCGCCCGTCTGAGCGAGCTCGAGGACCACGTCGGTGTCCTGCCCGGCCACGGGCCGGCTACGACGATCGGACGGGAGCGGGCCTGGATGGAGCTCGTCCGCGACGGCCGACGCCTGTTCGCCTGACTCGCGTCAGCGAGCCAGATCGCGCCGGTACGCCGCGGCGCGACTCGCCTGGGCGAACCCCAGCCCCTCATACAAGCCAAGTGCGCCGTTCGGGTTCTCCGAATCGACGCCGAGCATCGCCTCCTCGAGCCCGACCTCGCGGTACTTGACCAGGGACGCGGCGGTGATCGCCCGAGCAAGACCGCGACGGCGCCATGGCCGCCGGACGCTGATGTGCTCGAGCCAGCCGCGCTTGACCCCGAGGCGCTCATTCTCCTCGGGCCAGACCCAGTTCTGGACCACGCCCGCGACCTGGTCGCCGTCCCAGGCGACGACCCACAGGCTCGTGTCGAGCTCGGCGCGGTCGAACGTCCTCTTGAAGTCGCTCTCAGTCATCTCGCGATGACCCCAATGGTCACGGAAGGCCTCGTTCTCGGCGGCCAGGATCGTCCGCCACTGGTCCTCGAGGACCGGGCGGATCTCGATGCCGTCGGGGAGTGGCGCGTTCGGGATGTCATCGAGGCCTTGCCGGCGCATCAGGAAGAAGTGGCGGACGGCCTTGAAGCCGGTCTTTGTGAGGAGGGCGCGCTGGCCGACCTCACTGTCCTCGGAGAACGTCGCCAACTCGACGCGCACGAGCGGATCTTCGCGCGATGCGCGGACGCGGGAGCGCGCCAGGTTCCAACCGAGCAGCGCGGTCCCGAGTCCGCGGCGCCGCACGTCGGGATGGATCGTGCCCCAGATCTGGTACTGCGGTCCGTCCCCGCGAACGACCCGCTCGACCCCCGCCGCGCCCACGACCCGGCCGTCGATCTCGACGAAGACCACGTCATCGACGGGATTGGCGCCGTCGGCGGCGTCCATCTCGACCTGCAGGTTCTGGGCGGTGGGCAGGTACGGGATCCCGTCCTCCAGGCTGGCGGCGATGGTCAGCTCGGCCAGCCGCTCGAAGTCGGACGCGTCCCGGAAGAAGCGGGCCTCGAGGCCAGGGATGGCGGGCGCGTCCTCGAGCGTCAGGCTGCGGATCTGTGGTGTCGCTGTCATCGGGAGCCCCCTCCGTACTTGCGGTTCATGTGTTCCTCGACGCTCTTGTGGATGATCTTCCAGGTTCGGCGGTGCTCCGCGCGCGCCCGCGGATCGCCCTCGCGTGCCGCCCGAGCCAACTCGCGTTCCAATTTCTGGTGGCTTGCCAGTCGCTCGGGCGACAGCGTCCCGTCGTCGAGCGCAGCACGGACGGCACAGCCCGGCTCGCCGTTGTGGCGGCAATCGCTGAACCGGCACGCCGCGGCGATGTCGGCGACGTCATCGAAGGCGGTCTCGACGCCCTCTTCGGCCCCGAGCACCTCGAGCGCCCGGATGCCTGGCGTGTCGACGAGCAGCGCCCCGCCCGGCAGCTCGAACAGCTCGCGATGGGTCGTCGTGTGGCGGCCGCGCGAGTCGGAGTCACGGACCTCGGCCGTGGCCTGGCGGTCCTCGCCGAGCAGCGCGTTGACCAGGGTCGACTTGCCGACACCAGACGAGCCGAGGATCGCGGCCGTCGTTCCGGGCAGCAGATGCGCCCGCAGGTCGTCGAGCCCTTGGCCGGTCCGCGCCGAGACCGCGACGATGGCGACGCCCGGGGCGATCGCGTCGACCGCCACCAGGCGCCCGTCGACATCGTCGGCCAGGTCGGCCTTGTTGAGGACGACCACCGGCGTGATCTGGCTCGACATGGCGATCGCGAGATAGCGCTCGATACGGCGCAGGTTGAAGTCGTTGTCGAGCCCGGCGACGAGGAGGGCGACGTCGATGTTCGAGGCCATGATCTGCTCGTCGTCGAGGCTGCTGCCACGCCGGCTGCTGTCGGCGGCCATCCGCTTGAAGACGCTCCGGCGCGGCAGGATCGCACTCACGACATCGTCGCTGCCGACGGCGACCCAGTCGCCGACCGCCGGGAAGTCCGAGCGGGCAAGCGCGGTGAACCGGAACGACCCCGACACGCTGGCCGATCTATCGCCGTCGCCGGCGCCATCGCGCACGACGGCGGTCTCACGGTGGACGGCGACGACCCGGGCCGGGCGGACGCCCTCGGCCGCGAACGGCGCGAAGGCGGCCTCCCAGTCGGGGTCCCAGCCGAGGGTCGCGAGCGCGGTCCGGTCAAGCACCATCGTCAGCCGACCCGCTTCAGCTTGCCGGTCCGCTTGGCGTAGCGCTCGGCGCGCCCGAACGCCCACAGCCCGAACGGGATGAGCACGGCGCCCATCACGATCAGCGGCCAGACCAGGTACGTGAGTTCGGTCACTGCCTTCCCATCGATGAGACCGGCCCGCACGCCCTCCAGGACGTACGTGGCGGGCGACAGCCGCGACAGCACCTGCATCCAGGGCGGCAGGATGTCGACCGAGTAATACACCCCGCTGACCAGCAGCAGGCACGACTGGAGCACGAATGTCATCTGTGCGCCGCGCTCGACGTAGAGCAGCGGCAGGATCGCGGCGAGCATCCCGATCCCGACGAAGCTGAACGAACCGAGCAGCATGAACGCGACGACGGTCGCCGGGTTCGCGCCGGACAGGTCCAGCTGCGGGAAGAACAGGACGAGCGCGATGAAGATGACCGACGTGTGGATCAGGCCGTAGACCATCGCGTAGACGCACCGAACCGAGCAGCTGCGACCAGCGCTGGATCGGCGCCATCATCGTGTACTCGAGCGTGCCTTCCCAGCGCTCGATGGTGATGGTCTCGGCGATCCACGAGAAGACCACAGACAAGTAGTTCCAGAAGATCGCGCCGATCATCAGCGACAGGAGCAACTCCTCGTTGCCCTGCGATGCACCGATGAGCGAGATCGACAGCGCGCCCGCGACGGAATAGACCAGGAAGGCGACCTCCCAGCCCCAGTACCTGCGGGTCAGGTTGAAGTTGCGCTCGATGAAGGCGAATGAGGCCTTCAGCTCATGGGTGACGACGGTCATGGCAGTGATCTCCAGGTGGGGGAGTCGGCTCGGGCCTTCAACGGCACCGAGCCGACCCGGTCGACCCGGTCCTCAACGGGACCGAGCCGACTCAAGCGAGGGTTCCGCGGCGAGGCGGGCACCGAACCGGATGACCCGGCGGCCGACCGCTTGGCGGAAGGATGGGGAAGGCTGGCGTCCCCGGCGCAGGAGTTCGGCCGTGGCGATCTCTCGCTCGATCCGCTCCTGGGCCAGCTGGGCGACCAGCATTGCTGAGAAGAACATCGTTATCACCTCCTTTCAGTCGTCCTCGGCGTCGTCTTCCTCGATGTCGTCATCGAGGGAGCGGCCGGTGTACGTCATGAACACGTCTTCGAGCGTCGCGGGTCCGTCCACGCGATCGCGGATGAGGGTCTTGAGGCCCTCCGGGCTGTCCTCGGCGACGACCTTGCCGTCGTTGAGGATCGTGATCCGGCCGCACAGGCGTTCTGCTTCGGCCAGGTCGTGGGTGGTCAGGACGATGGTTGCGTCGTGGGTCTCTCGCAGTTCTTCGATGAATGACTGGACGTCGAGCTTCGAGCGCGGGTCCAGGCCTGTTGTCGGTTCGTCGAGGAGCAGCAGGGTCGGGCTCGTCAGCAGCGCTCGCGCGATGGCGACCTTCTGCTGCATCCCCCGGCTCATCTGCTCGATCGGTCGGTCGATCCGCTTCTCCGAGATGCCCAGTCGAGCCAGGATCCCGATCGCTTCGCGCTTCGCCGTCGTGCCATCGAGGCCGTACAGGCGGGCCGCGAAGAGGAGGTTCTCCATCGGGCTGAGCTTCTTGAAGAAGGCGGCGTCCACGCTGACCCGGTTGATCAGCCGCTTGACCGCCATCTCCTCGCGGACGATGTCGTGGCCGAAGACCTCGACCCGACCCTCGTCGAGGGTCAGCAGTCCGCAGATGAGCCGGATGAGCGTCGACTTGCCGGAGCCGTTGGAACCGAGGATCCCGTGGACGTCGCCGCGCTCGAGGCGCATCGACACATGCGAGATCGCCGTCACCGGCTTCTTCTTCCGGCCGACCATGAACCGCTTGCTGACGTCCTCGATGAGGAGCGCCGGCGGACCGGCCGGTCGTCGGACGGGAACCGGCTGCGCCGCAAGCGGCTGGACCGGTTTGCTCGTCGAGCCGTTCTTCAGTTGTGGGTCCAAGGTGGCGGTCACTGGAGGCTCCAGGGTTGGGTGCGGACGTGGACGGTGCCGGGAATGACGAAAGCCGCGGGTCCTCTCCGACGATGTCGTCGGCGGGCCTCGCGGCTCCTGCTGTCCGTGCCTGCCGATGGGGCAGGGAGGGCATCAAAAAAGCCGGGGGCCCGATCTGGCCCACGGCTCTGGTTCGTCCGGAAGGCGGTCCTGCCGCCTGCGGTCTAGCTCGAGATGGGCACAGATCTCCCGAATGCCGGGGCGCCGTTGGGCGCCACGCGCGGGGGAAGGAGGATCGTCTTCGTCATCATCGAGGCGCCTCCTCGTTTCAAGATCTGTGCGCGCGACATGCGAGCCGGTCGGCAGTCTACGCGCCGTGAGAAACCGATGTCAACCCGGACAGACGACGATGTCGAATCACCGACAGATGACGTAGTCGGCGCGTCTGGTGGGCTGCCGACGGGCGCTAGAGAGCGCGCCGGACGATCGGCCGGACGGGTGTCGTGGCGTTCCACTGGCGTCGCTCGACGACCGTGAACCCGGCCCGTTCGAACATCGTGAGCGTGCCGTGGTAGGCGTTCGCCGCCGGGATCCGTTCGCCCTTCGGGACCTCGACCGGGTAGGCCTCGAGGGTGGTCGCGCCGTGGGACCGGGCGTATTCGATCGCGGCGTCGAGGAGGGTCGCCGCGACACCCTGCCGGCGAGATCGCCGTGAGACGACGAAGCAGACGATCGACCAGACCGGGACATCGTCGAGCGGGGCGAGGATCTTCGAGGCGGCCAGGCGTTCGTAGTCCTCGCGCGGCGCGAGGCTCACCCAGGCGACGGCGCGGTCATCCCGAAAGGCGACGAGGCCGGGGGCGATGTCGCGCTTAGCCAATGCCTTGAGCTCGGCACGATTGCCGGCGGCCGTCGAGTTGGACCAGTCGCGACCGCGAGACCGAAAGTAGGTGCACCAGCACCATTTCGGATCGCCGCCCTCCTCGAACAGCGCCGCGAGGTCGGCGAAGCGAGCGGGGGTGAGTGGCAGGACGTCGATGGCGGAGGGCTCGGACATCGTGGGAGGATGCTACCCGCCGACGGTGCGCGAAACCCGCGGCCGGCTTTGACGTCAACCGGCCGACGGATCGATCGATCGAGGTGTGCGCGAGGATGGGCAGACGGGTCTCGAGATTGCTGGGCGTGCTCGCGACGGCCGTGGTCATCGCGGGCTGTTCGGCGGCCGGGGGCGCGTCGGCATCGCCGATCGTCGGAGGCTGGGGGCCCATCGGTGACGCCGTCGGCTCCGTCGTCGGGTGCCGCCGCGACGCCGGCCTATCGCCTGCGCGCCACGACGACCCAGGCGATACCGCCGCTGAACCAGTTCGGGTTGCTCCCGATGGTGACCATCACCGGCGACGACGAAGTCGTCATGGCCGGGCCGCAGATCATGATCTACCCAGGCCCTCTCCTCCCGAACCTCCAGGCGCGGCCGATCACCGACGCCGGCTTCGAGAAGATCGTGCAGCGCGGGCGGGACCTCGGCATGTTCACGGGGAGTGGCGACTTCACGCCGCCGGATGTGGCGCCGGGAGCGCAGCTCGGGACGCATCGAGATCGTCGTTGACGGCGTGCTCCACACCCTGACCGGCGATCCGTCACGGACCATCGTCTGCATCACGGCGCCGTGCAACCCGGCGCCCGGGACGCCCGAGGCGTTCGCCACGTTCTGGGCGTCTCTGGCCGACCTGAGCTGGCTGGCCGGTGACCTCGGCCAGGAGGCACCGTATGTGGCCGATGCCTACGCGGTCCTCGCCGGCGTCGAGCCTGCCGAACAACCGATCGCTCCACGAGCCCGTCGCGGTCTGGCCGCTCGAGGAACCGCTCGCGACCTTCGGCAAGCCGATCGGATCCGCGTCCATGCCACGCTGCGGCACGGCCCGAGGCGAGGACGCGACGACCCTCCGTCCAGCCCTCGAGACGGCGAACCAACTGACGCCGTGGGTCGACAGAGGCGCCGACACTCCTTCGAACGGCACGCCCATCCAGGTCCGGCCGATGGTGCCCGGTGAGGACGTCTGCCTCGAGGTGTTCGGCCTGTCGGAATAGACGCGGCTCGTGCAGCCGATCGGTCGTCCTCCTACGATGACGACCTCGCGCGCTTCGAGACGAGGACAGGGCGATGGCGACGAACCCAGCAGTTCCCGAGGACACCCGGACGGCCTCGTGACCGGCGCGACGTCCGGAATCGGACGTGCGATCGCCGAAAGGCTGGCAGCAGCCGGGCTGACCGTCGTGCTCGTCGCCCGCGATGAGGCACGAGGCGAGGCGGCGCGGCAGGAGATCGCCACGACGACCGGCAACGATCGGGTCAGCGTCGTGCGCGGCGATCTCGCGGACCTGGCCGCGATCCGGCAGGCCGCGCTCGCGATCGAGCGAGCCCATCCCAAGCTCGACATCCTGGTGAACTGCGCCGGCGTCTACACGCCGAAGCGGACCGTGACCACGGACGGCTTCGAGACCGATGTTCGCGACGAACCTCCTGGGACCGTTCCTGCTGACGAACCTCGTGCTCCCGCAGTTGCAGGCCGCCGGGTCCGCGCGGGTCCTCGTCATCAGCGCGCCATCCGGGACCAAGCTCGATTTCGATGACCTTCAGGGCGAGCGACGGTTTCGTTCCCTGACGAACTTCGGCGCGTCCAAGGCGGCGGATCTCCTGTTCACCTTCGAGCTCGCGCGCCGGCTGGATGGGACCGGGGTGACGGCCAACGCGATCCACCCGGGGCTCGTTCGAACGAGCCTGATGAACGGAGCGCCAGCCGTCATTCGGTGGGCGGTCTGGCCCTTCTCGGGCAGTCCCGAGTCCGCCGCGACGACCATCGTCCCGCTCGCCCTGGATCCCGCGTTCGAGGATCGATCCGGGCAGTTCTTCCATCACGCAAAGGCGATCGACCCGCCGAAGTCCACGCGCGACCCCGATGTGCGCGACGACTCTGGACGTCGCCGCCGACCTCACCGGGCTCGGGCAGGCCCGTGGCTGACACCTCGCCCGCGCGCGGTCACTGGGCATACCGATCCGCCGAAGTCGACGCGCGACGCCGATGTCGCCCGACGACTGTGGGACGTGGCCGCCGACCTCACGGGCTTCGAGGAGTCCGGTGGCTGACATCTCGCCCGCGCGCGGCCGCTGGGCATTCCGGCCGATCCCACCGCAACCGCGCTCGATCGTGGAGTTGATCGAGTCAGGCACGCTCGATTCCGAGCTGGCTGCGCAGCTCTGGCTGCTGATCGAGGCTCGTGTCCCGATCGTCGTCGCCGCGCAAGATCAGGGTGTCGGCAAGTCGACCACCCTCGGCGCATTGCTCGACTTCCTGCCACAGTCCGCGCGGGTCGTGGAACTGGCTGGCGAGGACGAGACCTTCGACTGGCTCCCCCAAGCGTCCGAGCTGGGCTGGCCGGGGAAGGCGCAGCCGCCCTCCGACGCCGATCCGGTCCGTCCGGACACGACGGTCCTGTTGGCCCTCGAGCTCTCCGACCACACGCCCGCCTACACCTGGGGCGAAGGTCAGCGCGGATCGCGGTCCGGGCGGCGTCGATCGGTTACGGGCTCGCGGCGACGATCCATGCCGATTCGCTCGACGACGTCTTCGACGCGCTGCGCCGGCCGCCGGTCCGCCTCGCTGACGACGAGCTGTCGCATCTCGGCGATCGTCGCTCGTCCTGCGCCGGCTCGAAGACGGCCGGCGGCGGATCGTGGCCGCCCACTACGTCCGGCCGGTCGCTCGCGACGTCCACGGCCACCTCCAGCGGCTCGGTCCGGCGGTCCTTGCGACCTGGGACCCGGAGACGGACGCGTTCGAGCATTTCGGGTGGGGCGTGACGCCCGAGCTGGCCCGACGCGTCGGCCGGCACGCGGGCGACTTCGAGATCGAGGTCGACCGACGGACGGGAGCTCCTCGATCGCCTCGTCGCCGAGGGCGTCACGGAGCCGCAACCCGCCCGGGATGCGATCCGCGCATACCTGCCGGCCCCCACGGTTGACGCTCCGAGGGGCGACGCTTAGGCTCGCGGTCCGACCTGCCCACTGCTGCGGGGGAGCACACCGTGGATCCCATCGAACACGACACGCCCCGGTCCACCACCATGGCCGAACTGCGCGCCTCGGGCTGGCGCCCGCGGACGGTCAAGGCGGAGCTGCGGTCGAATCTCCTCGCCCGCGTGGCCTCGGGTGCGCCAGCCTTCCCGGGCGTGGTCGGCTACGAGGATTCGGTCGTTCCCGCGATCGAGAACGCGATCCTGGCAGGGCATGACCTGGTCTTCCTCGGCGAACGCGGCCAGGCCAAGACGCGGCTGGCGCGACTGCTCGTCGGGCTTCTGGATCCGTGGCTTCCGGTCGTCGCCGGTGGCGAGCTCAACGACGATCCCACCGACCCGATCAGTCCGGCCGCCAAGGCCATCGTCGACCGCGACGGCGACGCGACCGCTATCGACTGGATCCCACGCGACCGCCGCTACGCCGAGAAGCTGGCGACCCCCGACATCACCATCGCCGACCTGATCGGCGAGGTCGACCCGATCAAGGTCGCCGAGGGCCGCTACCTGTCCGACGAGCTGACGCTCCACTACGGGCTCATCCCGCGAGCCAACCGCGGGATCGTGGCGATCAACGAGCTGCCCGACCTGGCCGAGCGGATCCAGGTCGGCCTGCTCAACATCCTCGAGGAGCGCGACGTCCAGATCCGCGGCTTCGTGGTCCGGCTGCCGCTCGACCTGTACATGGTCGCCTCGGCCAACCCCGAGGATTACACCTCGCGCGGCCGGATCATCACGCCGCTCAAGGACCGGCTCGGGTCGCAGATCCGGACCCATTACCCGCGGACGCTCGAACACGAGATGGCGATCGTTCGCCAGGAGAAGCATCGCTTCGAGGCGGAGGAGGGGACACCGGCCGTGGTCGTTCCGGCCTTCATGGAGGAGCTCGTCGCCGAGCTGACCCATCTGGCGCGCCGCTCCCCGGAGATCAGCCAGCGGTCGGGGGTCAGCGTGCGGGTCTCGGTGGCGAATGCCGAGGTGCTCGAGGCTGCCGCACTCAAGCGGGCTGTCCGCCTCGGCGAGCCGGTCGGCGCGCCGCGCGTCTCGGATCTGGGCGCCGTCGTCGCGTCGACGGTCGGCAAGGTCGAGCTCGAGACGGCCGGCGACGAATCGCCCGAGGAACGGATCGTCGAGCGGCTCATCACCAAGGCTCTCCACTCGACCTTCTCACGACGCGTCTCCGTCGACGATCTCGAGGGCGTCATCGAGGCCTTCGAGGATGGGTTCACCGTCGAGACCGGAGACGCGACCCCGTCGCGTGAGTACGTCGCCTGGATGCGCGAGGTCCCCGGCCTGTCGGTCGCGGTCGATCGGCTGGGTGCCTACGACGTCACGGACGGCGCCGAGGAACCGGCGGTCGTGGCGTCCGCCGTCGAGTTCCTGCTCGAGGGTCTCCACCTCGCGCGGCGCCTGAACAAGGACCGAATGCCCGGCGGGACGGTCTACCACCGGTGACCGCCTACTCCCCGGATCCGCGGGATCTGGGGCCGGAGGTCCAGCGGGCCGGGCCGCCCGTCTCGCGGACCGAGTCGGCCGCGGATGCGCTCGCCCGGGCTGCGCGCTACTCCGCGTGGGACGGCAGCCAGGAGATGGCCGACCTCGATGCGGACGAGATCCTTCGCGCGCTCGCCGACGACGTGATGGCCGAGGGCGACCTCGCCGAGGCGCTTCGGCGCCTGATGGAGCGCGGCTGGCGGACCGGCGACCCGACGCGCGGCGACATGGCCGGCTTGCGCGATTTGATCGATCGTCTCGAGCGTCGGCGCGAGCAGATGCTCGAGCGCTACCAGCTCAACGACGTGCTCGGCGACATCCGGCGCGAGCTCGAGGAGATCGTCGACGAGGAGAGGGCGGGCGTGGAGCGGCGGCTCGACGAGGCGTCGCGGACGGACGACAACGAAACACCCGAGGACCTGCGGTCGATGCTCCGTGACGTGTCGGCCAAGCGGCTCGACCAGCTCGACGGTCTTTCGCTGGATGTCGGTGAGCGGATCCGTGGCCTCCAGGACTACGACTTCCTCGAGCCCAACGCCCGGGAGCGTTTCGATGAGCTGGTCAAGAAGCTCCAGGGCCAGGTCCTCGACCAATTCGTGCAGGGGATGTCCCAGGCGATCCAGTCGATGAGCCCGGAGGACCTCGCCGCGAACCGCGAGATGGTCCGCGACCTCAACGAACTGATCCGCGAACGGATCGGCGGTGGCGACCCCGACGCGACCGAGTTCCTGGCAAAGCACGGCCAGTTCTTCCCGGGCGCCCGCACCTTCGACGACATCATCGACCAGCTCGCCCAGCGGATGGCCGCGATGCAGTCGCTGATGCGCTCGATGAGCCCGCAGCAGCGCGCCGAGCTGCAATCGATGATGGACGCCCTCCTGCGCGACGACCGGCTCCTGGTCGACCTGGCCCAGCTCGCCTCGAATCTCGACCTGCTGCTGCCGGGCGGGCTCGGCGACCGGGTGCCGTTCGGTGGCGACGAGCCACTCGGCCTCGACGGCGCATTGGCGCAGATCAACCAGCTCCAGGCGATGGACCAGCTGGCCGACGCGTTGTCGGACGTCGAATCGCCGGCCGATCTGGCCGCGATCGATCGCAGCGAGGTGCGTGACCTGCTCGGCGACGACGCCGCGCGCGAGCTCGATGCGCTCGACGACCTCGCGCGTCGCCTCGAGGAAGCCGGCTACCTCACGCGTGATGGGGAGCGGCTGGAGCTCACTCCCCGCGGCAGCCGCAAGATCGGCCAGAAGGTCCTCGACGACCTGTTCGCGCGGCTCCAGCGGGACGCGTTCGGCGGCCACCGGATCGATCGCGGCGGGCGGGGAGGGGAGCGCGACGAGGCGACCAAGCCGTACGAGTTCGGCGACCCGTTCCATCTCGACCTGCGCGGAACGTTGTTCAACGCCCTGGGCCGCGAGGAGAACGCACCGGCGGCGCGGGCGCAGACGGGCGATCGGCGGATCCATCTCGCCGCGACCGATTTCGAGGTCCACCGGACCGAGCAGCTGACCCAGACCTCGACCGTCCTGCTCGTCGACATGAGCCGCTCGATGCTGCTGCGCGGCTGTTTCCTGGCGGCCAAGAAGGTCGCGGTCGCGCTCGACACGCTGATCCGGACGCAGTACCCGCGCGATCACCTGTCGGTCATCGGCTTCGCCTACTACGCGCGCGAGATCCGGCCGGGCGCCTTGGCCGAGCTGACCTGGCACGGCTATGAATACGGCACGAACCTCCAGCACGGGCTGGCCCTGGCGCGGCAGATCCTCGAGCGCAACCCGGCGGTCAACAAGGAGATCGTCGTCATCACCGACGGCGAACCGACCGCTCACTTCGAGAACGGCCAGGTCGAGTTCAACTACCCGCCGACACGACGCACGATCCAGGAGACCCTCCGCGAAGTCCAGCGCTGCACCAAGGAGGGCATCACCATCAACACGTTCATGCTCGAGCGTTCGCGCGCCCTGGCCGACTTCGTGGCGCTGATGACCCGCATGAACCGAGGCCGCGCGTTCTACGCCACCCCGGAGCGGCTCGGCGAGTACGTCCTGGTCGACTTCGTCAGCCGGCGGACCAAGAAAGTCTCGTAGGGCCTCATCGCGGCCGCGGCCCACATGGCGAGTCTATGCGGGGTCTATGCTCACGGCTACCGGCACCCGTCCGGACTCCATCAGCGAGGTCGGATGACGTGAAGGGTGTCCTGATCGTTCTTGGCGTGGTCGCCTCGGCGGCGCTGTCGCTCGCCGGGTGCGCTGGCGCACCGGCGACGGCCGCCGTCGACGGCGCCTTCGCGACCCGCGCGCTCGCGGTCTGCACCACCGTCATGGAGGCCAAGCAGGCGTGGGCATCGTTCCCCGCTGGGTCCTTCGATCCGACGAAGCCCGATCCCGCCAAGCTCGCCGAGGTCGGTGGTTGGTTGGAGTCGGCGGTCGCCCCGACCTTCACGACGTGGCGTGACCAGACGGTCGCTCTCGGACAGCCGGCGAGCGGCCAGGAAGGCTGGAAGGCGGTCGTCACCGGCCTCGAATCGAACGTGACCCTCGTGGACAAGCAGATCGCCGCCGCCAAGGCCGGTGATGCCGGGGCGTTCGCGTCAGCGACCCGCGACCTCCAAGCCAACCATGCGACGTTCATCACTGCGGCCAAGGCTGCAGGCGTCGCGGCGTGCGGCGACATCGTCAGCTCCTGATAGCCGTATCCTTCGCATGTCCGGGGTCGTGCCCAGTCACACCACGAGGTAGACAGTGGATCTAGCCCAGTTCTGGCCGTTGTTCCTGTTCCTGCACGTCATGGGAGCGATCCTGGCGTTCGGGCCGACCTTCGCCTACTCGATCATGGGGTCGATGGCGGGCAAGGAGCCGCAGCACGCCAACTTCAGCGCCCGCCAGACGGAGGCGATCGGCAGCAAGCTGGTCTACCCGCTGGCGATCTTCCAGGGGATCACCGGCGTCCTGCTGATCTGGGCCCTGGGGATCAGCCCGCAGAGCCAGCCGTGGCTGGTCGCAGGGATCATCCTGTACCTCATCGCCATCGGCTATGCGCTCACCGTCCAGCGCAACGCGCTCCATCACCTGATCGAGCTGTCGTCGACGCCACCGCCGCCCGGCACCCCGCCCGGTCCACCGCCGCCCGAGGTCATGGCCACCGTCAAGAAGATCCAGCGCGGCGGGATGTTCCTCGGGACCCTGATCGTCGTCATCGTCTTCCTGATGGTGGTCAAGCCCGGCCGCTGATCCTGGTCATCGGCGTGGGGCCGCGAAGCGCGGCGCTACCATGGGCATGAACGCCACAGGAGACACGACCTCGATGCCCCACGTCGCCACCTCGCCGACCGATCTGCTCGCCACCTTGTCCGGCGCCGCCCACCTCGACGGTGAGCGCTTGGTCATCGATGACGAGGCCGCCTTCCGCGACACCGGGATCCGCGACCTGGCGTGGACTGCGGCGTTCAGCGACGACGACGCCACGACCGCCGCGGCCCAGTGGATTGTCTGGGAGGCGAGCCAGGAGCTCGGCGCCAGATCGGCGAGCATCCAGGCTCTGTACGAGGCTCGCGCCCGGGGTGAGGTCTCCGGTTTCACGGTCCCCGCGCTCAACCTGCGGACGCAGGTCTTCGACATGGCCCGGACCGTCTACGAGGCCGCCGCTGCCGCCGATGTGGCGGCGGTCATCCTGGAGCTCGCGCGGAGCGAGCAGACCTACACGTTCCAGCGTCCGATCGACTACGCGACCTCGGTCCTGGCCGGCGCGATCGCCGCGGGCTGGCACGGGCCGGTCTTCATCCAGGGCGACCACTACCAGTTCAACGCCAAGAAGTACGCCGCCGACCCCGAGGCGATGACCGAGGAGATCCGGCGCGCCTGCCGGCTCGCGGTCGACGCCGGCTACCGGAACATCGACATCGATTCCTCGACGCTGGTCGACCTGTCGAAGCCGAACGTCGACGAGGAGCAGCGCGAGAACTACCGGCGCGCAGCCGAGCTGACCGCGCTGATCCGGACTCTCGAGTCGGACGGCGTGACGATCAGCGTCGGTGGCGAGATCGGCGAGGTCGGGACCCAGAACTCGACGGTCGAGGAGCTGCGGGCATACCTCGACGGCTACCGCCGCGAGCTGGAGGCACGCGCCCCGGGCGCCAAGGGCATCTCGAAGGTCAGCGTCCAGACCGGCACATCCCACGGCGGCGTCCCGCTGCCCGACGGTGGGGTGGCCGAGGTCAAGCTCGATTTCGAGGTCCTGCGCGAGCTCGGTGAGGTCGCTCGCGAGTACGGGCTGGCCGGCGCGGTCCAGCACGGAGCATCGACCCTCCCCGACGAGCTGTTCCACCGCTTCCCGGCGGTCGAGACGGCCGAGATCCACCTCGCGACCGGGTTCCAGAACACGGTCTACGAGCATCCCGCCTTCCCCGAGTCGCTCCACCGCGAGATCGAGGCATGGGTCGGCGCGAACTGCGCGGACGAGCGCAAGGCCGGCCAGACCGACCAGCAGTTCGTCTACAGCACGCGCAAGAAGGCACTCGGGCCGTTCAAGCGCCAGCTCTGGGAGCTCGAGTCGAAGGACGAGATCCTGGCCGCTCAGCGCCGCAAGATCTCCTACCTGTTCACCGAGTTGCGGGTCAACGACTCGCGGGCGATGGTCGAGAAGTACATCCAGCCGGTCGAGCTGCACCGGCCAATCCCGGACGCGCTGCGCGGAGTCGTCGCCACGCGCTGAACCGCGGGCGCAGGCCGCTCTCCCGGCCACGCCCACGCCGCGAATCGTCCCTCGAAACGGGTGTTTGACGCGCCCTGTCCGGTGCTATCCTCGCGCGCAAGTCGAACGGCGGGTTGAGGGATCCGTCGCAGGCCATCCCCGGCGTCCCCGTGTCACCCCAGAGACAGCTCGCACCGCGGTGCGATGGTAGGGAGGCGAACCGTGACGGGACAAGGTGAATCGGCCCAGGACATCTCGGCGCGCGACGATGCGCATCTGCAATCGCTGGGCATCAAACCGCAGCTGAACCGGTCGCTCGGGTTCCTCGCGAACTTCGCACTGGCCTTCAGCTTCATCAGCGTCTCGACCGGGTCGTTCGGCAACTTCGGCGTCGGCTTCGGCCTCGGCGGGCCGCCCATGTTCTGGACCTGGCTGATCATCGTCGCCGGACAGTTCCTCGTCGCCCTCGGCTTCGCCGAGCTGGCGAGTCACTACCCGGTCGCCGGCTCGATCTACCAGTGGTCGAAGCGCCTCTCGCATCGGACGCTCGGCTGGTTCACCGGCTGGTTCTACTTCTGGGCGCAGGTCGTGACGGTCACGGCGGTCGCCTGCATCGTCGCCTTCGTGGTCGACGGGATCATGGGCGAGAAGGACTTCCTGGCCAGCCCGTCGCCGCTCGGCGTGAGCGACATGTTCACGTTCATCGCCATCACGACGCTCGTCATCACGACGCTCATCAATGCGTTCGGCGTCCGGCTCGTGGCGACGCTCAACAACATCGGCGTGGCGACCGAGATCCTCGGGCATGCTCGTCTTCGCGCTCATCCTGCTGTTCTTCGCGAACCACCAGTCGCCCGACGTCCTGACCCAGACGTTCGGCGCGGAGCAGGCCCAGAACGGCAACATGCTGGCGACGTTCGCGCTCGCCTTCTTCATGTCGATCTTCATCCTGTACGGCTTCGACACTGCTGGAACGTTCGGCGAGGAGACCATCGACGCGAGCCGCCAGGCTCCGCGCGGTGTCCTCTCGTCGGTGCTCATCTCCGGCGCCGTCGGCGTCGTCTTCCTGCTGGCGATCATCCTCTCGCTCAAGGACATCCCGCAGACGATGGCCGACGGCCTGGCAGGGCAGTTCCCGATCGCCACGACCATCCAGGAGAACCTGTCGTCCGAGCTGATCGGCGGGATCACGGTCGGCGAGGTCTACCTCTTCGTCATCCTCGCCTCCGTCTTCGTCTGCACCCTCGCGATCCAGGGCGCGGCGACCCGGATGATGTTCTCGATGGGCCGCGACGGGAATCTCCCTGGGAGTCGTGCGTGGGCCCATGTCAGCGAGCGCTTCCGCACGCCGACGAATGCCGCCATCGCGGTCGGCGTCCTCGCCGCCATCCCGATCCTGCTTGTCGGGCCGATCGGCGGCATCACGCTGTCGATCGCGGCCACCGGGTTGATCTACCTGAGCTACTTCCTGTGCAACATCGGGCTGCTTGTCGCGCGCCGGCGTGGCTGGCCGCACCAGAAGGCGTGGTTCAGCCTCGGTCGCTGGGGCATGCCGATCAACATCCTCGCGCTCATCTGGGGCGCGATCATGCTCATCAACATCGCCTTGTGGGCGTCGCCGGAGCTGTTCGGCGACTTCGGGAGTGCCGGGCGCGCCTATTGGAACCCGCTCATCAACGGGCTGTTCGCGATCAACGGCCAGAAGCTCGACGGGCTGCCGGCTTGGCCGCTGTTCGAGACGCTGGTCGGCCTGCTCCTCGTCTTCGGCTCGATCTACTACCTGATCGCGGTCCGCGGGCGAGCCGTCGAGATCGAGGCCGATGCGGTGACCGGTGAGGGCGTCATCGGTTAGGTGACAGACGAGGCGATCCTGCGTGGCCCGCTGTACGACGACCTCGTGCGGGCCATGCAAAGGGTCCCGGAGATCGCCGGGCGCGACCTGACCCTGACCGCGCTGACGGGCGGGATCACGAACCGGAACTTCCGCGTCGACGCGGCCGGGACCGACCAGCGCTGGGTCATCCGCCTGGCCGGCAACGACACGCACCTGCTGGGGATCTCGCGCGAGGTCGAGCACGCCGCGACGGTCACGTCGGCCGGCGTCGGCGTCGGTCCGGAGGTCACCGCGTTCATCCGGCCCGAGGGCTACCTCGTCACCCGGTTCATCGTCGGTTCGCCGGTCTCGGATGAGGCCGTCCACCGGCCGGAGACGCTCCGGCGCGTCGCCGACTCGCTGCGCCGCATCCACGACGGTCCGGCGATCCCGGGCCTGTTCGTGCCGCTCCGCATCGTCGAGGCGTATCGGGCTCTGGCGATGGCCCGTGGCGTCCCGATCCCACCCGAGTACGAGCGCGCGGCCGCGGTCGGACGGCGGATCGAGGCCGCCTTCCTGGCCGACCCGATCGAGCTGCGGCCGTGTCACAACGACCTGCTCAACGCCAACTTCATCGACGATGGGGCGCGGATCCGGATCATCGACTGGGAATACGCGGGGATGGGCGACCCGTTCTTCGATCTTGGCAACTTCAGCATCAACCACGAGCTGACACCCGACGAGGACGAGATCCTGCTGGCGGCCTACGACGGCGAGGTCCGGCCGGCCCGCCTCGCCCGGTTGACGCTGATGCGCGTGGTCTCCGATTTCCGCGAGGCGATGTGGGGCGTCCTTCAGCAGGGCGTCAGCACGCTCGACGTCGACTTCGTCGCCTACGCCGCCGGGAACTTCGACCGGTTGCTGCGCAACGCCGCCTCCGACCGTTTCGAACGAGCCATCGCGACCGTCACCGAGGCACGGGGGTAGGCTCTTCCGATGAGCGACGACCCGCGACCGGACGGACCGCGCACGATCGCCCGGTCCGTCGGGCTCGGCGTGGTGGCCTTCAGCGCGACCCTGATCCTGCTGTTCGGGTTCGCGAGCCTGGTGAGCCGGTCCGCGGGGAGCCCGGGCGCCACCTTCGGGACGAGCGTCACGCAACAGACGCCGGCTGCGACGAGCCAGGCGATCGCGAGCGCGGCCGCTGGCTCGGCGTCCGCGGCTCCGTCGGCATCGGGCGACCCGGTCCTGGTCGGGGCCGGCGACATCGCCGATTGCGCGCTCGACTCCGGCGCCGCGACTGCGGCGCTCCTGGACACCATCGCGGGCACCGTCTTCACCACCGGCGACAACGCCTATCCCGACGGCAGCGCCACCCAGTTCCACGATTGCTATGCGCCGACCTGGGGTCGTCATCTGGAGCGGACCAAGCCGGTCGCCGGGAACCATGACTGGCTGACCAAGGGACTCGCTGGGTACCGCGGAGTATTTCGGCGAGAAGGCCGGGCCGGCCGACGCGAGCTGGTACTCGTTCGACCTCGGGGCGTGGCACGTGATCGTGCTCGACTCGGATTGCGCGTTCGTCGGGCGGCTGCCTGCCGGGTTCCCCGCAGGGCGTCTGGCTCGATACCGATCTCAAGGCCTCGACCGCCGAGTGCACGATGGCGATCTGGCACCACCCGCGGTTCAGCTCGGGCGAGCACGGCAACGACGCCTCGGTCTGGCCGTTCTGGGACGCGCTCTACCGGGCGAAGGCGGACGTCGTCGTCAACGGGCACGACCACGATTACGAGCGGTTCGGGCCGCAGGATCCGGCCGGCCGCGAGGACAAGGCAGCGGGGATCCGCGAGTTCGTCGTCGGGACCGGCGGGGGAGTGCTCCGCGACTTCCCGACGGTCGCCGCCCACAGCGAGGTCCGCATGGCAAGCACACTGCGGCGTGATCCGGTTCGTCCTCCACCCAACGTCGTATGAGTGGACGTTCATCGCGACGTCCGGCGCTGTCGAGGACTCGGGAAGTGGCCCGTGCCACTGAGGTATCGTCGCCGGCCATGAGCGCGGAACAGGCACGTGTCGTCGTCATCGGTGGCGGGATCACCGGTTGCAGCGTCGCATACCACCTCGCGCTCGCCGGCTGGACCGACGTCCTCCTCGTCGAGAAGGCGCAGCTGACGGCCGGCTCGACCTGCCAGGCGGCCGGCCTCGTCACGGCGTTCAACCCGTCGTCGACGATGATGGCCTTCCGGCGCTACAGCATCGAGCTGTATCGGACCCTCGGTGCCTTCGAGACGGTCGGCAGCCTGCGCCTCGCCTCGAGCCGCGAGCAGTTGCTCGAGCTTGAACGGACGGCCAGCCGGGCGCGCGGCATCGGACTCGACGTCGATGTGATCGGCGCCGACGAGGCGCGCCGGCTGATGCCCGCCATCTCGCCCGATTCGCTCTACGGCGCGGTCCACCTGGCCGCGGACGGGCACCTCGACCCCCACGGCGCCACGCACGCGATCGCGGACGCTGCCAGAGCGCTCGGCGTGCGGGTGCGCACGGGCGTTCGCGTGACGGGGTTCGAACTGTCGGCCCGGCGTGCGATCACGGCCGTCCTGACCGATGCCGGCCCGATCGCCACCGAGATGGTCGTGAACGCCGCCGGGATATGGGCCCCGCAGGTCGCGGCGATGGTCGGCGCGTTCATCCCCTCGACACCGGTCGACCACCAGCACATCGCCCTGAAGGCGGTCCCGGGATCCGAGCTGCCGCGAGAGATGCCCTGCTTCCGCGACCCGGACAACCTCGTCTATGGCAAGAGCGAGCACGGCGGGATGGTGTTCGGCGGCTACGAGCTCGACCCGCGGTCGCGCTGGGAGGATGGCGTCCCGTGGGAGCACGCGGCGCAGTCACTCCCGCCGGACTGGGAACGGTTCGCGCCGCTGATGGCCGGCGCGATACGACGGTTCCCGTTCCTGGCCGACGCGGAGGCGATCCGGCTCGTCTGCCATCCAGACGCGATGACACCCGATGCCAACCCCTTGTTAGGGCCACTCCCCGGGGTCCGCGGGTTCTGGGTCGCCGCCGGGTTGTCGCTCAACGGGTTCGGTGGCGGGGGAGGCATCGGCCGGGCGTTGGCCGGCTGGATCACCGCCGGGGATCCGGGCGTGGACGTCGGGCCGTTTCGGGCGTGGCGGTTCGGCGACGTCTACCGCGACCCGGAGTTCGCGGCGGGCCTGGGCCGGGAGACGTATTCCGACTACTACCGCCTTCGCTACCCCTTCGACTCGGACCTCGCCGGACGTCCGCGACGGCTCTCCGCTCTCCACGGCCGCCTTCAGGAGGCCGGCGCCGTCTTCGGTACCAGGGCCGGCTGGGAGCGCGCTGACTACCATGAGCCGGGCCGTTCATGGCGCCGCGCCGGGCGCGATCAAGCGGGATACGGCTGGACGCGGCCCCCGTGGTTCGACCGCGTCGGCGCGGAGGCGCGGGCCGTTCGCGAGCGGGCGGGGATCATCGACCTCTCGTCGTTCGGCAAGATCGCGGTCGAGGGGCCGGGAGCGCTGGGCTTGCTTCAGCGTGTGAGCGCGAACGATATCGACCGCCCCGTCGGGAGCGTCGTCTACACCCAGTGGTGTGACGAGCGCGGCGGGATGGTGGCCGACGTGACCGTGTCGCGCCTGGCCGACGACGGTTTCCGGGTCGTGACCGGGGCTGGCTACCTCGCGTCGGAGTTGGCGTGGTTGCGGAGCCACGCCGGCGTCGACGAGGCCGTCGAGATCCGAGACGTCAGCGGCGACCTCGCGACGACCGGGCTATGGGGGCCTCGGGCGCGCGACGTCCTTGTCGCCAGCGGAGCCTCAGCCGACGAGGTCGGCAACGAAGGCATCCCGCTCCGGCGGACCAGGGTCGTCCGGGTCGGGCCGGCCCCGGTCGACGCCGCCCGCATCAGCTACGCCGGCGAACTCGGCTGGGAGCTGACCACACCGATGGCCTGGGCGGTGACCGTCTGGGATCGCCTTCGCGCCGCCGGCGCCGAGTTCGGTCTGGAGCCCTTCGGCTACCGGGCCCTCGACGCCTTGCGGATGGAGAAGGGCTATCGCTACTTCGGCACCGACCTGACGATGCTCGACACCCCATTCGAGGCCGGTCTCGGCGCCCTTCGTCCGGCTCGGAAAGGGTCCGTTCATCGGGCGTGATGCGCTTGTCGCTGCGCAGGCGACCGGATCGGACCGCCGTCTTCGGACCCTGTTGATCGGCGGCGTTGACTATGAACCCATCTACGGCGGCGAAGCGGTCCGCGTCGACGGCGAGGTCGTCGGTCGACTCCGAAGCGTCGCCTACGGCCCGACCATCGAGCGCACGATCGGCTACGCGTACCTGACCGCGGCGATGCCCGAGGGCGCCGATCTCGAAGTCGATGTCTTCGATCGACGCGTCGCGGCCGTGATCGCACCCGATGTGGTCTTCGATCCGCTCGGGGACCGGATGCGCGGCTAGATCTCCACGATCGTGCCGGGCGTCGCCACCGCGATCCTCAGGCCGCGGACGTCGGCAGCCGATTGCGGTTGGTCCATCCGCCACCGGCCCAGCTGAACACGTCGAACGCGATGCCGAATCCCAGCCAGACGTAGTCGAAGCCATTGATACCGGCGGGGTAGACGAGGACGTACATGAGCGTTGTCCACGGCAGGAACAGGAACCCGAGGAACGGCCACAGGAATGTGTCGAATGTCTCGCCCCAACGGATCGGCTGGACGATCCACCAGAAGAGGATCGCGGCGCGTGGGCCGAGCGTGAACAGGGCGGCGATGACGCAACACATGCTTCGAGACGCTCCTTTTGTCGGGCCGACGACCCAGGTCCGGTGCGCGGAGTGTAGACGGCCCGCCGGCACGAAGGCGGCCACGAGGCGATCCGTCAGGCGGTCTCGACTGACGACCGTAGCGGCCGATCGAGGATCGTCGCGAGTCGCGCGACTTCTTCAGCGAGCGCCTTTGTCGTCGGTCGTTCTTGGGCGAACCAGACGATCGCGACCCTGTCCTGAGTGAGCGTCCACGTCCCCGACACGACGCCTCCGACGATCACGAAGTTGGCCCCACGGTTGACCACGGCCCGCTTGCCGGGCGGCACGATATGAGCGTCGGCGGTGCCCGGACCGAACAGCCACTGATCGAACCCCGGAAGGAGTCGGACCGAGGCGTTCGGCCGCGTCGCGTCCAGCTCCTCCAGGTCGTCGCGCATGAGATGGGCCGGCTCCCCGTCGATGTCGACCGTCGCGAGTCGGTCACCGAAGGCGGCGATCCACGCCTGGATCCGCTTGCGCCCGGCACCGAGGCCGTTGCCAAGCCAGTACTGCACGTTGTCCGCGGTTGTTGGCCCGTACGTCCGGACATAGGCCTCGACCGCTCGCGGCCCCGCCTCCTCGAGATCCGGCACGCCCGCCCAGCGTGGGTTGCGATCGAGTCGCTGGAAAGTCGCGCGTCCATCGCGCAGCGGACCGAAGCTCATGTCTCCCTGCCATGCGAACGGCTTTAGCAACGTCCAGGCATTCGTCTCGAAGACGAAGCCCAGATGCCGGAACCTGGGCCGTGCCGTGATCGCGGCCCCGAGCTCGTCCCGGGTCAGGGGTCCGTCGGTGAGGGCATCCCGGACCACCTCCCGGAGGGCTGGCCAATCGGCAGGTGTCAGCCCGTAGAAGGTCTGCCAACTGGGAAGCTCCCACATCCGGCTCGCAGCTCTCAAGGCAAGGTAGAGACCGGCGTTCTCGGGAGTCATGTACTGCGTCGCGCCCCGGAAGGCGAAGGTCCGGATGATTCGCCCATCGGCAAAGGCGCGAGCAAGGTCACCAGGCCGAGATCTGTCGCGACGTATATCGATGGAGAGCGCGGCCGCCGAGTCGGACTGCGCCTGGATGGCGCCCAGCTTGCTTACGACGCCCTCGACCGACCCGGAGCCGACAGGGTCGAGCATCTGCTGACGCATGCGCCAGGCCAGGGCCTGCGGCCAGGTGATCCCGACGCCCCGTGATCTCAGAGCTGAACGGTCTCGAGCCACGTTCCGAAGTCCGGGCCGTCGAGCGCGGTCTCTGCCCGCGCCCAGCGTTCCTCGGCCCAGCCGGTGAAGTCGTAGTCGATGGTCGAGATGCGCGCCTGGATGGCAGCCCACAGCGTCCAGCCGACGTCGGACATGATCATCTGGAGGCGCATCCGGGCGAGCAGGGCAGGGGAGGCGTCGCCGAAGTAGGCGGCACACAGCTCTTGGACCTGGGAGTCGTCGAAGCCGAGCTCCTGGGCGGTGTTGCCGAGCTCGAACGCCGGGTCATTGTTGCCGCTGTACTCCCAGTCCACGAGCCAGAGACGCTCACCGTCGTCGAGGTAGTTCCCGGCCAGGAGGTCGTTGTTGCAGGGCACGGCCGTGGGTCGGTGGACGACAAGCGCCGCCTCGATCCGCGGGATCAGGGCGAGATGCTCCCGATAGCCGACGGGGATCTCGATCGACCGCTCGTTGACGAGCGCCATGTAGCGCTCGGCGACCCGGAACATGTCGAACTCGTCGCGGAACCGGGGACCGGCATGGAGCTGCCGCAGGACGCCCGCGATCCGGGAGGGCATCCCGTCCGCCCGCAACGACTCGTTCGACATCGTCCGGGCATCGAGCCACTCGAGCGCGAAGACGTCCCATTCGGGCACGGTCTGGACGACTCGCGGCGCGACGCCGGCCTCGGATGCCGCGATCGTGTTGTGGATCTCGTTGCCGCGGTCCACGGCGAGGAGCTCGGTATCCGCGCCGGGGATCCGCACGAAGAACGGCGTCTCGTCCACGACGACCCGCCAGTTCGTGTTGGTCAGCCCGGCCGGGATCCGCTCCGCCGAGACGACGTGCCCGGCCCAATCCGGGATGGCCGCGATGACCTGCTCGATCGAGGGGATGGACATGCCCGATCAGTCCAGGAGCTGCCGCTGCATCGTCTCAGCCAGCCACGTCTGGAAGCGCTCGGTCGTCCAGCCCCGTCGATGGACGAGCAGATGGAACAGGCCCGCGTCGATGAGCACCCATAGGATGTCCGCCGCGGCGTCATCGTCGAGTCCGTCGCGGAGGGTCGCGCCCTTGGCAAGGAGATCGCGCACGACGTTCCCCGCTCCGATCCGGCGTTCCGTGACGATCGCCTCGAAGACGTCGCGGACCTCCGGATCTGCGCTCGCGGCCCCGCGTACTGCCTCGTAGATCGGCGCCAGCCGGGCATACATGTCGATGAGCAGACCCACGTACCCGACGAGAAACCGCCTGGGATCCGGTTCCGCTCGGACCGCCAGCGAGGCCGGCCGCAAGGGGAAGGGGATCGGTTCGTCGTCGCCGACCAAGGCGACGTCGTAGGCCTTCTTGAGAAGCTCCTTTTTGCCGCCGACCGACGTGAAGACGGTGGCGCGACTCACACCAGCCGCCTCGGCGATGGTCTCGATCGATGTCGCCACGTAGCCGCGCTCGATGAAGAGAACAGCAGCGGCATCGATGATCGCGCGCCGGGTCGCGGCCGCCTGCGCCTTGCGCAAAGGCGAATCGTACGAACGCTTGACATCCGGTTGGCTGTTCATCAGACTGTGAGTATAACCACCAGACATACAGTCTGGCGATAGTACGATCGGAGACTGGGATGCTCGACCAGGCGGTGGACCCGATGTTGTCGGTGGTGACCCGACTCCGTGATGCGATGAACGAGCACGATCTCGAGGCCCTCGTGGACGTATTCGATCCAGACTTCGTCAGCGAGACGCCGGCGCATCCGCAGCGTACCTTCCGCGGGGCCGACCAAGTGCGTCGCAACTGGGAGCAGATCTTCGCCGGCGTGCCAGATCTGCATGCCGACCTGCTGGACGCCGTCGTCGAGGGCGACACCGTCTGGTCCGAGTGGGACTGGCATGGCACGCGACGCGATGGTGCGCCACACCGCATGCGTGGGGTCACGATCCAGCGCGTCAGGGACTCGCGCGCGGTCTCGGTACGTTTCTACATGGAGCCCGTCGACGAGGGCGGTCCCGCAGCCGGCGAAGCCGTCCGGCGGATCGTCACCGGCGAAGCGTCGGTCGCACAGGCGGTGCAGCGATGATCCTGGTCGCGGGCGGAACGGGGATGCTTGGCCGCTCGCTGATCCCGCTCCTTGCCGGCCACGGAGAACCGATCCGGGTCCTCACCCGTGGAGGCCGTCCGAGTCCGCAGCTCGCGCTGCCGGGCGTCGATCCGGCCATCGGTGATGTCCGGGACCCCGAAACTCTTCGGCGCGCGATGGTCGGGGTGCGAACGGTCATCTCGGCGATCAATGGCTTCGGCGGCGACGGAGCACTCGGCGTGAAAGCCATCGATCGCGACGGCAACGTCAACCTCATCGATGCGGCGGAAGTTGCCGGCGCCGAACACTTCGTCCTGGTCTCGATCCAGCAGGCCGCCGGCGACCATCCCATCGAGCTCTTCCGCATGAAGGCCGCCGCCGAGCAGCGGCTCCGCGCGAGCCGCATGGCCTGGACCATGGTCCGACCGACTGCGTACCAGGAGACGTGGCTCGAGATCGTCGGGCGGCCCCTCGTGACGACCGGCAGCACCCGGGTCTTTGGGCGCGGTCAGAACCCGATCAACTTCGTTTCGGCGGGGGACGTCGCACGCCTCGTCGACGTCGCCGTGACCGATCCGGCTCTCCGTGGCCAGAGCGTGGACGTGCAGGGACCGGAGAATCTCACCTTCGACGAGTTCGTCGAGACGGTGAGGGCGACGACCGGTGCGACCGGGACCGTGAACCACGTTCCGCTCCCGATGCTGCGTCTGATGTCGCTCATCCTTCGCCCGATCAAGCCCGTCCTGGCCGGACAGATGGCGGCCGCGGTCGTGATGGATACCCGTGACATGACAGCCGACACGACCGAACGGGCGCGTCGTTTCCCGCACATCCCATCGACGCCACTGCGCGAGGTGGCCGCGTCGCCAGCTCCGGCCCGCCCCCGGAGCGTCGATCGGGCGGCCGCCGGTGACGCAGCCCTAGCGGGCAGCATCGGGCGCAGAGGCGCTCCTCGCGGACACATCAGCCGCTACGCTTCGCCGGTGGAACACGTACGTGCGGTCATCATCGGCGGGGGCGTCGGCGGGACGTCGATCGCGTACCACCTGGCCGAGCGCGACTGGACCGACATCGTCCTCGTTGACCGGGCCGAGCTGACCTCGGGCTCGACGTTCCACTCGGCCGGGCTCGTCGGCCAGCTGCGGAGCTCGGTCACGCTCACCAAGATGATGATGTATGGCGCCGACCTCTACCGGCGCCTGGCAGCCGAGACCGGCACGGACCCGTCGTGGCACGAAGTCGGCTCCTTGCGGCTGGCGTCGAGCCCGGCACGGCACGAGGAGCTGCGCCGGCAGGCCGGTTGGGCCAAGACATTCGGCCTGCCACTCGAGCTGATCTCGGCAGGGGAGGCACGGGATCGCTTTCCATTGATGTCCACCGACGGCGTCCTCGGTGCCGTCTGGCTGCCGACCGACGGCTGGCTCGATCCGTCTGGGCTAGCCAACGCGCTAGCCGCCGGTGCGCGTCAGCGAGGCGCGCAGATCCGCCCGCACACGAGGGTGGTGGCGGTCGGCACGGATCGGGGCCGGGTCACCGGCGTGACCGTCGAGCACAGAGGCGAACGGACCGAGATCGCCGCCGATGTGGTCGTCAACGCGGGCGGCATGTTCGCCCCCGAGATCGGGCGGATGGTCGGGGTCACCGTGCCGATCATCCCGATGGCCCACCAGTACCTCTTTACCGAGCCGATCGACGGTGTACACCCCGGCCTCCCGCAGCTCCGCGACCCCGACAACCTCGTCTACTTCCGCGAGGAGGTCGGCGGCTTGTGTATGGGCGGCTACGAGCGCGACCCGGCGCCGTGGTCGCTCGACGGCGTGCCGCCCGATTTCAACGGCAAGCTCCTGGCGCCCGACATGGAGCGCTTCCAGTCGATCATGGAAGGCGCGATCCGGCGCGTCCCGGCGATGGCCGACGCAGGCGTCAATCGGGTGATCAACGGCCCCGAGGGTTTCACCCCTGACAACGAGTTCATCCTCGGCGAATTGGAGGTCCGCGGCTTCTTCGTCGCGGCCGGCTTCTCGGCCCACGGGATCGCGGGGGCGGGCGGGATCGGGCGCCAGATGGCGTCGTGGATCGTCGATGGCGAGCCCGAGCTCGACCTCTGGAAGATGGACATCCGACGGTTCGGGCCGGCGTATCGAAGCCAGGGCTACACGCTGGCGCGATCGATCGAGAACTACGCGACGTACTACGACATCCACTACCCGAACGAGGAACGGCAGTCCGGGCGGCCGCTGCGGATGGCCCCGACCTATCCGATCCTCGAGGGCCTAGGTGCGTCGTTCGGTGAGAAGTCGGGCTGGGAGCGCCCGAACTGGTTCGACTCGAACGCCGCCGCGGGCGCCGAGGGGCTCAGACCCCGAGGCTGGGCGGGCGAACATTGGTCGCGGGCGATCGGCGCCGAAGCGCTGGCGACGCGGCAGGCGGCCGGTTTGTTCGACGAGACCTCGTTCGCCAAGATCGAGATCGTCGGGCCCGGGGCTGTCGCGTTCCTCCAGACGATGTGCGCCAACGACGTCGACGTGTCGGTCGGGCGGATCACGTATACCCAACTGCTCAACACGCGCGGTGGGATCGAGTGCGACGTCACGGTGACCCGGGTCGCATCCGATCGCTACCTGTTCATCACCGGGACCGCGTTCGGGCAGCACGATATGGCCTGGCTGCGTCGCCATCTGCCGGGCGACGGAAGCGTTCTCCTGAACGACCTGACATCGGGGCGTGTCTGCTTCGCGTTGTGGGGCCCTCGGGCGCGCGACATCCTCGAATTGGTGACGCGCGACGACGTGTCCGACGCAGGTTTCCCGTACCTCACCGCGCGTGCCATCACCGTCGGTTCCGTGCCGGTCTACGCATTGCGGGTCACCTACGTCGGGGAGCTCGGCTGGGAGCTGTACGCGCATGCGGAGTTCGGGGTCTCGCTGTGGCGAACGCTCTGGGAAGCCGGCATGCCGCACGGGATGGTCGCCGGGGGCTACCGCGCGATCGACGCGCTGCGCATCGAGAAGGGCTACCGCGTCTGGTCGAGCGACATCACGCCGGACGAGACGCCGTACGAGGCAGGCCTCGGGTTCGCGGTCGCGCTCGACAAGGAGCCGGAGTTCATCGGACGCGACGCGCTGGTCGCCGCCAAGGCCGCCGGTCCCAGCAAGCGGCTGCGCTGCCTGATGCTCGATGACGCGCGCTCGGTCTGCCTCGGCAACGAGCCCGTCCGGGTGAGTGGCGAGATCGTCGGTCGGGTGACCTCCGGCGGATACGGCTTCGCCGTCGAGCGCTCGATCGCGTACGCCTACCTGCCGCCGGACCGGGCGGCGATCGGGACCCGTGGCGAGGTCGAGGTCTTCGGCGACTGGATCGGCTTCGAGGTCGCCCGCGAGCCGCTCTACGACCCCACGGGTGCCAGGATCAGGGCATGACGCACGACGCGGAGGAGGCGGCGGCGCGCCACGAGGCCTGGCTCTCCTTCGCCCTGACCTGCTGCGACGCAGCCGATTCCATCGCACTCGAACACTTCAGACGCGACCTCGTCATCGAGACCAAGCCCGACCGCACTTTCGTCACGCAGGCCGATACGGCGATCGAGCGCACGATCCGAGGTCTGATCACCGGCGCATACCCCGATCACGGGCTGGTCGGCGAGGAATACGGCACCGAAGCGGGGACCAGCGCCGTTCGCTGGTACATCGATCCGATCGATGGCACCCATAACTTCATGCGCGGGGTGCCGTTGTTCGGCACCCTCCTTGCGGTCGAGGAGGACGGCGAGATCGTCGCCGGCGTCATGAGCGCGTCTGCGCTGGGCGAGCGCTGGTACGCGCGGCGCGGCGGGGGCACGTGGGCGGTCGGCTCGGTGGGCCCGCGGGCGGGGGAGCGGCGTCGGGTCGGCGTCTCACGGGTCGCGGCGATCGACGATGCCCAGATCTTCTATTCGTCGCCGTTCGACATCGAGGCCAGCGGGGCGGCGCCGGGCTTCGCGGCCCTCGTCCGGTCAGCCTGGCGGGATCGCGGCTTCGGCGACTTCTGGGGGTACGCGCTCGTGGCGGAAGGCGCCGCTGAGGCGATGGTCGAGGTCGGTCCGAACAGCTGGGACCTGGCGGCGCCGTCGATCGTCGTCGAGGAGGCCGGTGGCCGGATGACCGACATCAACGGCGAGCGGACGATCCACGGCGGGACCGCCCTGGCGACGAATAGCATCCTGCACGACGAGATCGTGGCGCGGCTTCGGGGGTAGGACGATGACTATCGAGACCATCACGGCCGTCCTGCTGATCGCGGTGCCGGTCGCCTTCAACCTCGCGTTCTTCGAGCTCGGTCGCGCCTACGACTACCCGAACATCCTGCGGAAGGAGCCGGACGAGATCCTGCGTCGATTCGACGCCGGCGGCTCCGGGTTGATCCTGCGCTGGGAAGCGCTGCTCCTCAGTGCCCTCCTGATGCTGCCGATCTCGGCCCTGCTCGCCGTCGTCCTCGCGGCCTCGCCGGCGTTGACCGTCTTGTCGATCGTCGTCGGGGCGACCGCGGCGATCGTCCAGGGGCTGGGCCTGGTGCGCTGGCCGTTCGCTATCCCGGAGCTGGCGCGACGCTACGTGGCGGCGCCAGACGGAGCGGAGGGTGACGCGACGCGCAAGACGGTCGAGGTCGTGTTCGCCACGCTCCACCGATTGTTCGGTGTCGGCATCGGGGAGCACCTGGGATACCTGTTCACGGGGCTGTGGACGCTGCTGGTGTCGGCCTCGATCGTGTCCACGGCGGTCCTGCCGTCCTGGCTCGGCGTCGTCGGCGTGTTGATCGGCATCGCACTGCTCATCGGGACCCTCGAGTTCGTCGGTCCCAACGAGCGCGATGGCTGGCACCTCGCCGGCACCATCGTCCCGATCGCCTACATCGCCTGGTCGCTGTGGCTGATCGTGATCGGAGTCTTGCTACTCGTGTGAGAAGCTCGCGAAAACGTCAGGGAGCTGGTCGGGACGAGCCGCGCATCAGGGCCCCGACGACGCCGACACCGAGGAAGACCGCGATCAGTCCGGCGTACGACCCGTAGGCGAAGCCGACAAAGGCGCACACAAGGACGACTCCCGCGAGGATCACGACCTGGACAGGGCTCCTGTCCGACCCCGCTGCGGCCGCGGCGATCGACGAAAGCGCGCCTGGTGACGGGATGGCACTCGAGCTCGCGATCTGGTCCCACGTGGCCCCAAGGATGTCGACGGTCTCCGGGTCGACCAGGTCCTCGGCTACGGCAGCGATGGTCGCTTCCTCGAACGCGGCCACGGCCGCGACCCGGTCAGCCGCCGTCGCAACGGACATCGACATATCGGTTACGGCCCAGGTCCCGCTGAAGCCGGCACTCGCGAAGCCCTTGAGCACGATCTCGCGGGCGGCGGCCGTCGCCTCTCGGAGGAGCTCGTTTCGACCCGCAACGATCGCCGCATCCGTCGCGGCGTCGCGCGCCGACTCTCGCGTCGCATCCGGTGGCGCGACCACGACGATCCCGAGGCTTACCCGACTCGCCCCCTCGAACAGCGCCGCCAGCCGGGCCCGCGCCGCGTCCGCGCCCGGATCCCGTTCCGTGGTGGTGGTCGATGTCATGTCAGCACGATACCGGCCGTCGAGCCGCGGTTCTATCGCCCCTGCCGCGGCAAGGCTCTCGTCGAGGATCGCGAGAGCCGTTGACACTTCGTCGGCGGTCGTGACCAGCGGCGGGATGATCCTGATGACGTTCACGTAGGTCCCGGCGGTCAGGACGATCAGGTTGCGCTCGAGCGCCTCGGCCTGGATCCGCTTGGTCAGGTCGGGATCGGGCGTCCGGCCGTCGCCGACGCCCGGCTTGACCAGCTCGATCGCGACCATCAAGCCAAGCCCGCGGACGTCGCCGATCGCCGGGTAGCGCCCGGCGAGCTCCCGAAGCCCGGCCAGGAACTGCGCCCCACGTTCGCGGGCATTGGCCACAAGACCCTCGTCCTCGATCACGTCGAGCGTGGCGTTGGCCGCCGCGCACGAGACCACGTTGCCGCCGTACGTCCCGCCGTGGGTGCCCGGTTTCCAGGTGGCCATCACGTCGGCCCGTGCCAGGATCCCGGAGAGTGGCAGCCCCGAGGCGATCCCCTTGGCCATGACCAGGATGTCCGGCTCGACGCCCCAGTGCTGGACGGCGAACATCTCGCCGGTCCGGCCGAAACCCGTCTGCACCTCGTCGGCGATGAGCAGGATGCCGTGCTGGCGGGTGATCTCGCGCAGGCGTGGCAGGAACCCGGGCGGTGGCACGACGTAGCCGCCCTCGCCGAGAACCGGCTCGATGATCGCCGCGGCCACGCGGTCCGGGTAGATGAACTGGTGGAAGGTCAGGTCGAGTTGCTCCTCCCAGTCGCAGGTGCACGCGTCGGGTGAGTGGGCCCCGCCGGCGGCTCGATAGCAGTACGGATAGGCGGTGTGGTAGACGGAGCCCGGCAATGGCTCGAACGCCCCGCGGTAGACGTCCTTGGCCGTCGTCAGCGCCATCGTCTGGGCCGTCCGGCCGTGGTAGCCATAGCGGAAGGCCAGGATCGCCGGCCGGCCGGTCGCGACGCGCGCGAGCTTGACCGAGGCCTCGACCGCCTCCGCGCCCGAGTTCGACAGGAACGCCTGCCACGGCCCGCCGGGCAGGACGTGCTGGAGCCGCTCGTAGAGTCGCAGCCCCGGCTCGTGGTAGACGATGTTCTGCTGGCCGTGCAGGAGCTTGCTCGCCTGCGCCGCGATCGCGGCCGCGACGCGCGGGTGCGCGTGACCGGTGTTGGTGACGCCGATCCCCGACGAGTAGTCGAGGTAGCGCCGGCCATCCGCGGGTGATCAGCCACGACCCCTCGCCGCGGTCGACATCGAGGTTCGTGATCCGGCTCCAGACCGCGGGCACGACGCCGTGGTCGGGAAGGTCGGGGAGCGTCGCCTCGGGCGACGGTCGGTTCGGCGCGGTATCGACCATGATCGGCTCCTCAGGTGCCTGCGATGGCGTGCTTTCGAGCGATCGCCTCGTCGCGCATCATCCGCCGCCGCGAGACGATCGTAGAGATCGCGACCAGGCCGACTGCGGTCAGGAAGATGATCGTGCCGATGACGTTGACCTGCGGCGGGATCCCGATCCGTGCCTTGGCGTAGATGAACATCGGGAAGGTCACGGTCCCGCCCGACGTGAAGTTGGTGATGACGAAGTCGTCGATCGACAGGCTGAACGCGAGCAGGGCGGCGGCCAGGATCCCGGGCAGGATCAGCGGGAACGTCACCTTGCGGAACGTGGTCAGCTCGTTCGCGCCGAGGTCCATCGCCGCCTCCTCGAGGTGGGTCGGGAAGCCCGACAGCCGGGCGCGCACGGTGACCACCACGAAGCTGATGTTGAACATGATGTGAGCGATGAGGATCGTGATGAAGCTGAGCGGGAAGAACGGCGGAGCGCCGATCGCCACGAACAGCGTCAGGAGCGAGGCGCCGAGCACGATCTCGGGCGTCGCCATCGGCAGGAAGATGAACAGGTTCGTGCTGCTTCGTCCGACGAAGTCGTGCCGGGCCAGGGCTAGCGCAATGGCTGTCCCGAGCGCGGTCGCCACCAACGTCGACAACAGGGCGATCGCGATGCTGATCGTCACCGCGCTCTCGAGCCCGGCCACGCCCAATGGGTCCAGCCACGCGGCGAGTGTGAACCCCTGCCACACGAAGTTGGACTTGCCGGCTGGATCGTTGAAGCTGAACAGGATCATCACGGCGACGGGTGCCATCAGGTAGACGATGGCGCCGCCCGTGTAGATGAACAGCAGGTACTTGTTCCAGAACCGGACGAAGCGCTCGCTGAGCGATGCCTGACTCTGGGTCAGGGTCTGAGTCGCCGTGGCCATCAGACGCCGCCCGCCGTGAGTTCATCGGTGCCCAGCAGGCGGGCATAGATCGCCACCGCGATCAGGATGCCGGCCATCAGCAGGAAGCTGAGCGCCGACGCCGTGGGATAGTTGTTCTGCGTCAGGAACTGGTTCTGGATGACATTTCCGATCATCGTCGTGTCGGGATTGCCAAGCAGTTGGGCGTTCACATAGTCGCCCATCGCCGGGATGAAGGTCAGCAGCGAGCCGGCGAACACACCAGGGAGCGACAGAGGGAACGTGACCCGCCGGAACGCACCGAAGCTCGTCGCGAACAGGTCCTCCGCCGCCTCGACCAGGCGCTTGTCGATCTTCTCGAGCGAGACGTAGATCGGCAGTGTCATGAACGGCAAGAAGTTGTACGCGATCCCGAAGATCACGGCGGCGGGCGTGGCCAGGAGCCGGAACTCGTCGGGCAGCAGGCCAACATCCTTGAGCGGCCCGAGGACGATCCCCGTATCACCGAGAATGATCTTCCAGCTGATGGTGCGCAGCAGGAAGCTCGTGAAGAACGGCGCGACGACCAGGAATAGCAACAGGTTCTTGTAGCGGCCGCCCCGGAACGCGATCGTGTAGGCCAGCGGATACGAGATTGCAAACGTCAGCAGGGTCGCCAGGCCGCCGTATAGGATCGACCGGCCGAACTGCGTCGAATACTTCGCCAGCGCGTCGCTGTAATTGGAGACGTTCGACAGCGCGAACTCGTAGCCAGTCTCGAGCGTTCCCGACCAGAACGAGGTCAGGAGCATCTGGAACCCTGGCAGGACGTAGAAGAAGACCAACCAGAGGAGCCCAGGCGCCAGCAGTGCGTACGGGATGACCCGTTTGTGCCGTCGCAGGAAACCGCCCACGCGCCCCTCTCAGCTACCGATCGCGACGATCGACGCGTTTACAAGCCTGTGACCGTCGCGAACTGCTCGTTGAAGTACTTTTCCGTCGCCTCGTCGAGGCCATTGAAGATGTGCAGCCGCGCCAGGACGTCCGCCGGCGGGAAGATCAACGGGTTGTTGGCGATCTCCGGGTTCTTGGCGAGCAGGACCTCGGCGGCCCCCTTGACCGGGCAGATGTAGTTCACCGCCTCCTCGACCTGCGCCGCGATCGTGGGGTCGTAGCAGAAGTCGATCATGACCTGCGCCGTATAGGCGTTCTTGGCCCCCTTGGGGATCAGGCAGTTGTCACTCCACAGCATCCCACCCTCGGTCGCGACGTTGAACGCGAGGGAGGGCTTGTCCGCCTGCGCCTGCACGATGTCGCCCGACCAGGCCATGGACAGCACGATGTTGCCGGACTTGAGGTCCTCCGCATACTCGTTGCCCTTGAACGCTCGGATGATGCCGGCGTCCTTCGCCTTCTTGATTTCGACGATCGCCGCGTCGCAGTCGGCCGTGGTGGCCTTCGACGGATCGAGGCCGAGCTTGATCATCGTCAGCCCGATGGTGTCGCGCATCTCGGTCAGGTAGTCGACCTTGCCCTTGTACTTGGGGTCGTAGAACTCGTTGATGCTGGTCAGGTCGCCGGTCTTCGCTTTGTCGAACCCGAGCCCGGTCATGCCCGACTGCCACGGCACGTGGTGATCGTTGGTCGGGTCCCAGGTCACGTTCTTGTAGACATCCTGGAGGTTGGCGACGACGTTCGGCATGTTGCCGAGGTCCATCTGCTCCACCCAGCCAAGGCGGATCAGCCGGGCCGCCATCCAGTCGGTGAGGCACATCAGATCCCAGCCGGTGTCCTGGCCGGCCTCGAGCTGCGGCTTGATCGTCCCGACGAATAGGTCGTTATCGTCGATGATCTCTTCGTACTTGACCGTCGTCCCGTACTTCTGCTTGAACTGGTCGAGCGTCGGCGACTTCTTGGTCTTCGGATCGAAGTCGAGGTAGTAGGTCCAGTTGGCCCAGTTGAGCTCGGCCGAGGTCGACGGCTTCGGCGTCGCCTCCGCCGATGCGCTCGGCGCGACCGAGGCGGCGACCGACGGCGCAGCGGCGCTCGCGGCTCGCCGACGGGGCGGCCGAACTGCCGCTCTTCCCGCAGGCTGCCAGGAAGACCGCGAAACCGGCCATCGCGCTGCCCTGCACGAACTGCCGGCGCGACAGGTCAGGAAGTTGGGGGATCTGCTTCTCAGTCATCGGATCTCCTCGGATCGATCGGGGGCTCGATTGGGGGGACGAGTCAACTCGGTGCCGCGGCGACGGGAGCGCCGTCATCGGCGACGACGAAGGTGTGGTCGGGGGACCACGTCAGCTGGACCGCCTCGCCGGGTGCCCACAGCTCGGCCTTGGTGGCGCGCTCGACGTTCTGCTCGTAGACCGTGATCTGGGCACCTCCCCGTGCCTCGATCTGGTACTGCGTGCTGACGCCAAGGTACGAGGCGTCGCGAACGATGCCCGACATGTGGTTGTGGCCGCGCCGGCGCCTCGACATCGGTTTCGTGGAGGCGGATCTTCTCGGGCCGGACGCCGACGCTCACGTTGCGCCGTGTCGCCGACCAGCGCTCGCGGCGCGCGGATGCGCGTGTCGTCGGCGAGGCGGACCGGCCATAGTCCGTGCCGTCGTTGCCCTCGACGGCTCCCGGCAACAGGTTGCTCACGCCCAGGAAACCCGGCCACGAAACGCGTCATCGGACGTTCGTAGAGGACCTCCGGCTCGCCGAGCTGCTCGTAGCGACCCTTGTTCATGACGGCGATGCGATCCGACATCGTCATCGCCTCTTCCTGGTCGTGGGTCACGTAGATGAAGGTGATCCCGACCTCCTGCTGGATGCGCTTGAGCTCGACCTGCATCTGCTTGCGCAGCTTGAGGTCGAGCGCACCGAGCGGCTCGTCGAGGAGCAGCACCGCGGGCTTGTTGATCAGGGCGCGCGCCAGGGCGACGCGCTGCGCCTGGCCACCCGAGATCTGGGTCGGCTCGGCGACGTCTCGAAGCCGGCCAGCTCGACTAGGGCGAGCATGTCGGTCACGCGGCTCTTGACCTCGGCGTCCTTGATGCCCTTGCGCCGGAGCCCGAAGGCGACGTTCTCGTAGATCGTCAGGTGGGGGAAGAGAGCGTAGTTCTGGAAGACCGTGTTGACGTTGCGCTTGTAGGGCGGCAGCCACGTCACGTCCTGGCCCTGGAGCTCGATCACGCCCGACGTCGGCGCCTCGAAGCCGCCGATCATCCGCAGCGTCGTCGTCTTGCCGCACCCGGACGGCCCGAGCAGGCTGAAGAACTCCCCCGCGCGGACCTCGAGGTTGATGTGGTCGACGACGACTGCTTCGCCGAATTGCTTGACCACGTCGTCGAGCTTGACGTCGACCGTCGGCACGTTTGCACGTACTCCTGTCAGTGGACGCGGCCGCACGTTCGCGCGCACCGGGTCCGGCGAGGATATGGGCGTGGACGATCGGGGTGTCAACCACACGACACTCAGTGTCAAGGGCCGTCTCCCGTGCGAGATTCGTCGCGCTCCAGGGCTCGTGCGACGGATTCCGTCACCGTCGACCTGGCAGGGAAGCGGCGGCCGCGCTTCCCGCGAGCGCGCGGTACGATATCGACGCTTCCAACGTCAGAACACGCCGCTCGCTCCGACTTGTGAGGGACCATCACCGATGCTCAGCCTGACCCACGACGCCGTCATCGAGGCGATGCGTACCGTCCAGGAGCCCGAGCTCGGGCGCGACCTGATCGCCCTCGACATGGTCAAGAACGTCGTCATCGACGGCTCCGCCCTGTCGATGACCATCGAGCTGACGACGCCGGCCTGCCCGCTCAAGGACGAGATCGAGCGAACGACCAACGCGGCACTCGGGGCGATCGGCGCCACGAACGTCGACATCACCTGGGGCGCCATGGTCCGGCGCTCCCAGCCGCGCCAGCCCGAGCAGCTCGTGCCCGGGGTCAAGAACATCATCGCCGTGGCCTCGGGCAAGGGCGGCGTCGGCAAGAGCACGGTCAGCGTCAACCTCGCGGTCGCGCTCGCCCAGTCGGGCGCATCCGTCGGCCTTCTGGACGCCGACATCACCGGCCCGAACATCCCGCTGATGATGGGCCTCGAGGGCCAGCCCAAGGCGAGCGCCAACAACAAGATCACGCCGCTCGAGCGCTATGGCGTCAAGGCCATCTCGATCCAGTTCTTCGTCCCGGAGGGCCAGCCGATCGTCTGGCGCGGGCCGCTCGTCGGCGGGGCGATCCAGCAGTTCCTGCGCGACGTCGACTGGGGCGAGCTCGACTACCTCGTCATCGACCTGCCGCCCGGGACGTCCGACGCCCAGCTGACCCTGGCCCAGGCCGTGCCGATCTCCGGGGCCGTCCTGGTGACCACGCCACAGGAGGTCTCGCTGGCCGACGTCGGCAAGGCGCTCGCGATGTTCCAGCGGATGAGCGTGCCGGTCCTCGGCCTGGTCGAGAACATGACCGCGTTCGTCTGCCCACACTGCAACGAGGTGACCGAATTGTTCGGTCGCGGCGGTGGTGAGCGCTTCGCGGCTGCGCACGACCTCGAGTACCTCGGTGGCATCCCGCTCGACATCACGGTGCGCCAGGGCGGCGATGTCGGCGTCCCGGCAGTCGCGCAGCGCGAGCCGGGACCTGCCGCCCGCGCGATGACCTCGATCGCTCAGGCCGTGGCCGCGCGGATGAGCGTCCGCGCGGCACAGGCGGCCGCCCAACCGGTGCTGACGATCTCCTGAAACAGGGGCCGCACGGCGGCCCGCGGCGGCTAGACTGGGCAGCCCTGCAGCGGAGGACGCCCGTCGTGCAGTGCCCGTCCTGCGGAGTCCAGACCTCGCGCCGCGCCCGATTCTGCGATCAGTGCGGCGCCCAGCTCGCGCCGCGCGAGGCTGCGCCGGTCGAGGCGCCCGCCACGGTGGACGTCGGCGACAGGCGCGTCGTGACCGCGCTGTTCGCCGACCTCGTCGACTACGTGCGGATGCTCGCCGAGCACGACCCGGAGGAGGTCCGCGCACGCGTCGGCAGGGCACTGGTCCGGATGGGCGATGCCATCGAGCGTCTCGGCGGGACCCGCGAGAAGTTCATCGGCGACGCCGTCTTCGCGGTCTTCGGCTGGCCGCAGGCGCACGACGACGACCCGGTCCGGGCAGCCCTGGCGGCATTGGAGATCCGCGCGACGCTCCTCGAGCCGGAGGATGGCGGCGAGCCCCTCGAGGTGCGGATCGGCCTCGCCACCGGCGAGGTGGTGGCGGCCGCGCGAGGCGACGCCTCCGGTGACCAGGCTGTGACCGGCGAGGCGATCACGACCGCGGCACGCATCCAGGGGCTGGCGCGGCCGGGGGAGATCCTGCTCGACGAGGCGACGGTGCGCGGTGCCCGCGACCGGCTGTCGGTCGAGGATCGAGGATCGGTCGTCCTCCGTGGCCAGTCGCTGGTGGTCAACCTCTTCTCGCTGAGCGGCCAATCCGGGCTGACCGACCCAGGCTCACGCCGGCCGACCCGGGATACGCCGCTGGTCGGTCGGGCGACGGAGCTGGCCCACGTTCGACGCGCGCTCAAGCGAGCCCGGCGCTCGGGAAGGGGCGCCGTCGTCCTCGTGACCGGCGAAGCCGGCATGGGCAAGTCGCGCCTGGTGGCCGATGTCGAGAACGAGGCCCGGGCCCTGGGATTCGCCTGGACCTGGACGGAGAGCGTTTCCTACGGACGAGGCGAGCCGTACCGATTCGGCCGGCAGTTCGCCCAGCTGCTCGCCGACGAGCACGGCATCGATTCCGGCAGCTATGCGCGCAAGCTGCTGTTCACGCCGGGGACGGACGAAGCCGCGCTGCGTCGGTACGGCGGAGCGATCGCCGCTGTGGCCCGGGATGCCGCGTTCTCGGGCTGGGAGGCGGACGCCGTCAACGTTCCTGATGACCCGCTCGAGACTGCGACGATCCTGACCGAGGTCGCGGCGGCGTACGTCCAACGCATGCTCGAGACGGACGGGCGGCGAGTCGTCGTCCTCGACGACCTCCACTGGCTCGACACGTCCAGCACCGGGATGGTCGAGCAACTCGTCGCGACCGCGGCGGTCCAGCCGCTCGTGATCCTTGCGACGACACGTCCTGGCACGGTCCCGAGCTGGGCCGCGCTGGATCACGTCGAGCGCATCAAACTGGACGGCCTGGCCCCAGCCGAGACGGCGCAGCTGGCGACGATCGTCGCGCGCGCCGCACTCGATGCGGGCGACGCCCGGCGGATCCACGAGCGCACCCAGGGCAACCCCCTGTTCATCGGCGAGACCGTGCGCGCCTCGATCGAGGACGGCAGCCTCGAATTGCGTGACGGGCGGATGGTCCTCATCGAACCGAGCGCGCCGCGCCTGCCGCTCACACTGCGCGCCGTGCTGGGCGCGCGGCTGGACGGGCTCGATGAGCAGACACGCGACGTCCTGGGCGTCGCCTCGGTCATCGGCATCGGGTTCGGCCTCGCCGAGCTCGAGGACCTGCTGGGGGAGCCGATCCCGCCCGGGACGCTCGACAGGCTCGTGGACGCTGCGCTCATCGTCCCGTCGGCTCGGAGCGGGATGTGGCGCTTCAGCCACCCCCTCGTCCACGACGCCGCATATGCCGGGATGCTGGCATCGCGTCGGCGCCGGCTGCACGCCCGGCTGGCCGACCGACTCGAGACGAAGCCGCCGGTCTCGATCGAGACGCTCGCGGTCCATCGCGCGGCGGCCGGGGATGCCGCGGCGGCCATCCCGTTGCTCGTCGAAGCCGCGACCGCCGCCCTCGCCGTCGGCGCCCCCAACGAGGCGGCGGCCTTCTGGCGAAATGCGGCGGAGCTAGCCTCGGAGCCGGGCGAGATCGCGCGATTCCGCGCCGCCGCCGACGCGGCGCTCGAGGCGGCTAGGGTCTAGCCGCGGGTGACCGGGCGGCGCCGGGACCTGCCTCGATCTCGTGCCCGATCGTCAGGCTCAGCTCAGGAACGGCCGGCCTGATCCACGGGCCTGCCGCGGCGCACAGGCGATCCAGTTCCGGCCGTCGATCCGGCGGGTAGTGGACAAGGAGGGCCGCCCCGACCTGGGCGTCCCGTGCCAGGTCGATCGCCTCCGGGCCTGTCAGATGACCCCGCTCGATGTCGTCCTCCGAGGCGTCGTTGAGGGTCGCCTCGACCAGGAGCACGTCGGCGCCGCGGGCGAATTCCACCATCGACTGACTGGGTCCCGTGTCCCCGGTGTAGACAAGTCGCGCCCCGTCGGGCGTCTCGACCGAGACACCCCACGCCGGCACGTAATGGCGGCCGGGCGCGAAACGCAGCTTCAGCTGACCGACGGTGAAGGTCACGCCCGGGTCGTACTCGTCGACGGCGTAGGCGTCGTCGAAGAAGCCCGCTCGTTCGGATATCGCCGACGCCAGCTCGTCGAGCCGGCTGGTTCCACCCGGTGGCAGATGGACGGGCAGCCGCGAGGACCCACGACCGGCCCACGGGAACAGGTACCGGAGCCCAGCGAGGTCGAGGAAATGGTCGGCGTGCATGTGCCCGATGAAGACCCCGGCCAGCTCGCGCGCGTCCGCGACGCGACCGAGCCGGTTGGCGACACCCTGCCCGACGTCGAGGAGGATGGCAGTGTCGTCGAATTCGACAAGGAATCCCGCCGCTGCAGCGTCGGGAGCGGGGAGAGCGGTGCTGCAGCCGAGCACCGTCAACCGCAGGCGGCCGGGCACAGCAGTCATCGGGGGAATGCTACCCCGGGACGCGCTCTCGGCAGGCCTTCGCCGCGACCGCGGACATGTCGTCGCGCCGACAGATCGGCAGTCGAACCCATGGGCGCGGCAGTTTCCAGGGCGTACGATGCGGCGGAAATGCGCTCGCTGCCTCCGCTCGTGGCGTCTCTCGCCCGGATCCCGTTCTTCGCCGGGCTCGACGAGGATGCCCTCGAGCGCCTGGCGGCCGGGACCAGGACCCGCCGGTTCCGTCGGGGCGAGGTCATCTTCCATGCCGGCGATCCCGGCGACGCCCTGTTCATCATCGTGTCCGGTGAGGTGAAGATCGCGCTGCCCTCGGAGACCGGCGACGAGGCCATCATCGCCAGCCTGCGACCGGGCGACGTCTTCGGCGAGCTCGCGCTGCTGGACGGCGCGGCGCGGTCGGCCACGGCGTCGGCGCTCGCGGTCACGGAGGCCGTGGTCTTGCCACGCGACAAATTCCGCGAGTTGATCGCCACGGAGCCGGCGGTCCGGGACGCCCTGCTGGCGTCGCTGGCCGGAGAGCTGCGGCGCCTGACGCTCCACGTGGAGGAGCTCCACTTCCTCGATATGACCGGTCGCGTTGCGGCGCGACTCGTCCGGCTCGCCGAGGAAGCGGGTCCTGCCGCCGACGACGGCACCGTGCGGCTCCGGTCGTCGCTGACCCAGGGCGAGCTTGCCTCGATGGTCGGCTGTACCCGCCAGAGCGTGAACAAGCTGCTCGGTCAGTTTTCGGAGGAGGGATTCGTCCGCCTCGACCGCGAGGGGATCGCGATCATCGACCTGCCGGGACTCGTGGCCGCCTCACGTCGGTAGGGGAACGGGGACAGCGCTCAGTCCCCGAGCGTTTCCAAGAGCACCCCGGTCGCGGCCAATGCCGACCTCGAGCGCCCCATCGGACCGGTCAGGAAGACGAGGCGTCTGACGTGTCGCTCCCTGCGCGGCGTGACGATCGCGATCGAGACGGCGGTATCCCCGGTCCGTGGTCGCGCCCGGACCGCGATCCCGACATCGGCACCGCCAAGGTCGCGAGCCCGCCTGGCGTACGCCTCGAGGTCTTCCGCCCCATGCGCTTCGGCCGCAGGTGAGTCGGGCGCGATCGATTCGTCGAAGCGGAGCCAGGGCTCGTCGCCGAGCAGCGCGTTGAGGCTCCCGCCGGTCCCGATCTCGACCACGGCCAGCGACCAGCCAAGCTCGTCGAGCCGCGCGCCGATCGCCTGGCTCCAGGTCGTTCCGCCGGTGGCCCAGACGTGGTCGCGGAGATGGTCGAGCACGATGGCCGAGGCGCCCTCCACGAGCTCCTCGGCCGTCCGGCCGCCTTCTGCGACGGCCGAGACCCGGACATCGACCGCCTCGACGCGCGCGTAGGTGGCGACGATCGGGTTGGTCGCCCGCAGGATCGTCTCGCCGAGCCGCTCTGCCACCTGCAATTCGCCGATCCCTGCGAGTCGGTACGTGCGCGAGGCGACCTCGGCCCCGAGACCGCCCTCGTGCAGGCGCGGCACGACGTGATCGCTCCACATCGGGCGCATCTCGCGCGGCGGGCCGGGCAGGGCCACGACCACGCGGCCGTCCGGCCGTTCGACGAACCAGCCCGGCGCGGTCCCGTTCGGGTTCGGCAGGGCGACGGCCGACGGGATCAGCCAGGCCTGTTTGAGGTTCAGCTCGGGGAAGAGCATGTCGCGCCGGGCCCACAGCTCGCGCAGCCACGCCTCGAGATCGGCGTCCGTGCGTGGTGTCTCACCGGTCGCTGCCGCGATCGCCTCACGCGTCAGGTCGTCCGGGGTGGGGCCGAGCCCGCCGGTGGATACGACCAGGTCGGCCCGCGCCAGCGCGGTCACGAACGCCTCGGTCACCTGGTCGAGATCGTCGGGCAGGGCGGTGATCCGGGTCACCCGGACGCCCAGCTCGGTCAACGAGCGAGCCAGCTCGCCGGCGTTGGTGTCCCGCGTCTCGCCGACGGTCAGTTCGCTGCCGATGCTCAGCAGCTCCGCGGTCAGGATCTGGCGGCGTTCCGACGCTGACATCTTTCCGCAGCGTAGCGCGCCACGCGTGGAATGGTTGGATGTGTGGGAGGCGCTGCTATCATCGAATGCCACCCCGCGCCCGAACCGGACCCGGAGCACTCCCCTGGACGATCCGAACGCGACCCCCGAACCCACGCCGCCGCCGTCCGCGCCGCCGCCGCGCGGGCCGCGCACGAAGCCGCCTGGTCTGACCGATCAGCTCAAGGCGACACGTGATGCCGCGATGGCACTCGTCATGGCGCACGTCGAGCTGGCCAAGGCCGAGGCCGGTCAGATCGCCGGCGAAGTCGGGCGGGTGGCCGCCCTCGGCGCACTCGCCATCGCGCTGGTCATCTTCGCGGTCTTCCTGGTCGTCATCGGCACGTCGCTGTGGCTCGGGGAGTGGCTGCTCGGCTCGATGGGCTGGGGCGTCCTCCACGGCTTCCTGTTGTTCGTCTCGGTCGCGATGGCCGCCGTCCTCGGCGCGCTCGGCATCGCCCCGCGGCGCCTCGGCGGTGCCTTCCTCGTGTCGCTCGTGGTCGCTGTCGTGGTCGGCGTCGTCCTCGGGCTCGGCCTGTTGAACCAGCTGTACGCGTCGGTCGGCGACGCGCTCGGCCTTGCCGTTGACCCGGGCATCCGCCCGCTCGTCGTCGGGATGCTGCTCGGCGGGATCGTGGGGATCGCGGCCGGCATCGCGGCGGCCGTCCTGATGAACGCCTCGGGCGGCGGTCGCTTCGTCGCGCTCGCCGGGCTGACAGTCCTCGGCGTCGCCCTCGGGGCATTCACCGCCATCACCTTCGGACCGCAGGTCGGTGCGGGCATCGGGATCACCCTTGGTTACGTCACCTGGATGGTCCTGATGGGGATCGATGTCGCGCGGACCGGCATCGATGTCGAGGCACTCAAGCAACGCTTCTATCCGGTCCAGACCATCGACACCAGCAAGGAGACGCTCGAGTGGCTACAGAAACGGATGCCGCCCGGGATCGGGTCCTAGCGGCTCGCGCGTCGCTCGGCGAGGAACTGGAGACCCTCGAGGCCTCCGCCCGCTCTGCGATCGATATCCCCGCGAAGATCAAGCGCAGCCCGGCCAAGGCCGCCGCCGTCGTCGGCGGAACGGCCTTCCTCGCACTGGGCGGGCCCAGGCGCGTCTTCCGCGCTGGCAAGCGAGCGGTCACGGGCGAGCCGGAACCTCTTCCGCCCTCGATGCTCCCCAAGGAGATCGACAAGTCCTTGCGGGCGCTCGGGGACGACGGCAAGAAGGTGCGCGGTGCGCTCGAGCGCGATTTCGCGGCCTACGCCAAGCAGAGGGCCAAGGACAGATCCGGACTGCGGACCCTCATCGTGCTGACCGTCGCCCGGCCGCTCCTGTCTGGTGCCGCCAAGGCCGCCGCGGGCCGACTGTTCAGCCCCGACGAGGCAGATTTCCAGACGCGACTCACCAAGATCCGCGAACGGGCCAAGCGGCAGTCCGGCGGCGAGGGCGAGTCGGGCGCGGCAGCCGACGCCGCGTCGGGCGAGACGGTCATGGATCGGGCGGCGGACGTCGACGCGGCCAAGAAGGCGGACAAGGACTCCGGGAAGGACTCGGGTAAGAATGCCGGGAAAGCCGACGCCTGACCCGGGCTGAGACCCGCGCCGGCGCTACACTTCGCGGCGGGCGAGTGGCGGAATGGCAGACGCGCCGGCCTTAGGAGCCGGTGCCGCGAAAGCGGCGTGGAGGTTCGACCCCTCTCTCGCCTACGAACGACCGGGGGCGTCGCCGGCCCCCGGAACGACCTCCCCCGTATACTGGCTCGGCGATGCAGATCACCAGGACCCCCGGTCCAGACTCCACGATCCAGCTCGAGATCGAGCTCCCCCCCGAACGCCTCAGCCGCGCCATCGATGACGCCGTCCGCCGCCTCGCGCGCGGCACGCGGGTCCCCGGCTTCCGTCCGGGCAAGGCGCCGCGCGCGGTCCTCGAGCGCCACCTCGGTCCCGGCGCGGTCCTCGACGAGGCCGTCGAGCACCTCGTCCAGGACGCCTACCGCGAGGCTCTCGTCCAGGAGGAGATCCTGCCGCTGACCAATGCCGACGTCGACGTCGTGCAGGCCGAGGAGGGCAAGCCGCTCATCTTCAAGGCCACGGTCCAGGTGCCGCCCGACGTCCACCTCGGCGACTACAAGGGCTTCAACTTCGGTCCCGAGATCGACACCATCGACGATGCCCGGGTCGACAAGGTCCTCGAGGAGCTGCGCGACCAGAACGCGACCCTCGCCGCGGTCGAAGGCCGCGGCGCACAGGACGGCGATTACGCGGTGATCTCCTTCGTCGGCTCACGCGACGGGGAACCGTTCGAGGGCGGGACCTCCGAGCGGATGCCGATCATCCTCGGCCAGGAGCGCCTGATCCCGGGCTTCGAGGCCAACCTGCTCGGGCTCGAGGTCGGTGGCTCGACCGAGTTCGACATCACCTTCCCGGACGACTACCCCGAGACCGAGCTGGCCGGCAAGACAGCCCATTTCGCGGTCGACCTGCGCGAGCTCCGCGAGAAGGTCATGCCCGACCTCGACCAGGACTTCATCGGGACGCTCGGTGACTTCGCCGACCTCGACGCACTGCGGACCGACGTCAAGGCGCGGCTCGAGCGCAATGCGCTCGACCGCGCTCGCCACGGCTTCGCCGACCAGATCATCGACTACGCGGTCGCCAACTCGACCGTCGACCTGCCGCCGATCCTGGTCGACCAGGAGGTCGAGGTCATGCACGACGAGTTCCGTGCCTCGATCGCCCGGCAGGGGATCACCGAGGAGGCCTACCTCAAGGCCCTCGAGAAGACCGATGCCGACCTCCACGCCGAGTTCCGGCCGGGCGCCGAGAAGCGTGTCCGGACCCTGCTCGTGCTGTCCAAGATCGCCGACACCGAGGGCGTCACGGTGCCCGACTCAGAGGTCGATGCCGAGGTCGCCCGTGGCCGCGAGCGCTACCCGGACGACGCGCGCTTGCAGGAATACTTCTCGTCGGATCGCGGCCGGAGCTACATCCGCAGCACGCTGCGGCGCAGCCGCGTCGTCGAGGGTCTGATCGACGAGTGGCTGGCGGCGCACCCGGACCAGGGGCCGCTGCCGCACCTCGAGGACATGCCCGGTGCGCACGACCACGACGGCCACGACCATGACGGGGCCAATGCCACCGCCAATGCCGCGATCGACGCCACGGACCCGGGCTCCATCCTCCAAGATGTCCCCGCTGAAGACGATGTTCCGGCGCCCGCTGGCTGATCACCCGTCACGAGACCACGCTGAACCAGGGAGTCCCAAGATGCTCGTCCCCATGGTCATCGAATCCTCCAGCCGGGGGGAGCGCGCCTATGACATCTACTCGCGCCTGCTGCGCGAGCGGATCATCTTCCTGGGCGACGCGATCGAGGACCACCTGGCCAACCTGGTGATCGCCCAGCTCCTGTTCCTCGAGTCGGAGGACCCGGAGAAGGACATCAGCCTGTACATCAACTCGCCAGGCGGCCAGGTCACGTCCGGCCTCGCCATCTACGACACGATGCAGTACCTGCGCGCGCCGGTCAGCACGATCTGTATCGGCATGGCCGCCTCGATGGCTGCCGTGCTGCTGGCGGCCGGCGCCAAGGGCAAGCGCTACGCCCTGCCGAACAGCCGGATCATGATCCACCAGGGTTCGGGCGGCTTCCGTGGCAACGCCCCCGATGCCGTGATCCAGATGAAGGAATGGGAGTACCTCGTCCAGCGCAACCACGAGATCCTCGCCCGCCACACGGGCCAGCCGCTGGACAAGATCATCCACGACACCGACCGGGACTACTTCATGGCTCCCGAAGAGGCAAGCGACTATGGCATCATCGATTCGGTCTACGCGGTCGAGAGCAGCTCTCTGATCGCGCAGGCACACGATGCCGGGATGGCCGGTGGTGAGGGTTCGAAGGCGGCCGAGGAGGCTGCCGAGGCCGACGCGGCGCCCGAGCCGAAGAAGAGCAAGGACTGACCGGGGACGGGCACGTGACGACGTCGAGCACCAGCACGAAGGGACCGAAGGTCCCGTATCGATGCTCTTTCTGCGGGAAGAGCCAGGAACAGGTTCGCAAGCTGATCGCAGGTCAGGGCGTCTACATCTGCGACGAGTGCATCAACCTGTGCCAGGAGATCATCGAGGAAGAGCTGCTCGAGACGCCGCGCCCGAAGAGCGCGAACTCGAAGCTTCCGAACCCGCACCAGATCAAGGACGCGCTCGACCAGTACGTCATCAGCCAGGAGCGGGCCAAGAAGGTCCTCTCGGTCGCCGTCTACAACCACTACAAGCGGGTCAACGCCGGCCACCAGGTCGATGAGGTCGAGCTCCAGAAGTCGAACGTGCTGCTGGTCGGCCCGACGGGTTCGGGCAAGACGCTGCTCGCGCAGACCCTTGCACGCGTGCTCGATGTCCCGTTCTGCATCGCCGACGCGACGTCCCTCACCGAGGCCGGCTACGTCGGCGAGGACGTCGAGAACATCCTGCTGCGGCTGATCCAGGCGGCCGACTTCGACGTCGCGCGAGCCCAGCGCGGGATCATCTACATCGACGAGATCGACAAGATCGCGCGCAAGGCGGACAACCCCTCGATCACCCGCGACGTGTCGGGCGAGGGTGTCCAGCAGGCGCTGCTCAAGATCCTGGAGGGGACCGTCGCCAACGTGCCGCCGCAGGGCGGCCGGAAGCACCCACACCAGGACTTCATCCAGATCGACACCACGAACGTGCTGTTCATCTGCGGCGGCGCGTTCGACGGCCTCGAGCGGATCGTCGAGGAGCGGGTCGGGCGGCGCTCGATCGGCTTCGGCTCGAAGTCCGCGATGGGGCCTGTGGAACGCGGCCGGATCCTCGAGAAGGTGATGCCCGAGGACCTGCTCAAGTTCGGACTCATCCCCGAGTTCATCGGCCGGCTGCCGGTGATGGTCACCCTCTCGGCGCTGTCCGCCGAAGACCTCGTCCGCGTGCTGACCGAGCCGAAGAACGCCGTCACGCGTCAGTTCGAGAAGTTCCTGTCGCTCGACAAGGTCGAGCTGGCGTTCACCCCGGGCGCGCTTCAGGCTGCGGCCGAGGTGGCACTGGACCGCAAGACCGGCGCGCGCGCGTTGCGCTCGATCGTCGAGGAGTCGCTCCTCGAGGTCATGTACGACATCCCGGACCGGACCGACATCCGCAAATGCATCATCACCGAGGAGACGATCCGCTCCGGCCGGCTCCCGCTGCTCCTGACCAAGGCCGACGTCGAGGAAGGCGTCGACGAGACGAACTACCAGGAGTGGCTCGCGGTCCGAGGCGAGACAGCCTGAGGGTTGCGTGGCGCAGAGATCGGCGCCACCCGGACCTTCGAGTGGCGCCGATCGTGACCGGAGGTCGGGCTAGTTCGGGGCGTTGCGGCAGGAGACCGTCGGGTTCCAGTCGCTGAACTCCCCGCCGGGGTTGCGCTTCCAGATCCACGCGTGGATCTGATAGAAGGCCGGGATGCCGTATCGGTTCGGAGACTTGACGAGCGTCAGGGGCTTGCCGAACAGCTTCGGGGCAGCCGCGTTGTCGGCGTCCCATTTGTCCTGGAAGACGACCCACTCGACGCCGACGAGCTTGGAGCTGCCATCGGCCTGCGGTTCGTAGATGACCGCCTCGGGATGGGCGGGATCGAGGAGGGCGTCGCCCACCAGAGTGCCGTTGACGTAGTGCTGGCCCATCGCGCCCTTCCCGGGCTCATCGGTGCAGACATAGAAAACGCCGTAGCCGGCTCGCTCGGCGGCCGACAGCTGGTGGAACTTCGCCGTCGCCCCGCGCACCGCCGCGAGCTCGTCTCCACGCGCGAACGCGCCGACGGCCCCGGCCAGCAGCATCACGGACAGCGAGGCCAGGATCACGAGTGCCGACGAATGACCCGACGCATCACGCCACCTCCACGGTCAGCTCGTAGACCTCCGCCGGCGGATGACCGGCGCGCTCGTGGATGCGGATGACCGCTTCCTTCGACGGACCCGTCGCCAGGCAGAAGACCTTGCCGGCCTCCGGGTCGAGCCAGGCGCGCTCGAAATGCACGCCCTCATCGTTCTCGATCGCGAGGTCGCGGTCGTGCGCCTCGCGCAGCTGTGGTCCCGTGACGCCCACGAAACCAGAGTGGACATCCATGAACTTGGCCATCCGCTGATCCTCCATCGTGCTCTCCGCCCGTCCTGGATGACAGGCTGTTGCGAGGCACGATGGATACGCCGCGGAGGTCGGTCATCGGTCATCCGACCGATGAGGCCGCCTGCGCACAACCTAAATCGAGGGTCGGGTGGCCAACAGGCCCGTGCTACACTCCCGCCCTCACGGCGAGGACCGGGAAGAGTAGCGACGGGACGGCCCCGGAGCGAGCGCGGGATGGTGCGAGCCGCGCGGGCACGACGGCGTGAAGGTCGCTCGCGAGCCGTGACGGGAGACGCCCGATAGCGCGTCACGAGGGCGCCAGGACGACGTCGGACCGCGATGAGCGGCCCGCCCCGGACGCCGAACCAGCAGGTGGTACCACGACCCGTTCGTCCGCTGGACGAGCGGGCTTTTGTTTCTCGAGGACCGATCGATGACGGATCTGCCGAAGGCCTATACGCCGCACGATGTCGAGGGCGCGATCTACGAGCGCTGGCTCGCGGCGGACGTGTTCGCCCCCGACGGTGCCGGCTCGACCGCCGACCCGTCGCTGCCGCCCTTCACGATCATCCAGCCGCCGCCGAACATCACCGGCTCGCTCCACCTCGGGCATGCCCAGCGGACCGCGGTCGAGGACCTGATGATCCGCCACGCTCGGATGCGCGGCCACCGAGCGCTCTTCCTGCCGGGTCTCGACCATGCCTCGATCGCCGCCCAGTTCGTGCTCGACGGCATCCTCGCCAAGGAAGGGGAGAGCCGCCAGACGCTCGGCCGCGAGCGCTACCTCGAGCGGATGCGCGCGTTCGTCGCCACGACCCGCGAGGTCATGCTCTCCCAGCAGCGACGGGTCGGTGCGTCGGCCGACTGGGGCCGCCTGCGCTACACGATGGACGAGGGTTCGGCCAAGGCCGTCCGCGTCGCCTTCGAGCGCCTCTACCAGGCGGACCTCGCCTATCGCACCGAAGCGCTCGTCAACTGGTGCCCGGGCTGCCGGACCAGCGTCAGCGACCTCGAGGTGATCGCCACGCCGGAGACCGGGACGCTCTGGTCGGTGCGCTACCACCTGATCGACCCGGCGACCGGCCAGCCGTCGCCGGACGAGACCATCACGATCGCCACGACCCGTCCGGAGACGATCCTCGGGGACACCGCGGTGGCGGTCCACCCGGACGACCCGCGCTACCGGCCCCTCGTCGGACGCCTGGTGCGCATCCCGTTCGTCGATCGCGACGTCCCGATCATCGCCGACGCGGTCGTCGATCCTGCCTTCGGGACCGGCGCGGTCAAGATCACGCCGGCCCACGACCACGACGACCACGAGACCGGCCTGCGCCACGGCCTCCCCGCACCGACCATCCTGGCCGACGACGGGACGATCACCGCCACCGGGACGCGCTACGACGGGCTCGACCGGTTCGATGCGCGCGCCGCCATCGTGGCCGACCTCGAGGCCGCCGGCGACCTCGTGGCCGCCGCGCCGCACGAGATGGTCATCGGCCGCTGCCAGCGCAGCAACGACATCATCGAGCCGCGGCTCAAGACGCAGTGGTTCATCCGGACGACGCCGCTCGCGGAACGGGCGCTCGAGGCGACCCGCAGCGGACGGACCCGGATCCTCCCCGAGCGATTCGAGAAGACCTGGGAGCACTGGCTGACCGACATCCGCGACTGGAACGTCTCACGCCAGCTGTGGTGGGGTCACCGCATCCCCGCCTGGTACTGCCCGGACGGCCACGTGACGGTGTCGTCGGACGAGGCCGGTCCGGACGCCTGCGCCGTCTGCGGACGGCCCGCGGCCGAGCTCCAGCAGGACCCCGACATCTTCGACACGTGGTTCAGCTCGGGGCTGTGGCCGTTCTCGACCCTGGGCTGGCCGGACGACACGCCCGATTACCGGACCTACTACCCGACGTCGGTCATGGAGACCGGCTACGACATCATCTTCTTCTGGGTCGCCCGGATGATGATGCTCGGGCTCCAGCTGACCGATCGCGAGCCGTTCCACACGGTCTATCTGTCGGGGCTGATCCGCGATCCGCTCGGCCAGAAGATGTCCAAGACCAAGGGCAACGTCGTCGACCCGCTCGGGGTCATCGACGAGGCGGGTGCCGATGCGCTCCGCTTCGCGCTGATCCACGGCGCGACGCCGGGCAACGACCAGCGCTTCGGGCCGGCCAAGCTCGAGCACGCCCGCAACTTCGCCAACAAGCTCTGGAACGCGACGCGCTACGTCGCCGGCGCACGACCCGCGTCCATCCCCGAGGGAGCCGAGCGGCGCCTCCCGGTCGCGAGCCACCTCGGCCCCGCCGAGCGCTGGCTGCTGTCGCGCGCCGCGGCCACGACCGAGGCCGTCGACGCGGCGATGGCCGGCTACGCCTTCGGCGAGGTCACGCGGCTCGTCTACGAGGCGATCTGGAACGAGTACTGCGACTGGGGCCTCGAGTTCGCGAAGGTCCGGCTGGCCGACGAGCGGCTCGCCAGGACGAGCGCGAGGCGACCTGGTGGACGCTGGTCGAGGTGCTCGACACGTACCTGCGGCTGCTCCACCCGGTGATGCCGTTCGTGACCGAGGCGCTCTGGGCGGCGCTGCCGCATCGAGCCTCGGACCCCGACCTGCTGATCGTGGCCCGCTGGCCCGGGGTGGGGAAGGCCGACCCGCTCGCCGAGCGCGACGTCGCCGTGCTCGATCGACCTGGTCGGCGAGATCCGCAACGCCCGCGCGTCGGCGAAGCTCCCGGCCGCCGACTGGCTCGAGACTCTCGTCTACGTGCCGATCGAGCTCGGGCCGACGTTCGAGGGGCTGCGCCCGGCCATCGAGCGACTCGCGCGCGCCCGCCCGCTCAAGCGCGAGCTGACCCCCGAGGCACTCGAGGCGGCCACCGCGCCGGGCGACCTCAGCGGTCCTGGTCGCGGGCGGCGAGATCGAGGCGGCCGTCCGACCGAAGACGACCGACGCCGACGCGGGCGCCCTGGAACGCGAACGCCTGGTCCGCGACCTGGCCGAGGCCGAGGGATGGCTCGCCGCCGCCCGCGAGCGGCTCTCGAACGAGTCGTTCGTCAGCCGCGCGCCGGCCCCCGTGGTCGAGGCCGCCCGGGCGCGCGAGGCCGAGCTGGCCGACCAGGTCGAGCAGCTCCGGGACCGCCTCGAACGCTGACCCGCGACCGGGTCGGGTCACGCGGCGGGCGCGACCTCGAACGTGGCCACGACCGGCAGGTGGTCGGACGCATCGCCGGCGGCTCGGTGGACGCTCGGCACGTCGTCGACTCGCAGGCCGCGCGTCAGCAGGTGGTCGATCCGGTCCGGAGCCGCACGACGCGCGCCGCGGATCGCCGACCGGGATGCCGACGGCCGCGAATGCGTCGTCGAACGCGCCGGCGACCGCCTCCATCTCGGGCGCCTCGATCGGCGCGTTGAAGTCGCCGGCCACGATGACCGGCGTCGCCCATGCCGTCGGCGGCGGCGGCCATCGCCTCGACCTGGGCGCGTCGCTGCTCCGTGCCGGCATACGTCAGGTGGGCGCTCACGATGCCGACGCGCAGTCCCGGTCGCAGCCAGACGCCCACCGACGGCGCAGCGTGGCTCGCGGGTCCCGTACGGCGCGTCCGCGAACGTGACGCCGGCCAGCGGCAGCGAACTGCCGGCCGGCTCGACCAGCGTCGTCGTCGGCGCCGACCGGGCAGGCCCGAGCGCGAAGCCATCCTCCAGCGGCCGCGCGCGACAGGATCGCGTTGCCCCACGTCGCGGCGCCGATCGCCCGGCCGTTCTCGGGCTCGACGAGCGCGAAGGCGTGGACCGCGGCGTAGCGCACGTGCATCCCGGTCAGTCGCGCCAGGTCGGCCGGCTGGTCGTGCAGATCGCCGTTCGGCGTGAGGAGCGCGACCTCCTGGAGGGCGACGACGTCGAGCATCCAGCTCGGCGATGATGCCGGCGATCCGCTCCAGACGGTCGCGACTGACGTGCCGCCACCAGGCCGGCGGGAACGGCTCGCCCGGACCGATGGCGGCCCGGATGTTCCAGGTCGCGACCCGGAGGTCGGCGGCGCTGCCGATCACCCGCGCGGCTACTTGACCGAACCCGCGAGGAGTCCCTGGACGAAGTACCGCTGCAGGCTGAAGAACACGAGCAGCGGCACGACCATCAGCAGGAACGCGCCGGCGGCGAGCAGGTGCCATTCGGTGCCGTACTGGCGAGAGCAGGTTCTGGATCGCCCGGGTCATCGGGAACTTCGAGGGTCCTGGACGAAGACCAGGGCCATCAGCAGGTCGTTCCAGACCCACAGGAACTGGAAGATCCCGTAGGCGGCGATGGCCGGCACGGACAGCGGCACGACGATCGTCCGGAAGATGCCGACCTCGCCGCGCCGTCGATCCGGGCCGCCTCGATGAGGTCGCGCGGCAGCGTGATGAAGAAGTTGCGCAGCAGGAAGATCCCGAACGGCAGCGCGAACGCCGTGTGGGCGAGCCAGATCGCGCCGAAGCCCTTGGTCAGCCCGAACGGCTTGAACAGCGTCAGGAGCGGGATGAAGGCGACCTGGACGGGCACCATCAGCAGCGCGACGACGATCAGGAAGATCGAGTCGCGGAACGGGAATTGCAGCCACGAGAACGCGTAGGCCGCCATCGAGCCAGGGTCAGCGGCAGCAGCGTCGACGGGATCGCGATGATCATGTTGTTGATGAACGCCTGGCCCATGCCCTGGGCGTTGAGGACCTGCTCGTAGTTCTCGGTCGTGAACCGGAGGGTGGAGAGGGTCTCCCACCAACCGGTGGCCTGGATGTCGGTCCGCGGCCGGAACGAGGTCACGAGCAGGCCGATGGTCGGGGCCAGCCAGATCAACGCGACCACGCCCAGCGCGATGTGGATCGGGGTCCGGTTCAGCGCCCGGACGATCCGGCCGCTGGTGGTCGTGGCCGCGGGCCGGATCGGCCGGTCCGGCGAGGGCGTCGTGCTCGCTCATACCACGGTCGCCGCTCGGAAGCGCCGGATGTTGAAGATCATGACCGGGATCAGGATGAGCATCATCACGACCGCGACCGCCGCGGCCTTGCCGAACAGGCCGGCCTGGAAGCCCTCGACGTAGAACGTGTAGCCGATCACCCGGCTCGACGTGCCCGGGCCGCCGTTGGTCATGCACGTAGATCAGGTCGAACAGCTTGACGACGTTGACGATCAGGGTCACCGCCAGGACCGAGATCGGCAGGCTGACCATCGGCAGGATGATCCGGAAGAAGATCTGGCGCTCGTTGGCGCCGTCGGTGCGGGCCGCCTCGATGATCTCGGTCGGGATGCCCTTCAGGGCCGCCGACAGGATGACCGTCGCGAAGCCGACCGAGGCCCAGATGCCGACCGCGATCAGGGCCCAGTTGACGATGTTCGGGTCGCCCAGGAACGAGATCGGTCCGACGTGGACGATGCCGAGGACCGGCGTTGAGCAGGCCGATGTTCGCGTCCGGCGCGTAGACGAACTTCCAGATGACGGCGAGCGCCGTCGCCGCGATCGCCATGGGGCAGGAAGACGATCGCCTTGATGATCGACTCGTAGCGGACCCGGGATGCGAGGATCGCGATGAGGAGGCCGAGACCGAGCACGAAGCCGGTGTAGAAGATGATCCACAGGACGTTGTTCCAGACCGCGCCGCTGGGCGGGAACGTGCTGAGGTTGATGAAGTTCGGGTCGTTGGTGAAGAGGGTCGATGAAGTTGTCGAGCCCGACCCAGTTCGTGAACTCGCCGCGCCGCCCGCGGTTGAAGGTCAGCAGGATCGTGTAGATCGTCGGGAAGACGAGGAAGACGAGGAGCAGGATCGCGGCCGGCCCGAAGAAGATCAGGAGGCCACGCCAGTTGTTCTTCTCGCCCGTCTTGGGGGCGCCGCCCGGGAACGTCGCGGGGGTCGCGAAGACTGGATCGCCGACCGGATCGCTCGAGCCAAGGGGCCGTCCTCCTAACGTGCCGGGCGGAGGGTGCGGGAGGCCCGGTGGGCCTCCCGCGCTTGGTCTCAGGTGACGGGCTACTTCTCGTTGGCCCAGGCGGTCTTCACCTGGGACTCGAAGCCGGCCCAATCCACGGTCGATCCGGCGATCGCCTTCTGCAGCTCGGCCCCGAGGTCGGGGCTGCCGGCCGGCAGGAGGTCGGAACCGTCGAACTTGACGACGCTGGCGCCGGTCACCTGAGCGGCCTCGCGCTTGACGAGGTCGTTCGGGTACGAGTCGGTGCTGACGGCCTTGATCGGCGAGATGATCGCGCCGGTCTTGGCCCACGCGTTGCCCGAGTCGGCGGTCGTCATGAAGTGTGATGAACTCCTTGACGCCCGGCTTGTCGGTCAGCGCCGCGATGACGTCGCCACCGATGGTCACCGGGTTGGCATCCGGACCGCCGAAGGACGGGAAGTCGGTCCAGTCGATCGTCTGCCGGGCACGAGGGCCGTGTTGATCTGGCCGGTGGCGATGCCGCCGACGAAGCCACCCTCGTAGTACATGTCCGCGACCGGCTTCGTCACCGAAGACCTGGGCGATGCCGTCGGTCCAGGCACGGCCGATGGCGGCCGGTGATGCCACCGGCGACGTAGTTGTCGTTGAGGACTTCCTTCATCGTGTCGACGGCCGTCTGCGACGCTGGGATCGGTCCACGGCAGCGTGCCGCTGAAGAGCTGGTCGTACTTGTCGCCGCCGGCCTGGCGGAGGTAGATGCTCTCGAACCAGTCGGTCAGCGTCCACGTGTCCGGCGCCGAGTGCCCAGGCCGAGCGGACTTGTCCTTGAGCGTCGTCGAGGACGGTCTTGAACTCGTCCCAGGTCTTGGGCGGCGGTCACGCCGGCGGCCGTGAACTTGTCCGGCCGATACCAGAGCGTGCTCTTGCTGTTGAACTTGACCATGATCGCGTAGAGCTCGCCGTCGACCTTGCCGATGTCGAGGATGCCGGGGGCGTAGTTCGCCTCGAGCGCGGCGGGATCGATGCCGAGGTCGGCGATCTTCTTGATCGAGCCGTCCCGGGCGAAGCGGCGCAGGAAGCCGATGCCGGGCAGGATCGAGACGTCCGGCGGGTTGCCGCCGGTGATGCGGGTCTGGAGGACGGTCGCGTAGTCGGTCCGGATGGACTCGTAGGTCGCCGTGATGCCGGTCTGAGGCGTTGAAGGCGTCCAGGACCTTCTGGAACGACTCCTGCTCGCTGCCGCCCCACAGGGACGTGACGGTGATGCTGCCGGCGGCGCCCGAGCTGGCGGCCGGACTCTCGCCGGCCGGGGCGCTGCCCGCGGCCGTGGCGGCCGGTGCGGATGCGCCCGTGCTCGGGCGGAGCTGCTGCCGTTACCGCAGGCAGCGAGGACGAGAGCGCTCGTCAAGAACAACGTGAGAAAACGTAGCGATCGATTCATCGACCACCTCCGGTGCGTCCGGCCGACAGGCACCACATGTGCGCGCGACGGACAGGGTGCGGCGAAAGATGTTCGGATGTGCCTTTCTCCTCCGTCTGCGGCACCCGCAGGATCGGTCCGGAGCCTCTTCCGTGGCCCGGGCCTCAGACCCCTGCCGCGATCGTCCGAACGGCGACACGTGCAGGACCAGATGACCTGCGTCATCCACGGCGAGACTAGGCCGCGCCTCACCCGCCTGTCAATCGAATCCGCATCGCAATCGAGTAACAGTCCGTCGAGCGGCCACGAGCCTCAATTCGCGCTCTGCGCCCCGATCGTGGCCAGCGCGTGGGCCAGCACGCGACGCCCGATCGCCGCCGCCTCCGATGGCGGTGCCCAGCTGCTGTCCTGCTCGACCATCAGCCAGCCGTCATAGCCTCGCGCGGCCAGGGCACGGAGGACGCCCATCAGGTCGAGCATGCCCGCGCCGAGCTCGGTGAAGATGCGCTGGTCGACGGCCTCGCCCAGGCCGGACAACGCGCCTTCCGACAACCGGGCGAGGACGACCGGGTCGACGTCCTTGAGGTGGACGTGGGTCACGCGCTCGCCGAGCCACTCGAGGGCCTTGATCGGATCGCCGCCGCCGACGAGGTAGTGCCCGACATCGAGGCAGATCCCGACCTGCGCCGGGTCGGTGGTGTTGACGAGGCGCTCGACCTCGCCCGGTGTCTCGACGTACGTCCCGGCATGCGGGTGGAAGGCCAGGCGACGGCCTGCCGCGTTGGTCTCGTCGGCGAGCGTGTGGAGGACGTCGGTCGAGCTCCGTCCACGCGGCATCGGACAGCTGTGGGGTGCCGTCCGTGCCGGCGCGACCCGCCCGCGCGTTTCGATCCGGCGTTCCATCGAGGGCGACGCACAGGATGTCGCCGGCGCCGTCGACCAGGAGCCGCAACCGTTCGCGCCCGATCGCGAGCGCATCCGGCCCGAGGCCGGTCGGGCTGGCCGGCAGGGCTGCGTAGACCTCGGCGAGCCCGAGGTCGCGACGCGCAAGCAGCGAACGCAGCTCGGCGCCCTCTGGCAGGCCATCGTCGAGCTGCGTGCCCTCGTAGCCGAGACGGGCGATCTCGTCGAGGATCGCGATCGGGTCGGCTTCGACTGCGCTGCCGTCGGGGGCGGCGTGATGCCACAGGATCGGGACCGTCCCGATCGACGCATCGGGGAGCGCATCGCCGGCGCGTCGGAGTCGCGCACGCATGTCGGTCGGGGTCGGCTGGTCAGACTCGGGCGCGGGCATTCGCTGCTCCGTCTGGTGGCTGCGTCGCGGCCGGTGCGCCGCCACGTCATCGTACCCGGGGCGCCGTTGCCGCCAGTCCTATACTCGACCTCGACGCCGATCGCGCCGACGCCGATGACAAGGCAGGCACCATGATCGATGGATCCCAGCTTCCGGAGCCCGCTACCGTCGACCTTGACATCGTCGGCGAGCGATACCGCGCGGACCTGAGTCGGGTCGTCCTCGACCGACCGGAGGGGCGCATCCATTCGCCGATCTTCGCGCGACGCGCGGACCCAGAGCCGGCGCCGGCAGACGTTCTGCCAGGCGTCGAGCTGCCGTCCATTCGATCCTTCCTCGGTCCGCTCGCCTGGGTGCTTGTTCTCGGGCTGCCGGTCCTAGCTCCGGGTCGGTTGGCAAGCCGCAGCCGTGATGGCCGTCTCCGCCCTGATCGTTCGCGAGGCGCACCTGCGGGCGGATCGCTCGACGATCTCCTTCGGCGAGGGCTTCCTCGGGTACAGGGGCCGGGATGGATGGCCGCAGGGAGTCCAGGAGGACGACGACGTGCGCTGGAACTGGAAGCCGGCCCGATCGGCTCAGCCGGGACGGGGCGCGCGCGCCTGATCGCGGCGAACTCAGCGCAGGCGAACGGTCGCGATCTCCCAGGGTCCCAGCGGTAGTCGAAGCACCGACCCGTCCTCGACAGGCAGGCTGGCGCCTTCGCGACCGAGGAGGTCCACGACACGCGCTTCGCGGAAGCTCCCGCGGACGATCGCCTCGGTCGCCGACCCGTGCTCGGCGACCACTCGGAGCTCGAGCCATTCGCCGCGACGACGGAGAGAGCTGAGGACGACACCCTCGCCCTCGATGGCAAGCCCGCTGACCGCGCCGGAGGCCTCGGTCAGGTCGCGGGCCGTGCCGCGGACCGCCAGCAGCGGGTGCTGGTACCGCTCGGCCGCCTCCAGGACGCCGGCCTCGGCCCAGCCTCCCGCGTGCGGCATCATCGCGAAGGAGAAGCTCCACGGGCCGATCCGCTGGGCGTCGGGGACGGGCACCTCGGGACCGGCGGGGTCCTCGCGGTACGGGTTCGCGTTGCGGCTGATCAACCCGAACGAACGGAGGACGGTGATGCGCCAGCTCGCGTCCGTCGTCGATCAGCTCGTACTCGGTCATGTGGTCGAACAGGAGCGAGACGCCCGCCGCGTGGACGAAGCCGCGGGCCGGGTAGGTCGGCAGTGGCACCTCGCCGTGGCCGCCCTCCATCGTCAGGCCGCGCTCCACGACCGCGAACTGGCCCTCGGCGGCTGACGCCGTGGCCGCGCGCGGGAGCGGCACGTGCCAGCGGAGGCGGTGGTCGCGCGACCGGTTCTCGAACTCGACGCGGACGCGGACGAACGGCTCGCCCGCCCGCAGCTCGTACGTCGTCGTGACATCGGTCGGGACCGTCGCCGCAGTCCGCGCCGCACCCGATCGGCTCGACGGCGACGGGCCAGTCGTAGCGTCGCCGGACGACGAAGCTGCCGAGGAGCGGGCCCGGCCGCGGCCGCCTCGGTCGCCACGGTGAGCGGCGTCTCGACGATCGTGTCGTCGGCCGGCGGTCCGTAGTTGTAGCTGTCCCCGAACTCACCGCCGTCGACGAGGCGCCCGACGCCGGTCAGCTCGGAGCCGCCGCCGCTCAGGCGGACGGTCCCGTCGTCGGCCGCGGTCACCGTCACGAGCCCGTTCGCGAGGGAGCGGTCCGTCGCCGACGACCCCGGGGTCGGCCGCGGCCGGGACGCGACCCGCCGCGCCGGTCTCGACCGTCGCCCAGCCGAGGGCGCGGCACCTCGACCTGGACCAGGATCTGCCGCCGGTCAGGGGCGAGCACGACCAGCTCCCAGATCGCCTCGGGCGCTCGCCGCGGCTGCGGCGCAGACCCCGTCGATCAGCTCGTCGACGTCGAGCTCGGGCGGCTCGCCGACATCGTCGACCAGGAGGGTGATCGTCGGGATCTCGGCGTCGGGATCGATGCGCGCGCCGTTCAGCTGGCGACCGAACAGCTCGCGACCGTGCCGGCGACGCCGGAACAGCTCGGGGAACCCGTCACCGCGCAATCGGAGGCGGGCGATCACCGGATCCCGGCGCGAGATCTCCTGGGTCGGCACGGCCGTTCCGCCCACCGAGAATGCGAGCTCGCCGCCGGCCGGCACGGATGCATCGAACGTGACCATGTCCGTCCGGGTCGTCGGCGACGGGTTGACCACGGCCCAGCTGACCGAGCGCCACACCGGACGCGATGCGCCGTCCGGTGTCGTTGAGGATGCCGCGCCCGATCTGTTCCGCCTCTGCGTAGCGGCTGAGGACCTGGGCGACGACCACGTCGTGCGAGCATCCACAGATCGAGTCGTGGGCAGAGTTGTCGACGACCCGCCGCCAGGCGAGCTCCAGCAGGCGCTCGGGCCAGGCGCCGCCGTGCAGCGCCGCCAGCGGTTCGGTGTAGCGCTCGAGGAGCCGCTCGACGCGCCCGGAGGCGATCCGCAGGTCGATCCGGGCGGAGGTGACGCCCATCAGCATGTTCGCCCGCGCGCCGGAACGCAGCTCCCCGGTCCAGCGCGGGAACGGCCGGTCGTCGATCTCGGGCCGGGCGGCGTAGTCGGCCAGCGTCTCGAGCCGGACCTCGATCCCGTTGTCGCTCGCATTGACCGCATCGACGACGTCGGCCAGGCGAGGGGAGGGGACCGCGTGGTCCGTCCCGTACATGGCGAGGAACGAGCGCTCGCCGTAGAACGGCGCGTTGTCGGTCCGGTAGCCGGCCAGCTTCGAGCCGAAGCGATCCGGGACGTCGAACAGGTAGGCGCCGTTGCCGTAGCCGCCGACCAGGTACTCGGTCTCGACCTCGGAGCCGTCGGGAGCCGACCAGCCGAACCGGTTCCGGTCGATCGCCTCGGGGACGCCGCGCCAGACGACCGCCCGCCCGATCCCGGCTTTCTGCAGGATCTGCGGCATCTGGGCGATGTGGCCGAACATGTCGGGCAGGTAGCCGATCGGCATCGCCCGGCCGAGCTCCTCGGACCGCGCCCAGCCGAACTCGAGGTTCCGGATGATCGTCTCGCCCGAGACGAGGAACTCGTCCAGCAGGATCTGCCACGGCCCGATGGCCAGGCGCCCCTCGGCGATCAGGCGCCGGATCAGCGGCTCCGCGCCGGGTCGGACCTCGAGGTAGTCGTCGACGGTCGCCGCCTGGCCGTCGAGCGTGAAGCGCGAGCCGCGGGTCGCGCTCCATCCGCTCGAGGAGCTGGTCGACCAGCTCGACGAGCCGCATCCGGAAGATCTGGAACGGCTCGTACCACTCGCGATCCCAGTGGGTGTGCGGGATCAGGTGGACGATCGTCTGCTCGGTCAAGCCGGCGCCTCGGTCTCCGACCGGCAGGCCGGTCTGCGCCGCGCGGCGGGCGACGATCCGCTGCGAGGTCACGATGTCCGCCCGGCCCTCGACGACGCCCGCCTTCGGGGCCGTGCCGTCCACGACCAACCGGTGGAAGGCGAGCAGCTCCTCCTCGAACGCCTCGGCGACGGATCGGAAGCGCGTGTCCTGGCGGGCATCGCCGGCCAGCTCGGCCACGCGCAGATCGGTCGGGGCGTGGAGGAGATACGGGGAGGGAAACTCGAGCTCGATCGACGACTGCTCGGTGATGACGCGGACCTCCTCGCGGTACGCGGGGTAGTCGGGCAGGAAGTGCCAGCGGATCGCGAACCGGGCCCCACCGGCGAGCTGGCCATCGATCGAGACCGACGGCGGCCAGACGCCCGTCCGGCCAGACGTCGACGGCGTCGATGGCGACCGGGTCGCCGGCGAAGGCGCGGATGAGTGCCAGCTCGTGGACGATGCTGCCGAGGACGATGTTCGAGTACAGGCGACCGAGGGTCGCCGCGGCCGGTCCGACGGCGACCGATTGCAGCCGTTCGCCCTCGTCGCGAAGGCGGTCGAGCGTCGCCGCCGGGATGTCGCCCGGTGGCGGCAGCAGGCGCGCGTGGGCGAGCTGCCGCTCGCTCGTCGGGTGGAGGACGCGGACCTCGATCGACCGGATCGGCGCCGACGCGCCCCGTGTCGTCGGCGACCTCCAGGGCCTCGACGACCGCCGGGTCGTAGAGCTTCATGTAGCCGACCTGGAGGCGGGATCGGTCATCGGCCGCCAGCCGGGCCGCGATGGCGTCGGCCTCGGCGAGAGTCCAGGCGAGCGGCTTCTCGGCGAAGACCGCGACGCCCCGGTCGAGACCGGCGAGGATCGGCATCGCCATGCGAACCCGAGGTCAGGATCATCAGCGCGTCGATGTCGGTGGACGACAGGAGCCCGTCGAGATCTGTGAAGCGGTTCGCGGCGGGGACGCGGTAGCGCTCGCCGATGACGTCGACGAGGCTCGGCGACAGGTCGGCGATCGCCGCGATCCGGAACCGGTCGCCAAGCCGATCGAGCAGCGGCAGGTGGACGGCCTGGGCGACCGCACCAAGGCCGAGGACGCCGACTCGGACGCGATCTGGCACGGCGCGCGGTGCAGCTGACGGTGCCATCGGGCGAAGTATATGTGGGCGATGTCGATCGCCACGCCAGCGCCGCGGCCAGGCCCCGAATCAGCGCCTGCGGCTGGTGATGGCGTAGGCTGGCGGGCCACGGAGCGCAGTCGCTCCGGTCGTGGATGAAGGGACGGTCGAGTCATGCCCAAGGCTCCGCGCAGCGCAGCCAAGCCAGCCGCGAGCGCCGATGCCGAGCCGGATGTCAGCGCTGCGGCGGCGAAGCCGGCGACGCCCCGCGCAGCCAAGCCCGCCGCCGCCCCAAAGGCTGCCGCGACCAGCGCAGCCAAACCCGCCGCCGCCCCAAAGGCTGCCGCGACCAGCGCAGCCAAACCCGCGACCGCGGCAAAGGCTGCCGCGACCAGCGAGAGCAAGCCGGCCGCACGACCCAAGGCAAAGCCGGCCACCAGCCGCGCAGCAAAGCCCGCCGTCCCGAAGGCCAAGCCGGCTCCGGCCGTCACGGGTGCCGCATTCGGTGACGACTGGTGGAAGCGCGGCGTCGTCTACCAGGTCTATCCGCGCTCGTTCGCGGACGCCAACGACGACGGCGTCGGCGACCTGCCTGGCCTGATCGCGAAGCTCGACTACCTCAACGACGGGACGGAGAAGTCGCTCGGCATCGATGCGATCTGGCTCTCGCCGATCCACCCGTCGCCCGGCTTCGACGTCGGCTACGACGTCGCCGACTACGACGCGATCGACCCGGTCTTCGGGACCCTCGCCGACTTCGATCGCCTCGTCGCCGAGGCGCATCGCCGGGGCATCCGGATCATGCTCGACCTGGTGATGAACCACACCTCCTCGGCCCATCGCTGGTTCGAGGAGTCACGGCGCGACCCGTCCGGCCCGTACGGCGACTGGTATCTGTGGCGCGACGGCGTGACCGACCGCTTCGGGCGCGTCGGGAAGCCGAACAACTGGACGTCCTTCTTCGGCGGTTCGGCGTGGACGTGGGACGAGGTCCGCGGCCAGTTCTACATGCACACGTTCCTGCCCGAGCAGCCCGACGTGAACTGGCGCAACCCGGCGGTGCGCGAGGCGATGCTGACGATGGTCCGCGGCTGGCTCGAGCGCGGGGTCGACGGCTTCCGGCTCGACGTCTTCAACGCGTTCTTCAAGGACGAGCAGCTGCTCTCCAACCCGCGTCGCTACCGCGGACGGCGCCCGTACGATCGCCAGGTCCACCTGTACGACAAGGACCGGCCCGAGCTGGCCGGCTTCCTCGAGGAGTTCCGCGCCCTCGTCGATTCGTTCCCCGAGCGGATGACGGTCGGCGAGCTCTTCTCAGGCGATCCGGCGCTGGCGCCCAAGCTGAGCGCGCCTCGTCATCTCGTCTTCGACTTCGAGCTGATCCGCACGCAGTGGGACGCCGAGGGTTTCGCGGATGCCAGCCAGAAGCACGAGGAGCGGTTCGGCGACGCGGCATGGCCGACGATCGTGCTGTCGAACCACGACCAGTCACGCCAGGCGTCGCGGCTGGCGCCGGACGCCGACGCGGAGACGAGCGACGAGATCGCTCGCGCGGCCGGTGTCCTCGCCCTGACCATGCGCGGGACGCCGTTCCTCTACTACGGGGAGGAGATCGGGGCGCGCGACGTGCCGGTCCCGTGGTCGGAGATCATCGACCCACCGGCCAAGCGCGGCGGTCGCCTGGTCCGTCGCCTCGTGCCGTGGTGGAACCGCGACCAGGCGCGATCGCCGATGCCGTGGGGTGGCGGCGGCCCGAACGGCGGGTTCTCGACCGCTCGGCCGTGGCTGCGCATGGCCCCCGACGTCGACACGCGCAACGTGGCCGCCGAGGACACCGATCCACGGTCTGTCCTGTCGACCTACCGGAAGCTGCTCTGGCTCCGCCGTCGGCATCCCGCCCTCCAGGTCGGGAGCTATCGACGACTGCGCGGGACGTCGCACGACGTCTACGCGTACGAGCGCGCGATCCCCGGCGAATCGATCATCGTGGCGGTCAACTTCGGCGACAAGGAGACCCCGCTGCGGGTCCGGACCGGCCGCCGCTGGACGGTCCTGTTCGACACGCACGAGCGCCCGACCACCGAGCTCGTCGGCGACGACCACCTGACGCTCGCTCCACACGAGGCGATCATCCTCGTCGCCGGGTGACCCGAAAGTCTGGCGTCGGTACCAGCGAGGATCGAGTCGGCCCCTGCTACGATGACGCTCGATCCACTCACCAGACGCCGGGGAGCTCCACGTGCCGCTTGATTTCCTGAAGCGCAAGGGCAATGCCGATGCCGCGCCTGCGGCGTCGGGCACGGGCGCGGGATCCACCACGCTCCTGCCGGAGGAGGTCGTCGCCCAGGACCACCTGCTCAAGCTGTACTACGCGGGCAAGAGCAGCGAGGGCGTCCGTCTCAAGGCCGGGCCGAAGGCCATCGCCGAGCTGCCGACGATGCTCGTCGGGCTGGCCCGCGCCGAGATCGAGGTCGTCGAGCCGCTTCCGATCGAGTTCAGCCAGGCGACGCCGAACATCGTCAGCCCGTCCGAGGCGATGCAGTGGCTCAACGCCCATCACGTCCACTCGCCGATCACCCGCCACGCGCTGGTCGTGCTCGAATCGATCGATGCGGTCGATCTCGCCTTCGATACCTTCGTCTGCTCCCTGCTCGATGGCGAGGTCGACACGTCCGGCTACCCGGAGTACAACGCGATCGTCGGCGGCGTTGCGGCGCACTGGGACGAGGCGACCGGCGACATGATCTGCCGGGCCGTCGTCGGCTGGGGCGGCAAGGGCGTCCGCGGCGACACCGACCGCATCGGCGCCAAGCTGCTCGGCGGGATCCTCAGCAACATCCTGGCCAGCCAGTACGCGCTCGGCCTGACCGCCGTCGAGCGGCCGATGCCGGCCGCCGGCCGTGGCGGGCTGGTCTGCGCGCACTGCGGGTTCGCATCGGCTCACGAGAGGGCGTTCTACTGCCCGAAGTGCGGCATGCGCCTGCTCCGCGGCTGATCGCCGCCCCGAGATGCCCACCTACGACTACGAATGTGCGGCGTGCGGCCGGCGGTTCGAGGTCGTCCACGGCGTCCACGCCGAGAGCCCGACGACGTGTCCGCTGTGCGGCAAGGGTCCCATCCGGAAGGTGATCACGGCGGCCAACGTCCACTACAAGGGATCCGGCTGGGCCAAGAAGGAACGCCGCTCGACGGTGACCGCCGCGGCGAAGAACGCCTCGAGCGGCAGCGGGGGCTCGGACGACGCATCGACGTCGGGCGCGGCGGCGTCATCCGACGGCGATGGCTCGTCGGCCAAGAAGTCCGACTCCGGCTCGTCGGAAGGCACCACGAAATCGACGTCGAAGTCCAACGAGAAGGCCGACAAGCCGTCCAAGTCCGGCGCGTCGACGGCCTCCGACTGACGATGGTCGCCTCGACCGACTGGATCACCCTCGCCGAAGCGGCCGAGATCCTGGCCGCCACCAACGTCCATTTCCGCCCGTCGACGATCGGCGGCTGGGCGCGATCCGGTCGCCTGCAGAGCATCAAGCTCGGTGGTCGGCGGTTCGTCCGCCGAGGCGAGGTCCGGGCGCTCGTGACGCCACCTCGGCGCGTCCACCTCGAGGACGTCCAGCCGGTCCTGTTCGAGGACCTGGGCGGCTGATCCCGGCCGACTGATGGACCCTGCGGCGATCCTCTCCCGTGTCCTGGACCGACCGCAGGTCGCCAAGGTCATGCGGGTCCTCGACATCTACGGACACGCCGCCGGCGGGCTTTTGGCCAACGGCCTTTCCTTCTCGGCGCTCTTTGCCGCCATCCCGACGACGCTGCTCGTGCTCGGCGTCGCAGGCTGGATCACGGCCGGTAATCCCGAAGCCAGCGCCCGAGTCGCCAACGCCCTGATCGAGGCGTTTCCGCCCCTCACTGAATTGATCAACGGGGCCGTCGATGCCATGAGCCGTGGAGCGGCGTTGACATCCCTGATCGGGGTCGTCGGCGTCATCTGGACGGTCAGCCAGCTGTACGGCGCGCTCGATGTCGCGTTCGCCCGGATCTTCGCCGAAGCACCAGAGCGAGACATGATCAGGCGAACGGCGCGCGGCTTCCTCGTCGTCCTGCTGATCGGCGGTCGCCATCGTCGCATTCGTCGTGCTCGTGTCACTGGCTGGGCTGATCGACGCGTTCCTGCCCGGCGAGATGCCCATCGCCAGTCTCACGATCTCAGTCGTTCGGTCGATCCCATTCCTGTCTCTGGTTGCCGCGCTCGTCGTCCTGGTCACCTACCACGAGCTGCCGTCGAAGGCGCCGCGCTGGCGCTCCGCGTTGGTCCCGGCGATCGTGGTCGGGATCTCGATCGTGGTCCTCAGTCAGATCTTCGTGGCGCTCGTCCCACGGCTGGTGGGTGTGGCCGCGCTTGCAGGATCGCTTGCATCGGCGTTCATCGCCCTGGCGTGGTTGTCGTTCACGTTCCAGGCATTGCTCTACGGGGCGGCCTGGGTGCGGGTCCGCGACGAGGCTGCGGACCGGGCCGTGTCAGACGGCCTGGGGAGTCCCGCAGCGCCGGCAGAACCGGGCGGTGGCGGAGAGTGACAAGCCGCAGCTGACGCACGGCTGGATGCCGCCGGTCGCGACCGGGCGGCCTCCGATGGTCGGCGGAGCGACGACGTCACGGGCGGACTCGGCCCAGAGTGCCTCCAGGCCGCCGGTCGCGGCAGCCGGTCAATTCAGGAACGGCAGACCGACGGATGGCTCGGCGCTGGCCCGGGCCGGCCACTGCGGCTCGGCATTCGGGTCGGGGGCTGTTGCCGCGGCAGGGATCGCCGGTGAGATCGGCGGCGTGGCCGGCTGATCGATGGTCGGGTCCGGAGCGACCATCCGCCAGGTCGGCTGCTGGATGACGTCGACCGGCTCGGGTGCGGGGGTCGGATCGGGTGCGGCCGCGACTGGTTCAGGTTCGGGTTCGACCGCCGCGGGTTCGGGTTCGACCGAGGCAACGGCTTCGGGCTCGGGCTCGGCCACATATTCGATCCCGGCGGGCTCGGGCTCGGGCTCGACCTCGACCGCGTATTCGATCGCCTCGAGGTCCTGGACCTCGTGCTCGATCACCGGCTCGACGGCGGCGGCGGCTTCGGGCGCGACCTCGGGCTGATCGGCGGCGACGGCAGCGGCCGCGACCACGGCCTCCGCGGCGACCGTTTCCGCGTCGGACTCGCCGGCAACCGGGGCCGCCTGCTCCTGTTCGTACGCGTCGAGCTCCGCGTCGAGGCTCTGGCCGGCGCGGAATCGTTTGAGGAGACCGCCGGTCTGAGCCTTGCCTTTCTGACCCGCATCCGTGTCGTCGGCGGCGTCCAAGGCGGCAGCGGCCGCGCCCCAGGCGGCAAGCCGCGCGGCGATCTCGGCCGCCTCGGTGGACTCGTCGCTCTCCGTGGTGGTCTCGGCAGCGACAGTCGCACTGTCGGCCGCGAGGGGTTCGACAACGGCTGTGTCGACCTCAGCAACCGGCTCGGCCGCCGGCGCCTCGTCGATCTGCGCGGAGGGCTCGGCGAACAGCGGTTCAGCATCGGCGG
>CAVXVP010000007.1:0-13895 GCA_963765245.1 uncultured Chloroflexia bacterium
CCGACAGGAAGACGCTGGCCGGGGCACCCTGCTCGATCTTGGTCTCGAGCGCCGACGACGCGTCCGTTGACATGACCAGCGTCACGCCGGGGTGGGAGGCCTCGTACACGGGCTTGGCCGCATCGAGCGCGCCCTTGAGCGACGCGGCACCGTAGATCTCGAGCTCGACCGCGGCTCCGGACGGCGAGGCCGGGGCGGTCGACTGTGCGGTGCTGGCCTGGCCGGCCGGTGCTGCGGCGCTCGGAGCGGCTGCCCCACCGCTGCTCGAGCAGGCCGCGAGGACCAGCGCGAACGCGACGACGATGCGGTCAGTCGGGATCTCATGCTCGTGGCTCCTTCGATGAGGGGATCTCGACGATGACGTTGGTCGCCTTGACCACGCAGACCGCCTCGTCGCCGACCTTGAGACCCAGCTCGGCCACGGCCTCGGCGGTCATGAGGCTGACCAGCCGATGCGGTCCGGCGATCACCTCGACCACGGCGGCGACCCGATCGGCCTCGATCCTTGTGATCACCCCGGCGAACCGGTTGCGCGCCGACTGGGCGACGATCGGTCGGTCGGTGGCCGCCCTCCGGCGTTCGTCGAGGAGCCGGCTGACCTCATCGATGTCGACCAGGCGCTGGCCACCGTCGGACCGTTCCATGCGGAGCCGGCCCTCGGTCTCCCAGCGGCGAAGGGTCTCCACGGAGACGCCGAGCATCTCGGCGGCCTGACCCACCCGGAGGCGGGTCGCGATATTCGGGGCAGACTGTGTCATACCGCGGAGTATCATGCGTTTCGGCGAAACATGTCTAGGTGTTCGTGGACTTGCACACAGGAACGTCGGCTGTAGGATTGGCCCCGTGACATTCGACCCGTCGGCGCCGGACTCAGCTCGCTGGCGGCGATGGTTCATGACCGCCCTGGGCGATCGGGGGATCCCGCAGAGGCGACCATCGAGATGGGGCTGCGGCCGGTCTACGAAGCCGCGCTCACGCGCCTGCACATCGATCTGTGCTGGTCGAGGGGAATAGCCAACGCTCGGCGCACGCGGAGGTCCTGGTCCCGCTCCGCCGCGAGCTCGGCGAGGGCTGGTCGGGGTGGCCTGCGTACCTCGCCGCGGTGCGGTTGCTCCGAGTCCTCGACTGACCGCCACGTTCGGGGACGCGACGACCTGTTCGGCGAGTAGGATGGCGGTCACGGATATCTCGACTCGCTCGCTCCCGCGCCTCTTCGTCGGCGTTCTGCTGGTCGTCGCCTTGTTTGCCGCGGCTGCGTTCGGCGTGCTGGGGATCGGCCGGAACGAGTCCGCATCGCCACAACCATCCCAGCCTGCAGCGGTGGCCAGCCCGGGCGCTGCGTCGCCCGCGCCGACCGCAGCCTCATCGCCGGCGCGGACGGCGGCCTCGTCGAGTCTGCCGACCACGTCCCCGTCGTCGGTCCCCGATCCGATCTCGACAGCCCGCATCGACGGCGGTGACTGGGAGATCACCCACATCGTGACCACCTCGGACCGCCCCGCCTTTGGCATCGGTGACCTCACCATCCGGGTCTACCAGAACGTGCGATACCAGTGCTCGAGGCCGCCCTGCGGCGTGGCGTTGAAGACCGACGACCCGAATACGGTCGATCGACCGCGCGCGGCGACGTTCGTGTGGCGGAACGGTTCGTATGTGTCGACCGACCTGCAGCGCGCGATCGAACGCTGCGACGCGCCCGACGGAACAGTGGTGCCCGATGCCTATGACGTCGTGATCCAGACAACGGTCAGAGTGGCCGGTGTCGGGGACCGGAACGGCTCGAGGTTGGCCACGAAGCTGGTCGGCGATCAATCCCGTCACGCGACGCCCACGGACGCGGCGGCGAGCCACGGCTGCCCTGCCTGGAGCGTCACCTTCCAGACCACGGGTCAACGCAACATCACCCCCGGGCTGGCGACAACGGTGCGGAGCGGCAATTGGGCGGGCTACGTCGTCAGCCGCGATGACGCACGCATCACCAGGGTCCAAGGGTCCTGGATCCAGCCCGCCATACGGTGCGAGAGCCGGACCGCGGCATATTCGTCGTTCTGGATCGGGATCGACGGTGCCGAGAATGATTCGCTCGAGCAGATCGGCACCGAAGCCGATTGCCTGGACGGGAAACCGACGTACGGTGCCTGGTGGGAGACGATCCCGGAACCGGAGACCACGATCAAGCTGGCCGTCCACCCCGGGGACCATATGAGCGCCTCGATCAGGTCGACCGGGGATCGCTACACGATGACCCTCCGCAACCAGACGACGGGTCACGAGTTCAGCAAGACCGTTGACTGGTCGCCGGCAGAGGGCTCCTCGGCCGAGTGGATCGCCGAAGCGACATCGCTGTGCCCTGGCGGCGAATGCCAGATCCAGGTGCTGCCTGACTTCGGGGCGGTTCGCTTCACCGACGCGGAGGCAGCGACGAAATCGTCAGGGTTGCTGAGCGCCACCGATCCACGGTGGGGGCTCGAGCGCTCGGTGATGATCACCCAGGGTGGGCGCACGAAAGCCGAGGTATCGCCCTTGGGAGTCGGTGGCAACACGTTCACGGTGACATGGCGACCGCTTTGAGCAGCGCACAAGCCTGAGCCTCGCCGATACTCCCACCGGGTATTGACAAAGGGGTTGACAAAAGGGCCCCAGAAGGGCCATAATTCAGGGACTCGGGCTTGTCAAGACTTGACAGGCCCACAGCCATGTTCAGGTCCTGGAGGCGCTATTTGGCGGTCGGTGTCGCAGCCGAAGTGAAGAACAAGTTGTCGGTCGTCGAGGTCGTCGGCGAGTCGGTCAGCTTGAAGAAGGCAGGGAGCACCTACAAGGGGCTCTGCCCGTTCCACGGCGAGAAGACACCGTCGTTCGTCGTCACGCCAGCCCGTGAGAGCTGGCATTGCTTCGGCTGCGGCCTTGGAGGCGACATCTTCAGCTTCGTGATGCAGCGCGATAGCGTGACCTTCCCGGAGGCGCTCCGAACCCTCGCCCAGCGTGCGGGCGTCGAGATCGACGAGCGCACCAAGCACGAGGATGCGCACCGAGCGCGGCTGCGCGGGGTGCTCGACAGCGCGATCGCCTTCTACCACGCCGTGCTCGTGTCCTCGAACGCCGGCAAGCCCGCCCTCGACTACCTCCACGCTCGTGGCTTCACGGACGCGACGATCGAGGCGTACCAGCTCGGCTGGGCGCCGAGCGGCTGGGACCAGCTGACTCGAACGCTGGCCGCCAAGCGCGACGTCCGGCCGGACGAGCTCGTCGAAGTCGGCCTGGCGTCCCCGCGCCAGGGCGGACGCGGCGGCGTGTACGACAAGTTCCGGGCGAGGGTCCTGTTCCCGATCCGCGACCAGAACGGCCATGCCGTGGGGCTCGGCGGCCGGCTGCTCGAGGGTGAGGGACCGAAGTACCTCAACTCCCCGGCGACCCCGTTGTTCGACAAGAGCCGCACGCTGTATCTCATCGACAAGGCCAAGGGCCCCATCCGCAAGTCGGGCCAGGCGGTCATCGTCGAGGGCTACACGGATGCCCTGATGGCGCACCAGGCGGGTTTCGACAACGTCGTGGCCAGCCTCGGCACCGCGCTCACGCCCGGCCAGGTCGCGTTGCTCACCCGCTATGCGTCGCGCATCGTCCTCGCCTACGACGTCGACGCGGCGGGCGAGAAGGCGGGCGGCGCCGGGATGGCCGCCCTCGTCGGCCTCATCGGTGAGCTCCAGCGGGACACGTCGGGCGTCAAGCTCGAGGACGTGCGCGTCGCTCGGCTGCCGGACGGCAAGGACCCGGACGAGGTCGTGCGCGAGGCGCCTGCCGGGTGGGAGGCCGCGATCGCGAAGGCGAAGCCACTGCTCGAGTACCTGATCGACCACCACACGAGCCGGTTCGACCTCAAGACGAGCTCCGGCCGGATCGGCTTCGTCGAAGCCGTCATGCCGGCCATCCGGGAGGTCACCGATCCGCTTCGTCGCGACGAGGCCATCGGCCAGGTTCGCATGGCCTCTGGTGTCGAGGATCGCGTCCTGCGACAGGTCCTCGAGCGGCCGGCGCGCAATCCGATCAGCCAGGCCGGACCGTCCCGGATCACCGCCGATGCGGTGCTGTCGTCGCCAGATGCGCTCCCGATCCACGACATCCTGCGCGCGATCACGCCGGTCGAATCGGAGCTGCTGCGGCTCCTCCTGCTCGTCCCGGACCAGCAGCTCCGGGTGGTCGACGAGCTCGGGCCGGATCAGCTGCCGAGCACGGTGGCGCGCGAGCTGTTCCGGGCGATCGTGCTCCAGCGGGCGCCCGACGACCACGGCGTCCACCCGCCGTTCGACAGCGCGGCGCTGCTCCTCGCGCTCGACGACGAAACGGCGGCGCTCGCTCGAGCGTTATATGCAAAGCCGGGTCCCGGAGCGCGTGAGCTCGACCCGGCGCGACTCGACTACGAAGTGTCACGACTGCTCATCGAGCTGGAGGACGACTCGCTGCGCGAGCGAAGCGACTACAACGAAGCCGCCCAGGGCGAGGCCGAACGAGCCGGCGATCGCGAGGCCATCGGCCGACTCATGCTCGAACGACGTCAGATCAATGAAATGCGCCTGTCCCTCGATCGGCGCCGAGACCAGACCCGGCTGCTCGCCAGCCACCGGAGGTAAGCCATGTCCGCCGATCCCCTAGACAAGCAACTCGTGGAGGCCGTCCTGTCGCGACCCCGTCGCGCCAAGGCCGATCTCGAAGAGGCCAAGCTGGCCGGTCTCCGGCCGACCCGCCCGAAGCCGGGCGTCGCCGTGGCCGGTGACGACGATGACGATGACGACGACGACGATCTCGACCTTGGACCGGAGGCAGCCGCCGAGGACGGCGCCGACGTCGGGATCATCGTGGTGACCGAGGACGGCGCCGCCGACCCCGCCGCCAAGCTGCCCGCCGATGCTCCCGCCAAGCTCGACCCCAAGGAGGTCGAGGAGCCCTCGGCCGAGGAGCTCGAGGCGATCTCGGCCGACATGATCGGGATCGACGACCCGGTCCGGATGTACCTCAAGGAGATCGGCAAGGTCGCCCTGCTGACCGCCGAGGAAGAGGTCGTCCTGGCCAAGGCGATCGAGCTCGGCGAGCAGATGGTCGAGGCGCCCTGGAAGGGGATCGTCTCGCTCCACGAATGGACGCTCCACGATACCGAGCGCAAGACGCGCACGACCAAGACCCAGCATCGCCTGCCGTTCGGCGAGGAGGCGCACGACCTGGTCAGCCGGGCGATGTCGGACCCAGCCTCGGGCGAGCTGCTCCTGCCGTCGCCGGACTTCCACCTCGTCAAGGCCGGCCGCGACGCACAGTCGGACGGGACGAAGGAGCGCCTGAAGGAGGCGAAGAAGCTCGTTCACGCGTACAACGAAGGCCCCTCGGCCGAGACGTTCCTGCCGCTCCTGGACTGGGCCTTCCTGGCCGTCCACAACGGCGATCTCGACTCGCGCGACAACGTCGGGCTGCGCGCGATCTGGGACTGGACCCGCGAGGACGTCGCATTCCCGGCGCTCGAGCGCTGGATCCTCGCCGGCAACGACGCGGACCTGCTCAAGCGGATGGGGTACGACCCGGAGGTGCCGCTCAACACGAAGCTGCGCGACCGCAAGGGCACGATCGTGGTCATCGGCCGCGACGCGCGCGAGCAGCTGACCTCGGCCAACCTGCGTCTCGTCGTCTCGATCGCGAAGAAGTACATCGGCCGCGGGATGTCGTTCCTGGACCTCATCCAGGAAGGCAACATCGGGCTGATCCGGGCGGTCGAGAAGTTCGACTACGAGAAGGGCTTCAAGTTCTCCACGTATGCAACGTGGTGGATCCGGCAGGCCATCACCCGGGCCATCGCCGACCAGGCGCGGACGATCCGTATCCCGGTCCACATGGTCGAGACGATCAACCGTCTGATCCGGGTCTCGCGCGGGCTGCTCCAGGAGCTCGGTCGCGAGCCCACGGTCGAGGAGATCGCCGAGGCGATGTCCAAGGGCCAGGAGGTCCAGGTCACCCCCGAGAAGGTCCGCGAGATCATCAAGGTCTCGCAGGAGCCGGTCTCGCTCGAGACGCCGATCGGTGAGGAGGAAGACTCCCACCTCGGCGACTTCATCGAGGACCGCGGCGCGCTCGCCCCGGCCGAGGCGGCGTCGCACCAGCTCCTCAAGGAGCAGGTCGAGGCCGTCCTCGACTCGCTCACCGGTCGCGAGCGGCGCGTGCTCCAGCTCCGGTTCGGCCTCGAGGACGGGCGTGCCCGGACGCTCGAGGAGGTCGGCAAGGAGTTCAACGTCACCCGCGAACGGATCCGCCAGATCGAGGCCAAGGCGCTGCGCAAGCTGCGCCACCCGTCCCGCAGCCGGAAGCTCAAGGACTACCTGGAGTAGGGGAATGGCCGCACCGGCCGTCGCAACGGCGGCCGGCGGCCGGCGGCCGGACCTCAGGTGGCCGTCCCGCGCGTCCTGTCGACAGGGCCCCACGGCCCGTCGCGCAGCACGATCGGTGCTCGCGCGCCTACACCATTCGTAACCCCGAAATTGGGACTCGGGCGATTCGCGCCGCCGCCGCCGCGTTGGTGCGCGCTCGCACATAGGCCGTCGTGGAACGAAGGATCGATGGCCCCATGACCTATCGGCCCCGTACAACTCTCCCATCTTGATCCGAGCCGCGGGGGCGCGGAGAACGAGACGGAGCTCGGGGGTCCTTGCATGTCGATGGTGCGCCAGCGGGTGCGACGTCGTCGCCGGCAGCAGTCGGTGGCGGCGTTCGTATTGACCGCGCTGCTGTGCGCCATCGCCGCGGCACCCTTCTGGGCGGTGGCGCCTCATGCGATGGCCGCGGGGACGCCGACATACCTCCACCTGTCGCCGGCCTCCGCGACGTACGGCGCGGGCGCGACGGTCAGCATCCACGCCGCGGTGTACGACGACGACGGCAACCTGTCGACCGGCACCTCCACGCATGTCCGGTTCTATTTCTGGCCGGCCAGCCCGAATGACCCGGGCAGCCCTGGCAGCAGCCCCGACATGGATTGCTACACCGGAACCGACGGCACGTGCGACGCGACCTACGTGGGAACCCTCGCCGGCACGGACATGATCTGTGCGCTGTTCTCCGGGGGTCCGTCCAACTGCGACGCACCCGTGGATACCGGGATCGATGACGAGGTCGATGTCGTCGAGCGTGTCATCGTCGACGGCGACCCGACGCCGACGCCGACGCCCACGCCGACGCCGACACCCACTCCGACGCCGACTCCGACCCCCACGCCGACGCCCACACCGACGCCGACCCCCACGCCTACACCGACGCCGACGCCGACCCCCACGCCTACACCGACGCCGACTCCGACCCCGACCCCGACCCCCACGCCGACGCCTACACCGACGCCGACGCCGACCCCGACCCCAACGCCGACTCCGACGCCGACGCCGACCCCGCTGTCGACCCAGGCCCCCGCCTCGATCGCGAGCCGCGCCCCGACGCCTACACCAGCGACCGCTCCGGACCCCATGCCCAGCCCGGATCCAGGGTCGATCGTGCTGCCGGATCCGCTCGGGCAACCAGCTCCGTCGGCCGGTGCTCCCGGTCCGGACGATCAATGGCCAGCCCCGCAGGCGACTCCGGGTCCGATCGCCATGGGAGCCGGACCTGGCAGCGGTGGTGGCACCGGCGGGACCGGGTCGACCGGTGACCCTGTCGCGACCCGACCTGCGCCTGCTCCCGGCCTCGATCCGGGCGCCTTCGCCGGCAACGTCATCAACGAGGCGGCGGTCCAGGTGGCGGTCGTGGTCAAGCCCGCCGCGGCAGCGGCCGTCGCGACGACCTTCAGCTTCCCGCTGGCCCTGATGGTCGCGGTCCTGCTCTTCCTCTTCGTCCAGCACTACCTGGACGCACGCGATCCCAAGCTCCGAGCCGCGCCCCGATCCGATGGCCGACGGACTCGTGGAATTCAAGGACGAGGAACGATTGTGACCAGCAGCAGCCGATCGAGCGCGCCCGACCGGGCCGAATACACCGCGCTCAGCGAGCGCATGGGCAACCTGCTCATCTTGCGCTTCGCGATGGCCGTGATCGTCATCGCCTGGGCGGCGATCCGGCCCGAGTCGGTCGGCATCGCGTTCGAGGCGCTGCTTGCCGGAACCGTCGGCTATCTCGCCCTCTCGACGGTCGTCGAGATCCTTCGCCGGCGGACCGATCGCTTCGGTCACGGGCTGCTGACCGGGCTCCTCCTGGTCGACGGCCTGTATCTCGCCTTCGCGATGTACGGGACCGGCGGGACCCAGAGTCCGATCCGCTTCCTGGTCTATCTCGACCTGGTGGCCGTGTCGTTGCTGGCGTCGTATCGGACCGGTCTCAAAATCGCGCTGTGGGATTCGCTGCTGCTGTTCGTGATGCTCTACGCGCAGGCCGCGAATCTCGTCCCACCGGTCGAGGTCGTGGCTGGCGCGGCCATCGAATTCGATCGGATGCCGGTCCTCAATGTCACGTCATTCTGGCTGTTCGCAATCGCGACGTCGGCGTTCTCGGCGCTCAACGAACGCGAGCTGCGCCAGCGGCGCTCCGATCTGCAGTCGATGGTCGAGGTCGGCGGCCGGCTCGACGACGCGAGCGATCCACTCGAGCAGGCGCGGATCGTGCTGGCCGGCCTGGTCGAGCGCTTCGACTTCAAGCGTGGCATCGTCCTCGGCGCCTCCGACGGCCGGATGATCGCGCTCGCGACGCACGAGACCGAGACGGTCCCGACCACGGCAGCCGAGCCCGACTGGATCGTCGCCCGGGCCTGGGAGCGACACGATGTCCTGCCGGTCAAGCGACTCGATGCCATCGTCGATCCGTTCCTGGCGGCGGCGATGCCCAACGCGCACAACCTGCTCGTCGCACCGATGATCGCCGACGGCCGCCCAGTCGGCGCCATCGTCGTCGAAGCCGCCAAAGGCCGCCGCTTGCCGGGCGTGGAGCGGCGCGTCGCCTCGATGGTCGCCCGGTTCGGGTCGATGGCGGCGCTCAACCTGCGCAACGCCGTGCTCCTCCGTCACGTCCAGGACCTGGCCGAGCGCGACGCGCTGACCGGCGCCGCCAACCGGCGGATGTTCCAGCTCAGCCTGGAGCGGACGCTCGAGTCGTCGCTGGGGAAGGGCCATGACGACCGGATCACCGCGATCCTGTTCATCGATCTCGACGACTTCAAGGTGGTCAACGACACGCTGGGTCATGCCGCGGGCGACGCCCTGCTCGTGGCCGTCACCGAGCGGATCAGCGGCCTCGTTCGCTCGACTGACCTGGTCGCCCGGCTGGGCGGCGATGAGTTCGCCATCCTGACCGAGGATGGGCCCGACCTGGCTCGCTCGCGGGCGATGGCCGAACGCCTCGTCCAGGAGCTGCGGGCGCCGTACGTCATCGCCGATCGCCCGGTGGTCGTTTCCTCGAGCATCGGCATTGCCAGCGCGCGCGATGCCCAGGGCGGACCGGCCGACCTGGTCCGAAATGCCGACGTCGCGATGTACATGGCCAAGGCCAACGGCAAGAGCGGTTTCGCCGTCTTCGACCCGGGCATGCATGCGGCCCTGCGCGAGCGGAACGAGCTGAGCGTCGAGCTCAAGCGCGCGGTCGAGCTCGAGCAGCTCCGTCTCGTCTACCAGCCGATCATCGACCTGGCGACCGGACGCTACGCGGGGGTCGAGGCGCTCGTCCGCTGGCAGCATCCCGAGCGTGGTCTCATCGCCCCGGGCCGGTTCATCGAGATCGCCGAGGAGAACGGCTCGATCCTGTCGATCGGGCGCTGGGTCTTGCGCGAGACCTGCGCGCAGGCCGGTCGCTGGCTACGCGAGGGGCTCGCCTCGAGCTCGATGTTCTTCGGTGTCAACGTCTCGGCCCGGGAGGTCCAGCAGCCCGGCTTCGTCGACGGCGTTCGCGACGCGCTCCGTGAGACCGGCCTCGAGCCGACCAACCTCGTCCTCGAGATCACCGAGACCGCGTTGCTCAGGGCGACGCCGGCGACGATCGCCACCCTGGCCGAGCTCCGCGGGCTGGGCGTCCGGACCGTCATCGACGACTTCGGGACCGGCTACTTCTCGCTCAGCCACCTGCGCCAGTTCCCGATCGACATCCTCAAGATCGCCGGCGAATTCGTCCAGGACGCCGATGCCGACCCGAAGTCGCCGGCGCTTGCCCGGGCGATCGTCGCGATGGGCCGCTCGATGCGGATGGCGACGGTCGCTGAAGGCATCGAAACGCGCGAGCAGGCGGCCAGCATGCGGGCCCTCGGCTGCACCTACGGCCAGGGCTACTTCTTCAGCTACCCGCTGTCCGACACGGAGGTGGTCGCGGCCTTCGCGGCCGACGGTCTCGCGGCGGCCACCGCAGCGAGCGCGGCGGCCTCGACCGCGGCCGCGGCGACCAGGGGTCAGACTCCCAGCCAGGCCCGTCCGCGGCTGCGGGCGGTCCGCCCGAGCCCGGCGGTCTGACCCGTCGACCGCTAGCTCGACGCCGGGTGTCCGGCTGGGGGCTCTCCCGGCTCAGGCCCGATCGCGACCGGCAGTCCGGCGCGGCTCCAGTCGCTGTACGAGCCCGGGTAGAGGATCGGGTCCGGAAGCCCCGCGACCCGCATGGCGAGGCTGGTGAAGCAAGCCGTGACGCCACTCCCGCACGACGTGACGACCGGGCTCGCAGCGCCGACACCGAGGGCATCGAAGCGCTCGGCCAGGACGGCCGGCGCAAGCAGCCGTCGATCCGGCCCGACGTTGGCGTCGGCCGGCATGTTCCTGGCGGTCGGGATATGGCCGGGGATGGGATCGATCGGCTCGACCTCGCCGCGGTAGCGCGCCGCGGCGCGGGCATCGACCAGGACGAGCCGGCCGAGCCCGGCGACGACATCCTCGCGATCGATCACGTTGGTCCAGCGGTCGTGCAGGCTGGAGGCTGCCACGCGGACGAGGTTCCGGTTCGACGGTATTGGTCGGGAAGCCAGCGGCCAGCCAGGCCGGCAGGCCGCCATCGAGGACGCGGACGCGTTGGTGGCCGAGATCGTCGAGCATCCACCACAGCCGGGCGCCGATCCAGCCACCGACGTCGTCATAGACCACCACGTCGTCCGCATCCCCGATCCCGACGGCCTCGAGGCGCTCGCTCAGCTCCGCCGGCTCGGGCAACGGATGCCGGCCCGGCCCGGTCGGCGCCGCGAGCTCGGTGTCGAGGTCGAGGAAGATCGCGCCGGGGATGTGCCCGACCTCGTAGCCGAGCCGGCCTGCACCGGGCGAGCCCATCACCCAGCGGACGTCGACGATCCGGAGATCCGGCGCGTCGAGCCGCGCGTGGAGCGTTTCGGGCGAGACGATCGGTGAGCGCTGCTGCATGGGCACGCCAGTATGCCCGACTGGTCGCCGGTCGCGACGCGGGCTATCCTCAGCGCGTTTCCGGCACGACCTGGAGGGAGGAGCAGGGATGACGAGCTCAGCGGACGCCGCGGCCGACCAGACCCACACGATGATGCAGGACCTCGCCGACCACTGGGGTCTGGCGGTGGTCATGGGAGTCCTCAGCATCCTTCTGGGATTGCTGGCGATGTTCTACCCGGGGGCGACGATCGTGACGATCGCGATCTTCTTCGCCGCCTGGCTCTTCGTCAGCGGCTTCTTCGAGGTGATCACGTCCTTCACGCGTGACGGGGACACGGGCGCGCGCGTGCTCCACGCGATCATCGGCGTCCTGTCGGTCATCGTCGGCTTCGCGTTGCTGCGCACCCCGTTCCAGTCGGTCGAGGTGTTCATCTTCGTCATCGGCATCCTGTTCCTGGTCCAGGGGATCATGACGTTCATCGCGGCATTCTCGACCAAGCAGGGTCGCAACTGGCGGATCCTCAGCGGGCTGCTCGGCATCGTGGCCGGGATCGTCGTCCTGACCTGGCCGATCTCATCGGCCGTGACGCTCGCCTTCATCGCCGGGATCTGGCTGGTCATCCTCGGCATCATGCAGATCGTGATGGGCTTCCAGCTTCGGAGGGCTCGCTCGGCATGAGACGCAGCAACGCGGCGCGGGACGGGGCAGGCGCCGAGACCGCGCTCGGGTCCGTCGGCGGATCTGACGCTCAGGGTCTCCGTGCTATCCTGTCGCGCGGCGCCGACCCGGCGCCCACGACGCGCGGTTCCGGCCGGCCGGACTCCCGCGTCCTCGCTCCGGCGTAGCTCAGTGGTAGAGCGGGCGGCTGTTAACCGCTTGGTCGTAGGTTCGAGTCCTACCGCCGGAGCCACTTTCCCTCGTGGAACGCCCCCTTGACGACTCCGGGCCACTCTCGACGATCCCGTCCACTGGATCCGTGACTGACCGCGCGACTGACTGGCGACGAGTCACTGCACCGGGCAGCACGGTGACGATGGAGCGATACGCGCACGTCACCGCAGCTCAACAGCGGGACGCCGCCAACCTGCTCGAGTTCGCAGTTGCAATCCATCGCACAAAGTGGTTCTGTTAGCTCTGTATCGAGCGGCATGACAGCCTCGGGGGAGAGAGAGGGAGGCATGGCACGCAAGCGATCCACCCGGCTTGTCGCCGTCGCAGTCGGTGCGCTCGTAGCGACGCTCGGCGTTTTCGGCGCATCGGCCGCATCACCCGCTGAGGCAGACGCCACTGCGGTGACGCAGTGGAACCTTACAGCGGTGAACACGCTGGCAGGCCTTCCAATGCCGGCAGGCGGAGCAGCGCCAGCGTCTCAGATCGAGATGGGGATGGTCCAGGGGGCCGTGTACGACGCGGTCAACGCAATCACGCCGAAACATCACCGGCCGTACCTCCTGAACCGACGGTTCGGAAACACCGCGTCCGATGAAGCGGCGGTGGCGACAGCCGCGTACCTGGTTCTGAAGAACATCGTCGAGACCGTTCCTCAAAGCATCACCTTCCCGACGAGGGCCACCGTACTTGCGTCACTCGAGACGCAGTACAACGCGTCGACGAACGCGATACCCGCCTCGCCGTTCAAGGATCAGGGCATTGCGGCCGGGACGGCGGCCGCAGAGGCCATGATCGACGCGAGGAAGGACGATGGAAGGTTCGGGCCGTCCCAGTTCGTGCCCAACCCGAACCCTGGATACTGGGATCCGGTCGCACCGAACGGCACGACTGCGCTAGACCCAACTCCGTGGGTGGGAGGCGTCGAGCCGTTCCTCATGCAGAGTTCGTCGCAGTTCCGAAGCCCAGACCCTTACGCACTCACGAGCGCCGCCTACGCGGCGGACGTCAACGAGGTCAAGGCGATCGGCGGCGACGGCGTCGTGACGCCCTCCACCCGAACGGCAGACCAGACGTATATCGCCAGGTGGTGGCAGAGCAACCCCATGGTGAGCTGGAACGACGTCGCCCGCCAGCTCATCGCACGAAACCATCTCGACATTTCCGACGCCGCCCGTCTTCTCGCGATGGAAAACCTCGCGGCGGCGGACGCGGCCATCAACACCTGGAACAACAAGTACCACTTCAGCTTCTGGCGACCGTTTCAGGCGATCCGCAGGGCGGCAGACGACGGCAACTCCGCGACTTCGCCTGACCTCACCTGGACGCCGCTCATCTCCGCGCCCTACCCCGAATACACGTCGGGACACATGGGGCTCGACGGTTCGCACACCACCGTGCTGCGAGATGTTCTTCGGCAACGCGCCCGCAGGGGGCTACCAGATCACGAGCGCATTCGTGAACCCCGGCGGTCCCGCGACGCGGACGTTCAGCAGCTTCTCGCAAGCGGTCGACGAAATCGTCGAGGCCCGCATCTGGGCGGGTCTCCACTTCCGCAATGCCGACGTGCAAGGCCTGCAGCTCGGAACGAACGTTGCCAACTTTGCAGCCGCGAACTACTTCGAGGCTGTGGGCAACCACTGACCCGAAGGCCGCCGTGCGGCAAGACGAGAAGGCCCGCTCTGGCGGGCCTT
>CAVXVP010000008.1:0-154846 GCA_963765245.1 uncultured Chloroflexia bacterium
GAGACGGGCCGCGAAGTTGGCGACGTCCACGCCCGAACTGGGAGCTTCTTCGGCGACGTCCATGCCCGAAGCCGGAGCGTCCTCGGCGACGGCGTCGTGCCCGTTCGACCCGTTCGTGACAGCCGTGTCGACCGGTTCCGCGACCAGGTAGGAGCTCGTGACAAGATCCGGGAACGGGGCCGGCATGACCTCCTGGCCGAGATGGGGGGCGCAGGACAGGCAGCGTGCCTCGGCTTCGTTCCAGCAGTTCGGGCAGGTGTACTGCCGGCACGACATGCAGAAGTTGAAGGTCTTGTGGAAGGCATCGAGCTGGTGGGCGGTCAGCTCGCGGTCAGTGTCGCTGCGGGCCGCGGCCATCGCCTCGTCGATCGAACTGTCGTCCGACATGACGAAGTTCTTGAGGCCGCGCGAGAGGACCTTGACGCCCTTGAGGCGCACGCGCGGACGCGCGGATTCGAACGTGTAGCGTGTGCCACACCGTTCACAGAACGATTCGGTCAGGATCTCTGTCATCGGGTCCCCGAGTTCCGCGCGGATAACGCCCGAGACGGCACGACCGCACGAGCGGTTCGAGAGTATACCCCACGCTCAAGAGGGCCCCTTAGCCGGGTGTACCGTCCGAATGCGCCGAATGTCAGGGTGGAATCGGTCCTCCGGGGCATCTCAGGACCCTCTGGTAGACTCCGCCACCGACCATGCCGCCTCTCACCGCCATCGAGCGGTTCTTCGAACGATTGTTTGAGCGCCCGTCGGCTCGTCTCTTCCGCGCGCGCGTGCAGCCCATCCAGCTCCAGCGGCGGATCGAGCGCGCGATGGAGGCCGAACGCCTGACGACGTCGGACCGGACCCTCGCCCCGAACCGCTTCGTCGTCCACCTCAACCCGACCGACCTGGCCGAGTTCGGCGACATGACCGCATCGCTTGCCTCCGAACTCGCCGATGGCGCCCTGTCGTTCGCGCGCGCGCATCGCTATACCGTGGTCGATCGCCCGCGCGTCGACCTGCTGGCCGATCCGACGGTGGAGCGCACCGATATCCGCGTCGACGCACGCTTCGCGGAGGCGGTCGCCGGGCGCAGCGGGCACGGTCCCGTGGCGCTCAATCCCGAACACGAACCCGCGATCGATGACATCGACCCGACCCAGACGCGCGTGTACACGGTGCCCCGCCCGAGGACGCCGCGTGCCGTCCTGCGCGTGACGGACCCGGACGGTCGCACCCGCGAGGTCGTGGTCGACGGTGACCTGACGATCGGCCGGGCGACCGACAATGACCTGGTGGCCCTCGATGGCAGGGTCTCGCGCCACCACGGACGCATCTCCGGGCGCCGCGGCACCCTGGTCTACGCCGACCTCGGCAGCACCAACGGGTCACGAGTCAATGACGTCGCCGTCACCGAGGTCGTCCTCGGCGTCGGTGACCGGCTCGAGGTGGGGGACACCGCGATCATCGTCGAGGTCGCCACGGGCGCGTCTGACTGATGGACGGTTTCCTGCTGGTCGTGTGGGCGATCCGCCTGCTGTTCCTGGCACTCCTGTACCTCTTTCTCTACCGCGTCATCAAGGCCTTGCTGCGCGACCTGCGCGCTGCGGCTCGTGAGCCTGCGGATCGGCCCGGGCGGCTGGTCGTCCTGGAGTCGCCGAGCGGCGAACCGGTCGCCGGGCATTCGTTCGGTCTCGACGTCATCACGCCGCTCGGTCGAGACGTCAACAACGCGATCGTGATCGACGATCCGTTCGCGTCGGCCGATCACGCCGTCCTCACCTATCGAGGACGGAGCTGGTATCTCGAAGACCTCGGCAGCACCAACGGCTCGTACATCAATGGGCGTCGGGTCGACGGCGTCTCACCGATGGGCTTCGGTGACGAGCTCCAGATCGGCCAGGTCCGGATGCGGCTGGAGCGGGCCCTCACGTGACGAATGCCACGGGCGCGACGGCGCGGCGAACACGACCAGCTGCGCCGCCTCGCTTGCTCGGTCCGATCCGGCCACGGCCGCGCTGGCTCGAGCTCCGGCTGCTGGCACTGGTCGCCGTCGCCCTGGCGGTCGGGAGCTTGTCGCTCGAGGCGACCGTTCACGGCAAGCTCGGTCTCTACGACCCCGAGGGACTCTTCATCTACGTCATCGCGCTGTTCGCGGCCCACGCGGCGCAGGTCCTCGCCGGCCGGCGCACGGACCAGATCCTGTTGCCGACCATCGGGCTGCTCGGCGGGATCTCGCTCCTGCTCATGCAGCGCCTGCCCCAGGACCTGGTGACGCAGACATTCTTCGGGACGAAGTTCGGGCTGGCCGAGGTCCAGCTCATCTGGCTCGTGCTGGCTCTCGCGCTCGCGACGACCCTCGCCATCGTCGTCCGTTCCGACAGCTGGCTGCGCCGCTACAAGTACACGTGGGCCGCGGTCGGTGTCGGCCTGCTGCTGCTCACCTTCGTCTTCGGCACCGAGATCAACGGCCAGCGCCTGACCCTCCAGCTCGGGCCGTTCAGCGGCCAGCCGACCGAGCTGCTCAAGGTCATCCTGGTCGTCTTCCTGGCCGGCTACCTGTCCGAGAACAGGACGCTGCTGATGGAGCAGGACACGCGGCTGGGACCGCTGCGCATGCCGCCGCTTGCCTACCTGGCGCCGATGGTCGCGATGTGGGCGATCGCACTCGGCATCGTCGTCGTCCAGCGTGACCTGGGCGCGGCGCTTCTCTTCTTCGGCGTCTTCCTGGCGATGCTGTACGTCGCCACGGGACGGATCAGCCTGGTGATCATCGGCCTCGTGCTGTTCGTCCTCGGCAGTGCGTTGATGGCGATGCTGTTCGATCACATCCGGACCCGGGTCGACATCTGGATCGATCCGTTCGCCGATCCGCTCGGTGCCGGCTACCAGGTGGTCCAGGCGCTCCACGCGTTCGCGCGGGGAGGCCTGCTCGGTGTCGGGTTCGGGGCGGGGTTGCCCGAGATCGCCGGGCGTCCGCCGATCCCCGAGGTCCACACCGACTTTCCGCTGGCCGCCCTCGGCGAGGAGCTGGGTATCGTCGGGGTCATCGCGCTCCTCGGCCTCTACCTGGTCGTCGTCGAGCGTGGGCTGCGGATCGGTGCGGCGGCTGCGGATGACTTTCGCTCGTTGCTGGCGATCGGTCTCGCGCTGGTGATCGGCATCCAGGCGTTCATCATCGCGGCCGGCGACCTCAAGGTGCTGCCGCTGACCGGCGTCACCCTCCCGTTCATCAGCTACGGCGGTTCATCGCTGCTCGCCAACGCGCTCGTCATCGGCCTGCTGCTCGCCCTCTCCGACAAGGGGGTGGAACCGCCGCCTCCGCCACGCGTCGGGTCCCGCTGGCGGCGGCTTGGCCGGCAGGGGATCGCGTGACGCTCCGCGGCGGCACCGCACGCCATTCGCTCGGCCGCACGACCATCCACGTCGCGATCGTCCTCTCGCTCGCGTTCGGCCTGCTGGCGGGCGCAGCCGGCTATTGGGGGATCGTCGAGGCGCCCGCGCTCGTCCGGTCGCCGAACGACGCGGCCGTCATCGCGGCGGCACGGACAGTTCCGCGCGGCAAGATCAAGGACCGGACCGGCAAGGTCCTCGCCGACAACAAGAAGGACGCGAACGGCGAGTTCTACCGCGTCTATGCCAGCCGAGCGACGAGCCAGGTGGTCGGCTACGCGTCGAGCGTCTACGGCCGCGCCGGTCTCGAGCGTGCCTATGACGCCGAGCTGTCCGGGTTGGCCGGCGATCCGGTCAGCGACGCGCTCTCCAAGTTCGGGGCGGATCGCTACGACCCGAAGGACCTGACGCTGTCCCTGTCGTACGACCTCCAGCGGGCGGCGGTCGCCGCTCTCGGCAAGCGGCGTGGGGCGGTGGTCATGCTCGACCCTGCGACCGGCGAGGTCCTGGCGCTCGCGTCGACGCCGACCTACGACGCCTCGGCCATCGCGGATCCGACCACGGCGCGCACCACCTTCGAGGATCTCCAGGCCGATCCGACCCAGCCCTTGCTGCCGCGCGCGACACTCGGGCGGTATGTGCCCGGGTCGGTCTTCAAGATCGTGACCGCGGTGGCCGGGCTCGGTTCCGGGGCGATCACGCCGGAGACCACATTCAAGCAGCAGCCCGCGGCCGAGAAGAACGGCCTGCTCGTCAGCGGCTTCCGGGTCCGCGATGGACATCACCCGGCGACCGGCTCGAAGGCGCTCGATTTGATCGAGGCGACCGAGGTCTCGTGCAACATCTACTACGCGCTGACCGGGCTCGAGACCGGCGGCGCCGCTCTGGTCGACTTCGCCGGCAAGATGGGCTTCGGCAAGGAGCTGCCGTTCGACCTGCCGACCGCCGTCTCCCAGGTGACCAACGGCGACGGGCCGGCCCCGGGCGGGTTCACCGACGACGTCGAGCTGGCCAATGCCGCATACGGGCAGGCGGAGACTTTCGTCACGCCGCTCCAGATGGCGCTCGTGGCCGCGACCATCGCCAACGACGGCGACCTGATGCAGCCGCGTCTCGTGACGGCGATGACCGGCGACGGCGGGACGCGGACGATCGGCCCGAAGGGGATGGGCCGGGTCATCTCGACCGCGAATGCGGAGTCGATCAAGGCCGCGATGGTCAAGGCCGTCGAAGGGACGCTCGGCCGGCAGTACACGTCGGGCGCCAAGATCCCGGGCGTGACCACGGCCGGCAAGTCGGGGACGGCCGAGCTGGGCGGGACGGGTGAGCCCCACTCCTGGTTCATCGGCTTCGCCCCGGCGAACGCGCCGAAGGTCGCGATCGCGGTCATCGTCGAACAGGCGGGCCGGGGCGCGGAGGTCGCAGCGCCGATCGGCGGGAACCTGATGGAGCTGTACCTGAAGGGTGGTTCATGAACGGGGAGCAGGGCGGGGCGGGAATGCCGAGCGGAGGCGCCGCGCCAACCGCGACCGATCATCGAGCGGATCGGGCTGGCCGCGGTCGCCCTCGTGCTGGCGATCCTGTTCGGTGGCGTCGCGGCAGCGTCCTGGATCGGAGGCGAGCTCTTCCTCGCGGTCATGGGTGGTGTCGGTTGCCTGATGACGCTCTGGGTCGGGGCGCTGACTCTGTTCCGGGGCTGAGGACGGTCACGAGGAAAAGTGAACAATTCGCCGCTCGCCGACGTCATCTTTGGTGACGGGAACCGGATTCACACCTGCGGCGTACTATCTGTCACCTGACTGCGGCCCCGTCGCCGACCGTCACCCGTTGCGACCCCGCCCCGACCCCGGCGCCACCGGAAGCGCCCGAGACCGCGAGAGAGGCCGATGAGCAAGATCCAGGAAACCGGCGACAAGGTCCTCGCCAATGTCGAACGCGTCATCGTCGGCAAGCACCATGAGGTCCGCCTCGCCCTGGTCGCGCTGCTGTGCCGCGGCCATCTGCTGATCGAGGACGTCCCGGGGACCGGCAAGACGGTCCTCGCCAAGGCCATCGCCCGGAGCCTCGGCGGCTCCTTCCGGCGGATCCAGTTCACACCGGACCTTCTGCCGTCGGACGTCTCGGGCCTCTCGATCTACAACCAGAAGACGCAGGAATTCGAGTTCCGGCCGGGCCCGATCTTCAGCCAGGTCGTCCTCGCCGACGAGATCAACCGGGCGACGCCCAAGACGCAGTCCGCGCTCCTCGAGTGCATGGAAGAGCGCCAGGCGACGATCGACGGCACGACCTACCCGATGCCCGATCCGTTCCTCGTCATCGCGACCCAGAACCCGATCGAGTACGAAGGCACGTTCGCCCTGCCCGAGGCCCAGCTCGACCGGTTCATGCTCCGCCTCCGTCTCGGCTACCCGCAGCCGATCGAGGAGATCGTGATCCTCGACGAGCAGAAGCGCACCCATCCGCTCGAGGATATCGACGAGGTCATGTCGGTCGAGGAGCTGCGCGAGATGCAGGCGGCGGTCCGCGAGATCTACATCGACTCGACCGTCTCGGACTACATCGTCCGCCTCGTCAACGGCACGCGGAACCATCCCGACGTCTACCTCGGCGCCTCGCCGCGCGGCTCGATCGCGCTCTACCGGGCAGGGCAGGCGCTGGCCGGCCTCCTGGGCCGTGATTACGTGATCCCCGACGACATCAAGGCGCTTGCCGAACCGGCGCTCGCACATCGCCTGATCATCAAGACGAGCTCGTCGATCCACGATGTGCAGGCAGGCCAGGTCGTTCGCGAGCTCCTCGAATCGACGGCGATCGACGGCGTCCGCCCGACGGGCGGCGGACCGACTGACCTGCGCGCGGCTGCCACGCCTTCATCGACGGCGACGAGCGCCTAGCCGCCCGATCGAGCGAGGGACCGAGGCGAACGCCGGATGATCCGAAAGCTCGAGCTGCTCGTTGTCGCCGTGGTCCTCGTGGTCGCGGCCTTCTCGACGGCCGAGCCGTTCCTCTTCTACCTGCTCTATCTCGCGATCCTGGTGATCGGTGGCTCGTACGTGCTCGTGCGCCTGGGGCTCACGGACCTCGAGGCGGGCTATGCGGTCAGCCAGCTGCACGGCCACGTCGGTGACCGCATGCGCGTGACGTACACGCTGCGCAATGCCAGCCGCATCCCGAAGCTGTGGCTCGAGATCCACAACCCGACGACACTCCCCGGTGGGCTGCCCGGGCGGGCGATCACCCTCGGCGGACGGACCGAGCGGTCGTGGCTCATCCGCGCCCCGCTCGCGCGCCGGGGCCACTTCCGGGTCGAGCCGCTCCACATCCGGACCGGCGACCCATTCGGCTTCTTCGAGGCATCGGCGACGGTCGGGCAGGGGATCTCGATCGTGGTCTATCCGCGGATCGAGCCACTTCCGCGCTGGCACCTTCCGGCGGCCGCCCTCGAGGGCAGTCACGCATCGCCGGTGCGAACGCTCCAGACGACGCCCATGGCGACCTCGGTGCGGCCGTACGCCCCGGGCGACGCCATGAACCGGATCCACTGGAAGACGACCGCTCGGCACGGCGAGATCCAGGTCAAGGAGTTCGACCTCGAGCAGACCGCCGACGCCTGGATCATCCTCGACCTCCAGCGCGGGATCCAGTCCGGCCGTGGCGAGGAATCCACCGTGGAGGCGGGAGTCCGCGCGGCGGCCTCGATCGCGGACAAGGCACTCCAGGAGAACCGGGCGGTCGGGCTGACCGTCAACGTCGGGCGCACCGCGTTCCTGCCGCCAGACCGCGGCGGCCGCCAGCACCTCAAGATCATGCAGCTCCTGGCCGCCGTCGAGGCGGACGGCAGCGCCCCGCTGGTCGAGACGCTGATCCACTCCGTCGGGCGGCTGCGTCGCGGGATGACCGCGGTCATCATCACGCCGTCGCTCGACCCGGCCTGGGTCCGACCGCTTGCCGCGCTCCGGACGCGCGGGGTCGCCTGCGTGGTCGTCACGCTCGACAGCGCCGCATACGCCAAGTACACCGCCGAGGCCGATGCCACCGCCGAGGGCGAGACGCCAACGGTCGACGCCGCCGCGGATGAGCTCGCGGCGAAGCGGACGCGTGCCCTTCGCCACGCTCTCGCCGAGTACGAGCTGCGCTCCTATGTCATCACCCCGGGCCGGGCGCTCGGCGAGGTCCTCGCGCGATGAGGCGGCGGCTTCCGCTCGGCCCGGCAGAGGGCTGGCTGACGCTCGCGTGCGTCCTCCTCATCTGCCTGACGATGGCGTGGGCGATCGACGATGCGCGCTGGGTCCTCGGCAACCCGCGATACCTCGACCTGCTGGTCATCGCCGCGGTCGGCGGGGTCCTCGTCGGCTTCATCGGCCCCAAGGTCGGCTGGGGCCGCTGGCTGACATTCCTGATCGGCGCCGTCTTCGCGGCACTTCTCGTGCCGCTGCTGGTCGGATTGGTCGACTTCCCCGGCGGCGCGTCGATCGGGGAGCTCTACCAGACGACCGCGACGGCAACGGTCCAGGCCTACGTCGACATCGCCATCCTCGGCCTGTCGTCGACGACGGAGTACCTGCACTACATCCTCGTCCTGGCCTTGGTCGTGTGGGCCACCTCGATGTTCGCGTCGTACGCCGTCTTCGGGCATCACCGGCCGCTGAGCGCCGTGGTCGTCGTCGGCGTGATCCTGGTCGGGAACATGGCGCTGACCCCGAACGATCAGCTTCCCTACCTGGTGCTGTACAGCGTGGCCTCGCTCCTGTTGCTGATCCGTTCGCACGTGTTCGACGAGCAGTCGGAGTGGGTGCGTCGCCGGATCGGCGATCCGGCCAGCATCTCGTCGGTCTACCTGCGCGGTGGGGCGGCGTTCATCACCGCGGCCGTGGCTGCGTCATTCGTGCTCACCCAGACGGCGGCATCGGCGCCCCTGGCCGGGGCATGGGACGGTGTCGAAGACAGCCTGATCGGGATATCCCAGTCGGTTTCGCGCTTCCTTCCGACGGGCGGCTCGACTCGCCCGCTCGGGCTCGCGTTCGGGCCGGATACCCAGATCGCGCAGGAATGGACGACCAGTGGCGCCCTGGCGGTCACGATCAGCCGAAACCCGACCGATGACGGTGATCTACTACTGGCGGGCGAGGACCTACGACAAGATCGACCTGAACTCATGGGGCCAGACAGCGCCGTCGACGGTCGATCTCCCGCCCGACGCGCGGATCCTCGACCAGCGGGCGGATGACGTCCCGCCGGAGGGTCACCACAGCTTTACGTTCACCGTCGTGCCTGGCCAATTCCGAGCGGCGACGGTGCTTTCGCCGCAGACGCCGATCACCGTCGACCAACCGAGCCGACTGACCACCGTCGGCTCCGACGGCTACTTCGGGACGTTGGATCGGATCGACGCCAGCGGGCCGTACACGGTGACGGCGCTGACGCCGATCAACGGCCTCGGTCCAGGACAGGTGAACATCGCGGCATTGCGCGCGACCGAGACGAACTACCCCGACGAGATCAAGGCACTCTACCTGCCGCTCCCCGACGGGATCGCTCGGACCGAACGCTCAGAAACTCGAGGCGAAGATCCTCGACGAGGCCCCGTCAGGGGCACCGATCGACCTCGCCGACCAGATCGTCAAGGAGCTCAAGTCGTCGACGCTACGTCTACGCCACCGACGTCACCGACCTGCCGTGCGGCCGGCTGTCCAAGGCCGAGTGCTTCGCCACCTACAAGAAGGGCTTCTGCCAGTACTACGCGACCACGATGGCGGTCATCCTGCGTGACCTCGGTGTCCCGACCCGGATCGCGCAGGGCTTCCTGCCAGGCTCGCGCGACAAGAACTCGGCCACCGAGACGATCCTGTTCAGCAATGCCCACGCCTGGGTCGAGGTCTACTTCCCGGGCTACGGCTGGCTCCCGTTCGATCCGACCGGCTCTCTCTCGCAATTGGCGGCGTTGCCGACGGGAGACCCAGCCGCCAGCCCGCCGGTGCGTTCGTCAGCCTCGGCGCCGCGAGCGAGCCGCAGGGAGTTCGAGGGCGCTGACCCCGGGGTCAATCGGCCCGGCCAGGGCGGGTTCGGCGCTGCGAGCTCGCTGGGTCCGCTCGTGGCTGTCCTTGGGTTGCTGCTGCTGATCGTCGGGGCCGTCGCGTTCGTGGTCTGGCAGCGTGGTCCACGCGGCGGCACGACTGCCGACGACGCATACGGCACGGTGACGCGGATCGCGTCGCGCTTCGGTTTCGGACCGCGTCCGAACCAGACGGTCTATGAGTACGCGGGTGTCCTCAGCGATGTCCTGCCGATCGTCCGCCCCGAGCTCGAGACGGTCGCGCGGGCGAAGGTCGAATCCGTCTACGCCCGCGAGATCCTCGGCGACGAGCGGATCCAGAGCCTCAAGGCGGCCCAGCGCCGGCTGCGGGTGAGCCTCCTGAGGCTCGCATTCCGCCGACGCGAACGCCGCAAGAAGAAGCGCTAGAGAGCGCCGCTCCGGCTGCGTTCCTCGAGGTCTGCCAGCGCCTTCTCGTCGGTGAGGGCCGCGAGGTGTGCCGTCAGGTTGTGGGCGCGCAGGACCGGGCGACCGGCACGGAACTCGATGACCGTGATCCCGCACAGGTCCATCGACCACATCCAGAAGCGATCGAGCGGCAGGTCGAACAGCGTCAGCATCGCGACCTTGAAGACCCCGTCGTGCCCGACGACGATCGACCACGGCTGGTCGGGCACGGCGTCGCGGTAGCCGGCGACCTGCGGACGGTCGTGCGTGCCGGGCTCACGTCCCTCGCCGAGCCGGCGCGAGCATCCCGGCCAGCGCCGGTCGGACGCGTGCCGCGACCTCGGGGAGTGACTCGCCGCCCGGTGCCCATGACTCGAGCGGGGCCCGGCGCCAGCCGGCCAGGACTGCTCCGTAGCGGGCGCCGATCTCGTCGCGATGGAGGCCCTGCCATTCGCCTTGGTGGATCTCGAGGAAGCCGGGGTTCGGGCGGCGCGTGACGGTGCCTCCCTCGGCCCGGATGGCGCGCTCGATCGCCTCGGCGGTCTGTGTCGTCCGGATCAGCGGCGAGTGCACGAGTTCGAGCGGATCGCCGCTCGGGACCGGCAGGGCGGGCGGGACGTGCGGCGCGGCAAGCCGGGTCGCGACGAGCGAGGCCTGGAGCTGGCCGGTGGGGGAGAGCGGCGTTTCGGCCTGCCCCTGGAAGCGGCCCTCGACGATGTAGGTCGACTCGCCGTGGCGAACGAGCACGAGCGTCGCATCGAGCCCGGCGGGGATCAGCGGGGTTCCCCCGGTGGTCAATGGCCCGGGCCGAGCCGGATCGTCCACAGGTCGCGAACGGCCTCCTGGGTCCGGATCGCGTCGGAGACGGCATCGGGGACGTCGTCGTCGAGCGCCAGGATCATGAACGCGTCCTCGCGCGGCCGCGTCCGGGCGAGGTGCATCGCACTGATGTTGATGTCGGCCTCACCCAGCATCACGCCGACCCGCCCGACCGTGCCCGGCCGGTCCATGTGGCGGGTGATCAGCATGTTGTCGGCCGGCGCCATGTCGAGCCGGTAGTCGTCCAGCCTCGTGATCCGCGGCTCGCCGCCGGCGACGGTCCCGGCGACGACCGTGGTCCGGCCGCCGGTCTCGCCCGACAAGCGTGATGAGTGCGGCGAAGGCGCCGGCGTCGGGCGTCTTGCGCTCGACGACGGTGATCCCGCGCGCCTTGGCGAGGGCGCCGGCGTTGACAAGGTTGACCCGCTCGGTGATCGAGGTCTCGAGCAGCCCGCGCAGGACCGCGGCGGTCAGTGGCGTCCCGTCGAACTCGGCGAGCTCGCCGGCGATCTCGAGCGTCAGCGTGCGCACGCCGCCGCGCGAGAACTGGGCGAAGAACCGGCCGAGGATCTCGGCCAGCGGGAGGTACGGGGCGAGGGCCCGCGCGGTCTCGGGCGTCAGGAGCGGTGCGTTGACCGCGTAGCGCGCGCTGCGGCCGGCGAGCACGTCGAGGACCTGCGCGGCGACCTCCTCGGAGACCAGCACCTGCGCCTCTGCCGTGGAGGCGCCGAGGTGCGGCGTCAGCAGCGTGTTCGGCGCATCGAGCAACGGCGAATCGGTCGGCGGCTCCTGCTCGAAGACATCGATGCCGGCGCCGCCGAGGTGGCCGGAGCGGAGCGCCTCGGCGACGGCCGCCTCGTCGAGCACGCCGCCGCGTGCCACGTTCAGGACGATGGAGCCGGGCTTGAGCCTGGCGATCGCGTCGCGCCCGATCAGCCCGCGCGTCCCGCGCGTCAGCGGCACGTGGACGGTCACGACGTCGGAGCGGGCCAGCATCTCGTCGAAGCCGACGAGCTCGACGCCGTGGTTGGCGGCCGCCTCGGCGGTGACGAACGGGTCGACGCCGAGGACGGTCATCTCCATGGCCCGGGCGCGGACCGCGATGGCCTGGCCGATCTTGCCGAGACCGACGATGCCGAGCGTCCGGCCGCGCAGCTCGAGACCGGTGAACTGGGCACGCTTCCACTCGCCGCGGCGGATCGAGGCATCGGCCGCCGCGATCTTGCGGGCGACCCCGTAGAGGAGGGCGAGGGTGTGCTCGGCGGCCGCGATCGTGTTGCCGGTCGGCGCGTTGACGACCACGATGCCGGCACGCGTCGCGGCCTCGAGATCGACGTTGTCGACGCCGACGCCAGCCCGTCCGATGACGACCAGCCGCTTGCCCGCGGCGATCAGATCGGCGTCGACCTGGACCTGGCTGCGGACGATCAGGGCGTCGTAGTCGGGGATGATCGCGCACAGCTCGTCGCGCGACAGCCCGTTGCGTTCGTCGACTTCGTGGTCGGCGCGAAGGAGCTCGACGCCCTTCGCGGGCGACCGGCTCAGCGACGAGGACCCTCACGCACCCGCCCCGGCAGCGGTCGGCGTCACGATCCCGTACGACTCGAGCGCGGCGACCTGGGCGGCCGCCGACCGCGGCACCCGGCCGGACCGACCGACCCGCCGCGAGCGACGCGATCTCGAGCGTGCTCATCGCGCCGATGATCTCCTCGATCGTGACCGAGCCCGAGGTGGCCCAGCCGGAAGATCTTGCCGGTCAGCTTGCCCTGGCCGCCGGCCAGGACCAGGCCGCGGCGCTTGAGCTCGCCGTTGAACGACTTCCAGTCGAGGTCGTCCGGGCACGTGCGCCGCCGTGACGGTCTTGGAGGCATGCGCCGGGTCGGCGAAGAGCTCGAAGCCGAGCGCCTCCAGCCCGGCCCGGGACGCCGCCGCGCACGCCTCGTGGCGGGCGAAGATCGCGTCGTTGCCCTCGAGCGGTCATCAGGCGCAGGCCCTCGTCGACCTGGTAGACGACGGCGATCGCCGGGGTGAACGGCGTCTGGCCGTCGGCTTGGCCGCGTCGCGGTGCGCGCGCAGGTCGAGGTAGAAGCGCGGCATGCGTGGCCGTCTCCATCGCGGCCCAGCCACGCTCGGAGGCGGCGATCATCGCCAGTCCCGGGGCGGCCATCCAGGCCTTCTGCGAGCCCGTGACGACGACGTCGACACCCCAGGCGTCCATCTCGAACGGGACGGCGCCGAGGCCCGACACGCTGTCGACGAGGATGAGCGCGTCGGGGGACTCCTCGCGGACGGCCGCGGCCAGCTCCGCGATCGGGTTCATGACCCCGGTCGAGGTCTCGTTGTGGGTCAGCAGGACGGCCTTGTAGCCGGGCACGCGCCGAGCCGCTCGCGGAGCTCGTCGCCGGCGGCCGCGTAGCCCCATTCGGCATCGATGCTTGGTCACGTCGGCGCCGTAGATGCCGGCGATCTTGGCGAACCGGTCACCGAACGAGCCGATCGAGACGCCGAGGACGCGATCGCCGGGGGAGAGCGTGTTGACGACGGCCGCCTCGAGCCCACCGGTGCCGGCGGTCGTGATCATCGCGACGTCGTTGGTCGTCCCGAAGTACGGCTTCATCCCGTCGAGGATCCGGCCGAGCATCGCCGCGAACTCGGGGCCGCGATGGTTGATCATCTGGCGCGCGCCGGCCTCGCGGACGCTCGGCGGGAAGGGCGGTCGGGCCGGGGATGCGGAGGTTCGGTTCGAATCGGTCCACGCTGGCGCTCCTGGGTGACGGCGGGTCCGCGTCGGGCGCCGACGGTTGACGACGGGTCGCGAGGCTGTCATATATGTCGGCATATGACGACGGCCGGACGGGACGATCCTCCTCGATCCCGATCTGCTGGAGCGGGTCGGCCGCTTCGCGACGCGAGGCCTACGGATCGACCAGACCGCGGTATCGCTGCGACCCTAGAGGCGTATCTCGCGGGCACGAGACGGGCGGGAGCCGACGTCGCGTTCCTGGCCATCGGACGGAGCGCGCACGGGCGGCTTTCGCTCGGACGGCCGGCGCCGGGCTCGCCGAGCGGGAGGTCGGGCGACGCAGCCGGACCGGGCGCTGACCGGCCCGACCCGGGCCGTCGCGACCGTGCCTGATGGCGATCCTCCTCGATTGGGCGCCAGCGCGATCGCTCGCCGCGGCCGACCGCGCCGACCTCAACCATGCCGCCGCGGCCGCCGGGTTCCGCCGTGCCGACGAACCCCTGCTGCTCGGCGCGTTGACCCTGGCCGAGCTCGACACGCTCCTCGGCCGCGAGCTGGGCCGTGATGCCGTCCTCTCGGTCCTGCGGTCGATCGACGACGGGGTCGTCCGTCTGGTCCCCCCGACCGACGCCGACCTGCGCCGAGCGGCGGAGCTCCTCATCGAGGCGGCCGAACACGCGCCTCGCCTGGTCGACGCCGTCCTCCGCGCGCGGACGGCTGGGGGCTCGGGGCGTCGACGACCTTCGACCGGCGCCGGATCACCATCTTCCGTCCGCGGCACGTCCGGGCCTCGACCTCGAGCCCGCCGACGACGTCGGGGGTGCCGCCGTACCCGGCCTCGGTCATCGGTCGGGCGATGGCGACGGATCCGGCAGATCGATACCCGGCCGGGTGCGCTGCGTGAGTGGCCGACCGATGGCGCGGCAGCATCCGTGCGAAATATCGCTGGCGGCGGTCGATCTGCGAGCCGCCGGCACACTCCGGGGCGTATCGATCCCGATCCGCCCTCGGATCTACCGAGTGGGTGCGAGATATCGCTGGGGACGATCAAGCGCACGAAGGAAGGGCCGGATCCGGTCTCGAATCGCTGTGGGCGATCGATCGAACGAATGGACCTGGGACGGCCGGTTTCGCCGGCGTCGGGCGGCTCCCGGCTCGGGCCGCTGTTTGGCGGGGCTACACGGGCGGCGTACGATCGACCGGTGGCGCCAGTTCGCGCCGCACGCTCCGCCCCCGAGCCGCTCGCGTCGCCGGCTCGCGGAGGATGGCGCGGTCGCAGCGGGACGGCGCCGCGCGTCTTGACGACGCGCCTCATCGACGAGCGCCGCCCACCCGGGAGCACCGCGATCCATGACCCGAGCCGACCGCGCCAGACCTCGCCGCCAAACGGTCGTCGCGGGCGCGGTCGTCATCGGCGTGATCGCCAGCGCGCTCGGGGCGGCGGCGATCGCCACGGACGCGTTCGGGGCCGGCGACCGCTGGGAATCGCTCGTCGGCCGCGTCGAGCGGTTCATCGCGGGCCCCGTTCCCGATCGAGCGACCCGCGCCACCGTCCGGGTGACCGACCCACCGCCCGATCCCACCGGCACGATCGAACCGACCACGTGCCGACGCGATCGCCGGTGGCCGGGGTCGCCGGTGCGGTCAGCTCGGCGGATCCGACCGCCACACCCGAGCCGACCCCGACGGCGACGCCCAAGCCCAAGCGGGTCCCGGTCGATATCGACGTCGTCCCCGAACATGACCGGGTCTTCGTGTCCGAGCTGCGCAAGGACTGGTGCGCGCCGGCCGGCATCCAGATGGTGCTGGCCCACTTCGGCCTCGTGGGAACACGTCCGACGCCGTCCAGCGCGAGATCGCCGGCCGGGTGGGGGAGTGGGAGGCGCGATCGGACAGCATCAATGGCGAGTGGGGACCCGGCGCCATGGCGCTCGCGCTCGAGGCCTATGGCGCTCCGGGCTACGAGGTCCGCGCCTTCGAAACGCGCACCGGGGCGCTCCGCGACGCCGCCGCGCGATCATGCAGACCGGCTCCCCGGTCATCCTGCTCGCCTGGCGCGGGGCCCACACGTGGGTCATGAGCGGCTTCCGAGGCCGATGCCGACCCGACGGTGTTCCGCGATGCCGAGATCACCGGCACGTACATCCTCGACCCGTGGTTCCCGCGGATCTCGTCGATCTGGGGCCGATCCGATCCGCCCGGCACGTTCCAGGACAAGTCCGAGATGAAGCGCAACTTCCTCGAATGGCAGCGGCCCGAGGGTCGCTATCCCGACCGCGACGGCCTGTACATCACGGTGGCACCGACGATGCCGGCGGCGGGTGACGCCGATCCGGCGCACGCGCGGGATCAGGAACATCGTGAGCAGCGTGACCTTGACCGTCATCCCGATCGCATAGCCGAACGGGATGCGAGGATCCCGACGACCGGCATCAGGAGTGTCGAGGCAGCGATCACGACGCCGAACCCGGCGAACGACGCCGCGACCTGGCGGATGGTGTCGTGCGTCGCGTACAGCCCGCGTGAGAGCGGATACGACGAGGGAATCGAACGGCACCGACAGAGCGAACGCCGCGACGAGCGCCGACGTGGTCGCGACGTCCTCTGCGTCGAACCGTCCGCCGCCGAGCAGGACCTGGACGAGCGTGCCCGCACCGACGAACAGGACGATGGCGGCGAGCGTCGTGAGGACCGCGATGGTCCGGACAGGTTCCGGCCAGAGGATGGTCGCGAACGACCCGCGCTCGCCATCGGCGTACGCCGCCGACAGGACCGGGAAGACGGCGAGCGAGAACGAGACGCCGATCAGGCTGACCGGCACGACCTGGTAGTCGAGCGCGAAGTTGAGGGCGCTGACGCTGCCGACCGCGAACGTCGAGGCGACGGATCGTGAAGTAGGTGAAGGTCAGCGGCTCGATGGGTGACGGAGCATGCGGGGCACCATCAGGCGGAAGAACTCGCGGAACGCCGCGGTCCGGAACCCGAGCCCGATCCCGATCCGGAACGTCGTCCGGCTCGGCCGATGGCCCGGATCCCGACATGCGCCACCGCGCCGCCACCGCGCCCCAGGCCGTGCGATGACGCCGAAGCGTTCGCCACCATGACCGTGCCCACGATGATGCCGGTGGTGTAGAGGATCGGCGCGAGGGCGTAGAACAGGAACCGCCGGTTCGCGACGAGGACCTCGCCGATGACGATCGACCCGGCGAACAGCACCTGCGCGACGCAGTTGATCCGGGCAGCTCGACGTAGAGCTCCTGGGTCGCCGGGTCGAATCCGCGGCGATGGGTCGCGAGCCACGGGGCGGCAGGAAGATGGCCCCGACAGCGATCGCATCACGCCACGGCACCGGTCAGGACGGTCCGCCCGAAGTCGTTCGCGGCGTCGCGGGTCATCGCGCCGCAGCTGCTGAAGACGGGCACGAACGGGGCCGTCAGCCCGGCCGCGACGAGGACGTCGAGGGCGATCTCGGGGATGCGGAAGGCCGCGTTGTACGCGTCGAGCTCGGCGCTCGCGCCGTAGGTGTTGGCGAAGACCCGGTTGCGGACGATGCCGAGCGCGAAGTAGACGAACGTGAGCATCGAGAGCAGGATCGCGCCCGCACGGAAAGACGCGGTCCAGGAGGCCGCGGGCGCCCGTGACGGTCCTTTGGAGGGTGGCGGCCATGGCCGACAGTATGTTGGGAGCGCGCCGTCAGTCGCTGAGCCGTGCGTCCCAGAAGTCGAGGAACCCGAGGGTTCCCGGGAAATGGCCGGCGCGGGTCAGGAGTGCGGCGGCATCGGTACATTCCTGGACCCCGTGAGTGGCGATATGCACCAGGTAGACCCACTGCGGATAGCCCGTCCGGTCCTCGACCGGGTCGTCGGCGGCAAGGCTCTCATCGGTGAGTCCGGCCAGCCACTGCCGCGTCTCGATCTCGTCCGCTCGCCAGTGGGCTGCCAGGCTTTCGACCGTCGGGTAGTCGTCGGGCTGGAGCTCCGTCTCTCCCTTCGGGTGGGGGCCGCGATCCAGGAAACGCGCGCGCCAGCTCAATTCGATATCGAGCTCGTGGACCAGCGTCGAGCGCAGGTCGCGCTGGGTCAGTTTCTCGGTCGCGACGAAGGCGTCCACGGGTAGGTCCCCGGCAGCCGCGAGCACGCGGTCACGGAGCCAGAACAGGTAGTCGAACAGGACGGCGATGTCGGCTTTGTTCATGCCGCTTCCTTCCCGCGCCTAGTCGTCGCGGCGGACCTGGAGTCGCTTGCCGCGGATCGTGGCCTCGCGCAAGGCCGCGATGACGGCATCGGCGACCCCTTCCTGGACGTCAACAAGGGAGAAGCCTTCGTTGATCTGTATCGCACCGACGACGCCGCCAGGGACGTGCGCCTCATTGGTGATGGCTCCGACCAGGTCACCCGGCCGCAGCCCCGCACGCCGACCACCGCCGACGAAGAGCCGCACCCACGGCCCGCTCGAGCCCGGGCGATCCCCACCGCGCGGCGGACCTCCCGGACCACCCTGTCCCGGTCTCGGTCCGAAACCCGGGCCTGGTCGCGGTCCGGGACCCGGACGCATCGGCCGACCCGGCATCGGCCCGACACCGCGCGGCGGCGGCCCGGCGTTGAGTGGCGGGGAGAAGAGCTCGACCTCGTCGGCGTCCTGCGTTCCCGCGCCTTCGATGAGGCTCACCGCTGCGAGCGCGATATCGACCAGGTCGAATTCGTCCGTAAGGGGCTCCACGACGCCGCGGAACTGGTCGAACCCGTCGCCGAGGAGCGCCTCGCGCAGGTTGGCGCGCAGGATCTCGAGTGCGTCGCTCGCGCAGGTCGGCGACGGTCGGCAGGTGGGCGATCTCGAGCTTGGAGTGCGTCGCCGCCTCGATGTTTCGCAGCATCCGATGCTCGCGGGGTTCGACCAGGGTGATCGCCACGCCCTCGCGGCCGGCGCGCCCCGTCCGGCCGATGCGATGGACGTAGGCGTCGGGGTTGGACGGGACGTCGTAGTTGACGACGTGCGAGACGTGCTCGATGTCGAGACCGCGGGCGGCGACGTCCGTCGCAACGAGGACATCCAGCGAGCCGTCGCGGAAGCGACCCATCATCCGGTCGCGGCCCTCCTGGGTCAGGCCGCCGTGGAGAGCGCCGGCATCATGGCCGCGGGCGCTGAGTGCCTCGGCCAGGTCGTCGACCTCGCCGCGGGTCCTGGCGAAGACCAGCGTCGAGGCGGGATCCTCGACGTCGAGGATGCGGCACAGGGCTGCCAGCTTGTCGTTCCGCCGGACGACGTAGGCGACCTGGCGGACCCGGGCCGTCCCGTCGCCCGTGAGCTTCTCGGCGTGGACCTTGATCCGGGCCGGGTCGTCGCAGGTGCCGCTTTGCGATGCGCGTGATCGTCGGCGAGATCGTCGCCGAGAAGAGGGCGGTCTGGCGATCGTCGGGGGTCGCGGCCAGGATCGTCTCGAGGTCCTCGGCGAAGCCCATGTCGAGCATCTCGTCGGCCTCGTCGAGGATGACGACCTGGACGCCATCGAAGCGGAGGCTGCCGCGCTTGAGGTGGTCGACCGCGCGACCGGGTGTCGCGACCACGATGTCGACGCCGCGCCGCAGTCCGCGCAACTGCTGGCCGATCGGCTGGCCGCCGTAGACGGGCAGGATCCGGGCGCCGAGCTCGCGGCCGTACTTGTGGAGCGCCTCGGCGACCTGCATCGCCAGCTCGCGGGTCGGGACCAGCACCAGCGCAGACGTGCTGCCCTCGCCGGCCTTCCCGATGGCGATGCGCTGGAGTGTCGGAAGGGCAAATGCGGCCGTCTTGCCCGTCCCCGTCGGCGCCTCGGCAAGAAGGTCCCGGCCGGCGAGCAGCGGAGGGATGGCCTCGCGCTGGATCGGCGTCGGCTCTTCGTAGCCGAGAGCGGCGATCGTCGTCAGCAGTCGCGCGTCGAGCTCGAGGGCGGCGAAGCCATCGGCCGCGGACTCGGAGGGCTCGGCAAGATCCGCGTCAGCGGGCTTCGCGCCTTCAGAGTTCTCGGTCGGAGTGTCGGCTTTGCGTTTCGCCACGTCGGCCATTGTCGCCGAGTCGGAGGGGCTCAGCGTGCCCCGGCGATCGGGTCGAGGTCGATCGTCCGGACGCGTCGAGTCCCGCCCCCGTCGGTCCGCACGGCGGCCGTCGGGATCACGCCGGCGACGAGCCGCTCGATGGTCGCTTCCTCGCCGGCATAGAGGCCCGTGCCATTGATCCGCACTCGACCGCCGACCTTGAGGTTCGCTCGCCCGGCGCCGGCGGTGATGTCGATCGCGACGAGGTTCGGGCGGACGACCGCGACCTCAGGTCCGGCGCCGGCGCGCGGTGCGCCCTTGGTGTGGGTCCGCGCGACCGGGTACGTCACCTTTCGTCGCTTCACGCCGCCGACTCGTTGCCGTCACGGCCGCCACCGAGCTTGCCACCGAGGGCGTCGGCACCGTTGACGGCGGACCAGCGCGGTCACGGCGTCGGCGAGGGCGATCGAGTCGGGGCGGACGGCCAGCCGGTCGTCGATGCCGCGGATCTCCTGTCCGAGCTCGGCCACCACGCCGCGATAGGCGGGCTTGTCGCCGTTCGAGCGGGCGCTGTTGGGATACACGTCGAAGTAGCCGTCCGTGCTGACGACGATCGTCGCCTCGGGCGGAGAGAAAGAGGTTCGAGCCATGGGGTGGGATCCGATCCATCGCGCGCTTCGGACCGACGAGATGCGAGCCCGGCGCCTGCGACTGCACCCCACCATCGGGCCGCGAGCCAATTCCGTCAAACGACGCGCGATCTGTTATGCGGCTGTAGCACCCGGTCGTCCTCACGCAAGGTCACATCCGCCGGACCGGTTAACGTCCGCGGTAGGCGCCTTGTGCCTGCGAGAAGGGTTCGATCGATGCGGTCCCAGCCACCGCGTGGAGCAGTTCCGAGGGACTCGTGGACGCCGTCAATATCGCTCTGCAATCTGCGTTCATCCTGATCTTCGTCGTGGTCCTGGTCCACTACATCCGGGACCCACGACCGGTCCACCGCGACCTGGTGCTGGTGTTCGCGTCGGTCGTCGCGCTGTTCGCGATCGCGATCGTGACCCAGCTCGTCCCGGGCATCCCGCGCGCGGTCACCCAGATGTCCGCGGTGGTCCTCCTCCTCCAGCCATACCTGACGCTGCGACTCGCGGGCCATTTCGTCCGGGTCTCCCCGTCGCTGTCGATCGCGTCCCTGATCTGGTTCGGGGCGGCGGTCGTCGGGATCGGGATCGGGACGCGCGGCAACCCGCCGGTCACGCTCTTCGTGGTCTGCGTACTTCTTCACCATCGAGGCGGTCGCGGCGTTCCTGCTCTTCCGGGCGGCGCGCCATCGTGTCGGCTACGCCCGCACGCGTCTGCGGATCGCCGCGGCGGCGACGGTCTGCTTCGCGGTCGCGATCCTGGTGTCGGGAGCGGGAGCGGCGGCCGCGACCGCAGGCGGAGCGACGGACCCGAGCATCACCGCCGTCGCCCGGGTGCTGGCCCTGGTGGCTGGTCTCGGCTACCTCGCCGCGTTCATCCCGCCGGTGGCGCTGCGCCGGCTCCAGCAACGCGCGGTCGCCTTCGACCTCGGCCAGAGCTTCCTCGGGGCGCCCGTCGATGGCGACCCGGACGCGCTGTGGGTCGCTCTCGCGCACGCAGCCCGGACCATCACGAACGGGCCGGCCGCGGTCATCGCGCTCGGGACGCCGCCTGCGGTCCGGGTCGTCGACGGGACGCCACCGACGCCGATCGAGGTCGGGGCGACGTATGACGATCCCGCTGCGAGTGACGGCACCGCCGCGAGCGGTGTGGCCACGATCTCCCTTCCGATCGAGTCCGACCTGGGCCGTCAGGGCTGGCTGGTCGTCCACCCCGACGCCGGGTCGCTCTTCCTCGACGACGACCGCGTCCTGCTCACCCTGCTCGCCGGCCAGGCCGCGCGCGCGTCCGAACGACGCGAGGCGATCCGCCAGCAGGGCGTCCTCGAGAGCGAGCTCGAGGACGCCAGTCACGAGCTCGAGTTCTCGCGGGCGCAACTCCAGACCGAGGCGCGCTTCCGGGCCGCGCTCGAGGCACACCCGGGGATCCTCCTCGTCATCGAGCCCGACGGCCACGTGGGATACGCCAACGGGCAGGCGCTCCACAGCCTCGGCTACTCCGCCGACGAGATCCGCGGACACTCGCTCGACGACCTGCTCGCACGGTTGCCGGCGGCCGGCCGAGCGACACCGGGACTGGCGACGCGCTGCGCAAGGACGGGACGACGTTCCCGGTCGACTTCGCGGTCAGCACGTTCGAGTCGCAGGGCGAGCAGTCGTCGATCGCCGTCCTGACCGACATCACCGACCGGCTCGAGAACGACCACTTGCGCGACACGTTCATCGGCATCCTGTCGCACGAGCTGCGGACGCCGGTCACGGCGATCTACGGCGGAAGCCAGGTGCTGCTGGGGCGCGGCGAGAAGCTCGATCCGGCCGTCTCGCGCGAGCTCATCACCGACATCGCGGCCGAGGCCGAGCGACTCCACCGGCTCATCGAGAACCTGCTGGTCCTTGCCCGCGTCGAGCGCGGCGAGGAGCTGATCGGCGGCGAGCCGGTCCTCCTCCAGCGGGTCCTGCCGACGATCGTCGAGCGCGAACGGGCGATCTGGCTCGGGACGGACATCTCCGCTGTCGTCCCGCCTGGTCTGCCGACCGTGCGCGGGCACGACGGCTATGTCAGCCAGGTCATCCGGAACCTGCTGAGCAACGCGGTCAAGTACGGCGGCGCGACCGCGAACGTCGAGATCGTCGCCGAGGGCGAGGAGAACGGCGTCACCGTCCGCGTGCTCGACGACGGGCCCGGCCTCGACGGCGAGACCGCCGATCGGTTGTTCGACCTCTACTACCGGGCGCCGGGCGCGGCCACCGTGGCCCAGGGCGCCGGCATCGGGCTGTTCGTGTGCCGGCGGATCGTCACCAGCCTGGGCGGCACGATCTGGGCCAGGTCGCGGCCAGCCGGCGGGGCGGAGTTCGGCTTCCGTCTGCCGATCTACGAGGCCGACGACGACTTCGAACCGGCCGTCGGCAGCGGTGGGGAGCTGGCGGCCGCTTCGTAGGGCACAGTGCGGCTGCAAGCCGCCCGTCACACCCGCCCGACTGTCGCATTGAGGGGATTGGCACCTCACGGGCCGTACGGTCGCCTCAATCCCAGTCAGTGAGGTATTCCCATGTCGTATCGACGTTCACTTCTCGGGCTCCTTGGCGGAGCCGTTCTCTTTGTTTCCGCGTGCGCGAGCACGGGGACCAGCGGGGCCCCGTCCATCGTGGTCCCGTCGAACCTCATCCCGTCCGGCGCCGTTCCGTCGGTCGCGCTCGAGGGCTTCTGCGCCGACTTCGCGTCGAAGATCGAGGCCACCTGGCCGAACATCGACGCCTCGACGGCGACGTCGCTTGGGCCGGTCGTCAGCGCGTGGGCAGCGAAGCCCGAGATGGCCAGCGTCCAGGCCGACGCGACCGTGATCGGCACCTGGATCGCATCGATGGCGAGCGGGAGCAGCCGTGTCGACGCCGCCACCGGACGTCTCGACCGCGTTCGATCACCTCAAGGCGTTCGCCGCCACGAACTGCTAAAGCCACGACACACGGGACGGGCTCGACCACCACGGTCGGGCCCGTTAGCCGGCGGTGCGGATGAGTTTCTTGTTCACGAACTCATCGGCCGCCAGCAGACCCAGCTCACGGGCCGTCCCGCTGCGCTTGACGCCGCCGAACGGCAGCTCGGGACTGTCGGCCATCACGATGTTGACGTAGACCATGCCCGCCTCGATCCGATCGGCGACCCGGGCCGCCTGCTCCGGATCGTTGCTGTACACGTACGAACCCAGCCCGAAGCTGGTGTCATTGGCCAGCGTCACCGCGGCGTCCTCGTCGGCGACCCGGTACACGACGCCGACCGGTCCGAAGAACTCCTCGCGATAGGCGTCCATCGTCGGGCGTCACGCCGGTCAGCACGGTCGCGCGGGTAGAACGCGCCGTCGCGGGAGCCGCCGCCGGTGACGACGGTCGCGCCCTGCGCCACCGCCCGATCGACCTGGCCCTGCAGCCGGGTCGCTGCCTCGACCGACGACAGCGGCCCGAGGACCGTCCCCCTCGCCATCGGGTCACCCAGCGGCGACGCGGCCATCGCGGCGGTGAACTTGGCCAGGAACTCGTCGTACAACCCGTCCACGACGATGAATCGCTTCGCGGCGTTGCAGGACTGGCCGGTGTTGTCCAGCCGTGCCGCGGTCGCCGCCGTCAACCACCGCGTCGAGGTCATCGGTCGCCAGCACGATGAACGGATCGGAGCCGCCGAGCTCGAGGGCGACCTTCTTCAGGTGCCGCCCGGCGACCTCGGCCACCGCAGCGCCGGCCCGCTCCGAGCCGGTCACCGAGACGCCCTGGATCCGCGGATCGGCGACGATCGTCGCGGCCTGCTCGGCGCTGACGTAGACGTTGACGTAGGCGCCGTCGGGCAGCCCGGCGTCGCGATAGATCGCCTCGATGGCCGCGGCCGACTCCGGGCACTGCGACGCGTGCTTGAGGACGATCACGTTGCCGAGGACCAGGTTCGGCGCCGCGAACCGGGCCACCTGGTAGTAGGGGAAGTTCCAGGGCATGATCCCGAACAGCACGCCCAGCGGGCTGCGCCGGATCACGGCGGTGCCCTCGCCGAGGATCGTCAGCGGCTGGTCGGCGGTGATCACGTCCGCCTGGTCCGCGTAGTACTCGGTGATGTCCGCCGAGAAGTCGACCTCGCCGACCGCGGCGGCGAACGGCTTGCCCATCTCCCGGACGATGATGGCCGCCAGTTCCTTTCGGCGTTCCCGATGGAGCTCGGCCGCGCGGCGGACGATCCCGGCGCGCTCGGCGACCGGGAGCTTCCGCCAGCGTCGTCGAACGCCGCCTGGGCCTTGGCGAGGGCCGCCTCGACCTGGGCATCGGTGAAGCTGTCGTAGCGGGCCACGGTCTCGCCGGTGGCCGGGTTCACGACGGCGTACTCGCTCATGATGCTCCCTTTCCTTTCGACATCTATGCGGCGTGATCGCGTTCACGTCCCGTCGGACGCGTCCTTCTTCTGCGTCTCGGCGAGCTTCTTCCGGTTCTCCTCGCGGGGCCGCAGCGCGTCGCTCATCCCGGCCATCGGCGGGCTGGTGCGGCTCTTCTTGCGCGGCTTGTCCTGGCGCGCCTCCTGGCGGGCGGCCATCCGGGCGCCGATCGTCACCTCGTGGCCCTGGTCGTTGGGGACGTAGTAGGTGCGACCGACCAGCTCGTCGGGCAGGTATTGCTGCTCGACGTCGTCGCCCTCGAAGTCGTGCGGGAACTTGTAGCCGACGCCGATGCCGTGCGTCTTCATCCGACGATCACCCGCGGAGCGGAGGTGGTTCGGGACGGGCAGCGATCCCTTCCCGATGACGTCCGCGAGCGCGGCGCTGTACGCCCGACCCACGGAGTCCGACTTCGGCGACGACGCGATGAAGACGGTCGCCTGCGCCAGCGCGTACTGCGCCTCCGGGAGCCCGATCCAGTCGAGCGCCTGGCCCGCCGCGACAGCCAGCGACAGTGCGCGCGGGTCCGCGTTGCCGACGTCCTCCGACGCGCTGATGATCAGCCGCCGCGCGATGAACTTGGGGTCCTCGCCGGCCGTGATCATCGCCGCCAGCCAATAGAGGGCGGCGTCGGCGTCGTTGCCGCGCAGGCTCTTGATGAAGGCCGAGACCGTGTCGTAGTGGCCGTCGCCGGCTCGGTCGTAGGCGAGGACGCGCTGCTGGGCGGCGGTCTCGACGTCCTCGAGGCGCGGGCTGACGCGACCCTTGGCGTCGCGGATCTCCTCGGACTCGGCGAGCGCCACGGCACCCTCGAGGACGTTGAGCGCAGCGCGCGCATCGCCGCCGGCGAGCGAGACGAGATGCTCGAAGGCGTCGTCGGTGAGCCCGACACCGCCCTCGGGGCCGAGCGGGCCGGCCAGGCCGCGCTCCTCATCGGTCAATGCCCGACGGACGACAGCCCCGACCTCCTCGTCGGTGAGTGCCTCGAGCCGCCAGACGCGCATGCGGGAGAGGAGCGCCGAGTTGACCTCGAAGTAGGGGTTCTCGGTGGTCGCGCCGATCAGCGTGACCGTGCCGTCCTCGACGTGGGGGAGGAGTGCGTCCTGCTGGGCCTTGTTGAACCGATGGATCTCGTCGAGGAACAGGATGCTCCGCGTGCCGTGGAGGTTCAGCCGTTCCTGGGCCTCGGCGATCGTGGCCCGGACCTCGACGACGCCCGACATGACCGCCGAGAGCGAGGTGAAGTGGGCGCCGATCTCGGCGGCGAGGAGGCGGGCCAGGCTGGTCTTGCCGGTCCCCGGCGGACCCCACAGCAGCAAGGACGAGAGGTGTCCGCGCGCGATCCCGCGCCTGAGCGGTCCGCGCTCGCCGACGAGGTGCTGCTGCCCGACGAACTCCTCGAGATTGCGCGGGCGCATCCGCGCGGCAAGCGGCTGGCGCTCGGGCGGTGGCTGGAAGAGGGCCTCGGGTCGTGCGCCGGTCGGCCGTCGGGCGGATGGCATGGTCCCGATGGTAGCGCGCTCGGGCGGCGCCGCCGGTGGCCGAAGACCTAGAGGACGCGTGAACCCGGTGAGGTGGACGACCAGCCAGATGCCGATGAGGATCAGGATCATGCCGCCACCGACGATCGCGATCCGCTTCACGTCGCGGGCCACGTACGCGTATTCCTGGGCGGCCGCGATCTCGATGCTCGACGTCGAGCGGACTGGGGCGTCGACGGAGCGGGATGGGGTCGACCGCTTCCTGGCCGCCTCGGCGGCCTTCTCCTCGGCGAGGATCGAGGCCTCGAGCTCGGCCGCTCGCGCCTCTTCGGCGTCGGTCAGGGTGTCGGGTCGCGGCGCGGCGACGGGTGCCGCAGCGGCCGCGGGCCGGGCTGCCTGGCGCTGCAGCGGCGGGCGCTGTCCGGGTCGCGAGGTGCTACCTCGGGATCGCTTGGCCATGATCTGGTGACGGGCCTCCAACGGTGGATCGGTCGGCGCGCGATGGTCCGGGCTGCCGACGGCAGAGGATAGCATCCCGTTCGTCTCGATCGCGACAGGGCCCCCTGCTAGACTCGGCCCGCCCCAGCAGGAGGACCCGCAGATCGACCTCGACGCGCTCATCCAGCCGTATTCCAGCGCGCTCATCGCTGCTCTGCTGGTGCTGGTCCTCGTGCTTGTGGTCGCGGTCGTCTTCCTCGCGCGCCGGACGCGTCGGATCGATGCCAGGCTGGCCGGCCTGACGCGGGGAGGGGACGGCGCGAGTCTCGAGGCCATGCTCGGTTCGCGCCTCGACAAGGTCGACGACGTCTCGCGCGAGCTCGACGAGCTTGCCGCGCGGATGGCCATCCTCGAAGGCGCCCAGCGCAGGGCCTTCCAGCGGGTCGGGCTGGTGCGCTACAACCCGTTCGAGGAGACCGGGGGCAACCAGAGCTTCGCGCTCGCCCTGCTCGACGCAGCCGGCGACGGGTGGGTGCTGTCGAGTCTGCACGCGCGATCCGGGACGCGGGTCTACGCCAAGGCGATCAAGGCAGGCCGTGGCGATGCCGCCCTGTCCGACGAAGAGACCGCCGCGATCCAGCAGGCGCAGGGCGTGACAGGCTAGATGGCACGGCGGGCGGCGACTCTTCCGCCATGGCCCCCACGACCGCAGCACCGACCCCAGCCACTCCCGTGATCCGGACGCGGACGCGACCGCGCCGCGAACCCTCGCCACTCGATCAGCTGCCTGCCTGGCGCGAGCTCGTCCCGGTCATGGATCCGGCGGTCGTCGATGCGGCGCCGGCGGGTCTCGAGGCGCTGCTCGGTGGACTCAACCCCGACCAGCTACGGGCGGTGACGCATGGCGGCGGCCCGCTCCTCGTCGTCGCCGGCGCAGGGACCGGCAAGACCCAGGTCATCACCCGCCGGATCGCCTGGCTGATCGCCACGCGGCGTGCCAAGCCGTCCGAGATCCTGGCCCTCACCTTTACCGACAAGGCGGCCGAAGAGATGGCGGTCCGCGTCGATCAGCTCGTGCCGTACGGCTACACGGACACCGCGATCTCGACGTTCCATGCCTTCGGGGACAGCCTCATCCGGGACTACGCGCTCGAGCTCGGGCTGCCGACCGACCTTCGCGTGCTGACCCGGCCCGAGGTCGTCATCTTCCTGCGCGAGCACCTGTTCGAGTTCGACCTCGACATCTACAGGCCGCTCGGCGACCCGACCCGCTTCCTGGCCGCGCTCGCGACGCTGTTCAGCCGTTGCAAGGACGAGGACATCGCCCCGGCCGACTACATGGCGCACGCCGATCGCCTGGCCGTCGAGGCGGCACGTCTGGCCGAGGCCGCAGGTGGGCGAGGAGCCGGGCGCGGCGACCGACGTCACGCCGGCTGTCGCGGCCCGGGAAGAAGCCGCACGCCAGCGTGAGCTGGCCGGTGCCTATGCGACGTACCAGCGCTTGCTCGCGGCCAACGGCTGCATCGATTTCGGCGACCAGGTGGCGCTCGCGCTTCGGCTCGTGCGCACGTCGGCCGCGGCTCGGACTGCCATCGCGGGACGTTTCCGCTACATCCTCGTGGACGAGTTCCAGGATACGAACCGGGCACAGGCCGAGCTGGTCGCCGCTCTGGCCGACGGCCATCGCAACGTGACCGTCGTGGGCGACGACGACCAGGCGATCTACGCCTTCCGGGGAGCCGCAGTCGACAACATCCTCGCCTTCACCGATCGCTACCCGGGGGCACGGACCGTCGTGCTGCGACGGAACTACCGCTCGCTCGCCCCGGTCCTCGATGCCGCCTACCGCCTGGTCCGCTTCAACGACCCCGACCGGCTCGAGGTCCGCGCCGGGATCGTCAAGCGGCTGCGCGCCCAGCGGGTCTCGCCGACGGCGGCCCCGGTCCGGCTCGAGGTGTTCGCCTCGGGCGCAGAGGAGGCCGACTGGCTGGCCGCCGAGATCGGGCGACGGATCGAGGACGGCGCCGCGCCGCGCGACCACGCGATCCTCGTCCGAGCCAACGGCCACGCCGATCCGATCCTGCGGGCCCTCAACATGGCCGGCATCCCGTGGCGCTTCTCGGGAACGTCCGGTCTGTACGCCCGGCCCGAGGTCCGCCTGCTGCTCGCGTTCCTGCGAGCCGTTGCCGACCTCGAATCGAGCGTCGACGTCTACGCCCTAGCGGCATCCGACGTCTACGGCCTTGGTGGCGAGGAGCTGACGGCGATCGTGAACATGGCCCGTCGCCGCAACCGCTCGGTCTGGGCCATCCTCGAGGAGGTCGATCGCCAGCCCGGGATCCTGCGCCTGGCGCCCGAGACGCGAGCCACCGTCCATCGACTCGTCACGGACCTGCGTGCGTACGCCGAAGCTGCGCATGCGGGCCCGGCCGGCGAGCTCCTGTATCGCTTCCTGCGAGCCAGCGGCATCCTCGGCCGGCTCGTCGGCACGGACACGCCGGCCGCCGAGGAGCAGCTCCAGAACATCGCGCGCTTCTTCGAGATCGTCCGGTCGCAGTCGGCGCTGCTCGCCGACGATCGGGCGGTCTTCGTCGCACCGCACCTCGCCACGCTCATCGAGGCCGGCGATGACCCGGCGACCGCCGAGCTCGACCCCGACGCCGACGCGGTCGCCGTGCTGACCGTCCACAAGGCGAAGGGACTCGAGTTCCCGGTCGTCTTCCTGCCCGGGATGGTCGCCGGCCGCTTCCCGTCGGGAGGGAAGGGCGACGCCCTGGCGCTCCCGGCCGGGCTGGGTCGGGGTCTGCCACCGACCGCCGAACTGGCACTCGCCGAGGAACGTCGGCTGTGCTACGTCGCGATGACCCGGGCACGTGACGAGCTGGTCCTGACCCACGCCGCGGACTACGGCGGGGCACGCGCCCGGCGGGTCTCGCCGTTCGTGCTCGAGGCGCTCGACCTGCCGGCCGCCGCCGGCGTCCCCGGCGCAGGCGCACGCACCACGACGCCGCTCGAGCGCCTCGCCACGTTCGAGCCAAGCGCTGCGACCCGCACGGCCCCGGAGGGTCCGATCACCGAGCCGCTGTCGCTGAGCTTCTACCAGGTCGACGACTACCTGACCTGCCCGCTCAAGTACAAGTACGCCCACGTCCTGCGCGTGCCGCTCGCACCCCACCACGCGATCGTCTATGGCGCCGCGCTCCACAAGGCCGTCCAGCTGTTCCACCACCAGCACGCCAAGGGTCACGTCATGAGCGAGACCGAGCTGGACGAGGTGTTCGATTCGGCGTGGTCCAACGAGGGGTTCATGAGCCGCGACCACGAAGAAGCGCGGCTGGCCGCCGGACGCGCGGCACTGCGCCGGTTCCGCGAGGCCCAGCTCCTGCCCGACGCGGTGATCCCCACCTACGTCGAGCGCGAATTCAGCTTCACCCTCGGTGGGGACCGGGTCCGCGGCCGTTGGGACCGGGTCGATGTCGAGCCGATCGAGGCGGGGAGTGCCCCGTCCGTCGTCGCGGCCGACGCGCCCAGCGCCGATGTCGTCTCGCCGACGCTCGGGATGCTCGGTCCGGAGCGGGTGACGATCACGGACTACAAGTCGTCGGACGTGCGAGACCCGGCCAAGGCCCGGCAGCGCGCCCGCGACTCTCTCCAGCTCCAGATCTACGCGATGGGCTACGAGGCCATGACCGGACGGCTGCCGGACGCGATCGCCCTCCATTTCCTCGAATCCGGGCTCGTCGGCAAGGTCGCGGTCGACCCGAAGCGGCTGGCCAAGGCGCGCGAGAAGATCGCCGGGGCGGCGGCCGGGATGCGGGCGCGGGACTACACGCCACGTCCCGATTACCTGGCATGCACCTACTGCGCGTTCCGCGACATCTGCCCGTCGAGCGTCGCGCGCTGATCGGCCTCCGAGACGGCACGGCGATAGGGCATTCGCCCGACTCGACGGCGGGTCGAGACCGGCGCACCGTTCGCATTCCTCCCCGGACCGACCGGGCCCGCCGAGGAGACCGTATCGGAGATGGAGCGCATCGTGCGGCTGATCCGACCGTGGGCCACGCCCGACCGGTCAAGCGCCCTAGACTCGATGGTCATGGAAGCGCGCGACCGGACAGCCAACCTCGCCTTCTTCGGCGCGGCCGCGGTCGTCTGGGTGCTGGTCGGCCTCGTCGTCACGACGCGCGACCCGCTTGTCGACCGAAGCGCCGGCATCGTCGGTGCCGCGCTGATGGGGCTCGCCGTCGCCTTGACGCTTGATCCCGATCCTGTGGCTGACGGTCTTCGGGCGGCATCGCCAGATCGCCTACCAGGGCGACTGGCTGCGCGCGATCCGGCGTGCGGCCTGGGTCGGCATCGTCGTCGCCGTCCTGGTCGTGCTGCGACTGCAGGGGCTGCTCGAACTGCCGATCGCGCTGTTCATGATCGCTCTCGTCGTCGTCGCGGAGGCCACGCTGTCCGCCGAGCGCTGAGGCTCGACGCCGCGTTATCGTTCGCACGTTCCGGGGGCCCCGTCCGCAGTCACGAGGAGACCGAGTGCCCGCGTTGACCGCCACCCGACCCGCCGCTCCCTTCGAAGACGCCAAGGCTCGCGTTGCCGCGGCCGTCGAGGCGGCGCGCGACGAGATCGTCGACCTGTCGCATCGGATCCACGCCGACCCTGAACCCGCCTTCGAGGAGACGCACGCGGCCGCCTGGGTCGCGGAGGTCCTGGGACGTCACGGGTTCACCGTCGAACACCCGGCCGGCAGCCTCGCGACCGCCATCCGCGCCACGCTCCGCGGTGGAGCCGGCGATGGGCCGCGGATCGGGATCCTCGCCGAGTACGACGCGCTTCCCGGGCTCGGTCACGGCTGCGGACATAACACGATGGCAGCCTCGGGGGTCGGGGCGGCGATCGCCCTGGCGGCGCTCGCCGATGAGCTCCCCGGCGAGATCGTCTTCCTGGGCACGCCCGCCGAGGAACGGGGGAGCGGCAAGCAGATCATGATCGACGATGGCCTGTTCGAGGGCCTCGACGCCGCGCTGCTCTACCACCCGTGCGATCGCAACCACGTCGAGAGCTACCCGCTCGCGTCGGAGGACGTCGACGTCGTCTACACAGGCCTCCAGTCGCATGCGTCGTCGGATCCGTGGCGCGGCAAGAACGCGCTCGACGCGCTCATCCTCCTGTTCACCTCGGTAGGTCTGTGGCGTCAGCAGCTGCACCCGACGGCGCGGGTCCACGGCATCATCCGCGAGGGCGGGACGGCGGCGAACATCATCCCGGACCGGACATCGGCCTGGTTCATGATCCGCAGCGCGAAGGAGTCCGACTACGCCGCGATGCGCGACCGCTTCCGCCAGATGTGCGAGGCGGCGGCGCTCGCGACCGACACCACGGTCGAGGTCACCTTCTCCGGTGGCGCCCGGACCATGCGCAACAACGGCGTCCTCGCCGAGCGGTTCCGGGCAAACATGGCCGCCTACGGCATCGACGACCAGGGCGACGATGCCAACGCCGGTTCGACCGACATGGCCAACGTCAGCTGGGTCGTGCCGACGATCCACCCCGACCTCGCGATCGCGCCCGAGGGCACGCCCGGGCACTCGATCCTGTTCCGCGACGCGGCCGCGACGCCGCGCGCCGACGAGGTGACTCTGCTGGCCGCGACGCTCATCGCCCAGACCGCGGTCGAGCTGTTCAAGGACCCGGCCCTCGTCGCGGCGGCGTGGGAGGAATTCCGAACCCCGACTGACCGGCTCCGCGGCAGGCAGACTTTGATGCTTGATTCCAGGCCCTCCGGGCCACCTCGATTGTTGATGCCAATGGACGGCATATCCGCCTGAGATGACGGCCTCCGTACGCCGCATGGAGGTAGCCCCGTGGGTCGCGATCGCCCTGGTCACGTGAGTTCGACGTCGCGATCCCTCGGGATATGCCGCCTATTGGCATACGACAGCGCAGGTGCTCCAGACCGCCCGAAATCAAGCATCAATCGCGCAGCCGAACCCTAGGCCGACAACGCACGAATGGACCGCCATCCCCGCCGGCCCTGCTGATAGACTCGCCCTTGGCGCGTCCTGCTGGACGACGGTTGCGAACCGGCGGCGCCGCCCCCCAGCGAGACGGACTCGATCCGCGCGGCATGACGCTGCGGCCGTCTCCGGAGGATCCCGTGGCAGACCGCCCGACTGACCCCGCCCTCGACCGCGACTTCGCGCGCGACAACGGCTGGGACGCGGACTTCGAGACGTACAGCGATTTCGACCTGCCCACGTACGTCGGCCCGACCACGTTCATGAACCTGCCCTGGATCACCGATCCCGCGGAGCTCCGCCGACTCGGCGTCGATGTCGCGATCGTCGGTGCCCCATTCGACGACGCCGTCAGCCACCGGCCGGGCGCCCGCTTCGGGCCGCGCGCCATCCGGGAGGCCCAGTACACCTCGGGCGCGATCCACTCGCTCCAGCTCGACATCGATCCGTACGACGTCCTGACCGTGGTCGACGCCGGCGACGCGAACATCGTGCCGGCCTGGATCGAGCGCGGCCACGCGATGATCTACCGCAAGGTCCGCGAGGTCGCCGAGACCGGCGCGATCCCGATCATCCTCGGCGGCGACCACTCGATCACCTGGCCCGCCGCGACGGCCATCGCCGAGGTGCGCCGCCCGGGCAGCATCGGGATCGTCCATTTCGACGCCCACGCCGATACCGCCTCCGACACCTTCGGCGTCCTGGCCAGCCACGGGACGCCGATGCGCCGCCTCATCGAGTCGGGCGCGGTCAAGGGCAAGAACTTCGTGCAGGTCGGGTTGCGCGGCTACTGGCCGCCAAAGGCGACCTTCGACTGGATGCAGGAGCAGGGCCTGCGCTGGCATTTCATGCGCGAGATCGAGGAGCGCGGCGCCGAGGCGGTCATCGCCGACGCGATCGCCGAGGCGCTCGACGGACCGGACGCGATCTACCTCTCGCTCGACATCGACGTCATCGATCCCGGCATGGCGCCCGGCACCGGGACACCCGAACCGGGCGGGATGCTGACCCGCGAGGTGCTGCGCGCCGTCCGCCAGATCGTCGCCGCCGTCGACCTCGCCGGGATGGATATCGTCGAGGTCTCGCCGCCGTACGACCAGGCCGAGACCACCTCGATGGCGGCCAACCGCGCCGCCCTCGAAGCCATCAGCGCGCTCGCGGTCAAGCGCGCAGGCCGGCGGCACCGTCCGCTGGGAGGGCTGACCATCGACCCGCGCGACCTCGACCGACCGCTCGACCGCCCGGACGCCGCGACCGCGGCGGCACTCGCGCGCCTGTACGACCTCGACCTGACCGACGATCCCGGCGACCTCGACCTCTATCTCGCGCTCGCCGATCGGGCCGACGGCCCGATCCTCGAGCTGTGCGTCGGGACCGGCCGGCTGGCGATCCCGCTGGCCGAGGCCGGCCACGCGGTGACCGGCGTCGATCTCGATCCGGCGATGCTGGACCGGGCTCGAAAACGGGCCAGCGGGACGGCCGCCGAGGACCGGCTGACCCTCGTCGAGGCGGACATCGTCGGGTTGCGTCTTCCCGATGCCGGTCAGCTTCGGCCTGGCGTTCATCGCGCTCAACTCGCTGCTCGTCCTGCCGACCAGGACCGCCCAGCGCGCGGCCGTTCGGGCCCTTGCCGATCACCTCGGTCCGGGCGGGCTCGCCGTCGTCGACGTCTGGCTCCCAGATGCCGAGGACCTGGCCCGCTTCGACGGCCGGATCATGCTCGAGTGGCCGCGTCTCGACCCCGAGACCGGCGCGATCGTGACCAAGGCCGATTCGGCGCAGCACGACGCGGCGAGCGGGAGCGTGACCCTGACCACGATCTTCGAGGAAGGCGGCCAGGGCGAGCCCGTCCGTCGCTGGCTGCGCCGCGACCGGTTGCGCCTCGTCTCGGCTGACGAGCTGCGCGGCTATGCGGAGGACGCCGGACTGACCGTGGAAGCCATGGCCGGCGGCTACGACATGGGCGAGATGGGCCCCGGCAGCGAGCGCGCGATCCTCCTTGCGGTGAAGCCATGACGCGGGCGTCAGATCGGCCCTCAGAGGGGCGCGCAGACCGGTCCGTAGGGACCAGCCGGGGAGGGGACCTCGGTGCTGGGTGTCACCCCCGACCCTCGTGGTATCGTCGGCCCGATGCCACAGAGTGACCAGACACGCCTGCTCATCATCGAGGATGTCCCCCAGGTCGCGCAGTACATCCGTGGCCTGCTCAACGCACAGCAGCGGGTCAAGCTCCTCGAGGTCCTGACCGACGGCAGCAGGGCGATCCCGACGATCAAGGAGATGCGTCCGGACATCGTCCTCGTGGACGCGCTCCTGCAGGGCCGCATCAAGGGACTCCAGCTGGTCGAGATGATCCACGCTGCCGAGCTCGGCGTGCCGGTCATCGTCCTGACCGTGCCGCAGACCCCGATCGAACCCGACGCCAACGCGGGGATCCACGGCGTCCTGTCGATGCCGTTCTCCGGCTTCGACCTGATGACCCGGATCGCGACGGCGCGCAAGGAGTACGAGGCGCTCGAGGCCTCCACCAGCACCCGGGTCATGAGCGTCTTCGCCCCGAAGGGCGGGGTGGGCAAGACGACGATCGCCTTCAACCTCGCGGTCGCCCTCGGCCAGCTCGAGCAGCGGACCGTGCTGATCGACGGCAGCCTCCAGTTCGGCGACCTGCGCTCGCTGCTCAAGGTGCCGGTCGACGCCCCGTCGATCCTCGACCTGCCGACCGACCGCATCGCCGAGTCGGACCTCGGCGACGTCCTGTGGCGCGACCCGTCGGGGATCGACATCCTGCTCGCCCCGCCGCGCATCGAGATGGCCGAGATGCTGACGCCGCGCGACGTCGACAAGGTCCTGTCGCTGCTGCGCCGGGTCTACGGCGCGATCGTCATCGACATGTCGAGCTACCTCAACGACATCAACCTCGCGTTCCTCGACTCGAGCGACGTCATCATCGAGATCGTCACCTACGACTCGACGACGATCCACAACACGGTGGCCATCGCCGACACGTTCCGGTCGATCGGCTACCCGGCCTCCAAGGTCCGCTACCTGGTCAACCGGGCCGACTCGCCGGGCGGCATCGACCCGGCGGACCTCGAGCGCGCGCTCGGCCGCGTCCCCGAGCACCGCGTGGTGTCCGACGGCATGCTCGTGGTCCAGTCGAACAACGAGGGCGTCCCGTTCGTGCTCGCGAGCCCCGACGCGCGCGATCAGCAAGGACCTCATGCGCGTCGCCGGCGAACTGATCAACGCCGGTCGCGTCGGGGTTGGCACGGCCGCCGGACGGGGTTGAGCGCGGAGATGGCGGATCCTCGCCCGATCGGGGTCTTCGACTCCGGGGTCGGCGGGTTGACGGTCCTGCGCGAGATCGTCCGCCGCAACCCCGCCGAATCGACGGTCTACCTCGGCGACAACGCGCGTGCCCCGTACGGCGTCCGCTCCGACGAGGAGGTCCTCGCCTTCTCGACCCAGTCGCTCGACCTGCTCGCCGAACGCGAGGTCAAGGCGATCGTCGTGGCCTGCAACACCTCGACCGCGGTCGCGATCGGGGCGCTGCGGCGGCGCTACGACCTGCCGATCCTGGGCGTCATCCGGCCCGGCGCCTCGGCCGCCGCGCTGGCGACGCGCAACCGGCGGGTCGGGGTCATCGCGACGCCGGCCACGATCCGCTCGCACGCCTACTTCAGCGCGATCAAGGACGAGAACCCGGCGGTCGAGGTCTACGAGCACGCGACGCCGACGCTGGTCCCGCTGGTCGAGGCCGGTGAGCTGAGCGGACCGATCGCCGAGGCAGCCGTGGCCGACGCCCTCGCGCCGCTGATCGGCGAGCGCGACGCCGCCGGCGAATCGATCTTCCCGCGTCCCCCCGGTGCGACCATCGACACGCTGCTGCTCGGCTGCACCCACTATCCGCTGCTCCGGGCGCTCATCGAGACGCAGGTCGGCGAGCACGTGGCGATCGTCGACTCGGCGACGGCGACCGCGTCGGCGCTGGCGGAGCTGCTCGGGATCAACGGCCTCGAGGCGGACCCGGACCGGCAAGGCGCGACCCACCTCCAGCTGACGACCGGTGACGCCGGCACGTTCCACGCCCTGGCCGGCCGTCTCTTCGGGTCGGCATTCCCGGACGTCGAACAGGTCGAGCTGGCGGTCCCGGCGCGATGACGAGCCGCAACAACGACCGGCCGTCGTGGCGTGACGACCGGGTCTGGCAGGCCGGTTTCCTGATCGGGTCCGCGCTGGGTGCCGCGGCGACGATCGCCGGGCGCCATGCCGAGAAGGCCGCGCGGCGCGGCCTGGTCGACTGGCCAGAGGTCGAACGCATCGCGATCGGCCGGATCCGCGCCGCTCCGGGCAGCCTCGACCCCGCTGAGCTGCGGGCTGCCGAACCCGCCTACGCCGCGGCGATGGCCCGCATCGTCCCGGCGCTGACGACCGCGCTCGGCAGCCCGTTGCCGGGCGTCGTCGAGCGCGCCGGCGTCGTCGACCGTGCGGGCTGGGTGCGCGCCAACACGGGCTCCTTCGAGTCGCTGATGAGCAAGCTCGAGACCGACCTGCTCGACCAGGTCATCCCGCCCGGCGGCGGGACTCGCCAAGGCCACCATGGCGCTGGCAAATCGCTGGGTGACGACGCGCCAGCTCGGGTTCCTGCTCGGTTTCATGGGGACCCGCGTCCTGGGCCAGTACGACCTCGCGCTGCTGTCGACCGAGGCGGCGCCCGGCAAGCTGCTGTTCGTCGAGGAGAACATCCGGGCGACGGCCCGCTCGCTGGGCGTGCCGATCGGCCCGTTCCGTACCTGGATCGCCCTGCACGAGACGACCCACGCCTTCGAGTTCGAGGCGCACCCGTGGCTGCGGCCGTACCTCGCCGATCGCCTGGAGCGCCAGCTGACGCTGTTCGGCAAGGACGCCCGCGGGCTCGGCCGCGAGGCGATCCGCGGGCTCGGCCGCTCGATCCGCGGCGAGACCGGCGGGGAGCACTGGATCGAGGCGATGATGGGCCCCGAGCAGAAGGCGCTCTTCCGCGAGGTCCAGGCGGTGATGAGCCTGCTCGAGGGGTTCAGCGACTACGTCATGGACGAGGTCGGCCGCGATCTCGTGCCCGGCGTCGCCCAGATCAGTGCCCGGTTCCACGAGCGGCGCACCAAGCGGACCGCCTTCGAGCGCTCGATGCTCCGGCTGACCGGCATGGACCTCAAGATGGAGCAGTACAAGAAGGGCGAGCAGTTCGTCCGCGCGATCGCCGAGCGCCGCGGGCCGGCGGCCCTGGCGCGCCTGTGGGAGGGACCGGAGACGCTGCCGCGCGACGGCGAGATCGACGCACCCGACCGCTGGATCAGCCGCGTCCTCGACGGATCGCCCGCGTGACCGAACCGGTCATCGGCCGGGCGGGACCCGGGTCCGGGCCTGGCGGGGCGCCGACGGCCATCGCCCTGAGCCCGATCCTGTCGGCCCGCTACCGCGCCCGTGACCTCGAGCGCATCCGGGCGGCGGCGCCCGGTGCCCGGATCGTGACGGTCTCGGCGGAAGGGCTCGCCGACGACTCGCTGGACGACGTCGAGGTGATGCTTCGCGGCTGGCTGAGCTCCGATGCGTTCGACCGGATCCTCGTCCGCGCGCCGCGCCTGTCGTGGGTCCACTCGGCCACGTCCGGCGTCGAGCGGGCACTGACCCCGGCCGCGAGGGAGCGCGGCATCGTCGTGACCAACGCCCGCGGCGTCTTCAGCCGGCCGATCGCGGAGTACGTGCTGATGATGATCCTGGCCGTCAGCCGTCGGCTGCCGCAGCTGCTCGAGCTGCAACGCGAACGGACCTGGCAGCCGCTCGAGGGCGCCGAGCTGCGCGACGTGACCGTCGGGATCGTCGGGCTGGGGTCGATCGGTCGGGCGGTCGGGGCACTCGCCACGGCCTTCGGCTGCCGGGTCGTGGCCGTCAGGCGTCGAGGCGAGGCGGGCACGACCGCCAGCGGCCCGGACGACGAGGGGCGCCAGCTCGGCGAGCTGATGCTGGCCCGCGTCGGCGGCCCCGAGACACTCCCCGAGCTGCTCGCCGAGTCCGACTTCATCGTCCTCGCCGCGCCGCTCACCCCCGAGACCGAGGGGATGATCAACGCCGAGACGCTGGCCATGGTCAAGCCGGGCGCCTGGCTCATCAACGTCGCGCGCGGCCGGCTCGTCGACGAGCGAGCCCTGCTGCGCGCCCTCGTCGACGGCGACCTCGGCGGCGCGGTGCTCGATACCTTCCGCGATGAGCCGCTGGTCGCCACCTCGCCGTTCTACGACATGCCCAACGTCATCGTGACGCCGCATACGGCGTGGTCGAGCGGCCGGGTCCTCGACCGCAGCGTCGAGCTCTTCTGCGACAACCTGCGCCGCTTCGCGACCGGCGAACCGCTGCTCAACGTGGTCGACCCGAGCGCCGGGTACTGATCCCGGCGACAATCCGCTGATGCAGATCGCCATCGTCGGGCTTGCCGGATCGGGCAAGACCACCGTCTTCAACACCCTGACCGGGGGCCACGCCGAGACCGGCGGCTACGGCGGGGTCACCCTCAACGTCGGCGTCGTCAAGGTCCCCGACCAACGGCTCGACGCGCTGGCCGCCATCTTCAAGCCCAAGAAGATCATCCAGGCCGACGTCACGTACGCCGACCTGCCCGCGCCGCCGCCCTCGACCGAGGGCCACGTCGGGACCGAGGAGCTGCCGGCCGACCACCTCGCGCGGCTGCGCGACTCGGACGCGCTGCTCCACGTCGTGCGCGCCTTCGAGGACCCGGCCAACCCGCATCCCGCCGGGAGCGTCGACCCGGCGCGCGACCTCGAGCAGCTCGACCTCGAATTCCTGCTCGCCGATCTCGGCGATGGCCGAGCGGCGGATCGAGCGCCTCAAGACCAGCGCGCGGCACGGCAACCCGGCCGAACGCGAGGCCGCCGAGCGCGAGGACGCGGTCCTGCGCCGGATCCACGCCGGCCTCGAGACCGGCGCGCCGATCCGCGACCTCGCCCTCGACCCCGACGACGAGAAGGCGATCCGCGGCTTCCGCTTCCTGACCCAGAAGCCGGTCCTGGTGCTGCTCAACGTGGGCGAGGGCGACCTGGCGACGGCGCCCGAGCTCGTGGCGACGGTCGCGGCCGGCTACGACCACCAGCACGCGCTCGTCGAGGCGCTGTCGGCCAAGATCGAGATGGAGCTCGGCGAGCTCGAGCCCGACGAGGCGGCGGTCTTCATGGAAGAGCTCGGCATCGCCGAGTCGGGGCTCGGACGGGTCATCGACCTGTCGTACCGGCTGCTCGGGCTGATCTCGTTCCTGACCGCCGGACCGGACGAGGTCCGCGCCTGGCCCGTCCCGGACGGCTCGACCGCGGTCGACGCCGCGGGAGCGATCCACACCGACCTCGCCCGGGGCTTCATCCGGGCCGAGACCGTGGCCTACGACGACCTGCTGACCCTCGGCTCGATGGCCGAGGCGCGCAAGGCCGGCCGGTTGCGCTCCGAGGGCAAGACCTACCGGGTGCGCGACGGCGACGTGCTGGAGATCCTCTTCAGCAAGTAGTCAGTTGAGGCGGCTGCCGTCGGGGTCGAACTCGGCGATGACGGTGCTGTAGGCCTTGCCCTCGTCGAGATCCTGCTCGGGATCGTCGTCGTCATCGTCCTCGTCTTCCTCGGCGTCGGCGATGTCGACCTCGAGCTCGGCCAGGAAGTTCTGCTCGTCGTCGGTCGAGACGTTGACCGAGGCGACCAGGCGGTCGTCGCTGATGTGGATGAAGCCGTGGTCGCGCTCCAGCTCGACGGCGATCGCCTCGCTCAGCGTATCGTGGATATAGCCGTCCTGGATGCGGCGCCGGATGGTCTGGACAAGCTCGAAGAACTCATCCGGTTCCCATTCGGATTCGCTGACGACGAGGACGTCCGAGAAGACTTCGTTGTCGCCCTCATGTAGCTCGTAGAAGAACACGTCGATGCCCTCGTGCGGTCGGTGCGAGGCGGCAGTATACCGTCGGAGGTGCCATGGCCCGCCCGGGCGTCGAGGTCGTCCACGTCGGCTCCGCGTGTCGTGACGTCGTCCCTGAGGACCCGCGCGGCTGGCGGCTCGGTGGCGGCGTCACGTACGCCTCACTCACCACGGCGCGGCTCGGGCTGCGGACGGCGGCGATCGTCGGGGTCGACTCGACGGCCGCCACGGCGAGCGAGCTCGACATGCTCCGCCAGGCTGGCGTCGACCTGCTGCTCGTGCCGCTCGACAGAGGGCCCGATCTTCCACAACCTCGAGACGCCCAAGGGACGGATGCAGACGTCCGTGAAGACCGGGGTGCCGCTCGCCGGTGCCGGCGATGCCCGAGTCGTGGCTCGCCGCGCCGGGGTGGTCGCTGGTGCCGGTCGCCGGCGAGCTGTCCGACGCCTGGGCAGACGCGATCCCCGCGGATGCCCACCTCGCCGTCGCCTGGCAGGGCTTCCTGCGCGACTTGAAGGCAGGGGAGCAGGTTCGCCGCCGACCACCCCGGCCCTCGCCGATCCTGCGCCGGGCCGACCTCGTCGGCGTCAGCCATCACGACGTCGCCGGCCGAGACGCCCCTGTCCGAGCTCTACGGCTTCCTGGGTCCGGGCGCCGACCTGCTCATCACCCAGGGCGCAGACGGCGGGCTGCTGATCCGGCTCGGTCCCGATGGCCCGGTCGAATCGCTGCGCTACCTGCCGACGGCGACCGACGGGGAGAGCGACCCGACCGGCGCGGGCGACACGTTCCTTGCCGCGCTCCAGGCGTCGATCCTGCGGCCCGCGGTGGTCGGCCGGACGAGGACCCGGCACCGGCTCGACCTGCGGTTCGCCGCGGCGGCCGGGTCGCTCGTCGTGGAGGGGCCGGGTCTCGGGGGCGTGCCGGATCGCGCCGCCGTCCTCGTGCGCCGAGCGCGCGAACGGATCCGCCGCGCGGTGATCCCGACCGAGGTCAGCCAGGTGGGCGCGGTCGAGGCGCCCTGACCGGCTAGCCGCGCCGGGGCGGTCCGGTCGAGCCGCGGACCTCGAGCCGGACGGGGAGCATCACGGTTGGCGCCGAGCCCTGGCCCGCGCCTGATCGCGTCCCCGCCGGCCCTCGGACGCAGCCGCTCCGCCAGCCGGGCGACCGCCCAGTAGCCCATCTCGGCCGTGCTCTGGCTCAGGGTCGTCAGCGGCGGGTCGACGTACGCGGCAAGCGCCACGTCGTCGAACCCGACCACGCTCACGTCCTCCGGGACCGAGCCGCCACGCCGTCGCACCGCGCGCAGGGCACCGATCGCCATCAGGTCGTTGTAGGCGAGGACGGCGGTCACGTCGGGCGCCCGGTCGAGCAGCTCGAGCATCGCCGCCTCGCCGCCACCGACCAGCGGCGCGCCGGTCGCGATCGGCGATCGACGCGGCGTCCAGCCCTGCCTCGGCGAGGGCGTCCCGGACCCCGGCCAGCCGGACGGGGCCGTCGACGTTCCGTGGCGGTGGCATCAGGTACCCGAACCGTCGATGCCCGAGGTCGAGGAGGTGCTGCGCCGCGAGCCGGCTCCCGGCGCGGTTGTCGGAATGGATCGACGGCAGGTCGACATCGGCGGCGGTGGTGTTGACGAGGACCACGGGAAGGGGCGCCGCCGCGAGCCACTCGGCGTGCCGGCCACCGAGGCTGCTGGCCGCGATGATCAGGCCGTCGACGCGGCGCTCGACGAGGAGCTCGAGATAGCCCGCCTCCCGTTCCGGATCGTCGGCGGCGTTGCACAGCAGGATCGCGTAGCCCTCGGCGCGGGCGGCGTCCTCGACCGCCCGGACGAGCTCGGGGAAGTACGGGTTCTCGATGTCGGTGACGATCAGCCCGAGCGTCTCGGTGGTCTGCCGCTTGAGCGAGCGCGCCACGCCCGACGGCCGGTAGTCGAGCTCGCGAGCCGCGGCGAGCACGCGCGCCTCGGTCTCGGGTCGCGCCCGACCGACCCCGGCCAGGACGCGGCTGACGGTCGCGGTCGAGACATGCGCCCGCTCGGCGACGTCGCCGATCGTGGCGGCCATCAGCGGACGCCTACAACGCGTCTGTTTCGTTGAACACGTCGCCGGGTTTCGCCTCGCCGATCGGGACGGTCGGGACTTCCTCGCCGAGAGCCTCGCGTCTGGCGAGGATCTCGAGGTCGGCCTGGAGCTCCTCGAGCTCGGAGCCGCCGCCCATCAGTCGATGGAGCTCGTCTGCGTTGAGCTCGCCGCGCTTGAACGTGCCGCCCGACCGGCCACGGGTCAGGATCGTGAACGAATCGCCGATCGGCAGGGCGTGCTGGACGTTGTGGGTGATGAAGATGACCCCGAGACCCTTGTTGCGGGCCGAGATGGCGTGGCGCAGGACGATCGCGGACTCCTTGACGCCGAGCGCCGAGGTCGGTTCGTCGAGGATCAGGACCCGTGCACCGAAGTACTCGGCGCGGGCGATGGCCAGCGTCTGACGTTCGCCGCCAGACAGCGTCCCGACCAGCTGGTCCGTGTCGCGGACCTCGATCCCGATGTTCTTCATCTCCTCGCGGGCGATCCGCGCGGCCTTGTCGCTGTCGAACCGCTTGAACGGCGCGAACCCCTTCGTCGGCTCGTTGCCCAGGAAGAAGTTGCGGCTGATGCTCATCAGCGGCATCACCGACAGGTCCTGGTAGACGGTCGCGATCCCGACATCGAGCGCGTCGCGGGGTGCGCTGAAGCGCACGGGTGTGCCGTCCACGGCGAGCGTCCCCTCGTCGGGGAGGTGGACCCCCGACAGCATCTTGATGAGGGTCGACTTGCCGGCACCGTTGTCGCCGAGGAGGCAGTTGATCTGCCCGGCGCGGACCTCGAGCGAGACGCCCTCGATCGCGACGACGGCTCCGAAGTACTTCGAGACGTTGCGGGCCTCGAGGAGCGGCGGGGCGTCCGCGGCGGCAGGAGCGGTGTTCGTCTGCATCTCGTGCTCCTCGCTCAGCGGAGGCCGGCGAAGCGACGCCGGATCCAGTTGTTCAGGACGACGGCGACCAGCAGGAGCGTGCCCAGCGCGACCAGGTACCAGTCGGCGTTGATGTTCGCGAACACGATCCCGATCTGGGCCATGCCCAGGGCGAGCGCACCGATGGCCGCCCCCGCGACCGACCCGTACCCGCCGGTCAGAAGGCAGCCGCCGATGACGGCGGTGGTGATGGCCCGCAGCTCGTAGCCCTGGCCACGGAGCACGTCCGCCGAGAAGAAGGTCATGCTCTGGACGGCAGCCAGGATGGCCGCCGAGAAGGCGGTCCCGGCGAACAGCGTGATCTTGACCCGATCGACCGGGACGCCCAGGTTGCGCGCCGCGCTCGCAGAGCCGCCGACGCCGGTGATCCAGTTGCCGAACTTGGTCCGGCCGAGGATGTAGACCCCGATGGCCGCGAGCAGGATCCACCACAGGATCGAGACTTTGAAGTTGCCGATGCTCCAGTTGAAGAACCCGGCGATCGGATCGGCCGCGATGAGGTCCGGCGCGATCGGGATGTAGGTGATCTGAGTGATCTGCGCGGTCAAGGCCTGGGTCGCGCCGCGGATGATGAACAACGTCGCCAGGGTGACGATGAACGACGGCAGCCCTGTCCGGACGACGATGAACCCGTTCATGACCCCGAGGAGGGTCGTCAGCACGAGGGAGATGAGGATCCCGGCCCAGACCGGCATGTGGTACGTCGCCACGCAGATGCCGATGACGATCCCGGCGAAGCCGATGAGCGAGCCGATCGACAGGTCGAACTCGCCGCCGATCATCAGCAGGGCGACCGCCGTCCCGACGATCCCGACCTGGGCTGCGACGTCGAGGTAGTTGAGCGTGCCGTCGACGCTGTAGAAGACGCCGCCGCCGTTGAGCGCGGAGAGCACGGCGAAGACGATCCAGACGAAGAAAGTGATGAGCAGGGCGCCCGCCGACGGACGCCCCAGCAACCGCGACGTTAGCGAGGTGCTCCGGAGACGATCCGACGGTGGAGCCGGACTCGCTGCGCCGGATGCCTGGGTCATCGCCATCTTGCCCTCCGGACTGGGGAGGGGCCTCGCGCCGGTGCGCCGAGCAGCCGGCGCGAGGCGGCTAGGTCAGCGGAGGCCCTTCGCGGCCAGCGCGATGACGTCCGCGGCGTCGGCCTGGGTCACGAAGCCCGGGCCGGTCATGATCAGCCCCGTGCCGTCGCCGGTCGGGAGGTTCCGGGTCTGTGCGTAGTTCGTCAGGATGACGATCGGCAGATACCCCTGGAGGAACTGCTGCTGGTCGATGGCGAAGTCCATCTTGCCGTCCTTGATCGCGGTCAGGACGTCCGCGCTCAGGTCGAAGGTGGCGAGGTGGGCCTTGCTGCTCGTGGCGGCGAGTGCCTTGAGGGCCGGGACAGCCACGGACGGGCCGAGGGTCAGGACGCCGTCGATCGTCGAGTCAGCCTTGATGGCCGCCTCGATCGTCGCCTGCATCGCAGCCGGATCGGAGATCTGGCCGGTCAGGACCTTGCCCTGGCTCGGGTCGGCGAGGCCGAGACCCGTGAAGAAGCCGTTGCAGCGCAGGGTCAGAGCCTGGTTGCCGACTTCCTGGTTGAAGCAGACCGGGTTCTTGACACCGGCCGCCTTGAACCGCTCGCCCGCCCCGAGGCCGGCCTGGAATTCGGTCTGTCCGACGTGGGCCTTGATGCCCAGGTCGCGGAAGACGTCCGAACCCGAGTTCATCGAGACGACCGGGATGCCGGCTTCGATCGCCTTCTTGATCGAGGGTGACAGCGCCTCGGCATTCGGGATCGAGACCACGAGGCCGGTCGGCTTCTTGGCGACGGCGGCATCGATGAGCTGCGACATCTTGACCATGTCGCTCTCGGCATCAGGTGCGCTGTAGTTGACGCTGACGCCCATGTCCGCGGCACCGGCCTTGACGCCGTTGCGGACGACGCCCCAGAAGCCGTCGATCGCCTGGCCGTGGGTCACGACCTCGATCTTGATGTCCTTCTTCTGGACGAGCGCGCCGTCGAGAGCACCGGCCGCGGCGCCACTCCCCGACGGCGTCGCCGCGTTACACGCTCCGAGCACGACCATCGCGCCCACGAGCAGGATCGTGGTCTTTCGAAGGTTCATCCTGTGTCTCTCCTCACGTATCGATCGCGCGCCTGCGCGTCCCACGAGCGTCCGGATCGTCCGCGACGTCTCGTCGCCAGGTTTCCCTGGACCCCTCCGGTCGAACACGGGATCCCGATCCCGTCGCGCGACCGTGCCACCTCCTTTCAGCAGGACCGCAGGGCCCCTCCCGTCAGCCTGGGATCTCCTCGAGTCGCACCGGTCGGTGCTCATGGAGCGAGCGGGTCGCCGCTTCTGCGATGCGCAGCGCGGCGACACCATCGCGGGCCGTGCACGGGCTCGGGACTTCCCCGCGCGCGACCTGGATGAATGTGCTGAATTCGGCGGTGTACGCCGGCGTGAAGCGGTCGACGAAGTCGGCCCATGCCGGCCCGGCCGGCGGCGGCACGCCCGGCTCGACCGAGCGCAGTGGCGTGCGCGGGCCGAGGCCGACCGACACGCTGTCGCCCGAACCGAACAGCTCCGCACGGATGTCGTAGCCGAGCGGATCGTGGCGCGCACAGGTCAGGGTCACGAACGGTCCGTCGGTCATGCGCAATGTCGCCACAGCCGTGTCGACGTCGTCGTACTTGGCGAACATCGGGAAGCCCCGGACGCCCCCATCGGCATAGACCTCCTCAACCTCGCAGTCGGTCAGCCAGCGCAGGATATCGAAGTCGTGGATCGAAAAATCGCGGAACAGGCCACCTGACTGTGGGATGTACGACTCGTGCGGAGGTGCGGGGTCGTGACCCGCCAGGCGCACCGCGTAGAGGGTCCCGAGTGCGCCCGTCTCGACCAGGCGGCGTGCCTCGCGATAGCCGGGGTCGAACCGCCGCTGGAAGCCGAGCTGGAAAGGGACACCGCTGCGCTCGATCTCGTCGGCGACCGCCAGGGTGTCGTCGAGGTCGGCCGCGAGAGGCTTCTCGCAGAAGGTCGGGAGGCCGCGCCCGATCGAGGCGCGGATCAGCTCGGCATGTGCGGTCGTGGCGGCGGCGATGACGACGGCGTCCGCCGCGTCCATGGCGGCCTCGATGGTCGGCGCAGCAGTGGCGCCCACCTCGGCCGCGACCTCGGCCGCGCGGGCGGCGTCGGCGTCGGCGATGACGACGGCGTCGACGCCGGGCGTCGCGGCCAGCAACCGACCGTGCATCCGCCCGATCCGGCCCGCCCCGAGCAATGCGACCTTCATCGCCCCTCCTCGTTCGGTGCGCGCGGTCCGGTCCCGAGGTTGCGCAGCGCAGCCGCGAGGACCCGACGCCCGATCGCCGCGCTCTCCGACGGCGGCCCCCAGCTGCTGTCCTGTTCGACCATCAGCCAGCCGTCGTAGTCGCGCGCGGCGAGCGACCGCCAGCACACCGTCCAGGTCGAGCACGCCGGCGCCGAGCTCGGTGAAGAGGCGCGCGCGGACCGCGTCGCGATTCTGGCCGGGGATCGAGCCGGCGCGCAGGCCCTCGAGCACGACCGGGTCGACGTCCTTGAGGTGGACGTGGGTCACGCGCTCGCCGAGGTCGCGCAGGGCCGCGACCGGGTCGCCGCCGCCGACCGTGTAGTGGCCGACGTCGAGGCAGATCCCGATCACGCCCGGGTCGAGGCCGGCGACGAGGCGGTCGACCTCGGCCGGCGTCTCGATGAAGGTCGCCGGCGTGCGGGTGGAACGCGAGCCCGGCGGCCGGCTGCGACGCCTCGGTCGCCGAGGTCGTGGACCGTCTCCAGCGACGGCGGCCCAACCGGCATCGGTCATCCTCGGCGTGCCTGGCTCATCGGCCCGACCTGCGCAGACATCGCGGTCGGGCGAGATGTCGAGGGCGATGCACGAGCACGTCGCCGCCGCCGTCGCGAAGCAGGCGGACTCGCTCGCGGCCGATCGGCCATCGCATCGCTCGTCGGTCCGTCGACCGTGGCCGGGATCGACAGCGTAGACCTCGGCCAGCCGGAGACCGCGCGCGGCGAGCGCGCTCGTGCAGCGCCTCGCCCTCCGGGAAAGCCGATGCCGAGCTGCGTGCCCTCGTAGCCGGTGCGGGCGATCTCGTCGAGGATCGTCAGGGCGTCCGTCCCGTAGCGCAGGTCGGCCAGGTCGACGTTGTTCCAGAGGATCGGCACGGTCCCGATCGACGCGCCCGGCAGGGCGTCGCCGGGTCGTCGCAGGGTGGAGCGGAGGTCGGGCCGGCCGGCCGACATCTCGGGCGACGCGCGGTCATCGGTGCTGCTCCTCGGCCGACCCCGGCCTGCCAGCGCGCGTGCTGCTCGGCGATGGTATTCCGGGCTCGGGGCGTCCCACCAGCCCGTCTTGTCGGGTCCGGCGACGGCTCGAGGTCGCGGTCGACCGTGACGTGGACCAGCGACGGGCCACCGGACGCCAGTGCCCGACGGACCGCGGGCGCGACCTCCGTCGGGTCGTCGACGCGCTCGCTGTGGAGGCCGAAGGCCGCGTCCGATCGTCGTCGAAGTCCGGCGAGTAGAGCGAGCCGTCCGGCGTCAGGAAGTCGGTCCAGGCCGAACGCCCGAAGAACGTCTCCTGGCCGCCCTTGATGCTGATCCAGCCCGAGTTGTCGAGGACGATCGCGCAGACCGGGGTGCCGGCCAGGACCGCCGTCTGGAGCTCCTGCATCGACTGCAGGAAGCTCGCCGTCGCCGCGAGATCGAGAGGACCTGTCGCTCGGGCATCGCCAGCTGGGCGCCGATCGCCGCCGGAAGCTCGAAGCCCATCGTCGAGAAGCCGCCCGACGTGATGTGCGTCCGCGGCTGCGCGGGTGACCCAGCGCTGCTTGACCATCCCCTGCGGGAGGCCGGCGCCGGTCACGACGATCGCGTCGTCGCGGGTCGCCGCCTGGATCTCGCGGACGGCCCGGGCCATCGTCATCGGCGTGGCCGTCGAGCCGGACTTGATCTCGACCTGCTCGAACCAGGCCGCCTTGCGCCGCTGCGATCTCGCGCGACGTACGGCGTGTCCGCGGTAGACCGCGCGACCGCCGCCGGGTCCGAGCGCCGCGAGCAGGTCGGCCAGGCCGGCCTTCGCGTCGCCGACGAGCGCGACCTCGACCGGGTAGTTCTTGCCGATCTCGCGCGGATCGATGTCGAGCTGGATGAGCTGCGTCGGCGGGATCGCGAACGTCACGCCGGCCCGGTACGACGACGCCGACCAGTCGGTGAAGCGGTTGCCGACCGAGAGGAGGACGTCGGCCGTGGACGCCAGCTCGTTGCCCGACGACGACGCGGTGTCGCCGATCGTCAGCGCCGGCGAGCTCGTGGGTCTCGTCGATCGCGCCCTTGCCGTTCCAGGTCGTCACGACCGGCGCGCCGAGCCGTTCGGCCAGGGCCGTGATCTCGGCCGACGCCTCGGCCGTGATCGCGCCGCCGCCCGCGACGATGACCGGGCGCTTCGCGTCGCGCAGCAGGCGCCGCGGCCCGTTCGACGTCGTCGGCGGCCGGCCGGATCCGGCCGCGCGCCTCGCGCTGGACGCGGGTCGGGGAGGACGGACGTCGGCGCTCTCGGCCAGGACGTCCATCGGGACGTCGAGCAGGATCGGCCCGGGTCGGCCGGAGATCATCTGGTTCCAGGCCCGATGGAGGACGAACGGCAGCTCGTCGACGCGTGACGGCTGCCACCACTCCTTGACGACCGGCTCGAAGATGCGCGGGTTGTCGGCGACGTGGCGTCGCTCGAGCTCCTGGAGCAGGCCGGCGCCGCGCATGTACGTGTGCGGCGAGCCGGTCAGCAGCGCGACCGCGGTCGAGTCGACGTAGGCGGTGGCCATCCCGACGACGGTGTTCGTCGCCCCCGGACCGATGCTCGTGAAGGCGAGGATCGGCTGGCCGGTCGCCCGGTAGAAGCCGTCGGCGAGGTGGACCGCCGACTGCTCGTGCATCACCTGGACGGTCCGGATCGCGTCCTGTCGGTCGAGCAGGGCATCGGTCAGCGCCCAGCTGCCGTGGCCCGGGATGCCGGCGACGAGCGGCACGCCCTGGCGGACCAGGTACTCGACCACGATCTGCGCCCCGGACAGTCGCCGACGACCCTCCGACTCGGTCAACGCGTACCCCTTGCGCTTTCGATGTAATCGATTACCCTTGGGTGGCGGAAGGGTAGCATGGTGGGGCGTGCTGTCAACGGACCGGATCCGTTCGCGGAACCGGGTCGGAACGGCATGGCTCCCCGACCGCAAATCTCACCGGCGCGCGACGTGGATGGCAGTGGAGGCACCTCGATGGCGACGCTCGCGAGCCGTGCGGCTGGCCCGCTCCCGCTGGCCGACAGCCCCGCTCGGACGGACGATCGCGACGACCGCCACCGACATCTGGAACGACTCGTGCGCGGTCGACGAGCTCGAGTACGCGATCTCGTACGGCGCCGTCGGCGCGACCGCGAACCCGACCATCGTCACCGACGTCTGGAAGGGCGATCCGGCGCTACTGGCGCGATCGTGTCCAGGTGCTGGCCGACGAGCGGCCGGAACGCCACCGAGGTCGACCTCGCGTGGGCCATCGTCGAGGAGATGTCGCTCCGGGCGGCGCCACTGCTGCTTGCCGGCGTTCGAGGCGTCCGGCGGGCGGCAGGGCCGTCTCTCGATGCAGACCGACCCGACCTTCTTCCGTCGCCTACGACCGGATGCTCGCGCAGGGGGTCGGCTTCGACAGCCTGGCCCCGAACATCATCGTCAAGTTCCCGGCGACGACCGTCGGCGTGCGCGTCATGGAGGAGGCGACCTACCGCGGCGTCAACGTCAATGCCACCGTCTCGTTCAGCGTCGCCCAGGCGGTCGCCGCGGCCGAGGCCGTCGAGCGCGGCCTCCGCCGGCGCGAGGCCGAGGGCCTCCCGATCGACGACATGGGGCCGGTCATCACGCTGATGATGGGCCGGCTGGAGGACTGGCTGCGCGTCCAGACGGAGCGTGACGGGATCGTCGCCGATCCGACGGTCCTGCCGTGGTCGGGCGTCGCGGTCTTCAAGCGGGCCTACGCGGAGTTCCGGGCACGCGGGCTGCGGGCCCGCCTGCTCGGCGCGGCGATCCGGCATCACCTCCACTGGTCGGAGCTGATCGGCGGGCGACGTGGTCATCACGATGCCGGCCGTCTGGCAGCGCCGGTTCAACGCCTCGTCGATCGAGGTCCGGCCGCGGATGGACGAGCCGGTCGCCCCGGCCATCGTCGACGAGCTGCGGACGCGCTTCCCGGATTTCGTGCGGGCGTTCGAGCCCGACGGACTGAGCCCGCGAGGAGTTCGACACGTTCGGGCCGACCGCGCGGACGCTGCGCGCGTTCATCGGCTCGTACCACGAGCTGTTGCACCAGGTCGGCGACGCGCTGGTCCCGAACCCCGACGTCCGCCAGGCCTGATGACCGAGCCCGGCGATCCATCCGAGCGCCCCGCCGAACGACCTGCCGCCGGACCAGCTTCGGCTCCGGCCGGACGCGTCGGGCGAGGTGGCGATCGACCCGGCCGACGCCGGCTGGCGCTACCTGTCGTTCCGGACGGTGGCACTGACGGCCGGCGGATCGATCGCGATCGGCGGACCGGATCACGAGACGGCCGTCGTCCTCGTGTCCGGCTCCGACGCCGTCGTCAGCGGGGACGGGGATCGAGCCGGTCGTCCTCGAGGGTCGGGCGTCGGTCTTCGACGGCACTGCCGTCGGCGTTCTACCTGCCGGCCGGCCGACGGGCCATGGTCACGCCGGAAACGGGTGGCGGCCCAAGCACCGACCGGGGCCCGACCAGGCTCGCGATCGCCACGGCCCCGACCCGGCCCGAGGTCGTCCGCGGCGCCTCGCGCCGGTGCACATCCGGCCGGAGGACATCCGCGTCGAGATCCGCGGCGCCGGCCACTCGACCCGCCAGATCAACCACATCGTCCCGCCCGAGTTCCCGGCCGACCGGCTCCTGCTCGTCGAGGTCCTGACGCCCGCCGGCAACTGGTCGAGCTGGCCGCCGCACAAGCACGACGTCGACGCGATGCCCGACGAGGCCGTCCTCGAGGAGGTCTACCACTACCGCTTCGCGCGGCCCGAGGCGTGGGCTCTCCAGCGCGTCTACCGCGCGGACGGCAGCCCGCTGGGCGCGCCACGCGACGCGGTCTGGGCGGTCCGCGACGGCGAGGTCGTCATCGTCACCGATGGCTACCACCCGTTCGCCGCGACCGACGCCGACGACGCCTACTACCTCAACGCGCTGGCCGGCGACCGGCGGACGATGGCCTGCTCGTTCGATCCGGCGCTCGACCATGTCCGGTCGCGCTGGTCAGGGCAGGACCCCGACCCGCGCCTGCCCCTGGTCGGCCCGCCGGGCTGAGGTCGCGGTCCGCCCGACGAGACGTCGTCGCAGCCGTCGCGCGCGGGCGCGCAGGTCGGCCTCCAGTCGTGGCTCCGGACGGCCGAGACGTTGCCGCCGCTCGGCGAGGGCGAGGCCGTCGCCGGTCGCGCGCAACGCCCCGAGCGGGTCGCGCAGGCGGTGCTCGCGGAGCTTGGCGAGCTCGATCGCGGCGACGATGGCGGTCCGGCCCGGACCGGCCGCCAGGCTCGCCCAGGCATCCGCCGCGTCGTCCCAGCGCCGCAGGCGGCGCAGCAGGTGGGCGCGCTCGACGGCGATCCGGTCGGTCGTCCAGGGAGTCGCGAAGGCCGCCGAACGGACCGACGGCGCGGACCCGATGTGCTGCCGGGGCGAGCCGCCGAAGTCCGGCCGGGACGCGCGGCGACCACCACGGGACCTCGCCGGCGGGTTCGGGCCGGTGTCGCGCGTCGAGCGGCCGCAGCGGGATCGGCCGGGGAGTGGCAGCCGGCGGCCGGCGCTGGCTCAGCCTCGAAGGCGACGTCGTAGCACTCGAGCGCCTCGCTGAGCCGTCCGCGCCCGAGCGAACGCGCGGGCCAGGCCGCCGAGGTCGCCGGCCGGCGCGGTCCGTCGCGCTTCCGGGGTCCCGTAGCCGCTGGCGAGCAGGACCAGCAGGCGCGCGAGCGAGCGGACGTCCTGGTCGTTGTGGCGGACGACCGCGGCGAGCGGCTCGGCCGGCCCGCCGCGCAGGAAACCGAGGTAGCGCCCGGGGATCTCCGACCCGTCGATGTCGCCGTGGCGGACCATCCCGAGCAGACCCGATCTCGACCGTCCGCAGCCGCGCGTCGTCGAGCCGGTGGCGGAAGAGGCGCCGGACGACCGGCAGCAGGTCGAGGTGGCCGCCGTGGATCGGCGCGGCCCGGCGGGCCATGCGGTAGCGAGTGACGAGCAGCGGCCAGTCGAAGCCTCGGCCGTTGTAGGTCACGAGCCAGCCGTCGAGCGGGATGTAGCCGGCCAAGGCGGTGAGGAGCGCCGGTTCGTCGGCATGGTCGGGGAGCAGCAGCTGGACCTGGCGGAAGGCGTCGCCCTCCCACCAGCCGAGGCCGATGAGGAAGGCGACCGTCCCGGTGGCCGTCGCGAGCCCGGTCGTCTCGGTGTCGAGGCAGACGAGCGGGACCCCCGGTGGAGGCTGGCCCGGCAGAGCGGACAGACCCACGCGATCGAGCGGGATCTCGCGTGGCTCGGTCGTCGCAGCGGACGACGAGCCCGCCGGCCATCGAGACCACCTCGCCACCGACCGTCCGCGGCGAGGCGCTCGGCCAGGACACCGCGGTCGACCGGGGCGTGGGGCAGCTCGACCTGGCGGGCCGCCTCGAGCGGCGCACCGGCGCCGCCGTGAGTCGTCGCCCGGTAGCGGTCGAGCCGCCGTGCCAGGCTCGCGCGATCGGCGACGGGACTCGTCATCCGGCCACCGGGAGAACGGACATGCTCCGCGGCGCCCCGAGCTCGACCAGGAGCCGTAGCGCGAGGGCACGCGCGTCGACGCCCGGCTCGAGCCGCGGACCCGTGCACGACGGGCATCCACCGTCGCAGCCGCACGCCTCGATCAGACTCGGCCGCCGCCGCGAGGAGCTCGTCGTGCCGGTCCCAGAGGCGCTCGGAGAGCCCGATCCCGCCGGGGACCGCCTCGTACAGGTAGATCGTCGGCTGCTCCGCGTGCGGCGAGCGGACCTGGGCGACCAGGCCCAGGTCGCGCGGGTCGACCATCAGCAGCACCGAGGCGACCGTCTGGATCGCCCGCCCGGCCCCGAGCAGCGCGACGTCGAGGTCGTCGCGCCGCCAGCCGTCGCGCGCGCCGGTCGGCCGTCAGCCAGTAGGCCGTCGTCTGCAGCTCGAGCTCGGGCAGGTCGATCGGACCCCAGCCGACGTTCTCGTCGGTCAGGAACTTGAGCTTCTTGAACAGGGTGACGAGGCTGGCGACCATCACCTCGCCGTGGATCCGCCGGCCACCGGTCGACGTCGGCCTCGGCGAAGACCTCGAGCGGCTTGAGCGTCACGGCCCGGTTGGCGTAGGTGTAGTGGTCGACGTCGACGCGGTGGACGTACGCCTTGCGCTCGTGCCACTCGAGTCGGTCGACGTAGTACTGGACCGACTCGTGGATGTAGATGGCCCGCTCGTGGACGAGGACCTGTGCGCTGAACAGGTCGACCTCGCCGAGCACCCGCGGCCGGTCCGGGGTCGTGTCGATGATGACGACGTTCTCCGGCGCCGCCGTCCGCAGCGAGATCTCCGAGGCCGGGAAGTTCTCGCTCGACCAGTACCAGCGCCCGTCGCCTGCCTGGCGGACGTGGCGCTCCTCGGCCAGGAAGGCGAGGAGGTCGTCGGCCGGTCCCGGGCCGAACACCTCGCCCGGTTCGAACGGCAGCTCGAAGGTGGCCGCTCGCAGGTGCGCCAGCAGGACGTGCAGGTTGTCCGGGTCGAGGCGTGCTTCCTCGGGCGTCCCCTCGAGCAGGAACTCCGGGTGGTGGATCACGTACTGGTCGACCGGCGCTCCCGAGGCGACCAGGACGGCAACGCTCGTGCCCTGCCGCCGGCCGGCCCGCCCGAACTGCTGCCAGGTCGCCGCCACCGACCCTGGGTAGCCGGCGAGGATCGAGACATCGAGCCGCCCGATGTCGACGCCGAGCTCGAGCGCGTTCGTGGCGACGACGCCGAGCACCTCGCCGTCGCGCAGGCCGTGCTCGATCGACGCGTCGCTCGGTCGGCAGGTAGCCGCCCCGGTAGCCGCGGACGCGGCTCCGCGGTCCGTAGCTCTCGCGCAGGGATTCGCGCAGTCCGGTCAGCAGCAGCTCGACGGCGACCCGCGACCGCCCGAACACGATCGTCTGGCGCCCGGCACGGAGGAAGGGGAGTGCCCACCGTTGGGCGAGGGTGACCGCCGACCCACGCGCACCGCTGGCAGGTTCCATGATCGGCGGATCGACCAGGACCACATGGCGCTCGCCGGCCGGTGCCCCGTTCCGGTCGACGAGCCGTGCCGGTCGCCCGGTCAGCATCGTCGCCAGCTCGCCCGGGTTCCCGATCGTCGCCGAGCAGCACACGATGACCGGGTGGCGAGCCGTAGTGGGCGCAGATCCGGAGGAGCCGCCGCAGCACGTTGGCGACGTGGCCGCCGAACACGCCGCGATACGTGTGCAGCTCGTCGATGACGATCACCTTGAGCTGCTCGAACAGCTGGAACCACTTCGTGTGATGGGGAAGGATCGCCGAGTGGAGCATGTCCGGGTTCGTGACCACGACCTGGCCGGCGGCGCGGACCGCCGAGCGGATCGGTGCCGGCGTGTCACCGTCGTAGGTCGACGCGAGGACCGACAGGCCGGCCGCGGCCGCAAGCCCGCCGAACTCGGCAACCTGGTCCTGGCCGAGCGCCTTGGTCGGGAACAGGAAGAGGGCGCGCGACGCCGGATCGTCGACGATCGATTGGAGGACCGGGACCGTGTAGCACAGCGACTTGCCCGACGCCGTCGGGGTGACGATCACGACGTCATCGCCGGCGTGGACGGCCTCCATCGCCTCGGCCTGGTGGAGGTACGGACGCTGGATGCCCCGTGACGCGAGTCCCGACACGATCCGCGGGTCGAGCCAGCCGGGGAACTCGGCGAAGACGGCGTCGCGCGGTGGCAGGACCGCGTGATGGACGACCCCGCGCGCGAGGGACGGCTCCGCGAGCAGGGCATCCAGGACGGCGCCAGGTTCGGCGGGGGCGTAGGTTCGCATGCGGACTGCCTCAGGAGAACGAACGGATGTTCGAAACGGCGCGAGTCTAGCAGACCCTGCGAGCCGCCTGTGACAGGTCGGCTGTCACGACCCCGTGCGCGAGCGTGGTTGACAAGCGCAGCTGAGCGTCAGCTACCCTCGCGAGAATGCTTCGCCGGTTCTTCCCGACGCCGACCGATGACGCCCCCGAGGAGTCCGATCCGATCGACTCGTCCGTGGTCGGCTCAGGCCCGTCCGGCGAACCCGATCTGGCCGCCCTGCCGATCGTCGGCATCACCCGCCGCCGGGCGGCCATCCTCCTCGGGGCGCTGCTTGCCGGCTGGATCATCATCCTGTTCGCCAGGCAGGTCAGCGAGGCCTCCGCCGCGACCGGCCGCGCCGAGACGATGGTCGCCGAGAACGCCGCTCGCAAGAGCGAGATCGCCGGGCTCGAGCGCGAGCTCCAGCGCATCCAGCAACCGCGCTACGTCGTCCAGCAGGCGCGTGGCTACGGTCTGGGCAGTTCGAAGGAGATCGCCTTCACGCTCGGCGCCAACGCAACGACGCTCCCGCCCGACGCACCGGGTTCGGCGGGCCTGCGCGTCGGCGCGCGCAACTCGGGGACTCCGCTCGAGAGCTGGCTGACGCTCCTCTTCGGCCCCGGCGACTGACCCGCCGCGCCACGTGACGGATCGAGGCGAGTTCGACCGGCTGCTGGCCGCCAACGACCGCTACGCCGAGTCGTTCCCGCATTCGTCGCTCACGGCCGCCCCGGTCCGCGGCCTGGTCATCGTCACCTGCATGGACGCGCGGCTCGACGTCCTCCGGGCGCTCGGTCTCGAGATGGGCGACGCCCACATCATCCGCAACGCCGGCGGTCTCGCCACCGACGACGTCATCCGTTCGCTCATCGTCAGCCAGCAGTTGCTCGGGACTCACGAGATCGTCGTCATCGGTCACACCGGGTGCGGTCTCATCGGCGCGGACGAGGACGCCTTGCGCGACCGGATGGCCTCCGAGACCGGGGAAGCGCTCGACATCGCCTTCGGATCGTTCGACGACCTTGACGCGAGCGTTCAGGCGTCGGTCGAGCGCTTGCGGACGCACGCGTGGCTCAAACGCGTGCCGGTCCACGGCCTCGTCTTCGATGTCGCGACCGGCCGGCTCCGCGAGGTCACCCCAGCCTGAGGGGCGGCGGCAGCTGGTCGGCCGGGCACGGTTGCCGGAACGTTTGCCCGACTTGCCGTTCGTTGGGTATCCTCGGGGTCGTGGCGGAGTAGCTCAGTGGTAGAGCAGGGGACTCATAAGCCCTTGGTCGGTGGTTCAAATCCGCCCTCCGCTACCAATCGGACAGAAACACGAGGCCCGTCGGTCGACCCGACGGGCTTATCGCTATCCAGGGACCGCAGCGGCAGATCCGAAGGGGACGCCAGGCGGTATCGAAACCTTCATCCGCGACGACGACACCATCGGTGGGCGTCCAGCGTCCGAACCCATGACACGGGGCAGGACCTCTGTCATGAAGCCGTCACGGCCCCCGACGCTATACTCGAAACCATCCGGCGGCGCACGGTCGTCGCCCACTCGACCCCGGAGGCTCCTTTTGAATCCCAAGTTCTTCCGAAACGGCATCGTGATGCTGGTGCTGGTCGTCGGCACCGCCGCGTTGCTGTTTACCTGGATCCAGTCCAACGGCAGTCCGTCGGCTAGCCACACCTATTCGCAGTTCCTGACGAACGTCAAGGACGGCCAGGTCTCCAAGGCCTCGCAGCAAGGCGAGACCTTGACGGTGACCCTGAAGGACACGCCACAGACCTACACCGTCACGGTCCCGGCGCCCATCGTGACCAAGGTCTACGACGACATGGCGGTCGCCGCCAAGGCCGGCAACCTTGCAGCAGTTCCCGAGTACGGCGCCTTGCCGGCACCTGACACCTCGTGGCTCGGGCTCCTGCTGACCGGCCTGTTGCCGCTCCTCGTCATCGGCGGCTTCATCTTCTTCATGATGAGACAGGCCCAGGGCACCAACAACCAGGCCCTGTCATTCGGCAAGAGCCGAGCCCGGATGTTCCTCGGCAACAAGACGGTCGTCACGTTCAACGATGTGGCGGGCGTCGACGAGGCCAAGACGGAGCTCCAGGAAGTCGTCGAGTTCCTGAAGTACCCCGAGAAGTTCAACTCGCTCGGCGCCCGCATCCCGCGCGGCGTCCTGCTGGTCGGGCCTCCCGGCACCGGCAAGACGCTGATGGCACGCGCCGTCGCCGGTGAGGCCGGCGTACCGTTCTTCAGCATCTCCGGCTCTGAGTTCGTCGAGATGTTCGTCGGCGTCGGCGCCAGCCGCGTCCGCGACCTGTTCGATCAGGCCAAGCGCAACTCGCCGTGCATCGTCTTCGTCGATGAGATCGACGCGGTCGGTCGCCAGCGCGGTGCCGGCCTCGGTGGCAGCCACGACGAGCGCGAGCAGACCCTCAACCAGATCCTCGTCGAGATGGACGGCTTCGACACGAACACCAACGTGATCGTCGTCGCCGCCACCAACCGGCCCGACGTCCTCGACCCGGCTCTCCTGCGGCCCGGCCGCTTCGACCGCCAGGTCATCCTCGACCGGCCCGACATGAAGGGCCGGACCGAGATCCTCAAGGTCCACACCAAGGGCAAGCCGCTCGACAAGGGTGTCGAGGTCGAAGGCGTCGCCCGCCAGTCGCCCGGGTTCTCCGGCGCGGATCTGGCCAACCTCGTCAACGAGGCGGCGATCCTCGCCGCACGGCGCAACAAGAAGGTCATCGGCATGTCCGAGTTCCAGGAGGCCCTGGAGCGGATCGTCGCCGGCCCGGAGCGCAAGTCGCGGGTCATCTCCGACGCGGAGAAGGCGATCATCGCCTACCACGAGGGCGGCCACGCGGTCGTCCAGCGGATCCTGCCCAAGTGCGACCCGGTCGCCAAGGTCACGATCATCAGCCGTGGCATGGCCCTCGGCTACACGATGGCCCTCCCGACCGAGGACCGCTATCTCCAGAGCAAGACCGAGTTCGAGGACAAGATCGCCGGACTCCTCGGCGGCAACGTCGCCGAGCGGCTGATCTTCGGCGACACCACGACGGGTGCCAGCAACGACATCGAGAAGGCGACCGACCTGGCACGCCGGATGGTCACCGAGTTCGGGATGAGCGACAAGCTCGGACCGCTCTCGTTCGGCAAGCGCGACGAGATGGTCTTCCTGGGTCGCTCGATGGGCGAGCAGCGAGACTACAGCGACGAGGTCGCCCGCACCATCGACGAAGAGGTCCGGGCCATCATCGACAAGGCGTACGAGCGTGCGACCGAGGTCCTCACGACCCACCGGGACAAGCTCATCGCCTTGGCCGAGAAGCTGGTCGCCGAGGAGACCGTCGACTCCGACGGATTCGAGGCACTGTTCAGCGACATGCCGGCCAAGGAGAACGTCCACGGCATCCCGACCATCGTCGGGCCCGGCCAGCCGATCCCGATCCCGGACGCGAACCCGCAGCCGGCCTGATCCCGGCGCACCAAGCGATACCCGACGAGCGGGCCGGCGACGGCCCGCTCGCTCGATTCTCACGACCTGTCCCGCCGGTACCCGGTCGGCTCCCTACAATGCCGGACATGCCCACGACTGACGCCGCACTCGAAACTCATCTGGACGCCACCAGGGACGCTCGCCTCGAGTCCTACAAGGCGTTCCTCCGGATCCCGAGCATCTCGACGTTACCCGAGCACGCCGACGACTGCCGAAGGGCCGCCCACTGGCTGGTCGACGCACTGACCGCAGCCGGCCTCGAGCACGCGGAGGCTGTCGAGACCGGCGGCCATCCCATCGTCTACGCCGACTGGCTGCACGCTCCAGACGCCCCGACGGTCCTGATCTACGGCCACTACGACGTCCAGCCCGTGGACCCCCTCGACCTGTGGACCTCGCCCCCGTTCGAGCCGGTCGTCGTCGGCGACCGGATCCTCGCCCGCGGCGCTGCCGACGACAAGGGCCAGGTCCACGCCCACGTCATGGCGGCTGGGGCCGTGATGGCGACGCGCGGCCGCTTTCCGATCAACGTCAAGTACGTCTTCGAGGGCGAGGAGGAATCGAGCACCGAGCATCTCGATCATTGGCTCGAGATTTCGCGCGACAGGCTCGCGGCAGATGTCGCGATCATCAGCGACACCGGGTTCTTCGAGGGCAACCGGCCGGCGATCACGCTCAGCCTGCGCGGGCTGATGTACGCGCAGATCGACGTCGTCGGGACCGCGGTCGACCTCCACTCCGGGGTCTACGGCGGCGCCGTCCAGAACCCCGCCAACGCCCTGGCGGTCATCATCGCCGGGCTCAAAGGCCCCGACGGCCGGATCCGCGTCCCCGGCTTCTACGATGACGTCGTGCCGTTGTCGGAGGCGGATCGGGCGGCCCTTGCGGCCCTCCCCTTCGACGAAGAGGCGTATCAGGCTCGCCTCGGGCTACCGGCGCTCGTCGGCGAGGCCGGGTTCACGACGCTCGAACGTCGCGCGACGCGCCCGACCCTCGACGTCAACGGGATCTGGGGCGGTTTCGAGGGGGAGGGGAGCAAGACGATCATCCCTGCCCACGCCCACGCCAAGGTCAGCTGTCGGCTGGTGGCCGCGCAGGATCCCGACCGGATCTTCGAGGCCTTCCGGACCTACGTCGAGGCGATCGCGCCGCCCGGCGTGACTACGACCGTCCAGCACCTCGGGAGCGGCTTCCCGAGCCAGACCCCGATGGATCACCCGGCGACCCAGGCTGCGGCGCGGGCGCTCGAGGCGACCTTCGGCCAGGCCCCGGTTTACATCCGCGAGGGTGGATCGATCCCGGTGAGCGCCAGCTTCGGCTCGATCCTCGGCCTCCCGGTCGTGCTCATGGGGTTCACGCCGCCCGACGAGAATGCCCATGCGCCGAACGAGTGGATGGACCTCAACAACTACGAGACAAGCATCCGCGCGATCGCCCGGGTCTTCGATGAGCTGGTCGATCTGCCACGCTGAGGCTGCCGCTCGGGCCTGTGTGGAAATGGTACGTTCGGATGGGTGTTCGGCACGAATGCCGGTGCTACGATGCGCCGACGCAGCCATCCGGGAGGATCCAATCTCGTGAGCACAGACGCTCCGGACGCAACCAAGACCGCTGACACACCGAAGGCCGCCGAAGCGCCTCAGGCCGCAGAAGCCGCAGCGCCGACTTCGACGACCGCTTCCGTGACTTCGTGGGGCCTCGAGACCGCCAATGGAAGCCTGAAGCCACGCTCGGCGCTCGACGTGCTCGTCGACCTCAACGACAAGGTCACGACCGGCCAGGTCGGGGAGTACCAGCCGGTCCCGCTCGGCTTCACCCCGCTCGACAAGACGATCGGTCTCGGCCTGCGCGCGGGAGAGCTGCTGCTGATCGGTGGTGCCCAGGGCACGGGCAAGACGACGATGGCCCTCCAGATGGCCCGCAACGTGGCGTCCGGCGGCCAGGCGAACGTGCTCTACATCTGCTTCGAACACGACGAGCAGTACCTGCTCAACCGCCTCATCTCGATGGAGTCGGCGCTCGCGCACCTTCCCCACAAGACCGGCGCGATCAAGATCCAGGATGTCCGCAAGGAGATCCTCGGGACATGGATGGCCGAGGGCGAGGCCAACGCCCAGATGGCAAACAACCCGCGCCTGCGCCCGTCGATGGACCGCATCGCGCGCTACGGCCAGAACCTCTTCCTGATGCGTGGCTCGCAGACGGCGAGCACGATCGACAACATCCGAAAGCTTGTCCAGGAGCACCGTCGCCTGTCGGGCGATCGGCGCTTGGTGCTCTTCGTCGACTACCTCCAGAAGGTGCCCCAGATCCCGGAGCCCGAGAACGAGACCGAGAAGGTCACGTTCCTGGTCAACGGCCTGAAGGACATCGCGCTGTCCGAGGAAGTGCCGACGGTGTGCATCGTGGCGGCCGACAAGGAAGGCCTCAAGGCGTCGCGCTTGCGCAACTTCCACCTGCGCGGATCGTCGGCCATCAACTACGAGGCCGACATCATCCTGATCCTCAACGAGAAATACCACATCGTCGCCAAGGTCAACATCGAGTTCAACCCGTACCAGGCGCAGCGCTTCCGTGACTGGGTGATCATCTCGGTCGAGAAGAACCGCGGCGGCCAGGACAACGTGGACCTCGAGTTCGAGAAGCACTTCGAGTTCAGTTGTTTCGACCCCAACGGCCGCACGGTGCAAGAGAAGCTGATCGAGGAGCGGCTCTACAACGACTGAGGCGGCGCGCCGCGTGCCCTAGACTGACCGGGTGAAGTCGCCCGGCGCGTTCCCCGAAGTTGTCGAGATCGTGGTCGAGATCCCGCGCGGGTCGCGCAACAAGTACGAGTACGACGAGGAGACGCACGTCTTCCGGCTCGACCGCGTGCTGTCGAGTGCCGTCTACTACAACTTCGACGCAGGACTATCCAGTTGGCGACGTTCGCAATGACCTGCTCTTCCGCCTCGGCGTTCGGAGGCTTCCTCCTTGTCTTGACTGGGTCGCTGCTGGTCGCGACGATCCGACGCCTTCGTCGCGACAACTGATCCACGCGTCCTGCCGCCGCCGAACCGTCGACCCACTGTTGGAGGCGCCAGCGGACCACGGAAGCGCACCCGTCGTCCCCGGGTTTGTTCACCGGCCGTTCAAACCTGCGTGGCGATCCAGCTCGCGCCTTCCTCCCAGAACGACAGTGAATCGCGATCGAGCGCCCGTCGCGCCGCCTCGTCCTCCCAGGCGCGGACAAGGACCTCTGCAGCCACTTCGCCAATCTGCTGCTGATCCACCAGATGCCAGATCGTCGACTCGCGACGGATCGAATAGAGATCGATGGGCGTCGCCTGTACGTTCGTCGAAAGGACTGCTGCTCGTGTGACCCGGTCAGCTCGCAGTCGTCGGACCGACCAGGCCAGCCCAACTAAGCCTCCGCCGATGAAGATGCCATAGGTCACCGCTCGGTATGCCGTGGTGCCTCTGGCGTCTCCAGCCGCGTACTGGATCGGCGGAACAATGAAAGCACCGATGATGCCAAAGAGAATCCACGCGGTGAAGACGACCGCGGCAGCGATGTGGCGTACATGAGTGCGCACTCGATCCATGTGCGCCGATCGTCTGGTCATCGTCCGACTGTCTGCTCTCCGGGTGGCGGCGTCAATGCCGGTCTGTCGCTTTCCGTTCCTACCTCACGGGCCGTCTAGGCGTATCGTGCTGCGATGGACCAACCGCCGTTTCCCGATGTCATCGAGGTCGTCGTCGAAATCCCGCGCGGGTCTCGGAACAAGTACGAGTTCGACGCCGAGGCCAAGGTCTTTCGGCTCGACCGGGTGCTCTCGTCGGCCGTGTACTACAACTTCGACTACGGCTACACGGTCGATACGATCTCGGGAGATGGGGATCCGACCGACATCCTGTTGCTCATCGACGAGCCGACGTTCACCGGCTGCCATGTCTGGGCCAGGCCGATCGGCGGCCTCGAGATGCGTGACGAGAAGGGCTTCGACTTCAAGGTCCTGTGCGTCGCCCTCGGCGACCCGCACCAGGAACACGTGATGAACCTCGAGCAGGTCCGACCCCACCGGCTGGTCGAGATCGAGCAGTTCTTCAACACCTACAAGGCGCTCGAGGACAAGGCCGTCGACGTCGTTGGCTGGCGTGATGCTGCCGAGGCGCGCCGGATCTTGATCGAGGACCGCGCCCGGGCGGCCGCTGGCTGACGTTGCTGCCGTCCTCAAGTCCCGGTTGACAAACCACCACGATGCGCTATCGTGCCTTGTACGAATCGTATGAAACGTACGAAGTGAGGACTTCCAAATGGACAAGTTGACCGTGAGCGCTGCTCGCGAGGGTTTCGCGGACGTTGTGAACCGCGTCGCGTATGGCCACGAGCGCATCGTCATCGAGCGTCACGGGCGACAGGTCGCTGCGGTGGTTCCTGCCGAGGACGCAGCGCTTCTGGCTCTGCTCGAGGATGAACTCGACCTGGCTGAGGTTCGCGCCGCTCTCGCCGACCCCGCGAACGCCAAGCCCTTGGATTGGGAGGCAGTTCGAGGCCGCCTAGGTCGGAAGATGGCCACCGCCGGTCGCTAGCGCTCGAGCTGCTTCCGGAGCCGCTTGATCATCGTCTGGCTATAGACCTCGCGTCGGTCAGCGACCCGAACGACCACAACGACCAGTCGATCGTCGAACACTTGGTACAGGACGCGGTACGCGGCGACCTTGATCCGGTGGACCTTGATGCCGGTGAGCGTGTCCGATCCCATCGGGCGCGGGTTGATCTGCGAGACCGTCAATCGCGTCTCGAATCGTCTTCCTGCGCTGTCTCTGGCAGGCTCTCGATCTGGCGCTGCGCGCTAGGCAGGATCTGGATCTTGTACTTGTTCGCCACTGGTCAACCTCGTCAGCCAGAGAAGGTCACGGCGTGACGGCTCATGCCCAACTATCGCCTCGCGTTTCGATCTGACAAGTTTCGATCGCCGCGTGCTAGCGCAAAACGACGCGATCTGGGCTGGCGCGCCCGGTCAGCAGGTCCCGCGCGACACCGGCCAGGCCGAGTGGGTCGAACAGGTCATCGGTCGTCGGGTCGACCCATCCACGCGCGGCGCCGATGACCGCTTTCACAGCCGCTGCATGTCGTGCGAACCGAGGCCGGTCCAGCAGGTACAGCATCAGGGCCAGGAGTTCGTCGAAGTCCGCGCTGGCTCCTGGGTCCGGCTGGAACCTCACCTTCGTGAAGACCGTGTCGACGCGTCGCAGGGCGTCGTCATCCGAACTGAACTTGAACTCGACGTTCTTCCGCGGACGGCCGCGGCCTCGCTTGATCTTCGCGTACCCGGCGTCGCGGTCCCGCACGTCGAGTGCGTCGAGCCGGGTGCCGTACAGATCGATGAGCGTCAGGGCCTCCGAGAGTCGTACCGGCCGACGCCCCGTCTCGATCTCCGCCAGGGTGCTCTGGGGCATGCCCGCCTTCTTCGCGGCGGCGGCCTGGGTGAGGCCAGCACGCTCGCGGGCGTCGCCCAAGGCGCGACCGATCATCGCCTCCCGGAGGCGTGGCGCAGGCGGCGAGGACGCGAGCGTGGTCACGGCTCGACCATAGCGCTGCGGCGCCGGATGCGGAACCCCTCAGTCCGCGCGAGACAGCGGGCTAAGGTATGGTCGGCGGGTGTCCTCGAAGTTCACAGTGGGGCGTCAGAGACCGCCGATTCCTATGCGAACCGGGCTCGCACACCGTCCCGCCTCGTGCCAGGGAGCGAATCCGTGATCGTTCTTGACGGGAGACTACAGAGACACTACGGCTTCATCGAGGGCACCCGGGCCGGCGATGGCGACCACACGGACGCGCTGCTGATCATCGACGAGCCGACCTTCACCGGCTGTCACGTCTGGGCACGCCCGATCGGCGGCCTCGAGATGCGCGATGAGAAGGGCTTCGACTTCAAGGTCCTATGCGTGGCCATCGGTGACGCCCACCAGCAGCACATCACGAAGTTGAAGCAGGTCAGGCCGCACCGCCTGGTCGAGATCGAGCACTTCTTCCAGACATACAAGGCGCTCGAGGACAAGACGGTCGATGTCGTCGGCTGGCGTGACGCCGATCGGGCGCTCGAGGTCCTGCGCGAGGACCGAGCCACCTGGGAGCGCGAGACGTCCCAGCCGGCCGGGTGAGCGGCGGGGAACGCCGACCGCGCTGGCCCGGAGCTGACCTTCCGGGAAGGCGCATCTTCTACGCCGTCCCGATCCCTCCTGCCGCCATCGAGCAGATCGCCGACGTGGTTGCGGACGTACGCGCGCAGGGCGTCCCAGGTGGTGGACGGGATGTCCGATGGGTGCGGCTCGATGGCCTCCATCTGACACTCCGGTTCCTAGGCCCGACCCTCGACGATCGGATCGAGGCCGCCACCGAGGCATTGCGAACAGCTGTCAGCGGCCAGGTGGCCTTCGACGTCGCGATCGGTGGCGGCGGGACCTTTCCGCTCTGGTGGCCGGCCGCGGGCCTTGTGGCTCGACGTACGCGCGGGCGCGGAAGGCCTCATCGGGCTCGCGGGTGAGATCGACCGGGCTCTGGCGGATGCCGGCTGGACCTTGGATCCGAAGCCCTTCCGACCGCACCTGACGCTGGCGCGCTCGGACGGCGTGCCGGCGGGGGCAGCCATCGGGGCTCGGCTGATCGCGGCCGCCGCGGAATTGGATGTCCGCTTTCGGGCCGACAGCGCGGGTCTGTTCGAGAGCTTGACCGGTGGTGGCCCCGCACGGTACGAGCCCATCGAGGTGGTCGAGCTGTCCTGACAACGCCGTGCAAGGTGCCCGGCGGCATCCCAGTGCTACCATCGAAGGCACCGGGGGGCGCACCGCGCCCGACCCTGGCTGGAGGAGGAGGCTCGAAGCGCCCGTGACCGCGGCTCAGCGTCTCCGCCTCGTCCTCGCGCTCGGTGCCATCAACCTCGTCCTGGCCAGCGTCGCCTTCGCCGTCGGCATCGTCGGGGTCCAATCACCGCCGACGACAGCGGGCGGACCGACACCCGGGATCGCCTTCGTCTCCCCGGCACCGACGGTAACGACGACCGCCCCAGTGCCGACTCCCGCCTCATCGCCCGGGCCCGGGACATCCACCCCCGGCACCCCGGTCCCGACGGCCACGCCGGTCGCCGAGCCGACCCCGACTGAGCCGGCTGCATCCGCGTCGGTCGAGCCGACGCCGACCGTCGAGCCGACGCCGGCGCTGGCCCTCACGCCGCCGCCGGCAGACGGTGGGGTCGCGGCCCTCGGCCATCCGCCCGTCGTGTCACCCGCCAAGACGCCGGCACCGGTGGCCGCCGCGCCCGACACGCCTCCCCCCGCAACGCACCCGGCGAAGCCCCCGAAAGCCAAGCATCACGACAAGAAGCCGCACAAACCACACCACCAGCCCCACGCAGACAAGCCGGTTCACGGCCAGCAGGCGGCGATCGACAAGTCGAACCGCGGACACAAGTCCCGGCGCCGATTGCGCATCAGTCGCAGCCCGCGCTAGGCTCCCGTCCCCGGGCTGACGTCAACGGCTCGGCCAGGTCATCCAGGAGGGGTCTTCATGGCGCCATCGGATCCTCATCAGACGAAGTTCGTGCTCGATGAATCGCGCCTGCCGCGTTCCTGGTACAACATCGCGGCCGACCTGCCGGTGCCGCCCTCGCCATACCTGCACCCGGCAACGCTCGAGCCGATCGGGCCCGCCGATCTGGCGCCGCTCTTCCCGATGGCCCTGATCCTCCAGGAAGTCTCGGCCGAGCGCGAGATCGAGATCCCGGAGCCAGTCCGCGACGCGTACCGGCTGTACCGGCCGAGTCCGCTGTACCGAGCCCATCGTCTCGAGCGTGTGCTCGATACCCCGGCTCACATCTATTACAAGTACGAGGGCGGCAGCCCGGCCGGCAGCCACAAGCCGAACACCGCGCTCGCCCAGGCCTTCTACAACAAGGAAGAGGGCGTCAAACGCCTCGCCACCGAGACCGGTGCCGGGCAGTGGGGGAGCGCCCTGGCGTTCGCCGGCGCCTACTTCGGGCTCGAGGTCAAGGTCTACATGGTCCGCGCCAGCTACGACCAGAAGCCGTACCGCCGGATCCTGATGGAGACCTATGGGGCAGAGGTCGTCGCCAGCCCGTCGCTGACGACCAACTACGGCCGGTCCGTACTCGGCGAGACGCCTGACAGCCCGGGTTCGCTCGGGATGGCGATCAGCGAGGCCGTCGAGGACGCCGCGACTCGTGACGACACCAAGTACGCCCTCGGCTCCGTGCTCAACCACGTCCTCCTGCACCAGACGGTGATCGGCCAGGAAGCGATCGAGCAGATGGGGATGGCCGGCGAGTCGCCCGACGTCGTCATCGGCTGCACCGGCGGCGGGTCGAACTTCGCGGGACTGACGTTCCCGTTCCTCGGCCGCAACTTCCGCGAAGGCGCGAAGCACCGAATCATCGCGGTCGAGCCCGAGGCGGCGCCGAGCCTGACCCGGGGCGTCTACGCCTACGACTTCGGCGACACCGCCAAGATGGCGCCGGTCGCCAAGATGCACACGCTCGGTCACGACTTCATCCCCGAGCCCATCCACGCCGGCGGCCTGCGCTATCACGGCATGTCGCCGCTGGTCAGCCTGCTCAAGGACCACGGCGACATCGAGGCGCGGAGCGTCCACCAGCGTGCAAGCTTCGAGGCCGGGGTCACCTTCGCCCGCGCGGAAGGCATCCTGCCGGCGCCCGAGCCGACCCACGCGATCCGCGTCGCGATGGACGAGGCCCTCGCCGCCAAGGAAGCGGGCGAGGCCCGGGTGATCCTGTTCAACCTGTGTGGTCACGGACACTTCGACCTGTCGGCCTACGAGCGCTACCTCGACGGCAGCCTCGAGGACTACGAATACCCGCTTGAGAAGGTCGAGGCCGCGCTCGCCGGTCTGCCCAAGGTCTGACCCGAGTCGTCCGAAGGCATGCCCCACCTTTTCTGCCGTACCTGCGGACGCCGCATCTATACCGTCTCGCCGCTGTCATCGATGGCCGCGGACGAACGTCGCTGCCCGCGCTGCGGAACGGCCATGCAGGAGGATCGACGCGGACCGGAGCGCCGGATGACGATCCGGCGCGAGAACCCGGCGAACGATCCGGGACCGCCGCCCGCGTCACCGGCCGGGGACGCGCCACCGGCCGCGAGCGACGGCAAGAAGAAACCAAAGAGCGCCGCGCCCGAGAACCCGGAACGCCGCGTGGCGGATCGCCGGTCGGGGCGACGGCGTGGCGGCGGTTCCACTATCCCGCCGGCCGCGGGCAGCGATTCGGCGGGCTGGCAGGACTGACCGTTCCGACGACGCACCTGCCGCGGCGTCGGCTGCGATACTCCGAGACATGCAGATCGCGTTCCTCGGCTTCGGGCTGATCGGCGGTTCGATCGCGCGCGCCGTCCGCGCCAACCCGGAGACGAAGGACTGGACGATGTCCGCCTGGTCACCGTCCGGCGAGGGCCCGCGCAAGGCCGCGGCCGACCTCGTCATCGACGTCGCCGGCGCGAAAGCGGAAGCAATCCTGCGCGACGCAGACCTGATCGTCCTGGCTGGCCCGGCGACGTCGAGCCTGCCGCTGATCGACCGTCTCGCCGGGAAGTGGCGCACGATGATCCGGCCCGACGCGATCGTGACCGATGTCGCGAGCACCAAGAAGGTGATCGTCGAGCGTGCCGACGCGGCGGGCCTGTGGTTCGTCGGCGGCCATCCGATGGCCGGCCGCGAGGACGTCGGCTACGAGGCGTCCGATGCCGACCTGTTCGTCGATCGCCCATGGGTCGTGGTCCCGGGTGCCCTCGCCGGAGAGAGCGACATCGAACGGGTGACCGAGCTCGCCGTCGCCTGCCGGGCCAACGTCGTGCGCATGGACGCCGCGGTCCACGACCGCGCCGTGGCCGCGATCAGTCATCTCCCATTGATCGTTTCGGCAGCGCTCGTCGAGGCCGTCGCGATCAGGCCTGGCGACGCCAAGTCTCGCGCGGCGGCACGCGCCGAGTGGCCGGTCGCCGCGGGTCTGGCTGCCGGCGGCTGGCGAGACATGTCCCGCCTCGCCCTCGGCGATCCTGCGATGGGCGCCGCCATCGCCGTGACGAATGCCACCGAGATCGGGGCTCGGTTACGCGACCTGCGCGGCGTGCTCGATGCCTGGCAGGCCGAGCTCGACCGGCCAGACGGCCTCGATGAGAAGGGCGCGACGGCTCGATTGACCGCGGCGAAGACGGTCCTGAAGAAGTCGACGAAGTGAGCGAGGAGCGCGTCTTCGTCGTGCCGCGCTACGCGGTGATCGATGAGGCCGGCTGGTACGGGCTTCGGACCGACGGGCTCGACGAGTTCGTCGCCGCCCTCGAACGCGACGGGCGCTACGAACCACGCGACCGGATGGAGGAGGATCCCAGCTTCAAGCAGGTCATCCCGTACCTGGTCCTGCGCGATGGCGAGCGCTACTTCCTGATGCAGCGGACCACGGCAGGCCGCGACGCCCGGCTCCACGGCCGCTACTCGATCGGCGTCGGAGGGCACCTGAACCCCGGCGACGGGGGGCTGCTCGGTGGCCTGCGACGCGAGTGGGACGAAGAGCTGGTCGCCGATTTCGTGCCGGACTTCCGGCTCGTGGCCCTGCTCAACGACGACACCACCGAGGTCGGCGCAGTCCATCTCGGCGCGGTCTACGTGGCCGACGCGGCGGGCCGGCCGGTGGCCATCCGCGAGACCGACAAGCTGACTGGCTCGTTCGTCGAGGCGGCCGATGTCGAGGTCGTCGCCGACCGGCTCGAGACGTGGAGCCGCCTCGTCTTCGACTCCCTGTACGTCACCGCCTGAGACGATGCCTATAATCGGCCAGCCGGGGGAGTCGTCCCCAGTACTGCCCGACCCGGCGGACATGCTCCAACCGGCGCGCTCCGTGGAGGACTGATGGCGGCAAAGATCCTCGTCGTCGATGACGACGCGAACGTACAGCGACTCCTGCAGTACACGCTCAAGCAGGAGGGTTACGACGTCGTCGTCGCGTCCGATGGCGCGGAAGGATTCCGTCTGTGGGGGGCCGAGGCGCCCGACCTGATCCTTCTCGACGTCATGCTGCCCAAGCTCGACGGCTACCAGGTCGCGGCCAAGATCAGGTCCGAGGAGGGCAGCGCCAGCCACGTCCCGATCATCATGCTCACCGCGGAGCGGGAGGTCGAGCAGAAGGTCCGTGGTCTGCGCGCCGGAGCCGACGATTACCTCATCAAGCCGTTCCACCCGGCGGAGCTGCTGGCACGGATCAAGAGCCTGCTCGCGCGGTTCGCGCCACGCGAGTCCCTGCTCGCCCGGCCGCCACTCGGCCGCGTCCTGGCCTTCTACGGCGCCAAGGGTGGAGTGGGGACCACGACGATCGCGATCAACGCGGCGATCGCCCTCCACCGTGAGCTCGGCCGGAAGGTCGCGCTGGTCGACGGCAATCTCCAGTTCGGCGACCACCGTGTCTTCCTCGACCTGGGCCTCGATCGCAAGAGCATCGTCGACCTCGTGACCGCGCCGTCGATCGACGTCGACCTCGTTCGCCAGGTCATGGTCAAGCACGACTCGGGCATCGACCTGCTGCTCGCGCCGCCCACGCCCGAGACCGCCGAGCTGGTCCACCCCGAGCACCTGCCGGTCATCGCCGATCAGCTGTCATCGCTCTACGACTACACGCTGATCGACATCGACAAGCGGCTCGATGACGTCAATCTCGGCGTCTTCGAAGCGGCCGAGACGATCTTCGTGGTGATGACGGCCGACCTGTCCTGCCTCAAGAACGTTAGGCTGATCATCGAGACGATGGATCACCTCGGCTATCCCGCCGATAAGATCCAGCTCGTGCTGAACCGCTCGAACGCGTTCACCGGCATCAACGTCAAGAACGCCGAGGGTGCGTTGAAGCGCACCATCGAGCACCAGGTCGTCAACGAGTATCGCGGCGCGATCAGCTCGCTCAACTCGGGCGCGCCGTTCATGTTCACGAAGGCCGACTCGGTCTTGGGCGCCTCGCTGCTCCAATTCGCGCGGGCGGTCGACAAGCCGGTCGCCGCGGCCGCGGCGACCGTCCCGAGCCGCTGACGGTCCTCGCTCCGGGTAAGCGCGGGGTGAGTGGCGGATGACCGGGGAGTGAGCGCCCGAGCCTAGGGTTCGGGGCGTGCTGGCCATCGTCCCGTCCGCAACGCTTCTCGGCCTCGAAGGCCGATTCATCCGGGTCGAGGTCGATGTCGCGCCGGGCCTGCCTGGTTTCACCATCGTCGGGCTGGCCGATGCCGCCCTGCAGGAGGCGCGCGAGCGCGTCCGTGGCGCGCTGCGCAACGCGGGGTTCGTCCATCCGCCGCGTCGGATCACGGTCAATCTCGCTCCGGCCGAACAGCGCAAAGCCGGCGCGTCGCTCGATCTCGCCATGGCGGTCGGGATCCTCCTCGGCTCGGAGCAGGTCGTCCCGGGACCGGACCGGCTGGCACTGATCGGCGAGCTCTCGCTCGGCGGCGAGGTCCGGGCCGTGCCGGGCGTCCTGCCGATGGTGGCCGTGCTGGCCAGGCGCGGGCTGCGCAGGGTCGTGGTCGCGGCCGCCGCGACCGACGAGGCGCGCCTGGTCGACGGGGTCGAGGTGATCGGCGTCGAGACACTGAACGACGCGGTCGCGGTCATCCGGACAAGGCGAGCCCGACGGAGACCAGCGGCGCCGCGTCGCATCGAACTGGTCGAGCCGGGTGGGGGATCCGAAGGTGACACGGCGACCGATGGCGTGCCCTGGGTCGGGACTGCCCCAGGTCCGGACCTGTGCGAGGTCCGTGGCCAGACCGAGGCGCGGCGTGGGCTCGAGATCGCCCTGGCCGGCGGCCACGGCCTGCTGCTCATCGGACCGCCGGGCTCGGGCAAGACGCTCCTGGCGCGGACCATCGCGGGGCTCCTGCCTCCGCTCGGAGATACTGCTGCGCTCGCGGCGACCGTCGTCGCGTCGGCTGCGGGTGAAGGCCCGATCTCCGAGCTCCGTCGGCGGCCGCCCTTTCGATCGCCCCATCACACGATCTCGTATGCGGGCATGGTCGGCGGTGGCCCGAACATGTCGCCGGGCGAGATCACTCGCGCGGACCAGGGTGTCCTCTTCCTCGATGAGCTCCCCGAATTCGGACGTGACGTCCTGGAGGCACTCCGGCAGCCGCTGGAGGAGGGCCGGGTCGCGGTCTCGCGCGTCGGGCGGGCGACGATCTTCCCGGCGCGGTTCCAGCTCGTCGCGGCGATGAACCCGTGTCCGTGCGGCTTCGCCGGCAGCTCGGACAGGCCGTGTACGTGTCCGTTGCGCGTCCCGGAGCGCTACCAGCGGCGTATCTCCGGGCCGTTGCGAGACCGGATCGACCTGTGGATCTCGATGCCCCGCGTCGCACCGCTGGCATTGGTGCGTGGGCCCGATCCGGAATCGTCCGCGATCGTCGGGACACGGATCGCCGCGGCACGGGCCGTCGCACTGGCTCGTCCGAGCGCGACGTTGAACGGCAGGCTCACCGGTCGTGCCCTGCGCGAAGCGTGCAAGCTCGACCTCCGGACCGAGCGACGGATCGTCGCCCTCGCCGACCTCGAACGGGCCAGTGGACGCGGCACCGAGCGCCTGCTTCGCGTCGCTCGGACGATCGCGGACCTGGCGGGAAGGGTCATGGTCGAGGAGGACCACCTCGACGAGGCGGCCTGGTTCCGGTCGGCCGACACGCGGCTGGCCGCCGCAGAGGTCGGCTGAGGTGCTCGGCGTGGGGACGACCGGCCCGACCGGCGTCACGTCGATGGAGGCGGCCGCGACGCCCGGATTCCCCTCACCCGTCGCTTCAGTGGCGGACCCGCGGCCTCGCGCCGACGAGCGGGATGCGTGGGCGGTCCTGGCGGGCGTGCGAGGGCTCGGACCGGTCGGCTTCGGGGCGTTGTTGGCTCGCTACGGGACCGCGATCGCGATCCTGCGCGAGGCGGCATCCGTTGGTGGCACGGCGCGTCTGGCGGATGTTCTGAACGATCTCGAGGGAGGCCGATCCCGCGGCGATCGGGTCTCGGACGACGTGGCGGCCGGGATCGCCGCCGCGACCGAGACGGCCGAGGCGACCCTGGAGAGGATCCGCGAGCTGGGTCTCACGATCGTCACCCTCGACGATCCGGCATTCCCGAGCCGGCTTGCCTCGATCGACATGCCGCCGCATGTGCTCTACGTGCTGGGCGATCTCGCCGCGCTCGACACGCCGGCCGCCGTTGCCGTCGTCGGGACGAGGCGGGCGACCGATCACGGCAGGGCCGTCGCGTCGCGCCTGGCGACGAATCTGGCCGCGGTCGGGGCATGCGTCGTGTCGGGGCTCGCGGTCGGCATCGACGGCGCGGCCCATGCAGCGGCACTCCACGCCGGCGGCACGACCGTCGCGGTCATCGGATCGGGCCATGCGACCGTCCATCCCCGCGCACACATGACGCTGGCCGGCAGGATCGTCGCGTCGGGTGGCGCCATCGTCTCGGAGCTCGGCCCGGACGTCGTCCCGACGCAAGGGCACGTTCCCGCGGCGCAACCGGATCATCAGCGGTCTGTCCGATGCGACGGTCGTGGTCGAGGCACCGGCTCGCAGCGGAGCGTTGATCACAGCCTCCTGGGCACTCGAGCAGGGACGTGACTGCTACCTCGTCCCCGGCGTCGATCGATGCGCCGGCGTCGGCCGGCTGTCTGGCGTTCCTCCGCGAGTTCCGGCACGCGACACGGATCGTGGCCGGCATCCCGCAGCTCATCGACGACCTCGGTCTGGCCGACCACCTGGCTGAAGCGGGAGTCGACACGCAGGCAGCGGCGACACTCGCGGATGTCGGCGAGGCTGCGGGCCGACTGGGGCGTGAGCTCGTGCTCGGACGGCACACCGTCGACGAGCTCGTCGCGGTCACCGGCTGGCCGGTGGCGAGCGTCCTGGCAGGCCTGACCCTGCTCGAGCGACGCGGTCTTGCGGTCGGCGTCCATGGTCGATTCCGGCCCGCAGGCACCCTCGCCGGGATGGATCCCGCGATCGCACGACAGCGCCCGCGACAGCGCCGAAACGATCCGGTCACGGACCCGTCGTGATCGCACGCCATGGCACGTCGCCACACGCGTGACCGCCTCGCGGTTTGCCCGGACGACCGGACCGGTGCTACCCTTCCGCGAGGTCGTTCGCCCCCGGAACGAGCCCAAGACCCCGCCCTCGGTGGGTCCCCAGACCACGAGCAGGAGTGTCTATTGCGTCAGGCCGCCAATGCGCTGCTGGCCGTCCCCGTGTCCCGTGCGGCCCGCGTCAGCGCAGTCCTGCGACGCTCGACCCTCGCCAGGGTCAGCTTCGCACTCGGCCTGTCTTTCGTCCTCGGTGTCGGGGTCCTGGGTGCCGGTCAGCCGGCGACAGCCATCGCGACCCACCCCAATCCGATCGGCCCGCTGAGCCAGTCGGCGTTCGCCACGACGTTCTCGACCGATCGAGACCTGACCGCGGCTGTGACGATCGCCTTCGCCACGCCGATGGACCGTGCGTCCGTCGCCGCAGCGCTCAAGGTGCAACCGGCCAGGCCTGTCGACCTCTCGTGGGACAGCACGGGCATGATCCTGACGGTCTCGCCCCGCGGTCACTGGTCTGTGGCGACACTCAACACCGTGACGGTCCAGGCGGGCGCCCTGACGAGCTCGGGCGAGCCTCTCGCGCGGCCAGCGCGGACGGTCTTCATGACGCGGGCGACCGGCCAGCACCACGATCACCCCGACCGCTCAGCTCGGACCGCGCGTCGCGCTGGACACGACCTTCCTCGTCGGCTTCAGCCGGCCGGTCGATCTCGAGACGCGTCCAGGGCGCGATCCGTCTTGAGCCGCCGACCCCCGGCACCGTCCGCACGGTCACCCGGTTCGAGGGCCCGACCCGCTTCGAGTTCGTGCCCTCGACCCCGCTTCGCCCCGACGTCAGCTACCGGCTCGTCGTCACAGGCGTCCGCGACACGGATGGCCTCCCGCTCGAGCAGGCCGCGGTGAGCGTGCACACGACAACGGCACCGTCCGTCGTCCGCTTCCGGCCTGTCGCGAACAGCACGAGGATCGCCCGGGACGCCGTGCTCTCGGTCCGCTTCACGCAGTCGATGGATCGAGCCAGCACGGCCCGCGCGTTCACGATCTCGGTCGGCGGAAAGTCGGTCGCCGGCTCCGTCCACTGGGCCGAGGATGACACCGTCCTCGTGTTCGACCCGAAGGCGGCGCTCCCATACGGCGCCAAGGTGTCGATGGACGTGGCGGTCGGCGCCAGGAACACCGAGGGACTGCCAGTTGCAAAGGCCGCGCACGCGATCTTCCACACTGCCAGGAGGGGCGTGATCCCGGTCCTCGACCTGGGTGGAGGCGATCCCATCACCGGTGGCGGCGCGGTCGGCGGCGGCAGTTGGGCTGCGGTCGAGACCTACTACCTGGGCCTGATGAACTGCACCCGGACCGGTGGCTGGGTGACCTCGTCGGGCAACTGCAGCAGCCCCGGCGGACGCAACGTCGCGCCGCTCAGGCTCGATCCCGGCATCAGCTCGAGGGTGAGCCGACCGTACGCCAAGCGGATCGCGATCTCCGGCGCGTGCAGCCACTTCGTCGGCGGCAACCCAGGCGACCGCCTCCGCCGCGCCGGCTACTCGAGCTATCGCTGGGCGGAGAACATCGGCTGCCGCTCCGGTGGCGCCAGGGCCGCGGTCCTGGGCACGCACCTCTTCTACCAGAGCGAGAAGTCGTATAACGGCGGCCATTACGTGAACCTGATGAACCCTGCGTACAGCCGGGTCGGGATCGGCGTGTGGGTCTCCGGCGGACGGGTCCGCCTCGTGGTCGACTTCTACCACCCCTGACCGGACCATCGGCGGACTGACAGCGGCGCCGTGCTGGGCGACCATCCGAGCGTGATCCGCAACGTCATCCTGCATCTCAACAACGAGCAACCGCTGCTCGCGGACCTCTACGAGGCGCCGTCCCCGGGCGACGTCGGGCTGCGCTGCACGAACCTGCGGATGATGAACGGCAAACGGCCTGTCTTCGTCGACGAGATCAAGTCGATCTTCTTCTTCCCGTATCTCCACATCCGGTTCGTGGAGATCCCGCCGGGCTCGATCACGGGCAGCGACCCCTCGATGGCCGTCACGACGGAGGGCGATGAGGAGCCGGTCGCGGCGCCAGCCGGCCCCCGAAGTCGAAGCCGACCTCGAGATCGACGAGGATTTCCTGAGGCGGATCCGCGAGGTCTGAAAAGGGTGGGGTAAGGACCCAGTGCTACACTCCCGCCCGTGCCCAAGAACCTCGTCATCGTCGAATCGCCTGCCAAGGCCCGCACCATCGAGCGCTATCTCGGTAGTGATTACCGCGTCCTGGCATCCTACGGTCATGTCCGCGACCTGCCCGAGAACCCGGGCAAGGGCAAGTTCGGCGTCGACGTCGACCACGACTTCGAACCGGAGTACGTGATCTCGGACGACCGGCGCAAGCAGGTCAACGACATCGAGAAGGCCGCGAAAGGTTCCGACCAGGTCTACCTCGCCACCGACCTCGACCGCGAAGGCGAGGCGATCGCCTGGCATGTCGCCGAGGCCGCCCACGTCCCGCCCGAGAAGACCCTCCGGGTCACCTTCAACGAGATCACCGAGTCGGCGATCAAAGAGGCGTTCGCGCACCCGCGCCAGATCGATATGGACCTGGTCGACGCACAGCAGACACGCCGCATCGTCGACCGCCTCGTCGGATACACGCTGAGCCCGCTCCTGTCGCGCAAGGTCCGCGGCGGCCTGTCGGCCGGTCGCGTCCAGTCGGTCGCCGTCCGCCTCGTCGTCGAGCGCGAGCGCGAGATCACGGCCTTCACCGCTCGCGAGTACTGGACCATCCAGGCGATCCTCGAGACCGCCGCCGGTGAGAAGTTCCCGGCCGAGGTCGTTCGCATCGACGGCGCCGCGCTCGACGTCGGCGACGAGGAGACGGCCGAGCGCCACCGAGCCGCCATCGAGGCACTTCATCCGAGCGTGACCAAGGTCGGGACGCGCACGCAGAAGCGCTCGCCTGCTCCGCCGTTCACGACCTCGACCCTCCAGCAGGAGGCCAGCCGTCGGTTGAGCTTCAGCCCGCGGCGGACGATGTCGATCGCCCAGCGGCTGTACGAGGGGATCGAGACCGGCGAAGGCCAGGTCGGGCTCATCACCTACATGCGAACCGACTCGACCGCGATCGCCGGTGTGGCGATGGGCGAGGCGCGCGAGGTCATCGGCGAGCGCTACGGCCCCGAGTTCACGATGCCCAAGGGCCGCGTCTACAAGACCAAGTCGAAGGGCGCCCAGGAGGCCCACGAGTCGATCCGCCCGACCAGCTTCCGGCGCGACCCGGACTCGGTCGCCGGGTCGCTCAAGCCCGAGGAGCTCCGCCTCTACCGACTGATCTGGCAGCGGGCGCTCGCCTCGCAGATGGCGCCCAAGGAGCTCGAGACCACGACGATCGAGCTGGCCGACGACGTCTACGAGCTGCGCGCCTCGGCGACGAAGGTGCTCTTCGACGGCTTCGCCCGCGTCTATACCGAGGGTCGTGACGACGATGCGGCCGCGGACGACGACGAGGAGACCGGCCGGCTGCCCGCGCTCGTGGCCGGCGATACGACCTCGGTCGACGAGGTCACCCCGACCCAGCACTTCACCGAGCCGCCGCCACGCTTCACCGAGGCGACGCTGATCAAGGCTCTCGAGGAGCACGGGATCGGCCGGCCGTCGACGTACGCCGCCACGATCTCGACGATCACGGATCGCGGCTACGTGCGGGTCGAGGATCGCCGCCTCCATCCCGAGCTGGTGGCCGAGATCGTGACCGACCTTCTGGTCGAGCACTTCGGCGACTACGTCGACGTCGAGTTCACCGCCCGGATGGAGGAGGAGCTCGACGAGATCGCCCGCGGTGAGCGCGAGTGGGTGCCGCTCCTGCGCGCCTTCTACGGCCCGTTGCGCGACCGCGTCGACGAGAAGCGGCGCGAGCTCAAGCGCAGTGACTTCACGACCGAGGCGACCGACGAGGTCTGCTCCGAGGGCCACCCGATGGTCATCCGCCTCGGACGGAACGGACGGTTCCTGGCGTGCTCGCTCTATCCGGAGCACAAGGAGAGCCGGCCTCTCCCCGGTGACGAGCCGCCGCCCCAGGAAGGGACCGGCGAGGTCTGCCCCAAGTGCGGCGAAGGGACGCTGGTCGGCAAGAACGGGCGGTTCGGACCGTTCGTCGGCTGCTCGCGCTATCCCGACTGCGACTACATCAAGAAGGACGGCCCACCACCGCCCGATCCGCTCCCGTTCGAGGTCATCTGCCCCAAGAACAAGGACGGCCACCTCGTCCCGCGTCGCGCGCGACGCACGGGGAACGTCTTCTGGGGGTGCTCCAACTACCCGCGCTGCGACTTCACCACGAACCACGAGCCACTTGGTGGCCTGCACGATGTCGACGACGGACCGCTGGCTCGCAAGGACGAGGCGGCTCTCTGCCTGATCTGTGGCTCGACCAGCGACACGCCGGCGGCCGACATCGTGCCGGGCGTCAGGTACGCCGGTGGGCCTCCGAACCCCGAGGCGCTCGCACGCCCGGCACGCGCCCGCGGTGGCCCGCGCGGCGGCGGCGCGACCAAGGGTGGCGGCCGCCCTCGTGGCGGCGCCCGGTCCGGCAGCCGCTCGACGACCAAACGCACTCGCCCGGTCGAGCCGGCCCCCGACGCGTGAGCGGGGAGGCGGCCGGCCAGACGACCGATCCCGTCCTCGCGCGGTTCCTCCGCTCCCTCGCCGCGCGCGACGCCTCGCCGCACACCCAACGCGCCTACGCGACCGCTGTCGGCTCGTACCTCGAGTGGCTTTCGGCGCGCGGCACGGACTGGCGGCGCCCGACGCGGGCCGACCTGCGGGCATACCTTGGTGTCCTCGGGGAAGGGCGCGCGCGGTCGTCCGTCGCGCAGCGCCTCGCGGCCATCCGCTCGTTCCATCGTTGGGCCACGCGAAGCGACCTCGCGCCGGGTGATCCCTGGGGCGCCATCGCGACGCCGCGGCTCCCGCGCCGCCTGCCGCGCGTGCTCGAGGTCGAACAGGTCGACTGCTCTCCTCACGGTCGTCGAGGCCGATCTCGAGGCCGTGCCCGGCGACGAGCCGGAGCACGCCGCGCTCCGCCTGGCGCTCGCCCTGCGCGACCGGGCGCTGGTCGAGACCGCCTACGCGGCCGGCCTGCGCATCAGCGAGCTCGCCGGCGCGACGCTCGGCGCCCTCGACCTGCGGCGTGGCGAGATCCGGGTCCTCGGCAAGGGACGCAAGGAACGCATCGGGCTGCTGGGCCGCCCGGCACGGCAGGCGCTCGAGGATTACCTCGAGGACGGCCGTCCGATCCTGCTCGAGCGCGGCCCAGCCACGGATCCGCCGCCGGCCGAGATCTTCCTGAACCACCTCGGCGGTCCGCTCGGGGTGCGCGGCCTGCGCTACCGCTTCGACCGGCTGTGCGTTCGCGCCGGGCTCCCGGTCGGCGTCTCGCCGCACACGCTGCGGCATTCCTTCGCGACGCACCTGCTCGACGGCGGCGCCGACCTGCGGGTGGTCCAGGAGCTGCTCGGCCACGAGAACCTGGCGACGACCCAGATCTACACCCACGTGTCGCCCGGTCGACTCCAGGCTGCCTATCGGGAGGCCCATCCACGGGCCAGGCGCGACCCGACCCCGTGACCGCCGGCCAAGGCCTTGCCCGGGCCGGGATGGTCGTCTCGGGTGCCTTCCTGATCTCGCGTCTGCTTGGCTACGTCCGCTTCGTCGTCATCGGCAACTCCGGCCTCCTGGCCGGCGAGCTCGACACGTTCTTCGCGGCCTTCCGTCTGCCCGACCTGATCTTCCAGCTGGTCGCGGCCGGGGCGCTGTCGTCGGCACTGATCCCGGTCGTCTCAGCGCTGCTGGTCGGCGGCGAGGAGTCGCACGCGTGGCGTGTCGTGTCGACGGTCATCAATCTCATGCTCATCGCGTTGACGGTGCTCGCGATCAGCCTCTTCATCCTGGCGCCGGTCGTGATGGAAGCGATCACCCCCGGCTTCGGACCGGCCCAGCTCGACAAGACCGTCGAATTGACCCGGACGATGCTGCTCAGCCCCATCTTCCTGGCTCTCGGGGCGGTCGCGACCAGCGTCCTCAACTCTCGCGGACGGTTCGCCGCCGCGGCGCTCGCTCCGATCGTCTACAACCTCGTCATCATCCTGGCCGCACTGGTCCTGGTCACGCCGTTCGGGGTCGAAGGGCTCGCCATCGGGGTCGTCCTCGGCTCGCTCGGCCACCTGCTCGTCCAGATCCGGCCGCTGGCGCGGCTCGGCTTCCACTACACGCCGCGGATCGACCGTCGCGACCCACAGGCGCGCAAGGCACTCCTGCTGATGGCGCCCCGGGCGATCGGGCTCGGCGCGACGCAGATCACGTTCATCGTCGTGACCGCGCTCGCGACGACGGTCGGCGTCGGTGCGCTGGCCGACTTCAACTTCGCCTTCGCGCTCCTGCAGATCCCGCTCGGGATCATCGGGGTCCCGCTCGGGATCGTCGTCCTGCCGTCACTGTCGCGGAACGCAGCGGTCGGCGAGGAGGCATCGTTCGCGACGCTGCTGACGAGGGCGTTGCGGCTGCTCGTCTACGTCATGGTGCCGATCACCGCGCTGACCGTGATCGTGCGCCAGCCAGTCGTCGAGATCCTGTTCGGGAGCGGCAAGATCTCCCAGCCCAACCTGGACCTGATCGCGTCGACGCTGGCGTATTTCGCCATCGGGCTCACCGCGCATGCCCTGATCGCCGTGCTTGCCCGCGGGTTCTACGCCCGCCAGGACACGGTGACGCCGGTCCTCGCCGCGGTCGCGGCGGTCGCCATCAATTGCAGTCTGGCGGTCGTCCTCGTCGGGCCGTACGGCCTTCAGGGCATCGCCCTTGCCATCGCTGTCGCCGCCTGGATCGAGGCCCTCGCCCTCCTCGCCATCCTGCACCACCGTTTGCCGCATTTCGAGCTGCGTGGGCTGGCACGGGTCGGGATCGAGGCGGTCGTCGGCAGCGCCCTCGCCGGGGCCGTCGCTTTCCTGGCGAGCGAATGGCTGACCAACGCCCTCGGCATCCATCCGGGGAGGCTCGTCCTCGTCGGTGTGGTCATCCTCGTCAGCCTCGTGTTCAGCCTGGTCTACGCGGCGCTCTCGCTCGTGTTGCGGATCCCCGAACTGCCGTCTATCGTCGGAGTCATGGCCGACGTGCTCCGCCGCCCCGCCAGGTCGTGACGGCCGTCGACCCCACGTCGTGGGACGCGTTCGTCGAGGCGAGTGATCCCGGTTCCTACCTGCAACTGCCCGCATGGGCCTCGGTCAAGGCCGTCAACGGCTGGACGGCCCACCGGATCGAGGGGGCGCCCGGGGGACCGGGCGGCGCGATCGGTGCCCAGATCCTCGTCCGCCGGCCATCGCCGATGCCGTGGGGCTTCGCCTACGCCCCGCGCGGGCCGGTCGCCAGCGACTGGACGCCCGACGCGATCGCGGCCTTCACCGCGGCCGTCCGCGAGCGACTGCCGGCCGAGGCCGGGCGGATCAGCCACCTGCGCATCGACCCCGAGATCGAGGCCGACGGACCGCTCGACCCGAACGGGGCGCTTCGCCAGGCCCTGCGCGAGGCCGGCTGGCGACCCGCGCCGCCGATCCAGCCCAACGCGACCCGGGTCGATCGATCTCCGTCCGGACGAGGAGGCGCTCTACGCCGACCTTCGCAAGAAGTGGCGCCAGTACGTCAACAAGGCACGCACCGCGGGCATCACCGTGGTCGACGCGGATGGTGACCGCCTCGGCGAGTTCTACCGGATCTACCGCGAGACCGCCGATCGTGCCGGCTTCCTGATCCGTGCCGAATCGGCCTATCGCGACGTCTGGGAGGCGTTCGCCCCGAGCGGCCGTGCCCGGCTGCTGTTCGCCCAGACACCGGACGGTGAGCCGCAGGCGACGCTCTTCCTCGTCCGGGCCGGGCCGCGGGTCGTCGAGCCCTATGGCGGGATGACCGCGGCCGGCGGCGAGTCGCGGGCCAACTACCTGCTCAAGTGGGAGGCGATCCGCACGTCGCGTGAGGCGGGCGCCACCAGCTACGACCTGTGGGGACTCGCGACCGGCGGCATCGCGCATTTCAAGACCGGGTTCGGCGGTCGCGAGATCCAGTACATCGGCGCGTGGGACCTGGTCCTCAGCCCGCTCGGCCGGCAGGCGTACGAGCTCGCCCAGCGCGTCCGCGTCCAGTTGGCGCGCCGGCGCGGTGGCGTCGCGACCGCCGGGAAGCGCCGCGTCGTACGGGGCGGCCGATTGAACCTGCGCGACGCGACTCCCGGCGAGCTCGAGGACTGGGACGCCCGCACCGTCGATGCGCCCGGCGGGCACGTCTACCAGTCGCGCGCCTGGGCGGCCCATCGCGAGGCGTCGGGCTGGCGGCCGCGCTTCCTCGTCGATGACGCCGGTGGGCGGGCACTCGCCCTGACCCGATCGTGGCCGCTCGTCGGTGGCGGCAGCGCCTACGTCCCGCGTGGGCCGGGGCCGGTCGACGCCGACGCAGAGGCACTCGCGGCGCGCGTCGTGGCCCTGGCCGACCACCTCGCGGCCGACGGGACCGATGTCGTCGCCGCGGACCCCGAGGTCCCCGACGCCGAGACCGGGTTCCGCCGCGCGATCGAGGCTGCCGGGTTCCACCAGATCGAGGAGATCCAGCCGTCGCGTCACCGGATCTCGCTGCCGCTCGGCGGCGGTGCCGACGAGACGGCCGTCTTCGAGGCGATCGCCAAGTCGACGCGCCAGCGGATCCGCGGCGCCGAGCGCGCCGAGATCGGGGTCGTTCGTCACGACGCCCGCGCCGATCCGGGTGGGGCAGGGGAGGGTTTCCTCGCCCCGGCCGAGCCCGCCGCGATCGCCCTGGACCGTTTCTACGATCTCCTCCTCGAGACCGGGGAGCGGCGCCATTTCTCGTTCGGTCCGCGCGCGTCGTTCGTCGCCTGGTGGTCGGCGGCCCTCGACGCGGGACACCTCGTCTATCTCGAGGCGCGCGCCGGCGATGCCCGGAGCGAGCCACTCGCGGGACTGATCCTCTATCGCCACGGCGGTCGCCTCTCGACGGTCCACTCCGGCGACCACGACGCCGTCCGGAAGACGCACCCGGGCGCGCTTCACCTCCTGCGCTGGCGTGCCATCCAACTCGCGATCCGCGAGGGAAGCAGCGAGATGGATCTCGGCGGCGTGGACGTCGCCGGCGCCCGCACCGAGCCACAGGAAGGCGATCCGCTCTACGGGCTCTACCAGCACAAGCAGTCGTTCGGCGGACAGTGGCTGGCGCTGACCGGGGCGCACGAACGCGTCTTCGACCCGCGCGGCTACCAGATCGGCCGCCTGGCCAGCCGGGCCGCCCGGATGATCGGCAGATGACAGAGCCGACCATCGCCGAGCTTCTCGCGGCCGCGGACCTGAACGAAGCGGTCGAGCTCCGCGGGCTGATCGCGCGCCTGACCTCGGAAGGCCGCCTCCGCGGCGCACGTCTCGATGGCCGGGCGATCGGGGCCAGCCGGCCTGGCGGCGATCACGGTCAGGGGCGTCGCCTTCGACTCCCGCGATGTTCGCGCCGGCTCGCTCTTCGTGGCGGTGCCCGGGCTCCACGCCGACGGGCATGACTTCGTCGCTGCGGCAGCGGCCGCCGGTGCGTCCGCTGCGCTCGTCGACCACGCGCTGCCGGACAGCGACCTGCCACAGCTGGTCGTCGATGACACCCGGGCCGCGCTCGCCACGGCCGCGGCGTGGTGGTACCGCGATCCGAGCGCCGAGCTGGCCGTCGTCGGGATCACCGGCACGGACGGCAAGACGACGACATCGTTCCTGGCCACCGCGGCGCTCGAGGCGGCCGGGGTCAGGACCGGCATGACCGGCACGGCCGAGACGCGGATCGGCGGGGTCCAGGCCGCCAACGAGGCGCACGCCACGACCCCCGAGGCGCCCGAGCTCCAGCGCGCCCTCCGGGCCATGCAGGTCGCCGGCGACGCGGCCGCGGTCATCGAGACGACCTCGCATGGCCTGGCCCTCAACCGCGTCGATGCGATCGCCTACGACGTCGCGATCCTGACCAACCTGACCCACGAGCACCTCGAGCTGCACGGGACGTGGGAGGCGTACCGCGACGCCAAGCTGAAGCTGTTCGAGAAGCTCGCCGTCCGGCCGTCCGGAGTCCCCGGTACCGCCAAGCCGCTCGCCTGGCCGGCCACCGGGATCGTGAACGCGGACGACGCCTCGGCCGGCGCGTTCATCGGCGTCGCCCAGGAGGCCGGCGCGCGGGTCCTGACCTACGGCACCGATCCGGCAGCCGACGTCCGGGCGACCCGTGTGGAGGAGGACCAGCAGCGCCTGCGCATCGCCTACGAGGCACCGTCCGGGGCGGCCACCGTCCATCTCCGGCTGGTCGGGCGCTTCAACGTCCACAACGCGCTCGCGGTCGTGGCACTGGGCGAGGCGGTCGGGCTCGACCCGGCGGCGGTCCGCGAAGGACTCGCGTCGGTGCCGGTCGTCCCGGGGCGGATGGAGCGCGTCGAGTCCGGCCAGCCGTTCGGCGTCATCGTCGACTTCGCCCACAGCCCGGCGTCGCTCCAGACCGTCCTCGACCTGCTCGCACCATTGGCCGCATCGAGCGGCGGGGGACTGATCGCCGTCTTCGGTTCGGCCGGCGAGCGCGACACGGCCAAGCGACCGCTGATGGGCCGGATCGCCGGGGAGCGGGCGCGGATCGTGGTCGTCACCGACGAGGACCCGCGCGGCGAGGACCGTGAGGCGATCCTCGACGAGATCGCGCGGGGAGCGGAGGCGACCGGCAAGCGGCGCGGCCACGACCTGCTGGTGATCGCCGACCGCCGCGAAGCCATCGAGGCGGCGATCGAGCGTGCCCGCCCAGGCGACATCGTGCTGCTGGCCGGCAAGGGCCACGAGCAGTCGATCCTCGGCCCCGACGGTCCGCGACCGTGGAACGAGCGTGCCGAGGCCGAGGCCGCGCTGCACCGTGCGGGGTTCGGCTGAGGGTATCCTTGGTCTGATGGCAACAGCGACTCCCAAGCCCACTCCCAAAACGACCGCGAAGACGACGGCCAAGGCGACCACCAAGGCCAAGCCCTCGAGCGACGCCCAATCGCGCCGGGGCCCGCGGCGCACGCCCGTCGTCACGGCCGCACAGAAGGCCAAGGGACCGGATCTCGAGGCGCTTCGGGCGGCGCTCTACGCCGCGATCCTCGAGGAGCACCCGGGAGCCGACCTCGAGCCGGTCGGGCGGGCGTTCGACGTCGCGGTCGCCGCCCACGACGGCCAGACACGGGTGACCGGTGAGCCGTTCGTCACGCACCCGATCGCGTCGGCGCAGATCCTGGCCGAGCTCGGGATCGACACGATCGCGATCCAGGCCGCCCTCCTCCACGACGTCCCCGAGGACACCGAATTCAGCCTGACCGACGTCGAGGAGAAGTTCGGCGCCGAGGTCGCCCAGCTCGTCGACGGCGTCACCAAGCTGTCCAAGTTCAGCACCCACAGCCACGAACAGCAGCAGGCCGAGAACATCCGCAAGATGCTGCTGGCGATGGCCCAGGACATCCGGGTCGTCCTGATCAAGCTCGCCGACCGGCTGCACAACATGCGGACGCTGTACGGCCTGCCGTCGGAGAAGCAGCAGCGCATCGCGCGCCAGACCATGGAGATCTACGCCCCGCTCGCCGAGCGGCTCGGGATCTGGCAGATGAAGTGGGAGCTCGAGGATCTCGCCTTCAAGGCACTCGAGCCCGAGCGCTTCCGCGAGCTGGCCAAGCTCCTCGACACCCGGCGGAAGGGCCGCGAGAGCTACATCGATCGCGCCATCGCCGAGCTGACGCCGAAGCTGAAGGCCGCCGGCATCGAAGCCGACCTCCAGGGCCGCCCGAAACACATCTACAGCATCTGGAAGAAGATGGAGCGCAAGGGCGCGGAGTTCGGCGAGATCTACGACGTCTACGCCATCCGCATCCTGGTCGACGAGGTCCGCGACTGTTACGCGGCGCTGGGCATCGTCCACTCGCTCTGGCGCCCGATCCCGGGCCAGTTCGACGACTACATCGCCGTCCCGAAGAACAACCTCTACCAGTCGCTCCACACCGCGGTCATCGCCCTCGACGGCAAGCCGCTCGAGATCCAGATCCGGACGCAGGCGATGCACCAGGTCTCCGAGGTCGGGATCGCCGCGCACTGGCGCTACAAGGAAGGCACCAAGTCCGACCGCGAGTACGACGCCAAGCTGGCCTGGCTGCGCCAGCTGCTCGACTGGCAGCGCGACGTCTCCGACGCGACGGAGTTCGTCGAGGGCATCAAGCTCGACATCTTCCAGGACCAGGTCTTCGTGTTCACGCCCAAGGGCGACATCAAGGACCTGCCCGCGGGCGCCACGCCGCTCGACTTCGCCTACCGCATCCACACCGACGTCGGCCACCGCACGATCGGCTCGAAGGTCAACAACCGGCTGGTCCCGCTCGACTACCGGCTCAAGAACGGCGACATCGTCGAGATCGTGACGACCAAGGGCGAGCACGGCCCGTCGCGCGACTGGATGAAGATCGTCAAGACCAGCCATGCCCGCGAGAAGATCCGCCAATGGTTCAAGCGCAAGGACCGCGACGAGAACATCGTCCACGGCCGCGAGTCGCTCGAACGCGAGCTGCGGCGCCTGGCGCGGACATCGATGACGGCCGTCGGGCCGGACGCGATCGCCGAGGTCGCCAAGCACTACAACTACGACACCATCGATGACTTCTACGCCGCCATCGGCTACGGCGCGGTCAGCGCGCAGACGATCGTCATGCGGCTCGGCGTCGTCGACGACGTGCAGGGCACGCTGCCGACGGTCGCTCCGCCCCAGAAGCTGGACCGGACCGGCGGCGTCCGGGTCAAGGGCGTCGGCGACCTGCTGGTCCGCTTCGCCAAGTGCTGCAGCCCGATCCCGGGCGATCCGATCGTCGGGTTCATCACCCGCGGCAAGGGCGTGACCGTCCACATCCGAACGTGCCCGACGGTGCTCAACGAGCGTGAGGTCAGCCGGCTGATCGACGTCGAATGGGAGTCCGCACCGACCGAGACCTACCCGATCGCGATCCGCGTGGAGGCCTTCGACCGGACCGGCCTGCTCAGCGACATCACCCAGGTCGTGGCCGAGAACAAGGTCAACATCGTGGCCGCCCACGTCGGCGTCACGGCGGACCACACTGCGGTCGTGACCGCCACGATCCAGGTCCACTCGGTCTCGCAGCTGGCCCGCGTCATGAGCCGGATCGAGACGCTCAAGGACGTCATCAGCGTGCAGCGCGACCTCGGCTAACAGAGCCGCGATGCCGACCTTCCGAGCCCCGCGCGGGACCCGCGACCTGCTGCCGCCCGAGACCGCGACCTGGACCCGCCTCGAGCGTCTTGCCGCCGACCTGGCCGCGCGCTACGGCTACCGCCGGATCGAGACGCCGATGTTCGAGCTGACCGACGTCTTCGAGCGCGGGGTCGGCGAGGTCACCGACATCATGGAGAAGGAGCTCTTCCGGCTGGCGCCGCGGACCGAGGACGGCGAGGCCTGGGCGCTCCGCCCCGAGCCGACCGCCGGGATCGCGCGCGCCTACGTCCAGCACGGCATGCAGACCTGGCCACAGCCGGTGAAGCTGAGCGAGATCGGCTCGATGTTCCGCTACGACCGCCCGCAGGCCGGTCGCTACCGCCAGTTCTGGCAGTTCGACATCGAGGCGATCGGCGATGCGGGGCCTGCCATCGACGCCGAGATCATCGAGCTCGGATCGCGCTTCTATCGGGACGCGGGACTCGAGGGCGTCGAGTCGTCCACCTGAACTCGATCGGCGACGCGGTATGCCGGCCGGCCTACGTCGCGGAGTTGACCGACTACTTCCGGGCGCATCGTCGCCGAGCTGCCGCCGAGCTGGAGCGCGATCGACTGGAACGGAACGTCCTGCGCCTGCTCGACTCGAACGATCCGGCGATGGCCGCGCTGAACGAGGCCGCGCCCAAGATCACCGATCGGCTGTGCGATGCGTGCGCCGAGCACTTCGCCGGCGTCCGTGCGCACCTGGACGCGCTGCGGCGTGCCGTACCGCGCTCGAGCCCGGGCTGGTCCGCGGTCTCGACTACTACACCCGGACCGCCTTCGAGTTCTACGTCACCGGGCGCGGAGGGCCAGCAGCAGGCCGTCGGTGGGGGAGGGCGCTACGACGGCCTGGTCGAGCTGCATGGGCGGGCGTCCGACGCCGGGCATCGGATTCGGGATCGGCCTCGATCGGCTGATCCTCGCCCTGACCGAGACGGGGGCGCTGGCCGCGGCCGAGACCGGCCCGGTCGCGGTCGTCGTCGGCGCGGACCCAGCCGACACGGCCGGCCGCCTCGTTGTCGCCACGGATCTGCGAGCGGCGGGGATCGCGGCCCGGGCCGAGCTCGGCCAGCCGCAAGCTCGGCAAGCAACTCGAGGCCGCAGCGCGAGAGCACGCCCACTTCGCGGTGATCATCGGCGACGAGCTGGCCGACGGCGAGGTCGGACTGCGCGACCTGCCGGCCGGGACCCAGAAGCTCGTCGCCATCGACGACCTGGCGCGCGAGATCGAGCGCGCCCACGGCGCACACCGCCACGGGTAGGGATCCGCATGACGGTGCCGCGCGAACGCTGGAGCGGCGGCGATGCCTATGAGGCGTACATCGGACGCTGGAGTCGAAAGGTCGCTCCTCGCTTCGTCGACTGGCTGGCGATCCCACCCGGGGCTCGCTGGATGGACGTCGGCTGCGGCACGGGCGCGCTGACCGGCGCCATCCTTCGAGCGGCGCCGCTCCGAGCTCGGTACTCGGCGTCGATCCGTCGGCCGACTTCGTCGATGTCGCGGCGCGAACGCAGACCGACCCGACGGGTCACGCTTCGCGGTCGCCGACGCGGTCGACCCTGCCGGTCGCGGACGGATCGGTCGACGCCGTCGTCTCCGGCCTCGTCCTCAACTTCGTCCCGGACATCGCGGGCTGCGCTAACGGAGATGCGGCGAGTGGCTCGTCTCTCGCGGCACCGTGGCAGCCTACGTCTGGGATTACGCCGGACGGATGGACCTCCTACGCCGGTTCTTCGACGCGGCGATCGCCGTGGATCCGGGTGCCGCGGCGCACGACGAGGGCATTCGCTTTCCGATCTGTTCGCCCGGGCCTCTCCTCGACGCCTTCGAAGGGGCAGGCTTCACGGCCGTCGACGTCCATCCGATCGACGTCCCGACCCATTTTCGCGACTTCGACGACTACTGGGTGACCGTTCCTGGGCGGTGTCGGTCCGGCGTCTGGGTATGCCGTTTCACTCCGCGTCGGTGGACCGCTCGCCGCAGCGGCCCTGATCCTGTTCACGCTCGGCGCCGCTGGGTCGCCGCTGCTGCGCCCGAGACGCAGCCGGTGACGGTCGATGCTCGCGGCGTCGTCCATCCCCACGGCGGCGCGAAGCCGGGTGGCGGTGGATCGGTCGATCCGAAACTCGTCTGGCACGGCGGCGCGATCATGACCAGCGCGGTCGTCAAGGCGATCTTCTGGGGCAGCTCGTGGACGTCACCCGGTGACAAGATCAGCCGGTCTCGACCGCTTCTACGCCGGGGTCGGCGGCTCCGCGCTACATGAAGACCAACACCGAGTACACGGGCACGAACGGCACGGTCGGGACCGCGGTGACCTAGCCAGGGTCACGTCGTCGACACGTCGGCGGCCCCGCGCAGGACGCCCGAGCACGGCGGCGATCGAGGCCGAGGTGGCGAAGATGATCACCGACCCCGTCCCCAACGGCTACTACCCGGTCTACACGGACCAGCCGCGTGGGCACGCCGGCTACTGCGCCTGGCACAGCTACGGGACGGCCAGCGGGGTGCCCGTCCAGTTCGGGTTCTTCTTCAAGCTCGACGGCGACGCCGGCTGCGATCCGGGCGACACCCGGACCGGGCACTCGCAGGGGCTCGCGGCTCTGGCCAACGTCAGCGGCCACGAGCTGAGCGAGGCGGTCACCGATCCGCGGAACGGCGGCTGGTGGGACAAGTCCGGCGCGGAGAACGCCGACAAGTGCGCCTGGACGTTCGGCGGCCTCGTGACGCCTCGGCGGCGAGCAGTGGAAGGTCCAGGGCAACTGGAGCAACGCCGCGTACACCACGCGGAGCGGGTACGACGGAGCGGGCTGCATCCAGGTGAAGTAGAGCGCGGAGATGGCCCCGTTCGGCGATCTCGAGCGGGCCCCTCAACCGAGCCGCAGCCGCATCGCCACTAGCGTCCCGACCGTGGGCCGTCCGGAGCGGGACGGCGACGACCTGCGGCGGCCGATCCGGAGGGCAAGCAGGCCGGCGATCGCCACAAGCACGAGGCCGCCGGCCATCACGACCCCGAGCAGCGCCGGGGGCGCATCCGTCGCCGGGACGGCATCAGCGTCCGAGACGGCTCCGGATCCATAAGGATGGTCGCTGGCGAGCAACGCGACTGCCGGCGCCACCGCCCCGCTTGGCACCGCCGCCGGACTCGGGCTCGGTGACACGACAGGCGATTGACTCGCGGCGACGCTCGGTGCAGCGCTGGCGGCTCGCGACGGTGCCGCAGTCGCAGCGGCGGCCGCCGAGGCCTTGACCGGCACCGGCTGGATCGAGACGTAGCGGCCGTCCCAGATCATCGCCCGCGGGGCGTACTTCCAGGGCGTGAAGAAGCGCTTGAGCTGGGCGGTCGTCAGCTTCGTGTTCGGTGCCATGTCGTAGCCGTTCTTGCTCTGGAGGCCGTAGAGCGGCCCGGTCACCCGGACGCTCGTGACCGTGAATCTCGACGTCTTGGCCGGATCGGCCGTCGCCCGGAAGCCGGTCAGGATCCATCCGTGGTTGCCGTGGGAGACGGTCAGCGCGACCGGCAGGTTGGTCAGGCGCAGCCGAGTGACGGCCGATCGAAGCGCCGAATCGAAGGTCCGGCTCGACACCAGCCGATAGCGGTCGTCCACGAAATGGCGCAGGCCGGCGGTCCAGCCCGCCGGGTCCACGCCGGCCGACAGCGGCAGGTCGTAGCGATTGCGCGTACGCATCCAGTCGAAATAGCGTCGCTGACCAGCCGTCGTGTGGTCGGCCTTCCGGTCGACGATGTTGCGCACGATCTGGACGCCCGCGGCCGTGCACCACAGCCACGACTTCTGCGTCGTGAACGTTCCGGTCCGGTACAGGTTGACCCCACCCGTCCACGTCGGCAGGGCTGCCGCTTCAGCCGGCCCTGGCTCCTCGAGCCATGCCATCCCAAGACCCAGGACGACGAGCGTCACGACGAGAAACTGGAGCCGGAGACGAGATGCCATCCGGGTCATCCTGCCCTGAATCGGCAGATGACGTCCTCACCGAGGGCAGCGGTCAGACCTTCGGTTCGACGATCTCGATCGGCCCGCCGAACTTGGAGAAGCGAAGCTCGCTCGTGCCCTTGATCTCCATGCCGTAGGCACCGACCATCGAGATCTTGCCCTTGGCCAGGACCGGTGTGCCGTCCTCCTCGACCCAGATGTCGAACGAGTCGTAGGTGCCCCGCTGGCCATCCGCGGAGATGTACGGGAATGTCTTCGGCGCAGTCAGGTGAACGAGCTTGCGCTTGTCGATGGTCTCGACGCCGACGTAGCTGAGGGAGGCCGGATTCCTGACGGGCTGGAGGGCCCTCGCGATGTCCGCGATGCTCTGCTCGAAGTTCGACCTCACGCCTTGCGACCAATGATCCTTGCCGACCCGAGCGTAGACGGCTCTGCCGACGACGACCATGTCCAACTTGGTCGTCTTCTTGTCCGCGGTCGTCTCCAGGTGCATGCTCAGATCGCGATCGGAGAGATCCAGCGTCATCGTCGCGTCGATCTTCTTGGACTGCGCGTCGAGGGAGGCCGTCGACTTCACCGTCTGGACGACGTGCAGGACCAGGGGCTCGGCCGCGAATGCGGCGATCATCGCGTTGGCGTATTTGGCGCTCAGGTCCACGGACGGGGCCGGGGTCGGCGTGGGTCGCGGGGTGGCAGGCGCGGGCGTCGGTGGCGCGGCACCTGAACAGGCGACGACCGCGAGCGCGCACGCCAGGGCCAACGCGCCGCGAACGAGTACGTTCGAGCGAGACATCCGACCGAGCATGCAGCGGCTGTTCGCGACCGTCAAAGGTACTTTCGGGTCGGTCGGGTCCCCCTCAACCGAGCAGCAATCGCACCGCCACGACGGTCCCGACGGTGATGATCGCCGCGCGGAGGGCGAACGGCGAGAGTCGCCGGCCAACGACTGCGCCAAGCTGACCGCCGACGATCGAACCGATCGCCAGCAGGATCGCGGGTGCCCAGGCGACAGGAGCGAGGAAGATGAAAAGGATCGCTGAGACGGAGTTGATGAAGACCGTGATCAGGTTCTTGAGTCCGTTCAGGCGCTGCAGGTCGTCGTCGACGAGGATCGCCAGCAAGGCGATCAGGATGACTCCCTGGGCGGCCCCGAAATAGCCGCCGTAGATGCCGGTCAGGTAGACGCCGAGGACGAGCGTCCACCCGCCACCGACATGCGCGACGCCCGCTCGTGCTCGGCGGTCGAGCACCCAGGCCGACAACCGCGGCTGGATCGCCACGAGGAAACAGGCGATCAGGATAAGGACAGGCACGATGCGGGCGAAGGCAGCCGCCGGAAGGATCAGCAGCAGGCACGCACCGGTCAGGCCACCGAGCGCCCCGGCGATCAGGAGTGGCCGTGCCCGTCTCGCCTGGCCGGCAAGTTCCCGCCGGTAGCCGATCGCCCCGCTGATCGTGCCCGGGACGATGCCGACCGTGTTCGTCACGTTCGCGACCAGCGGTGGATAGCCGAGGAACAGGAGAGTCGGGAAGGTCAGCAAGGAGCCCGCACCGACGATCGCGTTGATCATCCCGGCTGCGACGCCGGCGGCGATGATGAGGGCTGCGTCGAGCGGATCGATGAGCGGGCTCCTGGCGGGTAGGCGGCGGATTCTAGGGACCCGGCGGTACACTCGTGCGGGTCGCCGACCACGAGAGGTACGCCCAGATGAGAACACGCCGGGTCCTTCACAGCCCGACGGTCGAGCCGGAACCGTTCGATCCCGCGGCATTTCCCGGGATCGAGGAGCGACGGCGCGCCGACGGCGGGGCCGCGAGCGAGCGCTGGCGCGAGCTGATCGCCGCCAACCGCACGGTCCTGGCCGATGGCGCGATGGGCACCATGCTCTTCGCCAACGGTCTGATGTTCGGCGACCCGCCCGAGGTCTGGAACCTGTCCAAGCCGGACGTCATCCGCCGGATCCATCGCGGCTACCTCGACGCCGGGTCGCAGATCCTCATGACCAACACGTTCGGTGGCAACCGGATGCGGCTCAGCCTGCACGGGCTCCAGGACCGCGTCGCCGAGCTCAACCAGACCGCCGCGATCCTCCTGCGCAACGAGGTCGATGCGGCCGGTGGCGATGCGCTCGTCGCGGGCGACATCGGCCCGAGCGGCGCGATCCTCGCCCCGACCGGGACGCTCGACTACGACGAAGCGGTCGACATCTTCGCGGAGCAGGCCGCTGCGCTCGTGGCCGGTGGCGTCGACCTCATCTGGATCGAGACGATGTCCGACCTGACCGAGATCAAGGCCGCCATCGAGGGCGTCCGACGCGTGTCGCCCGGGATCGCCCTGATCACGACGATGACCTTCGACACGCGCGGCCACACGATGATGGGCGTCTCGCCGGAGCAGGCGGTCGCATCGCTGACGGCGTGGGGGGCCGATGCGGTCGGTGGCAACTGCGGCAACGGGCCGGACGAGCTGATCACCGTCATCGAGCGGATGCGCGCCGCCGACCCCGACGTGGTCCTCGTCGCCAAGTCGAACGCCGGGATGCCCGAGCTCGTCGACATGCGGGCCGTCTACCGCGCCGATCCGGCGACGATGGCCGCCGCAGGGTTGCGGATGCGCGACGCAGGTGCGTCGATCGTCGGTGGCTGCTGCGGCAACACGCCCGAACATCTCAAGGCGATCGCGGCGCTCATCGCCGACTGAGCGCGACTCGTTTAGTAGACGAGGACGCGGTCCGCGGCGAAGGCGAGCTCCACGAGGCGGTCGGGCATCGCCATCGTCACCGGCAGATCACCGAGCGTATCGGGCCCCAGACCGCGTGCCTTGCTCGACATTCCCGAGGCGACGAGGGTCGCTCCACCGGCGACCAGAGCATCGATGTGCTCGCGAAGGCTCCCCGTCCCGATGCCCTGGCCGGCGTCGAGCGTCTGCGGCCGGAGGATGCCGACACCATCCCCCGCGAAGAAGAGGTCGACGTCATGGCCGGCGGCCAGCGCGGTCTTCGCGACCAGGAGACCAAGCGCGGCCCGCGTCGGGTTCTCCGGGCCGGTTGCGATGTGTACGAGCAGCCTGGACACGATCATCCCTCCTTGACTTCCGTCTCAGACCGGATCGTCGAACTGCAGGATCGCCAGCAGGTTCCCGTCCGGATCCTTGAACCACGCCGCGCGACCCGGCCCGATCGTCGCGATGCCGCCGACCGTGTGCGGGGATTCGTACGACTCGAAGACGACGCCGCGAGCCTCCAGCTCGGCCACCTCCGCCTCCACGTCGGCAACGGTGAACGCCATCTGCGTGTGCGTGCCCGACGATGGCACGGATCCGCGAGAGATCGCGAAGACGCTGCCGGGTGTCGTCTCGTAGAGCACCGCTCCTGGTCGCACGGCCAACGGAGTGAGCCCGAGGAGCCCCTCGTACCACGTCCGCAGGCGGTCCACGTCCGACGTCGGCAGGGTCGCATGGACCCGACAGCTGGACAGCATGGTCGATCCTCGTGGGAGCTCCAGGCTCTACCATAGCCGAGCCATGTCACCCGAGAGCCCGAGCCTCGCCACGCCCTACCGCACGCACACCTGCGGGCAGCTCCGTCTCGGCGACGCCGGCGCGACCGCGCGGTTGGCCGGCTGGGTCCACCGCCGACGTGACCATGGCCAGCTGATCTTCCTCGACCTGCGCGACCGCCACGGGATCACCCAGGTCGTCATCGACAAGGCCGACGCGCCCGATGCCCACGCGACGGCAAGCCGGATCCGCCCCGAGTTCGTCGTCACGGTCGCCGGGACCGTCGCGCAGCGGCTGCCCGGCACCGAGAACACGAAGCTGCCGACCGGCGCCATCGAGCTCCAGGCGACCGATGTCGAGATCCTGTCCGAGGCGAAGACCCCGCCGTTCTACATCAACGACCCCGACGCGACGGTCGACGAGAGCCTGCGCCTCAAGTACCGCTACCTCGACATCCGCCGGGAGCCGATGCAGCAGCGCCTGATGCTGCGCAGCCGGATGGTCCAGGCCATCCGCGAGGTCCACCACGCCAACGGCTTCGTCGAGGTCGAGACGCCGACACTGATCAAGAGCACCCCAGAGGGCGCCCGCGACTTCATCGTGCCGTCGCGGCTCCAGCCGGGGACGGTCTACGCCCTGCCGCAGAGCCCGCAGCAGCTCAAGCAGCTGCTGATGGTGGCCGGCATCGACCGCTACATGCAGATCGCCCGCTGCTACCGCGACGAGGACCTGCGCGGCGACCGCCAGCTCGAGTTCACCCAGCTCGATCTCGAGATGAGCTTCGTCGACGAAGCGGCCGTGATGACCTTCGTCGAGGCGATGGCGATCGAGGTCTCGCGGGTGACGGTCCCGGACCGGCCGATCCTTCAGACGCCTTTCCCGGTCGTCACGTACGACGAGGCGATCGAGCGGTTCGGTTCGGACAAGCCCGATGTCCGCTTCGGGATGGAGCTGGTCGACCTCGGCTCGGCGCTGGTCGGGCCGGACGGCACCCCATCGTCCGGGTTCCAGGTGTTCGACAACGCACTGGCGTCAGGCGGGCGCGTCAAGGCGATCGTGGCGCCCGGGATGGCCGGCATCACCCGGCGCGAGATCGACGAGCTGACCGAACGCGCCCGTCGCTTCGGGGCGAAAGGCCTCGCCTACCTCGCGCTCGAGGCCGGCGGCGAGATCAAGAGCCCGATCGCCAAGTTCCTGTCGGACGAGACGCTGCGCGCGATGATCGAGCAGTCCGCCGCCAACGAGGGCGACCTGATCCTGATCGTCGCCGACGCGCCCGAGGTGACCGCCGACGTTCTCGGGCGGATGCGCGTCGAGATCGGCGACCGGCTCGGCCAGGCCGACCCGAACGTGCTCTCCTACGTCTGGATCAATCGCTTCCCGATGTACCAGTGGGACGCCGAGACCGGCCGCTGGCACGCGACCCACAACCCGTTCAGCGGAGTCCTGCCAGAGGACGAGGAGCTGCTGGTGACGGCATCCGGCGATCCGGCCCAGCCGTCGCCTGCGGACCCGGCCGGCCGCGCGCGAGCGCTCCAGTACGACCTGGCGCTCAACGGCTGGGAGCTTGGTGGCGGCTCGATCCGGATCCACCGGCGCGAGCTCCTCGAGCGCTCGTTCCTGCTCCAGGGTCAGACTCGCGAGGGGATGCGCGAGAAGTTCGGGGCGGTCCTCGACGCATTCGAATACGGCGCGCCGCCGCACGGCGGGATCGCGCTGGGCATCGATCGCTGGGCTGCCCTCCTCGCCCGCCAGACGAACATCCGCGAGGTGATGGCCTTCCCGAAGACCCAATCGGGAACCGACCCGATGTTGGAGGCGCCGTCGCTGCCCGAGCCCGGGCAGTACGAGGAGCTCGGCCTGCGCTTCGTCGGCGTGAAGCAGGACAAGACCTGAACGACGAGAGCGGGGACAGCTCCGAACTCGGGCCGCTCGCCTGGTTCGCTCAGCGGCCACGACTCGCGGCGCTGCTCGGCGCGACCTGCATCGCGTTCTCGGGAGTCTTCTACCTGTTCGCGGCGGTCTCGCCCTCGACCGGGACGTTCTACCGCGCCGTCTTCGGGCTCCCGTTGCTCGTCCTCGTCGCGCTCGGGGAACGGCGACGGCACGGCCCGTTGCCACGGCAGACGATCCGATTAGCCGCGATCGCGGGGGTCTTCTTCACCGGCGACCTGATGTTCTGGCACCACGCGATCGAGGCGGTCGGGGCGGGGCTGGCCACGGTCCTCGGCAACCTGCAGGTCATCATCGTCGGCTTCTTCGCGTGGCTGATCCTCGGGGAGCGGCCCTCGCGGGCGACCCTGCTCGCCCTCCCGGTCGTACTGGCGGGCGTCGTCCTGATCTCTGGCGTGATCGGCGATGACGCGTACGGCGCGGCGCCGCAGCTCGGTGTCATCCTCGGGATCGCGACCGCGATCTGCTACGCGGCATATCTGTTGATCATCCGCTGGGGCGGACGCGACCCGCGCCGGCCGGCGGGCCCCGTGGCGATCGCCACGCTCCTTGTCGCGATCTGTGCGTTCGCGGTCGGCCAGGCGGTCGGCGACCTCGACCTGACGCCACCGCCCGCCAGCCTGTTCTGGCTGGCCGTGCTTGGTATCACGGCGCAGTCGGCCGGCTACCTCCTAATCTCGATCTCGCTGCCGCGCCTGCCCGCGATCATCACCTCGGTCATCTTGCTGAGCCAGCCGGTGATGTCGATGGGTCTGGCCATCGTCCTGCTGGGGGAGACGCCGTCGCCCGTCCAACTCCTTGGCGTGGCCCTGGTGATCGGAGGTATCGCCGGCGCCACCATCCCGCTCGCGCGCATCCGCGATGGGTGGGCTCGCACGAGGGCAGCGCCCGCCGGGGAGTGACCAGGCTCAGGGCTCGGGGAGGCCTGCCTCGGCGGTGACGTCGGCGCCCCACTCGTGGGTGTGGCCGGCCGGTGGGTCGGGTGGGCCTTCGTACTGCGGCAGCTCGCTCGGCTCCGTTTCGACGCCGAAGACGACGCCCGGGTCGCCGACCTCGACCAGCCGATTGGGGATGCCAGCCGCGAGATCCTCGATGACGTCGGGCGGCATCCGGTCGGGCGCGATCGCGCGCAGCGTGGTCAAGTGGCTCGTCGGCATGAGGACGGGCCAGCCGGGGTCTCCGTGCCAGGTCGGCCGCAGCATCTCGTCGCGGGCCGTGCCATGCGCCTCGATGAGGGATGTGATCGTCTCGGGTCCGACCCACGTCATCCGCGCCGGCCAGAGCAGGACGGCGGTCGTATCGCGGACCTCGTCCATCGCCAGTTCCGTGCCGCGGACCATCTGGCCGACTGGGCCCGCCTCTGGCATGGCAGGGGAGCCGTAGACGGCCTCCGAGCCGACCAGCGTGGCCGCCACGGCGCCGTCGGGATCGGGTGCCAGGACGACGATCGGGAGCGCGCCACCAGACCAGGCGAGGTCCGCCAGGCGTCGCACGCGCGGCTGGCCAAGCGTGTCGGAGATCGCGCCATCGGCGGTGGCGGACAGGATGACGGCGGCAACGGTCATGGAGGCGAGTGTAGCGGCCCGCGTCGGCCGACAGCCACGTTCCCGCATCCGTGGGACAATCGGGCGTCCCATTCGACTTGGAGCAGTACCCGACCGTGCCCAATTCCGCCGCCCCCGCCACACCGACCGCCGTCCGCGCCGACCTGCGCAATGTCGCGATCGTCGCCCACGTCGACCACGGCAAGACCACCCTGGTCGACGCGCTCTTGCGCCAGACCGGCACGTTCCGCTCGAATCAGGCCGTCGTCGACCGGGTCATGGACTCCGGCGATCTCGAGCGCGAGAAGGGGATCACGATCCTCGCCAAGCAGACCACCGTCGACCACGAGGGCGTCCGTCTCAACATCGTCGACACCCCCGGCCACGCCGACTTCGGCGGCGAGGTCGAGCGGTCGTTGCTGATGGTCGACTCCGTCCTGCTGCTCGTGGATGCCGCGGAGGGCCCGCTGCCCCAGACGCGCTACGTCCTCCAGAAGGCGATGGCGCGACGCCTCCCGGTCATCGTCGCGATCAACAAGATCGACCGTGGCGATGCGCGCCCCGAGGTGGTCCTCGACGACATCTACGAGCTGTTCATGGACCTCGGCGCCGACGCCCACCAGATCGAGTTCCCGATCGTGTACACGAACGCGAAGGCCGGCACAGCGACGCGTGACCTCGAACAGCCCGGCACGGACCTCCGCCCGCTGCTCGACCTGCTCGTCGAAGTTACGCCGCCCGTGACGTACACGCCCGGCCATCCGCTCCAGCTTCTCGTGACGAACCTGTCGGCCAACGAATACGTCGGCCGCATGGCGGTCGGACGGATCTGGAACGGCACGATCCGAACCGGCCAGCGGATCAGCGTCGTCCGCGACGAGGCCGACGACACCGCGGGCTCGGTCGAGCCGGGCCGCACGGTGACGCTGTCCGGCACCGTCACCAGCCTCCAGACCGCACACGGGATCGACCGCGTCGATATCGAGGAGGCCGGCCCGGGCGACATCGTCAGCGTCGCCGGCCTGCCCGAGGTGACCATCGGCGACACGCTCACCGACCCCGCCGACCCCCGGCCGCTGCCACGTCTCGATGTGGACGCGCCGACCCTGCGGATGACGTTCGGTGTCAACACCTCGCCGCTCGCCGGGCGCGAGGGCAAGTACGTCACCAGCCGCCAGATCAAGGCTCGTCTCGAGAAGGAGGTCCTTGGCAACGTCTCGATCGAGGTCCGCCCGGCCGAGTCGAGCGAGGCGTTCGAGGTCCGCGGCCGCGGCGAGCTCCAGCTGGCCGTCCTCATCGAGCAGATGCGACGTGAGGGCTTCGAGCTGACCGCGTCCCGCCCGGAGGTCCTCCTGCGCGATGTCGGCGGCGAGGTCCAGGAACCGTACGAGCGCATCACGATCGACATCCCGCCCGACTACATCGGTGAGGTCCAGACCGCGATCGCCGGCCGCAAGGGCCGCCTCGAGCAGATCTCCAGCGATACCGACGGTCGCGTCCGGATGGAGTTCGTGTTGCCCGTCCGCGGCTTGATCGGCTATCGCGGCCAGCTGCTGACCGACACGCGCGGCACCGCGCTGCTCCACCAGATCGGCGAGGGCTACGGGCCGTGGGCCGGCGAGGTCACGCACCGCACCAACGGCGTCCTCGTCGCGGATCGCGCCGGTGTCTCCAACGCCTACGGGCTGTTCAACCTCGAGCAGCGGGCGGAGCTCTTCATCGGCGCCGGCGTCGAAGTCTACGAGGGGATGATCGTCGGCGAGAACAGCCGGTCGGGTGACATGGACGTCAACGCGACCAAGGAGAAGAAGCTCACCAACATCCGGACCCACTCCCACGATGAGTCACTGCGACTGACGCCGCCGCGGCCGATCACGCTTGAGACGGCGCTCGAGTTCATCGCGGCGGACGAGCTCGTCGAGGTGACTCCGGTCTCGATCCGGCTGCGCAAGCGGGCACTGGCGCAGCACGACCGGCGACGCGAGGCGGGCCGAGCCGACGACCTGCGCCGGAGTGCTGAGCGCGAGGCTGCGCCGGCCGGCTAGTTCGCGTGGGGGTGGGGCATCGCCGTCACCCGCGGGAGCCGGTTACCCGGCTCGAGCGGGCCGAGCGCGTCGAGATGCTCGACCGCGAAGCGCGGAACGTCGGTTTCCTGGACGCCGTGCGGCCAGTCGCGTGCGTCGTTGCGCGGGAAGAGTCCGCTCAGGAATGGCTCCGTGCCGGAGCCCGCCAGCGCGGCTGCAGCGAACAGGACGCCGAAACCGGCGAGCAGCCAGAGGATCGTGCCGATGTCAGTCATGAGGAATGTTCTCCTTGGCAGTCCCGAGCGGGACTCCGTTGAGTCGGTTGCTGTGACCAACGATCGCAGCGCCGCATCGCCGCCGACACCGGCACGCGTCGACCCGCGCCATGGACAGATGTCAAGGTCGACGCCGTCCGGTGCGACGTCCCGGGCGTGGGTCCGGTGTACGATCGGGACCATGCCGATCTACCTCGACCACGCGGCGACGACCCCCCTCCGCCGTGAGGTCCTCGACGCGATGCTGCCGCTTCTGACCGAGTCGTTCGGCAACCCGAGCTCGGCACACGCCTATGGCCGAGCGGCCCGAGCCTCGCTCGACACCGCCCACGAGACGGTCGCCAGGCGACTCAACGCCGAGGGACGCGAGATCGTCTTCACCTCGGGTGGGACCGAGGCGAACAACCTCGCGCTCAAGGGGGCGGCCTGGGCCGGCAAGGGCCGCGGCCACCGGATCGTGACGTCGTCCGTCGAGCACCACGCGGTCGGCCACACGCTGCGCTATCTCGAGAAGTTCGGGTTCGAGGTCGTCGAGCTGCCGGTGGACCGCTACGGCCGGGTCGATCCCGACCAGCTCGAGGCGGCGCTCAATGACAAGACGATCCTGGTCTCGATCATGCTCGCCAACAATGAGGTCGGGACCATCCAGCCGATCGCCGAGATCGCCGCGCGCGTCCGGTCCCGCAAGGGCGTCGTCTTCCACGTCGACGCGGTCCAGGCGGCGCCGTACGTCGACCTCGATGTCGAAGCGCTCGGCGCCGACCTCGTCTCGCTCGGCGCCCACAAGTTCGAGGGGCCGAAGGGTGTCGGCGCTCTCTATGTGCGCCATGGGACGCACATCCTGGCGCAGCAGCAGGGCGGGACCCAGGAGCGCCACCGTCGGGCTGGCACGGAGAACGTAGCCGGCGCCGTCGGCCTGGCGACCGCGTACGCGTTGTCCTGCGAAGAGCGGCCCGAGACCGTCGCACGGCTGCGCGACCAGCGCGACCGACTCCTGGCCGCGGTCCTCACGGTCGCCGGCGTGGAGCCGACCGGCCATCCCAAGGACCGCCTGCCCGGTCTTCTCTCGATCGTCGCTCGCGATACGGACGGCGCGTCGGTCTCGATGTCGCTCGACCTCGAGGGCATCGCCTGTTCCGTGGGTTCGGCCTGCACCACCGGTTCGACCGAGGTCAGCCACGTGCTGACCGCGATGGGCTATCCCGACGAGGAGGCACGTGGCGCGCTCCGGCTCTCGCTGGGCCGGACGACCACCCATGACGAGATCGCCACGGCCTGCGACGTGGTGCCCCGGGTCCTCGCCTCGATGCGCCTCGGGACGGTGGCCGTCGCCGCGGACCCTCTTGGACAGGGCGTGACAGCGTGAGTCGGATCCTCGTCGCGATGTCGGGCGGGGTGGACTCGTCCGTCGCCGCGGCGCTCCTCCACGAGCAGGGGCACGAGGTCGTCGGCGTCTGGATGCGCCTCCACGACGTGGCCGACAGCTACTCCGAGTTCAAGAAGAGCTGCTGCTCGCTCGACGCCGCCGACGACGCGCGCCGGGTCGCCGCCCAGCTCGACATCCCGTTCTACGTCATGAACCTCGAGCGCGAGTTCGATGCCGGCGTGCTCCAGCCGTTCCTCGACGCCTACATGAGCGGCGAGACGCCGTCGCCGTGCGTCGACTGCAACACCTACGTCAAGTTCGGGGCGTTGCTCGGGCGAGCACGCCACCTGTACGACTGCGAGGCGGTCGCGACGGGTCACTACGCACGGCGCGACGTGGGTCCGGACGGGCGATCGAGGCTGCTGCGCGCGGGTGACGCGGACAAGGACCAGACCTACTTCCTCTATGGCCTGCGTCAGGACCAGCTCGATCACGCGCGGTTCCCGCTCGGCGAGCTGACCAAGCCGGAAGTCCGGGAAGTGGCGCGTGGCCTGGGTCTGGTGACCGCCGAGAAGCCGGAGAGCCAGGAGATCTGCTTCGTGCCCGGCGGCGACTACCGCGATGCGCTACGGGACCGTGCCGGTTGGGTGCCCGAGCCGGGCGCCTTGCTCGACGGCGACGGTGGCGAGCGGGTGGGGGAGCACGGCGGCACGCCGGGGTACACGGTCGGCCAGCGCAAGGGCATCGGCGTCGCGCTCGGCGAGCCACGCTACGTCAGCCGCATCGACCCGCTGACAAACACCATCACGTTGGGGCGCCGCAAGGATCTCGAGACGACCACCATCGAGCTGGAGCGGGCGAGCTTCGTCGCCGGTGACGCACCGGCTGGACGCGATCCCTTCCGAGCCCAGATCCGCATTCGCCATCGCGCCACGCCGATCGGTGCGACGGTGCGGGCGGCGTCCGCATCGGAGCCTTCACGTGGCGGGCGCTGGCTGGTCGAGACGGAAATCCCGGTCTGGGCTGCGGCGCCCGGCCAGGCCGCCGTCCTCTATGACGGCGAGGTCGTGCTCGGTGGCGGGCGTATCGCACGGCCCGCATCGGCTGCAGTGCCTGCCGATATGGACCGACGCGAGGTCGTGGTGGCCGGCGAGCTGGTCAGATCCGGCGCGTGAGCCTCAACCCCGCCCTCATCCTCGCCATCCTGGTCGGGGTATTCCACGCCTCGCTGTTCGTCCTCATTCGCGGCACTGCCGGGGGGCGCCTGCTGGTCATCGTCCTCGCCGCGATCCTCGGAGCGTGGGCCGGTGACGCCTTGGCCGACCGCCTCGGCTTCGACGTTCTGATGATCGGCGACTTCCACCTGCTCGCGGCCTCGATCGTGGCCTGGGTCGGGATCGGCATTGCGACGGCCGTGGCCGTCCTCGGACCGTCGGTGCGGAAGGCATGAGCGCCGGCGACGACCGGTCGACCGCCACGTTCCTGCGCGGCCTGACCATCGGCGCGATCATCGGCGCGATCCTGGCAGGGTCGTCGTTCTGGGCTCGCTGGCGGCGCGGCAGGGGACAGCGCGGCTCGCCCTAGTCCTGTGCGGGCGTGAAGCCCGATGTCAGTCGCCAGACCCGAGCTTGTGACTGGTGCTGATCTCAACACGCCCGCGCTCGTCGGCGGCCGGGTGCTCGACCAGGGCGACCAGTCGCGTCGCCATGAACCTGGCGGTCCGGACCGGATTGCCTGAACGTGTCACCTCGCGGACCTCGACCACGCCGCGCGTGGTGACGACCTCGATCCGCCGCCCAGCCTTGGTCGCCACGATGTCGAACGTCTGGACGCCCTGGCCCGTATCGACCACGGCCTCGACTCGATCGCCCTTCATCCCCGCATGCTACGCCGACGCTCCGCGCGCAGGGCGCCGCACCTGACCGATCAGGTCGACTGGATCGCGATCTCGAACGTGGCCTTGTAGCCGTCGCCGTCCTTGGCGACGTCGAGCAGGGTCATGCCCTGGCTCTGCTGGTAGATGCCGTCGCTGGCGTTCGGCTGGTCGGGCGTGCCCTTCGAGGCGTAGACGCCGGACGAATACACCTGCGCGCTCAGGGCGTCGTCGAAGAACAGCTGCGAGGTGAACTCCAGGCCGCTGGCGGCGGCCGCATCGGTGCGGATCTTGAAGTGGATGTGGACGGCGCGCCCCTGGTACCAGCCCGGGTAGATCGTCGTGATCGTCGCCTTGCCGTTGGCGTCGGTGTGCTGGTAGCCACGCAGGTAGTCGTGGCCCTGCTCGCTGCCGACGTCCGAGTAGTTGCCGAGCGCGTCGCAATGCCAGACATCGACGAGGACGCCCTCGAGCGGGATGCAGGCGTTGCCATCGACCTGCGAGACGACCCAGTCGAGGGTCAGGACGGCGCCTTCGCTGACGGAGCCATCGGAGGTGTCGATCCGGATGTCGGAGCGGTCGAGGTTCTCGTCGACGTAGTACGGGCCCTTCGGTCAGCTCGGGGACGACGACGCAGGAGGGCAGGGAACTGACGCGACCGCGGCGGTCGACGCGCTCGGCGATGTGGCGCCGGCCGCACTGGTCGCCGCGGCGCTGGGAGACCCGCTCGCGCTCGAGCCCGGCGCGCAGGCCGCGACGACCACCGCCACGGATCCTGCGCCCATCAGCGCGAGGACCTCGCGCCGGGACAGGACGCGCCCGATCAGGCGGTCGTCGTCATCAGGGTCGAACGGTGTCTCGGGCGGACTCGGCGGGGTCATGGCGGTCGTCATGGTCGGGCTCCTTGGTGGCTGTTCGAGAGGCACGATGGAGTCCATTCCTGAGACGGGACTGAGAGCGACGGCCCGCGTCAGGCCATGTTGGCTGCGGCCACGACAGCAACCAGGGCAAGCGCCGCGGGGAGAGCCTGCACGACCAGGATGCGGCGGCTGACCGTCGCCGCACCGTACAGGCCCGCGATCACGACGCAGGCCAGGAAGAAGACCTTGACCTGGAAACCGATCGGATCCGCCGCGATGAGACCCCAGACGAGCCCCGCGACGAGGAAGCCGTTGTACAGCCCCTGGTTCGCGGCGAGCGGCGCCGAACGATCGGCGAAGGCCTGGTCGGTCCCGAACGCCTGCATCCCGCGTTCGGTGCGCCACAGGAACATCTCGAGGATCACGATGTAGACGTGGATCGCCACCACGAGGACGACCAGGGCGTTCGCGACGATCTCCATCCGGGAACCCCTCCTATTCGTTGATGTCGATGCGCCGGAACCGCGCGATCGCGGCCACGACCGGCAGAACCGACCAGGCAAGCAGCGCGACCAGGGACACCGACTGCGGCGCCAGCGAGGCCAGGAACTCGTCCTCGGACCCGAGGAGCAGTCGCGAGATGGAGCCCGTGACGGTCACGGCAGGGACCCACGGTAAGGGCGACGCCTGCCAGAACTGCGCCGAACCGGTCAACGCCAGGTCCGCGACGAAGAACAGCACCGTCAACAGGAATGCGAGGCTCATCGATCGCGTCAGCACCGCGATCAGAATCGGGATCGAGACGAATGGCAAGACGGCGAGAATCCGAACACCCACCTCAGACAGGAGTCCGGGCACGGGCTCGGCGTAGTCCTGGAGCGGTCGGCCCTCGACCGACAACAGGTACGGGATGATCGCCGCAAGGACGAGTCCCAGCGCCGTCGCGACAGCCACCATCCCGACGACCACGCCGGTACGGACCGCCAGGGAGCGACCCCGACTCGACGTGAGGTGGAGGGTCCGCACGGTGCCCCATTCGAACTCCGCCGCGACAAGTGCGATCGCCAGGTAGATTGCCAGCAGGGCCAGCGGCCCGATGTTCCCAGCGACCTTGACGAGACTCGCCGGGAACGCGAAGGCCGGCAGCTCGACCACCAGTCGGTCTCGCCATTCGGCGAGCATCTGGGCACGCATGTCGGCTTCGGCCACGGGGTCTGGTGGATCGAAGAAGAAGTCGGCCTGGGGCGGCGTCGTGACGGTGTTGAACTCCATCACGAACATCACGGCCAGGATGACTGGGACCAGTGCCACGACGAGACGGAGATCGCGCCGGCGCCCGAAACGAACCCAGTCCGCGGCCAGGAGGTGCATCACGGCGGGGGACCGTGCTGTGGGCCGGTCAGCCGCAGGAAGACGTCCTCCAGCGAATCGCGCCGCCGGATCAGCTCATCCGGATAGGTCCCGACGGCCGCGAGCAAGCGGCTGACCGTTGCTCCATCCGGCGCGCCCTCGACCCACAGAGCCGTGCCGTCCGGGGGTTGGGTCACCCGGAAGCCTGCCGCCTCGAGCGAACGCTGAGCCGCCGCGATCTCGCCGGCTGCCAGCCGCAACTCGATCCGCTCGCCGCCGCCCGCGAGCGAATCGGGCGTCCCGGTGGCCACGATCCGCCCACGGTCCACGATCGTCACGTGGTCGCAGGTCTTCTCGACCTCGGTCAGGAGGTGGCTCGAGACGAGGATCGTCCGGCCGCCGGCGGCAAGGTCGATGAGCAGATCGCGGATCTCGGCGATGCCCGCCGGGTCGAGGCCGTTGACGGGCTCGTCAAGGATCAGGATCGGCGGGTCGGCCAGCAACGCCAGGGCGATCCCGAGTCGCTGGCGCATCCCGGTCGAATAGCCCTTGGCCGGACGCTCACCGACCGACGCCAGGTCGACCCGCCCGAGCGCGGCGGCGATCCGCGCACTCGAGCGGACTTCCGTCCAACCCCACGCTGCAGCCAGGACGCGCAGGTTCTCGGCTCCCGAGAGGTGCGGGTAGAAGACCGGGGTCGCGACCATCGCCCCGACCCGCTCGCCGGCGACCCAGCCAAGGCTGATCCGTTCGCCGGCGATCGTCACCGTGCCGGCGTCGGCCCGGACGAGGCCGACCAGGATGCGCAGGGCCGTCGTCTTGCCTGCGCCATTCGGGCCGAGGAGACCACTCACCTGGCCTTCCTCGACCACGAGGTCGAGCCCATCAAGGGCGGCTACCCGCCCGTATCGTTTATGGAGACCGGTCGCCTCGATCGTCGGGGTCATCCCGCCGAAGCATTCGGGGGCGGACCGCTGGTGTCAATCCAGGCGACTCGGTCTGGGATCAGCGGGTGGCGGGCTCCGCCTCGGCCTCGACCAGGTCGAACTCCGTCCAGGCGCAATTCGGGCACGTCCAGCGATCAAAGACAGGATCCTTGGCGGCGTCCTTCTCGTTGGGCCACGTCGCGCGCATGTCGACGCGACCGCACTGCTCACATTTCTTAGCGACAGCCATCTCCGGTTCCTCCGGCTACGTATGGGACCCGTGGACGATAGCGCATCGGAGCCGTACGTTCGCATCAAGCGCCGAGGTCGGCTGACCTTGCGGCCGCCTCACAGGTCCGTTGAGTACCATTGCGTCCGTGTCGACACCCATCCCGACCAAAGACCCGCGCATCGTGGCGCTGCCCGCCGCCGAGATCCGCCGCCGCTTCGTCGAGTTCTTCGCCGAGCGCGGCCACACCGTCGTGCCCAGCGCGAGCCTAGTCCCGGCCGGCGACGCGACGCTGTTGTTCACGAACTCGGGCATGGTCCAGTTCAAGGACCTGCTGATCGGTGCCGAGACCCGGTCCTACAACCGGGCGGTCGACTACCAGCGCTGCCTGCGCGTGGCCGGCAAGCACAACGACTTCGAGGAGGTCGGGCGGACGCCGCGCCATCACACCTTCTTCGAGATGCTCGGCAACTGGTCGTTCGGGGACTACTTCAAGCGCGACGCGATCCTCTTTGCGTGGGACTTCCTGACCCGCGACCTCGGGATCCCGGGCGAGCGACTTGCGGCAACCACGTACAAGGACGACGAGGTCGCCCGCCAGGTCTGGCGTGACGAGATCGGCCTGCCACCGGAGCGGATGGCGATCTGGGGCGACGTCGACAACGGCGACGACAGCAACTTCTGGCGGATGGCCGAGACCGGGCCGTGCGGGCCGTGCAGCGAGATCCATTTCGATCGCGGCGCGCACCTGTCCGAGGGACCGCATTGCATCCCCGATCACAGCGAACAGTGCCCGCGCTGGCTCGAGATCTGGAACCTCGTGTTCATGGAGTTCGACCAGAAGCCCGACGGGCGGGTGCCGCTTCCGTTTCCCAGCGTGGATACCGGGCCTCGGATTGGAGCGCCTGGCCAGCGTCCTCCAGCAGGTCCCGACCAACTACGACACCGACCTGTTCACGCCCATCCATGCCCGGATGCGTGAGCTCCTCGGCCACGACCCGGACGCCTTCGAGAGCGAGCGCTTCAGCTACCAGGTCATCGCCGACCACTCACGCGCGGTCACGTTCCTGATCGCCGACGACGTGCTGCCCTCGAACGAGGGCCGCGGCTACGTCCTGCGCAAGCTCTTCCGACGGGCGGTCCGCCACGGCCGGCTGCTCGGCCGGCGCGAGCCGTTCATGGCCGAGACGGCCTCGGTGGTCATCGACGTCATGGGCGAGGCGTACCCGCACGTCGAGACGCGTCGCGACGAGATCCTCGGCGTGATCGCTCGAGAGGAGGCCCAGTTCGGACGGACGCTCGACGCCGGGACGAAGCTCCTCGAGTCTGAGATGGCCAAGCTGACCGGCGTCGACCTCGGCGCCCGGGCGGTCGGGCGGCGTCCGGACGACCTTCCTGCCGACGCGCCGCGGCTCCCCGGCGACATCGCCTTCCGGCTCCATGACACCTACGGCTTTCCGATCGATCTGACCGTCGAGGTCGCCGCCGAGTACGGCGTCGCGATCGAGCGCGAGGGGTTCGAGGGCGCCCTCGCCGAGCAGCGCGAGCGCAGCCGCTCCGGAACCAAGGCCCAGCTGTCGCGGCACGCCGAGCAATCCGCGCTCTATGGCGCGATCCAGGGTCGTGCTGGCGACACGCGCTTCCTCGGCTACGAGACAACGACCGCCGAGGGGCGGGTCGTCGCGATCGTCCGGGACGGGATGGAGTTCGACGAGCTGACCGGCCACGGCGAGGCCGAGGTCGTCCTCGACCAGACCCCGTTCTATGCCGAGGGCGGCGGCCAGGTCGGCGACCAGGGCGTCCTGCGCGAGCCCGGTGGCGGAAGCGAGCTGTTCGCGGTGACCGACACGCAGAAGCCGCTCGGCGGCCTGGTCGTCCATCGCGGCACGCTCCATGGCCGACTTCGGGTCGGCGAAACCGTAGAGGCTGTCGTCGACGCCGACCGGCGAGCCGACACGATGCGCAACCACACGGGCACGCACCTGCTCCACCGGGCGCTGCGCAACGTGGCCGGGGAGCGGGCTCGCCAGGCCGGGTCGCTCGTGACTCCCGACTACCTGCGCTTCGACTTCCCGTTCGACCGCGCGCTGACCGATGACGAGCTACGCGCCATCGAGGACGAGGTCCACCGCATCATCCGCGACGACCGGCCCGTCACTGTGGCGTACATGACGATGGCGGAGGCGATCGAGGGAGGCGCGGACGCGTTCTTCGACGAGAAGTACGGGGAGACGGTCCGGACGGTGCGCGTCCAGGACTACAGCTTCGAGCTGTGCGGCGGCACACATTGCCGCGCCAGCGGCCAGATCGGCGGCTTCCTCATCACGTCCGAGCGCAGCATCGGCTCGGGGATGCGCCGCATCGAGGCCGTGACCGGCCGGGCGGCCGACGCCCTGGTGCGCGAGCGCTTCGATGCGCTCGACCGCGTCGCCGCGGCCGTCGGCGCACAGTCGATCGAGGCCGTGGCGGACCGGATCACGGCACTCCAGGACGAACTGCGCGAGACGAAACGACGGCTCAAGGCGGGCGGTGGGGCCGGCCTGCCGAAGCCGGGCGAGCTGGCCGCCGGCGCGGTCGAGGTCGTGCCGGGCGTCCGGTTGGTCGAGGCCGCCCTCCCGGCCGACTCGATGGACGCCCTCAAGGCGACCGCACGCGACGTGAGCGGGGTGCTCGGCTCCGGGGTCATCGCGCTCGTGCTCGATGCCGACGAACCACAGCTGTTCGTGACCGTGTCCGACGATCTGGTCGCCCGCGGGATCTCCGCCGGAGACCTGGTCACGGCGGCGATGCCGACGCTCTCCGGGCGTGGCGGGGGGCGCCCGAACATGGCGCAGGGTCGGGGCACGCGTCGCGAGGGCGTTGCCGAGGCGCTGGCCGCGATCCGGGCTCATCTCGAGACCGGAGCCTGATGGCGTTCTGGCGCCGCATCTGGCAGCGCGACGCGAACGAATCGCTGTCCGCCTGCACTGCCCTCGACGTCGGCACCGAGTTCGCCAAGGCCCTCGTGTTCGACATCGATCCGAGCGGCCACGGCACGGTCCGGGGTGTCGGGCGCAAGCGACAGGGCCTCTCCCATATGCAGTCGGGGACCGTCGCCGACATCGCGGCCGTCGTCGACAACTGCGCCGTCGCGCTCCAGGAAGCCGAGGAGATGGCCGGTTTCCGCCCGACCCAGGTCGTCATCGGCATCGCCGGGGAGTTGGTCAAGGGCTTCACCACGACCCACAGCCAGGAACGCAAGAAGCCGGACCAGCCGATCACCGAGGCCGAGCTCCAGCGCCTCATCGATGTCGTCCAGCGCGAGGCGCTCCACGAGGCCGAGCGAGCGATCACCTGGGAGACGGGGCTGCCCCACGTCGACGTCCGTCTCGTCCACGCCGCGGTCACCGGTGCCTCGATCGACGGCTACGCGCTGACCAACCCGGTCGGCTTCCAGGGCCGGCACGTCAAGATCGGGATCTTCAACGCTTTCGCGCCGCTGGTCCACCTCGGCGCCCTGCAGAGCGTGGCTTCGCAGCTGGACCTCGAGCTGCTCGAGATCGTCGCCGAGCCGTACGCAGTGGCGCGGGTCCTCGGCAACGACCAGATCCGCCAGGCCGGGGCGCTCTTCGTCGACGTCGGTGGCGGGACGACGGACGTGGCTCTGGTGCGCCAGGGTGGCATCGAGGGGACGCGGATGTTCGCGCTCGGGGGTCGGGCGTTCACCAAGAGCCTCGCCGACCGCCTGGACCTGCCGTTCCCGCGGGCGGAGGCGCTCAAGGTCGACTACGCGCGTGGGGTGGCGGTCGAGCACGCGCCTGACATCGCGACGATCGTGGCTGACGACGTGCGCGTCTGGGCCGCCGGCGTCGAGCTCGTGATGGAGGAGCTGTCGGGCGGCGACCTTCTGCCGGGGCGGATCTTCCTGTGCGGCGGCGGGTCCCGGCTGCCGGAGATCCGGGCCAGCCTCGCATCGCAGGCGTTCTACGAGCGCCTGCCGTTCGCTCGGCCGCCCGAGGTCATCGTGATGGCCCCCGACCAGATCGAGACCATCTCCGACGCGACCGACCTCCTGGTCGACCAGCAGGACGTGACCCCACTCGGGCTGGCGTACCAGGCGATCGAGCTCCAGACGTCCGAGGATGCGCTCGACGTCGCTCTCCGGCGGGTGCTCCGCGCGATGAAGGTCTGACCGTGGCCGGCCGGATCATCTACCTCGAGGTCGACGACGAGATCACGTCCGCGGCAGCACGCATCCGAGCCTCCGATTCGCCGCGGATCGCGGTCGTCTTGCCGTACGGCTCGCGCGTCGCAACGTCGCGGATCAACTTCCGGCTGCTGTCGCGTGATGCGCTGACCCACGACAAGCGGCTGTCGATCGTGACCGGTGATCCCGCGACGCGCGCCCTGGCTGCTTCGGCCGGGCTGGCGGTCTTCGCTTCGGTCGCAGAGTACGAGTCGGCGACGGCCGGGGCGGATGACGACGAGCCGCGGCCGGCGACGGCGGTGCCGGTCGTTGCGGCGAGCGTGGTCGCGGCTGCCCCCGAAGCGGCTGCTGTCGTGGAGAGCGACGACGCCGCGGAGGCTGGGGAGCCGGAGGAAGCGAACGAACCGGCTTCGGACGGGACACTCGGTCTTGTCGTCCCGGTCGCGGCCGTGGCCGCGGGAGCGACCGCTGCCGGCGCCGTCGTCGGACCGCCCGGCGACACGATCCGTGCACCGGTCCACGTCGACCCCGAGGTCACCCGCTACCCGAGTCCGGCTCCGCCGACCCAGCCGACCGGCACAGCCGACCGGGGTCCTTTCGCTGCACTCACGGACCGGCTGGCTGCGCGCGGCGGTGTCCGGACGCCCTGGCTGATCGGTGGCGCCATCCTGGCTCTTGCCCTGCTCGTCGGCGCCGTCGGGATCTACCTGCTGCTGCCGTCGGCGACGATCGCGGTCACGCCCAAGACCGAGCGGATCGGCCCGATCCCCGTGACCATCGTCGCCGACACGACCGCGACGCAGCCCGACCCGACGCGCGGCGTCGTGCCCGCGAAGGAGATCTCGATCCCGGTCTCGGTCAACAACTCGTTCAGCGCCACCGGCAAGCGCGTCGAGCTGACCAAGGCGACCGGCACGGTCCGCTTCGAGAACCTCGACCCTACCAGCACCAACCGCATCCCCGGGGGAAGCGTGGTACGGACCCCGTCCGGGGTGCGCTTCCGGACGCAGGCCACGATCACCGTGCCACGGGCCGAACTGGTCGGGCTGACCATCTTCCCGGCCCGGGCCAGCGTCAAGGTGACGGCCGTCGACGGCGGGCCGGACGGCAACGTGGAAGCAGGCACGATCACCATCGTCCCGAGCGGCGAGAACTCGTTCTTCCTCAAGGTCACCAACCCGCAGCCGACCGCCGGCGGCACGAGCACGGAGTTCAGCCGCGTCACCCAGGCCGACGTCGACGGAGCGCTGGCCGCCTTGAACCTGTCGCTCCAACAGGCGTTCCAGGAGGCGATGGCCGATCCCTCGCTCGAGACCGACGGTTCGACCGTCTTCCCCTCGACCGGGCAGCTCGGCGAGGCGACACCCAGCGTCGCCCCCGACACCCTGGTCGGCCAGGAGGTCACGACGTTCGACCTCGGGCTGTCCGCGGATGGCACCGTCATCGCCGTCGACGAGGCACCGGTCAGCTCGCTCGCCGAGCCGAAGATCCAGGCCGCCGTCTCGCCCGGTCATGAATTGGTCCCCGGATCGACCAAGGTCGACGTCGGTGAGGCGATCATCACCGGCCAGACGGTCAGCTTCCCGGTCCAGGCCACCGCCGAGCAGATCGCCGTCCTCGACCCTGAGGAGCTCAAGGCGATGGTCCTCGGCAAGCGGATCGAGGAGGCCCGCGCGATCCTCGCGCCATTCGGCCAGGTCGCCCTGAACGTCTCGCCCGACTGGACCGGCTCGGTGCCGAGCTTCGACAGCCGGGTCACGCTGACGATCGACCGTGCTGTCCCGATCGAGACGCCGGGCCCGTCCACTCCCACGTCGACCTCACCCGTCGCGACGCCGCCGGCGACCAGCCCAGCGGCGAGCTCGACCCCGTGACGCGGCTCCTCGGGATCGACCTCGGCGAACGCCGCATCGGACTGGCCCTCGCCGACGATGACGGGTCGGCCGCACGACCGCTGTCGACCGTGCGTCGCGGGCGCGACCTGGATGCCGATGTGAAAGCCCTGGCCGCGGTCGTCGAGGTGCAGGGGATCGATGCCCTGGTCGTCGGTCTGCCTCTCGAGGCCTCAGGCGACGAAGGTGCCATGGCAGTCCAGACACGCGCCTGGGGCGACGCGATCCGCGAGCGGCTCGATCTTCCGCTATCGTTCCGCGACGAGCGCCTGAGCAGCCACCTCGCCGAGGCCCGCCTCGGGCCCATGAAGCGCGGACGTTCCGGCGGCCCACCAAGCAAGACCCAGCGCGACGCCTACCGTGCCCGGGTCGATCGGGAGGCTGCCGCGATCATCCTTCAGGACGAACTCGACACACGAGCCGGTGCACGTTCGTCCATGCCACGACCCCAGGACCCCCAGGAGAGCAACCGATGACGATCCGCTCCGGCGGACGCCCGCGGGACCGCCGGGCCACGAACGCGCGGCCCTACGATCCCGACGCCTACGCGACCGAAACGATCCCCGAGTACTCGGAGCCGATCCCGCGCTCGCGCGGTGGCGGGAACGGTGGCCGTGGCGGGAACGGGCTGGTCGGGTTCCTGAAGTTCCTCGTCTTCGCGCTCGTCCTCGCCGTGATCGTGTTGGCGGTCGCCCTGACGGTCCTCCGACCGGTCGTCGGCGACGCGGTCATGTCGGTCGCGGAGGACAACCCGGCCGCCCTCCAGCTGCCGTTCGTCAAGGACATCGTTGCGGAGAACCTGGGTCCCGCGCTCACCAAGCCGGTCTCGACGGAGCCCACCCAGGTCCAGTTCCTGGTCGAGAAGGGCGACACGGCCAAGACGATCGCGATGAAGCTCGAGGACGAGGGCCTCATCGGTGACAGCCGTGCGTTCGTCTATCTCGCGGTCGTCAACGATCTGACACACGGCCTCCAGCAGGGAACGTTCGTCCTGCGCAAGAACATGACGCCGGATCAGGTGGTGAACGCGCTGTTGGCTCCGCCCGACGTCAAGTACGTCGACATCGGCCTGCGGACCGGCCTGCGGCTGGAGCAGATCACCGCCAAGCTCCAGTCCCTCCATCCCGAGCTGCCGATGGACGCCTCGGAGTTCTACGACATCGTGAAATCGCCACCGGCCGAGCTCCTGGCCGACTACCCCTGGCTCACGAAGATCCTGGCCGATGCGCCGAAGGGCGCCTCACTCGAGGGTTTCCTCTGGCCGGCGACCTACCGCGTCCTGCCCGATACGACACCCGAGGAGCTCGTCCGGCTCATGCTCGACGCCTTTGCCCAGAACGTCGGACCAGAACGGATGGCCGTCCCGGCCGCGCGCGGGATGTCGTTCTACCAGATCGTCACGCTCGCCTCCATCGTCGAGCGCGAGGCGCAGCTCCCCGAAGAGATGCCTCTCATCGCCGGCGTCTACGCCAACCGGTTGGACCCCAAGAAGTGGGGCCTCGGCTTGCTCCAGTCGGACCCGACGATCTTCTACATCCACGACACGCTCGAATTGGGCAAGATCCCAGTGCCGGAGTGGGTCAACTACGTCTTCTGGGACCGGATCAAGGGCGGCCTGACCAACGATCCGCTTCCACCCGAGCTCGCTCCGTACAACACCTACACGAGCAAGGGCCTTCCGCCTGGACCGATCACCACGCCGACGATCAGCGCGATCGATGCGGCGCTCGATCCGGACACCAAGGACGGCTACCTGTACTTCCTGGCCAAGGGCGACGGCAGCAAGACGACGGCGTTCGCCAAGACGCTCAAGGAGCACGAGGCCAACGTCAAGAAGTACATGAAACCGCCCGAATGACCGACGGGCCCGGGCAGGCTGCCTGGCCGTCGCCGGCAGATTTCGCCGCGGCGCCGACCGCGGCCGAGCGCCTTCGCTGGGACGAAGCGGATCGGGCGGCACGACCCGGGCGCCTGGCACGACTGCGGGCGCGCTTCGCGGAGGCCGGCGTGGACACCTACTTCGGCGTCCGGCGCGAACACATGCGCTACCTGACCGGCTTCACGCTCGGCGAGGGCGAGGAGAAGGTCGCGGGCAACTCGGGTCAGTTCCTTGTCAGCGCCGGACGATGTCGCGGTCCTCGCCGACTCGCGCTACACGATCCAGGCGCGACGCGAGGCGCCGGACGCTCGGGTCGTCGAGGCGTACAACGACCTGCCGGCCCGCTGGCCGGAGCTGATGTCCTCGGTCGGGGCGCGTCGCGTGGCGGTCGAGGCGGGCTTCGTCCCGCACGCTGTCTGGGGGCGCCTCGCAGCGGCCGCACCGGACGTCGAGCTCGTGCCGGTCGAGGGCTGGGTCGAGGCCGACCGGGCGGTCAAGGAGCCAGCCGAGGTCGAGCGGATCGCGGCCGCCTGCGCCGTCGCCGACCGTGCGCTCGCCACGCTGCTTCCCGAGATCCGCCCGGGCACCACCGAGGCCGACCTCGCGCTCCGTCTCGAATGGCTGATCCGCACCGGCGGCGCCGAGGCACTCGCGTTCGATGTCGCCTGCCTGGCCGGCCCGGAGGCGGCCTTGCCTCATGGCGCACCCGGCGACCGCCCGATCATCGAAGGCTCGGTGCTTCTGTTCGACTTCGGCGCGCAGGTGGCGGGCTACCGGAGCGACATGACGCGGACGCTCTTCGTCGGGGAGCCCTCGGCACGAGACCTGGAGATCTACGAGACCGTCGCGCGGGCGCAGGCTGCGGCGATCGCCGCGATCGAGACCGCGGTCGCGCTCCAGGGTCCGAGTGGCACGTTGCCGAGCGGCCGGACGATCGACGGCATCGCCCGCGACGTCATCGTGGCCGCCGGGCACGGCGATCATTTCGGCCACGGGACCGGTCACGGCATCGGGCTCGCCACGCACGAGATGCCGTCGCTCGGTCGGCTCGCCGCCGAGACCCCGTTGCCGAGTCCGACCGTCTTCTCGGTCGAGCCCGGGATCTATCTCGACGGGCAGATGGGGGTCCGGATCGAGGACCTCGTCGCGCTCGATGCGGCTGAGGGTCGGGTCGAACGGCTGACCCGGTTCCCGCGTGAGGTCATCGTCGTCGGCGGCTGACACGCGGGCGCGGCCGGCGCGGACGTGATGGTCTGCTACGATCGGCCCCATGATCAGCACCGGTGAACTCAAGAAGGGCGTCGCCATCGAGCTCGACGGCGAGCTCTGGCAGATCCTCGACTACCACCACATCAAGATGGGTCGAGGCTCGGCCCAGGTCCGCATCACGCTGCGCAACATCAAGCGTGGCCAGACGGTCGAGCGCTCGTTCCAGGCCGGCACGAAGTGGCCACGCGCGTCGATGGAGAAGCGGCCCGTCCAGTACCTGTACCGCGACGGCAACGACTTCCATTTCATGGACAACGACACGTACGACCAGTTCATCCTCAGCGCCGAGCAGCTCGGCGAGACCGCCCAGTATCTGAAGGACGGGATGACCCTCGACCGGACGAGCTACCAGGGCGAGACCATCGGTGTCGAGCTGCCGGTCACGGTCGATCTCAAGGTCGTCGAGACCGAGCCCGGGATTCGCCGGCGACACGCAGTCGGGTGCACGCAAGCCGGCGACCACCGAGAGCGGGCTGATCGTCACGGTGCCGATCTTCGTCGAGCCCGGCGACACGATCCGGATCGATACCCGGACCGGGGAATACCAGACCCGGGTCTAGGCGACCCGTGAGCGAGCGCGAACCGCCGGACTGGGCACTCCCGAGCTGGGATGCGATCCCGGCGGACCCGGCCGATCGCGCATTGCGCCCGGTGGGGCCTGGCGTGCCGGCCACGCCCGGCGCAGCCGCCATCAGCACCCGGCACGTTCGGTGTCCGGATCCTCGGCGTCAGCGAGGTCACCCGCTCGATCCGCGGCGCGGTCCGCTCCGATCCGCGCTTGTCGGACCTGTGGGTCGAGGGTGAGATCGGGCGGGTCACGATCTCGTCGGCCGGTCACGCCTACTTCGCGCTGAAGGACGAGCGCAACCAGCTCCAGTGCGTCTGGTTCCGCGACGACCGGCTGCGGTCGGCGTTCGAGGCACAGGCCGGGTTGCGCGTGGTGGCCCACGGCCGGATCGACCTGTTCGAGCCGCAGGGGGCGCTCCAGCTCTACGTCGAGTCGATCCAGCCGGCGGGCCTCGGCGACCTGACCCTGCGCTTCGAGGCGCTCAAGGCGCGCCTGGCGGCCGAGGGGCTGTTCGAGACGTCCCGCAAGCGGCCGCTCCCGCCACGACCGGCGACGATCGCGGTCATCACCAGCCCGACCGGCGCCGTCTGGAAGGACATCTGCCACGTCATCTCGCGGCGCTGGCCGCTGACCCGGGTCCTCCTGGTCGCGGCCCAGGTCCAGGGTGAGTCGGCGCCGGCCAGCCTCGTCGGCGCGTTCCGCAAGGTCGAGCGGTATGCCGCGGCACAGATCGCGGCGGGCCGGCCGGATGAGGCTCCGGCCGTGACGATCCTGGCCCGCGGCGGCGGGTCGCTCGAGGACCTCTGGGCGTTCAACGACGAGGCGGTCGTTCGTGCGGTCGTCGCGCACTCGGTGCCCGTCGTGTGCGGCGTCGGCCACGAGGTCGACGTGACGTTGTCCGATTTCGCGGCCGACGTGCGCGCCCCGACGCCGTCAGCGGCCGCCGAGGTGGTCGTTCCCGACCGGACCGAGTTCCTGGCCGCGGTGCGCGGCGGCGGGCGACGGCTGGACGGGGCGGTCGCCACGCTCCTGCGGACGACGGGGCGCGAGGTCACCGCCGAACGTCGGGCGCTCGACCGACTCAGCCCGGTGGCCCAGCTCGCGAGCGCGCGGGAGCGCGTGGGCCTGTCGCTCGACCGGGCGACCCGCGCGATCACCGGCGATCTGGCGACCCGGCGACGGCGCGTGGAGCAGCTCGGCATCCGGCTCGTGCCGACACTCCCCGGGCGCGTGGCACGGGACCGCGCGAGGCTCGGCCGGAGCGACGTCCTCGACAGCCTTGCGACCCGGCGCGTGGCGATCGCCCGCTCATCGCTGGGATCGGCCGCTGCCGCGCTGGCCGTCCTCGGCCCGCAGGCGACGCTCGACCGCGGCTACGCGATCGTCCGCCGGGCCGACGATGGCCGGATCGTGCGCGATCCAGCCGATGCCGCTTCCCGGGACGCGGCTGGCGCTGCGCATCGCCAAGGGCGAGCTGCCGGCCACCGCCGACGACCGATGACCGCGCGACCGAGTCGACCGAGCGGCCGCCGATGGACGGGCTGATCACCCTTGCGCTGTTCATCCTGATCGTGGTCGTGGTGGCCGTCGTCGGGGTCCGGCTTGGTATGCTCCTGGCCCCGCGCATCGACCGGCTGACCGAACCGCACGAAGAGGAGCCCGGTGGCGACGACGACTGACCCCACGATCGACGCCCTCGGCTTCGACGACGCCCTGGCCGAGCTCCAGCGGACCGTCGCGGAGCTCGAGGCAGGCGGTCAGCCGCTCGAGGCGGCGATCGCGCTGTACGAGCGTGGCGTCGCGCTCCAGGCCCGCTGCGAGAAGCTGCTCGGCGACGCGGAATTGCGCGTCCAGCAGCTCGTGGCGCGCGCCGGCGGTGCGCTCGAGACGCGCGACGTCCGCCCCGACGAAGCGACCGAGGACCCGGCCGCGACCTGACCCTTACCCGGGCGCGATGTTGAGGTTGAACCGGAACCTGTTGCCCGGGTCGTAGCGCGCCTTGATCGAGGCCAGTCGCGCGAACCTCTCGGTGCCGAAGGCGAGCCGGACGCGCTCGATCGGCTCGTCGACCGGGGCGTAGTTGGCGTAGCCGGCGCCGGTCAGCGAAGCCGTCCCGAACCGATCGGCCGTCGCTCGCGTCCAGGCGATGATGCTGTCGTCGAGCGCCGGGTCATCCCAGACCCCGAGGGCACTCGCGTTCCACGTCGCCGCACGTTGCCCGAATGCCGCTCCACCTTCGGGCTCGACGTGTGCCTGGCCGCGGATCGCCTCGAGCAGGATGAAGCTGTAGCTGGCCGGCCGCGCCTCCAGCGAGTCCACGATCGCGCCGATGACCGATTCGTCGAGCGTTCGCAGGAAGTGGCCCTTCCAGTAGTGGCGAAGGCCGAATGCCAGCCGTCCGCTCATGTCCTGGATGTCCGGATACTCCATCGGCGCCGACGGTGTCCGAGATCGCCGGAAGGGCGGCTCGGAGCGGGCGAAGGATGTCGGTCCCGGCCGCGATGTCGCCCGGCCAGCAGACGCCGACGCGGACCGACAGACCGGGGACCACCTCTTCGTGCGGGCCGATCTGCGCCGTCAGCTCGAGCGCACCGGGCGCGCTCTCCGCCATCGATGCCAGCTGGCGGAGGACCTGCTTGACCGCGCTGATCGGGTAGTGGATGTAGCCAGCGAGGATCGGTCCCGGATCGATGGCCTCGAATTCGAAGGCCGTCACGACGCCGAAGTTGCCGCCGCCGCCGCGAAGGGCCCACAGCAGATCCGGATCGCCGCCGGGGCCGGCGACGACCTTCTCGCCGGCCGCGGTCACCATCTCGGCACGGACCAGGTTGTCGCAGGTGAACCCGCGAAGCCCCGACAGCCAGCCGATCCCGCCGCCGAGCGTGAGGCCGCCGACACCGGTGTCGACGACGGTCCCGCCGACCACCGCGAGGTGATGCCTCCACGCCGCGGTGTCGACGTCCTCCCAGAGCGCCCCGCCGTCGACGCGCACGATCCTCGTCGCAGGGTCGACCGTGACCGTGCGCCGATCCCGCAGGTCGACGACCAGGGCGCCGTCGGCCATCGCGTGCCCGGCCACGCTGTGCCCGCCACCGCGGACCGCGATCGGGAGGTCGAGGTCGCCCGCGGCCACGACCGCCGCGACCACATCGTCGTCGTCGCGGACGCGGACGATGACCGCCGGTCGCCGCTGGACCGTGGCGTTGAACGTCGCCCGCGCCCCGTCATAGTCGGGGTGGTCCGGCGTGGTGACGCGCTCGTGGAGCGAGGCGCGCAGGCGGTCGACGACGAACTGTTCCATCATCACCCTCGAGCGTACGTCCGGGCGCCGGCCCGCCTGCGGCGCCGGAAAAACAAGCCACTTGGAAGGGGCAGGTTTACACTCTGGGCCGGGCATCCATCCCGGCCGCCGTCCGGCGCGAACCAATCATCACACGCGGGACGATCGATCCGTCACCGCGAACGCACCCCAGACAACATCGATCCAGGAGTCCTTCGACCGTGCCGATCCTCCCGAACATGCAAGGCCCCGAAGACCTGCGCGGTCTCGATGAGGTCCAGCTCGCACAGCTGGCCGTCGAGATCCGCGACACCATCGTGCGCACGGTGGCGAGCACGGGCGGGCACCTCGGGTCGTCGCTCGGCGTGGTCGAGCTGACCATCGCACTCCACCGCCTGCTGGAGTCGCCGCGCGACCGGATCGTCTGGGATACCGGCCACCAGGCCTACCCGCACAAGCTCCTGACCGGCAGGTTCGAGCGCTTCGGGACGCTTCGCCAGCTCGATGGCGTCGGGCGGTTTCCCGCGTCGCTCGGAGTCGCCGCACGACGTCTTCGACGGTGGACACGCGGGGACCGGCCTGTCGATCGCCGAGGGTCTCGCCGAGGCGCGCGACCTGCGTCACGGCCTCGAGCGGATCGCCGTCGTCGTCGGCGATGCGGCCCTGATGAGCGGGCTCTCGCTCGAGGCGCTCAATGACATCGGCCAGCGCCAGACGCAGATGCTGATCGTGGTCAACGACAACGAGATGTCGATCAGCCCGACGGTCGGGGCGTTCTCGACGTACCTGTCGAAGATCAAGCTGTCGCGCACGTGGCGCCAGAGCAAGAGCGCGTACGACCGGACCGTCGAGCGTGTCCCCGTGGTCGGCCCGCACCTCCTGGAGCTGTCGAAGCGGCTGCGGGCGTCGGTCGTCCAGTTCGCCCAGCCGGGGCAGCTGTTCGAGGACCTCGGGATCACCTACATCGGTGTCGTGCCGGGGCACGATCTCCACGCGCTGCTGGTGACGCTGAGCCGAGCCCTGGCGCTGCCGGGGCCGACGATCGTCCACGTCCGGACCCAGAAGGGCCGCGGCTTCCGGCCGGCCGAGACCGACCAGGTCGGCTTCCACGGGGCGGCGCTGCCGCCGATCGAGATGGCGCCGGCGACCGACGCGTACGACGGGTCGCGGACGCCGATGCCGACCGAGTCGATGACCGACGACGCGGCGCCGCCCGCCCGGGTCGCGACGACGGCGACGAAGCATCCGAACTACACGGCGGTCTTCGCCGCCGAGCTCATCGAGCTTGCCCGGACCGATCGGCGCATCGTCGGGATCACGGCCGGCATGCCGACCGGGACCGGGATGTCCAAGTTCCAGGCCGAGTTCCCGGACCGGATGTTCGACGTCGGGATCGCCGAGCAGCACTCGATGGCGATGGCCACCGGCCTGGCGATGGGCGGGATGCGGCCGGTCGTGGCGCTCTATTCGACGTTCCTCCAGCGCGCCTTCGACCAGACCGTCCACGACGTCTGCCAGAACGACCAGCCGGTGCTGATCGCGGTCGATCGGTCGGGGCTGGTGGGGGAGGACGGCACGAGCCACCAGGGGATGTTCACGCTGCCGGCGCAGCGCCAGATCCCGAACCTCGTCATCGCGTCGCCGAAGGACGAGCAGGAGCTTCGGTCGCTGCTTCGGACGGCGTTCGCGCAGGACCATCCGTTCGCCTTGCACTACCCGCGCGACAGCGGCTTCGGGCTGGCGCCCGTGAAGCCGTCGGTGATCCCCGTCGGACAGGGCGAGATGCTGCGCGAGGGGCGCGACCTGCTGTTCGTGGGCTTCGGGCCGATCGTCATGCGGGCGATGGAGGCGGCGTCGCTGCTCGAGGACGAGGGTTGGTCCGTGGGGGTGATCAACGCCCGGTACGCGCGGCCGCTCGACCGCCAGCTGATCCTCGACCAGGCCCGCGGCAAGCGGATGGTCGTGACGTTCGAGGAGAGCGTCGTGACCGGCGGGTTCGGGAGCGGCGTGCTGGAGCTCGTCGAGGAGGCACGCCTGGCCGATGCGGCATACCGGGACGTGCCCGTGCGGATCGTGGGCATCCCCGGCGAGCGATTCGTCGACCACGGGTCCGTGGCCGATCTCCGTCGCGTGCTGCGACTGGACGCGCCCGGCCTGGCCGCCCAGGTCCGCGAGTCACTCGAGACGTTGCGTGCCACGCCTGGGCGCTCGGAGGTCGCGGCGGGCTGACGGGTTCCGCCGGTGAGCCCCGGTGAACCGGGCTGTGCCACGATAGGCGGGTGAGTCCTGCGCCGACGACCCGACCGTCACGACCTGCCAAGCTGCCGCGGGTCCGGCTCGACCAGTTGCTGGTGGAGCGGGGTCTTGTCGAGACGCGGAGCCGGGCGCAGGCGCTGGTCCTGGCAGGCAAGGTCCGGGTGGGGGACGGGCGATGCGGCGCGACTCGACCGCAAGCCGGGCGACCTGATCGCGGCCGACACCTCCTTGGCCGTCACGGAACCGGCGCCGTACGTCAGTCGCGGTGGCCACAAGCTCGCAGCGGCGCTGGACGCGTTCGAGATCGACCCTGCCGGCCGGATCGCGCTTGACGTGGGCGCCTCGACGGGCGGCTTCACCGACGTCCTGTTGCAGCGTGGCGCGACGCGCGTCTACGCACTCGACGTCGGTCGCGGGCAGCTCGCCGAATCGCTCCGTCGCGACCCGCGCGTGGTCTCGATGGAGCGGACCAACGCCCGCGAGCTGACCGCGGCCACGCTCCCGGAGCCGATCGACATCGCGACGATCGATGTCTCGTTCATCTCGCTCGACCTTGTCCTCGGCCCTGTGGCCGCGACGCTGGCGCCCGGCGGCTCGATCGTCGCCCTGGTCAAGCCGCAGTTCGAGGCCGGCCGGGGCCGCACCGACCACGGCGTCGTGCGCGACCCGGCGATCCACCGCGAGGTCCTCGAGCGCACCGTCGAGAGCGCCCGACGCCACGGCCTTGGCACGCGGGCGCTCATCGCGTCGCCGATCACCGGGCCGGAGGGCAATCGCGAGTTCCTGGTTCACCTGGGGGTCGGCCCGGATTGCGCGGAGATCGGCGAGCGGATCGCCACGGTGAGCCAGCCATGACCGTGACGCGCATCGGTTTCGCCTACAACCCGACGATCGAGGCGGCCGTCGAGCTGAGCGCCCGCGCCGCCGGCTGGTGCCAGATGCGCAGGATCGACCACTGGCAGGCCCAGTCGGGCGACCAGGAGGTCGCTCGTCCGCGAGCTGGCCACGACCGACGCCCTGGTCGTGCTCGGCGGCGACGGCACGTTCCTGCGCGCCGTGCGGGCGGTCGCGGAGGTCGACGTCCCGATCCTCGGCATCAACCTCGGCAAGGTCGGCTTCCTGTCGAAGGCGGAGGCCGGCGAGCTCGACGGCGTCCTCGCCAAGATCACCGAGGGCCGCTTCACGATCGACGAGCGGATGGCGCTCGAGGGCCGGATCCTGCGCGACGGCAAGCCGATCGACGATGCGCGCCACGTCGCGCTCAACGACATCGTCGTCGCCCGCGGCTCGCTGGCCCGCGTCTGCCGCCTCGATGTCGCGATCGACGACACGCACCTCGCCACGTTCATCGCCGATGGCCTGGTCGTCGCCAGCCCGACCGGCTCGACCGGCTATTCGTTCTCGGCCGGCGGCCCGATCCTCGACCCGGTGAGCCGGAACCTCGTGGTCACGCCGATCGCCGCCTACCTGTCGGCGATCCGGTCGGTCGTCGTCAGCCCGCAGCAGGTGGTCCGCTGCACCGTCGTCGATGCCTACGAGGCCCTGGTCTCGGTCGACGGTCGCGAGGACATCCCTGTTCGGGTCGGCGACGTCGTCGAGGTCCACGCCGTCGAGCGGCCGATCCGGCTCATCGAACCGGAGGGCGCGCAACCGTTCTGGGACCTGCTGCGCCACAAGGTGGCGTTGCTGCCCTCGTGAGCGCCTCGTGAACGCGGGCCGCCTCCTCGAGCTGACCGTCGGCGATCTGGCGCTGATCGACCGGCTGCGCCTGACCCTCGGGCCGGGGCTGAACGTCATCACCGGCGAGACCGGCGCGGGCAAGAGCCTGCTGATCGATGCCCTCGGGCTCGTCCGGGGATCGCGCGCGGACACGAGCCTGGTCCGGCACGGCGCCGAGGCGGCGCGGGTCGAGGCGCTGTTCGACCGTCTCCCGGAGCCGCTGATCGCCGTTCGCGAGGTCGCGACCAACGGACGGTCGACCGCGCGCCTCGACGACATCGCCACGACCGCATCCCGGCTCGCCGACGAGGTCGGGCCGCTGGTCGAGATCCACGGCCAGCACGACCAGCAGCGCCTGCTCGACGAGCGCTGGCAGCGTGACCTGCTCGACGCGTACGGCGGGCATGCCGCGGCTCGTGCCGCGACGGCCGACGTGGTCGAGCGCTGGCGCGCGAACCGGGCTGCGCTCGCGGAGCTGTCGATCGACCCGCGCGAGCTGGCGCGGCGGGTGGACCTCCTCGAGCACGAGGCGGAGGAGATCGCGGCGGCCAGGCTCCGGCCCGGCGAGGCCGACGAGATCCGGGCTCGGCTGTCGGCCGCCCAGCATGGCGAGGCGATCGCCCGGGGAGCGGCCGCGGTCCGCGAGGCACTCACCGCCGACGGCGCCGGCGCGCGCGATGCCGCCGCGATGGCCGTCCGCGAATCGCGCGGCTTGGCCCGCCTCGACCCACGATTCGAGGCCCTGGCCGAGCGTCTCGCCGGCCTTGAAGCCGAGCTCGAGGATGTCGCGTCGGAGGTCCGCGGCCTGGCGGACGGCATCGAGCACGATCCGGCGACCCTCGCCAGCCTCGAAGAGCGACTCGGCACCATCTACGCCCTCGAACGCCGCTACGGCGACGGCGAGTCGGAGGTGATCGCCCACGGTGAGCGGGCCGTCGCCGAGCTCGAGCGGCTGCGCAACCTCGATGGCGAACGGGCACGACGCGAGCGAGAGGATGCCGCGCTGCTCGCGGCCGTCGCGACGGCTGCCGGCGCCCTGTCCGAGGCCCGGCGCACGGCCGGCACGGCACTCGCGGGCGCCGTCGGCCAGGTGCTGGAAGAGCTGGGCTTTCCGGCGGGCGTCTTCGAGGTCGCCTTGGGCCGGCGCTCGGCGGGGGACGATGAGCCCGCGATCGAGCTCGACGGCGACGCGGTCGCATTCGATGCCACGGGCGTCGACCAGGTCGTCTATCGCCTCGCCCCGAACCCCGGCGAGCCGGCACGTCCGCTGGCGCGGATCGCCTCCGGCGGGGAGCTGTCGCGCGTGGCACTGGCCATCAAGAGCGTCCTGGCCGAAGCGGACGAGACGCCGGTCCTGGTCTTCGACGAGGTCGACACGGGGATCGGCGGCCGGAGCGCCGACCCGGTCGGGCGCAACCTGTGGGCGCTGGCCCGACGCCACCAGGTCCTGTGCGTGACCCATCTGCCGCAGATCGCGGCTCACGCCGATGCCCACTACCGGATCGCCAAGCGCGAGCGCGACGGCCGGACGATCACCGAGATCGAGCACCTCGACCGCGAGGGCCGGATCGTCGAGCTCGCCCAGATGCTCGGTGGCGACGCGGGCGGTGCCGCGACCCTGGCCAGCGCGCGTGAGCTCCTCGACCGCGCCGAGGCCTGGCGTGGCGAGGTCGCCCAGGCGGGCTGAGCCACCCGACCGTGCCGGACCTCGCCACCGCCACCGACGACTACCTGACCTACCTCCGCGTCGAGCGCGGCCTCGCCCCGGCGACGATCCGGGCATACCGCGCCGACCTCAGCGACTTCGCGGCGTCGCGCGGGGTGACGCGCGGCTGGGCGGGCTCCCCGGACCCTGCGGTCGGCTACCTGGCGGCACGGACGCGGCGTGGCCGTCGGGGCGACCCCGGCCTCGCCCCGAGCAGCCTTCGGCGTCGCGCGGCCGCGCTCAAGGGCTTCTATCGGTACGCCTACGGCGAGGGGCTGATCGGGGTCGACGTTGCGGCGCACCTGGACCTGCCGCGACCCGTCCCGGCTGCTGCCAGAGACGCTGACGGTGGAGGAGATCGATCGATTGCTGGAGGCGGCCGGCGGCGACGAAACCGCCGACGCCGCCGAGCCAGCCAGCCTGGGCAACGCCCCCAGCCACGCCCTGCGCGACCGCGCCCTGCTCGAGCTCCTGTACGCGGCGGGCCTTCGGATCAGCGAGGCGATCGGCCTCGACCGCGAGGACCTGTCTGTCGACGGCGCCTTCGTCCGGGTCATCGGCAAGGGCGACAAGGAACGGCTCGTGCCGGTCGGCGAGGTCGCCCTCGACTGGCTCGGGCGCTGGATGCGCGGCCCGCGCGTCGCGCTGCTTGCCATCGGACCACGTCGCGGCCCTTCGCGGCGGCCCGCTCTTCCTGGGCGATCGCGGCGGGAGGCTCGCCCGCCAGCAGGCGTGGGCCGCGGTCAAGCGCGCAGCCTCGCGGGCAGGCCTCGCCGATCGGGTCAGCCCGCATACGTTGCGCCACTCGTTCGCGACCCATCTGCTCGAGGGCGGGCGCGGACCTGCGCATCGTCCAGGAGTTGCTCGGGCATGCGAGTATCTCCACCACGCAGCTCTACACGCATCTCACCGGTGAGCGGATCCGGGACGTGTACAGCCGGGCCCACCCGCGGGCCTGAGAGGGAGGCACCAGCCGAATGAGTTACGCCGATGGGTTGCTGTCGACGGGGGAACGGATCTCGTACCGCAACAAGCAGCACCCGTTCGTGTTCATCTGGGGCGCTCGATACACGATCCTGGCTCTGGTCATCGCATTCCTGCTGTTCGTCGCTCCGGAGCGGACTCGGACGCGACAGCACCGGCGAGACGCTGGCGACGATCCTCGGTTTGGTGACGGCGATCCTGTTCTTCGGCGGCATCGCGGTCGCCGTCTGGACCGCCCTGCGCTACATCAACCAGGAATACGTGCTGACCAACCGGCGCGTCATCCAGGTCGAAGGCGTCCTCAACAGGAACTCGACCGACAGCTCGCTCGAGAAGATCAACGACGCCGTCCTGACCCAGTCCGTCTTCGGGCGGATGTTCGACTACGGCGACCTGACCGTCCTGACCGCGTCCGAAGCCGGCATCGACAAGATGCATATGCTGCGCAAGCCGATCGCGTTCAAGAAGGCGATGCTCGACGCGAAGCACGAGTTCGAGGTCGACATGGAGCGCTCTGGCTGGCAGCCGGGTCCTCCGATCCGCGACGCTGCGCCCGCACCGACGGCCGCTGGCACGACCGCCGCGGCCGCGCGCAGCCAGCCCCGCATCGACCTCGTCGCCTGCACCCCGTTCCGATCCCGACGAAGTGACGCGGACCCTGGCGAGCCTGGCGGACCTGCGCGATCGCGGGGCGATCACGCCCGAGGAGTACGAGCACAAGAAGGCCGACCTGCTCTCGCGCCTCTGATCGAGATCGGACCCAGGACCGCCGGGCCGCTACGATAGGCGGGATCCCCGTAGACCAGGTGCCGATTGGACCTCGAACAGATCCTTCCCGCCGCGATCGTCGTCGCCATCATGCTGCTCGTCGGACTGCCGGTCCACGAGTTCAGCCACGCTTTGGCGGCCTATCGCCTCGGCGACGGGACGGCGAAGCTGTTCGGGCGCCTGACGCTCAACCCGATCGCCCATTTCGACCCGGTCGGCGGCACGCTCCTCGCGCTGACGTTCATCGGCTCCGCGGCGACCGGCAACGCTCTCGGTTTCGGCTGGGCGAAACCCACGCCCGTGAACCCGATGAACCTCGCGGGAGGGAGGCGCGGCGAGGCGATCGTCGCTGCCGCCGGACCCGTCTCCAACCTCGTCCTGGCCATCGCCGGGGCGCTGCCGTTGCGCTATCTCGTCCACAACCCCGAGCTCGTCCAGCAGCTCGGCGGGATCGACGGGATACCGTTCCAGGTCCTCTACCTGTTCGTGCAGATCAACCTGCTGCTGATGGTCTTCAATCTGATCCCGATCCCGCCGCTCGATGGCTCCAAGGTGCTGTTCGCCTTCCTGGACCGGCGGACCGAATACCAGATCCGCCCGTTCCTCGAGCAATACGGGTTCTTCATCCTGCTCGCCCTCTTGTTCTTCCCGCCGGGCAACTCCATCGGCGGCGCGCATCATCAGCCCGATCATCAGTGGCATCTTCAACTTCCTGGTGGGCCTCTAGGACGCGCCAGTTCCGGGCGCATCTCCGGGCGAACGTGACGCCCGGGGAGCGAACGGCGCTGGTGGCCTGGATCGCTCCCGCACAGCTGGAGCTCTTTGACGCGATGCACGTCGCCGATCGGCGCCACGGGCTCGACGTCGTCGCGTTCGCTACGCGCGGAGGGCGTCACGGAGCCGGATCTGCTCGTCGCCGGCTTGCTCCACGACGCGGGCAAGGGCGACACGGGCGTCTGGCCGCGCGTGGCGTACACGCTGGGGAGCCGATATGGCGATCCTGGATCACGGGCGTCGCGAGCGTCTTCCCGGGTTTCCGACCCGCCTTGGAGCGACTCCGGACCCACGCCGAGACGTCCGCCGCGATGGCGGCCGCGGCCGGGTGCTCGCCACGGACCGTCGAGCTGATCCGCAACCAGGACGCGCCGCTCGACCCCGAGTTCGGCGAACTGCTGCGTCTCGCCGACGAGGCCAACTGATGCGACCGGGTGCGTCGCCGGGGATCCCGGTCATGGCGACGCAGGCCGAGCTCGACGCCCTTGGCCACGGACGCGGACATCCCGCCGGACCTGGCAGCCCCGGCGGAGCCGGTCCTGCCGGCCGTCAGCTTCGGTGAGGGTCGCCGGCCCGAGAGCCGGACCCAGGTCCAGATGGCCGAGTTCGATGGCCCGCTGGCACTGCTCCTGTCGCTGATCGAGGCGCGCCAGCTCGACGTCCTGACGGTGCCACTGGCGGCCCTCGCCGACGCCTACCTCGACGCCCTCGGGCGACTGACCGCGGACCGGCTTGGCAACGTCAGCTCGTTCGTGGCGATCGCGAGCCAGCTGATCCTGATCAAGAGCCGGGCGATGCTGCCGCGTCGCACCGACCCGACCGACCCGCTGGCGCTCCCCGACGAAGGCACCGACCCGGAGGCCGAGCTCCGTGCCCGGCTGCTTCTCTATCGTGCGTACCGCGACGCCGGTGTGCGCCTCGCCGACGAGGCCGTCCTGCGGATCGGCCTCTTCCGGCGCGAGCCGGGTGCTGCCCACGCTGCTGCCCTGGCCGGCGCGCGACCGGCCGACGCCCCCGCGCTCGACCCGCTGCGCCTCGTCCGTGCGCTCGATCGGCTGGCTCAGATCGCGCCGCCGCCCGAACCGGCGCCCGAGCTGATGGCGCGGACGATCACGATCACCGAGCGCGCCGAGATCATCCGGGCGGCACTGCGCGACGCACCGACCTTCGTGCTCCAGGACCTGCTCGCGGGCGTGCGTGACCGGGTCGTGATCGCGATCACCTTCCTGGCCATGCTCGAGCTGATGAAGCGGCGCGAGATCGTGGTCGATCAGACCGAGCCGTGGGGTCCGATCGTGGCCCGGCGGACGACGGCGCAGGAACGGGCGGCTGCCGGCGTCGAGGTCCTCGATGACGCGCCGCTCGACGAGACCCTGGAGTCGTTCGCATGACCGCCGAAGCCCGCGAGGAGCCGGACGTGACGGACATCGAAGCCACCGAGCGCCCGACGCAGCCTGACGCCGCACGCCGAGGCCCCCGACGCCCCGCCGCCGATCGAGCTGACCGAGGCCGCCCTCGAGGCCCTCCTGTTCGTCGCCGAGAAGCCGCTCACGCGCCGCGAGATCGCCGCCCTTGCCGGCACCGACCGCGCAACGGTCGACGCTCGGCTCGGCGACCTGGAGGTCTCGCTGCGCGACCGCGGCATCCGGCTCCTGATCGATGGCGATCGGGTCGAGCTCGCGACGGCGGCCGAAGGTGGTGCGCTGGTCGCTCGCTATGTCGGCGCCGACGCCGTCCGTCTCTCGCCGGCGTCGCTCGAGACACTGGCGATCGTGGCCTACCGCCAGCCCGTGACGAAGGGCGCGGTCGAGCGCATCCGCGGCGTCGACTCGGACTACACGATGCGGACGCTTCTGCACCGCCGGTTCATCGTCGAGCTCGGCCGCTCCGAGGCGCCCGGCCGGCCGTTCCTGTACGGCACCGGCTTCGAATTCCTCGAGCGCTTCGGGCTCGACCAGCCTCGACGAGATGCCGCCGCTCGACGTCGACGTCGCAGCGCGTCTTGCCGAGGAGGGTGGGGAACCGATCACCGAACCGCTCTTCCCGCCCGACGACACAGGGAACGGCGCCGGCGCCACGTCCGAGCGCGAGGACTGATGGCCACCGAGCGCCTCCAGAAGGTCCTCGCCGCGGCGGGTGTCGCCTCGCGTCGGGCCAGCGAGGTGCTGATCGCCAACGGCCGGGTCACCGTCGACGGCAAGCCGGCCAAGCTCGGGATGCAGGTCGATCCCGCGAAGGCGATCATCGCGGTCGACGGCAAGGTCATCGGCGCCGCGTCGGCGCCCGAGTACCTGATGCTCCACAAGCCGGGCGGCGTCACCTCCACGGTCCGCGACCGCCACGCCTCCAAGACCGTGCTCGACATGATCCCGACGGCGATGCTCCCCGAGGGCGGCCGCCTCTACCCGGTCGGACGCCTCGACCAGGATTCCGAGGGCCTGCTCGTGCTGACCAACGACGGGGCGTGGGCGGATCGGGTGCTCCATCCGCGCCACGGCATCGAGCGCGAATACGCGATCGGGCTGCGGGCGCCGCTCAGCCCCGACCAGGTCAAGGCGATCAAGGCCGGCATCCCGCTCGACGAAGGGCTCGCCACGCTCACCGGCCTGCGCGCCACGACCGAGATCGAGACCCGACGCCTCATCGAGCTGATCTCGCCGCCGCCCGGCAACCTGACCTGGTATCGCGCGATCCTGGCCCAGGGTTGGAAACGCCAGTTGCGCCGGATGTTCGGGGCCGTCGGCGCCCCGATCGAACGCCTGGTCCGCGTCCGGATGGGTCCGGTTCGCCTCGACGAGCTGCAGAGCGGTCGCGCGCGCCGGCTTCGGGCGCCGGAGGTCCGCGGCCTTGGGCGCCGGGGCAGGTGTCAGCAGGGCCGGGGTGAAGACAGCGAGGACCAACGCCGCGTCGCCGAGCAGGCCGCCGGTCCCGCGGCGGTGAACGAGCCGCAGCAGCTCCGCGAGGGGGCGCTGCTGTGGCAGCCAAGCGAGGCGTTCAAGGCGGCCTCGACGATGACCGACTACATGGAGTGGCTGGCGCGCGAGCGCGGCCTCCGGTTCGCCGACTACGCCGAGCTGTGGCGCTGGTCGGTCGACGACCTGGCGGGGTTCTGGTCGTCGGTCGTCGACTACTACGAGATCCCGCTCAAGGGGGCGTGGACCGAGGTCCTCGGCGACGCGACGATGCCCGGCGCCCGCTGGTTCGACGGGGCGCAGCTGAACTACGCAGAGGCGCTTCTCCGTCGTGTCGTCGCCGGATCGGCCCGCGCTCCTGTTCGCCTCGGAACGAAGCCCGCTGCACGAGGTCTCCGGGGCGGAGCTCCAGGCTGCAGTGCACGGCGGCGGCGGCTGGGTTGCGCCGGCTGGGCGTCGCGCGTGGCGATCGCGTCGTCGCGATGATCCCGAACATCCCCGAGGCGGTCGTCGGATTGCTGGCGTGCGCGAGCCTCGGAGCGATCTGGTCGAGCTGCTCGCCGGACTTCGGCGCGCGCGGTCTCATCGATCGCTTCGCGCAGATCTCGCCCAAGGTGCTGATCGCCGTCGATGGCTACACGTATGGCGGCAAGCCGTTCGATCGCCGCGAGGTCGTCGCCGAGTTGCGCGCTGAGCTGCCGACCCTGGAGCAGACCGTCGTGATCCCGTACCTGGATCCTGGCGCGACGGCCAACCGCTCCCGGCGAGATGACGTGGGCCGACCTCCTCGCCGGGCCGGAGGAGCCCCTCACCTTCGAAGCCGTGCCGTTCGACCACCCGCTCTGGGTTCTGTATTCGTCGGGCACGACCGGCTTGCCGAAGGCGATCGTCCACGGCCACGGCGGCGTCGTGCTCGAACACGTCGAAGGCGATCGGCCTGATGTTCGACATCCGCGACGGCGACCGGATGTTCTGGTACACGACGACCGGCTGGATGATGTGGAACTTCCTGGTCGGCTCGATGCTGGTCGGCGGCGTCCCGGTCCTCTACGACGGCAGCCCCGGCCACCCGAACCTCGACGTCCTGTGGGACCTCGCGGCGCGCGCCCGGGTCAGCCTGTTCGGGACCAGCGCCGCGTTCCTCGCTGCCTGCCAGAAGGCCGGCATCCGGCCGGGCGAGACCAACGACCTGTCGCACCTCGAGGCCATCGGGTCGACCGGCTCGCCGCTTGCCGTCGAGACCTTCGGCTGGGTCTACGACGCGGTGAAGCCCGACGTGTGGCTGGCCTCGATGAGCGGCGGGACCGACGTCGTCTCGGCGTTCGTCGGCGGCTGCCCGCTCCTGCCGGTCCACGCCGGGGAGCTCCAGGCCCGCGCTCTCGGGGCCAAGGTCGAGGCGTTCGACGAGGCTGGTCGGTCGGTCGTCGGCCAGACCGGCGAGCTGGTCCTGACCGCGCCGCTGCCGTCGATGCCCGTCGGCTTCTGGAACGACCCGGACGGCGACCCGATACCGCGAGAGCTACTTCGAGATGTATCCGGGCGTCTGGCGCCACGGCGACTGGATCCGGATCACCGAGCGGGGGAGCGCGGTCATCGAGGGCCGCTCGGACTCGACGCTCAATCGCCAGGGGATCCGGTTCGGCACGAGCGAGCTCTACGGCGTGGTCGAGAGTCTCCCGGAGGTCGTCGACAGCCTGGTCATCGGGCTGGAGCTGCCGGGCGGCGGGTATCGGATGCCGCTGTTCGTGGTCCTTGCCGACGGCGTCGAGCTGGACGCCGCTCTCAAAGGCACGGATCAACGACGGCGATCCGGGCCGCGCTGTCGCAACGCCACGTCCCGGACGAGATCGTCGCGGTCCCGGCGATCCCGCGCACGCTGACCGGCAAGAAGATGGAGGTCCCGGTCAAGCGGCTTCTCCAGGGTCGCCCGCTGGCGGAGGTTGCCGCATCGGGTTCCGTCGCCGACCCGAAGTCTTTGGAGTGGTTCGTCGGGTTCGCGAAGGCCGCCGAGCGTCACGCCTGAAGCGACGCGTGACCGGTCGGCTATCCTCCGGGAATGGACAGCACGCGCGCGAAGCTCGTCGTCGCCCTCGACGGGCCGGGGTCGTCGGGCAAGAGCAGCGTCGGCGCGGCTGCGGCGCTGCAGGTCGGGTACCGGTTCTGCGACACGGGCCTGCTCTACCGCGCCGTGACCTGGCTTGCACTTGCCCGCCGCGTGTCGGCCTCGTATCCGCACGCGATGCGCGGGCTCGCCGACGAGGTCGAGCTGGCGCCTGATGCCGAGGGCCGGCTTGCCCGCGTCCTGGTCGATGGCGTCGACCACACCGACGATGTCCACAACCCGGCGGTCGATGCAGCCGTCTCGGCGGTCGCGGCGATCCCGGAGCTGCGTCTCGCGCTCCTCGAACGGCAGCGCCAGCTCGCCGCGACCGGCGGCATCGTGATGGCCGGCCGCGACATCGGGACCGTGGTGCTCCCCGATGCCGACCTCAAGATCTTCCTCGAGGCGTCGGTGGAGGAACGTGCCCGCCGCCGGACCGAGGAGCGTGGCATCGACCCCCATGGCCCGGAGGCGGAGCGCATCCTCGACGGACTCCGGCGTCGCGACGAGCTGGACTCCACGCGGGCCGTCGCGCCGCTCCGTGCCGCGCCGGACGCCCGGATCATCTCGACCGACGGCAACCGCTTCGAGGACACCGTCGACGCCGTCGTCAACGCCATCCGCGACGCCGAGGCCCGCCGCGCCGCCGAGACCGAACCGAGCGGCGCCAGCGCGTGAGCGACGACCCGGAGCCGATCGACAACTCGATCACCCCGCTCATCTCGACGTTGACGTTCGGTGGCCGGATCTTCGGCCGGGCGATGAGCCGGATCACGCGTCGAGGGCGCGATCGACGAGATCCCGACCGAGGGTCCGCTCATCCTGGCCGCCAACCACGCCTCGAACCTCGACGCGGTCGTGCTCGGCTCCTGGCTGATCCCAAAACTCGGGCGCCGGATCCACTGGCTCGGCAAGAAGGAGCTCTTCGCCTGGCCGATCGTCGGCTGGACCGCAGCGCACGGCGGGGTCCACCCGGTCGACCGGGGAGGGGCGGACGTCGAGGCGTTCCGCCTCGCCCAGCGGATCCTCGACGAGGGCAACGTCCTGTTCGTCTTCCCCGAAGGGACACGCAGCCCGGACGGGTCGCTCCAGGAGGCGCGTGACGGGCTGGCGCTGCTCGCGCTGCGCACGGGAGCGCCGATCGTCCCGCTCGGGATCGCCGGCTCGTACAAGGTCTGGCCTCGGGGTCAGAAGCTGCCGCACCCAGGCGGCCGCGTGACGGTCCGCGTCGGGCGCCCGTTCCGGCCCGCCGACGAGCTCCCCCCAGGCACGGACCGGCGAACTGCCAAGGGCCTCGTCACGACCATGATCATGGACCGCATCGCGGCCCTCCTGCCGCCGTCCCAGCGCGGCGTCTACGGCGGGCAAGCTGCGTCCGGCGGCCTCGGCATGGCCGTGGACCCCGCCTGACCGAGGGGGCCCGAACGGACCCCGTGCGATAATCGGTCCATGGGAACCGTTCAGGAAGTCCGCATCGCGAAGCGCACCGGCTTCTGCTACGGCGTTCGCGAGGCGATCGACAAGGCGAAGGAGGCGTCGGCCGCCGGCAAGGCGACGCATACCCTCGGCCAGGTCGTCCACAACGAGGGCGTCGTCCGCGACCTCCAGGACCTCGGCATCCAGACGGTCGAATCGCTCGACGACGTGGACCACGGCGCCGCCGTCGTCATCCGCGCCCACGGCGTCCGGCCCGACGTCATGCATCGCGCCGAGGAGCGCGGCCTCGAGGTCATCGACGGCACCTGCACGTGGGTCATCCAGGAGCAGCGCGAGCTGGTCAAGCTCGTCGAGGACGGCTACACGATCGTCCTGCTCGGGACCCCGAAGCACCCCGAGGTCGTCGGCCTCCTCGGCTTCGCCCCGGACGCGATCGTCGTCGACGACGAAGAGGAGTGGGAGGCGGCCATCCCGCGGCGCAAGCGGATGGCGCTCATCAGCCAGTCGACCCAGCCGCCCTGGAAGTTCGAGCGGCTCGCCGCGTTCATGGTCTCGCGCGCCCACGAGCTCAAGATCGTCAACACCGTCTGCCCGGTCACGATCCGTCGCCAGCAGGACACCCTCGAGGCGGCCGGTGAGGTCGACCTGATGGTCGTCGTCGGTGGGCGCTCGAGCGCCAACACCAAGGAGCTGACCCGGCTGTGCGAGATCGCCGGGACGGCCGCGATCCAGATCGAGAACGTCGCCGACCTGAGTGACCCGGCACCGTTCGCGACGGCCAAGATCGTCGGCGTGACCGGCGGTACGTCCACGCCGATCGAGGACCTGCGCGACGTCACGGAGCGCATCTACGAGATGGCCGGCACGCCCGAGACGGCCGCCAGGGCCGCCGAGCTCGCCAGCGCCGCCCTCGATCGCGCCGCCACCCCCGCCGGCCGCACGACATCGCTTCCCACGCAACCCAGGGTCGCCGACCAGGTCCCAGCGTCGGGCGCTGCCTGACCCGTGGCCAGCGCCCGGGGCGGGATCCCCATCGTCGCCATCGTCGGGCGCCCGAACGTCGGCAAGAGCACCCTCTTCAATCGGATCCTCGGATCCCGCACGGCCATCGTCGAGGACCGCGCGCGCACGACGCGTGACCGCCTCTACGGCGACACCGAGTGGAACGGCCGGCGCTTCGTCGTCGTCGACACCGGTGGTCTCGAGCTCGATCCCGACGATCCGATCGAGGCGCGCGTCCAGGAGCAGGCGCGCCTGGCGATCGGCGAGGCCGACGTCATCCTGTTCATGGTCGACGCGATGACCGGGCTCACCCCGGCCGACCTCGAGGCCGCCCGCATCCTGCGCCGCGCCACGGCGCCGGTGATCGTCGTCGTCAACAAGGCCGACAACGAGAAGCGCGAGCTCGAAGGCGCCGAGTTCCACCAGCTCGGCTGGGAGGAGACCTACGCGATCTCCGCGACCCACGGCCGCGGCACCGGCGACCTGCTCGACGCGATCGTCTGGGCGCTCCCGCCCGAGAGCGAGATCGAGCTCGCTCGCAAGGCGCGCGAGGCCGAGGCCGACGCCTGGGCCGAGGAGGTCGCCGCCGGCCATCTCGATCCGTTCGTGGTCGGCGACCCGGAGGCCGGCGACGCGGACGGCACCGATGGCGCCGAGGCGCCCGATCTCGACGGCGTCGACGCCGAAGCGGCCAAATGGGACGCCGCGATGGCCGCCGACGCCGACGAGCCCGCGGCGATCGCGTTCGTCGGTCGGCCGAACGTCGGCAAGTCGAGCCTGCTCAACGCCCTGCTCGGCGAGGACCGGGCGATCGTCTCGGAGGTCCCGGGCACGACCCGCGACGCGATCGACACCCGCCTGGAGTGGGGTCGCAGCGAGGTCGTCCTGATCGACACGGCCGGCATCCGGCGGCGCGGCAAGGTCGCCGGTGGCCCGGCGGCAGAGAAGTACTCGACGCTGCGGGCGCTCCACGCGCTGTCACGGGCCGACATCGCGGTCCTCGTCGTCGATGCCGTCGAGGGCCTGACGTCGCAGGACGCCCACGTCGCCGGCTACGTCATCGAAGAGGGCAAGGGCCTGGTCATCGCGGTCAACAAGTGGGACCTCGTCGAGGACAAGACCGACAAGACCTTCGACCAGTACGTCGAGTGGATCCGCAACGACGTCCCGTTCCTCGACTTCGCGCCGATCGTCTCGATCAGCGCCAAGACCGGACAGCGCGTCGGGCGCGTCCTCGAGGCCGCCATCGACATCTGGGGCGAGCGTCGCAAGCGCATCTCGACCGGCGAGCTGAACCGCGTCCTGATCTCCGCCACGGAACGGACGCCGCCGCCGCCGGTCCGCGGCCATCGGCCGAAGCTGTTCTACGCGACCCAGGCCTCGGTCGCGCCGCCGACGTTCGTCTTCTTCGCCTCGGACGCGTCGGCGGTCCACTTCAGCTACCGGCGCTATCTCGAGAACCGGCTGCGCGAGCAGTTCGGCTTCGACGGGACGCCGATCCGGCTCGTCTTCCGCGACCGGACCTCGGTCAAGCTGCCGCGCCGCAAGAAGCTGCGGAGCGCCCCGGTCGCGTCCGGCAAGGGGCCGCGTCGCGGGACTGCGGGGCGGGCACGCAAGCCGAGCTGACGCTGATGGCCGGTCCGCGGGTCGCGGTCGTCGGGGCCGGCGCGTGGGGGACGACGCTGGCGCGGGTCGTCGCCCGGATGGAGCCGGTCACGCTCCTGAGCCACTCCCCGGAGACGGCGGCACGGATCGCCGCGACCGGGCGGAACGAGGCGCGACTGCCGGGCATCGACCTGCCGGCGACGGTGATCCCGACGGCCGACCCGAGCGCGCTGCGCGACGCCACCGACCTGGTCATCTTCGCGGCGCCGTCGGCGCACCTGCGGACGACCGTCGAGACCGTCGCGCCCTTCCTCGCGCCCGAGGCGGACCTGTTGTCGGTGGTCAAGGGCCTCGAGCGCGGGACGTTGCTGCGCATGAGCGAGGTCATCGCCGAGGCGGCCGGCGTGCCGATCGGCCGGGTCGCGGCGCTGTCGGGCCCGAACCTCGCCGCCGAGGTGGCGCGCAACCTGCCGGCCTCGGCCGTCGTCGCGGCCGCGGACCTCGAGCTCGCCGAGCGTGTCGCGGCACGGGTCGCCCGACGTCGCTTCCGGCTCTACGTCAACGAGGACATCCTCGGCGTCGAGCTGTGCGGCGCGCTGAAGAACGTGGTCGCGATCGCGGCCGGCGCCGCCGACGGTCTCGGCTTCGGCGACAACGGCAAGGCCGGCCTGCTGACCCGTGGCCTGGCCGAGATGACCCGGCTCGGGATCGCGGCCGGCGCCAACCCGCTGACCTTCGCCGGGCTGGCCGGGATGGGCGACCTGATCGCGACCGCCGGCTCGCACCTGTCGCGCAACCACCGCCTCGGCGAGGAGCTCGCCAAGGGCCGCACGTGGGCCGAGATCGAGGCGACGCTGCCAGGGACGGCCGAGGGCGCCTACACGGTCCAGGCGGCGCTGGCGCTGGCCGAGCGCTACGGCGTCGAGATGCCGATCGCCCGCGAGGTCGACCGCGCGCTGTTCGAGGGCAAGAGCGTCCAGCGCTGCATGGTCGACCTGCTGGCCCGCGAATCCAAGGACGAGCTGGCCGACTACGGCCGCTGGGTGGCGCGCCTCGAGGCCGACGCCGAGGGCTGAGGCCTCAGCAGGGTAACGGCCGCCCGGGTGCTAGACTCCGGGTTCGTCGGGGCGTGGCGCAGTCTGGTAGCGCACCAGTCTGGGGGACTGGTGGTCGTCGGTTCAAATCCGGCCGCCCCGACCAGATACGAGCACAAGACGACCCTCTGATCGTCAGGGGGTCGTTTGCTGTGCCAACCACGAACGTCAAGCAATCTGAGCCAAGCGCAATGCCGTAGCGCAACCTTCGCCGGATACGATCAATGCGCTCCGGCGTCGAAACCCCCTGGCGTTTTGATGCCCGTTAACCCCCCGACGTGGCTCGACTGCCGTCCGGGTCGGACGCCGGGGCAATCACGCGCCGGGCCCACCCACACCTCAACATCGATACCTAGACATGCGCCTAGAATGCTGGTCGGCTGGAGCGCGCGCCAGACCCGCCCCCGAGACGACATGCACGACTTGTCCGAGCCTGCCCGGGTCGTGTTGGCGGGCGCCCTGGACGAAGACGAGAACGTCGACATCCTCGCGCCGGCAGTCGGCAGCATCCTGGTCCTGACGGATCGGCGTCTGATCGTGCTCCGACAGGGCGCGGAGTTCCGCCCGAGGACGGGCATCCAGTCATTTGCCCTCGACCGCGATCTCGAGGTCCGCATCGCGCCGACGATCAAGCAGGTGACGATCGCTTCGTCCGGTCGTGCGATCTCCGTCTTCATCCGGCGCGAGCAGCTCGCCGACGTCGAGTCACTCGTCACCGAGCTCCGCCGGCGCATCTTCGCGGCGTGACCGGCCGGCGGGATGCTCGACTGTACGTCGAGACGGTTTTCATGTCGGGCAACTCCATACTGCCCCGGAAAGACCACGGCGCGCAGGCTCGTCGATCCTCAGGTCCACGGATGGAAATCAGATGAGCGTCAAGCGCATCCTGGGTTTGACGCTGCTGAGCACTGTGGCTGTTTCATTCTCGTCAGCAGAGTCGGGATCTATCAGTTCGGGAGCGCCCACGACGCCCTGCTGACGTATTTCGAACGCCTCGCGGATGCGGGCATTGCCCCGAACACCGGTGCGTGCTCACAGGGCAAGCCGGGCGATGTGGCGTGGACACCTGGTGACGGCGAGGAAACCGGTGGCGCCGAGGGACCCGTCATCGTCGATGGCCGCGCTCTCGTCGCCAACCGGTCCGGATGTTTCCTCGACGAGAACGGGAATGCAAACTTCAGGGCGACTTGCGGCGACGGCACCTATATCGGTGTCCTTGGGAAGGCTTCGGACCTCGCTGCACTCGAGGCGTGGGCATGGGTCTATCCGGATGACGCGGAGATGGATACGCCGAGCCCGCCAGGAATTTGTTCCGGGGAGCCAGGAGGCCTCGACTATCCTGACCTCGACTCTCCCGACTGAGCGCCGGCATCCCGTTTCTCGCGCGCGTCGGTCGGTCGCAATCGGGAAAGGTGATACCCGGGAATCGGGTGGTGTGCTCGGGCTTGATATCGCAGCCGCACCTCGCCGCCATCGCGGTCGAGCATCGAGTATTCGCCTTCCTGACGGCCATCGGTCAAGAACCGCAGCCAGTCCTGCGTCGGGTCGACACCCGCGACGACACTTTCGATCTTCCGGCCCACGAGTTCCTCAGGCGCATAGCCGAGGATGTTCGTGACGCCGCGACTGACGGCGACGTAGCGCGCTTCCTCATCGACGATCAAGACGAATGTGCCCCGCTCCGCTTCCGAGGCCTCGTGGTAGGCAAGCCAGGCGGAAACCACCTCGAGTGCTGCCGCCCGGTAGCCGGGGTCGTTGGGGTCGATCGACTCCCATCGACGCTCGGCCTGTCGCCACGTGGCAAGCGCGTCCTGTAGACCTGGCGCGGACATCGGTTTCCTTCGACTCCCGACGACGTTCTTCCATCTGAAATTGCCGCTTGTTCGCAACGGTAGCCGGCTATTCGCAACTACACCAGAACAGTGCGAAGCGCACCATCCACCCATGTACGCTAGCGCGGGGGTGGGTTAGCGCAAGCGGTATCGAAAGGGGTTCGTTCATGGGAATCATCTCTTGGCTCGTCGTCGGCGCGATCGCTGGCTATCTCGCGGGCTTCCTGGTCAAGGGTGACGAGGGCCTCGGGGTCATCGGACACATCGCCCTCGGCATCGTCGGCGGGCTCGTCGGCGGCTTCGTCGCCGGTCTCCTCACTGGTGGCAACGACTACACGACCGGGATCAACATCGTGACGATCGTGGTCGCGATCATCGGCGCGGTCGTCCTGGTCTGGGGCTACAACTTCATCCGCAGCCGCAGTAGCTCGGGCGGCGGCACCGTCTGACGCGACGCATCGGTCGAACCCCGACCGATCCACCCCTGTCACATCGAGAGACCGGCCTTCGGGCCGGTCTCCGTACGTCCGAGCCGGCCGCCACGACGACGGCGTCGAGGGGCCAGACTGATTCCATGACCAGCTCCTCCCAGGTCGACCGACCCAAGTGACCCCCCAACTCGACGCCTTCTTCCTCAGCTTCGCTGTGATCTTCGTCGCCGAGCTTGGCGACAAGAGCCAACTGATGGCCTTGACCTTCGCGACCCGCTATCGCGCGATCGACGTGCTCATCGGGATCAGCATCGCAACGCTGCTCGTCCACCTCGGGTCCGTGGCACTCGGCGCCACGATCGCCGCGGTGTTGCCGACCCAGGCGATCGCGATCGTCGGTGGTCTGGCGTTCTTCGTGTTTGCTGCGTGGACAATTCGAGGCGACACGCTCGGCGAGGAGCAGGCCGGCCGCGCGACACGCCCGACCCGTTCGGTGATTTTCGCGGTCGGGACCGCGTTCTTCCTGGCCGAGCTCGGTGACAAGACGATGCTCGCCACGATCACTCTTGCGACCCGCGAGGAAGCGATCGGGACGTGGCTCGGGTCGACGGCCGGGATGATCGCGGCGGATGCGATCGCCATCGGTGTCGGCCGTTGGCTCGGCACGCGACTTCCGGAGCGGACGATCCGCTACGTCGCGGCGGCGCTGTTCGTGCTGTTCGGCGTCCTGCTCATCGCCGAGGGCCTCGGCTGGTTCACGATCGGCCTGTGAACCGCGGCGGGCCGCTAGGATTGAGGGACATCGCACGAGGGAGACGGAGATGAGCTGGCAGACCCCCGATGGGGATCCACCGCCCGAACCGGCCGCACAGCCACCGGATGCCGCCCCCGCTCTCGAGCCCGATGCCGAGACTGCCCGGGTCCCCGTCGCCGAGACGCCGGAAACCGAGCTGCCGCCGGCCGCCGGGATCATCTCGGCCGCTCCGGTCGGCTGGGTCCCGCCGCCGGGAGACCCGACGAATCCGTCCCCGGCCGATGGACCGCTCGTTCCGTGGTCGGCCCCGGCCGCCCCGGTCGCGACGGCCGTTGGCCCGGCTGCCGAGGGTGTGGTCATCGCCCGCGTCTTCCCGCGCGTCGTCGCCTATTTCGTCGACGTCCTGATACTCGGCGCAGTGGGTCTGGCGGTCAGCATCCCGCTGGGCCTGTACGGCCCCGAACGCGATCGAACCGTGGCGTTCGGCGTCGGTGCGGCCCTCGTCGTCGTCGACCTCCTCTACTTCGTCGGTCTCTGGACGAGCGGCCTCCAGGCGACCCTCGGCATGCGCCTTCTGCGGCTGCGGGTCCTGAATGCGACCACAGCCGGCTCCCTGCCGTTCAACGACGCGCTGCTTCGGTGGCTCGGTCTCACCGGTGCTATCGGGATCCTTGGGCTCGTTCCCGGGATCGATACCTACATCGGGCTGATCGGGGCCGTGTGGCTCCTCGTCCTGCTGATCACCACGAGCTCCGACCGACTGCGCCAGGGCCTGCATGACAAATGGGCCCGGTCTGTCATCGTCCAGCCGGCGCCCGGCGGTTCGGGCCTGGCCTTCGCTACCTGCCTTGTGCTCATCGTCATCTTTGGACTCGTGCTGCCGATCGCAGGGATCGCCCTCTACGGCGACCAGTTGGTCGACATCCTGACCGACATCGGCAACTCGGTCTGAGGATGCTCCCGATGGGTGGGGCGGCTGCCGGATGGTGAGGATGGAGCCGCACGACGTCCGGTTCTTCGCCACGCCCGCGGAGCTGCGCGCCTGGTTCGATGCCAACCATCTGACCGAGGACGAGCTGTGGTTGGGCTACTACAAGAAGGCGAGTGGGCGCCCCAGCGTCGACTGGTCGCAGGTCGTCGACGAATGCTTGTGCGTCGGGTGGATCGACGGCGTCCGCAAGAGCATCGATGACGACGTGAGCGTCCAGCGCCTGACGCCTCGGCGTAAGGGCAGCACCTGGAGCGCGATCAACGTCGCGAAGGTCGGGGTATTGACGGCAGAGGGGCGGATGAGGCCGGCCGGCCTGGCAGCATTCGCAGCACGCACCGACGCAAACACCGCGATCTATTCGCACGAGCGGCCGCCCGCCTCGTTCGACGACGAGCAGGAGGCGCGCTTCCGAGCCGACAAGGCTGCCTGGGCCGACTGGGAGCGTCGTCCACCGTCCTATCGAAAGCAGGTGACGCATTGGGTTACGAGCGCCAAGCAGGCGGCCACACGTGAACGCCGGCTCGCGCAGCTGATCGAGGACTCACGAGCGAGGCGGCCGCTCAGGCAGATGACGTGGGAGCGGAAAGCCGAATGACTGCCATCGAGGATGCGTTGGCGGATGTGGTCGAGCGCCTCGGTGCTCTCGACCTCGGCGACTTGTTCGAACCGCGGGCGGCGGAGGCGATCGTCGCCTCGGGGCTTCACCGGTTGGTCGTACCGGAGTCGGCGGGCGGGGTCGGCGCGCGGATGGAGGAGGGGGCCGGAGTCCTGATGCGCCTTGGGGCGGTGGACGGCTCGACGGCGCTCGGGTTCGCGATGCAGGTGCACGTGGTCGGAGCCATGGTGGATTCGGCTGGCGTACCGGAAGGTCTGCGCGAAGGCGTGTTCCGCGCGATCGTGGAGGACGGAGCGCTGGTCAACAATGCCGCGACGGAGGACGGTGGCGGTTCGCCGGCGCGTGGCGCGGTGCCGGGCACGACCGCGGTGGCCGAGGCCGACGGCACGTGGCGGCTCACCGGGGAGAAGACCTGGACCACGTGGCTGCCGAACCTGACCCATGCCTTCGTCACAGCACGCATCGCCGGCTCCGATCCGGTCGAGGTGGGGGTCTGGCTCGTGGAGCTTTCCGCCGACGGGGTGGAGCGCCGACCCGGGTTCGAGGCGATGGGGATGCGCGGGTCGGCGTCGGGTCGGCTCGTCCTCGGCAGGGTTCATGTGCCCGCCGACGCGCTCGTCATGCGGCGGCGCGTCGACGAGGCAGACCCACGCGGGCCTGCGCCGGCCGCCTGGTTCGGGATCGCGATCGCGGCGACCTACCTGGGAGTGGGGGAGGGCGCGCGGGCCGCCGTCGCTCGCTGGGCGCTCGATCGGCGGCCGGGCGACGGCAAAAGCGCGGTCGCGGACGTGCCGAGCGTCCAGATTCGGCTCGGGCGGGCCGATGCGGACCTGCGGGCGGCGCGGATCGTCGTCTTGGATGTCGCGCGTCGCTGGGACGAGGCTGTGGCGAGTCGCCACACGGCCGAAGTGGCCACCGCGGCCGAGGACGTGTCGCTCGCCAAGCTGGTCGCCACTCGTGCGGCCGTCGGCGCGACCGATGAGGCGCTCCGGATCGCCGGCGGTCCGGGCTTCCTTGCCGGTCCCCTCGAGCGCGCGTTCCGTGACGCCCGCGCCGGCCTGATCAACCCGCCGCTCGACGACGTTGCACTCACCGGCTTCGCGCGACGCGTCCTCGATCGTGAGCGAGGCGGGTGATGGGCACGGAGCCCGATCGGCCGCCGGCCCCGCCCGCCGAGCCGGCGCCAGCGGCCTTCCACTACGGGCCGGGCCACATGATCATGCACGGCAATGCGGTCTTCATGACCATGTTCGGCCGTGGAGTCGTCGGTCAGCCGGCGCGCGAGGCGATGATCCGCCTGCCCATCAAGGCCTTCGAGCTCATGGATCTCGTGTACAGAACCGGCAAGCCCGGTGCCTGTCGCGTGACGACCTCAGGCGGCGAGAAGCGCCTGGTCGTCGCCCCGCGTCGCGACCCGGAGACAGGCGAGATCTACGGCGTCACCACGCACCTGCGCCCGGTCGCGGACTGAGCCGCGGCCGTCTAACCCTCGTCCGATCGTGGGTCAGGCGAACGTGCAGTCGGTGTCGAATGTGGGATTCGCCGCGAGCGCCTCGTCGAACGTGCGGAACCACGGGCACACGAATTGGTCTGTCCAGTGGACGAACAGCCGCGTCTGATCGGCGTCGCGGGTGATGATGTATTCCTGTCCGACGGTAAATGGACGACCGCCATCCGGCAGGAACACTGCGGTGCCGTGCAGGACCTGCACGACGCCCGTGCACGCCTCCGATGGGAACCATTCGGGGCAGGTCCACGAGCTCGTGACGTCGCGCCCGGCGAAATGCCCGGTCGTCGCGTTCCAGGAGAAGCCTGCGTCGGGAAGCTTGTCGTAGGTGCACGTCCACGATGTCGTGCCCTCGCGGCAGGTGAGCCGCTCGTGCTCGCTTGATTGTTGGTCGCCATTCGGGTTGAGCCGGTGCCACTCGGACGCGTCCTTCGCGCTGGCGCCCGCACTGCCGAGGCTCAGGAGCAACAGGCTCGCGAGAAGCGCGCCGATAGCCCGGGTTCGCTGTCGATTCTGTCCCATGGAACTTCCTCCGCCGCTTGTTTCGCAGGCGGTAGGAGTACACGTTGAGCGTCATGGCCACGTCTCGTCAGAGCGGCCCGACTAGGACGAGGTCAGCGTTTCTCCCCGGCACGATCGGTCGCCGCACGGTATTGGGCCTGTGCATCGACCTCGTTGATCTCGGACAACGCCTCGTCGCTCTCAGCATCCGCGAGATCGGCCCGAGTCGAGAGGACGACGATCTTCGACGCAGCCGCCGTCTTCGCAGCGGACGTTTCGGCCAGAGCCATCGACGCGAGTGCCGCTTTGGCCGCCTCGGCCGTCGCGGCGGCGGCTTGGGCTGCCTCCTCCGCCGCGGCCGCAGCGGCTTCGGCGGCAATCCTGCCGCGGCGCGCTACTGCCACAAGACGTTCCGCCGATCGCCATTGCTGGAGCGCCTCAGCCGTCGAGAGCGGGGGATCCGCGCCGGCTCCTGGTTCGTTCGTGGGCATTGGGTACTCCGCAGGGGGACGGATCCATGGGCTGGGTTCGAGAGTCTGCGCTGCCCTGCGGATTTCGGCAATGCGTGGCCCAGCGTGCCCGCGAGCGCCCGACTCCGCGTGGCATCATGCGCGCATGCCACCGATCGACGAACTGACCCGCATCGAGCCCGTCCACCTCGCCCGCCTCGACCGGATGGGGATCTTCACGACTGGCCTGCTTCTCGAGGTCTCCGAGACGCCGACCCGCCGCCAGACCCTCGCCGACCAGATGGCGACCGACACCACGGACGTCCTGATGTGGCGCGACGAGGCGCTGATGCTCAACCTCGCGAGCTTCGGGCCCGACGAGCACCAGCTGATGATCCAGGCCGGGATCGAAGGGCTCCAGGACATCCTCGATCTCGACCTCGACGCCTTCGGCGAGCGTGTCCGACGTGGCGCGGCCGAGCTCGGGATGGATCCACCGAGCGACCTCACCATCGAGGGCTGGTGGGACCAGGCGAGGACGCTCGAGGACGAGTAGGGCCTCTTGCGGCGACCGGCCTCGACCCGGAGACGGGCTAGGATGACCCGGTGAACGACCTCGGCGGCCGTGCCGCGTCCGTGCTGACCGGCGTCGCGACCGCGATCGTCATCGTCGCCGTCGCGATCCTGCCGTTCCTGAGCCCGCAATGGGTCGCCTTCGAGCAGGGCCGCGCGCAGGCGACCGCATGGACCGGCTTCACGACGGACGAGCTGCGGGTCGCGACCGACGCGATCCTGGCCGACCTCGTGTTCGGCGGCGATTTCACGGTCCAGGTCAACGGCCAGCCGGTCCTCAACGAGCGCGAGCAGGCACACATGGCCGACGTCCGGACGGTCTTCCGCGGGCTGTGGATCCTCGCCGTCGTCTCGGTCGTCGTCCTGGTCGCTGCGAGCCGGCGTGCGGATCGGGGCGACGTGGCGGGCGGTTCGTGGCGGCGCGATCGGTCTGTCGGTCGGCGATCGTGATCGTCGGCGTCGTCGGGCTCGTCGCCTTCGACCAGCTGTTCGAGATCTTCCACGAGATCTTCTTCCCGCCGGGCTCGTACCTGTTCGACCCGGCGACCGACCGGCTCGTCCAGCTCTTCCCGTTCGAGTTCTGGGACGAGACCGCGATGGTCGTCGGGGCGGCGATCCTCGTCGTGTGCGCGATCGTGGCGGTCGTCGCGGGACGACGCGCGGCGCAGATGCAGCGCGGTCGCCTCGGGGCCGGACCTGGCGCGCCGTGCCGGAACCCGGATCGTGAGCGCGCCGCCCGCCGCGGGGCTGCTCAGCGTCGAGGCGGCGCGGGACGCGGTCCTCGCCGCGGCCGAACCGGTCGGGACGGAGTCCATCGCCCCGGCCGACGCCCTCGGTCGGGTCACCGCCGAGAGCGTCAGCGGACGGGTCTCGCTGCCGCCGTGGCCCAACTCCGCGATGGACGGCTACGCGATCGTCGCCGCCGACACGGCCGGGGCCACCGAGACCGAGCCGGTCGAGCTGCGCGTCATCGGCGACATCGCCGCCGGCGCCGCGCCCGACGTCGACGGTCGAGCCCGGGACGGCGGCCCGCATCGCGACCGGGGCGCGGCTGCCCGCCGGCGCGGATGCCGTCGTCCCGGTCGAGGCGACGACGCCGCTCGACGCGACCGGTCGAGCCGGGCCCGCGCGGCCGCGACGCGACCGGCCCGCTCCCGAGCGCGTGCCTCGTCCACGAACCGGTCGAGCCCGGCGGCTCGGTCCGTGACGCAGGCAGCGACCTCGGAGGCGGGCGCCACGCTCCTGAGGCCGGGACCGCGATCACCGCCGCGGCGGTCGCGCTCATCGCCGGCGCCGGCGTGGACCGCCTCGTCGTCCATCGCCGGCCGCGGGTCGCTGTCCTCGCGACGGGCGACGAGGTCCGCGCGCCCGGCGAGGCGCTCGGCCCGGCCGGGATCCCGGACGCCAACGGCCCCGGCCTGCGCGCGCTCGTGACGGCCGCGGGCGGCGAGGCGATCGACCTCGGGATCGCCAGCGACGACCTCGACGACGTGCTCACGCGGCTTCGCGCCGGGCTCGACGCCGGTGCCGACGCGCTCATCGTCTCGGGTGGCGTCTCGGTCGGCCCGTACGACGTCGTCAAGACCGCGATCGAGACCATCGGCCGGATCGACCTCTGGCGGGTCGCCGTCCAGCCGGGCAAGCCGTTCGCGTTCGGGACCGCGCGATCGACCGGGCGGCGGCGCGCCCGTCCTCCTCTTCGGCCTGCCCGGCAATCCGGTCTCGTCCGCGGTCACGTTCGAGCTCTTCGTCCGTCCGGCCATCCGCGCGCTCGCGGGTCGGCGCGACCTGCTCCGACCGGTCGATCGCGCGCGTCCTCGGCGAGCCCGTCTCCAAGAGCCACGGCCGCCGCGCGTTCATCCGCGTCGAGGCCGAGCGCGACGAGACCGGCGCGCCCGATCCGTGACGGCCGCGGCCGCGTCCCCGTCCATCTCGCGGGCGGGCAGGGGAGTCACGTCATCTCGGCCCTCGCCGCCGCGGACGCTCTCGCGGTCATCCCCGAGGCCGACGACAGCTCCCGGCCGGCGCCGAGGTCGCACTCTGGTGGCTCGACCGCGCATGATGGTCGCGCCTGATCGCCGACCGCCGCGACCCCGGAGGAACCGATGGAACCAGACCCCAGCCACGCGCCGAACGGCGCCGGCTCTCCCACATGGACCGGGCCGGCCGGCCGCGGATGGTGGACGTCTCGGACAAGCCGGTCACCGCGCGCCGGGCCGTCGCCGAGGCGGCCGTCGCCGTCTCGCCCGAGACGATGAGCCTGGTCATCGACGGCGGCGGGACGAAGGGCGACGTCCTCGGCGTCGCGGAGCTGGCCGGCGTGATGGGCGGCAAGCGGACGAGCGACCTGATCCCGCTGTGCCATCCGCTGGCGCTGACCGACCTGGTCGTGGCGATCACCCCGGACCGTGCCGCGGGCGTCCTGCGCATCCGCGCCGAGGCCGCGACGACCGGCCAGACCGGCGTCGAGATGGAGGCGATGACCGCGGCGTCGGTCGCGGCCCTGACGGTCTACGACATGGTCAAGGGCGTCGAACGCGGCGTCGAGATCCAGGGCGTCCGGCTCGTCTCGAAGACCGGCGGCAAGAGCGGGACGTGGGTCCGCCACGACCGCCGACCGAGGCGGCCCAGTCCACGCCCGAGCCGCGACCGGGCGCCCGCGTCGCCGGTCGATCGGGGTCGAAGCGCAAGGGCCACGGGTGAGCGCGATGACCGAGACGCCGACCGCTCCGCGCTCGTCATCACCGCCAGCGACGGCGCCGCGGCCGGCGTCCGCGAGGACACCTCCGGCGCGCGGGTCGCAGGAGCGCCTCGAGGCGCTCGGCTTCACGGTCGAGCGCGGCCTCGTCCCCGACGAGCAATGGGCGATCGAGGCCGCCCTCGTCGACGGCGCCGACGCGCCACGACCTGATCGTCACGACCGGCGGCACCGGCCTGACGCCGCGCGACGTGACGCCGCAGGCGACCCAGGCCGTCATCGACTACGAGGTCCCGGGCCTCGCCGAGGCGATGCGCGCCGCCGGCCGCGCCTCGACGCCGCTCGCCGACCTGTCGCGCGGCGTCGTCGGCGTCCGCGGCCGGACGCTCATCGTCAACCTGCCCGGCAGCCCGAAGGGCGCGCTCGAATCGCTCGAGGCCATCGTGCCCGTGCTGGATCACGCCCTCGACACCCTCGCGGGACCGTACGATCACGCGATCACGCCCGACGCAGCACCGACGAGGGAGGCTAGACCGCGCCGATGTTCGCGCCGTTCGCCGACGTCCCGGGCTACCCGCTCGTCTTCCTCGTCTTCTGGGGCGCGGCCGCGTTCTTCGTCCTGGCCATGGCCCGCCACCTGCGGGTCTTCGCGGTCGCCCGGCCGTCGCGCCCGTTCGCGGACTCCCGGCGCGCGTCGTCGGTCTCGTCGAGTACGCCTTCGTCCAGACCAAGATGTTCAAGGACCCGGGCGCCGCGGTGATGCACGCCGGCATCTTCTGGGGCTTCGTGCTGCTGACCATCGGCACGGCCAACATCGTCACCGGCGGGATCATCCAGACGGTCCTGTCGATCCCGTTCGACGGCCTCCTGTGGACGCTCATCAGCGCGATGCAGAACGTCGTCGCGGTCATCGTCCTCGTCTCGATCGGCTGGGCGTACTACCGCCGGCTGGTCTCAAGCCGCGTCGCCTGACGTTCAACCGCGACGCGCTGCTCATCCTCGGGATGATCGGCGGCGTGGTCGCGACCGAGCTGTTCGCGCAGGTCTTCGAGGTCGCGGCGCACGGCGACATCCCGGGCGCCTTCGTCTCGAACGCGCTCGCCGTCCCGCTGCCGGAACCTCTCGCCGCGACGTCCTCGAGGCCGGGCTTCGCGGTCCTGTGGTGGGGCCACATCGCGCTGGTCGCGGCGTTCCTGTGCTACCTGCCGTTCAGCAAGCACCTCCACATCGCGACGGCCTTCCCGAACATCTTCTTCCGCAAGCTCGCGCCGCGCGGCGAGCTGCCGAAGCTCGACCTCGAGGACGAGAACGCGACGTTCGGGCTCAAGACGCTCCAGGACCTCGGCTGGAAGGACCTGCTCGACGGCTTCACCTGCACCGAATGCGGCCGCTGCCAGGAGGCCTGCCCGGCCTACAACACCGGCAAGCCGCTCAACCCCAAGGAATTGATCATGGGCATCCGCCACATGTCGGTGGATGCCGAGCACGGGATCGACATCATCCCGAACTCGCCGATCGTGCGCGACACCTACGGCCTCGACGACACGACGGTCTCCGCGGCAAGCGCTGGCCAAGCCGATCGTCGACGACGCGATCCCGTACGACGCGGTCTGGGACTGCGTGACCTGCGGCGCGTGCGTCGAGGCCTGCCCGGTGCTCATCGAGCACGTCGACAAGATCGTCGGGCTGCGGCGGAACCTCGTGCTCGAGGAGAGCCGCGGTTCCCGACCGAGCTGACGAACGCCTTCCGGTCGATGGAGAACCAGGGCAATCCGTGGGGCCAGCCGGCGTCATCGCGGCTCGACTGGACGCAAGCCGCTGCCGTTCGAGGTCCCGACGGTCGCGTCGATGGCGGCGGACGGGCGGCTCGACGAGCTCGACGTGCTGTATTGGGTCGGCTGCGCGGCGGCGTTCGACACGCGCAACCAGAAGGTCGCGCGGGCGGTCGCGACCTGCCTGCATGCGGCGGGCGTCCGCTTCGCGGTCCTCGGCCAGGAGGAGTCGTGCACCGGCGACCCGGCGCGGCGGATGGGCAACGACTACGTCTTCCAGATGCTCGCGACGGGCAACGTCGAGACGCTCGACCGGTACGGGATGGGGGAGCGGACGATCGTGACCGCCTGCCCGCACTGCTTCAACACGATCGGCAACGAGTACGGCCAGCTGGGCGGGAAGTACAAGATCGTCCACCACTCGACGTTCCTGGCCGGGCTCGTGTCGTCCGGGCGGCTCGCGACCGTGCCCGGAGGACGCGGGATCCGAGACCGGCGACCACCGGCCGGGCAGCGTCACCGTCCACGACTCGTGCTATCTCGCCCGCTACAACAACGTCATCGCCGCGCCACGGGACGTGCTGGGCGCCGCGGGCGTGTCGATCACCGAGATGGAGAAGTCGGGCAAGAACACGTTCTGCTGCGGCGCCGGCGGCGGCCGCATGTGGATGGAGGAGACCCGCGGCACGCGGATCAACGAGAACCGGACCGCGCAGGTGCTGGCCACCGGCGCCGAGACGGTCGCCACCGTCGTGCCCGTTCTGCATGGTCATGATGTCGGACGGTCTGGCGGCGGCCCCGGGCGGGACGACGGTCAACGCCATGGACATCAGCGAGGTCCTGGCGGCACGGATCGCGTCGGTGCCGGCGGAGCGCCAGCTGCCGGTCATCTGAGGCTTCTCGCGAGACGCCAAGCGATGAGGCCGGATCGGCGGCCTTGACTTTCGACGCGGCACGGCTGACGGTCTCGACATGTTCCGTCCGGTCCGCCGCCCCGTCGCTCGACGCTTCCGCCGGGTCGCACTTCTTGCCGTCGCTGCGATGGCGCTCTTCCTGGCTGGTTGTCTGGGCATCGGCGACAATTCGGCCAAGCTCCAGCAGCAGGCTCGCACCGCGCTCACTCGTTGGGCGGACGCGATCGCGGCAGCGGGCCCGTCGCCAGTCGTGCTAGTCGGCGAGCTGACTGGCCAGGTCGGCGTCTGGGAAGCGGCGGTCGGCGACAACAACAAGCGCGCGCTGATGGCCGGCTTGGTCGAGGCAGACGCCAGCCTGCCGGCGCGACACCACCGGACGGCGAGGTTCGCTGGCAGGACGGGACGACGGCGCCCGTCGCGCTGATCTCCGCGCAGCAGGCTGTCGCCGCGATCAAGGCCGGCACGTCGGAGCCGTGTGGCGACGACTGCACGCCCCTGCGGATCACCGGGGCTCGCTTGACCACTGGCCCGATCGAGACGAGCCGCGGACCTGCCATCGCGCCCACATGGGACCTCACGGTGGATGGCACGGCGGTCACCGTGACGCGTCCGGCCATCGCCGACGCGATCGCCATCGCGCTGCCACCCTGGAACCCCAACGATCCGCCGGTCGGCGTCACCATCGACTCGGCCAGCGTGACGGCCGACGGGCGCCAGCTCACGGTCGCGTTCGTCGGGGCACCGTTGCCAGGTGATCAGCCGTGCGGCGAGGATTACACGGCCGAGGCGGTCGAGTCCGATGTAGCCGTTGTCGTCATCGTGACGCGCCATCCCCACGTGACGATCGGGGCGTGCACGTCCGTCGGGGCACCACGAACCGCCACGCTCAAGCTCGCCGCTCCGCTCGGCGAGCGGACGGTGCTCGAGGTGCAGCAGGGCCTCCCGGTGCCCGTCACGCTGACTCCCTGAGCTCATCCGGGGCAGTCGAGGCGGATCGGGATCGACGCGCGTTCCAAGCGGTCGCGCACGTCCCCTGTCTGGCGCCATCGGCGCACTCTGAGCGAGACGGGCGTGTGCTAGCCTTGCGCGACTTCCGAAGCGGGGCGTTGCTGGAGACGGCACATGGTCGCCCCTCGCCCCTCGGTAGCGGCTGCGCCCCGCGTTTGGCGCCCACTCCTCATCGCGGCTCTTGTCGCAGGCTGCGCTTCGCCTGGCGGAGCCTCTCCGGTAGGCTCGATCCCACTCGACGCCCTCGTCCACGACTTCGTCGATCGCCGTGTCGTCCACGACGCCGGACGCCGTGGCGACAGCGACACCGAACGCCGTGCCGGCCATGACCTCCGTCGAGCCTGCCGCCGTCATCGACGTGCCAGGGACATCGGGCATTATCGCGACTCGTGACGGACGGGACGACCGTCTGGGCAGCGGGCGACGGAGTGATCCTCCGGATCGACGCCGCGACCAACACCGTCGAACAGCTTCCAGCACCAACGCAGTCGGACGACACCACGATGGCGTTAGCCGATGACGGTCTGTGGGTGACGCGCTGGGCCGGGGCATCATCTCTATCGCCTCGACCCGAAAACCGGCAAGGTGCTGATGTCCGTCGACGTGCCAACCGCGGTCACGATCGCATTCGTCGGCGACGATCTATGGGTCGGGCATCGAAGGCGCGCAACAAGATGACGCTCGTCGACCGCAAGACGGGGACGCTCGGGCGATCCGTTGACGCTGGAGCCTACGGCACATCGGGTCTCGGTGACTTGTGGTTTGCATCGGACCACAGCACCACGATCGAGCGCGTGGACCCGGCTTCGGGCTCAGTCAAAGCCACGATCGAAGGCAAGGGCGAGGACAACTGCGGTATCACGGGCCAGTTTCCGGACAACGTCTGGTTGAGCTGTTTTGGCCGCGACGTCAGCACGCGCTCCGCTACCCGGATCGATCCCGCGACGAACACGGTGGCGGCGGTCGCGACCGTGCCCCCAAGTCACGGGGGGTCCGTGGCGATCATCGACGGCGAACCCTGGTTCGTTGGCTTGTTCGAGGACGCCAGCGGAAACCCGCTCGGAGGGCTCCTTCGTCTGGACCCCGCCACCGGCGCCGTCGACCAGTTCGTATCGATCGGTCCTGCCGATCCCGACCCGCCAGTCGTTGCCGCAGGGGCGATCTGGGTCCCAGATGAGGCCGGCCATCGCATTCTCCGGGTGAACGTCGCCGATCTGTCCCGATGACTTGGGCGGCCTTGTGATCTCTGAGTGGCACTGGCGGCTCTTCGAGTCGCAATACCGAGAACGACGGTGCGAGGATGGTGTGCTCGCGCCGGACTACTGCGGCCACATGCTCCATCTCGAAGATGGCGAGCGCGATGCGAATGCCTACGCCGGCCTCGTCGAGCGATTCAGGACTGCCAACCCCGGAACGGTCTTCCGTGTCGTCGACCAAATCCCCGGCGACACTGGTCTGGTATCTCGACTCGAGGCGCGCCGCGTCGATGCGTCCTCGGGCGCTCCGTTGGTCGCGCGTGGGATCAACATCTCGCGCTTCGACGGCGAGGGTCGCCTGGCCGAGGAGTGGGAGATCTGGTCCAACCGGATGAGCGAGGCTTAGGATTCGAAAAGGAAGGGTATCGAGCCCACAGGTTCGCCGAGTGCCAATGGCTACGACGGCTCCATGCACAGTTCTCGGTCCAGCCCGACGCCGCATTGGACGTGATAGGCGTGCACGCTGTCATCTGCAAGGTGGACGACGACGATCGCCCGCACACCATACCCGCCGAGAGTCACTAGCCCCGGATCTCGGTACACCTCGATACCGACAACGGGGGCATGAGACGGGGCTGCAGCATCGAGCCTTGTCCGGGCATACGTAGTGAATTGGTCGCAGGTTTGGGTCTCCCTGGTGTCGATCGGCAAGCCACCGTCGCATCGACGTTCCCCCACGGCATAGCCGGCGATCGAAGATGGCGCGCATGCCACAGCGAACAGCGCGGCGGCTGCCAGGCCGATCGCTTTCACAGGCGTCGACCCGCGCTAACTGCGACTCTGGCGGTCATTC
>CAVXVP010000009.1:0-318199 GCA_963765245.1 uncultured Chloroflexia bacterium
GCGTGACGGTACGCCGCCGTGCCGTCCGGGTCGAGATGGTGTCGGTGGCGAAAGACGTCCGCCAGACGCCAGCCGTAGATCGACTGGTCGTTGTATCGACTTCGCACAGGTAGTTCAGCCGACGCGTCGAGCTCTTGGCAGCGGCCGCTTCCGAAACCTTTGGTAGGTTCCGGTCCTGAGACCCAGCCGGCCGGACCTCGACCGTCCGCAACCGGGTCTGCCGCGCACGAAATCTGATTCCCGGGACAAAAGCCGCGCCCTTGCCATCGCCACCATGCCCGAGGAGCTCCGGCGATCGTTGACCTGGGATCAGGGAGCGGAGATGGCCCAGCACGCCCGGCTCCGCATCGACGCCGGCGTCGAGATCTACTTCTGCGACCCGCACAGCCCCTGGCAGCGCGGCTCCAACGAGAACACGAACGGCCTGCTCCGGCAGTACTTCCCGAAGGGCACCGATCTTGCCCGGCACACGCGCACCGAACTCGACGCCGTTTGCTCAACACGCGGCCACGCAAGACCCTTGCCTGGAAGACCCCTGCTGAGGCTCTCGACGACCTTCTACACTCGGCCAGGCAAGGCAGTGTTGCGACGACCGGTTGAATCCGCCCAATATCTCGCGATCCGCTACACCGAGCGGCTGGTCGAGGCCGAGGCTGTCGGTTCGGTCGGCCGCCGCGGGGACTCGCACGACAATGCCCTCGCCGAGACCGTCAACGGGCTGTACAAGGCCGAGCTGATCAACCGCCAGGGTCCATAGGCGGTCGGTCGAGCAGGTCGAGCTCGCGACCGCCGAGTGGGTCGCCTTTTGGAACACCGGTCGCCTCCACTGCGCCTGCGGCGACGTGCCGCCGGCCGAGTTCGAGGCCGCCTACCATCAGCGCCTACAGGCAGCCACCGAGGCCGCTTGATTTCCAATCAGCAGAGTCTCCACGAGACCCAGGGCGGTTCACCTTTGTGACCCGTAGCAGTCCTGCTCGCTTTGGCGATAGACGCGATGGCGGCCTTCTGCGCGGTTGAAAGATCATTGAAGGAGAGTTCGGACAGACAGATCAGACGACCTCCGAATATCTCTTGCAACATCGGCGAGGCGCGTTTGGACCACACCAACTGCTGAACCTCATGACTCGGCCCTTCAGATATGGAGTTCCTGTGACAAGACGACCCTGCAGGCGCAGCGTCGCCCTGACGTGAATGATTGACGCGACCACATCGCAAGGCACATAGTAGATTGAGATAGGTGGCGGCCCCACTGAATTTCTTATCCTTTAACGTGCTGTTCAACACCCCAGCTCAGAGGGCGCGCTTGGGGGTGACAACGTGGAGGCTTTGTTCACCAGCAGAGTCGGCGGGGCCGGTCTTGCGCGATCGGATCCTGTCGGTGATCCGTGACGCCGTCAGTCTGGCCGCGAGCCCACCACGTCGACGTCCACATCATGACGTTCTCCTTCACCGACGCCCAGATCGCCGACCTGCTCGTCCAGGCGGCACGCACCCAGCCGAACCTGTCGATCCGGCTGATCGCCGACTGGAACCAGGGCGCGCGAAGGCTTCGAACGCAAAGTCCGTGGCCTGGCCGCGCTCGGCCTGCCCAACCTCGAAGTGCGGTACAAGAAGGACCAGCCCTACGTCTGGGATGCCGACGCACGCCGGATGCGATGGTCGTATCAGGCCAGTCGGGGTCTTCTGCACCACAAGACGTTGGCGGTTCTGGTCGACGGGCGCCCGCACACGCTGTTGTGCGGAAGCTTCAACTGGTCGACGAGATCGGCGAAGGCCTACGAAAACCTCATCGTGCTCACCGCGGACGACCCGGCCTCGATGCCCGTGATGACGGCTGTCGAGCGAGAGTTCGAAGCGTTGTGGTCCGACGGTGCCGCCACCCTGTCGCCCGACGAGGTACGTACGCACTACGCCGCGATTCTGGCCGAATACCAGAGAAGATTCGGCGCTGTGCTGCCGCCGACGTGGTCGGGGTGGCCCGCGGCGCCGACGCCCCGCTTGACATCCTCCGCGACGCCGAGCACACCGGCGGTTCAGTCGGTCTGCCGCACGCGCAGATCGCATTCAGCTCGCGCACGCCGGAACAAGCCGAGGCCGCTGCCGGGTACGCCGAGGCCAACCGGCTGAAACGGTTCGAGATGTGCAAGCCGTCGGGGAAGACCAAACGGGTCCCGGTGACGTTGTCGACGCTCGCGCTCGACACCATTGCCCGTGCGCAACCGGGCGAGCATCTCCTGGTGGCGATGTACGTGCTGTCCGTCCGGGTTCCGGAGTACGGCGCGCTGCTGGCCGCGGCCCGCCGCGGCGTACGTCTCTTCATCGTGCTGGACGGGCACGTCGCGTGGCGAGCCGCTATCGCGGCTGGCCACCACGGCCTACGCAAAAGAGAAGCTGCCGATCCACCTCCGGGCTACCGGACGCAAGACGATGCACCAGAAGTACATTGTCCACCCCGAAGGGCAGACCGTGCTGACCGGCACCGCCAATCTGTCCACCGATGCGTCGCAGCGGCACAGCGAACACCGGATCCTGTGGCGCGGCGACAAACAAGCGACGGACGCGTTCGTCGCGGACTTCATGACAATGTGGCAGCGGCTTGCCCCACCGTTCGCGTCGAAGGCAGCAGGGAAGGCGTGGATACTTGACCCGGCCCCTGCCGTCGGAGTAAGCTTGTGGCTTCACGAGACGGCCAAAGCGTCGATCCCGTTGTTATTGATTAGTGCTTCGGCCGGGTCAATCTTCCCTACTATTTCCAATCTTTGACGCTGAAGCGATGCGCTCAATAGTGTGTCTGCTGCTGTATGGGAGTCGTGCGCGTGGCGACCACGACGCGCATTCCGACGTCGACCTGACCGCGATAACGGCGAAGCGACACACCCGAGCGGGTGACGATCGGACGGACCACGACGATGGCATATCCGCTCGACCACGCGTTGCGCGCCGCCCGGTCGGGCGGCCTGTTCGCCTTCCATCTCGTGTCGGAGGCCAAGGTGTTGTTTGAGACAGAACCGATTTTCGCGCGCATCCAGCGAGCTTTTCAAGTTCCGCGACGACTACACGCCGGTTATCAGAATGTGCTCGGAGGCCGGCTGGTTTCTGTTGCGGCATCACGAGAAGGCCGTCGACACACGCAAATTCAACCAGGCAGTGGCCTGGTGCACGCGAGAGATGCTCATCGCCAGGGCGGCGACCGAGCGATTGCCCGTCTTCTCCGCCGACGGCCTCGCCGAGTTCGTCGGGTGTAGCGCCGTCGCCTCGGTAATCCGCAGCAAGCGGAATGCCGTCATCGAGCCTGCGACGATGCGGGCGTTCCAGGACATACTCCGCGAATTTGGTGCGACCGAGCCGGACATCGCTGCCGCCTCTGGCCTCGGCGGAGGAATGGTTCCGTGCAGCCCGAAATTCCGCCGGCGTGATAGCGGTCCGCGCGTTTCGCAATGAAGACACCACGCGCAGCCGCCGGAGGCGAGCCAGATGTCACAGCTTGATGATCAGTTCGACCTCGACATCCGGATGACGCCGCTCGGACGCTCGCGCACCGACGACCCGCGCCTTGTCGCTGAAACGGTGGGTGGGAGTGCTATTCCGTCGACCCGAGTTGCGGCGACACCTGTCCGTGCAGCACGATCGAGACCTGCAACCAGCAGCTGGAGGACTGCGGGTTCCCGTTCACCTTCCCCGGGAACTACTGCGAAGACCAGAGCGACGGCTGCGGCGACCCCGGGCGCCGGACCTGTCCCGATCTCGGACGACGGCGAAACAGGTACGCTGCGAGTGCCCCACGCCGGCCCAGTGTCCCTGACCATTGCCGTCGACACCGCACGGCGGTTGAGCCCACATGCAGTCGAGGCCGCGGTCGCGAAGCGGCGCGGCAGACCGACGACCCCAGCTTCACCAACTGGCGCGCCGCCGGGCTGTGGGGAGGGTACGCCGGGCTGGCGGTGCTGGCCGCCTCCCTGGATGCCGTTGAGCCCGGATGTGGTTGGGACAGCATCGGCTTCGATCATCTGCGTCGCGCGGTCCGTGGCATGGAGGCGGAGCAATCTCCAGCAGTCGGACTGGCTGGGCTCACGGGCCTGGCCACGGCGGCGTCGTTGTTGTCCCGTCACGGCACGCGTTACGACACGCTGTTGACGACGCTGGAAAGCGCGATCGTGGAGCGCGTCGAGCACATGTCGCAGGGTGTGCTTCGGTCGCGACCGCACGGCGTGCCGGTCGGCGCTGTTCGACGTCATCACCGGATTGGCCGGAGCGGGCCGATACTTGCTTGGCCGGACACAATCTGCGCCGTGTCGGCGGGCACTCGAGACAGCTACTGGGTGCATTGGTCTATCTGTCCGAGGAAGACGCCGACGCGGTTCCGCACTGGCACACCAGCTTCTCGTCACATCGACGGACAACCTGCGCACGCTCTATCCCGACGGTCACGTCAATCTCGGTATGGCACACGGGACTTCCGGGACCGCTCGCTCTGTTGTCGCTTTCAGCCAGCCAGGGTGTCGAGGTCACCGGACAACACGACGCGATTGTCCGGATCGCCGACCGCATCGTGAAAGCGCAGTGCAGCGACGAATGGGGGGTCGGTTTTCCCGTGGCCGCACCGATACTCACGGCTTGCAAGGAAAGCACGCGTGCGGACGTTCAGGACACGCGTGCCAACACCAGTGCGGCCGCGCCGGCGCGCGCGGCGTGGTGCTACGGCCCGCCCGGAGTGGCCCGAGCGTTGTGGCTCGCCGGGGTCGCATCGGATCGATCCGAGTACCGCGATCTTGCACTGGCCGCGATGACAGCAGTCTTCGAGCGTCCCATCCCGAACCGGCGGATCGACTCGCCCACGCTGTGCCACGGTGTCGCCGGCCTGCTCCAGATCACGCTGCGCTTCGCACGCGACGGCGCCGGAGAGATCTTCTCCACTGCCGCACAGGAACTCACCGCCCAACTGCTCGACGCCCACGAACCCGACAGCCGCTTCGGCTACCGCGATCTCAAACCGTCAGGCCAACGCACCGACAACCCCGGCTTGTTGGAAGGAGCCGCCGGCGTTGCGCTGGTCTTGCTCGCCGCCGCCACGTCGCGCGGAGCCGATCTGGGACCGGATCCTGATGCTGTCATGACGCTTTACGACCCACTGGATTTCGCGGTGGTCCGGGCACCACTGACTGCCCGTCGACACCCTCGATGCACGTCACCGACGGCGACAACGACCTTCGCAGATGTGCTGTCGAGCGAGGCGCGTGCCGCACTCGCCGTGGCGAGCCTGACCTTCAGCGACGCGCTGGCCAAAGACGGCGCTGGCCCGCTTCGCCCACGCACCGAATCCACCCTGCGCCGATACCTGATCCGAATGTCCACGCGACCGACGCCGCTGGGCCTGTTCGCCGCGGTCGGTCTGGCCGACTGGGGAGAGCGCACCGACATCGAACTGACCGCCGGTCATCGCCCGCGGCGCACCCGCCCGGACGCGGCGTGGCTGCTGGCGCTCGTCGACCGCGCGGAGTCCGACCCGCAGATCCGCCGACATCTGCACGTCCGGGCAAATCCCTCTGGCGCTCACGCGTGCCGGGCGGATCTGTCCTCGCCGAGCGGGTATCTCGCGACAGTGGCGCGCCGGTATCGGTGTCGGTTCGAGCCACCGAGGTCGTCCAGCGTGCCATGACGGCTGCTCGGACACCGATCCGCTTCGATGACCTGACAGCGCATCTGCTCGGGACGACACCCGGGGCGACGATCGAGCAGGTCGCCAAACTGCTGGACCGACTGTGCGAGCAGACGCTGTTGCTGACCGATCTGCGTCCCCCGCTGACCGTTGCGTCGCCGGCACGCTACGTGCTCGAGAAGCTGGACTCCATTCCCGCCGCGGCACAACACCGCGACACTGCTGGCCTCGGTCGTACAGGCTGCCGACCGCTGGGACGCCCAGCCCTCACCCGACGAAGCCGGCTTCCGGACGCTGGTCGCTTCGGCCACAGACGCGGTGAACGACGGAAGGCACTGCGCTGCAAGTGGATTCGGCGCTGAGATTCACATCGACCACCCTGTCGAGGCGCATCGCCACCGACACCGCCCGCGCGGCGGAGTTGCTACTTCGCATGAGTCGCATCGCGCGCGGGCCTGCGCCGCTGGAAGCCTACCGACGCGCGTTTGAGCATCAGTACGGCGAGCATCGTGAGGTGCCGCTGGTGGAGATGATCGATCCCCACATAGGCATCGGGCCACTGCCGTTCGGATCGTCAGAGGAAACGGCCACGGATTCCGCGAAGCGCAATCAGGCACTGGTGGATCTGGCGGTGCAGGCATTGCGCACCCGCAGCCGCGAGGTCCGTCTCGACGACACGGCACTGGCGCGCCTTGCCACCGGTAACATCTCGGCGAGCGGGATTCCCCTGTCGCTCGACTTCGTCGTGATCGTCGCTGCGGCGTCGCGCGAGGCGATCGACGCGGGCGAGTTTGACCTCGTCGTCGGCCCTACCATCGGAAGCGCGGCGGCCGGGCGAATGCTGGGTCGCTTCTCGGACTTCGTGCCCGACGCGCCGCGGGCACTGGCACAGGTGGCCGCCGCCGAAGCGGAACGCTCACCCGGGCGGGTCGTTGCCGAACTCGTCTATCAGCCTCGGGCACGCAGGTTGGGCAACGTCGCCACCAGGCTCAACCTGCGTCGCTACGAGATCGCGATCGACCTGCCCGCCAGCACAGATCCCGACCACACGCATCGGAGTAGACGAACTCGTCGTGGGCGTTCGCGACGGCAGGTTCCAGCTGCGGTGGACCCGCACCGGTGAGGACGTGATGATCACGGCCGGCCACATGCTCACATCCACCCGCGCACCGGCCGCCGCCCGGTTCCTCTCCGAGGTGGGACGCCACCAGACGCGCCAACTCGGTCCGTTCTCATGGGGACCGGCCGCCTCGTTCCCCTTCCTGCCGCGAGTGCGGTGCGGGCGCATCGTGCTGTCGCTCGCGCAATGGCGGCTGCGCGCCGACAGTTTCCCTTCCGGGCTCAACGATGCGCTGTCCTTCCGCACCGCGCTCGACACGTGGCGCACGCGATGGGACGCCCCGGCCGCGCTCGTCGTCGCCGCCGGCTGATCACCGATTGACGCTCGATCTGACCCGAGCGGGAGATGCGGACGAACTGCGCCGGATGTTGCGTTCCCAAGGCTCGGTCGTTGTCCAGGAACAGTTTCCGCAACCGGACCGCACGTGGTTGACCGACACCGCGGGCCGTCGATTCGCGGCCGAGTTGGTGGTACCGCTGGTCCGGCGCTCCTCCTCACCAGCCCCGCCTGCCGGTCGGATGGGAGGCCACGGGGCCGACCTCAAGCCGCCCGGCAGCGACTGGTTGTTCGTCAAGCTGTACTGCCCTCCCGATTTGGAGACTGAGTTGCTCAGCGGTCCGGTCCGCGCCTTTGCGCGCGACGTGGCCGGCGAGGGCTTTGCTGACTGGTTCTTCATCCGCTACAGCGATCCGCGACGGCACATTCGGCTGCGCTTCCGCGGCGAACCGGCGCGCCTTCTGGCCGACCTGCTGCCGCGGGTGACGGCGTGGGCGACCGATCTGATCAGGTCCGGTGTGTGCCAACGATTCTCGATCGATACCTACGACCGCGAGTTGGATCGCTTCGGCGGGTCACACGGCCTCGCTGCGCGGAGGACTTCTTCTGCGCCGACAGTGCTGCCGTCGGCGACCTGTTGGCATCCCGCGGCGATCGAACCGCTGCCGACGGCCGTCATGACAGTCGACGCGCTACTGCGCGGATTCGGCTTGAGCAGGCAGCAACGGGCGATCTGGTGTGCGGCGCGATCCGGGCCGCGGCCTGAATCCGGTGCCGACTACCGCGAATGGAAACAGCTCCTGCGGCCGATGCTTGTCGGCGAAACCGCACCGCAACCCCTCGACGAACTGCTTGCCCGGTTTCGCACCGCGGGCGCTCGCCTGCACACCGCTACGACCGGACTGCACGACAAGGGATGCTTGTCACGCGCTCCGGCCGACCTGCATGGCAGCCTCGTGCACCTGCATCTCAACCGACTGTTGGGCGCCGACCAGGCCACCGAACGGCGGGTGTACGGGCTGTTGGAGCGGCTGCAGCATGGCCTCACACTACACAACCGGAGGAGTTGAATATGATCACTGAACTCCAAGTGGCCGGCGCGGTCGCCTATGTCCCCGGCGCCGTGCGCGCGCGGGCCGCCCGACCGATGCTCTCGCGCGGCGCAGCGGCTCGGCCTCATGAGTATCGACATGTGGGCGGCACTGTTCCCGCCACCCTATGCACCGGTCCCGAGGAAAGCCCTCTGTACCGGGAGCGTGGGCGAGGCGATGCTCGTTACCCTGGATGCTATGGGATCGCTGAGGACTTCGTCTCTGCGGGCAGCTGGCAATCCTTCTTCTTCTACGGAGGACTCGGCAAGAGCCCGCTCAATCCGGGATGCCCATAGCCGATGATGGCGTGATCCCATCACCCATCGATCCCGATTTCGAGTGCGTCCCACTCGACGAACAGGAAGGATCGGAGGACCGGGGGGTACCGCCATCCCCGTCTCGAGTCGACCCAACGATGGTTGCGATCTGCCCTGACGGCTATGTGCCCCGGCTGCGATCCCGACCCCTAGAGTTCGACGGAAAGCGGGTGAAGTCTGTGGGACCGCCGGAGCGCAATCCCGGGGACCCGTGACGCGCGAGTTGCACAGCCAGGGCGACCGTGCCCGCCGGGCGGACCCCCGCTCGCGGAACGCGGCGTGCCCGTCTCGGTGTGTCGGCGCCCGTCCGACCGGTCCGGCCTCCGCCGGCGGCGGACCACCGGTCGGACGGCGCTGGTAGTCACCGACCCTTCGAAGAGCAGTCGAACCGGACACGGCCGGAATCTGACGGAAATACCCCTTTTCACCGGGTCCCCGGTCGACGGGCAGCCAGTGAAGTGTCGTGACCAGCGAGGGAGCGCGACCTATCCCACTGGCTAAACGCGAGGGTTTGCGATTGAGCACCAGTCCACCTGGGGCCCGGTATCGCGTTCGGGTCCTGGGCGATCCTCAGTGGCGACCACCGCGGCCGTCTGAAACCCAATCAGCCGAGTGGTGTGCCCTCCCTTTCGTGGAGTCGGATAACTGGAATCATGCTGTCGTCCGCCACAGGAGGCAGCTTTGGGAGACGTGGGTATCCGCCCGAGTTTCGTCGACGAGCGCTCATGCGACAGCCAAGCGACGGACGGCCTTTGACCCCGCCAAGGACTACTTCCGCGACGTCGCCGTCGCAATGACCGACGAGGCAACCAATGATGCCACGCTGGCCGATCTCGCCGAGGACCACGGCATCCAGCTGCTCGATGAGTACTGACGGTCGTCTAGACCAGGCGCACGGCGTCCGAGTAACACGGGGGATACCACTCAGTGGCTTTGACCGATACCGCCGGGACTCACCTGTGCAAAGAGTCCACCTACACCTCGGCCAGCACCACGCCGTCCGTGAGCCGGAATCACTTAGGGGTGAATGACCGGACCGATCTGCACGCCGTCCACATACATCGCCACGTATGCCCATCCGTCGAGGTGCTGTCGGGCGAGCGCCACGGCCTCGTCTAGCGTCTGCACCAAGCCGCCGTACCAGCGCCCCTCGTACACGTCCGCGGCTGGCTCGTGGTTGACGGCGTCGCACGTCGCCACGTACTGAACTGACTCCGGCGGAGTCGGGCCGCTTCCGGAGCTCGAGTCGCCGCCACCCGTGCTGCTCGTGCCGCCACCCGCGCTGCTCGTGCCACCACCGGTGAGCCCGAGTGTCTCGAGGTCGGTATGCCAGATCACCATCGGCGAGTCAATCCCAAGCAGGTGGCTCACCCTGACTCGCTGCTCCGCTTTCTTCACCTTGGGGTCCATCACGCCTCTCCTCCGCTCCTGCGGCCGTTCCCAGCCGCCGACAGCATAGACCCGCTCAGTTCGCGGGCTCATCGCGCCGAGGACCGCCGCGCGAGGCGACGCTCACAGCTCGGCGACTCAACGGATCCGGCGCCCGACCCACACAGCCACCTCTGCTGGCGGCGATCGGCCACCGTTCAAGTCCTCAAGCGGCTTCTAGATCGAGGAGTTGCCGTCGCTCAACCCGGACCGATCCGGCCAGCCGCCACGGCCCGTACTGGCAGCTCAGCCGATCGAGTGGCGGGACGACCCGGACCCGCCGCCTCAGCGAGGCCGAAGCCGAGCTCTATCAGGAGTGGATCGCCAACCGCCGACGGGCCGAAGCCCTGCTCGATGAACTCGAAACCCTCGCCATCCAGGCTGCCGATCTCGTCCTCGCCGATCCGGCCACCGGCACGTCACCTCTGCAAATGAAGCCGGGCTGACGCCGACCACCTGCCACTATTTCCGGGGCAAGTAGTTAGTGCCGCTTGGCTGTCATCCGGGTGTCGTGCGCGGGCCAGCATCTTCGCATCAGCCCACACCCACACCATCCGGCCGTCCCGACGCCGAGGGACGTTCGCGCCAGCAATTCCCGTGTCGCCGAGGCCTCGCCGACGGTTCGCGGCTACGATCCGTCGACGTTTGTCGTTGAAACCGTCGGTAGCTCCTCTTCTACGAGGCTGGACGCTATCGGCTGGGTTTGACCCGCTGGCGACCGAGTCGTAGCATCCCCGTAGAGCCAAAGGGGGTGGTTTTGGGTGTCCTCCAGCGCCGACGTTACGCTCCACTTCGCAGATCCGCTCGAAGTCGATCCGTTGGAAGTCGAACTCATGGGCATCCCGACCGACTTCGACCTGGACCTGAGCGGGATCCCAAGCGATTTCACGCTCGACATCAAGCACATCCCGCGGATCGAGATCGCGCCGCTCGAGGTCTCGGTCGCGATCACCAGGATTCCGTCGATCCGGACGCACATCCCATCGAACTACACGGTCGGCCTGTCGGTCCTGGGCTATGAGCTCGTCGCCCTGCGCTTGTGCGGCGAAACGCAGCTGATCACCGAGCCGTTCCGCCCCAACCCGTGCGAGATCTGCGGCCAGGTGCACCGCGAGCCGGGCGACGTGACCCATCTCGAGCCGGTGGGGACCGTGGTGCAACCGAAGGCGGAGCCGCCGAAGTGACTGCGCCGGGCGGTGGCGGTCGTCGCGGCAAGACGTCCGAGCCGGCGGTCCTCCTCCGCGGCGCACCGAGCCGCCTGACCGCCGCGGCGCCGCTGCTAGTGGATGTCGGCCGGGTCGGAGCCCGCCGTCTCCCGGCGGCCGCGGTCTCGGTCCTCATCGAGGGTGCGCTCCCCGAGCGTGTCCGCGTCCGGGCCCCGCGCACGCCCGGCGGCGCGCCGGAACTCCGCGTCAAGCTCGCGCGGTCGACCCCACCCGGACGCTACGAAGGGGCGGCGACCGTGGGCGATCGAAAGATCCCGATCGTGATTGAGGTGGAGCCCGCTCCGCGTCTGCGGTCGAGCCCGTCACGGGTCGAGACGACCGGCACGCCAGCCGGCTCGGAGACCGTTGAGCTCCAGCTCGCCAACAGCGGCAACGTGCCGATCGAGGTCCCGGCCCGATCCAGCTTCTGCCTGTTCGACGGCGGTGGCATCGATCACGCGATGTGGGCCGCGTTCGCGACTGACCTCCCCGAGGGCAAGGGCCGCCTGGATGTGCTGCTCGACGACCTTGCCGCCTCCCACGGGGGCCTCGTCGACGTACGCGTTCGCGACGGCGCGGGTGCGATCGCCCCGGGCGAAACGCGGACCTGTCGCGTCGAATTGCGGTGGTCCGACCGCCTGCGGCCGGGCCGTCGGTATGTCGGCGCTTGGGACGTGGCCGATCTGCGCCTACCGATCCGGGTCGAAACGGCCCGCGAGCCGAAGGGCGCTGCGGCGCGAGTCGAAACCGCCCGCGAACCGAAGCCCGCGCCCGCGAAGCCGCGAGTCAAGCCGGCCGCCGCCGCCAAGGCATCCACCACCCCGAGGAGGGCGCGATGACAGGCAAGACCTCGACGGGAACGCCGACCCTCGCGGACGCCGCCAAAGGCATCGCCGGCTGGATCGGCCAGGGGGCCCGGCTGGGCATGGACCTGCTTGGGTCGGTGCCGTTGCCGTCGGCGCCGCGGACGTGCAACAGCTGCGAGATCCCGCCGCCGTGCTGGGCGCCACAGCCGGTCGGCGCTGTGACAACCCGGGCCTGCCCGGGGACGAAGGCGGTTGTCCGGATCGACGTCACCAACACCGACATGGTCGGGCGCACGATCAACGTCACGACCACCGGCGGATCGGCCACGATCGCCCCCGCGGCCCTCGCGCTCGGTCCGCTCGAGGAAGGGCTCGTCGTGCTGTCGTACGACGTCCCGGCCACCGACAGCGACGGCGAGACCCGCAAGCTCATCGTCTGGATCGACGGTTGTCAACGGCACTACCTGCGCTGGACGGTCGTGTCGACATGCGCGGCGCAGGACTGCTGCGCCGAGGTAGGGGTCGAGGACGGTCCGGACCTCATCCACCACTGGTATGACCACTTCTACTGCCAGCGTGACTGTGTCCACGAGTAGCTCGTCAGGCGACGGGCCGGCCGTGCGATCGAGCGGGGCCTCGCTCGTCGACGAGACCGTCCGCGCGGTCAGCGGCTACTACGGTCGCCTTGCCCGGATCGGTCTCGATCTCGCTCGTGCCGTCGTACCCGTCGACCAGCTCCGCGAGGCGGTGGCCCGCCTTCCGATCGAGGTCACCCCGTCGCTCGATGGGGCGCGTCGCACGGTGACGAGCCTCGCATCGGTCGCATCCGCGCCGGCGGCCGACGATCTCGCCGATCGGCCGACCCTCCTCGTCGAAGCGGATGGCGACCGCCCGGGGTTCGGCGTGTTCATCGTCGAGAACCTAACGGCTGAACCCGTCTCGGCGCCGATCAGCGTCTCGGTCTTCGTCGATGATCTCGGTCGCGAGGTCCGGCCGCGGTTGCTGCTCCGACCGGCGACCGTCAGCCTGGGGCCTGGCGAGCAGGCGATGGTCCAGCTGGCCGCCGAGCTCGACGAGGCGCTCGAGTCCGGCGTGCGCTATCACGGCGAGATCGCCATCCCGGCCTTATCCGATCGACGGATCCCGATCGTCCTGCGCCGCCGCCCGGTCGAAACGGTCGTGGCGGCATCGTCGCCGGTTCCGACGGCAGCCTCGCCCGGAGCGACTGCAGCGTCGCCCACTGCCACGCCCGTTCGCCGGCGCGCGAGCGGGCCCGCAGCCACACCGCCCGCAGCCACGCCCGTCCGCCGGCGCGCGAGCGGGCCCGCGCCCGCACCCACGCCCCGCGCAATCGTGCCCCGCGCAGCCAGGCCGCGCCGCCGTCGCGCAACCACGACCCCCGACGAGCCGACGTGACCCTGGCCCTGGCGGCCGACGCGCGTTCGGCGTGGGACCTGCCCGCGCTGGTCGGTGTCGAGCGCGACCTCGACGCGATGCGGAGCGTCATCGCTGTGTGGCTGGCGGACTGCGACCCCGAGATCCGCACGATGGCGCAGCGGCAGCTGTCCAGCCGGGCGAAGTCGTTCCGGCCAGTAACTGTATTCGCGTGCTACCACGCGATGACGGACCGTCCATTGACCCTCCGCGTCCTCCGGGCTGCCGCGGCCGTCGAGCTCCTTCACAACGTCTCACTCATCATCGACGACATCCTCGATCGATCCAGGTACCGGCGCGGCGAGCTCTCGCTCCACTGCCGCTACGGCTTCCTGCCTGGGCTCATGACAGCGGGCTATATCGGCTTCGCCGCTCCGCAGCTCGTCGCCTCGGATCCATACAGCGTCCGCCTGATGGCCGAGCTCATGCAGCGCCTCGGCGCGGCCGAATGCTTCCAGTGGCGCGTCCGCCGTCAACCGATGGGGGTCGAGGACTGGCGGGCGATCGCCGCGGCGGACACGGGCTCGATGTTCGAGATCTGTGCCCGGTTGGGCTCGCGCGACGACCGGCTCCAGCGGTTCGGGCTCCTCCTGGGGATGTTGTATCACGGCTGCGACGACGTGGCCGACGTGCGCGGCACGGCGGCGCTCGGGGGCGGCAGCGAGAAGGACATCGTGGACGGCATCCTGACCCTGCCGGCGGCCATCGCCACGCGCGATCCAGAGACGGCCGCGCTGTTCCGGGCGGGCGCCCGCGAGGATCTTGGCCGGATCGCCGAACGCCTCCAGGACGCCCTGCCGGAGGCGGAGACCTACCTGGACGGGCTCGCCGACGAGGCGACCACCGAGGCGACCCGGCATGCACCGAACCCGAAGCCGCTCGTCGACCTCGTCCGGCACACGCGCTCGCTCTCGGTCATCTGATCGTGGCCGAGCGACGAGCCGACGTCATCGTCGTGGGCGGAGGTCCCGCCGGGAGCACCCTCGCCTGGCGGCTGGCGCGCGACGGGGCGCGCGTCGTGCTGCTCGAGCGAACCCGGTTCCCGCGCGAGAAGGTGTGTGGCGACTACGTCGAACCGCGCGGCCTCGCCATCCTCCGGGACATGGGCTGCCTCGCGACGCTCGACGCGCGCACGCCGCTGCCGATCACCAATTCGTCGACGTACGTGGAGGGCGTGGCCCGCTATCGCGGACCGATCCCGTTCTACGGCCGCGACGAGCGGACCCCGCCGCATGGCTACATCGTCCCGCGCGACGACCTCGACACGGTCATGCTCGAGGCGGCTGAGGCGGCCGGCGCGACGGTCCATCAGGAGACCGCCGGCAGCGCGGTCCGGATCGATCGATCCGGCGTGGAGGTCGAGGCCCGTCGCAACGGGCGGACGATCCGCTACCGGGGCGCTCTCGTCGCCGGGGCCGACGGGGTCAACTCGGTCGTCGCCACCGCGGCCGACATCCTGAGCGACGACGAGCGCCACATCGCGGTCGCCCGGCGAGCCTATGCGACAGGTATGGATGCCGACGTCGGTGAGGCCATGTTCTGGTTCGATCGTTCCCTCTTCCCGGGGTACGGCTGGGTGTTCCCGATGGCCGGCGGGCGGGTCAACGTCGGCATCGGCATCCTGGCCGAGACCCGCCGGCGAGGCGATATCGCGATCCCGGCCCTGTTCGACGCGTTCCTCGACCGGCTGCGGGCGTCCGGCCCGCCGTACGAGCACCTCGAGCTGTGCTCGACGCCGATCGGCGGCATCGTCAAGACGTACGGCGGCGCCGGCCCGCGCCATCTCGACCGCGGCGTGCTGATCGGCGATGCCGGCAGCTTCGTCGACCCGATGACCGGCGAGGGGATCACGCCCGCCATGGAGTCGGCCCTGCTGGCCGCTCCCGTCCTCCTCGACTCGCTCCATCGGGGCGCGTTCGGCGCTGGCGCGCTCGCAGCCTACGATGCGGACGCCCGCGCCTATTTCGATCCATCGATGCGCTTTCTGGCGGCGTGCGCCTCCACGCTCCGGAACCCGCACCTGGCGGGACCCTGGCTCGACGCGCTCGCGCGCGGCTGCGAGCTAGCACAGGCCGATCCGACCTTCGCGCGGGATGCGAGCGCCTATTTCGGCGGGCAGGACGTCCGACCATCGGGCGTGCTGACGGCCATGGCGGGGCGGGTCGTGCGCGACCTGTTCCTGGCGTGGCCCGGGACCCTGTCGTCGCTGGCGGGTCGGTCGGGCGGAACCACCCTGACCGACCTGGTCGCCTGGCAGCGCGCCTGGGCGAAGTCGTTGCTGGCCGATCCGGTCTGGCACGTTCGCTGGGCGATGGAGGTCCAGCGCAAGTGGATCGGGCTGATGGCGAACGGCCTGGCGTCGGCCGGCGACCCGCGCGCGATCGGGCCGGAGACGTGGCGGGCCGGGCGCGCCGGCGGGGGACGGGCCGCGGACGCCGGTGCCGCGGCTAGTCCTTGACCCTCGCCGATCGAGACCGGCGCTGCTTCGGGCGGCCGATCTTCTCGAGCTCGCCGTTGAAATGCTGGACGGCGACCGTCGGGAGCGTCGTCATCTCGCGCAGGTAGGCCTTGGTGTGGTCGGCCAGCCGGGCGGTCAGGTCGCCCGTCGGCTCACCGCCGTCCTCGAGCCGGGCAAGCTCGGCACCGACCGCCTTCGTGTAGCGATCGGCCGAGTCGATCCAGGCGGACCAGAATTTGATCCCGGCGGACACGGCCGCCAGCTGCGTACGCGCCGCCTCGATCACGAGGTCGCGGATCGGTCCGGCCGGTTCAGTGGACTGTTTTGTCGCCATCGGCATCCCCGCATGTTGTCGCGTCAACGCACGCGCCATCGTACTCCGCCTCTATTGGGCCGTGCCGTCCGTGTCCGAACGAAAACCCCATTTCCGACCAATCACCGAGACATTGGCCCGCCACCTCACCCAGGGCAAGCTCCGCAAGCTCGGCCTCAGAGTCAGGCGGATTTCGGACTACGGGCAGTAGGTCTCGGACCGACAGGCACCCTCCCAGCCTCGGCACCCATTGACCGCAAGATCGCGTCGAGAGCCACCCTCTCCAAACCGGGTCCTTGTAGGTACTCGTTCGAGCGACTCGAGAAAGAAGAAATCGTACGCGCCTGTCTTGGGCCCACCAGGACAGAGGCCACGTCGGCCAATCGGACGAATTCATGATCACGAGCCAGATCCAGGGCAACCTTTCGTCGGCACCTGGAGCGAGTAGTCCAGGCGTACGTCGCGCACCACGTGGCGGAGAGACCACATCGCGGGCCGAGCTTGGCCGTGCCCGCCGGTAACAAGACATCGCAGGTCCGGGGGACTACCCGAACGACGGTCGAACGAAGGGCTGTGCTCGACGGTCTGAGTATCGCTGGGCGGCGTGATTCGGATCCTTGAACCCTTCACGCCTACGTCGCCTTCGTCCACGCTTGTCGGACCAGTGAACGCAACGGGCTTGCGCGCCTCGGGGTAAAGGTCTAACCGCTCGTGCGCGAATTCAGCCGGGCGCGGGGCTGAGCCCGAGCTCATCGGCGCCGAACGCCTCGAGCAGGAACGGGAGGGGACCGCCGGGTCGTACAGGAGCGTCAGCGAGCGCCGCGCGCGGGTCCACGCGACATACGCGAGGCGGCGCTCCTCTTCGCACGCCCGGACCGGGTCCTCGGCGCTACCCACGGCTCGTGCGCTCGGGAAACGACCGATCTCCATCCCGACTACGACGACGTGGTCGAATTCGAGGCCCTTCGTGGCATGCCGGCAGCAGTTCGCGGTTCGTGCGCGCCACCACCGCCCGCGCCGACCCGTCGTCCGGCCACGTCCGGATGGCGCCCTCGAGGCGGACGGTCTCGTCCGAGGCGTCGGGCGCCAGGACCAGCCGCCCGACCGCTGGCGGCCCGGCACGGATCGTCTTGGCGAACCGCTCCCCGTTGGGTCCGACGAGGCGCACCGCGCGCTCGACGACCTGGCGCGGGCAGCGGTAGTTGACCTCGAGGTCGACCCGCCGAAGGCCGGGCAACTGCGCCTCGAGCCCGAGGATCCGGCGCACATCGGCCAAGCGCCATCCATTGATCGATTGGTCGTTGTATGTCCTTCGCACAGGTTGTTCAGCCGACGCATCGAACTCTGTGCTCGTGCTCAGCGAAATCGGATGACGCGCCGGCGACTGCTCACCAGTGCGTGAGAACCAGGTTGCCCGAGGGAATTGGGCTGTGGCTCAAGATGCTCGTCTCTAGCGTTCGAGCCTAAACGCCCCGATTCCGGTGGTCGCCGCGACGATCACGGTCGCAGGCGCAGCGATCGCCGCCGATTGGAGCTGCCCGAAGACTCCCGCGAGGTCTATCGACCAATCGCTCCCTTCGGCGCCCGGCGGGGTTTGCCCACACGCGCCACGTATCCGCTTCCACGTCACATGAGCCGGTCTGCCCGTGCTCCAGCGAACAGGCGGCGACAAGGGACAAGCCTCCCAGGGTCGGGTGCCCATTCGAGACATTTCGGACCTTCAACCAACTGGACCATGGCGTAGGACCATCGCTGTCGCATTGCCTCGAAGGCGGTCTCCATCAGCACTGAACGAGTAAAGAACTGGGAGTTGGAGCGGCGGACGGGGTTCGAACCCCGCGACATTCAGCTTGGAAAGCTAACACTCTGCCAACTGAAGTTACTCCCACCCGGGAGGAGCTCAGATCTGCTGAAGCCGCCTCGAGGACGATGCACCGCGGCCGGGCTGCAGGGCCTCGAAGATCAAGTCGCGTCGCCGAATTGCCGAATCCGAGACGTTTGAATGACGGCCCCGTCGTACGGTTCGCGTCGACACCGGCTGGCTGAGCGTCCGAAAGCGAGATCCCGGGGTCAAGGTTGATCGGGGGGAGTCTGCGGTGCCGGGCCTGGATCGAGCACCGAGAACCGCGATCGACGACGCCATCCGATCGACAGCAGACCTGGTGTTGTCCGGTGCCGCGGACGTCGACCGGCTCCGAAGCGCGATCCTGTCGACAACGGCGATTCGTATTGCGAGTGGCGCGACGGGTCTTCCGGGATCGACCGGTCGGTCGATCCGGAGCGGTGTGGCTGCCGCCGACCGACGAGCCCTGCTCCGCGCGTTGGAAGCGCCGGCGACCGGCGGCGAGGACCGTGGACTAGGCGACAGCTCGCCCGTCGACATCATCCGGCGGGACGCTCGCGAGACCCTCGTCAGCGGCCAGTTCGAAGACCGGTTGGGCGGCCTCAAGGCCACCGAGCGCCTCGGCCCGTTCCGATCAGTGGGTGGGATCGAGGTCTGGTTCGACCTATTCACGGCCGCTCGTCGTGTCACAGTGCGCGACGGCGCGGTCTCGACGCCGGCGTTCGTCCTGACTGGCGCTCGCCGGCCGGTCCGGCGGGGAGGGAGGGCCGTCGTTCGACTTGACGCGGGGACGGTCTGGATCCGCGGCGACGTACTGACAGGCACGCTTCCGGTGGGCGCGTACGTCGGATTCCGCGTCGTCGGCGGCTCTCTCGGGTTAAACGGCCCATCGACAATCGGCGCCGATGTCGTCGACGTCGGCGGGAGCCTGGACGGCTCGATCCGCCTCGATCTTGCCAGCGAGACGGTCACCCCCGTCCCCGGCGGATGCGACGGTGCCCAGGCCAATGTGACGCTCCCGCCCGCCCTCACAATCACGTTCGGTGCCGGCGGCATCGGCGTCAGCGGTGGCGCGGGCGCATGCGAGATGTGGGGCGAGGGCTTTACGTTCGGGCTCCCGACCGGCACGTGGCGCTTCGTCGAGCGGCTGTGGACCCTGGTTCTCGGGTACGACGTCACCCCCGCGTCGTTCGATGCCGGTCCCATCGGCGATGATCTCGCGACCTTCGCGGGAACCGGCGCCGTCGTGGCCGGTGGTCTGGGCCTTCCGGTCGTCCAGATCACCGACCCGGCGGCCCTCGGCGATGCTTCGCGAACAGCGGACTGGGTCCTGTTCGTCGACGGCCTCCGTGCGCGTTGGTACTCGCCCGACGCGCGGGAACACGACCTGGGCGAGGTGACCATCGAGGTCGGACCGTCCGGTGTGACGATCGCTGCCGAGGCTATCCAGCCGCTAATACCAGCCGTCGGCCATGTCTATGACCTGTGGACCGTCCGAAACGGGGGTGACCATCGGCTGCCGTGGCGTCAGATCTACGACGCGCCGTTCGCGATCCTCTACCGCTGTGACACCGTCACGGGCGAGCGGCTGCTCGTCGACGGGCACGCCGACGTCGCGCTGGATCGCCCCGTTACCACGAACGGTGAGCCCGTCGCGTTCGGGACGGGACGAGGGGTGGTCCTCCTGAGCAGATTCGACGGAACCGTGACAGCCCAACTTGCCGCGCTGACGATCGACGACCGTATCGTCCACCAGTTCGCGCTCGCCAACGCCCTCCTTTGGACTGCGACGCCCTGGCTTGTATTTGCCACAGGCCCGCTCATCAATTCGACCAGGATCGACGCCGGCGACGCCCACCTCCTCCTTGGTGTCCACGGGTGGGCCCCCACTCTCCCGGATCCCTATGTCGCGACGGCGGCGATCCAGGGCCGGCGGATCGGACGCGGGTCACCGCGATCTGTGCTCGCGTGCGAGATCGCCTGGACCGACCCGGACGCGGCGATCGTCACCTTCGCCGGCGTGCTCGGGGCAGGTGCCTCGCTCGTGGCGCGGCCGCGTTCCAGCGGCGAGCCCCGCCCAGCGCGCAAGGATAGTGATCAACCGGGGGTCGGCCTGACCCAGTTGCAGCAGGACGCCCGAACCCACGATCGACGGACTGCCGCGCTCCTCGACGAGGCTGCTTCGGCCGAGGCGAAGGGCCGAATCCGGCGCATCGCGATCGCGACTGGCGCGGATCGGAAGAGCCTGGCGGCGATCGATCGCTCCCTTGCCGAGACCGTCGCCCAGGGACCGGACGTCCTGCTCCTCGATGTGTCGACCAACCAGGACCTGCTCGGCGTCGCACTCTCCGCCGGCGCGACCCGCGACGGGCCCTCGGTCGGAGCCTTGCCGGCGTCGCCCGGCTCGATCTCGGTCGACGGCCTTGCCGTCCGATCGCCGATCGCGGCCATGCTCGTCGTGACGGTCCCGCAGGTTCAATGGGAGCCGGTTCGGACACTCGACTCCGACCAGGACATCATGACGATGGGCTGGTTCCCAACGCCGCTCGCCTCGGCGACGGATGGGGGCCCGACGATCGTGGGCGCGCGGTCGCAGCGATTGGTGCCGATCATCCCCGAGGCGGCGCTCGAGGGGACCCTCGCCGCCTATGAAGACGGGACGCCTGTCGGAGTTCGCACGACCTTCCCCTTCGGGCTCGTCGCCGGTATCCGTCTCCAGCCGGCCGACGCGCCGGACCGCAAGGCGGATCTGCTCGGACTGAACCGCCCCTCCTTCCCTGCGCAACAAACGACTGGCGGGATCCAGATCACGGCTCGGGCGGAGGGCGGCCGGCCGGCCGACGACGGCATCTCGCCGATGTTCGCCGGGGCGATGCGACAGCTCCTCAACGGCGTCGACCTTTCGTCCGGAGCGCCGCTCGGGCTGTCTGTGCTCGGCGAGACCCTCCAGCCGGCTGGCAGCGTGGAGACCGTCTTCAACGACGACATGGCTTCACGTCCGCGGGTACCCGTGACCCGGATCGACCTGTCGGGCTACGGCGGCTCGAACTTCAGCGACTGGAACAATCCGTTCGCTGCGTTCGCCGAGGCGGCCAAGGTACAGTTCCGGACGATCGTCGGTCGGACTGCCCTCGAGATCGTGAAGGTCAACAGCGTTCTGCACCCGTGGGGCATCCGAGTCACGCGCTCTGTCACCATCGAGCGGCGCTCGGGTGGCGGCGTGATCCGGCGCGACAGCGGCTGGCAGGCCTTCACTCCGGGCCTCTTCGACTACCGCTACTTCGACACGAGTCACTCGATCGTCGTCGCGCCGTATGCCTTCGACGCCGGCGTCTTCCGCGGCCTGTTCAATGTCCGCACAATCCGCCCGGCTCCGGGCGCGGTGTTCGTCCACGGCGGCGCGACGCTCGTGCCGTACTACTTCGACGCCGACGTCGCGATCGAGAGGGTCGACGGCCGGTCCGCCGCCAGGGGGATCCTCGGCTGGCTCCAGACGACACCGAACGGGGTGCCGGCCGGCGCCGACGCGCTCCGCGCCCTCATCGATGCGCAGGGCCCGATCGGCGGCCCAGTCGAGGCCTGGCTCGACTTCGGCGGGAGCGGGCTGCCGTTCCGCGCTCAGCGCGTCGAGGTGGGCGTCGCGGACGACAGCGGGGCACCGCTCTTCGTCGCAACGGTCCGCGGCGTCCCAAAGCTCCCGACGACGGGCGCGTGGTCGGTCGTCGTCCGCCCGGTGGCGATCGTCCCGGCGGGCGGCGGTGAGGCATCGACCGTCCCCGACGATCGCGGCACGCCGATCGTCCGGCGGTATCCCGTGGCCTATGCCGCGGGTGACGACAGCGTGTACACGGAGCCACCACTGGCAGGGACGCCCGGCGACTATCGTCTGGCTGACGCTGCCGATCTGCTCACGCCGACCGCCCCGGCCAACGACTACGCCCTCATGCAGAGCACGCCGACCCACGCCTTCCTGTTCCCGCGTCCGTCCGTGGCTTCGGGCGGCTCTCCAAGGATCGACAGCGGCGCTCGACCGGCCCTAGCGGACATCTTCGCCCGATCGACCTCGAAGGGCGCATTCCCGCCACCCAGTAACACGATCGAGCTGCCGCCGGGCGCGGTCCATTTCGATGTCGGAGCGACCGGCGAGCTAGCCCTTTCCTCGCCGGTCTCGATCGTCAATCACCCGATCCCGCTCCGGCTCGCGGGCACCACCGGCCATGGAACCTCCCTCTTCTACGATGGTGCATCCCTGAGCCTCGATCTCCAAGCGAACCGCTGGGTGGCCGAGTTCACCGGGCTCCGCATCTGGTCGGACATTTCCGGTGTCGAGCGGATCACCGGCGTCGACCTGCGGGTCGTGGGCTCGACCGAGCAGCGGTCCCAGATCGCGGAGTTCCGCTCGCTGCTGCTCGACGATGTCGAGGAGATCCTCCAATACCTGCCGATCGTCGGCGGCCGTGGCGTCCAGGGTCCGATCGATCTCGGAGCGACAAACGCCAAGCACGAGTTGAAGGTCGAGGCGAAGGTCGAGGTCAGCATCCCAAAGCAGACCGTCGCCTTCCCGGCGGGCGCAGGGATCGTCCTCAAGCTCTCGGTCACCTCGAGCGCCGGCATCGACCTCGCGACCGGTGGCCCAAAGGCTAACGCCGTCTTCGGCGCCGAGCTCGACGGCAAGATCCCGGTCCTGTCCATCGGGGTTGTCGCGGTCTTCATCATCGTCAGCGGCAAGATCACCTTCAGCTTGACGTCGGTGTCCGGAGCCGTCACTGCCGAGAAGCTCGACCTCCTCGCGTTCGTCGGCGTCGGCGTCGAAGGCAAGATCGGGCCGTTCAAGGCGTACGCCTTCCTTGGCGTCGGCTTCGTGTTCGAGTACGACGCCGTCGCCAATGTCCCGAAGTACGGCGGTCTCGTCGCCCTCGAGGCCGGGGTTGACCTGGTGATCGTGGCGGTGAAGATCCGGGCGGAGCTCAAAGGGCTCGTGTACTCGGCCGGCGGCAAGACGAAGTGCGACTACAGCGGCTCGGTCAAGATCGAGGTGGAGATCTTCCTCATCTTCTCGATCAGCGCCAGTTACGAAGTCAGCGACACGACAACGTTCTAGGAGCAAGCGATGGTCACCCCGAACAAGCTGACGCTCGTTCCCTATCTCCAGCGCTGGGACCACCCGAGTCGGACGTTGTCGATCCGCCTCCTGGTGGCACCGACAAGCGATCCGCTTTCGCCGCTCGTTGCCGCGCCTGCCGGCGTCGCCGCGTTCGCGGACGCTGCCCTCGCGTTCTCGGTCAGTCTGTCCGACAGCTCCGCGGCCCTGCCGCAGCGCGGGGCAGTCGATCAGGTCGTGAAGCTGCCGGATGGCGGTCCCACCACCACGATCACTCACCCCAACTCGCGGTCAATTTTCACCGCGATCAAGGCCGCCCTCGAAATCCCAGACACTGTCGCCGCGGACACGTTCTCGCCCCAGGATCGGGACCTTGGCCGTCAGCTGCGCAAGTATCTCCCGGTCAGCTATCGCCAGTCGTTCGGCTTCGTAAAGCCCCGGACACCGTTGGCCCTCACCGACGACACGTATCAGTGCTTGATGCGGTGCCCACCGGATCCGGTCGCCCCACCGCCACCCATGGTCATCGGCTGGGGCGAGGCCATCGCCTTCGCGATGCGCCAGCCGCGGCTCGCCGAGGCACTCGGCCTGATCGTCGAGCTCGACATCCCGCTCGATGCCGCGCCACGTCTCGAGCACGGCGGGTGGCTTTGGGTCGACCTCGCGCCGGCCAGCGACTATGCCGCCCAAGCCTCGACTGCCGGCTTCCTCCGGACCTTCGCGACACGCGTGCCCGAGCTGCCAGTCGGCGCCGGAAGACCGGTCTTCACACCTGTCGTCGTTCCCGTATCCGCCGACGCGACCGCCGCCGCGTCGCTCGGCAACTTCGACAAGGTCTTCGTGGAGGCCGTCCGCTTCGACGACGGCTTCTCGAAGATCGTCCACGCCCGCCAGCCGATCTCCGCTGACATCCTCGACGAGGCCGGCGACGGTGCTCCAATCGGCCGCGACGAGGGGATCCAGCTCGGCTGGGACGACGAGGACATCGTTGAAGGCCAGAACAGGGCCCTCGGTGCGCCGCCGCCCGGCGAGGACCCAGTGCTCGCCCCCCGTGGCATCTTCGGTTACCGGGTCGACGTCCGCGCGGCCGGCGGGACGACGTGGACCTCGCTTTCGCGCGTAGAAGCCCCACTCGATGTCGGTGTCGACCTGGGAAGCGCCATCGAGGAACGCTGGACGGAGGTCGCGCCGAGCGAGCACAGCGGCCAGATCTGGCTGCCGGTCTGGTTCGTGAACTGGCGCGGCGGTTCGCTGATCGCCTCGACGGTCGACGAACAGCGCTTGATGAACACGCCGCCCGGCCGGCCACAGCCGCTGGTTCCGATCGATGCGGACGACGTCGAGCTGCGCTACGGGCGGAGTTATGAGTTCCGCGTTCGGCTTGCGGACCTGACCGGTGGCGGTCCGGAGACGGGAGCGTCCCCGGTGCGGATGGGCGAGGCGCCGATTACGCAGCTCCGGATGAAGCGGCACCGGAGGCCTGGCAACGTGGTCGTTGACGTCTACACGCCGCCCGCTGACGGGGCTGTCGCGAGCCTGCGAGTGCGTCGTCCCCGCCTCGGCTACCCGGAGGCCGTCTTCGCCGCCGGCGTGTCCGCCCGGACAGCCCTGCTCGCCCGGATCGCGGCCAACGATGCGGGCGTGCCTGCAGATGCTGTCGCACCGGCGATCGCCGACCCGGACGCCATGTATCTCGACATCCGGGTGCTTGTCCGTCCCCCGTCCTTTGATCCGATTGCGGACGCCGAAGGGTTCGTCGAGTGGTATCGGACGACGCGGGCCTTTCCGACCAACCCGGACACGGCGCTCGATCTAGCGTTCGACTGGCTCGACGCCGCCGACTACACGAGCGTCGACGTGTCGGCCCAGCTCGGTGCAGACGGGACCGTCATCGGTCCGCTGACGCTCGTCACGGCACGTGATGTCCGGATCGCGATCCGGGCTCTCGGCCGCAACGATCTCAACTACTTCGGCAGCCAGGCCGCGCGGCTCGGTCCGGTCGTCGATATCGACCTCCATGCGATCGCGTCCGCCGCCGCCGAGGCCGGGATCCTCCGCCCGCTCGCGCCCTCGGACGAACTCCGGAGCGTGTTCCTCCAGCCTGACCCGATCGGGTCCCGCGCGGAGGTCCGGGCGGTTGTCGCTCAGAACCAGCCTTCGCCTGTTCTCCTCGGGCGGCTCGCCGCGGCGCTCGATCTTGTCGCCGACGGTCCGCTCCTGGCCGGGCGCCCCGGCGACCGGATCGCGTTCGGTTGCGCCGGGTTGACGCACCATGCCGCACCCGATGGCTCTAGCATCGAGCTCGGCAACCCCGAGGAGCTCGGCGGTCAGTGGATCAACGCCGTCCAGGTCGTCTTCGACCGCGACTGGACGTGGCGCGGCGCCGGCTCGCCGACGCTGGAGCTGATCCGAACGGTGAGTCTTCCCGACGCCGCGGGCGCGATCGTCCAGACCGTCCGTGTTGGCACAATCGAGCTCATGAACGCGATCAACGTTCAGGCGGCGAATGATCCCGACCGTTCGTCGATTCGATTCGTGTTCCTCGACGCGCTGCCGCCACCGATCGGTCCAGGCGGGCTGCCATACGAGGTGGACGTCACCTATCGGGTCCGCGTGCGGTTCGAGCGGGCCGGTGGCATCCAGCGGACGATCACAACGCATCTGCCCATCGTCACGCCCCCCGCTCAGGCACCAAAGATCGTCGCCGCGGGTGTGACGCTCACGGCGTACGAGCGCGACTCCGAATACGCTACTACCGGGTCGCGGGTTCGGCGCCTGTGGTTCGAGTTCGCCGAGCCGGCGGCCGATCAGCGCGACGCCTATTTCGTCCGAGCGCTGTCGAGCGCGCCGGATCCGCTGCTCCTGCCTCACACGGAGCCCGTTGCCGACCCAGCCGTCCTCGAGCAGACCCCGCTCGATCCAGAGCTCGTCCGGGTGATCACGCCGGGGCAGGTCCAAGACCTCGCCGGTCTCGCGACGATGCAGCGCCTGGAGCCAAGCCCCAGCAGCGACCGGCACTTCCTGGTGCCGTTGCCGCCGGACGTGAGCCCGGGCTCGCCCGAGCTGTTCTCCTTCTACACCTACGAGATCCGGGTTGGGCACGACCGCGGACCGGTCAGCGATCCACTCTGGTCGACAGCGCAGGGACGTTTCGGCGAGAGCCTCGTACTCTCGGGGGTCCAGCATCCGGTTCCCGAACTGAGCTGTTCGATCCTCCCTGAGACGAACGGCGCGATCCGCATCCGAGCGCCCTACGCCACCCCCTACATCGGGCTGCGGCGCGTCCTGCCCGAACCGCCGAATACGGAAATCTGGGTGGTCCTATACGCGCGGGTCGTCCAGGCCGATGCCGCGACGCGGCGGAATGTCCAGATCGACCTCCGCCGGCTCGGGCCGATCCGCGAACACATCGACCGTGGCGTTCCGCTCCTTGCGTCCGGGGAGACACGATGGTCGGGAACCGAGGTCGGGGCCGCGCTGGCGAGCGCCGGGCTGCCGGACGACACGCCGATCAGCGCGCTGGCTATCGAGCTCCTGCCAGAGCCGAACGGGAGCTTCGACGACCCGCTTGGTGGCGATCTCGGCCAGGTCCGGATCCTCCGCACCTCGCCGTTGGCGGCCGTGGAGCGCGACTGCTGCTCGTAGTATGCGTCCATCGTTCTCGCAAGACGCAGGAGGAGGGATCGTCCGCGCAACGCCGTGGACACAGCGGTGGGTGGCCGCCGACAACGACTGGTCGCTGTAAGGTCACCGCACAGGTGCGCCCCGGTCCCAACGCTGTGCGCGAGGGTTCGATGGTGCGACTTGACCAGGTCGCGAAGATGGGTCCACCAAGGAGGTGGAACGAGCGAAGACTGCGACCTGCTTTAGTCACGCACGCAATCCGCGCGGCCCGCGACGACCAATGGCCCCAACGGTGGAATTCGGCCGGGAGCGCCCTCGGCTGGAACGGCTCTGCCACATATCCACCAGAGTTCAAGGTTGAGGCCGTGCGCGTGGCCCATCAGTCAGGCCACCCCATCCAGCAGGTTGCCAGAGACCTCGGGATCAGCAACGAGACATTGCACCTGTGGATCCGCCAGTCCGCCATCGACCACGGTGGGGGCGCCCGGCCTAGCCCCAATAAACGCGACGGGCTCGCGCGACTTTGGATAAAAGCGCGAATCGCTCGCTCGCGATCTCAACAGTGCGCGTGGCCGAGGCCGAGCTCGTCCGGGCTGAAGGCCTCCAGGAGGAAGGTTGAGGGGACCGTCGGGTCGTAGAGCAGCGTCAGCGAGCGGCGCGCCCGGGTCCAGGCCACGTAGGCCAGCCGCCGTTCTTCTTCGTACGCCCGGACCGGGTCTTCGGCCTGGCTCACGGCACGGGCACTCGGGAAGCGACCCTCCTCCATGCCGACGACAACGACGTGGTCGAACTCGAGGCCCTTGGTGGCGTGGGCGGTCGCGAGCGTCAACGGCGCGTCGTCGCGGCGCAGCTCGGCGAGGCGCGCCCGCGTGTCGCGCGATCGGCCGCCGTGAAGGTCGGCGAGGTCTGGCGTACCCGACCGCCCAGCCGAGCAGTGCCGTCGCGACCTCGGCGCGGCGCTGCGGTCGTCGGCGCCGCGGCCCGGATCCGGCCGAGGGTGATCAGCAGCGGCTCGCCGTCGTCGCGTCGTCGCCGGCTGCCGCTGCCGAGCAGCTACGTCGACCAGCGGTGAGTCGAGCAGCAGCTCGATGCGCGGCGCCCGGAACGGCAGCCCGAGCCGGAGTGCGACGACGACGGCCGGGAGCAGCTCGCGGTTCGTCCGAGCCAGGACGGCTCGGGTCGAGCCATCGTCCGGCCAGGTCCGGATCGCCCGCTCGAGGCGGACCGTCTCGTCCGATGGAATCCGGGGCGAGGACGAGCTGGCCTGTCGCCGCCGGCCCGGCCCGGATCGCCTTGGCGAACCGCTCCCCGTTGTGCTCGACGAGACGGACGGCCCGCTCGACCACCTGGCGAGGGCAGCGGTAGTTGACCTCGAGGTCGACGCGTCGAAGGCCCGGGCAGGAGCGCCTCGAGCCCGAGGATCCGACGGACATCTGCGAGCCGCCAGCCATAGATCGACTGGTCGTCGTCGCCGACCAGGAAGATGCGGTTGTCCGGGGCGGCGAGCAGGAGGGCGAGCCGGAGCTGGGCGCGATCGACGTCCTGCACCTCGTCGACGAGGAGCTCGCGACAATGCCCGCGCCACCGGGCGAGCAGATCCGGGTCGCGCTCCAGCTCGGCGATCGCGCGCAGGATGAGGTCGTCGAAGTCGAGACCGCCGCTCGCCGCGACGGCCGCCTCGTACGCGACGAACGCGCGCGCGATCGGCCCGGCGTCCTCGTCGGCCGCGACGTCCGCCGCCGTGACGCCGAGCTCGACCTTGAGCCGCGACACCGCGGTGTCGAGCCGCAGCAGATCGGCCTCGTCGGCCCACGGCGCGACCGCGGCCAGCACGGCCGGGCGATCCGCAAGCGGCTCGACCGCGACGCCCGCGTCGCGCAGGATCTCGCGCCCGAGGGCGTGGAAGGTCCGGACGCGGACGGCTCCCGCGTCGACCCCGAGCGGCGCCACGGCCGCATCGAGCCGCTCGGTCATCTCGACCGCAGCACGCTTGTTGAAGGTGATCGCCCGGATCGCGTCGGCCGGCGTCCCGGTGGCGATCAGCCAGGCGGCCCGGGCAACCAGGGTCGTGGTCTTGCCGCTCCCCGCCGGGGCGATGCACAACGACGGTCCGGGTGGAGCGGTGGCCGCGGCGCGCTGGTCGGGCGCGAGCCGTGCGAGGCGTTCGGCGACGGCCGGGTGGAGCTCCATCGCGGCAGTCTGCCCGGAGTCGCTCGACCGGCACTCACCGAGACGTGCTTGCCGCCACTCTCCGTCTCCCGCCACCCAATCGCAACGTTGTGGTGCGTTCGGGCACCGTCCGTGCCGAGCGTTCGAGGGCAACCACCCATCTGGGGTGGCAGCAGGGATTGCGGGACGGTATCGTGTGCGGTCCAGGGTCGATGTGCCCGGTCCAGAGGGGTTCCGGAGGGGTTTGACGCTCCCCGGGCTGTCGGGATGCGGGACGCAGGCATCGCGAATGAGGAGGACTCCCGTGCCTAGGTCGTCCAGCCGCTTCCGCCCGCTCGTCCTTCTGGCCTTGATCGGCCTTGCTCTTCTCGGCCGTGGCAAGCCCCGTGACTGCCGCGCCGAAACCGCCGAAGCCGATCGGAAGTGCCGATCGCACCGTCATGTTCGCTTCGGACGGGATGCGGCCGGACCTCATGGAGAAATACGCCGCGGCCGGCTATCATGCCGACCTACAAGGCGCTCATGGAGACCGGCGTCACCGGCGCCAACGGGATGGTCCAGGCCTTCCCGCCGAACACCGGCGTCGGCTGGTACACGATGGCGACCGGCACGTACCCGGCCGACCACGGCTCCACGAACAACACCTTCTTCCGAGCCGGGCGATGCGTTCAACAACCGAACCTCGTTCTCGGCCGCCGGCGTCCTCCAGGCGGACACGATCGCGAACGCCGCCGAGCGTGCCGGCAAGAAGGTCGCCCAGATCGACTGGGTCGGCGGCGCCGCCGCCAACATCAACGGCCCGACGGTCGACTTCACCAACTTCTTCTCCAATCGAGGCGTCCTCGTCGGCGCCGCCGACCCCGTCGAGCAGGCCGGCTCAGCGTTCTTCGGCGTGACCTACCAGGTCGCCAGCATCGTGGCGGCCAACGGTTGGGCGAGCGTGCCGACCGGCGATCCTGCCGCGACGCCGAAGGAGACGACCTGGACGATCAACTCGACGTTCGCCGCGCAGAACCCGAACCGCACCTACAACGTGTACTTCTACGACAGCGTCACGGGTGGCGGCGTCAACTACGACCACGTAATCGTCAGCCCCGTCGGCAAGACCGGTGCGAGCCCGTCGATCGATCTCACGGTCGGCGACTTCCTGCCGCTGAAGCTCACCGGCGCCAACGGGCTCATCGGCGACCCGCGCCAGCCAGACCGTCGGCCATTACATCAAGCTCATCTCCCTGGCCCCGGACGCCAGCCAGTTCAAGCTCTACGACACCTCGCTGGCGCGCGCCATCGCCAAATGCGGCTCCGTCTGCAACAGCCTGCCGGCCGGCGGCGCAGGCGAGGACCGGCTCGAGAAGTACATCGCTGACAACCTGCTTCCGTGGGCTGCTGCCGACTTCGCACCCGAAGAGGCCGGCGTCGTCGACGAGGACACCTACGTCGAGCAGGGCCGCGATCTCGAGCGTGCCTACAGCCTCCAGGTCATCAACTTCATCCTGGGCACACTCCAGCCCAACACCGACCTCGCGATGGTCGGCTATCCGTTCACCGACGAGGTCTCGCACCAGTTCATGGGTCTCGTCTCGCCGACCGATGCGGACGGCGACCCGAACCCGTGCTACGACGCCGCGCCGAAGTTCTCCGACGTCGTTTGCAGCGACGCCCCGAAGGCGAACCGCGTCGCGATCCGCGAGGAATACATCCGCAGCGCCTACCAGGACGCCGACGAGAAGCTCGGCGTCACCCGCGGCCTGATGGGCGGCAACCCGACGACCTTCGCCGGGTCCGACCATGGCTTCGCGCCGCAGTGGTACGCGCTCAATGCCAACAAGGTGCTGAACGACGCGACGATCGATGGCAAGTCCCTCCACGTCAGCGGTTCCGGGGCGTCCAATTGCAGCGCGATCGTGGCAACGGCTCCAGCCCCGGTGCGAACCGGTGCCGGCGGTCAGCGAAACCAACACCGACCTGACGAAGGCCTGCTGGGCAGGCGGGACGATCCAGATCTACGTCAACCCCGCCCGGCTCCGGAGCACGGCGCAACCGACCTGGCCGACCTACGAGCAGGTCCGGACGGCGATCCGGACCGCGTTCACCAACGTCACCGATCCAGGCAATCCGGGCAAGCAGGTCATCCTGCGGATCATGAACAAGGAGGAGCTCCGCAACGTCGACGGCTCCGACTCGCTCCATCCCAATCGGAGCGGCGACGTCGTCGTCGTGACGCGCCCGCCGTACCAGTCTGACGCTGGGACGACCGGTCAGACCATCGCTCTGTCGCACTTCTTCGGGCAGCACGGGTACCTGCCGAACTACGTCGACCTCGCGAACAACATCAACATGCACGGCCGTCTTCGTGATGAGCGGACCTGGCGTCAAGCACGTGGTCGGTGCAGCCGGATCTGCGTGCGGTCGATGTCGCTCCGACGCTCTCGTTCCTGATGGGTATCCCCGGGCCGCAGAATGCCCGTGGCGCCATCCTTTACAGCCTCATCAAGGGCGGCGAGTCGCTCCGCGAGGTAACGATCCTCGACGTCAGCGACTGGCACGCCCAGCTGACACCACTGGCGGAGGCGTCCGATACGCTCGGACCGACGTTCGCAACCGGTGGGGCCGCGTTCTACAAGACGTGGTTCGACATCTACGAGGCCGAGGCCGCCCGAGCACCCAAGTCGAAGGTCTTCGAAGTCATGGGCGGCGACTCCTTCGGCGGCGCCACGCCGCCGATCTCGAACTTCTTCGGCGACAAGCCGACGCCCCCGATCATGGGGATGATGGGCATCGACATCGACGCGATCGGCAACCACAGCTTCGACCGTGGGCAGGCCTACCTCCGGACGGAATTGATCCCACTCGCGCCGTTCCCGATGATCTCCTCGAACGTCGTCTTGCCCAATGGGCAGACACCGCCCGAGTGGTCGAAGTCGAAGGTGTTCGACATCGGCGGGGGCATGAAGGTCGCCTTCGTCGGGTTCACGACCGAATCCACGCCCGGGATCGTCTTCCCCGGCAACCTCGGACCATTCGAGGTCCGACCCATCCTGCCGGCCGTGAACGCTGAAGCCGCACGATTGGCCAATTCGACCGACGTGATCGTCGCACTCGGACACGAGGGCGCCACCGCCGGTACGGTCACGGCCCCGACCGGGCCGTTGATCGATCTCGCCGACGGCGTCCAGAACGTGGACGCGGTGATCGGCGACCACAACGACCTCCAGGTCGACTCCCTGCGGTCGAACGGCGTCCTCGTCACGGAAAATCGCGGCAAGGGCCTTCGCTTCACCCGGATGCGCATCGTGATCGGTACCGGCAAGGACGGCGTCGTCTACAAGACCGCCGACTACCACAAGCCGTGGGACCTCGGGCTGACCCCGGACGCGGCGATCCAGGCCAAGATCGACGGTCTCAACGCGCAACTGGCTCCGATCCTTGGGACCGAGATCGGGAGCTCCAGCAAGCCGATCCCGCGCGCGGACCAATGTGGCAGCGGTGACGGACGGCTGTGCGAGTCCCTCGTCGGCGACACCGTCACGGACGCCATGTTGAGCACGTATAAGTCCATCGGTGCCGTTTTCGCGATCACCAACTCCGGCGGCCTCAGGGCAGACCTGACCTGTCCGGTCCCCGATCTTTCGGGGGACTTCTGTCCCTCGTATGTGCCGCCTCCGTACAAGATCACACGCGGTCAGTCTTTGAGCCTGCTGCCGTTCGGCAACATCGCCGTGACCCTGACAGTCAACGGAGCCGAACTGAAGACGATGCTCGAGAACGGCGTCTCCCTGAGCGTCAGCACCGCCGCGGCAACGCTCGGGCAGCCGTCGGCCCAAGGTCGCTTTCCGCAGGTGTCCGGGTTGTGCTTCACCTGGTCACCGAACCTACCCTCATTGAGCCGCGTGACCTCCGTGGTCCGGGCAGACGCCGCTGGTAACTGCACAGCGACGGCGGTCGACTTGACCAGCGCTTCGAGCTACCTCATCGTCGAGAACGACTTCACCGCTACCGGTGGCGATGGCTATCCGAACTTCAGCAGCCGGATGACCACCCAGGAGATCCTCGAGGAGATCACCGCCGACTACGTGACGGCGCACTCGCCGCTGAATCCGGTCGTCAAGGCCGCGCCGAATGGGCGAATCAACTGCGTCGACAGTAACGGCATCGGCACCCTGCCGGACTGCCCGGTCTTGACGCCATCGCCGTAGCCCTCCCTCTCATCCCGTGAAACCCGGACACCGGTCGTCGATACGGCCGGTGTCCTCGTTTTTGTCCTAGCATCGGGGTGTGACCCCCGAACTCGCCTCCGCCCTGGCCAAGCTGCCCGACAAGCCCGGCGTCTACCTCATGAAGGACGCGCGCGGCGACGTGGTCTACGTCGGCAAGGCCCAGAGCCTGCGCAGCCGCGTCCGGAGCTACTGGCAGAAGCAGGCGCCGGGCGGCGAGATCCACCGCATCCGCAGCGTCATCGACCGGGTTGTCGACGTCGAGGTGACCCAGACCGACTCGGTCTCGGAGGCCCTCCTGCTCGAAGCCAACCTGATCAAGCGCTACCGGCCGCGCTTCAACGTCCGGCTCAAGGACGACAAGAGCTACCCGTACATCAAGGTCACCCTCGGCGACGAGTTCCCGCGCGTCGAGCGGACACGCAAGCTGGTCAACGACGGCAGCCGCTACTTCGGGCCGTACGCCTCGGCGTCGAGCGTCGACGAATCGATGAACCTGGTCCGCCGGCTCTTCCCGTTCCGGACCTGCACGATCGACATCAAGGACGGGGTCCGCGCCCTCCAGCGTCCGTGCCTCCTCTATCACATCAAGCGCTGCCAGGGCCCGTGCATCACGGCCATCTCCAAGGACGACTACCGCAAGGACATCGAGCAGGTCGAGCTCTTCCTCGAGGGTCGCCAGGAGACCCTGGTCAAGGCCCTCGGGACCGAGATGGCCGGCGCCGCCGAGCGGACCGACTACGAGCGGGCCGCCGTCCTGCGCGACAAGATCCGGGCGATCGAGCGGACGATGGAGAGCCAGAAGATGGCGGCCTTCGCCCGGACCGAGCTCGACATGCTCGGGTCTGGCCCGCCAGGACAACCAGGCCGCCATCCAGCTGTTCGTCATCCGCGACGGGAAGATGATCGGGCGCGACGTCTTCCTGCTCGATGCCGCCCGCGAGGCGACCGACGACGAGGTCCTGACCAGCTTCCTCGAGCAGTACTACGCCCGAGCCGGCTCGATCCCGCGCGAGGTCTACGTGCCCGGCGGCCATCGCCGAGACCGCGGTCCTCGAGGCGTTCCTCGCCGGACGCCGCGACGGGCCGGTCCACCTCCGCGTCCCCCAGCGCGGGGAGAAGCGCGAGCTCCTGGTCCTTGCCACCCGGAACGCGACGGAGACCCTCGCCCGCGAGCAGGCCCGCTGGCTGGCGGATGAGGGCAAGACGCTGGCCGCACTCGAGGAGCTCGCCGAGGCGCTGGGGCTGCCCGGACCGCCGCTGCGCATCGAGTGCTACGACATCAGCAACTTCCAGGGCAGCGAGTCGGTCGGCAGCATGGTCGTCTTCGAGGACGGCAAGCCGCGCTCGGGGGAGTACCGGCGGTTCCGGATCAAGACCGTGCAGGGGCCGAACGACTTCGCCAGCCACCAGGAGGTGCTGCGCCGGCGCTTCCGGTCGGTCCGGACCGGCGAGGAAGGCGTCGAGGAGGCGCGCCGCTGGGCGATGCCCGACCTCGTCATCGTCGATGGCGGCAAGGGCCAGGTGAGTGCCGCGAAGACGGTCCTCGACGAGCTCGGGCTGCACGACCTCCCGCTTGCCGGCCTGGCCAAGGAGCGCGAGGAGCTGTTCCTCCCGGACCGGACCGATCCGATCCTCCTGCCGGCGACGTCGCCGGCTCTCTATCTCGTCCAGCGGCTGCGCGACGAGGCGCATCGCTTCGCGATCACGTACCACCGTGACCTGCGGGCGCGCCGGACCGTCCGCTCCGCGTTCGACGACCTGCCGGGCGTCGGTCCCAAGCGCAAGCGGGAGCTGCTCAAGGTGTTCGGCTCGATCAAGCGTGTGCGCGACGCGCCGGTCGAGCAGATCGCGGCGGTGCCCGGCATCGGCCCATCACTGGCGGCGCGGATCAAGGCGACGCTCGAGGCCTGACCCGACCGTCGATAGCGAGTTCTTCATCGTTCCCGCGACCGAGTCGCTATCGGCGACGGCTATGGTCACGTTGATCGACCCGGTCCGGGTCGCGCTCGAAGGATCCCGCCCACATGCCTCTCGATGCCCAGGACCGCCCGACTCGCAAGGGTCCTCCGCCACTCGCCCTGAGCTGCCCTCCGGCGGCGGTCAGCCACCGTTCCGTGTAATATCCCGCCTCGATGCGTAAAGCCGGTCCGATCCTCATCCTGCTCATCGGGATCTTCGCCCTCCTCATCGATTTCTTTCCGAACCTCCAGCTCCCCGACTCGCAAAGCGCCGACGGGACATGGCGCACGGTCGTGACGAAGTTGGGCCTCGACCTCGAGGGGGGACTGCGCGTCGAATACCAGGCGCTGCCGGTCGAGGGCAAGTCGCCGACCCCCGGTGACATGGGCGTCATCAAGGACATCGTCGAGCGCCGCGTCAACACCACGGGCGTCTCCGAGCCGGTCGTCACCACCCAGGGCGCCGACCGCGTCGTCGTCGAGCTGCCCGGTGTCACGGACCCCGAAGCTGTCCGCAAGCTGGTCGGCCAGACCGGCCGGCTGGACTTCGTGCCGCTCGGCTCGACCCAGGCGACGGAGGGCCAGCAGCTCGACCTCAAGCAGTACCCCCCGCTGTTCAGCGGCGACCAGGTCTCGTCCGCCACCGTCGGCACCGACCAGAACGGTCGTCCGGCGGTCGACTTCGTCCTGAAGTCCGAAGGCGCGAGCCTGTTCAGCGACTACACGGCAAAGAACGTCGGGAGCTACTTCGCGATCACCCTCGACGGTGCGGTCGTGTCCGCGCCGGTCATCCAGAACGCGATCCCGAACGGGAATGTCCAGATCACGGGCGGCGGGCTCGCCGGCTTCAACGCCAAGGACGCCGGGAACCTGGTGACGATCCTCAAGTTCGGCTCGCTGCCGTTCCCGATCACGGCCCTCTCGAGCGAGACTCTCAGCGCGACGCTGGGCAGCCAGTTCCTGGTCCAGACGGTGCTGGCGGGACTCGTGGGGATCTCGCTGGTCCTCCTGTTCATGCTCATCTACTACCGCCTGCCGGGCCTCGTGGCGAGCTTCGCGCTGATCTACTACACGCTCGTGATGTACGCCATCTTCCGGCTCGTGCCGGTGACGTTGACCCTGGCCGGGATCGCGGGCTTCGTGCTCTCGGTGGGCATGGCGGTCGACGCCAACATCCTCATCTTCGAACGGATGAAGGAGGAGCTTCGGGTCGGCAAGTCGCTCCCGTCCGCCGTCGAAGCCGGGTTCAACCGGGCGTGGAATTCCATCCTCGACTCGAACGTGTCGAGCCTCATCACGGCGACGATCCTGTACGCCTTCGGCTCGTCGGTCATCCGCGGCTTCGCCCTCGTCCTGATCATCGGCGTCCTCGTCTCGATGTTCAGCGCGATCGTCGTCACCCGCACCATCCTGCGTTGGGTCGTCCGCCAGGAGTGGGCGCGCAAGCCGTCGCTCTACGGCCTGCGCGAAGACGAGTTCGTCGCCCTCGGCGCCGTGCGCCCGTCATCCCGACGCGAGGCGCGCACGCGTGTTTGATGTCATCGGGAAGCGGCGTTACTTCTATCTCCTCTCACTCTTCCTCACGATCCCGGGCCTGGTCTTCATCCTTCTGACCCCGGTCTCGGATGCGGGACTCCAGTTCACCATCGACTACACGGGCGGGACCCGCTGGGAGATCCGCTTCGAGGACCCGAACGTGACGCCCGACCAGGTCGAGGCCGTCTTCGCCAAGCAGGGCCTCGAGGCGACCGCGGTCAAGGCCGGCCCCCAGTTCATCGAGATCAAGACCGAACAGCTGACCGACCTTCAGCAGCCCGAGCCGTCGGCAAGCCCCTCTGCAAGTGCGGCCGCGTCGGGCGCCGCCGCCAGCGGATCGCCGGGTGCCAGCGCCAGTGCCGGTGCGTCCGCCGCGCCGAGCGGCTCTGCGGCACCGAGCGCCAGTCCGACCGCGAGCGCATCGCCGACACCGTCCGGTTCACCGGCGCCGTCCGCTTCGCCGGGCGCGTCGCCGGGTCCCTCGGCCTCCCCGGCGGCCCCGACAGGCAACACCAAGATCCCGACCGAAGGGAAGCTGGGTGAGGTCGCCGTCGCACTCCAGCAGGAGCTCGGGCCCGATCGCCGAGCAGCGCAGCCTGACGACGATCGGCGCGGTCGTGAGCTCCGACCTCATCAGCCAGGCGCTCATCCTGATCCTCGTCGGCTCGCTCGGGATCCTGCTCTGGATCACCTACCGGTTCCGCGACGTCAAGTTCGGGGTGACCGCGCTGATCTCGCTGCTCCATGACGTGATCATCGTGGTCGGCGCGTTCGCGATCCTCGGCACGTTCTTCCACGTCGAGATCGACGCGCTGTTCGTGACCGCGATGCTGACCGTCATCGGCTTCAGCGTCCACGACACGATCGTGGTGTTCGACCGCGTCCGCGAGAACAAGGCACGCCACGCCGGCGAGCCCTTCGCCGACATCGTCAACCACTCGATCCTGCAGACCTTCGGCCGCTCGATCATGACCAGCCTGACCGTGGTGATCACCCTGCTCGCGTTGTTCCTCTTCGGTGGCTCGGCGATCAACGACTTCATCCTGGCGCTGCTGATCGGGATCATCTCGGGGACCTATTCCTCGATCTTCGTGGCCGCACCGCTGCTCGTCGACTGGCATCTCTGGGATGACCGCCGGCACGGCCGCCTGACGACGACCCGGACCACCCGAGTCCGTCGCACGGCGTCCTGAGGCCCCCGACGCACCGGGCCGGTAGATCCGCGGTGCAGCCTCACATGGCATCCTGACGTCATGGTCGAACCCCGCTTCCGCTGGACCTTCGCGGAGGAGCTCGTCCCGTCGGAAGCGGCCGTCGCGGTCGCGGCCGCGCAGCGGCATCTCGACCCGTCTGGCCGGCCTGCTCGCCGCCCGTGGAGCGGTCAGCGGGGAGGACCTGATCGCCTGGTTCGCAGACCCCCTCGAGGGCCTGCACGACCCGGCGGCCCTCCCGGACGCGGCGATCGTGCTGCTACGGATCCGCGCGGCACGTGATCGCGGGGAGAAGGTCCTCGTCTTCGGTGACTTCGACGCGGACGGGCTGACCGGGCTGGCGATCATGACACTCGCCCTGCGCCGCTTCGGCGTCGCGGTGGAGCCTTACGTGCCGAGCCGGCTCGACGAGGGCCACGGGCTGTCGATGGCGGCACTCGACGCCGCGGTCGCCCTCGGGGCGTCGCTGATCATCACCGTCGACTGCGGCACGACGAGCGTCGCCGAGGTGGCCGAGAGCAACGCCCGCGGCATCGACGTCATCATCACCGACCACCATCGCGTCCCGCCGGTCCTGCCTGCCGCCTTCGCGATCGTCAACCCGCACCGTCCCGATTCGACCTATCCGGACCGCCGCCTGGCGGGCAGTGGCGTCGCGTTCAAGGTCGCGCAGCTCCTCCTCGCCGACGAGCCGGGTGGCCCCGCGGCCGCCCTCGAGCTCACGGACCTGGCGACCATCGGCTCCGTCGCCGACGTGGCACCGGTGGTCGGCGAGAACCGGGCGATCGCGAGGCTGGGCCTCGAGCGAATGCGTCGGGCGCCCCGACCGGGGATCGCCGCGCTCCTCGAACGTGCCCGGGTCGCGCCGGCCGCGGTGGACCTCGAGACCGTCTCGTTCGCCATCGCCCCACGGCTCAATGCCGCCGGTCGGGTGGGGGAGGCGCTGGAGGCTGCCCGGCTGCTGCTGGCAACCGACGCGGTCGAGGCGGCGACCCACGCCGACGCCCTCGAGGCGGCCAACCTGACCCGTCGTGACCTGATGAAGACGGCCGTCGGCGAAGCACGGACGGCGGTCGCGGCGGAGTCCGGCGAACCCGCCACGGTCGTGCGCGGGCCGTGGACGGTCGGGCATCGTCGGCCTGGTGGCGGCCCGTCTCGTCGAGGATCGCGGGCGTCCGGCGGTCGTCGGGGCGGACCTCGGCGATGTCGTCCGTGCCTCATGCCGGAGCGACGGGTCGCTCGATCTCGGCGCGACCCTGGAGCGCTGCTCGGACCTCTTCATCCGGTTCGGTGGCCATGCCGGCGCCGCCGGCTTCGAGATCGCGACCGACCGCTGGGACGAGTTCCGGACCCGGTTCCTTGCCCTCGCCGCCGAGTCGGTCCCGCCGGATCCGCGGCTGGCGATCGCGGTCGACCTCGCGCTCCCGGCGCTCGACGTCGACTACGCGCTCTACCGCGAGCTGGCCGGGCTTGCCCCATGCGGCCCGGGCAATGCCGACCCGCTCGTCGCCGTCCTCGGCCTGACCGTCACCCGCGTGCGCGCCGCGACCGGCGGCCATACCCAGCTGACGCTCCGTCGCGGCCTCGACGTCCTGGACGGGATCGCGTTCGGTCGGTCTGACATCGCCGAGGTGGTCCGCGAGGGCGACCGGCTCGATGTCGTGGCGCGGCTCACCAGCCGGAACTTCGGCGGCTTCGAGTCGCTCCAGCTCGACATCCGCGACGTAGCGACGTCGGGCAGTCATCCGCGGACGGCGGCCATCCTGGCTGCGCGGGGCGATGCCGCACGTCCTCGCCGGGACCGCCTCGTGACGCGCCCGGCGACCCCGCGGTCCACGACCCGGCCATCCGTCAACCTGGGTCCCGCCGGTCGCTGGCTGGCCCCGGTCCTGTCGATCGTCGGCCTGCTGCTCGTGGCCGTCGTCACGATCAACCTGCTCCAGGGTGGGGTGCCGTTCAGCAGCTCGAGCGGGCAACGGGAACGGCAACGGCAACGGTGGCCCGGCACAGACCCCCGCTCCGTCGAACGTCGTCATCGTTCCGCCGGAGGTCGTGACCACCAAGGGCTCGATCGTCTACGCCAAGGCGGGCAACATCTGGGTCCAGACGGGCAAGGACGTCAAGCAGCTGACGAAGGGCGGTGACGACTCGATGCCGTCCTGGTCGCCGGACGGCACCTCGGTCTACTTCATCCGCACGGCCAGTGGCGACGGCCGCTGGCCGGCCGGCGGCGTCCTGCGCGACTACGCCCTGAACACTCCGAGCGTCATGCAGGTCAAGGCCGACGGAAGCGCGGACCCTGTCCGCGTGCTGAGCGGCAAGGTGTCCCTCAACGGGCGGACGTGGCAATCCTGGATCCGCGAACCGGTCGTGTCGCCCGACGGCACGACCCTGGCGATGGTCTCGGACCGCCCGAACCCGTCCGTGAGCGATGTCGTCCTCCAGCTGTACGACCTGACCTCCAAGAAATCGACCATCCCGAAGATCGCCGAGACACCGCCGCTCGGTCACCAGGACCCGACCTGGCGACCCGACGGCAAGTTCCTGATGTACGTCCGCAACGGTCGCGACGGCGCGCGCGGGGCGCCCATGATCTACCGCCTCGACGTGGCAAAAGGAAAGGCCGCCGCTATCACCGGCCCGGGTTATCTCGAGCCGTCGTACTCGCCGGATGGACGGTTCGTCGTCGCCACCAAGACCAGCAGCTTCGGGAACGACCTCGTGATCCTCGATGCCGGCACCGGTCGCGAGCTCCAGCGCCTCACCAACGACGGGGCGTCGTGGGCCCCGGTCTGGTCGCCGATCGGCGACGCGATCGCGTTCCTCCACATCCAGGGCCAGATCGTCGACCTGAAGATGATCCGGCTGGACGGCGAGGCGCCGAACTGGACGGTCAAGGACACCACCGACCTGACCGAGGTGTCCGGCCTCGACGGCTCGTCCCGACCTGGCTGGTTCGTCCCGCGCCGACCAGCTGCCTGCACCGACCCCGACGCCCGTGTCGTCGGCGGCCCCGAGCGTCGTCACCGCCTCGCCGTCGGCGCAGTGACCGCCGACCTACCTCGAGACGGCTTGCCGCGCGGACGGCATCGGTCGGGAGCGTCCTGTGCCTCGGGCTCGATCCCGACCCGGCACGCCTGCCGGACGGCTTCTCCCCGGACGTCGCCGGCGTCGAGCGCTTCGTGACGCTCGTCATCGAGGCGGCCGGACCGAGCGCCGCCGCGATCAAGCCGAACCTGGCCTTCTACGAGGCGCTCGGCTCGGAGGGGATGGCCGCCCTCGAGCGGATCCGGGCCCGGATCCCGGCCGACATCCCGGTCGTGATCGATGCCAAGCGGGCCGACATCGGCTCGACCGCGGCACGCCACGCCGTCGCCATCTTCGATCGGCTCGGGGCCGACGCCGTGACCGTCAACCCGTACCCGGGCGGCAAGGCGATCGAGCCGCTCCTCGAGCGGGCCGATCGCTACGCCTACGTCCTGTGCCGGACGTCGAACCCGGAGGCGGCCGAGTTCCAGAACCTGGTCGTCGCCGCGGATCCGTCGATCGACGCGCCGGCCGAGGCGCTCCACCTGCGCGTCGCGCGCCGCGCGGCGACGCTGGGGCCCCGGCGGAACGGTCGGCCTGGTGGTCGGCGCGACGGCACCCGCCGAGCTGCACGAGATCCGCGCCGTGGCGCCGGGCCTCGGCTTCCTGGTGCCCGGGATCGGCGCCCAGGGCGGGGAGATCGAGCCGGTCCTGCGCGACGGACCGGCGACCGCGACGCCGGCCGCCGGGGGCGCCGGACGCGGCCTGCTGGTCAACGTCTCGCGGGGCATCAGCGACGCCGCGCTGGGCGAGCGCGAGGCCCGGTCAGCCGACCGACCCCGGAGAGCGGCTTGCGACGGCCGCCCGCGACTGGGCTTCGCGCCTCCCTGTGCTAACGTAACCCGCGCACGAGGTCCCCACGCCGTCCCAGACCCGGCGTACCGATCGGATCCCTGAGCGCAGGAGCGACACGATCATGCCTACACCCGGACCCCTAGAGCTGGTCATCATCCTGGTGATCGCGCTCCTCGTCCTCGGCCCCGGCAAGCTCCCTGAGGTCGGCGCCTCGCTCGGCAAGAGCATCAGGGAATTCCGCAAGGCGTCTTCGGACGTCCAGGAATCGGTCAAGGTCGACATCGACACGTCGCCGCTGCCGAACACGCCGGCCGCCGCCGACGCCAGCCGCGCCGATCGCGGCGCCCCCGGTCGCCGAGCACCGCCCCGCGCCGCCCGCACCGACCGCTGACGCCGCACCGACCGATCCGTCCGACCCGACCCAGACCGCATCCGCGCGCTCGACGAACGCCGCCGACTCGCCGATCACCGCCGGCTAGCCGGGCGCCCTCGACCCGACCATGGCCGACGCTGACGCCCTGCGCGAGTCGGGTGTCGGCGGACGTCCGGTGACGCCCGACCCGGGACCGCTGCCGCCGCCCGCCGCCGCGCCCGGCGACGAGACGGTCATGTCGCTCATCGATCACCTCGGTGAGCTGCGCAGCCGCCTGTTCCGGGCGATCCTGGCGGTCGCCGTCTTCTCGGTGGTCGGCTTCTACGCGTCCGACACGATCGTCAAGCTGCTGGCGGACGCCATCCCGGGCGACAGCCCGCTGTACTTCACCGGTCTCGGTGACGCGTTCGTCATCAAGATCAAGATCTCGGTCGTGGTCGGGATCATCCTGGCGATGCCGTTCCTGCTCTACCAGGGCTGGGCGTTCATCTCGCCGGGCCTGACACCGGGCGAACGGCGCACGGCCCGCCCGTGGATCCCGGTCGCGCTCTTCTTCTTCGCTCTCGGGACGTTCATCGCCTGGATCGTCCTGCCGTTCGCGGCCCAGTTCCTGGTGAGCTTCTCGACGACCGACCTCCAGCCGCTGATCACCGCCGGCTCGTACTTCGACTTCGTCACCACCCTGTTCCTGGTGTTCGGGCTGGTGATGGAGTTCCCGATCCTGCTGGTCGGCCTGTCGCGCGTCGGGATCGTGACCTCGCAGCGGCTGTCGTCCTCGCGCCGGATGGTCATCCTCGGCATCGCGGTCTTCTCGGCGGTCGCCACGCCAGGCGGTGACCTCGTCAGCCCGTTCGTCCTCGGCGGCACGATGTACGTCCTGTACGAGCTGACCGTCCTGTTCATCAAGCGAAGCGGACGGTGACCAGCGAGGACGACGCGCGCGCGACGTCCGACGCCGTGACCGAGCCGGCGGTCGTCATCGTCAGCGGCCTGTCCGGAGGCGGCAAGACGGCCGCCGCGAAGCTCTTCGAGGACCTCGGCTACACGGTCGTCGACAACCTGCCCGGGGAGCTGCTGCCCGACCTGGCGGAGCTCGTCTCGGCCGATCGGACCCGCTTCGCGCGCGTGGCCATCGTCCTCGACGTCCGGTCCGGCGACGCGACGCTCGCGCTCGCGGCGATGCGCGGCGCGCTCGAGGGGCGTGGCATCCGGCCGCGGGTGGTCTTCCTCGAGGCGAGCGACGACGTCCTGATCCGCCGCTTCAGCGAGACCCGTCACCGCCATCCGCTCGGGGACGAGCGCGGGATCGCCAATTCGATCGCGGAGGAGCGCCGCCGGCTCGACGCCGTCCGCTCCGACTCGGACGTCGTCCTCGACACCTCCGACCTGTCGCTGCGCCAGCTGCGCGAGCGACTCTTCGCGGCCCTGGCGACCGACGTCCGGCCCGACCAGCTCGCGTTCCAGCTCATCAGCTTCGGCTTCAAGCACGGCGTCCCGCTCGAGGCCGACCTCGTCTTCGACGTCCGGTTCATGCAGAACCCGTTCTACGTCGCCGAGCTGCGGCCGCTCTCCGGGCTGACCGACGAGGTGCGGACCTTCGTGCTCGACCAGCCGGTCGCGACGCGCTTCCTCGACTACCTCGTCGAGTTCCTCGAGTTCGCGATCCCGGCCTACATCTCCGAGGGCAAGACGCGCCTGACGATCGCGATCGGCTGCACCGGCGGCTATCACCGCTCGATCGTCATCACCGAGGAGCTCGCCAGCTGGCTGCGCAACCAGGACTACGGTCCGGTCGCGGTCTTCCACCGGGAGCTCGACCGGGCATGAACCTCCGGCGCTGGCTGACCCCCGGCATCGGGATCAAGCGCTGGCTCCTGGTCGTCTTCGCCGGGCTCCTGCTGCTGGCGGTGGCGTTCGCCCATTTCCTCCGCCAGATCACCCGGGACTATTCGCCGACCGGGCTCGTCGGCGGCCTGATCGACCTTCTGACGCTGCAGTTCCTGCCGTTCGGGTTGCGCGGGCTGGTCGCCGCCTCGGTCGGCGTCGCGCTCGTGGCCTTCGGGTCGTACAAGACCGTCCACGTGCTGACCGACCCGCTCCGGGCGTCCGATCCGGACCAGCCGCTGGTCGAGCTGATCTACCAGAAGCGCTTCCTCGCGCGCGGTCCGCATATCGTCGCGATCGGTGGTGGGACGGGCCTGTCGGTCCTGCTGCGTGGTCTCAAGGAGCACACCAGCAACCTCACGGCGATCGTGACCGTGGCCGATGACGGCGGGTCGTCCGGCGTCCTGCGCACTGAGCTCGGCATCCCGCCGGTCGGCGACATCCGCAACTGCATCGTCGCGCTCGCCGACGCGGAGCCGTTGATGAACGAGGTCCTCCAGTACCGCTTTCCGGAGTCGATCGAGGGCGAGACCAGCGGCCTCGCCGGCCATGCACTCGGCAACCTGCTGATCGCCGCGATGACCGCGGTCGAGGACGGCGACTTCGAGGACGGGATCCGCCTGATGAACCGGATCCTGGCCGTGCGCGGGCAGGTCGTCCCCGTCTCGCCGACGCCGCTCACGCTCCATGCACGCCTCAAGGACGGCTCGGTGGTCGACGGTCAGTCGCAGGTGATGCGGACGCCCGGCATCGATCGCGTCTGGCTGACGCCCGACGAGGTCCGGCCGTCCGAGGACGCCCTGGCCGCGATCGCCGACGCCGAGCTGATCGTCCTCGGGCCGGGCAGCCTCTACACCAGCCTGCTGCCGAGCCTCCTGATCCCGGCCATCCGCGACGCCGTGGCACGCGCACAGGCGCCTCGCATCTTCGTCTGCAACGTGGCCACGCAGGAGGGCGAGACGACCGGCTTCGACCTGGCCGACCACGTCGAGGCGCTGATCGGCCACACGACGCCGAACCTCGTCGACATCGTGCTCGCCAACAACCACCCGACGCCCCAGCCGGGGATCGCCGGCCGGGACGCTCCGCCCAAGGCGGTCTCGCTGCGCTGGCCACCGACGTCCGGACCCGTCCCGCGGCTCTACCTCGACGACGTCGTGGACCCCGACGATCCCCATCATCACGAGCCGGCTCGGCTGGCGGGCGCGATCATCCGCGCGTTCGAGGGCGAGGCCGGGATCCGACGCCGGACCGCCGGCCGGACCACGAGCCGGAGCGCCTGAGGTGTCCGCCGGACGGGCCGGACGGGCGTGGCGCATGCCTCCGCGGAGCGCGCCGCGTGACCCGTTCCGAGCGGGACCTCGTCACCGCCCTGCGCGACGAGCTCGCCGCGATCGACCCGTCGCGCGCCTGCGACCGGATGGCCGAGATCGACGGCCTCGGGCCGGCACCGACCGGGCGCGAGGCGTCGGTCGGCCGGCTCGCTCATCGGCTCGCCCGTTCGGGGAAGGGGAGTACCGCCGCGCCGTTCGCCTGGGAGTCGGCGGCGGAGCACTGCCATGCCGCGTGGCTGCGCGGCCGGTTCCTCGCGCGCGGCTCGCTCAGCCTGGCCGGCGGCCGGACGCACCTGGAGTTCGTGGTGGAGCCGTCCGCGGCGGAGACCCTGGCCGCCCGTCTCGCGGCCTTCGGCCTGCCGGTGTCGTGGCGGCTGCGGCGTGGTCGGGGTGTGGTGACATCCAAGAACGGCGAGGCGGTCGGGACGTTCCTGCGCCGGATCGGGGCATCCGGGGCCCTCCTCGAGGTCGAGGCGCGGCAGGTGTCGCGGGCCCTGCGTGGCGAGCTCAACCGCGTGCTGAACGCGGAATCGGCCAACCTCCAGCGCGCGGTGAGTGCCGCCGGGCGTCAGCTCGATGCGATCGCGACGCTCGAGGGGGACGGGCGCCTCCAGGAGCAGCCGTACGTCGTCCGGCTCGTCGCCGACGCGCGCCGCGAGACCCCCGAGGCCAGCCTGGCCGAGCTGGCCGAGCGTCTCGAGATCCATCGTTCCGCCGTCCAGCGCGCCCTCGAACGCCTGGAGCGACTCGCGACCCTCGACGCCGACCCCGCGCTGCCGGTCCGGCCGGCGCAGCCCGCTCTGGCATGATTCGCTGATGCGCGACGTGATCGTGGCCGGCAACTGGAAGATGCACACGACACCGGCAGACGCGGGCGACCTCGCGCTGACGATCGCGGCGCGGACGCGGGTCGCGGGCGTGGTCCGGGTGATCTGCCCGCCGTTCGTCTGTCTCGCGGCGGTCCGCGACGCACTGGCCGAGAGCGACCCGGACGTCGCGATCGGTGCCCAGAACGTCCACCACGAGCTGCAGGGCGCCTACACCGGAGAGGTCTCGGCTCCGATGCTGGCCGGCCTCGCGACCTGGGTCATCGTCGGCCACTCGGAGCGGCGGCGGGACGCGGGCGAGACCGATGCGCTGATCGGGCGCAAGCTCGGCCGGGCGATCGATGCGGGCCTGCGCCCGATCCTGTGCGTCGGCGAGCAGCTCGACGAACGCGAGGCCGGCGACCAGGACGCCGTCGTCCGGCGACAGCTTGCGGGCGCCCTCGCCGAGGTCGATGCCGGGCGGCTGGCAGCGGCCGGCCTGGTCATCGCCTATGAGCCGGTCTGGGCGATCGGCACGGGTCGCAACGCCAGCGGCCGCGACGCGGCGGCCATGTCCGGTGCGATCCGCGACGCGCTCTCGTTGCCCGGCCAGGACCTCGACCCGGAAGCGATCCCGATCCTGTACGGCGGCAGCGTCACCTCGGCCAACATCGCCGAATTCCTGGCCGAACCGTCGATCGACGGCGCGCTCGTCGGCGGCGCGTCGCTCAAGGCCGACGAGATGGCCGGGATCGTGGCACGGGCCGGGCTGACCGCCACCGCCCGCGGCGCGGCCGCGTGACGCGGGACGAGACGGACACCGACCACCCGGAGAAGGCCGCGATTCCGTCGCTGGGAACGGCGACCGAGGCCGCGCCCGATCGTCCTGGTCGTCCTCGACGGCTTCGGGATCGGCGGCGACCCGGCGACCGATGCGATCGCGGCGGCCCCGATGCCGACCTGGCGCGCCCTCCTGCGCGAGTGGCCGCACGCCGTCCTCCGCGCGTCCGAGGACGCGGTCGGCCTGCCGCCCGGCCAGATGGGCAACTCCGAGGTCGGCCACCTCAACCTTGGCGCGGGGCGCCCCGTCCTCCAGGACCTGCCGCGGATCGATGCTGCGATCGCCGACGGCAGCTTCTTCGATCGCCCCGCCCTGCTCGAGGCGTGCCGGCGTGCCGCTCGGCCGGGTGGACGCCTCCACATCATCAGCCTGATCGGTCCAGGTGGCGTCCACGCCAATGACCGCCACCTGGTCGCGATCGCGGACCTTGCCGCCCGCACCGGCGTCCCGGCGGTCCGCGTCCACGCGCTGCTCGATGGGCGCGACACGCCGCCGCGATCGGCGATCGGGTTCGTCGCCGACGTCGAGCGTCGCCTCGCGGCCGCCCACTCGGACGCGCGCATCGCATCGATCGCCGGGCGCTACTTCGCGATGGATCGCGACAACCGCTGGGACCGGGTCGAGCGTGGGTATGACGCGATCGTCCACGGTGTCGGCGAGCACGCGCGGGACGCGGTCGCGGCGATCGAGGCCGGCTACGAGCGCGGCGAGAACGACGAATTCCTCGCGCCGACGGTGATCGACGGCGTCGACGGCACGGTCCGCAGCGGGGACCCGGTGGTCCACGCCAACTTCCGCGCGGATCGGGCGCGCCAGCTCGTCCATGCCCTGGCCGACCTGGACTTCACGGCATTCGACCGATCGTCGCCGAACGGCCAGCCCGCCCCGACCGACCTGCTCGTGGTGACGATGACCGAATACGAGGGCGGCCTCCCTGTCGCGGTCGCCTTCCCGCCCGAGGAGGCACGCTCGCTTGCCCAGGCCTTCTCGGAGGCCGGCTGGCGCCAGTTCCACGTGGCCGAGACCGAGAAATACGCCCACGTGACGTACTTCTTCAACGGCGGCGTCGAGGCGCCCTATCCCGGGGAGGAGCGGCTGCTCGTTCCGAGCCCACCCGTCGCGACCTACGACCTCGAGCCGGCGATGAGCGCGGTGGGCGTCACCGACGCGCTGGTCGAGGCGATCGGGTCGGGTCGCTACGACTTCATCGTGGCCAACTACGCCAACCCGGACATGGTCGGCCACACGGGGATGTGGGGCGCGACGCTGGACGCGCTCGCGCTCATCGATGTCTGCCTGGCGCGCGTCGTCGACGCGATCGAGACTGTCGACGCCGGCGACCCGGATGCGCCCGGCGCGCTGCTGGCGATCACCGCGGACCACGGCAACGCCGACGAGCTGCGCGATGACGAGGGCCGGCCGGTGACGGCCCACTCGCTCAACCCGGTGCCGTTCGTGCTGGTCGGTCGCGCGGCGCGGGGCGTGGCCCTCGCGGACGGCGTCCTGGCCGATGTCGCACCGACCCTCCTCGCCTTCGCGGGACTCCCTCTGTGGGACGGGATGACCGGCCGGTCGCGGATCTTGTGATAGCATCCGTCGCCGTACGGCAAAGAGGAGCCTAGATCCGTGGACCCCCTTCTGGCGATCGGCCAGATCCTGGTGAGCATCGCTCTCATCATCGCGATCCTGCTGCAGGCACGCGGCGTCGGCCTGTCCGGGACCTTCGGCGGCGATTCGGCTGTCTACCGCAGCCGGCGCGGTGTCGAGCGACGGCTGTGGCAGTTCACGATCGTCCTCCTCGTGCTGTTCATCCTCTTCTCGCTCGCGGCGTTCGTCTTCGCGCCACTGGCGACCGCCTCCTGACGTTCCCAGCGCGGCCCGACGGCCGTGCGTGATCGTCCACTCGGAGCTCGATGACCCGCACCGACTCACTCGTCGTCGGGACCCTCGTCGCGCTGCTCGCGCTGATCGCGAGCCTCGTCAGTGTCCCGTCGCTGCTCCCGACCGCCGCGTCCTCCACGGGACCGGGCGCGACCCTTCGCTGCGCCGGCGCGGCCGTACCGCGAAGGGGTCCTCGGGCGACCCGTCTCGGTCAGCCCGTTGAGTGCCCGCACCCAGGCCGACCGCGACCTCGTCGCGCTCGTCTACTCGGGGCTCGTGCGGAACGGACCGTCCGGGTCGCTCGTGCCGGACCTCGCGGAGCGCTGGACCGTGGACTCGACGGGTTCCGTGTGGACCTTCTACCTGCGTGATGACGCCCGCTGGCACGACGGCGAGCCGGTCACAGCCGAGGACGTCGCGTTCACGATCGGCGTCCTCCAGGATCCCAAGTACACGGGTCCGGGCGCAGGGTCGTGGAACGAGGTCACGGTCGCGACCCAGGGCACGCTGACCGTCGTGTTCACGCTCAAGACCCCGCTCGGTGGCTTCCTCCAGGCGGCGACCCAGCCGATCGCCCCGGCCCACATCCTCGCCGGGCATCCCGGCGGACCAGCTGCCCGACCGGCCGTTCGGCCGCCAGCCCATCGGGTCGGGTCCGTTCGCGGTCGCCAGCCTGAGCAACGACACGGCCGAGCTCATCCCGGCCAGCACGATCCTTCCGCCCGATGTGCCCGGCGACGGGACGACGCCAGTGGCGACCGATTCGCTCGCCACGCCCGGACCGGCGAGCCCGCCGGCGCGGCCGGTGCCGTACCTGACCGGGATGGAGTTCCAGTTCTTCGACGACCCCGAGAAGCTGGCCGTCGCGTACCGCGAGGGGAAGCTCGATGCGGTATCGGGTCTCTCGCCCACGATGACCCGCGATCTGGGACAGGCAAGCGACAGCAGGGTGCTCCGGTACCCAGGCTCGACATTGACGGCAGTGCTGCTCAACCTCCGACCAGGTCACCCCGAGTTCGCGAACCCCGCGGTGCGGACGGCCCTGCTTGCGGCGATCGACCGGCCTCAGATCGTCACAGATGCGTTCGCCCTGTCCGCCGGCATGGCGACGAGTCGTCATCCCTCCGTCGTCGTTCCTGTTCGACCGCACAGCCGACGCCGCCGGTCACCTACGATCCGGCCTCCGCGCAGATGGCTCTCCTCAAGGCCGGCTGGACCAGCAGGGCCGACGGCTGGCATCTCCCCAATGTGAAGAGTCCGTTCGAGATCGAGTTGCTCAGTCCCGACCGGGAATCGAACCCCGCCGCCTTCCGGACCGCCGAGATCGTGACCGGCGACTGGCGGGCGATCGGGCTCAGTGTGATCCACGTACCGCTGCCGCCCGGCGAGTTGGTCACGGGTCGTCTCAGGACCGGCAAGTTCAGCGCGGCGGTCGGCGACGTGACGATCGGTCTCGACCCCGACCTGTATCCGCTGCTGGCATCGAGCCAGACCGTGACCGGCGGCTCGAACGTCATCGGGCTCCAGGATCCGCTCCTGGATACGCTCCTCCGGGCCGCCCGCGGTCCGGGCACTCTGACCGAGCGGACGGCCGCCTATTCGGCTCTCCAGAAGCAGCTGGCGAAGGGCCATTATGTGCTGCCATTGGCCTTCGCCGACGAGTCGATCGTGGTCCGCGAGACGCTCCAGGGAGCGTCCGTCAACCAGGTCGCCGACCCGGCTGATCGATTCTGGGATGTGCTAACATGGCGCCTCGCCGCCGGCCGTTAAGCGGTCGTGCATGGTCCACGCCGAGGTGGCGGAACTGGTAGACGCGCTAGCTTCAGGAGCTAGTGTCCGCAAGGGCGTATGGGTTCAAATCCCTTCCTCGGTACCATCCCTCGTCCGTGGATCGTCGGTTGCGGTGACACCTCTAGCCCAGGTGGCGGAATTGGTATACGCGTACGTTTGAGGGGCGTATGAGGAAACTCATCCGGGTTCAAGTCCCGGCCTGGGCACCAACCTCGCAGACATGACACGACCGTCGCCGGTGCGACGGTCGTTATGCTGTCCCGGGCGGTTAGCTCAGCTGGTCAGAGCACCTCGCTTACACCGAGGGGGTCACTGGTTCGAACCCAGTACCGCCCACCACCCCTTGCTTGCGTGCCGAACCCACGGGCGATCGCTGTTGTAAGCTCGCAGTCACGATGCCGCGATGGTCCAGCCGCGGCCAAGTCGATGGGTTGCGCGGATGCGACGCACTCAGGGTGATGTGATCCTGGCGATGACGGCAGCCGCGGCGCTTGCCGTCGGCGTTGGTCGGTCGCTGCACGGCCGAGCAACGACCTCCTGCGGGGAACGTTCACCATCCAGTTCCCGAAGGGACACCCGGCCTCCAATGCTCCATGCCCCGCCGACGAGTTCTGCGGCGTCGGCTCGCTCGTCGGATTCGGATCCGCGACGATCACGATCGTCGACGAGAGCTTCGAGGAGATCGAGGGATCGGCTGCTTCGCAGTCGACAGGATCGAGCAGATCGACCTGATCGATGGAAATGGCAGTCTCGTTCTTGAATCGACCGGGACGTTCTGCCGGCCAGGCGGATCGGGTGACTCACACGCCAGCGCGATGAGCTACGGAGGCCCGGGCCGTTTTGCATTCGCCCTTACGGTCAACGGCGGCGAAAGCAGCGGCGTGTTCTCCGGCGCCACAGGCGGCGGTGACGAGACCATGTCCGTTGCGGGCGGCATCGGAGTCTGGCTGACTTTCCGGCAGCATCGTTCTCGCCTGATGCGCGGGCGCCATTGCGGGTCAAGCCCAGGAGCCCTTAGGTCGGGGTAGACTCATGGTGCAAGGGCGTTCGCCCTGGGCACTCGGACCGGAGGAGCTGCATGAACCCAGCGATTCTCATCGTCATCGTGATCGTCGTCGTTCTGGTCGCGGTCCTCGTCGGGATCTACAACGGCCTGATCCAGAAGCGATTGCGCATCGACGAGGCGTTCGCCCAGATCGAAGTCCAGCTGAAGCGTCGCCACGACCTCATCCCGAACCTCGTCAACGCGGTCAAGGGCTACATGGGGTTCGAGCAGAAGGTCCTGACCGACGTGACCAACGCCCGCGCCGCGGCCGTCGCCGCCGGCGCACAGGGCCCCGCCCAGCAGGCCGCCGCCGAGAACGCGCTGACCGGCACGCTGCGCTCGCTGTTCGCGGTCGTCGAGAACTACCCCGAGCTCAAGGCCAACCAGAACGTCCTCGAGCTCCAGGAGCAGCTGACCACGACCGAGAACCAGATCTCGTTCTCGCGCCAGCACTACAACGCGACCGTGCTCGACTACAACACCGGGATCCAGACCTTCCCGGCCGTGCTGATCGCCGGCATCTTCGGCTTCATCAAGCGCGACTTCTTCGACGCCGAACCTGAGGCCGATGCCGTCCCGAACGTCGACCTCAGCCTCAGCTGACAAGACCGCCGCGGACATGACCGTGGCCAACCGGTCGTCGTTCTACGACCAGATCTCGGCGAACAAGCGGAACTCCTTCCTGCTGGCGGCGTTCGTCGTCGTCCTGCTGGGCGTGCTCGGCTTCGCCATCGGGTATGCCATCGTCGGCGGCCCCGAGGGCGGCCTCGCCGTGACTGCGCTCGCGGTGGCGATCGGCATCATCTCGGGGATCGGGAGCTACTTCGGCGGCGACAAGCTCGTCCTGGCGGCGAGCGGCGCCCGTGAGATCGACGCGACGTCGCACCGCAGCTGATGAACGTCGTGCAGGAGCTCGCGATCGCCGCCAACGTCCCGATGCCCAAGGTGTACATCATCGACGACACGGCGCCGAACGCCTTCGCCACCGGTCGCGATCCGAAGCACGCCTCGCTGGCGATCACGAGCGGCCTCCTCGAGAAGCTCGATCGCGAGGAGCTCCAGGGCGTCATCGCCCACGAGATGTCGCATGTGCGGAATCTCGATATCCGGTTCTCGCTGATCGTCGGCGTGATGGTCGGCGTGATCGCCATCCTGGCCGACTTCTTCCTGCGCTTCACGTTCTGGGGCGGCGGGCGCCGTTCGAACCGTGACAGCGGCGGCAACGGCATCCAGGCCGTGATCATGATCGTGGCCATCGTGCTGGCGATCCTGGCCCCGCTCATCAGCCGGTTCATCCAGCTGGCGGTCAGCCGCCAGCGCGAGTACCTCGCGGACGCGTCGGGCGTGGCGCTGACGCGCAACCCGTACGGGCTCGAACGGGCGCTGGCGAAGATCGGCTCCGACCAGGAGGTGCTCGAGGTCGCCAACCGCGGCACCCAGCACATGTACTTCACGAACCCGATCAAGAAGTTCGAGGAGCGCTCGTCGAACCTGATGTCGACGCACCCGGCGATCCTCGACCGGATCAACCGGTTGCGCGAGCTGACCGGCGAGGCGCCGCTCCAGGCGTCAGACGCCGCGGCGCTGGCCGGGCTGGAGTAGGGGAGGATCGAGGCCTGTCGTTGATGGTCTCAGGAGGCCCGTGGTATCGTTCCACCCGCCGACGGGCAGCCGACGGCTGGTTGGCCATCGGGCCGAGATAGCTCAGTTGGTAGAGCACGCGACTGAAAATCGCGGTGTCGCCAGTTCGATCCTGGCTCTCGGCACCACCCATGGGTGGACGGATCTTTCGAGCGGAAGTGGCTCAGTTGGTAGAGCATCACCTTGCCAAGGTGAGGGTCGCGGGTTCGAGTCCCGTCTTCCGCTCCAATTCCCTTTCGGACCGCTGCCCCTTCGTCTAGTGGTAGGACAGCGGACTTTGGATCCGTGAACCGAGGTTCGAATCCTCGAGGGGCAGCCAGCATCCATCGGACGCTCATCCGCGAGCACATCTGGCGACGTGGTGAAGTGGCTCAACACGGAGGTCTGCAAAACCTCTATTCACCGGTTCGAATCCGGTCGTCGCCTCCACTTTCTGAGTACAGAACCGGCCCGCTGAGCGATCAGCGGGCTTTCGTTTGATCGGCAGGTTTGCCGGCGCTATGAGGGCCGCGAGCCGCCCAGCTCGACGATCCGCCCATCGATCCGACCCGTGTCGGCGTACTCCTCGTGGTGCGCCAGACCGACATCGGAGAGTCCGAGGGGCTTGGCCGCGGCATCGGTGACCAACACGTAGGGCCGCGCGCCGATCTGCTCCCGAACGGTGTTCTTGAGCAGTCGATGCGCCACAGTGACTGCCGGACCGAGGAGGTCGCTCCCGGATCCAACCATCTGGCGCACCGACGGACCCCGGTGGAACGATCGCCTTGAGATCGAGGTGCGCGACCGCCGGGCAGGCCACACAGACGTGGTCATTGGCGGGGATCGCGCGCGTGCGGCTGGCGATGAACGACTCGTACGTGGCCGCGAGCTTCTCGAGGACCCGCTCACCGTGGCCATCGAGTGTCGCCGCCGGCGCCGCTGCGAAGACCGCATCGCCTTCGAGCTTGACCAGGTCGAAATCGGGCGCGACGCCCTCGATGACAGAGTTCAGGAGGTCGGCGAGGATACCGTAGGCGGCCGGGATGCCCTCGCTGAAATCGAGCCCGTGCTCGTGCTCGACGCCGGACAAGAACCCCGTGTAGCCGGAGATGTCGGCGAGCAGGAGATAGCGCTCACCAGCCGACGGATCCGCCGTCGTCGGTGGCGCCGATCCTTGTGGTCGCTCCATCGCCACTCCCCTCATGCCGCCACGATCGGGCGGTCTCACGCTCGACTCATGCTACTGGTATCGCGTCCTCATCCGCGAGTCAGACCGGCAAGACTTTGCCTGCGGGCAACGCGCATTGGCACCTGGCCGTTCGGGGCCATCAAGCGCCGTCTATGCTGTGCGGCGTCGCGCGGCGTCGTCGTCGAATGCTCGACCGGGGGCCGCGCGAGGGAGGTATGCCTTTCATGTTGATGGCGATCTTCGGGGCGATCCTGCCCCGTTTCGTGCTGCTCGTCGGGTGGTCGAACGATCAGGCCGGTTGGCAGAATGCGGTCGGGGGTCCGGTCCTGCTCCTGGGCGGCTTCCTCTTCTTCCCGTGGACCACCCTGATCTACGGCTTCGTCGCCCCGAACGGACTCAGCTTCCTGAACATCATCTTCCTGATCGGCGCGTTCCTGATCGACCTCGGGACGTGGGGCGTCGGCTACTTCGCCAGCCGCGAGCAGGTGTCGAACTACCGGGGCACGTAGCGACACCGGATGCCCACACCCGCCGGCATCGCGGCACGCCGGAGCCGCCTCACGACCCGCCTCGAGGAACGGGACGACTTCGGCCTCGTCCTGCTGCTGGTCCTGGCGACGATCATGACGATCTCGCTCGGGGCCGGTGCGGGCGGTCAATTCATCGGGGTCTGTCTGAGCGGCTTCACCCTTCTGTTCGTCCTGCACACCTCCGACGCGCGGATGCGGACGTTTCGGGCTGCAGTCGTCATCGTCGTGATCGCGGTGGCCGGCGCCGCCCTCGGTCTGCTCGGTAGCGCGGACTACGGCTCCACGGCGGCGGGCATGATCGGGTTGCTCCTCGCATTCGCTGCGCCGGTGATCATCCTCCGGCGGATCCTCGCGTCCCCGAGGATCACGGTGCGTCTCGTCCTGGGCGCCCTGGCGATCTACCTCCTCGTGGGACTCACCTACGCCTACCTCTACCCGGTGATCGGCACCATCACAGGCCAGCAGTTCTTCGTCCAGACCAAGAACCCCGCAGCGATCGACTACGTGTACTTCAGCTACGTGACCCTCACCACCGTCGGCTACGGCGACTTCACCGCTTCTACGAGCGTTGGTCGGATGGCCGCCGTCTCCGAGGCCTTGACGGGACAGCTGTACCTCGTCTCGGCGGTCGCCTTGCTCGTCGGCAACATCGGCCGGACGATCGTCCGGGAGGGGATCGGCGCACAGATGTCGAGCTCGGGGCGGACCCCGAAGGCGAAATCACGACCGATGCCTGACGCTCCCATCCAGGTGCTGTTCGTTTGCACCGGGAACAGCGCCCGCAGCCAGATCGCCGAGGCCATCCTTGGTCGTATCGGCGGCGGCGACTTCGCCGTCTTCTCGGCCGGGACCGAGCCGAAGGGCATCAACCCGTACACCGTCCGCGTCCTCGACGAAGAGGGGATCGACTGGTCGAACGCCCGAAGCAAGTCGGTGCAGGAGTTCCTCGGCCTGCCGTTCGACTACGTCATCACCGTCTGCGACAACGCTCGCCAGACGTGTCCGGTCTTCCCCGGGTCGCACGAGAAGCTCCATTGGGATCTCGAGGACCCGGCCGAGGTCGAGGGGTCAGGCGACCGCAAGCTGGCAGCATTCAGGGAGACCTACCGCGAGCTCGACCAGCTTATCCGCCCCTTTGTCGAGACCGCCCTTCGGACTTCCGGTCGGGCGGATCGCGCGGCGACCTAGCAGCAGGTCGCGCTCGAAGCCTCCATTGGCGCGCGGAGCTGTTCGGCGCTCGAGCGTTCGGGCTTCCGCGCTCGCACGATCGCCGAGACCATCCCCGCGGTCTCCTGGTGGGTCGGCGTGATCGAGATGTCCTCAAGCCCCGCGTCGCGGAGTCCCGACTCGTACTCGCTGAACGAAAGCGCGCCGGCGATGCAGCCGGCATACGAGCCCTGCTCGGCGCGCTCAGCGGCCGAGAGCGCGTCGTCCGCGACGATGTCGGAGACGCCCAGCCGGCCGCCGGGCCGAAGCACGCGCGCGATCTCGACGAAGACCGCCTGCTTGTCGGCGGCGAGGTTGATCACGCAGTTGCTGATGACGACGTCGATCGAGTCCGCTGGAAGCGGGATGGCTTCGATGTGGCCCTTGAGGAACTCGACGTTCTCGGCGCCCGCCTCGGTGGCGTTGCGTTGGGCCAGGGCGAGCATCTCGTCGGTCATGTCGAGGCCGAAGGCCCGCCCGGTCGGGCCGACGCGCTTGGCCGACAGGAGCACGTCGATGCCTCCGCCGGAGCCGAGGTCCAGGACTCGGTCGCCCGGCTGAAGGTCCGCCACGGCGAGGGGATTGCCGCAGCCGAGGCTGGCCAGTGCCGCCGCGTCGGGCAGGCTCGCGAGCTCCTCGGCGGAGTAGTTCGGCGTGCCGCAGCAGGCGCCGTTGCCAGAACAGCTTGGGTCGTCGGCGATGTTCAGGGCGATGCCGGCGTAATGGTCGCGAACGAGGTCGTGGATCGGCGTGGTCATGACTCTCTCCTGCGGCAGTGGGTGTGTGCTTATATAGATACTTGCCTAAGTAGATACTTGTCAATACACTGCGTCGCATGAAGCGTCACACCGACCCGGAGATCCTTCTCCTACAGGCCGCGGCCGATCCCATCCGGCTGGCGATCCTCCGACAGCTCGCCCTGGCCGGGCCGGTCTGCGCCTGCGACATCGCGGCCGGCCACGACGTCACCCAGCCGACCGTGTCGCATCACCTGCGCGTCCTGCGTGAAGCCGGGTGGATCGAGGGTGAACGCAGGGGGACCTGGATCTGGTACTCGATGCGGCCCGAGGCGATGGCCCGCTTCGAGGCGATCGGCCGCGCGTTCGCTCCGTCGTCTGCGCCGACGTCGAGCCGTCGTCTGCCGGTCGTCCAGCCGGCCGGCTGACCGCCACGTGGCCGAGCCTGTCGGCCCGACGCTCGGCTACCCTTGCCTCGCGCCGGAGTGGCGGAACGGCAGACGCAGCGGACTTAAACTCCGCGGCCCGCAAGGGCGTCCGAGTTCGAATCTCGGCTCCGGCACCAAATTTGCAGCAACATATGTAGCAAGCTCGCCGCGCAAGCGGCAGGTAGGCCAGCCTGTCCGGCAGGCGACACGGAACGTGTAGCGTGCGCCATGGCCGAACCGCGGCCACCTGGACGATGCTCGGGTCCGAGCGCGCGACGGTCCCATCGTTCCCCCGGCGGTTACCCGTCGCGCGCTCCTGCATGCCCGCCGGTTGCCGTCTGGCGGCGCGCTCCGCCGCCGCGATCCAGTACCAGCCCGCCCGCCAGTACGCCCCGATCATCGGTAGCCTCGGCCGGTCGCTTCCATCCCATGCGTCGGGGTACGACCGAGACGTGACGGGTTAGGTGGCGGAGTAGGCTGAGCTGATGCGGAGCCCGTGGGTTGACCGGTCGAACCGCCTCGGGATTTCCTTTTCGGTCATACCGGTCGTGTTCATGACTGTCATCGTTGCGCTCTTCGTCGCCTTGCTTGGAGCTGTCGGGACCGAGGGGGCTGCTGAGGGCGACGTTATCGCCGCAGGAGCGACGATCGCGGTCACCTACGGGATCGCTGGCTTCCTGATCGGCAATGCGCTTGGCCGGCTTGGCGCGATCGCTTTCGTGGCCCTCGCCGTCGGCATCGTTGTCTTCACCGTGCTGACCGCCCCTCTCGCGTCCGGCCTGGACCAGCCGGGCCTCGGCTCACCGGAAGCCCTCCGGTCTCTCGGGGCCGTTGCATTGATCTTCATCGGGCCAGCGGTCCTGGGTGGCTGGCTCGGGTGGCGGCTGCGCAAGGCTGTTGGCTGGGACGCATGAACGTCAAACAACCGACTGGGCCCGTCGCTGAACCGGACTGGCGACACCACCTGAACCGGCGGCTGCGCGCCGAGCTCATCGCGGGGAGTGAGGAATAGCGGCGCAGCGGACCGGGCGGCCGATGACAGCCGAGGAGCTGGAGCGGGTGCTGCGACGGTATCCGGGGGACGTGTGAATTCCCGTTCCGAGTGTCGCGGTGCCGGGTAAGGCAACCCTTGACGGATCGCAAGCGGTCGCCCGGCTGGAGCGACGCGGCGGTCAGGTCTGGGTCTTTCGAATGGGCTACGGCAGCGTCGCCGCATACACGTACGCCGGTCGTGAGGATGGGGCCACGGTCATCCTCGGCCCGGAACCGAAGCATCGGCGATGGGTGCTCCGGACCGATCTCGACCGGGAGGCGCTCGCTCACGACATGGAGGCCGCAACGACTCGGGCGAGCGCGTCGGCCGGCGGGAACTACACGCTCCTACACCGAGACGTGCTCGACGCGGACGCCGGCTATGCCCAGGTGGGCTGCCTCTTGGCCCTGGTTTCTGTGGTCGTCGGTCTCATCGTCGGACTCATAGTCGCGTGGATCGCCACAGGAGAGATAACCCTTGTCGCACCGATCGCCGGGGTCGTGATCGGGTTCGTCGTCGGGTTCCTTGGTGTCGAACCCGTGGCATCTGTCGCCGTCCTCGTCCCATATCTCCGAGATCGGGTGGTCAACCTTGCATACGCGTGGTTCTTGGTCGTGCCCGCCGTCATCACCACCATCACGATCGTCGTGGCATCGCTCATAGGGCTGTAGAGAAACGAAAACGGCGCCGCTCCGTTCCCGGACTCGGAATCGCCGCGTCTGCGGCGAGAAGCGTGGCGGCTTGGAGACGGGCTGACATCGAGACGTGACGGCGCAACGGTCGGAGTAGGCTCATGCGATGAAGGGACGTCGTTCGTTCCTAGGGTTGTTGGCGGTAGGCACTATCGTGGCGGGCTGCTCGATCGTGCCGAACATGGACGCTGGAAGCGCCGGCTGCCAGAACGCGACGGGGATCGGCGTGGCATCCAACGACGCCCCGGAGGTGATCGCGGAGGTCGGCGGTTTGTCCGCCGCCGACGCTGCGAGCAGGCTGGAGGCAGAAGGGCACACGGTGGTATTCAACACGGGCGGCGATTGCTGGTGCGTGCCGCCTCCCGGCGGCCACGTGACCGAGGCTTGGTTCGGTCAGCGTGGTGCTCTCTGGTTGTGGGTAGATGGAGTAGATCCGGCACGAACCGCTGGTGAACCGCCCTTCCTCGGATATGGCTGCTAGGACCGTCGACTGCTCAGCCAAGACATGGGTTGGACATCGATGCCGCCGCGCCCGATCGTCGCCTCGACGAACGTCTCAAGCCGAGTGCATCGCCGGAGCCGAGGAAGACTGGCGGAGGCGGACGGCCGTCCCATGACGACCGAGGAGCTTGCGCGAGTGCTGCGGAGATATCGCGGGGACGTGTGAGATGGCGTTAGTCGAGGGGGACAGTTATGAGTGGCGTTGACGAGCCCAAGACCGAAATATCCAGCGAACCCAAGCCGCCGGGATATAAGGGCTCACGGTCTCGACCCCAAAAGCCTCCCGCACCCTTGCCAGACGACGCGCCCAGAGAGATGCGAGACCCGCAATTCATCGGGCCGGGTATCACCTACGGAAGACTGCGCGCCGTCGTCGAATACCGAATGAACATGTACAAGTTCTTCGACGGAAAGTACCGGAAGTGGGAGCGTTGGTGGCGGTTCATGGCCGGACTTCTGAGTTGGGTGACTGCGGCCCTCGCCGCCTTCAGTGGCGTGACGGCATTGACGTCCAACGAGCAGGTAGCGATGGGTCTTGCGATCGCGACAGCCCTTTCCGCTGCGACGAACGCTGCGCTCAATCCCGCGAACCTTGCGCGCATCAATCGGACCGCGGCCCTGGCTTACGAAAACATGAACGGTCGACTCATCGACATGTTGGTGTTCGAGCTCACCGACGAGGCCAACGAGAAGGTGCCGATGGACGAAGTGCGAAAGGTGCGGGGAGAGCTGACCCGCATGAATGCCGAGGAATTAGCGCTCGGTCAGGACAGGGCGGCGTAGGGCCCGCTGTGTCCCGCCGAGCGAGATGAGAGTCGTCCAAGTGCGATGACGGCTAGGGTGGCACGTCCCCGGCTCCGGTCCCGGACTCGCGATCCCGCGTCACGCAGCCAGCCTGTCCGGGCCGACCACCGGATACACGTCACCATCAATCGGGTGGCGCACGGGGAGTGAACCCGCGAGAAACGCCGCGACCGGCGCTCCCCCCAGAGTACGCCGGTCGCCCACCGACTTTAGTCTGGCCGATGTTCGCAGCGCAACCTTCATTGACCAGCCGCCTACCATCATTAACGGCTCCGACGCGCGTGACCCCCAGTACACCTGCGACATACGGCTATCCCCCCAGCCGTCTGCCGCAGAGAGCCACTGATGGCTCGACGTCGGAGCCACATCGCCACCTCGGCCGTCGCGCCGCCCGCTCGGACACGATCCAGTCCCAGCCCGCCTGCCAGTGGGCGCCATCGCGGGGCAGCCCGCGGGGGGAAACACCGAGGCGTCTACAGCGACGAGGCCCGGCGTGAACTCACCCCCAGGAAAGTCGAATGTGCACCGTGGCGGACTCTCGACCTACGCGTGATGACTCAGCCGGCCTGACCCTTCGGTCCGCGATTCGTCCGGCGATACGTGACGGCGATGACGCCGGTCGTCGTGGTCCGCGTGTCGACGAGCTCGAACACGGCACTCGGGCCGCCATCGTCGAAGAGTCGCTGCCCATCGCCGAGGACAAGCGGATGGATGGACAGGATGAGCTCGTCAACGAGCTGCTTGGCGAGGAGCTTCCGGACGACCTCGCCGCTGCCCAGGATGACGATGTCCCCGCCGTCCTTCTTCCGGAGCGCCGCGACAGCCTTCGTGAGCTCGCCGTCGAGGAGTGTCGAATTCGGCCACGGCAACGGCTCCTTCAGCGTTCGCGACACAACGTACTTCGGCATGTTGTTGAGCATGTCCTTGAACGGCCCGCCCGCCTTGTTCCAGTGCGGAAGGAGGTCCTCATAGGTCCGCCGGCCGAGCAGCATGGCTCCCGTAGTCTGCGCGCGTTTGGCGGCCAGGTTGCCGGAATCCTCGTCGCGATATGGAGCGGCCCAGCCACCGTGCTTGAACCCGCCGCGGCGATCCTCGTCGGGTCGTCCTGGCGCCTGCATGACACCGTCGAGGGTGACGCTGTTGAAAACGACGATCTTCGTCATGGAAGTTCTCCTTCGTTCACCAGAACGTCGGGCCCAGGACGGGTCGGAGCATCGTGGTTGCTCGGCCAAGGCGTCGAAGGCTCGTAACTCCACCCCGTCGGAGTCTCGATGTCGCTCGCGGTCGCCCCTTGGACTGCGCGCACCTGCGGCGCTATCAGATAATGCGACACGCACGTGTTCAAGGCTTGGATACCGTTGCTCGTTTCGACTGGTTCGATGGGCGCGGTGATCGATTCGAGCGGTCAGTGCTCAATGGGCGGGAGGCAGGCCTCGTGAAACCAACGCCGAAGGCCGCTCGGATGCATGCCCGTCGATCTGCGCAGAACCCGGACCATGTGACTCTGGTCAACGAATCCGAGGTCGGCCGCGAGATCCGCGAGGTTCGTCTCGCCGGCAGAAAGGCGATCGAGGGCGGCCGCGGTGCGAACTCGATTGCGGTGCGTCGTCAGCGTCGTGCCTGTATCCCTGGTAAAGATCCGACATACATGAAACTTCGAGTGACCCAGGTGCTTCGATAACTCACTGATATCAACGCCGGCAGGATCGGCAGCGATCGCCTCGCGAGCGTGATCGACGATGCGTCGATGCGAAGACATCGTCTTCGGGCGGCGCCCGGTCGTCAGTCGTCCCGGCCACGATGACTCAACCAGCGTTCCGATCAGGTAAACCAAGCGCTCATGGAGCTCGAAGGAGTCCGCTCCGGAGCGTATCCGGTTGATGATTGCGCGATGCTCGACGTCGATCGCCGGAACCGTTTGGATGAGTGTGCTGGGGAATACTCCGTCGCCAGCCAGCCCAACGACCTGACTCTCCGACAGCGCGATGATCGTGCAGGCGTCACCACCATCGACAGGATGCCCAATCTGTTGAACCGTCCCCGGCAGATTCATGTAGGCCATCGTTGGGTCGACGAATGCCGTCACGCCATTAGCGCGGCGTGTGAAGCCGCCTCTTCGGACAAGGGTCAGCCCGAACTCGTCATCCTTGGTGTAGTGAGGAACTGCCCAGGCGCCCGCGGGCTTTTGGCATTCGATCGTCACGAAGACCACACCAGGCAGCCCGACAATCTCGTGGCGAGCCACCCCCGTCTGGGCCGTGTCATCGAGATAAGTTCTGCCATCCCGGACTTGCGGCTGGATCATTCGATTGCCCAAACTAACACCGTGCTCGCAGTGGGGTTGGACGGGGAGCACCTGGGAGGGTCACGTGATCGTCGAGTTGTGCGGCGGGCCGCATCAGCCCGAAAAGCTGTCTAGGCGCCCACGATTCGCGTGCATGCGGACCATCGCGATACGGCTTTGGCCCTAGTTTTTTGCAGGTCAACCGAGGAGTACCGTCGACTGCGATCCGCCACCCTCCATGACGGGTCTGGCACGACGAGGCGGTCGGGGCACTGACGCCACCTCTCGTGCGGCGCTTGCCAGGAGTGGCCGTCCTAGGTAGCTCCTGGCAGCGCAGCTCATCGACCTGGATAGAGGCATGGACGAATACCTGCCAGTCAAGGCGACGTCGCCGCGCCCGCGGTACGAACCGAGACGACGACCTGTAGGTGCCGGTGGCGTGGGCTGGGGTGTCACGACCTCGGCTCCGGTCCCGGACTCGCGATCCCGCGTCATGCTGCCAGCCTGTCCGGGCCCCGCCGTCGCGACTGCCGTTCGCGTTCGACGATGTTATGACGTGATACCTCGGGGTCAGTCGCCCGAGCCAAGCGCCTTGTAGTACTGGATGACAGGAAACGGGCGATAGCCGAGCGACTCGTACAGCTGTCTCGCGGGTTCGTGCCCGGGATCACCACCCGTGCCGACGAAGGCAACGGCCATGCCTTCCGCGCGCAGCCAAGCCTCGGCATGGCGGGTGAGCGCGGACCCGATGCCGGTCCGCTGGGCGTCTGGGTCCACGCCGACGATCCACACCTCGCCGATCCTCCGAAGCGGGTCGACGACCCGGGCTGCCGCGAACCCGACGATCCGCCCACCGACCTCGGCTACCCACGCCACGGCCGCGTCCGCCGTCAGGATGTCGCGCACCTCGGTGGCGTGGTAGACACGCCAGTCGTCGCCATGCAGCGGCTTCGCCAGCTCGGGACCCAGGATCGCGTTCACTGAGGCGAACACAGGCTCCCAGGCCCGTGCGGCGAGGTCGAGGACCGCATCGCGGTCCAGCTCGTCCGCAAGTCTGATCGTCACGGTCATTCGCGAAGCATGGCACCAGCAGCCTGTCCGGGCCGACCGGATTGCTGGCAGCAATTCTGGCAGCATAAGCGGCGGACGGACACGGTCTCGAACCCGGTCAGGAACCCTGATTCGTGCGTAAAGCCGCTACCAGCTGACCCCCGTGGACGTTACGGTTGCACTCAAACTCCGCAGCCCGCAAGGGCGTCCGAGTTCGAATCTCGGCTCCGGGCACCATGCGTTTGCCTTGGCCGTCGCAGTGATGACACGCAGGTGGGCCTCCAGCGGGTGCTCAGTCGGCATCCGGCGGGGGATATCTACCCGCGCCCCCATCGCGAGGCGGATCATTACGCAATATGTCTGAAACGTCCGAGCGCTAACACCCTCCCTCGCGGTTCGTTATCCAGGTTATGGGCGAACACGCAGCACATACAGCGCGCCCCGACGGCGGTCGCAGGCGAGCCGCGCAGCTCCTCATCGCCATGCGTCGGATGACCCCCGAGCAGGCGTTGGACTGGTGCGACAAGTGGGAGCAATACGCCGCGAGAAGCGGCTTGAGTTCCGATTCAGCCTATTTCTGGGACTCCGCGGCGGGTTGGATCGATGCACAACTGGACCTTGCGTCAAACAAGCGCAAGCAGACTCGACCGTCATCGCGACAAGCGGTCTAAAGGGTCCACGATCGCCAAATCTGAGTCTCCGCTGACCAATGGCAGCCAGCGGCGGTACCCATGTACCCCTAACGACGCCAGCGCCTGCGTCGTTACCCCGTTGAGACCCCCAGACCCTACAGCGAGGTTGGTCTGTGACCCGACTCAAGAGCATTCCCCTGGCGATCGGCGGACTCGTCCTGATGGCGGGCACGGTAGCCGCGTTCACGGCGCTGCCCGACGCGGCGGCTCCCGGACTGCAGAAGGCGACCGAAGCGGCCGGAAAGACGGTGCCGGTGCGAGCTGTGCCAGTCGATGCCCCCGTGGTCGTCGCGCCCGCAGTCGCGCCGGAAGAAGCCCCGGCCGCCGATCTGCCCGATGCTGCCGCGCATGGCGCGGCTGTCTCTGCTGTCGCGACCGCCGAGGACACGACGCCCGATACGAACCATGGCGCCGACGTCTCTGCCGTGGCCAAGAACAACCATGGCCAGGCGACTGCCGCCGAGCACCGACCAGCCGATGCCGGTAAACCCGCCGATGCGGGCAAGCCCGACGGTGTCGGAAAGCCCGACGGTGCCGGCAAGCCGGAATAGGCCGACCCGCATCCTCGCTACTCCTCGACTTTCGGGAACCCCGCTTCGTCACCTCCGACGGGCGGGGTTCTAGTTTCTTTGCTCTTGTCGCCTAGCCGGCGGGCGTGCCATGGATACGGTGTTCGCCCTATCGCATATGCATCGGATGGCGGAGTACCGTTCAAAGCGATCCGCCAGCCCGCCAGAGGCGGACCAGAGAACAGGCGGGGACAGCAATGGCTGGTCCTGTTGCCGCCAAGACGCCCGGAGCCTTCCCCCCAGAAGAGCGCCGGGCGTCTTCACGCCCATCTCGACCGTCGCGCGCACCCACCTAGGCGATCAGTGCGACAGGCTCATCCATGTCTTCGGATCGATCGACCGTTGGCTGCGCCAACAGGAGCGGGGCGTCGTCGACGTCACAGCCGATGGTCCGACAGACGTACGGGTCGCCCCCGCAGTTCGGGCAGGGCGGGACGCGATCCGACATGACCGCCGCGAGGCGGGCGAGCGTCGCCGGATCATCTTCGACCGGGATGACTGGGGCCGGTGCCGGCAGCAGCCGGCCAAGGATCGGGAAGTTGGCATCGAACATCGGTGAAAGCTCCTTGAATCTGTCTGCTCTCACCATGCCCAAGCCAAGCGCGCCGGTCATCGCCCGACGACGCAGTCCGGAATGGTCCTCAGTGCGGCAACCATGCAACGGGACCTGCTGATCGGCGGTCGCCCGATGTCGGCCCCAGGATCAGGAGATCGGTCGGCTGTCCTGATAGAGGGTCAGGGCGACGGCGACGATCGCCAAGGTGCCCAGCACCAGAGCAACAGCGACGACCTTATCCGTCGGGCCGCTGCCCGAGTCCGCTGAACGCAGGCGCTCTGGGCGCAGTGCGAAACCGACGACGAGGATGACGAGGATGCCGATGATCCAAAAGGCCGTCGGGATCCAGCCGATCTCGCCGCACGTGGGGTCGGTGTAGCAAGCGGGTCCACCGACGCTGCCGCCCTTGAAGGTTTGGACGAGCAGCATCAGCAGGGACCACGCGACCAAGACTGCGACCACCTCACGATAGAGAGTGGCGCGCAGAGTTCGCATCGCGGAAGCTACTTGACCTTGAAGCTCGTGTCGGCCCTGCCGGTCTGATCGCCGAGGGTGCACGTGATCACGATCGGCACCCCGCCCTTCTTGACGTCCTTGGCGACGACCCATTTCCAGGTGATCGCGCCGCTCGTGTTCGTCGTCTTCGGCTCGAGCCCGTCGGCGGTCGAGCTCCCGGACGGGTACTGCACGTCGATGCCGCACTCGGCGCCCGTGGTCGTCTTGATCGTCACCGACGCCCGTGCGTTTCGGGCGACGCTGGCGGTCCGCTTCGTCACCTTCACGGCGAGGTCGAAGACGACGTCGGGCGGATCCGTCGGATGGTTCTTGTCCGCGAGCACTGCGCCGGACGGTTCTGCCGACGGGCCGCCGAGTAGGCCACTCGAACCGGAGGCCGCGGCACCGCCACACCCGGCGACAACGAGTGCCAGGATCAGCAGTCGCTTCACCTAGCGGCGTCGCCGGAACAGTCCGCCCGACTTCTTCTCCTGCGCGTCGGTCGGCAGCTGGTAGCCCGCCGCGCCGAAGGCGATCCCACTCAGCCTGACGAGCCGCTCGGCAGGCGCGGAGCGCGGCGCCCCGGTCACGATCGGCACGCCTTCGTTGACGGCCTTGAGGTAGAGGAACGGGTCGTACGGCAGCTCGACGGCCATCTTCGCCCCGAGGAAGGTCTCGACGTCACGAACCTTGAGGATGTCGCGCGCGAACAGGTTGTTGAGCACGAACCTGGACTTCAGGCTGATCGTCCCGGCCTCCGCCAGGTTCTCGAGCAGTCCATGCATCGACTTGAGCGCACCGATCTCGGGCGTGACCGTCAGCAGCACGGTCTCGGCCGCCTCGAAGATCGTGAGGACGCGCTCGTCGAGGGTCGATCCGGCATCGATGACCACCATGTCGTAGCCATCGAGCAGCGTCGACAGGACCTGCGCGACGTGCGCCTTGGTGATCGTCTGCGACGATTCGGGCGCGGCCGGGGCGACCAGCACGTGAAGGCCGCTGTCGTGGCGCATCGCAAACGTGCGCAGCAGTTCCGGTTCGACGAGCGCGGATTGCTCGCGGACGACGTCCGCGATCGTCTGCTTGGGGTCGAGGTTGAGCAGCGTCGCGACGCCGCCGAACTGGAACGAGAAGTCGACCAGCACGACCTTGTCGGGCTTGTCGGCGGCTGCCGCGGTCGCCACATTCACGGCGACGGTCGTCGTCCCGACGCCGCCCTTCGGGCTGTAGACCGCCACCGTCCGTCGTGCCCGGGCAAGCGTCAGTCCGTCGGGCGAGACGACCGGACCCAGGTCGCGCGAGCGCTGGAAGCGAAGGAGCAGGGCCTCGACCCGGGCTTCCATCTCCCGCGCGTCGAACGGACGGGCCATCACGTCGTCCGCGCCGGCCTCGAGGAACGCGATGCGCTCCTCGACTTCTTCGCTCGCGCTGACGCACATGACGGGGATCGCGCTCATCGACGGCGTCGCGCGGATCTGGCTGCAGACCTCGATCGCCGTCGTGGGACCGCTCGAGATGTCGAGGATCACGAGCTGGTGCTCGGCGACCTTTGGCATCGCCTTCTCCGCGTCGGCGACCACGGTCACGGCGTAACCGGCTCCGGACAGGATCGTCTTGATCACGTCGCCCGAATTCGGCGTCCGACGCGACGAGCAGGATGGTACTGGCGGGCACGGAGTCTCCCCGATGATGGTCGGTGATAGGCGGTCTGGGTCGCCAAGAGGATACAACGGCGGCCGGGCAGGGGAGCCACGTCGGAAGGCCGGCGACCTTCGTGCTAGACTCCGCGTCTGTCCTTTCCGCTCCGTGCCGGATCAGTCCGTCAGCGGGGCATCCCCATTGGAAGGAGTTGTGCGCTTTGCGCCGCTACGAACTCATGCTCGTCATCCGCCCCGACGTCGCGGACGACAAAAGCCAGGCCCTCGTCGACCGGACCACTCGCGGCATCGTCGCGTCCGGCGGCCAGATCGTGAAGGTCGCCCCGTGGGGGCGCCGCCGCCTGGCCTACCCGATCGATCGACATCGTGAGGGCTCGTACCACATCATCCTCTTCGAGGCCCCGTCCGAGGCCATCGTCGAGCTCGAGCACACCCTGCTCATCACCGAAGAGGTCCTCCGTCACCTCGTGACGCGCGTCGACCGACCGGCCAAGGCGTCGGCCGGCGACGGCTCGGAGCTCGACGACATCGACGGCGAGGATCTCCCGTCGGGTCTCGACGAGGAGGACGAGGACGTCCCCGGCGAATTCATCGACGAGTCCGAGAGCGAGGCGGCTCCGGCCGCCATCGACTGAGGGAGGGCCAAGACCCATGGCGTTCTCGAAGATCATGTTCATCGGCAATCTCGGGCGCGACCCCGAGATGCGCTACACGCCCAACGGCAAGCCGGTCACGCAGTTCAGCGTCGCCGTCAGCCACAGCAAGCCCGACGGCCAGGGTGGCTGGGTCGATGAGGGCACGGACTGGTTCCGTGTCAGCGTCTTCGGCGACCGTGCCGAGCGCGCCGCCGAGCAACTGCGCAAGGGCAACAAGGTCTTCGTCGAGGGCCGCTTCAAGTCCCGCGAGTTCGAAGGCAAGGACGGCGAGAAGCGAACGTCACTGGACGTGATCTCGGACAACGTCATCAGCCTCCAGGCACGCGGCCAGAACGACGACGGCGGGACCTTCACCGGCGCCCCTGTCGCTGCCGGCGCTGCCTCGGGCGGTGGTGGCGGGTTCTCCGGTGGCGGCGGTGGCGGCGGCTCACGCCCGCCCGCCGACGACACCGACCTCGACGACCTTCCTTTCTGATCAGGAGAAACCGAACACATGCCTCCCCCCGTCCGTTCCAAGAAGCGCGACGACTTCTATCGCGATCGACGCCGTCGCAAGGTCTGCGCGTTCTGCGCCGACAAGACCGTCCAGATCGACTACAAGGAGGTCAACCGCCTCCGCCGCTACCTGTCCGAGCGAGCGAAGATCGAGCCGCGACGCAAGACCGGCACGTGCGCCGGCCACCAGCGCGAGCTGGCGGTCGCCCTCAAGCGCGCCCGACACGTCGCGCTTCTTCCGTACGCGCCCCAGCACCTCCGACCCTGAGCCTCGGCCGCACCTGTCGGCTGGGCGTGACCCCCGCATCGCACACCGCCTGACGTGATCGTCGGGCTGCTGATGCTCGGCGCGGGGGCCGTCGCGGGAGCGTTCGGCTCCCTGCTCGGACTGGGCGGCGGGATCCTCATCGTCCCGCTGCTGACCCTCGGCTTCGGCCTCCCGCTCCGGGAGGCCGTCGGCGTCTCGCTGATCTGCGTGATCATGACCAGCAGTGCCGCGGCCGGCGTCTACCTCGAGCGCCACGTCGCGAACATGCGCCTGGGCATGACGCTCGAGCTGTTCACCGCGTTCGGTGCCCTGGTCGGCGGATCGATCGCGTTCCTGCTCAGCGACCAGCTGCTGTCGTTCCTGTTCGCCGCGCTCCTGCTGTACGTGGCGGTCACGATGGCCCGCGGTCGAGGCGCCGAGCTGGAGATCGAGCCCGAGCCGGACCGGCACGCGGTCACGCGTCCCGGAGCCGGCGCGCGCCAGACGGCGCTGAGCCGCCTGTCCGGTGAGGGCTACCGCGTCCACAGCCTCGGCTTCGGTGTCGTCGGGGCGACCGGCGCGGGCATCACGTCCGCGCTCCTCGGCATCGGTGGCGGCGTGATCAAGGTGCCGCTGATGCACCTCGCGATGGGCGTCCCGCTGCGGGTCGCCACGGCGACCAGCAACATGATGATCGGGATCACGGCGGCGGCCAGCGCGGTCATCTACATCATCCACGGTGGCATCGACCCGTACGTCGCCGGCCCGACCGCGATCGGCGTCTTCATCGGCGCGACGGCCGGGTCGCGGCTCGGCCATCGGGTCGATCTCCGCCATCTCCAGCTGCTGTTCGTGATCGTGCTGGTCTACACGGCCGTCCAGCTGCTGCTGCGGGTGTTCACATGACCGGCGACGCGCACGCCGCGGTCCACGACGCGCCATCCGACGACCGGGCCGCGGCGGCCGAGCACCGCATCGGCCGGCTGCTGATCGCGATGACCTACGTCGCCGTCGGCCTGTTGGTCGTCGGCGTCGTGCTGATGGTCGCCGACGGGATCTCGCCGCTGAGCGGCGGCCCCGGCCTCGACCTCGCGACACTCGGCAGCCAGCTCGCTCGCGCTCGACCCGGCGGCGTTCCTGTGGCTCGGGTTGCTGGCGGTCGTCGCGACGCCCATCGGCCGGGTGATCGTGGCCGGCGTCGCCTACGCCCGCCAGGCGGACTGGCTGATGGTCGCGATCGCCGCTGGGGATCCTCGCCATCATCGCCATCGGCGTCGGAAGCGCCCTCACTGTTACCGTTTAAAGGCATGGACATCCTCATCCTCGTCGGCGCGCTGGTCATCATCCTGCTCGGCGCGGAGCTGTTCACCAACGGCATCGAATGGTTCGGGCGCAAGCTCGGACTGGCCGAGGGCGCGGTCGGATCGGTGCTGGCCGCGGTCGGGACGGCGCTCCCCGAGACATTGATCCCGATCATCGCGATCCTGTTCGCGACCGGGGAGTCGTCGCACGCGGTCGGCGTCGGGGCCATCCTCGGCGCGCCGTTCATGCTCGCGACCCTCGCCATGTTCGTGACCGGCGTCGCCGTCCTGTGGTCGGCCCGGCATCGCCCGACCGGTGACGCCATGCGCGTCGACACGAAGGTCCTCGCGCACGACATGCGTTACTTCGCGATCGCGTACGCCATCGCCATCGGGGCGGCCTTCCTGCCGCTCGAGCCGGTCTGGCTCAAGTGGATCGTGGCGGTCGGCCTGATCGGCATCTACGCCTGGTACGTCAAGGGCCACTTCGAGGCCGACCCCGACGTCGACGCCTCGGACCTCGCGCCGTTGCGCTTCCACCGGATCGACCGTCGCGCCCATCGCGACGACCCGGCCGTGCCGCGCCTGCGGGTCGTCAACCTGCAGGTCCTCGCGGCGCTCACCTTGATCATCATCGGCGCCGTCTTCTTCGTGGACGCGGTCAGCCACCTCGCGTCCACGCTCGGGGTCGATCCACGCGCTGCTCGCCCTGGTCATCGCCCCGATCGCGACCGAGCTGCCCGAGAAGTTCAACTCGATCATCTGGGTCCGCCAGGGCAAGGACACGCTGGCCATGGGCAACATCACCGGCGCGATGGTCTTCCAGTCGACGATCCCGACCGTCGTCGCGCTGGTCTTCGCGTCGAGCACCTGGGTCGTCACCGAGGACACCTGGGTCGCCTTCGCGTCGGCCGGCATCGCGTTCCTGTCGTCGGCGGTCATCTTCATCCCGATGGCGCGCTCCGGCGTGCTCCACGGCAAGAACCTGCTCGTCGGCGGCGTCTTCTACCTGGTCTACCTGGGGCTCGTCGTCGGGACCATCAGTGGCGTGTTCGGACCGGCCGAAACCCACTGATATACTCGCCCGACCGCAGCGCAGGAGCCCGCGAATGCTGACCGAGAAGTCCGACACCGAGCAGACGACGCACCACGCCCCGACGCCCGGGTCGCTCGACGACCTGATCTGCTATTTCGAGGGCGAATGGGTGCCGATGCGCGACGCCAAGGTCAGCATCATGACCCACGCGTTCATGTACGGGACGGCGACCTTCGAGGGCATCCGGGCGTACTGGAACCCCGAGCAGAAGCGGCTCTACGGGCTCAAGGTCCGCGAGCACGTCGAGCGCCTCCGCCAATCCTGTCGGATCATGCTGATGAACGACGTGCCGTCGGTCGATGAGCTGACGCGGCTGATCATCGAGACGGTCCGCCGCAACGGGTTCACCCAGGATGCCTACATCCGGCCCTCGTTCTACAAGTCGACCAAGGCGATCGGGGTCCGGCTGCACGACCTCGAGAACGAGCTGTACATCGTCAGCGTGCCGTTCGGTGACTACATCGACACCGACGCCGGCGTCCGGGTCATGACCTCGTCCTGGCGGCGCAATGCCGACGAGGCGCTGCCGGCCCGCGGCAAGATCGTCGGCGGCTACGTCAACATGGCCTTCCAGAAGTCAGAGGCCGAGATGAACGGCTTCGACGAGGCGATCGTCCTGACCGCCGGCGGCCACGTCAACGAGGCCTCGGCGGCCAATGTCTTCGTGGTCCGTGACGGCGTCGCGCTGACGCCACCGGTCTACGACGACCTGCTCGAAGGCGTGACCCGCAAGGCGATGCTCGAGCTTCTCGAGAACGAGGGCATCCCGACCGAGGTCCGCTCGATCGACCGGTCCGAGCTGTACGTCGCCGACGAGATGTTCCTGTGCGGGACGGGCGTCCAGATCTCGCCGGTCGTCGAGGTCGACCACCGGCCGGTCGGCTCGGGCGAGGTCGGGCCGATCGCCCGGCTGGTCCGCGACCGCTACTTCGACGCCGTCCGCGGCCGCATCCCCGAATACGACCACTGGCTCACCCCGATCGAGTAGGGGCGGGTCAGGACGAGGGCGGCGCCTCGAGGTCGGGTGTCGCCTTCCCGATGGTGACGATGATGTCCGTCCCGATGGCCGGATCGGTCACCGGCGTGACGGTCACCCCGAACGTCTGCTCGAGATACGCGATGGTCGCGGGGTTCTCGGTCTCGGCGCCGTTGTAGGCGACGATCGTCGTGTTCGCCGGGCACCGGGCCGGGCGGCTTCTGGCGCGGCGCGGATGCGGCCATCCCGTGGTAGTCGAGGAAGCCGGCGAGGCGCGCCCCGCGGCCGCTGTCGCTGGTGCCGTTGAGGACCCAGACCCCGGCCGCCTCTTCGGCGAGAGCCTGGCGGCGTGGCCTCCTCGGCCGGGTCCACGGTGAAGGCCGTCCTTGACGGCGGCACGGATGCGCGGGACGTTCGGGACGATGATGTAGCCGCGCGGACTGTTCTGGTATTCCTTCTGGTAGAAGGGCGGGGAGAAGACGTACGAGCGGATGTTCTTGGTGTCGATCTGCGAGGCGAGGCCCAGCAGCGGCGCCAGCTGGTTGGCCGGGATGTCCGTCGAGACCGCCGTCTGGAGTGCCTTGACGAGCTCGGGAAGGCGCGGGATGAGCGCCTGCGGGTCGGCCTGCTCGCGCAGTGACAGCAGGACGCGCTGCTGGCGGACGCCGCGGTCGAAGTCGTTCGAGCCGTGGCGGGAGCGTGCGTAGCGGAGGGCCTCGGCGCCGTTCATGTGCTGGATCCCGCTCGGGATGTAGACCCGCCGCAGGCGGCCCTCGGTCGACGGGAAGCGGTCGTCCGAGACCGGCACCTGGACGTTGATGGTGACGCCGCCCATTTCGTCGACGATCGACCGGAAGCCGTCGAAGTTGACCTCGACGAAGTACTTGATGTCGAGCTTGTAGAGGTTGCCGAGGATCTCCTTGAGCCCGTTGTAGCCACGCGTCTTCTTGTTGCCCGGGAAGAGGTCCGAGCGGAGGTGGATCGAGGTCCACCAGGCGTTGATCTTGCGCGGTGTAGAGCGGTCCGAACGCGTTGCGCGCCGGTCCGGGCGGGGTCGGGACGTCGACCGTGTCGCGCGGCAGGCTGAACATCGCCACCTTGTGGGTGAGCGGATCGATCGAGACGACGATGAGCGTGTCGGTGTTGAACGTGCCCTCGCTCGGTCGCTGGTCGGCTCCGATCAGCAGGATGTTGAGCCGCTCCTTGCCGTCCCACGGCGGGATCGCGACCTCGGGCAGCGCGCTGCCGGCCGGGGTCGCCTCGGGTTCGGGCGAATCGGTCGACAGGGCGGAGGGGTCCTGGCTCGGCTGGTCGGTGTCGCCGGGTGACGGCGACGGCGTGGTATCGAGGTCGCACGTCTTGTTGTCGTCGCCGATGAAGATGCAGCCGCTGTCGAGCACGTCCTTGGCCAGCAGGTCGTAGCGCGCGACGACGGCGTGGCTGCCGGTCATGACCAGGATGACCGCGAGCAGGCCGGCGATCGAGGCGAGGTTGCCGGGGATGCGCGCCCGCCCGGCCTGGCCGGCGCCGGACGCGGCCGAGTTGTTGAGGTACTGGGCGACCCGGTAGGCATCGACGATCGCGACGAGCCGGTAGATCAGGACGGCGAGGTTGACCACGAAGACGGCGTCGAGGACGCCAGGGTCGACGAGGAAGCCGAGCAGCGCGATGCGGTCGACGCGCAGGACCGTCCCGGCGCTGAGTGCCAGGAGCAGGATGGGACCGGCCGCGAAGGCCAGCGCGCGCATCGGCGCTCCGGCATAGAGCTGGCCGAGTCCGGGGAAGATCAGGGAGAGGAATGCCGCAGCGAACGGCGACCTCGTGCGCGGTCGCGCGCCCTCAGGTTCGTGCATCGCGGGTAGGATACAAGCAGCCGCCGAAACGGGCTCCGCGCCGCCCGCCCGTCGTGGCGCGCCGTCCCCCCACACACAGACCCACCCGCCGACCCTCCCTATCCGACCCCGAGGCCGAATGTTCCGACCCGTCGAATCGAAGCCCGACTTCGTTGCCCAGGAGTACGAGATCCTGGAGGGGTGGCGCGACCGGCAGACGTTCGCCCGGCTCCGCGCCCAGAACGCCGGCGGCCCCAGATGGAGCTTCCTCGACGGCCCCATCACGGCCAACAACCCGATGGGCATCCATCACGCCTGGGGCCGCGCCTACAAGGACCTCTACCAGCGCTTTCACGCGATGCTCGGCGAGGACCAGCGCTACCAGAACGGGTTCGATTGCCAGGGCCTGTGGGTCGAGGTCAACGTCGAGCGCGACCTCGGGTTCACCTCGAAGCGCGACATCGAGGCGTTCGGGATCGCCCGCTTCGTGACCCTGTGCAAGCAGCGCGTGCTGACCTACGCCGCGCGCCAGACCGAGCAGTCGATCCGGCTCGGGATGTGGATGGACTGGAACGACCCGGACGAGCTGCGCCGGCTGGGCGAGCTGCTGGGCACGGATCCCGCTGCGGTCACGACGATCCAGGGCGCCGACGGCCCCGTCACCGACAGCGTCGAGACGCTCGTCGGGCGACTCGGCACGAAGGACGTCGGCGGCAGCTACTTCACGTTCAGCAACGAGAACAACGACCTGATCTGGGGGTTCCTGGCGGAGGTCCACCGGCGCGGCTGGCTGTACAAGGGCCACGACACGATGCCGTGGTGCGCCCGCTGCGGAACGGGCATCTCACAGACCGAGATGAACGAGGGCTACCAGGACCGCGACGACCCCGGGCTGACCGTTCGCTTTCCCGTTGCTCGACCGGCCGGGCGAGTCGCTCCTCGTCTGGACGACCACGCCCTGGACGCTCACCTCGAACGTGGCCGCCGCGGTCGGGCCGAGCCTGCGCTACGTCAAGATCCGCCAGGGCGACGACCTGTTCTGGGTCGGCAAGGGGACGCTGAAGACGGCGGTCAAGGGCGACATTCGAGGTGCTCGACGAGCTGTCCGGCGCCGACATGGTCGGCTGGCGCTACGCGGGTCCGTTCGATGACCTGCCGGCGGTCAGGACGGCCTTCGCGGCAGGCACGCGCGACGACCCGGACCACCCGTACCAGCACGTCGTCGTGCCCTGGAGCGAGGTGGGGGAGGACGAGGGCACGAGCATCGTCCACATCGCCCCCGGCTGCGGCACCGAGGACTTCCAGCTCGGCAAGGAGCTGGGGCTGCCGGTCATCGCCCCGCTCGACGAGGCCGGGATCTTCGTCGACGGCTTCGGGAACCTGGCCGGGACCGACGTCCGCGACGCCACCGACCCGATCGTCGAGCACCTCAAGCGCGAGCACCGCTTCTACCGTCTCGAGACCATCACCCACCGCTACCCGCACTGCTGGCGGTGCGGGACGCCGCTCGTCTTCCGGCTCGTCGACGAGTGGTTCATCGACATGGGCCCGCTCTACGACCAGCCGCGCGAGACGCTGACCCCGGAGCAGGTCGACGCCAGCCTGCGCTACCAGATCATGGAAGTCGTCGACCAGATCCGCTGGATCCCCGACTTCGGCTACGAGCGCGAGCTCGACTGGCTGCGCAACATGCACGACTGGATGATCAGCAAGAAGCGCTACTGGGGGCTCGCGCTGCCGATCTACGACTGCTCGGCGTGCGGCCGGGTCGAGGTCATCGGCGGGCGCGACGAGCTCAAGGAGCGTGCGGTCGAGGGCTGGGACGAGTTCGAGGGCCACACCCCGCACCGCCCGTACGTGGACGCGGTCAAGATCGCCTGTCCCGGCTGCGGTGCGCCCGTCGAACGCATCAAGGACGTCGGGAACCCGTGGCTCGACGCCGGGATCGTGCCGTTCTCGACGCTCCATTACCGCGAGGATCCCGAGTACTGGCGGCAGTGGTTCCCGGCCGACTTCATCACCGAGAGCTTCCCCGGCCAGTTCCGCAACTGGTTCTATTCGATGCTCGCGATGTCGACGGTCCTCCGCCGCGAGCCACCGTTCAAGACGATCTTCGGCTACGCGACGCTGTTCGCCGAGGACGGCCGCCCGATGCACAAGAGCTCGGGCAACATGATCGAGTTCGACGATGCCGCCGACCGGATGGGCGTCGACGTCATGCGCTGGATGTTCGCCAAGTCCCGGCCGGAGGAGAACATCCTGTTCGGCTGGCACGCGGCGGACGAGGCCCGGCGCGAGCTGCTGATCCTGTGGAACGTCTACTCGTTCTTCGTCACGTACGCGCGGCTGGCCGGCTGGAGCCCGACCGAGGCAGCGCCGCCGGTCGGGGAGCGGCGCGCGCTCGACCGCTGGATCCTGTCCCGCGCGGCAGGGACGGCGGACGACGGTCGAGGCGCGGCTGCGCGAGACGGACGCAGCGGGCGCTGCGAAGGCCCTGTCCTCGTACCTCGACGGCCTGTCGACCTGGTACCTGCGCCTGTCACGCCGCCGCTTCTCGCGATCCGACGATCCGCGCGACCAGGACGCCGCGTTCGCCACGCTCCACGAGGCCCTCGTGGCGGCGGCCCGGATGCTCGCGCCGACCCTGCCGTTCCTCGCCGAGTCGCTCTACGCGAACCTCGTCACCACGGTCGTGCCCGAGGCGCCCGACAGCGTCCACCTCACCCACTGGCCGACCGCGGAGCTCGCGGGCCATCGCGACGACGGGCTGGAGCGCTCGATGGCGGTCGCCCAGGCCGCGGTGGACCTGGCGCGGACCCTGCGCAGCGGTGCCGGTCTCAAGACCCGCCAGCCCCTCGCGACGGCCTGGATCGCGCTGCCAGATCGCGGCCTGGCGATCGACGACGAGCTCCTCGGGCTCATCGCCGCCGAGATCAACGTCAAGGAGGTCATCGTCATCGATGACGACTCGTCGCTCGTCGAGCGACGGGTCAAGCCGCTGCTGCCCAAGATCGGGAAGAGGCTCGGGTCTGCGATCCCCGCCGTGATGGCCGCCGCCCGGTCGGGCGACGTGACCTTCGAGGACGACGGGTCGGTCACGCTCGGCGGGGTGACGCTGGCGCCGGACGAGGTCGAGATCCAGGCCACGCCGCGGCCGGGGACCGCCGTCGCCGACCGCGATGGCCTGGTCGTCGTGCTCGACACCGAGCTGACGCCCGCGCTGCGTGCCGAAGGCGACGCCCGTGAGCTCGCCCGCGCCGTCCAGGACCTGCGCCGCGACGCGGAGCTCGAGCTCGATGATCGGATCGAGCTGTGGACCGGCTCGCTTCCCGACGCCGTGGCCGCGCACCTCCCGTCGGTCGCGACCGACACGCTCGCGACGCTGGCCGACGGTGACGCCCCTGCCGACGCCTCCCGCGCGACCGTCGAGCTCGACGGCGGCCCGGTCGAGATCGCCCTGCGTCGCGCTCACGGGTGTGCGACAGTGACAGTCGTGGATAGCGGGGGAGGGTCCGGCACGTCGGGACCGGTCGTTGCGTCGCGAAGGAGCGGGGCACACTGGGTCACGTTCTTCGGGGTCGCCGCGACGGTGTTGATCCTCGACCAGATCACGAAGGCCTGGCTGGTCGGCCTGCTGTCGCCGGGCGAGTCGGTGAGTGTCATCGGCGACATGGTCCGCCTCATCTTCAGCCAGAACTCCGGTGCGCTGTTCGGGCTCTTCCGCGACAACGCCGCGATCTTCGGGGTCCTTTCGCTCGCGGTCATCGGCCTGATCGTCGCGTACCACGGTCGGTCCGGGCGGAGCATGTATCTCTCGATCGCACTCGGGCTGTTGCTCGGCGGGGCGCTCGGCAACGTGACCGACCGGCTGCGGCTCGGCTACGTGGTCGACTTCGTCGACATCGGCATCGGCGACTTCCGCTGGTACACCTTCAATGTCGCCGACGCGGCGATCAGCCTGGCCATCGTCATGCTCATCGGAGCGGCGTTCGTCCCGGCCCTGGGCCGGCTGCTGGAACCCAGGACCGAGTCACCTTCCGATGGTTGACCCGGCCTACGCGCCGGGCATCCGGCTGCTGCGGGTCCCCGACGGCTCGGGCGGGCGCGTGGACAGGTACGTGGCCGATGCGACCGGGTTGTCGCGCAGCTACGTCCAGAAGCTGATCTCGGACGGGCGGCTGACGGCGTCCGGCGAGGCGCTGCGCTCGAACGCGATCGTCGCCGCCGGGACCGACCTGCGGCTCGACGTCCCGGAGCCCGCGGCGCTCGACCTCGAGCCCGCGCCAGACATCCCGCTGACGATCGTCTACGAGGACGACGACCTGCTCATCCTCGACAAGCCGGCCGGTCTGGTCGTCCACCCGGCCCCGGGTCATTCCGGCGACACGCTCGTCAACGCGTTGCTGGCACACGGCGACGGGTCGACCTGGGGCGGGATCGCCGGCGTCCAGCGACCGGGCATCGTCCATCGCCTCGATCGCGACACGAGCGGCCTGCTGATGGTCGCCCGGCACGACGCCGCACAGGCGTCGATCATGGCCCAGCTCAAGGCCCGGCGGGTCAAGAAGACGTACCAGGCACTCGTCCAGGGGAGCGTCTCGGCGGCGGTCGGCCGGATCGAGGCGCCGATCGGGCGCGACCCGAAACACCGGACCAAGATGGCGGTCGTGACCAACGGACGCCCGTCCGTGACCGGATACCGGGTCCGCGAGCGGTTCACCGACTGGACGCTGCTCGACCTGGACCTCGTGACCGGCCGGACGCACCAGATCCGGGTCCATCTCGAGGCGATCGGCCATCCCGTGGCGGGCGATCCGGTCTACGGCACGGGCACCTCGCGGCGCGGGCCGGCCGGCCTCGACCGGCTCTTCCTGCACGCGTGGCGGCTCGAGCTGACGTCGCCGTCGGACGGCCACCTGATCCGCGCCACCGCGCCGCTCCCGCCGGAGCTCGAGACCGTGCTCGACGGCCTGCGCGAGGTCGTCCGGTGAGAGGCGTTCCGGATCCGGGCGGCTCGATGGACGGCGCCAATGGCGCGATGCTGGTGATCATCTCGGGACCGAGCGGGGTCGGCAAGGACACCATCATCGACGCGCTCAAGCTGCGCCACCACGAGCCCGACTACCACTACGTCATCACCTGCACGACTCGGTCGATGCGGCCCGGTGAGGTCGACGGCGTCGACTACCTCTTCCTCGACCCGGAGACCTTCGCCGCGCAGCGGGCGGCCGGGGAGTTCCTCGAGGCCAACGAGGTCCACGGCAACTGGTACGGGACGCCCCGCCGACAGGTCCGCGAGGCACTCGCCGCCGGCCGGGACGTCATCCTCAAGATCGACGTCCAGGGCGCCCAGGTCGTCAAGGAGAAGGTCCCCGGTGCGCTCCTCGTCTTCCTCATCCCGCCGTCGCTCGAGGACCTCTTCCAGCGGTTGCGCAGCCGCGCGACGGAGACCGCCGATGAGCTCGAATTGCGCCAGCGGAACGCCGCCATCGAGCTCGCTCGCCAGGAGGATTACGACTACGTCGTGACCAACGAGACCGGGCAGGTCGAGCGGACGGCCGAGCGGATCGACCAGATCATCGCCGACGAGCACACTCGGCACCCCGACCGGCGGGTCGAGGTCTACTCCCGGTCGCCTTGACCCTCCTGCCCGAGGCCACCCTGGGGGAGGCGTCGCCGCCCGGTCTCGAGGCGACGGCGGGCGGATCGCGCGCCGTCGAGGTGGCGGTCGATGCCGCTGGGCGCGGCGGGGATCGGACGTACACCTACCTCGTGCCGGATGCGCTTGGGGACCTGGAGCTCGGTGAGGCCGTGTTGGTCGAGTTCGGCCGGCGTCAGGCGCTCGGGATCATCGTCGCCGAGACCAGCGAGCTGCCCGCGAGCGGGGCCAAGCCGATCGTCGACCGGGTCCGCGCCGACGGACCGCTGCTACCGGGTCTCACGCTGGCCCTTGCCTCCGGGATCGCGACGCACTACCTGGCGCCGCCGGCACTGGTGCTGCGCGCGATGCTGCCGCCGGGCCTGCTCGAACGGCTCGAGTTGGTCGCCGAGCTGACGCCGGCCGGGGCGGCCGCTGGCGACGCGACGTCCGATGCTGGGGAGGGCGCGGCGGGCGCTCGCGCAACGGCGGATCTCCTGGCACAGCTTGCGCGTGGCCCGCGCCCGGTCCGCGACCTTGCCGGACCGGATGGTCGCGCCGGCCTGCTTCGCCGCCTGCGCGCGCTCGAGGCGGAGGGACGGGTCAGCCTCGGCTGGACGCTGCTCGGGGCCGGCGCCGGGCCACGCTACGAACGCTGGATCAGGCTGCTCGACACGGGACGTGCGGCGGGGACGGCGCTGGCCGCCGGCGAGTCGCTCCCGGGCCGGCCGCTCGGGCCGCGCCAGGTGGAGTCATTGGCGGAGCTTGGGGCGGCACCGGCCGGTGAAGTGCCCGCGGCCGAGCTGGCCGCCCGTCACGGACCGACCGCGGCGGCTGGGCTCGTCCGACGCGGCCTGGCCGAGGCCGAGGTCCGCGAGCGCCCGCGCCGACCGCTGGCCGCGCGACCAGCCGGCAGGCGTGGCGGCCGTCCCGCCGCGAGCGACCTGTTGCCCGCCCAGGCCGAGGCGGTCGATCGGATCGTGGCCGCCATCGCGGCCCGAGACCCGCGCCCGCTCCTGCTCGATGGTGTGACCGGCGGCGGCAAGACCGCGATCTACGTCGAGGCGATCGCCGCGTCGCTCGAAGCCGGGCGGCCGGCCCTCGTGCTCGTGCCGGAGATCGCCCTCGCCCTCCCGCTCGTGGACCGTCTGCGGGCCGACCTCGACGCCCGTGTCGCCCTCGTCCATTCCGGGCTCGGCGAAGGGGAGCGCTCCGACGAGTGGCGACGGATCCGGGCCGGCGAGGCCGACATCGTGGTCGGGACTCGTCTGGCCGTGGTCGCGCCGCTGGCGGATGTCGGGGTCATCATCGTCGACGAGGAGCACGACGCCGCGTACAAGAGCGACCGGACCCCGCGGCTCCAGGCGCGGGACGTCGCGCTCCGCCTGGCGGAGCTGGCGGGTGCCGCGATCGTCCTCGGGTCGGCGACGCCCGCGGTCGAGAGCATCGGCCGCGCCAGGAGCGGCGACTACGACTCGGATCGTCCTGCCGTCTCGTCCCGTCGGCGCCGCTCCGACCGTCGAGGTCGTCGACCTGCGCGCCGAGCTGGCCGCCGGACAGCGCGGCCTCCTGTCCCGCGCGTTGAGCGGCGCACTCGCCGGGCTGGACACTGCGGGCGGGGAGCAGGCGATCCTCGTCCTCAATCGGCGCGGCACCGCGTCGGTCGTGCTCTGCCGCGACTGCGGCCACGTCCAGGCGTGCCCCGATTGCGAGCGGCCGCTCGTCTACCACCAGGCCGGCACGACGCTGCGCTGCCATCACTGCGGCCGGGCCACGCCGCTCGCCTCGCGTTGCCCGTCGTGCGGTTCGCCGCGGATCCGCTACCTCGGCGGCGGGACGGAGCGGGTCGAGCGCGAGGTCCGCGACACGTTCCCGGGTCTGCGCGTCGGGCGGCTCGATCGCGACGTCGTCGAGCACCGCGGTGCCGCGGAGCGCGTGATCGATGCCTTCGCCGACGGCCGTCTCGACGTCCTCGTCGGGACCAGTCTCGTGACCAAGGGCCTCGACATCCCATCGGTCACGCTGGTCGGGATCGTCTCGTCGGACGTGGCGCTCAACCTCCCCGACGAGCGGGCGGCCGAGCGGACCTACCAGCTCCTGGTCCAGGCGATCGGCCGGGCGGGTCGCGGTGAGCGCCCCGGCCACGCGATCCTCCAGACCTACCAGCCAGATCACCCGTCGATCGTCGCGGCCGCGACCGGCGACCGGACAGCCTTTTACGACGCCGAGCTCGCGCTGCGCGAGCGCTTCGGGTCGCCGCCGTTCGGACGTCTCGTGAAGCTGACTGTCGGCCTGGCCGATCCGGCGGCAGCGGAGCGCGAGGCGGCGGCGATGGCCTCGCGGCTGCGCGAACGCGCCACGGAACGAGGAGTTGCGGTGGCGGTCGTCGGGCCTGCCCCGGCCTACATCGCTCGCCGCGCCGACCGCTGGCGCTGGAACATCGTCCTGCGCGGCTCAGACCCCGTGGCGCTCCTCGATGGTGGTGTCGATGCACCGTGGTCGGTCGACGTCGATCCGGAGTCCCTTCTCTGACCGGACCTTCGCCTCGTGCCCCCTCGCGCTGTTCGTGCGACGATGAGCGTCACCCCCGCCACCCCGCGCCGAGGAGCACACGACGATGACCGATCCGCTGACCCCGCAACCGCACGACAAACCGGCCCCTGACGAGACCTTCACCTGGACTGGCGACCAGGAGGGCGACAGCGCCCAGGGCCATGCCGACCACACCGATCACTCGACCGGTTCGACCGGCTCATCCGATTCGACCGGCTCCACCGGCGCGTCCGGCTCCACCTCCGGAGCCAGCAGCGCGACCGCGCTCCTCGAGACCCTCCGCGAAGCGGTCGATGACCTGGCCGAGCGCGCCAGCCCGACCGTTCGCGAGTTCTCGGCCCGTGCCGCCGAATTGGTCGCCACCGCGGCTGACAAGGCTGCGCCCCTCGCCAAGCGCGCCGGCGAGGCGACATCGGAGGCGAGTGGCAAGCTCGCCCAGAAGTCACGTTCGTGGGCCTCCGACCTGCACGCATCGGTCGACGCGGACGCCGCCGACGCGTCGGGGCATGGCGCGGACACCTCGTCGATCCCCACGCCGCCGCCGGTCACGCCGGACGCGGACCCGTCCGACCAGGCCGGCCCGGGCTGATCTGACCGCTTCTATACTTCGCCCATGAGTGTCCGACCCATCGTCCTCCTGGGCGACCCACGCCTGCGTCTCAAGGGACTGCCCGTCGATAGCTTCGGGAAGTACCTCCATGAGCTGCTCGACGACCTCGCGCACACGATGCGCGACGCGCCGGGTGTCGGGCTGGCCGCGCCGCAGCTCGGTGTGGCGCTGCAAGCGTGCGTGATCGAAGTCGAGGACCAGCTGCACGAGCTGGTCAACCCGCGCATCGTCCGGGCGACCGGCGACGACCGCGACCTCGAAGGTTGCCTGTCGATCCCGGGGTATGTCGCGTACGTGACACGCCACGAGCGCGTCTGGGTGGTCGCCCAGAACCGCCACGGCCAGAAGATCAAGGTCGCCGGGTCCGGGCTGCTCGGTCGGGCGCTCCAGCACGAGCTCGACCACCTCGACGGGAAGCTCTACATCGACTACTTGGAGTCGATGGACGAGCTGCTCCCGGTCCATGGTGGGGACGAGGATGACGCCGAGGTCCGCGAGGCGACGGGCGCCCTCGCGTGACCAAGACCCGGGCGCAGACGCGTCCGGTCCGCACCGTGTTCATCGGGAGCGGCGCGTTCGCCGAGCCCGCTCTGCGGGCGCTCGCACACGATTCGGCCGTTGAGATCGTCGGGATCGTCACGGCGCCGCCGAAGCCGGCGGGTCGGAAGCTGGCTTCCGTGGCTACCCCGATCGCACAGGTGGCCGAGGAACTGGAGGTCGCACACGTTCTGACCCCTTCGCGACTGCGTGACCAAGCCGCGATCTCCCACATCCTGGCGCTCGAGCCGGACCTCATCGTCCTCGCCGACTACGGCCAGATCGTTCCGGCGTCCCTGCTCGAGATCGGGAAAGGCGCGCTCAACCTCCACCCGTCGCTGCTGCCGCGACACCGCGGCGCGACGCCGGTCCCGGCGACCATCCTGGCCGGCGACCGTGCCACCGGCGTCACCTTGATGCGGATGGACGAGGGCCTCGACACGGGGCCGATCGTCGCCCAGGCCGGGACGCCCGTGGCAGCCGACGAGACGGCCCCGGAGCTGGAGGCGCGCCTGGCGGCGATGGGAGCCGAGCTGTTGACGTCATCGCTGGGTCCGTGGCTCGCGGGCGATCTCCGCGAGCATGCCCAGCCCGTCGTCGGCGTCACCCTGACCAAGCCGCTGCGCCGCGAGGACGGCCGGATGGACCCCTCGCTGCCTGCGGTCGATCTGGATCGGCAGGTCCGCGCCTATCAGCCGTGGCCGGGCTCGTTCGTCGAGACCCGCACCGGCCGATTGACGGTCTGGGCGGCCAGTCCCGCCGCGAGCGAGCACCTCCCCTCCGGTCGCTTCAGCTCGCGCGGTCTCGCCACCGGCGACGGGACGCTCGTCCTCCACGAGGTCCAGCCGGCGGGTGGTCGGCGCATGCCGTGGGTCGAGTTCCTGCGCGGCCGGCCGGGGATCGTCGGCAGCGACGTCCTGGCGGCCATCTGACCATCCGGGCGGCTGGGGTAGCATCGACCGGTGACCCCCGTTACCCCTGACCTGCGTCCTGGATTGTCCGGGCTGACTCCCGACGCGCTCGCCGCGTGGCTGGCCGAGCGTGACGTGCCCGCCTATCGCGCTCGCCAGGTCGCCGACGGCGTGTGGGGCGGCGCGATCGGCTCGATCGACGAGATGCGGACGCTGCCGGCCGGCCTGCGCGCCGAGCTGGAGGCCGCGTTCCGGTTCGATACGGTCGCCGACACCGAGATGAAGGAGGCCGACGGCGGCCTGACCGAGAAGGCGCTGCACCGGCTCGCCGACGGTGCGCTCATCGAATCGGTCCTGATGCACTACCCGGCGCGACCGAACTCACGCGAGCGCCACACGCTGTGCATCTCGAGCCAGGCCGGGTGCGCGGTCGGCTGCCCGTTCTGTGCGACCGGGGAGCTCGGGTTCGGGCGCGACCTCGAGGTCGCCGAGATCGTGGACCAGGTGCGTTTCGCGTCGCGGCGGCTGACCGCGGCGGGCCAGCGGCTGACCAACATCGTGTTCATGGGGATGGGCGAGCCGCTGCTCAACCTGGACCGTGTGCTGGCCGCGATCGAGGCGCTCAACGATCGCCGTCGCTTCGGGCTGGGTGCACGGCACATCACGGTGTCGACCTCGGGTGTCGTGCCCGGGATCCGACGGCTGACCGCGCTCGGACCGCAGTTCACGCTCGCGGTCTCGCTCCACGCCGCGCGCGATCCGCTGCGCGACGTCCTCGTCCCGTTGAACCGCCGCTGGCCGGTCGCCGAGGTGATCGAGGCCGCGCGCGACCACTCGAAGGCCACGGGCCGGCGGATCAGCTACGAGGTCACGATGATCGGCGGCGTCAACGACACGGAGCTCGACGCCGAGGCCATGGCCGACCTGTTGCGGGGCGATCACGCGCACGTCAATCTCATCCCGATGAACCCCGTCGCCCACACGCCGTGGATCGCCAGCCCGATGCCCGTCATCGAGCAGTTCGCGTCGACGCTGCGTGGGGCTGGCATCGAGACCACCATCCGTCGCAATCGCGGCCAGGAGGTCGGGGCCGCCTGCGGTCAGCTCGCCGCCGAGCGGGCAGGGGAGCCACCGGCCCCCGCGGTCGCCCGCCGCCGCGCCCGCCTTGTGGCCGAGAGCGCGGCGGCCCTGCTTGGCGAACGCAGTCATGAGCCGTCGCCGGTCGGGGTGGGGGAGTAGCCGTGTCCGGCGGTCGGGCGCGGGTGGCGGCCAGCATCCTCGATGCCGACCTGTCCAACCTGGCGTATGCCGTGCGCCGGGTCCAGGGCTCCGGCGGCGACCGCATCCACCTCGACGTGATGGATGCCCACTTCGTCCCCAACTTGACCTTCGGCGCGAAGACGATCAAGCACCTCCGACCTCGCACCGAGCTGCCGTTCGACGCGCACCTGATGATCGATGAGCCCGGCCGTTTCCTCGACGAGTACCTCGAGGCAGGCTGCGACTCGATCACCTTCCACGTCGAGATCGAGGAGGAGATCGCACCGACGCTGCGCCGGATCCGGGAAGCCGGGCGGGCGGCAGGTCTCGCGGTCCGGCCGGCGACGCCGTTGTCGGCGCTGGAGCCGTACGCGGAGCTCCTCGACATCGTGCTGGTGATGACCGTCGAGCCGGGTTTCGGTGGCCAGGCGTTCATGAAGGACGTCGCCCGCGACAAGCTGCTCGCCGCGCGCGAGCTGCTGCGCCACAAGGCGTTCGGTGGCGAGGTCCACGTCGACGGCGGCATCAACCGCGAGACCGCGGAGTTCGTCGGTGGTCTCGGCGTGGACGTGCTCGTGGTCGGGTCGGCGCTGTGGGTGAAGGGCCACGACATGGGCCGCGAGATCCGGCTGATCCGGGCGCTCGCCGACGAGGGCTACCAGTACACGCTGAACGACGGTGTCGAGCCGATCCCGCGCGACAAGATGGTGACCTTCACCTCGCTCCCGGAGCACCTGGCCAAGCGCTTCATGGACGAGATCGAGGCCGGCGGCATCCCGGTCGTGATGCTCCGCGGTGACGGTCAGATCAACCCGGACGGCATCCGCGACTACGACCTGCTGGTCCCCGCGTCCGTCGAGGCGCTGGTCATCGAGCGTCACGCCGGCGAGCGGACACGCTACCTCCGCGACGCCGACGGTTGGCGCGAGCGGTTCATCGCCGAGCACGGGGTCATCCCGCCGCCCAGCCACCCGTGAGGGCCGTCCTCCAGCGCACGACCGGCGCGCGGGTCGTGGTCGACGACGAGATCGTCGGCGAGATCGGCGCTGGGTTGGTCATCCTCCTCGGCGTCGGGCCGGACGACGGGGAGGGGACCGCCGACGACCTCGCCCGCAAGGCCGCCGAGCTGCGCATCTTCCGCGACGACGACGGGCGGACGAACCGGTCGCTGCTCGACGTCGGCGGGTCGGCGCTGGTCGTCTCGCAGTTCACGCTCTTCGCCGACACGCGCCGCGGACGCCGGCCCGGGTTCACCGGCGCCGCCGCGCCGGATCTCGCCGAGCGGCTCTACCTGCGCTTCGCCGATGCGCTCCGCGGTCTAGGCGTGACCGTGGCGACCGGCCGGTTCGGTGCCGAGATGACGGTCGACCTCGTCAACGACGGCCCGTTCACGATCTGGCTCGACACGGCGAGCGCTAGCCCGCTGCAGACACGAAGAGACCGGCCGCCTGGGCGACCGGTCCGCAGGGAACGTCTTCGGATCGAGCCGTCGCGCGACGGCGACGGGCTACTTCGCCGACTTGAGCAGCGTGCGTCGGCAGCGGGTGCAGACGAGCGACTTGGTCGGGGTGCCCTTGACCTCGATGACGAGGGGCTGGAGATTGGGCTTCATGCGGCGGTGGGCTCGAACGCGGTTCATCCCCGACGACTGGGGGTTGAAGCCGCCCATCGAAACCTTGCCGCAGATCGCGCAGGAGCGGGCCATGCGTGGTCCTCTGGATGGTCGAAATGGAGGTCGCGGACCCGGAAAGGCCCGAACGGAGCGGTAGAATAGCACACGGCCTCCCGACGCCCTCGTCCGGACCATGCCCCCGACCATCACGCCAGGAGGACACCGCCCGCGTGCCGACCCAACCGACCGCCGGTCGAACGCTCGTCACCCGCCGGGCCGTCATCGACATCGTGCGCACGGCCACGCTGGGTTCGTACGGCGTCACCGGGTTCGCGGCGACGCCCGTCGACCGGCTGCTCGGCTGGCTCGGGTTCGGCCACCCGGGGATCGGCCTCCACCTCGGGGAGGCGCTCGACATCGAGCTCGAGCTGACCGTCGCGTACGGTGTCCCGGTGGCGGAGGTCGCGCGCCAGGTCGATTCGGCGATCCGCTACGCGCTGCGCACGGCGATCGACCGCGACGTCCGCCGGCTCACCATCCACATCGACGGTCTGCGGTTCGGTCCAGGCGGTGGACCGCCATCGGTGGTCCAGGTGGATCGTGGGGCGGTCGGCCCGCGCGACCTGGCCGACAGCGGGACGGACGTCGCCTGATGGCGCGTCGCTCGTGCGACGGCGAGGGTCTCCTCGGAGCGTTCCGGGCGGCGGTCGCCAACATGGAGGCGCACGTCGACGAGATCAACGCCCTCAACGTCTATCCGGTCCCCGACGGCGACACGGGCACCAACATGTACGCGACGGTCAAGGCGGCCCTCGACGAGGCCGAGGCGGCCACGGACCGATCGACCGAGCGGATCGCGGCGGCCATCAGCTTCGGGGCGTTGATGGGTGCGCGCGGCAACTCGGGCGTCATCACCAGCCAGATCTTCCGGGGGATGGCCGAGGGCCTCGGCGGCAAGAGCCGGTTCAACGGCCTGGACCTGGCCCACGCCATGTCGCTCGGCGCCAAGACCGCGTACGGCGCGGTCGCCAAGCCCGTGGAGGGCACGATCCTGACGGTGATCCGCGAGTCGGCCGATGCCGCCGTGAAGGCTGCCGAGCGCGACAACGACATCGAGACCGTCCTGGCCGCGACCGTCGCCGCCGCGGAGAAGTCGGTGGCGCGCACGCCCAGCCTGCTCGCGATCCTGCGCGAGGCGGGCGTCGTCGATTCGGGCGGGCAGGGGATCTACCGCCTCTTCCAGGGCGCGCTGCTCCATCTCGTCGGCGCGTCGCCGGCCGGTGCCGCTCGTGGACGCTCGCATGCTGTCGCGGGGGTCAAGCCGTCGACCCTGGTCGCCCACGCCGACGAAGGCTTCGGCTACGAGACGATGTTCCTGCTCCAGCCGAACGGCTCGGGCAGCCTCGATGTCGACGCCATCCGCGACCACCTCGAATCGATCGGCGAGTCGGTCCTCGTGGCCGGCGACCGGCGCGCGCTCAAGGTCCACGTCCACAACGAGCGCCCGGACCTGGTCATCGGGTTCGGGCTGAGCGTCGGCGCGCTGAGCCGGATCAGCGTCGAGAACCTCGACAACCAGGCGCGCGACGTCCGCGAGACGCGGGCGGCGGCGTTCACCGAGCGAGGCGGCGACCGCGGCACCGTCCGGGTCCGCCGCTGGAGCCGGCGCCGCACCTGCAGCCGCCCCGGCCGTCGCGCCGGCCCTGGGCGTCGTGGCGGTCGTTGCCGGCGACGGCCTGGCCGCGATCTTCCGCGACTTCGGGGTCGCGGCCGTCGTCCAGGGCGGGCAGTCCGCCAACCCGAGCACCGGCGAGCTGCTCGAGGCGATCGGCGACGTCGACGCGCGCGAGATCATCGTCCTGCCCAACAACCCGAACGTCGTGCTCGCCGCGCGCCAGGTCGCCTCGATGACCGACCAGCCGGTGACCGTGGTCCCGACACGCAACGCGGCCGAGGGCTTCGCCGCACTGCTCGCGCTCGACCCGGGCCTCGACGCCGAGGCAAACGCCGGCCCGATGCTGGAGGCGGCCCGCGCCATCCAGACCCTGGTCGTCACCGAGGCGGTCCGTGACGCGACGATCGGCGGACGCAAGGTCAAGCGTGGCCAGACCATCGCGCTCGGGCCGGACGACGGCCTCCTCGCCGCCGGCAACGACCGCGAGAAGACGGTCCTCGACGGGACCGCGGCGTTCGCCCCCGGCTTCGAGCTGATCACGTTGTTCTACGGCGACGGCGCCGACCTGGCCGAGGCGGAGGCGATGGCGCGCCGCATCGGGACGACGCTGAGCGGCGTCGAGGTCGAGGTCCGCCACGGCGGACAGCCGTTCTACCGGTACCTGATCTCCGCCGAATAGGGTGGCCAAGACAGCGAGCGTCGCGACGGTCCCGACCGATCCGGTCGAGCTCCTGTCGACCCCTCTTGCCGGGTCCGGGCTGGCCGCCGGCACGGCCTTGCGGCGGGCCGGGATCAAGCTCGACTTCTACACGGTCCGCGACCTGCTCTTCCACCTGCCGCGGCGCTACGACGACCTGCGCGAGATGCGAAAGGTGGCCGAGCTCGGCTGGGCGGCCGACGGCACGGTCGTCTCCGCCCAGGCGCGCGTCGGCGACGTCCGCGTCGAGCCCGGTTTCCGCGGCCGGACCCAGCGCACGATCGCACGGCTCGAGGACGACACCGGGAGCATCGACGCGACCTGGTTCGGCCGGCGATTCATCGAGCGCCGCCTGTTCGTCGGGGCCGAGATCGTCGTGTCGGGCAAGGTCAAGCACTTCGGCCGCAAGCTGACCCTCGACAACCCCGAGTTCCAGGTCGTCGCCGAGGACACCGAGCTGCTCCATGCCGGCCGGATCGTGCCGGTCTACCGACTGACCGGCGGCCTGACCGCGGTCCGCCTTCGGATCGGCGATCCGCGAGGCGCTCGACAAGGCCGGTTACGCCTACCCGGAGTACCTGCCGGGCGAGGTCATCGCCGAGGAGGCGCTCGTGCCGATCGCCCGGGCGATCGAGGAGGCCCATTACCCGGACTCGTTCGAGGGGCGCGACGCCGCGCTCCGACGGCTGGCGTTCGACGAGCTGCTCGCGCTCCAGCTCGGCATGGTGGCGAGGCGCCGGCAGCGCGTGCGGGACGCGGCGCCGCAGATCGCCATCGATGCGCCGTTGGACGCCTCCGTCCGCACGGCTCTCGTCGACGCGATCGGTGGACGGATCGGCACACCGATCGAGCTGACGGTCGACCAGGACGTCGCCATGGACGCCATCCGCGAGGACCTCGCCCGCCCGACGCCGATGCTGCGCCTGCTCCAGGGCGACGTCGGCTCGGGCAAGACCGCGGTCGCCGCGTACGCGCTCGCGGCGACGGCCAGGGCCGGTCTGCAGGGAGCGCTCCTCGCGCCCACGGACCTGCTGGCTCGCCAGCACCTCGAGTCGGTCGGGGCGCTGCTGGCCGAGCTCGGCATCGGCGTGACGCTCCTGACCGGGCTCGCTCAAGGCAGACGTCAAGGCCAAGGCGCTCGAGGCGATCGCCTCGGGACAGGCGCTGGTCGTGGTCGGCACCCACGCGCTCATCCAGGAAGCGGTCTCGTTCGCCGACCTCGGCCTCGTCGTCATCGACGAGCAGCACCGCTTCGGGGTCGACCAGCGCGGCGCGCTCGAGGCCAAGGCGGGCGGGCGCTCGCCGCACGTCCTGCTGATGACCGCGACCCCCATCCCGCGGACGCTCGGCCAGGTGCTGTACGCCGACCTGGACGTCTCGGACCTGCGGACGCCGCCGGCCGGCCGGGTCGCGATCCGGACCGGGATCCGCCGGCCGACGCAGCTCGACGGGACGTGGGAGCAAGGTCCGCGAGGAGGCCGCGCTCGGGTCACCGGACGTTCGTCGTCGTGCCGCTGATCGAGGAGGCGCGACGAGGGCGATGGCGCGGTCGCGGCCGAGAGCGAGGCGGTCCGCCTGGCCGCGCTCCTCGATCCGCTCCGGGTCGGGATGGTCCACGGCCGGCTCAAGCCGGCCGAACGCGACGCCGAGATGACCCGGTTCCGCGACGGCGAGCTCGACGTCCTCGTCGGCACGACGGTGGTCGAGGTCGGTGTCGACGTCCCGGCGGCGACGATGATGGTCATCGAGGGCGCCGACCGGTTCGGCCTCGCCCAGCTCCACCAGCTGCGCGGCCGCGTCGGGCGCGGCTCGATCGAGTCGTTCTGCGTCCTCGTCATCGGAGTCGACCGACGACATCGCGACGGCCCGGCTCAAGGCGGTCGCCGAGACCGAACGACGGCTTCGCCCTCGCCGAGAAGGACTTCGAGCTGCGCAAGGAGGGCGACGTGCTGGGTCTCGCCCAGAGCGGGTTCCCGCGACTGCGGGTCGCCTCGCTGCAGGTCGCCGAGCATCGCGAGCTTGCGGTCCGTGCGCGAGCGCATGCCGAGGCACTGCTCGATGGCGACGGGCGGATGGCGCCGCCGCGTCCGGCTCTCACGCGCCGAGCTCGAGGATGGCTGGCTGCGTCGGGTGGCCGCCGCGGAACCGGCGACCGGTGCCTGACGCCGGCCGGGTCATCGCCGGGACCGCCCGCGGGACCCGGCTCGAGGCGCCCGGTGACGCGACGCGGCCGCTGGGCGATCGCGTCAAGCAGACGCTCTTCGCGATCCTCGAACCGGATCTGCGTGACGCGCGCGTGCTGGACCTGTTCGCCGGCTCCGGCGCGGCCGGGATCGAGGCGCTGTCGCGCGGTGCCGCCCACGCGACCTTCGTCGAACGGGACAAAGGCGCCGCCGCGGTCATCGCGACGAACCTCGGCAAGACCCGTCTGGCGGGGCAGCGCGCGCGGATCGTGCGCGCCGAGGCCCTCGCCTGGCTGGCCGGCCCCGAGGCTGCCGCGGCCGGCCCGTTCGACGTCGTCATCGTCGACCCGCCGTACGCCGAGCCCGGGATGCTCGTCGCGGCGCTCGATGCGCTCGGTCCGCTCCTGGCGCCGCAGGGCCGCGTGGTCGCCAAGCACTTCTGGCGCGACCCGCCGCCGGCCAGCGTCGGGCTGCTAGCATCCGAGCGCGAGCGCCGATTCGGCGAGACGACGCTGACCTTCTACCGACGAGCGGAGGATCGATGAACACCATCGCGGTCTATCCGGGCTCGTTCGACCCGATCACGAACGGCCATCTCGACATCATCGAGCGTGCCGCGAAGGTGTTCGACACGCTCATCGTGGCCGTCCTGGCCAACCCGCGGAAGGCGCCGCTGCTCGACGTCGAGACGCGCATCCGCGTCATCCGCGAGGCCCTCGCCGCAGACCGGCACACCGCCGGATCGGGTCCAGGTCGAGTCGTTCGACGGCCTGACCGTCGACCTGTGCCGCTCCCGCGGCGCCGGCTCGATCGTCCGCGGCCTGCGCGCCATCAGCGACTTCGAGACCGAGATGCAGCTCGCCCACAACAACCGCGTGCTGGCCCCGGACGTCGACACGGTCTTCTTCATGACCTCGGTCGCCAACGGCTACGTCAGCTCGAGCCTGGTCAAGGAGATCGCGGCCTTCGGCGGTGACGTCACGACGATGATCCCGGGTGCCGCGAGCGACGCCCTCCGCGCGGCTCTCGCGGGACGCTGATCGACGTCCCGCGTGCGATACTTGCCGACATCCTGAGCGACCCGGCCGGCGCAGCCTGGAGGACACTCCGATCGACATCATCTTTCTCGTCGAACGGCTCGAATCGCTGATCGCCAACGGCAAGAAGCTGCCGCTCACGACCAACGTCGTGGTCGACCAGAACGCTGCCCTCGGCCTCATCGACGAACTGCGTGTCGCCGTCCCCGAAGAGGTCCGCGCCGCCAAGCGGATCAACTCCGAGGGCGAGCGGATCATCGAGAAGGCGCAGGAGGAGGCCGAGCGGATCGTCGCGAAGGCACAGGAACAGGCGGCGTTCCTGATCGACGAGCGCGGCCTGACCCAGTCGGCCGAGGCCCAGAGCCGCGAGATCATCGCCAACGCGCATCGCGACGCCGACGAGATCCGGGCAGGCGCGGACGAGTACGCGGTCGGCGTGCTGGTCGGCCTCGAGGGCGACGTCGTGAAGACGCTCCAGAGCATCAAGAAGGGGATCGCCCTGCTCGACGAGCGACGCTCGTCGCTCGAGACCGAGGAGACCGGCGGCGACGACGGAGGTGCCGGCGAGCGATGGGAGGACGAGGCGGCCCAGCCGTCCAACAGCTCGCGGTGAGGTCGGGCGGGTCGGACGACGGGCCGCTCGCCTGGAACGTCGCCGGGCTGCTGGCCGACGATCCCGGTGCCGATCGGGTCTACGAGGTCGAGGACGTCACGATCGACCTCGGCGAGGACCTGCGGCTCGCCCGCCCGATCGATGGCCGTGTCCGGCTGCTGCGCACCAACCGCGGGATCCTGGCCCATGCCGACCTGCGGACGGCGCTCGCGCTCCAGTGCAGCCGCTGCCTGCGCGACATCGAGCTCCCCGTCGAGATCCGCTTCCAGGAGGAATATCTCCCCGCGCTCGACCTGACGACCGGACGCCCGCTGCCGGTCGACGACGAGCCCGACATCGCCCGCCTGACCGACCACCACGAACTCGACCTGGAGACGCCCGTCCGAGAGGCGATCCAGCTGGCCGAGCCGATCGCGCCGCTCCACAGCCCGGATTGCCAGGGCCTGTGCATCGTCTGCGGACTGCCACTCGAGGAGGGTGAGCACGACCATCCGGACGATGACATCGATCCGCGCATGGAGGCCCTGCGCGGGTTCCGACCCGACGGCGCCTGACAGGAGAGGTCATTTCGCGCTACACTCCGCCGTCGGTCCGATGACCTCCGCGCGAGGTCCCGAGCACCCCGAACAGCCAGCCAGCACATCGCCCGTTCCGGCGATGATCCGAAGGAGCCCCCGACCTCATGGGTGTACCCAAGCGACGCGTCTCGCATGCCCGCCAGGGCGAGCGGCGTTCACACCTCGCCATCGGCGTCCCGACGCTCGAGGAGTGCTCGCACTGCCACGAGATGAAGCTGCCGCATCACGTCTGTCCGAACTGCGGCTACTACCAGGGCCGACTCGCGGTCCAGCCCAAGAAGCGAACCCCGGCCGACGACGCCGCGCGCTGACGCGGTGACCGAGCCCACGCCCCAGCCGGCCCGCACCGAGGGCGACGGGGTCCGCGTCGCGGTCGACGCGATGGGCGGCGATCACGGTCCCTCCGAGGTCGTCCTCGGGGCCCTCGACCACGCCCGGGCATTTCCTGCCGACCGGGTGATCCTCGTCGGCGACGAAACGATCCTCCGCGGCATCGCCGGGGAGCTTCCGGCGAACACCTCCATCGTCCATTCGACCCAGGTCGTCGGCATGGACGAGCAGCCAGCGCTGGCGCTGCGCGAGAAGAAGGACTCGTCGATCCTCGTCGCGGTCGACCTGGTCAAGAACGGCCAGGCCGACGCGGTCGTGACCGCGGGACACACCGGCGCCGGGATGGCGGCCGCGGTCCTGCGCCTGGGCCGGCTGCCCGGCGTCGATCGCCCGGCACTCGCCGTCCAGATGATCACGGCCAAAGGCCCGGTGGTCCTGCTCGACATCGGCGCCAACCCCGATTCGACCCCGGAGAACCTCGTCCAGTACGCCCGGATGGGCGCGATCTTCGCCGAGCGCGTGCTGGGGGTGGCCGAGCCACGCGTGGCGCTCCTGTCGATCGGCGAGGAGAAGGGCAAGGGCGACGCCCGCATCCAGCGCGCCACCGAGCTGCTCGACGAGACCGACCTTCATTTCGAGGGCAACGTCGAGGGCAAGGACCTGACCACCCACATGGCCGACGTCGTCGTCTGCGACGCCGTGCTCGGCAACGTCGTGATCAAGTTCTTCGAGGGCCTGTCGACCTACATCTTCGACCTGTGGCGCGCCGAGTTCTCCGGCTCGTTGCGCGGGCGGCTGGCCTATCTGCTGATGCGGCCCAGCGTCGGACGGATCCGCGGCATCTTCGACTACGAGAAGGTCGGCGGGTCGCCCCTGCTCGGGGTGCGCGGCACGGTGATCATCACCCACGGCCGCGCCCGGCGACGGATGATCGCCTACGGCATGGAGGTCGCGGCGCGGACGGCACGGACCGGCGTGCCGGCACTCATCGCCGAATCGCTCGCGGCGTCCAGGCAGGCCGGCGCGGCGCGCGCGACAGCACCGGCGGACCTGCCACCACCCGTGGGATCGCCGACTGCGTCCGTGGTCGCGAACCTGCCCGAGGAGGCCTGATGGACGGCCCCGAGCTGACCGTCGGGCGCGGCGTCATCGCCGAGTTGGTTCGACTCGCCGCGTTCGAGGTGCCGGGTGTCCTGAGCGTCGGGCGGGGCGGTCCTGCCTGGCAGCGGCTGATCGGCGGACCGTCGGTCTCGGTCAAGATCCGCAACGAGCGTGTCGCCGTCAGGCTGTGGCTCGTGGCTCGTCCCGGCCAGCCGCTCGTTCCGCTCACGGCTGCCGTCCGCTCGACGGTCGGCGCCACCGTCGAGCGCGTCCTCGGTCTCGAGCTCGAGACGGTCACCGTCCTGGTCGACGGTGTCGGGGGCTGACCGCGTCCGCGGCAGGCGGACGGGCCGGCGGCTCGCGCTCGCGGCGGTCTTCGAGGCGGACTTCGGCCAGCGCACCGCTGACGCCGTCCTCGAGCGTCACCTCGCCGAGGAGGAGCGGGACGAGAACGCCGCCACGTTGGCGCGCGAGCTCGTGGCCGCAGTCATCGAGCACCGCGACGGGATCGACGCCGAGATCGGCCGGCGTGCGCCGCAGTACCCGGTCACGGGCCTGGCCCGGATGGACCGCGCACTGCTCCGTTGCGCCATAGGTGAGGTGCTACACTCGGCCACGCCGGCCCGGGTGGCCATCGCCGAGTGGGTCGAGCTGGCACGCACATACAGTGGAGAACCGATGCGACGCCTCATGAACGGCGTCCTCGGGAACATCGCAGCGGAGCCCAGCGGCACCCGGCCGACGGCACCATCACCCAACTCCGAGGAGGGAGTCAGTGGCAACAACGTACGAGCGCCTCAAGAAGATCGTCGTCGAGCAGCTCGGCGCCGACGAGGATGAGGTCAAGCCCGAGGCATCGTTCGTCGACGACCTGAACGCCGACTCGCTCGACCTCGTGGAGCTGATCATGAGCCTCGAAGAGGAGTTCGGGACGGAGATCTCGGACGAGGACGCGGAGAAGATCCGCACCGTCCAGGATGCCGTCGACTACATCGACGAGCGCGCCTCCTAACCGACGCTCGGGCGTCGGCCGGACCCACGGCATCGTGCGCCCCGCCGAGGACCTTGCGACGCGGATCGGCCTTCCGGTCCGCGACATGGACCTGCTCGAACAGGCCCTCGTCCATTCCAGCTGGCATCACGAGCATCGTGACGCCGCGCCCGGCCACAACGAACGTCTCGAATTCCTGGGTGACGCCGTGGTCAACCTGGCCATCTCCGAGGCTCTCTACACCCGTCATCCTGACGACGATGAGGGGTACCTGAGCGCCCGCCGCGCCGCCATCGTGTCGACGACCGGTCTGTCGCGCCTCGCGAGCCGGCTCGACCTTGGTTCGTCGCTGCTGCTCGGTGAGGGCGAGGCGGCTCGCAGTGGCCGGCGGCGGCCATCGTTGCTTGCCTCCACCTTCGAGGCGGTCGCGGGCGCCCTGTACCTGGATCTCGGGTACGCGCCGGTCAAGGACTGGCTGATCGAGCTGGCCGACCCGGAGCTGTCGGCCGAAGCGCCGATCGGCGCGCTCAAGAGCCCCAAGAGCCGGCTGCAGGAGTTCACCCAGCGCCGGACCGGGGAACGGCCGTCGTACCGCCTGACCGATGCATCCGGGCCGGACCACGAACGCTCGTTCCGCATCGAGGTCTGGATCGATGGCGAGCTGATGGGCGTCGGTGAGGGCCCATCGCGGCGCGCGGCGGAGACTGCGGCCGCCGCCGAGGCGATCGATCGCCTGCGCGCCGTCGTTGGCCCGGGCCCGACGCCGGAGGGGGTCGGCTCGTGACCGAGCTGGGCGATCCCGCCGAGCTAGGTCTGCCCGCGGACGACCTCCGTCCTGCCGAGCGTGCCGCGGAACGTTCCGGGGAGCCCGGCCGTCCCGCCGAGCCGCGCCTGCTCGCGCTGCGCCTGCAAGGCTTCAAGTCGTTCGCCGAGCGGACCAACGTCGAGTTCGGGCCTGGCATCAGCGCCGTCGTCGGGCCGAACGGATCGGGCAAGAGCAACCTCGCCGACGCACTGCGCTGGGCGCTCGGCGAGCAGGGTCGGGCGCTCCGCTCGCGCAAGGCCGAGGACGTCATCTGGGCAGGCTCGGACAAGCGCTCGGCCCAGGGGATGGCCGACGTCACGCTCGTCCTCGACAACGCCGACGGCCTGCTGCCGGTCGATTTCGGCGTGCTCGAGCTCGGGCGGCGCCTCTACCGCTCCGGCGAGAACGACTACCTCCTGAACAAGAGTCGGATCCGCCTGCGCGACCTGGTCGACCTGCTCGATGCGGCCCATCTCGCCGACAACGCCTTCCTGTTCATCGGACAGGGGATGGTCGACCAGGCCCTGGCGCTCCGCCCCGAGGAGCGCCGGCCGCTGTTCGAGGAGGTTGCCGGCGTCCGGCGTCATGAGCGGCGACGACGGCGGGCCGAGGAGCAGCTGGTCGAGTCGGAGGCGAACCTGGCGCGTGTCGAGGACATCCTCGGCGAGCTCCGACCGCAGGCGCGCCGGCTGGCCGCCCAGGCCCAGCAGCAGGCCTCGCGCGAATCGACGGCAGAGGAGCTGGCCGGGGCGCTCCTCCTCGCGATGCATGCGCGCTGGCACGAGGCCGCCGGCCGGCTGGCGACCGCCGAGACGGACCGGCTCAGCGCTCAGGCAGCGGTCGACGACGCGATGTCGGCGCTGGCGACCAGCGAGGCGGCCGTGGCCGCCCTGTCCGAGGAGATCTCGGTTCGCGCGACGATCGCGCGGGTGCGACGCGAGGCGCATGACACCGCTCGCGCAGCGGCGAGTGCGGCCCAGGTGCGGGATGCGCGCCTGACATCGGAGCTGGCCGCACTCGAACGCGACCGCCGCCGCCTGCTGGACGAGCGGTCGGCCGCCGAGGCCGAGCTGACGATGGGTCGGCGGGCGCTGGCCACGGCTGTCCCGGCGCGTGACCTCGATCTCGAGGCCGACCTCGGCGCAGCCGAGCGCGAGCTGGCCCACGCCGTCGCAGAGCTCGAGGCCTTGCGGACCGCGCGGCAGGCCCAGGGCGAGGAGATGGCAGCGCTGCGCCGGGCCACGGCTGCGCGCCAGGCGGAAGTCGAGACGGCCCGTCGCCGCCTGGCCGAGGTCGAGCGCCGAGCGGCCGACGAATCCGGCCAGGCCGAACGGGCGAACGATGAGCGAGCGTCGCTCGAGACCGAGCTGACGGGCGCTCGAGAGGTGCTTTCTGCGGCCATCGAAGCGGAAGCGGGCGCAGCCGCTCGTCGCGAGCGCGCCCGCGAGCGCGCGAGCGCAACCCAGGCCGAGCACGCCACCGCCCACGAGCGGGCCGTCGCGGCCAGCGCGTCGGCCGCGGCCATGCGCGCACAGCTCGATGGCCTCGAGGCGCGGCTGGCGGACGAGGAGACGCGCGGCATCGCGCGAGCGGCTCGGCGAGCCGGCGGTCGCCGACTCGACGAGGATCTCGACATCGATCCGACATTGCGAGCCGCAACGGAGGCCGCCCTCGCCGAGGCGACCCGTGCCTACGTGGTCGCGGCGGCTGCGGTCCCGACGCTCGCCACGGAACGCGGATCACTCCTGGTCACGGAGCGCGCGGCCGGTCCGATCGGCCCCGAGGACGCCCGCGATCGACGCTATCGCGAGGCGATCGCCGCCGCCGGCGGCGGGACACTCGACGAGGCGGTCCGACGCGACACGACAGGCGTGGCCCGACGGCTGCTCGTGCGTGCCGCCTGGCTGCCCGACCTGGCGGCCTGCCTCGCGGTCCAGGCTGCGATGCCTCCGGGTTGGATCGCGGTGACCCGTGACGGCAGCGCGATCGTGACCGATGTCGGCGTCACGTTCGGCGCCAGCGAATTGGTCCTCGAACGGCGTGCCGAGGCGGCCCGTCTGACGCGAGAGGTCGAGACCCTCGACGCCGAAGTGGGCAATCTCCGCGCGGTCGCTGTCAGGATGGCGACGGTGGCCAAGGCGACGGCCGATGCAGTCGAGGCCGCCCGCGCCGAGGAGAGCCGGACCGAGAGCGCACGACGAGCGGCAGAGGAAGCCGAACGCATGGTCGCGCGAAGGCTCGAAACGGTCGTCCGAGAGGCATCCTGGCACGAGGCACAGTCCGAGCGGCTCGCCGCCGAGCTGGGCCGCGCTCGCGCGGCCGTGGCGGTGCTCGACGCCGACGGCCCCGAAGCGACCGAGGGCACCGACCAGACCCGACCCGACGACCCCGAGACCGGCACCGCGATCGTCGCGTGGGAAGCCCGCGCCGCGGAGCTGCGCGCACGCCGGGATCGGCTCGCCGAGGAGGCCAGCGCGCGCGACGCCACGCGCAGGGACGCCGAGAACCAGAGGGTCCGTGCCGAGGCATCGACCGCTCTGGCGGAGCAGCGGATGGCGCGCGCCGATGCCGACGTGGCGACCCTGAGCGAACGCGAGCGCGCCCTGGCCGAGGAGCGCGATGCGCTTCGAGGCGAGATCGCCGCGACGGCTGCGCGTGAGACGGCCGCACGCGAGGCGCTCGCCGAGATCGATTCGGCCGACGCCGCCGATCGCGACCGGCTCGGCCGCGCCGAACGTGATGCCGCGATCGCCCGCGAGCGCCTCCGAACGACGGACGCGCGGCTGCGTGGTGTCGATCACATCGAGTTGGAGGCACGGCTCGGTCTCGATGCCCTCCACGAGGCTGTCGTCGTCGAGCTCGCCGGGCTGGGCGAGTTCGGGATCGCGGGTCTCGAGGCAGCCGCCGGTGTCAGGCCGGGATCGGCCCGTATGGCAGCGGAGCTCGACACCGACACCGGCGAGACCCCGGAGGCCGCCGCGTCGGACGAGGATCAGACCGTCTCGGATGAGGCCGCCGCGCTCGAGGCCGCGCTCTCGCTGGTGACGCCGATCTGGGCCGCCGGACCGCCCGCGACGGCGGCCCCGAGCCCGGCCAGGCTGGGCCAGCTGCGGCGACAGTTCCACGAGCTCGGCGCCGTGAACCCATATGCGGTCGATGAGTACGCCGAGCTCAAGACCCGGCTGGAGACGCTCGAGACGCAGGCGGCGGACCTGGGGAATGCCATCAGCCGGACGCGCGACCTGATCGCAGAGCTCGACACGATGATCGCGGATCGTTTCCGAACGACGTTCGCGGCCCTCGAGACGGCCTTCTCGTCCCGCTTCGAGCAGCTCTTCGGCGGCGGGTTCGCCAGGTTGTCGATGACCGACCCGTCCGACCTCGGTTCGACCGGGATCGAGATCGTCGCCCGGCCGCCGGGCAAGAAGGCGCAGGCGCTGGCGATGCTGTCGGGCGGGGAGCGGGCCCTGACCGCGGTCGCGCTCCTCTTTGCGATGCTCGAGGTCCGGCCCGTCCCGTTCTGCGTCCTCGACGAGGTCGACGCCGCGCTCGACGAGGCGAACATCGGCCGGTTCGCTGAGGCCCTGCGCAGCCTCGCGCACCAGACCCAGTTCATCGTCATCACGCACAACCGCGGCACCATCGAGGCCGCCGACGCCCTCTACGGCGTGACCGTCGGCGACGACTCGGTGAGCCGCGTCATCAGCCTGCGACTGGACGAGGCCCAGGCGCTGGCTGCGCGCGATCGGGGCGATCTGGCCACGGCCGGGTAATCTTCCCGGATGCCCTTCTGGCGACGCCACCGAGACGACAAGACCCCCGAGCGCGAAGTCGACGAACCGGTCGATCCCGACTTCGTCGACCCATCGTGGGAACCTGACCCCGCCGATTTCGCCGACCCGGCGGGAGGCGCCGAGACCCAAGGGGCACCCGACGGACCCATCGAGCCTGACCCGCTGGCCGAGATGGTGGACCCGCTCCTTCCGTTCGAGGCGGCGCCACCCGCGGTCATGACCATCTCGATCCCGACGCCGCTCCCCACTCCCGAGCGCCCGGTGCCGAGCTGGGCAGAGCCCGTCCGGGAAGCAGAGCCCGCACCCGAGACTGTCGCGCCGCCCGAGTCCCCAGCCGATACCGCCGCGGCTCTTGACGCCGGACTCCAGCGGACGCGCGGCGGCTTCATGGCGCGCCTCCGGGGCCAACTCGGGACCGCGACCGGCGACGGACCCTCGTGGGACGACGTCGAAGAGTCGCTGATCGCCGGTGACGTCGGCGCGGCCCTCGCCATCGACCTCGTCGAGCGTGCGCGTCGGAATCGCGACGCCGGCCCGGAGGCGGCCATCCGCACGGAGCTCGCCGCGCTGCTCGTTGCCCGCGATCTCGCCTGGAGCCCGCGGTCGGCGGTCCCGGGCGGTCCCGCGGTCGTCCTTGTCGTCGGCGTCAACGGCACGGGCAAGACCACGACGATCGGCAAGCTCGCCAGCCGCTACACGGCCGAGGGTCGGTCCGTGCTGCTCGCAGCCGCGGACACATTCCGTGCCGCCGCCATCGACCAGCTCCGTATCTGGGCCGATCGGGCCAAGGTCCCGATGGTCGCCCACGCGCCCGGCGCCGACCCTGGCGCGGTCGTCTACGACGCGCTCGATGCGGCCGTCGCCCGTGGCGCTGACCTGGTCATCGCCGACACCGCCGGTCGCCTCCACACCCGCTCGAACCTGATGGACGAGCTGACGAAGGTCCGCCGGATCATCGACAAGCGCCTCCCCGGCGCGGAGCCGGAGACGATCTTCGTCCTCGATGCGACGACCGGCCAGAACGGGCTGTCGCAGGCCAAGGCGTTCCACGAGGCCGTCGGGCTGACCGGGATCGTCCTGACCAAGCTCGATTCGACGGCCAAGGGCGGGATCGTCTTCGCCATCGAGGACGCACTCAAGATCCCGGTCCGATTCGTCGGGGTGGGGGAGGGCGTCAACGACCTCATCCCGTTCGACCCCGACGCGTTCGTGGCGGCGCTGTTCGCCTAGCCGCGCCGTCGGGTCAGGCGCCAGGCGGCCGTTCCATCTCGGCCGCGACGGCGATCGCCAGCGGATCGACCGATGGCTCGCCTTCCGCCGCGGGTGGCAGCACCAGCAGGTGCCTGACCGGTGAGGTCCACAGGACCGCGGCGCCGACCAATCCACCCACCGGGGCGAGCCACGCCGTCGCCCGGACGCCGATCGCCTCTGCCAGGACGCCCGCCACGAGCGTCGCTCCGAGCTGGGCGATCATCGCCGCGACATGGAACGTGGAATTGACTCGACCCTGGGCGCGATCGCGGACGAGCGTCTGCCGCACCGAGACCTCGGTGATGTCGTAGACCGTCGCAGCCGAGTCACTGACGATCTGCGCGATGACCAGGCAGCCGATCGCGATGAGCGGCAGGCCCGCCGGCGCGATCGGGATGAAGACGTTTCCGAGCGAGGTGAGGAGGAGGCCGGCGATCGCCACCGGGCCGATCCCCCAGCGTCGCGTCGCGCGCGTGGCCACGACGGCGCCGGCGAAGCCTGCGACGCCCCCGACCGCGGCGACCACGCCGAGGACGGTCGGGCTGACATGCAGGTCCTCGAGAACGAACAGGAACCAGACGGCCCCAAAGACGCCGAACATCGCCGCGATCGACATCTGGGCGAAGGCGAAGGCCCGCAAGACCGGATCGTGGCGAACGAGGCGGACGCCCTCGCGGATCTCCGCCAGCACCGGCTCGCGATCGACGCGTGCCGGCGGGGGAGGTTCGGGCTGGCGGATGGTCGCAAGGAGGATCGCCGAGATGACGTACGTGACGGAATCGATGGCGATGGCGATCGGCGCGGTCAGGATCTGGACCAGGAAGCCGGTGACGCCGAACGCCGCGAATTCCGACACCGACCCGCTCGCCGACAGAGCGGCGTTCGCGTCGACGAGCTGATCCCGCTCGACGATCGTCGCCAGGTAGGCGTTGTCGGCCGAATCGAAGAACGTGGTGAGGATTGACGCCCCGGCCGACACGACCAGCAGCTGCCAGAACGTGAGGACGCCAAGAGCGAAGGCCAGCGGGACCGACGCGAGGAGGACCGCCCGCCCGAGATCCGCCCAGATAAGGACCGGTCGTCGGCGTAACCGGTCCACCCACGCGCCGGCAACGAGGCCGAAGAGCAGCGCCGCGATGAGCTCGATGGCGCGCAGGAGGGCGACCTCGATCGCTCCGGAACCCAGGACCAGGATGGCAGCGAACGGCAGCGCCAGCCGCGTGACGAGCGACCCGAAGATCGAGATCGTCGCCGCGCTCCAGACCCGAGCGAAGGCCTGATTGCGCCAGAGCGTGGAGGCGAACGGATTGCGCACGGACCGCGCAGCATAGACGGGCGCATCCGGGCGGTGTCGAGCGGCACCGGGACCATCGTCGCGGAGGCCCACCTTCGAAGCCTGCGGTACACTCCGCCTGCTCGGTGCGTCAGAACTCGCGCACCCGCCCGGCCGGCTCGCCGCCGATCCGGATCACCACCACATTCGGAGTCCTACCCGGACCATGTTCGACACACTCAGCGAGCGGCTTCGCAAGACGCTCGGCAGCCTGACCGGCAAGGGCCGGATCAGCGAGGCCGACGTCGACGCCGCCATGCGCGACGTGCGGCTCGCGCTGCTCGAGGCGGACGTCAACTTCAAGGTCGTCAAGGACTTCGTCGCCCGCGTTCGTGAGCGCGCCATCGGCCACGAAGTCCTCGAAAGCCTGTCGGCCGGCCAGCAGGTCGTCAAGATCGTCAACGACGAGCTGGTCGCGCTCCTGTCGGCCGGCGACCGCACCTTCCACCTGTCGGGCAACCCCGCCGTCGTGGCGATGGTCGGCCTCCAGGGTTCGGGCAAGACGACCTCGAGCGCCAAGCTGGCGCGACACGTCGTCAAGCAAGGTCGCCGTCCGCTGCTCGTCGCCGCCGACCCGTACCGACCGGCCGCCGCCGATCAGCTCCAGACGCTGGGCAAGAGTCTCGACATCCCCGTCTACCGGGCTCCCGTCGGGACCTCGGTCGTCGACATCGTCCGCGGCGGCGTGGCCGAGGCCAAGCGCCAGGTCCGCGACGTGGTCATCCTCGACACCGCCGGCCGGCTCTCGCTCGACGAGGCGCTGATGGCCGAGATCGCCGCCGTCAACGCCGCGGTCAAGCCGATCGAGACGCTCCTCGTGGTCGACGCCATGACCGGCCAGGAGGCCGTCGCCGTCGCCCAGGCCTTCGCGGCGGCGGTGCCGGTGACCGGCCTGGTGCTCACCAAGATCGACGGCGATGCCCGCGGCGGTGCGGCGCTCTCGATCTCGGCCGTCACCGGGATCCCGGTCAAGTTCCTTGGCACCGGCGAGAAGACCGACGCCCTCGAGATCTTCCATCCCGACCGTCTCGCCAGCCGGATCCTCGGGATGGGCGACATCCTGACCCTCGTCGAACGCGCCCAGGAGCACGTCGACCAGAACCAGGCGGCGAAGCTCGAAGAGAAGATGCGCAAGGGCGCGTTCACCCTCGACGACATGCTCGATTCGATGCAGCAGATGCAGAAGATGGGTCCGCTCGGCCAGGTCATGTCGATGATCCCGGGGATGGGCAACCTGGCCGGCGAGGCACAGGCCGCCGTCGACCGCGGCGATCTCAAGCGGACCGAGGCGATCATCCGGGCGATGACCCGGGCAGAACGGAACGACCCGAACCTCCTCAACAGTTCACGCCGGCGGCGCATCGCGGCCGGATCGGGGACGACGCTGCCGGACGTCAACCGTCTGGTGAAGCAGTTCACCGAGATGCAGAAACTCATGAAGCAGCTATCCGGCGGCGGCAAACGGGCAGCCATCGGCGCATTGACGGGCCGGCGTTGAGCCGGCGAAGGGGACCACGATGACCGACGAGCGCGAACCCACGATCGAGACCCCGGCGGCGGATGACGTCACCAGCCGGGTGCCGACATCCGATACGACCCCCGGAGCGGCGCAGGCCGTCCCCCCGACCGCCCCGCTGACGCCGGCAAGCCCGGCCACCCCGCCGACCGGCTTCGAGCACGAGGTCGCATGGGCGTCCGGGCCAGTCCCGGCAAGCCCGGTCACACCACCCGCCAAGCCGCCGCGCAAGGGCGGCCGCGTGCGCTGGGCGGTCAGCCTCGCCGTCGTCGCACTCGTCATCGTCGCCTCGGCGGCCGTCGCAGCCATCATCACCGGTCGGTCGTCGACCGCTGTCGTCCTCGGCTACGTCCCGGCCGGCACGACCGCCTACGCGGAGGTCCGCCTCGACCTGCCCGGCGACCAGCGCGCCGCGGCCGGCGCATTCCTGTCCAAGTTCCCGGGTTTCGCCGACCAGGCCGCGCTCGACACCAAGCTCGACGAGGTGCTCGACCAGCTGGTCAAGGACGCCACCAACAACGAACAGACCTATACGGCCAACATCAAGCCCTGGTTCGACGGCGAGCTCGCGTTCAGCGTCGGGCCGTTGCCGCCCGCGCCGGCCGCGTCGAGCGACGCACCAATTCCTCGGTTCGTCTCGCGCCCTGGCCCTGGTCTCGATCAAGGACCAGGCGCTGGCCCAGGCCTGGTTCGACGCGGCGATCGCCAAGACCGGCGCCAAGACGACGTCCCAGGCCTACAACGGCGCGACGCTGACCGTCTTCGAGCCGACCGACGGCGTCACCTTCGCCCTGGCGATGATCGACGGCAAGGTCGCAGCCGCGGGCGACATCGCCTCGGTCAAGGCGGCCGTCGACTCGAAGGGATCCAGCGGCTTCGCCTCCGAGCCGGGTCCCAAGGCGGCTCTCGACTCGGTGAAGGATGACTACGTCGGCTTCGGCTACGTCGCGCTCCGGCCCTTGCTCGACTGGTCGAACAGTCTGAACAAGGCACAGGGATCGGCACTCGGTGGCGTCGCGATGGAAGGCATCAGCGACACGATCCTCAAGGCGGTCCCCGAGTGGACGGCCTATTGGCTGCGCTTCGAGAAGGACGCGCTGGTCATGGAAGCGAGCGCACCTCGCCCGGAGTCCGCGACCGGTCCGACCGAGAACCGCAGCTCGACGATCGTCGAGCACGTGCCGTCCGCGGCCCTCTTCGCGGCGACCAACCATGACCTGGGCAAGTCGCTCAAGGAGACGCTCGACCTCTACAAGGCGGATCCGGCCTCCAAGCCGGTCGTCGACCAGCTCAACCAGGCGCTCGACCTCGTCGGCGGCCCCGACGCCGCGTTCGGCTGGGCCCGCGATTGGGCCATCGTCATCGATGCCGCCAACGGCACCCCGGAGGGCGGCCTCATCGTCGAGGCGAACGATCCGGACGCCGCCAAGAAGCTGTTCACGACATTGCGCACGTTCATCGCGCTCGGTGGCGACCAGGTCGGTGCGACCGTCAAGGACGAGACGTACAACGGGACGACGATCACGGTCGTCAGCCTCGACACGGCCAAGCTGTCCGGGATGGCCGGCGGCTCGGCGGCCGCACTGCCCGTGCCGAGCAGCAACGTCGAGATCGCCTACGCGGTGACCGACAAGGTCGTCGTGATCGGTTCCGGCGCGAACTTCGTCAAGGCGGTGCTCGATACGACCCCGTCCACCTCGCTCGCGTCGAACGAGACCTACAAGACGCTGGCCGACCGGGCCGGCACCGGCACCGGTGGCGCGTTCGTGGATCTGGAAGCCGTCCGCGGCCTGATCGAGAAGGCCGCCGTCGACGGAAAGGCCGACGCGGCCGAGCTCAAGAAATACGAGACCGACATCAAGCCGTTCCTCGTCCCGTTCGACGCGATGTTCGCGGCGGGTTCGATCGACGGCGACCTCACTCGATCGGTCATCTACATCACCGTGAAGTAGCGAGGCGCCCCCAGCGCCTCGCATCGCAAGCCCACAGGAGGAACCGAACGACCCATGGCTGTCCGAATCAGACTCACGCGCGTCGGAGCGCACAAGCAACCGAGCTATCGCGTCGTCGTCGCCGACGGCCGGAGCGCCCGTGACGGACGCTCGCTCGAGACCATCGGCCACTACAACCCGCGCAGCGAACCGACCGAGTTCGTCGTCGACGCCGAGCGGGCGAAGGCGTGGCTCGACAAGGGCGCCCAGCCGTCGGACACCGTCCAGCGGCTCTTCCGTCAGGCGGGCATCCTGCCCGCCGCCAAGTAAGGGGTCGCGACGATGGCTGCCAAGGACCTGGTCGAATACGTCGCGAAGTCGCTGGTCGATGACCCCGACGCCGTCACCGTCGATGTGGTGGAGGAGGACGGCGCGACCGTCATCGAGCTCCACGTCGCCGAGGACGACATGGGCAAGGTCATCGGCCGCAACGGAAGCGTCGCCAAGGCGCTCCGGACGCTGCTCAAGGTGACCGCCGCCAGGGACGGCGAGCCGGTCCAGCTCGAGATCCTCTGAGCGAGCGAGGCGTCGACGAACGGCTCGTGGTCGGCCTCGTCCGAGGCGTCCACGGGCTGAACGGAGCGGTTCGCGTGGAGGTCCTGACCGACCGCCCCGAGGACCGCTTCGTCGTCGGCACCGTCCTCCACCGGGAGGGCGACGACCGGTCGTTGACGATCGCCACCGCCGAGGCCGTCGCCGACGGACCTGGTTGGCGGATCCGGTTCCGCGAGGTGACGACGCGCGACGGGGCCGACGCCCTCCGCGGCGCCTACCTCGAGTCGGTCGTTCGGCCCGACGAGGACCTCGCCCGCGGCTCGTATTACTGGCACGAGGTCATCGGCTGCACGGTGCGCGGCATCGATGGGGCCGAGCTGGGGACGGTCAAGGACATCTACCGGATCGGGGAGACCGAGGTCTTCACCGTCGACGGCGGCCCGTACGGCTCGTTCGACCTGCCTGCCGTGCGCGCGTTCATCCGCATCTTCGCGCCCCGTCGCGGCGAGATCGTGGTCGACGCGGAGTCGCTCGACCTGCGGCCGCGGCGTTCGCGCGAGCCCGATCCGGACCGCCCGAAGGCGCCGCGGCGCAAGACGAGGAGCAGAGCGGCCGCCTCCACGGCCACGCCACCCGAAACGCCCCCGGCCCCCGACGATGACTCTCGAGATCGAGATCCTCACGCTGTTCCCGGCCATGTTCGAAGGGCCGCTCGCCCAGAGCATCCCGGGGCGCATCCAGGAGCAGGGCCTCGCGTCGATCCGCATCCACGATCTCCGCGAGTGGGGGATCGGTCGTCACCGCTCCGTCGACGACGCACCGTACGGCGGCGGAGCGGGGATGATCCTGCGCCCCGAGCCGGTCGCCGACGCGCTGGACACGCTGCGCCGGCCGGATTCGGTCGTGATCCTGCTCGACCCGGTCGGCGAGGTCTTCCGCCAGGCCCGGGCCGCCGACCTCGCCACGCGATCGCATCTCGTCTTCGTCTGCCCCCGCTACGAGGGCGTCGACGAGCGGATCCGGTCGCTGGTCGACCTCGAGCTCTCGATCGGCGACTACGTGCTGACAGGCGGCGAGCTGCCAGCGCTGGTCGTCATCGACGCCGTCATCCGGCTCCTGCCGGGCGCGATCGAGGATGCATCGACCGTCGAGGAGTCGTTCTCGGACGGGCTGCTGGAATATCCCCAGTACACCCGGCCGGCGGTCTTCCGCGGGATGGACGTGCCGTCGATCCTGACGTCCGGCGACCACGGGGCCGTCGCGCGCTGGCGGCACGAGCAGTCGATCGAGCGGACGCGGCGTCGCCGACCGGACCTGGCCACCGAGGACTGACGCCTCGCGAGGAGATGCTATACTCCGCCGCCGACGCAGTCCGCGTCACTTCCGAACACCCACCCGCAGCCTCGGCTGCCCAGTCTGAGTCAGGAACCGCCCCGTGACCGTGCTCGACGAGATCGTCAAGGACCAGCTCCGCACCGACCTCCCCGTCCTCGCGACCGGTGACACCGTCAAGGTGTCCGCCAAGGTCGTCGAGGGCAATCGCGAGCGCATCCAGGTCTTCGAGGGGACCGTCATGCGCCTCCGCGGCGGTGGCATCACCCGCTCCATCACCGTCCGGCGCATCGCGTCGGGGGTCGGTGTCGAGCGGACGTTCAAGATCAACAGCCCGCGCATCGAGAAGATCGAGGTCGTTCGCCACGGTGTCGCGCGACGCGCCCAGCTCTACTTCCTGCGCGACCGGGTCGGCAAGGCCGCCACTCTCCGGGAGCGACGCACCAACGGCTGAGTCGCGGGCGGCACACGGCCGTCAGTCCCCACTGTCTCCCTTCCGACCCTGCCGATCCGGCGGGGTCGTTCGATTCCGGTAGGCTATCGGTCGATGGCTCCGATCGTCCCGACCCTTCGCCACGAGCGCCGACTCTGGAATGCGGGACTCGTCCGGGTCGTCGGCGTCGACGAGGTGGGTGTCGCACCGACCTGCGGCGCGGTCGTCGCGGCCGCGGTGATCATGCGACCCGGCTGTCATCGGATCCCCGGCGTTCGCGACTCCAAGACGTTGTCTGCGGGCCAACGCGAACGCCTCGCGCCGCTGATCCGGGCGCGCGCCGTCGCCGTCGGGATCGGGGCTGCATCGGTCCGCGAGATCGACCAGCTCAACATCTATCACGCCACGCACCTGGCCATGCGCCGGGCGATCGCGCGCGTCGGCGGCCATGAGCACGTCCTCGTCGACGGCAACCGGATCAGCGGGTTCGAGGCGCTCGTCGGACCGTACTCGAACATCGTCGACGGCGACGCCAAGGTCTACTCGATCGCCTGCGCGTCGGTCGTCGCCAAGGTCGTCCGCGACCGGATGATGGAGCGGCTCGCCGTGCGCTATCCCGGCTACGGCTGGGAGCACAATCAGGGCTACGCGACGCTCGAGCATCGGATGGCGATCCGCCGGCTTGGCCTGACGCCGTTCCACCGACGCTCGTTCCTCGCCTTGCAACGGACGCTCGCCGGTGACCAGCTGGAGCTGGACCTGCTGGCAGATCCTGCAGCGTCGAGCGAGGCGCATGAGCTGCTCGCCCGCGAGCTGACGCCGGTCATGGCCGACGACGCGATGCTCGACGCGCTCGACCTGGCGTCCCTGGAGTTGACGGCGCCAGCCTGACAACGGGCGTTCCCCGGCCGCGGACCAGCTCATAAGTGGCCGATAAGGACCCGCTGCGACCATGCCGCCATGGCGGACCGACCCGGCGACCCGACGCGGACGACGGCCCAGCAGGCGGGTGATGCCGCCGAAACGCTCGTCGCCACGCGCCTCGCGGAAGCTGGTTGGACCGTCCTGGCCCGGAACGTCCATGTCGGTCGCCACGAGCTCGATATCGTGGCGATCGACCCGGGTCCCCCCGCCGCGCTCGTCGTCATCGAGGTGCGTTGGCGCGCCGGCCGCGGATACGGACTGCCCGAGGAGACCGTCGATCACCGCAAACGGGCGCGCGTTCGGGCGGCGGCGTACGGCCTCCTCGATCGCGGGCTCGTTGCCGGATGGTTCTCCGCGTGCCGCGATTGCCGCTCCGGTTCGACCTCGTGGTCGTGGAACCCGAAGGACGGATCCGGCACCACCGACACGCGATGTAGGTCGCCGCCCGACCGGCCTCGCGGCCCGACCCGACCCGTGCTACACTCCCGCCCGGTCCGGGGCTTGACCCCGAGCCACCAGAACAAGACGCCCGCGCCACACGGCGTGGAGCACACACGCGGACCGTTCCGACCGGGACGGTGCCGGCAGGGCCCACAGCCCTCCGGCCCCCGGCGACGAGGTCCGCGGAGGAATGAACCGACAGGAGGTCGCCACCGTGCCGTCCGTTTCGATGCGGCAATTGCTCGAAGCCGGAGTCCACTTCGGTCACCAGACCCGGCGCTGGAACCCCAAGATGAAGCCCTTCATCTTCGCGGAGCGCAACGGGATCCACATCATCGACCTGGCCCAGACCGTCCAGCGTCTTGATGTCGCCCTGGAGTTCGTGCGCGAGACCGTCGCCCGCGGCGATCAGGTCCTGTTCGTGGGCACCAAGAAGCAGGCCCAGGAGCCCGTCGCCCAGGAGGCGGCCCGCGCCAACCAGCCGTACGTCAACAAGCGCTGGCTCGGTGGCATGCTCACCAACTTCGTGACCATCAAGAAGCGCATCGCGCTGCTCGAGCAGCTCGAGGCACGCCAGCAGAACGGCGACTTCGAGCGCATGACCAAGAAGGAAGCGGCCAAGCTGACCGAGGAGATGAACAAGCTCCAGGGCACGCTCGGCGGCATGCGCAAGATGAAGCGCCTCCCCGGCGCCATCTTCATCGTCGACCCGCATCGCGAGCGGATCGGCGTGACCGAGGCCAACAAGCTCGAGATCCCGGTCGTCGGCACCGGCGACACGAACGTCGACCCGGACGAGCTCGACTACATCATCCCGGCCAACGACGACGCCATCCGGGCGATCCGCCTGCTGTGCACGCTCGTCGCCGACGCCGCGATCGAAGGCGCCAACGAACGTTCCGCCCGCAGCTCGAACGAGCCCGAGCAGATCGAGGCGATGGCGATGCCCGAAGCCGAGGAAGAGGTCCCCGGCGCGACCGACGAGCTCGTGGCCGCCCTCGCCGGCGGCGCCGCGCTCTCGTTCGAGCCCGATGCCGATGACGACGACCTGCTGCCCGGCGACCGCGTCGCACGTGCAGAGGCGGCCGTCGCCGAAGCGCCGCCGTCCGAGGCCACGCCCGAGGAGATCGCCGCCGAGCTCGCCCGCGAAGCGGCCGAGAAGAACGAGGACGACCCCGCGGCTGCACCGCCGGCCGGCTGAGCCGGCGGTCCGACTCGCGCCGGCCGATCCGGCGCGCCCACGACACGCACGACACGAACGCACGAAACGCACCGGCGGACCCCGGAACGGGCCGCCGCGAGAACAGGAGTAAGGACAGGCATGGCGGACATCTCGGCAGAGCTGGTCAAGACGCTGCGCGAACAGACCGGCGCCGGCTTCATGGATTGCAAGCGCGCGCTGGTCGAGGCCGATGGCGACCTCGACAAGGCGACCCTCATCCTCCGCGAGAAGGGCCTCGCCGCGGCGGCGAAGAAGTCCTCCCGCGACGCCCGCGAGGGCCTCGTCTCCAGCTACATCCACACCGGCGGTCGCGTCGGCGTCCTGATCGAGGTCAACTGCGAGACCGACTTCGTCGCTCGCACCGACGAATTCCAGAAGCTCGTCCGTGACCTCGCCGTCCAGGTCGCCGGTCTCGACCCCAAATACGTTGACGCAGACCACGTCCCGCCGGATGTCCTCGCCGCGAAGCAGGCCGAGTTCCTCGCCGACGAGGCCGTCCAGAAGAAGCCCGAGAACATCCGCCAGCAGATCGTCGACGGCCAGCTCAAGAAGTGGTTCGCCCAGGTCTGTCTGTACGACCAGCCGTTCCGCGACGAGGAGCGGAGCGTGCGCGAGCTGATCACCGAGAAGATCGCCACCATCGGCGAGAACATCCGGGTCCGCCGCTTCACTCGCTATGCGCTCGGGGAGGAGCTGTGACCGGACCCGCGACCAGCGCGGCACCCGAGGCGAAGCCCCTGCGCTACCAGCGCATCCTGCTCAAGCTGTCCGGCGAAGCGTTGCTCGGTGATCGCCAGTACGGCGTCGACCCCGCTGTCTGCGCGTTCATCGCCCGCCAGGTGGCGGAGATCCACGGCGCGGGCGTGCAGATCGGGATCGTCGTCGGTGGCGGCAACATCTTCCGCGGCATGGCCGCCTCGGCACGCGGGATGGACCGCGCGACCGGTGACTACATCGGCATGCTCGCGACGGTCATGAACGGCCTCGCCCTCCAGGACGCCCTCGAGCGCGCCGGCGTGCCCACGCGGGTCATGACCGCGATCGCGATGAACGAGATCGCCGAGCCGTACATCCGTCGCCGGGCGATCCGCCACCTCGAGAAGGGCCGCGTCGCGGTCTTCGTGGCCGGCACCGGAAACCCGTACTTCACGACCGACACGGCCGCCGCCCTCCGCGCGGTCGAGATCAACGCGGAGATCCTGCTCAAGGCGACCAAGGTCGACGGCGTGTACGACAAAGACCCCATGGCGCACCCCGATGCGCAGCGCTACGCTCGTCTCGAGTACGCGGATCTGCTCCGGGATCAGCTGAAGGTGCTCGACGCGACGGCCGTGAGCCTGTGCATGGAGAACGACCTCCCGATCGTCGTGTTCGATCTCAACCGACCTGACAACATCACGCGGGTCGCGGCCGGAGAAGCGGTCGGGACCCTCATCTCGGGCGCATCAGGCGCCGGCGGAGGTGCGCAGACATGAGCAGCGAGACCATCACCGATGCCGACCACAAGATGGGTCGTGCGGTCGAGGCCATGGAGCGCGATTTCCAGGGGATCCGGACGGGTCGCGCGTCGACCTCGCTCGTCGAGCGCATCCACGTCGACTACTACGGCACCTCGACGCCGCTCAACCAGCTGGCCGGCATCAGCGTCCCGGAGGCGCACCAGATCGTGATCCAGCCGTGGGACCGCGGCGTCCTAGGCGCCATCGAGAAGGCGATCACGAAGAGCGACATCGGGCTGATGCCGAACGTCGACGGCACGGTCGTCCGGCTCAATATCCCGCCGCTGACCGAGGAACGTCGCAAGGACATCGTGCGAGTCGTCCACAAGCGGATGGAAGAGGCCAAGGTCGAGATCCGCAATCTCCGCCGCGACGCCGCCGACGCCCTCAAGAAGGAGGAGCGCGACGGCACCGTCGGGACTGACGACGCGCATCGCCAGCTCGAGACGCTCCAGAAGACGACCGACCGCCACATCGCCGATGTCGACCGCCTGGGGGCGGCGAAGGAAGGGGAGGTCCTCGAGGTCTAGTGGCGCGTTCAGTCCACCTCGCCCGACCGACCGACGCGCCGCCCACGGCGCACGGTGCTTCGACCGACGCCGATCCCGGCGCCGACGCCCATGACCGTCCCGACCCTTCCGCCCGGCACGACCCCGCTGTTGCCGCCCGATGAGCTGCCGCGCCACGTCGCGATCATCATGGACGGCAACCGACGCTGGGCTCGCCAGCGCGATCTCCCCGAGCTCGACGGACACGCCGCCGGTGTCGAGGCCATCCGTGCGCTCCTCCGGCACGCCGTCCGCCGTGGCGTCCCGGTCCTGACGCTGTACGCGTTCAGCCGCGAGAACTGGGCCCGCTCGGACGAGGAGGTCACCGGCCTGTTCGATCTCCTCGAGGCGGCCATCCGCAGCGAGACCGAGGAACTCCAGGCACAGGGCGTCCGGATCCGGCTGCTCGGCCGACTCGACGAGCTGCCCGACGCGACTCGCGACCTCGATCGGGGAGGCCCTCGACGCGACGGCCGGCGGCGAGCGCCTGCTCCTCAACATCGCGTTCAACTACGCCGGTCGGACCGAGATCGTCGATGCGGTCCGCCGACTCGCCGCGAGCGGCATCCCGGCCGCCGAGATCGACGAAGCCGCGATCAGCGGCGCGCTCTACACCGCCGGCCTGCCTGATCCTGATCTCGTGATCCGGACCGGCGGCGAGCAGCGCCTCTCGAACTTCCTCATCTGGCAATCGGCCTACGCCGAGTTCTACACCTGCGAGGCACTCTGGCCGGACTTCGGTCCGGACGCCTTCGACGCCGCGCTGCTCGAGTTCGCAAGTCGCCATCGCCGCTTCGGTCGCTGACCAGTCGGTTAGCCTTCGCTGATGCGCGAACGAGCCATCAGCGCGGCGGTCCTCGTCCCGGTCCTCCTGATCGTGATCGCGATCGGCGGGCCGGTCCTGGCGCTGGCCGTCACCCTGGTCACGGCGATCGCCGCGGTCGAGGTCTTCCGGCTCCTCCACGGCGGCGGGTACGCGCCCTTCCTCGCTCTCGGGACGGCGTTCGCGGTGACGATCGTCCTCGATGCGGCGTTCCCGGAGGTCCTCGAGGGCAGCGGGCTCCTGCTCGGCGCGATCGGGATCGTTCTCGTCGCGGTGGCCTCGTTCATCAAGGCCGATCCGCGTGACGGCCTGCAGTCGTGGATGGCGACGGTCTTCGGCGCGTTCTACATCTCGCTTCTGTCGTTCATCATCCGGCTCGGTCACGCCGGTCCGGACGTCCCGGCATCGGCGCCGCTCGAACTTCCTCGGCGCCGAGCGCGGCTGGATCCTGATGCTGCTGCTCACGGTCTGGGCATTCGACACGGGCGCCTTCCTCGTGGGGCGGACGATCGGTCGGACGAAGTTCATCGCCCACATCTCGCCGGCAAAGACCGTCGAGGGCGTGGCCGGTGGGGTCGTTGCCAGCACCGTCGTCGTCGGAGCGTTGCTGTGGGGCCTTGGCCAGAACCCGGTCCATGCCCTGCTCCTCGGCCCACTGGTCGCCCTTGCCGCCCAGGCCGGCGACCTCGCGGAATCGGTCATCAAGCGGGCTGCCGGGGCCAAGGATTCCGGCACGATCATCCCGGGACACGGCGGCGTGCTCGACCGCGTGGACTCGTTCATCTTCGCCGCACCGGTCATGACCCTGTATGTCCTCACCTTCCTTCGCTGAGCGGGGTGGGGAAGGGCAGCGACCCGCACGCCGCGTCGCGCTCCTCGGCTCGACGGGTTCGATCGGACGCCAGACCGTCGAGGTCCTGGCCGCGCACCCCGATGCATTCACTGTCGTCGCACTCGCGGCCGGCTCCAACGCCGGACTCCTCGCGGAGCAGGCCGGCCGGCTGAGGCCCCGTGCCGTCGCGCTCGGTGACGAGGCTGCACTCGCCGGCCTCGACCTCCCGATCCGCCGTCGAGCGCGTCGGTGGAGCGGATGCGCTCGAGGCACTCGCCACCCGCGACGACGTCGACATCGTGATCGTCGCCACCGGCGGTGTCGTCAGCCTCCGTCCGGTGCTCGCCGCGCTGCGCGCCGGCAAGGTCGTGGCCACGGCCAACAAGGAGACGCTGGTCGCTGGTGGCCACCTCGTGATGCCGCTGGCGCGCGATCTGGCATCAGCCGTCGCTGCCACCGACGCCGGCGACCCGTACGCGAGCCCGCTCGCCTGGCTGCGGCCGATCGATTCGGAGCATTCGGCGATCTGGCAATGCCTCGTCGGGCGAGTCGATGGCGACGGTGGCGAGCCTGCTGCTGACGGCGTCGGGCGGCCCGTTCCTCGATTCGACCCCCGAGGAGCTCGCCGCGGTCACGCCCGCCCAGGCGCTCCGCCATCCGACCTGGTCGATGGGCGCCAAGATCACGATCGACTCCGCGACGCTCGCAAACAAGGGCCTGGAGGTCATCGAAGCCCACTGGCTGTACGATGTCGACTACGACGCGATCGAGGTGGTCATCCACCCGCAGAGCGTGGTCCACTCGGCCGTCCGTTTCGTGGACGGCTCCCTGAAGGCCCAGCTGGGCACCCCTGACATGAGACTTCCGATCCAGTACGCGCTGACCTATCCCGACCGCCGGCCATCGCCGGCCGCGCCACCCGACCTGATCGCCACCGGCCGACTCGACTTCCGGGCGCCCGACGAGGAGCGTTTCCCGGCTCTGCGCATCGCGCGTGAGGCCGGCCGCCGGGGGCCGCGCGCGTCCGCCGCGCTGATCGCCGCCGACGAGGTGGCCGTGTCGCGTTTCCTCGAGGGATCGCTCGACTTCGCGGGTATCCCGCGCCTGCTCGAGGCCGCCGTGGACCGCTTCGGGGCGGACGGCGATGCACCTGACGTGGACGCGCTCGTGGCGCTGGACCTGGATGTCCGCGCCGCGTTCGCCAGTACCGCGTTCGGAGCTCGATCGTGAGCGGCTTCTTCCAGTCGATCATCACGGTCGTCCTGTTCATCTTCATCCTCGGCACGCTCGTGATCATCCACGAGCTCGGGCACTTCGTGACCGCCCGCCTGGCCAAGGTGAAGGTCCTCGAGTTCGGGATCGGCTTCCCGCCGCGGGCCAAGGTCATGCGCTCGGGCGGCGAGACCCTCTACACGCTCAACTGGCTGCCGATCGGCGGCTTCGTCAAGCTCGAGGGCGAGGACGGCAACGACGCCGACGACCCGCGCTCGTTCGCGGCCCAGCGCTACCTGACCAAGATGCTGATCCTCGTCGCCGGCGTGGCGATGAACATCCTCCTCGCGTTCGTGATCTTCGCCGGGATCGCCTGGCTGGCGTCGCCGTTCGTCGGCGTGAAGTTCTTCGAGGTCCAGCCCGGTTCGCCGGCCGCGGCCGCCGGCCTCCAGGCGGGCGAGGCGATCATCGCCGTCGACGGCGAGCACTACCAGTTCATCACCGGACCCAACGCCGTGATCGCGCCTGCGGGAGCGGGCCGGCGACACCGTCGTGCTGACCATCGCCGACACGTCCGGTGGCCGCCGCGACGTATCGGTCACGCTCCGGCCCGAGTCGGAGATCAACGCACAGCAGGGAGCGCTCGGGATCTCCGGCGCGAACCGGCCGTTCGAGGGCTACTTCTACGGCGAATACACGCAGAACGACCTGCCGACCGCGATCCAGGTCGGCGTCCACGAGACGGTGCGCTGGATGGGCCTCATCGTCGGCGGGCTGGCGAGCCTCGTCGGATCCGTCGCCAACGACCCGACCGCGCCGCCGCCGGTGTCCGGTCCGGTCGGCATCGCGACCCAGATCGGCGACATCTTCTGGAACAGCGGGCCGATCATGCTGCTCTACGTCGCCGGCATCCTGTCGGCCAACCTGGCCGTCGTGAACATCCTGCCGTTCCCGCCGCTCGACGGCGGCCGGATGCTGATGATCACGCTCAAGCGCCTGTTCGGCGCCCGGATCAGCCTGCGCGCCGAGCAGCTGACCTACGTGGTCGGCTTCGTGTTCCTGTTCGCGTTCATCATCTGGGTGACCGGCTTCGACATCATCCGCAGCCTCGGCTCGTAGCGTCGCCATGAGCTCCCCCGACGCGCTTCGCCCGACGCGTCACGCCACCGTCAGCGTCGATGTCGGCGGCGTGCTGGTCGGAGCGGCCCACCCGGTCGTCGTCCAGTCGATGACCAACACCGATACCGCCGATGCCGACGCGACCGCCATCCAGGTCGCGCGCCTGGCGCACGCCGGCTCGCAGCTGGTGCGAGTGACGGTCAACACCGACGAGGCGGCGGCCGCGGTCCCCGAGATGGTCCGCAAGGTCCGTGGCCTCGGCGTCGACGTGCCGATCATCGGCGACTTCCACTACAACGGGCACAAGCTGCTGGCCGACTACCCCGAGACCGCCGCGGCGCTGGCCAAGTACCGGATCAACCCTGGGAACGTGGGCGCCAAGCGCCACGACGAGCATTTCGCGACGATCATCAAGATCGCCAACGACAACGGGAAACCCGTCCGCATCGGGGTCAACTGGGGCTCGCTCGACCAGGCGATCCTGACCGAGCTGATGGACCAGAACGCGGCCCTCGCCGCCCCCCGCGACGCGCGCGACGTGATGATCGAGGCGATGCTCCAGTCGGCGCTGCGTTCGGCGGAGCTGGCCGAGGCGACCGGGATGCCGCACGACCGGATCATCCTGTCGGCCAAGGTCTCCGGCGTGCGCGACCTCGTCGACGTCTACCGCCTGCTCGCCGCGCGCAGCGACTACGCGCTCCACCTCGGCCTGACCGAGGCGGGGATGGGCGACAAGGGCGTGATCGCGTCGACCGCAGGGCTGGCGATCCTGCTCAACGAGGGGATCGGCGACACGATCCGGGTCTCGCTGACGCCCGACCCCGGTGCCCCGCGCGAGCGCGAGGTCGAGATCGCCCAGCAGGTCCTCCAGTCGATGGGCCTCCGCTCGTTCCTCCCCCAGGTCTCGGCCTGTCCGGGGTGCGGCCGCACGACGTCCACGTTCTTCCAGGAGATGGCCCAGCAGATACAGGCCTACCTCAAGGAGCAGATGCCGGTCTGGCGCGAGACGCACCCCGGCGCCGAGGACCTGCGCGTGGCGGTCATGGGCTGTGTCGTCAACGGCCCGGGCGAATCGAAGCACGCGGACATCGGCATCTCCCTGCCCGGCACGTTCGAGGAGCCCGTGGCGCCCGTCTTCATCGACGGCCGTCTCGATCGCACGTTGCGTGGCGATGGGCTGGTCGCCGAGTTCATCGACATCCTCGAGGACTACGTCGCGCAGCGGTTCCCGGCACCGGCCACGCCGGTCGCCTGACCCCTCGCCGGGCGCCTCAGCCCGGCGCCCGCAGCGGACCGTTCGCGAAGCGTGCCTTGTATAGCGGGCGATAGCGGTCGTAGCCGGTCACGATCACGGAGATCAGCAGCACGAACACGATCGCGTGCTGGATCTGGACGCCGCTCAAGGTCCCGATCACGAACGCGACCGCGACGATCGCGATGTTGACGGCCAGCGTGACCGCGAACTGGAGGACGGCCCCGTGCGGTCGGTCGCCACGCAGGATGAGCACGCGACTGATGAGCGTATCGAGCACGACCACGACCCCGACCCCGACCACGATGTCGATGGCCGCCGGATCGGCGCCCGGCAGCATCCGGCTGAAGATGAACGTGACCAGGCCGGTGAGGACGACCTTCTCGAGGAGCTCGAGCGAGATCACGTGCTCCACGATGTGACGTCGCTCGCGGTCGATGGCGTCACCGTCAACCATCGGCTGATGGACGTCCGCGTCGAGCGTGAACGGGTGATCGGCCGGCGGCAGACGATGGAGGATCACCCAGCGCGCCGCGAGGACGAGCGCGACCACCACCGCGACCACGACGACGATGACCCACGGTCTGGCGGCGATCGCCTCGGTCCACGCCGCACTGCTGTCGACCCCGAAGACGTTGGTCTTGATCAGGTCGGTCGCGTCGAGCTCCGCGACGTGGATCCACCACTCCTGGGGCAGCTTGATGAAGATCCAGATGAACGCGGCGATCCCGATCAGCAGCATGCGACCGAGACGTCGCGGGTCCCAGCGCGTGCGGATCCCCTCGTACGAGTCGAAGAAGTACTCGAACGTGTTGGGGAAGACGAGCAGGAGCGCCCGGATCTGCGTCTGCTCGAAGAGGACGACGCCGACCAGCCGGTAGTAATACAGGAAACGTCCGACATCGAAGCCATCCCGGCTCACCCAGTTGCGCATCATCGACAGGTACGCCAGCGACAGGTAGTAGACGTCGAGCGCCTTGTCGTAGGACTGGTAGTCGTCGAGAGGCAGGCTGGTGAAGGTCTGGAAGATCGTCTGGTCGAGGCCATCGACGACGAGCGCAGCGAGCATGGCCGGGAGCGGGAACCGGAACACGGCGAGCGGGATCAGGATCCGCGCGGCGACGACGGTCCAGAACACGATCTGATCGGTCGACATGTCGATCACGCGGTGCCTCCCGCGTGCAGGATATCGATGCCGTGGGGTTCAAGCGGCATCGCGCGTGCAGGGGTCCTGGCGCCCCGTGCTTGAGCCGTCCACGCTCCCGGGTGTATGATCAGGGGCAACTGAACGGCCGCTCCGCGACGTGGGTGACCCCCACGTTTCTTTTTGAGCGGCGACCTGAAACATCTGCACAGCGAACGGAGGCCATCGTGAGTCGAGACTTCGTCGGTGCCCTCCTACAGCTCAATGCCGAGAAGCAGATCTCTCGGGAGCAACTGATCGGAGCCGTCGAGGACGGCATCCAGTCGGCGTATCGGCGGGTCGCCGGTGACGAGGATATCCATGTTCGGATCGATGCCGAGACCGGCAAGATCCGCGTCTTTCGCGCGCGCCGCGTCGTCGGCGAGATCGAGGACGAATTCACCGAGATGACCATCGAGCAGGCGAAGGCGTTCGACGCCGGCGCCGGCCTCGGTGACCTCGTCGAGACCGAGCAGCTCGATGGCGATGTCTTCGGCCGGATCGGTGCGCAGACCGCCAAGCAGATCGTCCTCCAGCGCATCCGTGAGGTCGAGCGCGACCAGGTCTTCGACCAGTTCGCCAGCCGCGAGGGTGAGCTGATGACCGGCACGGTCAATCGGGTCGAGCCACGCGCGATCATCCTTGACGTCGGCAAGAACGTCGAGGCGATCCTGGCCACGACCGAACAGTCGACCCTCGAGCACTACCGGATCGGGCAGAACGTCAAGGCGTTCGTGCTCGAGGTCCGTCGTTCGACAAAGGGTCCGCAGATCTTCGTCAGCCGGACGCACAAGGGCTTCCTGAAGCGCCTGTTCGAGCTCGAGGTCCCGGAGATCCACAACGGCACCGTCGAGATCAAGGCCATCGCCCGCGAGGCGGGCAGCCGCTCGAAGGTGGCGGTCTCGTCGCGCCAGGACGGCCTCGATCCGGTCGGCGCGACCGTCGGCCAGCGGGGTGCCCGTGTCCAGGCCGTCGTGGCCGAGCTGTCCGGCGAGAAGATCGACGTCATCCCGTGGAGCGATGACGCCAGCGTCTTCGTGGCCAATGCACTGAGCCCCGCCCAGGTGATCTCGGTCGACATCGACGAGGAGCACCGCATCGCGAGCGTGACCGTTCCCGAGCGGATGCTGTCGCTGGCGATCGGCCGCGAGGGCCAGAACGCCCGCCTGGCCGCTCGACTGACCGGCTGGCGGATCGACATCCGTAGCGACGTCTCGGTGGCCGAGGCGAAGGCCGCGGCCGATGCCGGGCCGGCGATCGAGTCGGCAGCCGAGGCTGTCGGGGCGGTCGAGGCTACAGATATCGGGGAGGCCGCCGAGGGCGGTCCCGATGCCGCCCCGGCCGCGAAGCCGAAGCGGGTGACCAAGAAGGCCGCGCAGCAGCCGAACAGGACGCGGAGGCCGCACCGGTCGCCGAGAGCGAGTCCACCGAGACCGCGGCGCCGGCCAAGGCCAAGCGAGCGACGAAGGCGAAGGCGATCGAAGCCGACGCGGAAGCCGAAGTCGCACCTGCGGCCGAGGCCATCGACGCCGCCAAGCCCAAGCGCGCGACGAAGGCCGTGACCGCCAAGGCCGAGGGGGATGACGCCAACGGGACGGCCGAGGCGACGAAGCCGGCAGCCAAGGCGAAGACGCCCAAGACGACCAAGAAGGCCGCGGCCGCCGTTCCCTCCGGGGAGGTGGCGTCGTAGCCGGGGCCGCCAGCGCGGTCGCGCCGCGCCGCGTCCCGAATCGAACCTGCGTCGCGTGCCGGACCGTCCGTCCGAAACGCGAACTCTTGCGTATCGTGCGCACGGCGAGCGGCGACGTGATCCCCGATGAGACCGGTCGTGAGACCGGACGCGGGGCGTACGTCTGCCGAACCGGCGATTGCCTCGACAAAGCATTGACCAAGGGCGCCCTCAGCCGGGCGCTCAAGACCCCGCTCCCACAGGAGACGCGTGAAGCGCTCGCCGGGAGCTTGAACACTGAAGAAATCGAAGGAGGAGCACGTGGCCAGGAGTAGGAGCGGCACCCGCGGCCGTCGCGGGCCGCGCAAGCCGCCGCGTCGCGACGGCGCGTTCAACGGAACAGGCGTCCAGACGCTCGACCCGCGCGAGCGTGGTGCGATCGAGCTGCCCGGCACGATCACAGTCAAAGAGCTCGCGGAGCTGCTCGGCGTCAACCCGGCGGACATCATCCGCGAGCTGATCAAGAGCGGGATCTTCGCGACCATCAACCAGCTCGTGGACCGCGACACTGCGTCGCTGGTCGCGGGCGAGCTCGGCTACGAAGTGGCCGAGACCGAGGCCGCCGCGGCCAGTGCGGACGAGACCGACGGACAGGTCGCCGAGGCGACCAAGGAAGTGCTGTACGAGGAGGACGATGCGTCGCTCCTCCAGCCGCGCGCTCCGATCGTGACGGTCATGGGCCACGTCGACCACGGCAAGACCAGCCTGCTCGACGCGATCCGGACGACCGAGGTGGCCGCCGCCGAGCGCGGTGGCATCACCCAGCACATCGGCGCCAGTGAGGTCACCCACGACGGCAAGCGCGTCGTCTTCCTCGATACGCCGGGCCATGAGGCGTTCACCGCGATGCGAGCCCGCGGCGCCAAGGTCACCGACATCGCGGTCGTCGTCGTCGCGGCCGACGACGGGGTCATGCCCCAGACCCTCGAGGCGATCAGCCACGCCAAGGCGGCCAAGGTGCCGATCATCATCGCCCTCAACAAGATCGATAAGGCTGACGCAAACGCCGACCGCGTCAAGACCGAGCTGACCGAGGCCGGGATCGTCGTCGAGGAGTACGGCGGCGACGTGCCGCTCGTGCCAGTCTCGGCCAAGACCCGACTGGGCCTCGATGAGCTGATCGAGATGATCCTGCTCGTCGCCGACCTCCAGGAGCTCAAGGCCAACCCGAAGCGCGACGCCATCGGCACGATCGTCGAGGCTCAGCTCGACAAGGGCCGCGGTCCGGTCGCGACTGCGATCGTGCAGACCGGGACGCTCAAGGTCGGCGACATCATCGTCGTCGGCGAGACGTTCGGGCGGGTCCGCGCTCTCGAGAATGAAGAGGGTAAGCGGGTCACGAAGGCAGGCCCGTCGACCCCGGTGGTCATCCTGGGGCTGTCCGATGTCCCGGAGGCCGGCGACATCCTGCGTGTCGTCGCTGACGAGAAGCAAGCGCGCAACCTCGTCGAGACCCGGAAGGCCGCGTCGGCCGCCAAGACCGGTGACGGCAGTGGTCGGGCGACGCTCGAGGACCTCTACAGCCAGATCCAGGCCGGCCAGGCCAAGGAGCTGCGGATCATCCTGAAGTCGGACGTCTCGGGGTCGCTGGGTGCCATCACCCACGCCCTGGAGCAGCTCGACCAGGACGAGATCCGGCTCAACGTCCTCCTCGAGGGTGCTGGCGACATCACCGACAACGACATCATGCTGGCGGCCGCTTCGGACGCCATCGTGATCGGCTTCAACACCAAGATCACCGACACCGCCCGTCGTGCCGCCGAGGCCGAGGGGGTCGATGTCCGCCTCTACGACATCATCTACAAGCTGACCGACGACGTCGAAGCTGCCCTCAAGGGTCTGCTCGAGCCGGAGATCGTGGAGGTCGTCGAGGGCCGCGCCGAGGTTCGCCAGATCATCCGCGTCGGCAAGAACACGGTGATCGCCGGTTCGTTCGTGACCGATGGGCGCATCGTGCGCGGCGGCAACGCCCGCGTCTGGCGCAGCTCCAAGGTCATCGCGACGGACCGCATCGAGTCGCTGCGGCGCTTCCGCGACGACGTCCGGGAAGTCCTCGCGAACTTCGAGTGCGGCATCCAGTTGGCGAACTTCCACGAGATCGTGGAAGGCGACATCATCGAGTGCTTCACCTCGCAGACCGTCAGCCGGGTCGCGACCAACTAGCGTTGGTCGCTGCCATCCTGTTGTCGTGAGCCAGCGCACCGAACGGGTCGACGAACTTCTGCGCCAGGAGATCGGGGCGATCGTCAGTCGTGAGGTCGCGGATCCGCGGGTCGGGTTCGCGACGATCACGGGCGTCGAGACGACCGACGACCTGCGTCATGCGAAGGTCTGGGTCAGCGTGATCGGCCAGCCGGCCGAGCGGGAGGCCGCCCTGGCTGCTCTCCGCCACGCGATGCCGTTCATCCGCCACGAGCTGGGTACGCGCCTGCGGATCCGGCGCATCCCGGACCTGCACGTCCAGCTCGACGACACTGCCGAGCGTGGCACGCGCATCCTCCAGATGCTGGCCGAGCTGGAGACGGGCTCGATCCCGGATCCGGACGTCACGGTCGAGGAGTCATTGCCGACGCCGGTCGCCCGGCTTCCGCACGAATACGACCTGGCGGAGGAACCGCCGTCCGCGGTCTTCATCCCGCCGGCGCCACGCCCGCGGCACAAGCGCACCGGCCCGCGTCCGACCACGCCACGCAAGGGCGCGCGGTGACCGTCGATCTCGGACCGTATCTCGACGCGGTCCCGGCGAAGGTCGTCGAGCGGTTGCGCGGTGGCAAGCGCGTGCTCGCGGTCAGCCACGAGAACCCGGACGCAGACACCCTGGGCGCGACGCTCGGGGTCGTTCGCATCGTCGAGGCCCTCGGCGGGACGGCCGACGCCGTCTGCACCGACCCCGTTCCCGCCCTCTACGACTTCATCTCGGGAGTCGAACGCTTCCGGACCGATCCCGACTACGTCGGCGCCCTACGACCTCCTGGTCATCTCGGACTGCGGCTCGCTCGAGCGGATCGGCGAGGTCGGTGTCCGTCACGCCGACCTCTTCGCGCGGTTGCCGCGTGTGATCATCGACCACCACGCCTCGAACGACGCCGCCGAGACCGCCGACTGGATCGATCCGCAGGCCGCCGCGACGTGCGAGATGGTCACCTTGCTGGCCAGTCGCCTCGAGATCCCGCTCGACGCCGGCGACGGCGCACTGGCGGCCGCGCTGATGGCCGGCATCGTCATGGATACCGCGACGTTCGCCCACCCGAATGCGACGTCACGCACGCTGGTCGTCTCGGCGGCCCTGGTCGAGGCGGGCGCGCCGCTCTCCGACATCTCGCGGCGTCTCTACCGCACAAAGCCCGATGTCCAGCTCCGACTGTTCGGTGTCGTCCTCGATCGGCTGGAGAGTGCCGACGACGGACGGATCGTCTGGTCGACGCTGACCGACGCCGACATCGCCGCGACCGGCGCCGAGCGCGCCCACTCGGAAGGCATCATCGACCTGCTGTCACAGGCGCAGGCCGCCGAGGTCGCCATCCTGTTCAAGGAGGCGGAGGAGGGCAAGGCCACACGGGTCAGCGTCAGGACCAAGCCCGGTGGCGTCGATGCCACCGTCTTGACCGGGCGGTTCGGGGGTGGGGGACACGCCCGCGCCGCTGGTGCCTCGATCGCCTCGTCGGTCGAGGAAGCCCGACCACCCGTCCTGGCCGAGGCGACCCGTCTCGTGGCCGCGCTCCAGCGCTGACATGGCACGTTCGTCCCTTGGGCCTGGACTCGATGGGATCCTGGTGGTCGCCAAGCCGGCCGGCCCCACATCGCACGATGTCGTCGCTCTGGTGCGACGGCTCGCCGCGACGAAGCGCGTCGGTCACGGCGGAACACTCGACCCGTTCGCGGCAGGCGTCCTTCCCGTCTTCCTCGGTCACGGCACACGCGTGGTCGAGTACCACCTCGGCGACCGCAAGGCGTACCGGGCGACGGTCTGCTTCGGCGCGTCGTCGACCACCGACGACCTCGAGGGCGAGCTGACGCCTGCGCCGGGACCCGCTCCGACCCGGGCCGAGGTCGAGGCGGCCCTGCCCGGCTTGACCGGCGCGATCTCGCAGCGGCCACCGGCCTACAGCGCGGTCAAGGTCGGTGGCCGGCGGGCGTATGCGATGGCGCGCGCCGGTGAGACCGTCGAATTGGCCCTCCGCCAGGTCACCATCCATTCCCTCGACATCGTGTCGTGGGAGGACACCGACCCGGACCGGCCGATCGCCGTGCTCGACGTCACGTGTTCGGCGGGCACCTACGTGCGAGCGCTTGCGCGAGACCTCGGGGAGATGCTCGGGAGCGCAGCGTATCTCGGTGCACTGACCCGGACGGCATCGGGCCCGTTCACGATCGACGACGCCACGCCGCTCGACGAGATCCGAGCCGCCGCCGCGGAGAGCCCGGCGGGCCTGATGGGCCTCTTGCTCCCGATCGACACAGGGCTTGACTCCTTCCCGGTCGTGACCCTGAACCCGGATGAGCTGGCTGCCGTCGCCAAGGGCCAGTTCATCCGTCCGACGGGCGGCCTGCCCGGCCCGGCCGACCACTACCGGCTGGTCGGGCCCGACGGCACGCTCGTGGCGATCGCTTCTGGTGCTGCGGGACGTCTCGCCCCGGACAAGGTCTTCGTCGCGGCCCCGACCGTCGCTCCCGTCGGCTGACGCCATGGACGTCGTCGAGGGGATCGATGCGCTACGCGCCCAGCTCGGTCCGGCCTTCGTCGTCGTCGGCGTCTTCGACGGCCTTCATCGCGGCCACGCATACCTGCTCGAGCACCTCGTCGCCGAGGCGTCGGCACGTCGCGCCCGGCCCACGGTCATCACATTCGACCACCACCCCGACGAGGTCCTGATGGGGAAGGCGCCGCCGCTCCTGCTCGACCCGGGCGAGCGACTCGAGCGCCTCGAAGCGGCCGGGGTCGCCGTCACGGTCGTCCAGCACTTCGACCAGGCGCTCCGCGAGACGCCGTACGACGCGTTCGTCGATCGGATCCGGGCGCGGGTCGCTCTCAGCGGCTTCCTGATGACGCCCGATGCGGCGTTCGGGTTCGAGCGCCGCGGGACGCCGACCACGCTCGCCGAGCTCGGGGCGCGCGACGGGTTCGATGTCGTCGTCGTCCCGACGTTCGACCTCGATGGCCGGGAGATCCGCAGCTCGACGATCCGCGAGGCGGTCGCGAGCGGCGACCTGGAAACCGCGGCGCGCCTCCTCGGTCGCCCGGTCACCCTGACCGGGATGGTCGACGCGGCCGAGGATGGCCGGACCCGGCTCGAGTTCCCGCTTCCGCTAGCGCTTCCGCCCGATGGCGACTACGACGCCCGAATCGATGGCCGGCCGGTGACGATGCAGATGGATCGCGGCGCCGCCTACATCGCGGGTGATCTGCCGGACGGGTCGCGTCACCGTCGTGCTCGAACGTCCGAGCGGTAGTTAGCCGCCCAGGATCTCCGGGGCCGAATCCGGATCCTTCTGTCCCGCTCCGGGTGGTTCGTCGAGCCGGTCGCTCTTCTCCCAGGCGGGTTCACCGGTCTTGTGATGGCGTTCGCGACCCGCTTCACGGCGATCGTGCCTGGAGGCAGGCTCGTCCGCGTCCCGGGCCGCCTCCTCGGGCGGCTGCGAGCCGCCGAACAGTCCCGTGATCTTCGACAGGATCGACATCAGGCTCCAGGCTTCCAGAGCGGTTCGGCGACGCCTCGCTCGTGGTTTTCGTAGCGCGCCATTACGAACAGCGCGTCAGACAGTCGGTTGAGGTACGGGAGCACGGTCGGCCCGATCGTCTCCTCGCGTGCGAGCGTCGTGGCCTCGCGTTCGGCTCGCCGGCAGACGGTCCGGGTGACGTGGAGCTGGGCAGCGCCCGGCGAACCGCCCGGCAACAGGAAGTTGGTCAGCGGACCGACGACCTCGTTGAGCTCGTCGATGAGGCTCTCGAGCGCCTCGATGTGGCGCTGCTGGACGGTGGGGACCGGGTGGCGTGCCTGGCTGGTCGCCGGCGTGGCGAGGTCCGCCCCGAGGTCGAAGAGCTGGTTCTGGATGGCCGGCAGCTCTGCGGCGAGCCGCTCGCACAGGCCGATCGCGAGCGCCACCCCGATGTGCGAGTTGAGCTCGTCGACCGTGCCGTAGGCCTCCACCCGGAGCGAGTCCTTCGCGACGCGCTGGCCGCCACCCAGCCCGGTCATCCCTTCGTCGCCGGTCTTGGTATAGATCCTGTCGAGGCGTGGCATGCGACCATTGTCCCGCACGCGGCGGCCCCGCGCGGTGCGGACGGCCGCGTCCTGGCGTTGATGGCGTTGATGGCGTCCAGATACGTCCGTGACACCGGAGCTGGGCGCGCAGTGAGGCCGATCCGACCCTGACGACGAGGCGAGAGCCCCCGCTACGCTGGTGGTGTCAGACAGCAGCAGCAACGGAGGCTCTCGATGGCCAAGTCTACCCGCGGCGTGCGACCCGGCCCCAAGCGCCCGTATCTGAGCACGACGCCGAGCTCGTTCCAGCGGCTCGGTCGACACCAACCTGCGCCCGACCTGTCGCGCGACGCTCGGCGACGGCTGGCGATGCTGGACTGGCACCGGACCCATGGTCAGAACGTGAGCCTGACGGCTCGCCACTTCGGGGTCGGCCGGCCGACCGTCTATCGCTGGCTGGCGCGCTTCGATCGCTCACGCCTCGAGACCCTCGAGGACCGCAGTTCGGCACCACGCCGCCGGCGCCGGCCGACCTGGACGATCGACCAGCTGCGCGCCGTCCGGGCCGTGCGCGAGACCTATCCGCGCTGGGGCAAGGACAAGCTCGTCGTCCTCCTGCGCCGGACCGGCCTCCGCCTGTCGACCTCGATGGTCGGTCGCATCCTGGCCCGGCTGCGCCGCTCGGGTGAGCTGCGCGAGCCGCGCCGCCGCCGGATGAGCGTCCAGCAGCGCCGCTGGCGGCGACCGTACGCGGTCCGCAAGCCGGCCGACTGGACGGTCGAGCGGCCGGGCGACCTGGTCGAGCTCGACACCCTCGACATCCGGCCCCTCCCGGACCGGGTCTGGAAGCAGTTCACCGCCCGCGATGTGGTCAGTCGCTGGGATGTCGTCGAGCTCGGTCAACGAGCGACCGCCGCGAGCGCGGCGGCGGTCCTCGATCGGCTGGCCGAGCGGATGCCGTTCGGCGTGCGCGCGATCAGCATCGACAACGGGTCGGAGTTCATGGCCGAATTCGAGGCCGCCTGCCAGACCCGCGACATCCGCCTGTTCGTCCTGCCCCCGCGGTCGCCCAAGCTCCACGGCGCGGTCGAGCGCGCCAACCGCACCCACACCGAGGAGTTCTACGAGGTGACCACGGCCGAGCCCGACCTCGCCGCGTTCCAGGCCGAGCTCCTGGTTTGGGAGCGGGTGTACAACACGATCCGACCACATCAGTCATTGGGCTATCTCACGCCGGCCGAATACCTGGCCTCCGTCGGGGTCGATGTGTAACGGACGTACTGGACGAGTACAGGCGTTTGCCGCTTTGGGTAACCCCTGCTACCATCCGTCGGTCATAGAAATGGAAATCAACACGTCACACGTCGTGTACGGAGGAACGAGTGCCGCTCGCGCGGGAAGAGAAGCAGGAGATCATCACCGGGTTTGCCACCAAGGAAGGTGACACCGGATCGCCGGAAGTCCAGGTCGCGCTCTTGACAGAGCGGATCAAGGAGCTGACCGGGCATCTCAAGAGCTTCCCCAAAGACAATCATTCGCGCCGCGGCCTCCTCAAGCTCGTCGGCCAGCGCCGCCGCCTTCTCGCCTATCTGATGAAGAAGGACAGCGCGCGCTACCGGATCGTCATCGGACGACTCGGACTCCGCCGCTAGGCGTCGCCGCCCAGAGGCCCCGGCACAGACCGGGGTCCACAAGCATCCGGCGCCCATGGCCCAGTCGGCCGACCTGCCCGCAGGTCGTCGCCTCCTCCACGAACCAGGAGGAGTAACCCTTTGGCTCAGAAACTCGAAACCCAGTTCGGTGGTCGCACGCTGACCATCGAGACGGGCACGCTTGCCCGGCTCGCCGGCGGGGCCGTCACGGTCCGCTACGGCGACACCGTGGTGCTCGGCACCGCCAACCGGTCCGATCCCCGGCCCGGCCTCGACTTCTTCCCCCTGACGGTGGAGTTCGAGGAGCGCATGTACGCCGCGGGCAAGATCCCGGGCGGCTTCATCAAGCGCGAGGCGCGCGCGTCGGAGGCGGCCACCCTGGCCGCTCGCCTGACCGACCGCCCGATCCGCCCGCTCTTCCCCGAGGGCTACAAGGACGACATCCAGATCGTCATCACGGTTCTCTCGACCGACCAGGAGAACGAGCCGGACGTCCTCGGCACGATCGCCGCATCGGCGGCGCTGTCGATCAGCGAGATCCCGTTCGCCGGCCCCGTCGGCGCCGTCCGGATCGGCCGCATCGACGGTGAGTTCGTAGTCAACCCGACCTTCAGCCAGGTCGAGGAGTCGGAGCTCGACCTGATCGTCTCCGGCACCCGCGACGCGATCATGATGGTCGAGGCGGGCGCCAAGCTCCTGCCTGAGAACGTCATGGCCGAGGCGATCCTGTTCGGCCATCGCGCCCTGCAGCCCCTCATCGACATCCAGGAGGAGCTCCAGAAGGCGGTCGGCAAGGCCAAGATCACGCCGTTCCTCGAGGCCGGCACCGGCACGGTCCTCGACTTCGCCAAGGGCGTCGAGAATGGCGACGAGTTCGTCATCGTCGACGTCGAGACGACCGGCACCGACCCGAAGATGGCCGATCTTGTCGAGATCGCCGCGGTCAAGGTCAAGGGCGGGAAGATCACCGACCGCTGGTCGACACTCGTCAATCCCGGCCGCCCGATCGTCGGCAACCAGATGCACGGCATCAAGGACGCCGACGTCAAGAAAGCTCCGAAGCCCGCTGAAGCGGCGCGCCAGGCGCTCGACTTCGTCGGTGACTCGAAGATCGTCGGTCACTCGGTCGGCTTCGACCTCGGTTTCATCGAGGCGGCGCTCGCCGATGGCACGCATATCGAGTCCGGCCGCTATCTCGACACCCTGACGATCGCCCGCGAGGGCTATCCGGACCTCGAGAACTACAAGCTCCCGACGCTGTCGAACTTCTTCGGCATCGAGCTCGCCCAGGCGCATCGGGCCGGCCCCGACGCCGAGGCGACCGCGAACCTGCTCATCTGGTTCGGCAACGACCTGCCGGGGCGGATCAAGACCCTCCGCGAGGCGATCGCCGACTCGTTCCGGGCCAATCGCACCGGTGGCGACAGCAAGGCGCTGCTCGAGGCTGCACGCCGCGACGCGCGCGTCAGCAAGAGCCTGTTCAGCCTCGTCCAGAAGAAGACCGCTCGTCAGCTCGCGCTCGACGAGGGCATCCGGATGGACGGTCGCGGCATCACGGAGCTGCGCCAGATCTCGGTCGACGTCGGCATCCTGCCGCGCGCCCACGGGACCGGCCTGTTCACGCGTGGCGAGACCCAGGTCCTGACCGTCGCGACGCTCGGTTCGTCCTCGGACGTCCAGCGCATCGACACGATCAGCCCGAAGACCGAGAAGCGCTACATCCACCACTACAACTTCCCCCCGTACAGCACGGGCGAGAACAAGCCGATGCGCGGCCCCAGCCGGCGCGACATCGGGCACGGCAACCTGGCCGAGCGAGCGCTCATCCCGGTCCTGCCGAGCCACGAGGAATTTCCTTACGTCATCCGGCTCGTGTCGGAATGCCTGTCGTCCAACGGTTCGACCTCGATGGCCTCGACCTGCGGCTCGACCCTCGCCCTGATGGACGCCGGTGTGCCGATCTCGGCCCCCGTCGCCGGCGCGGCGATGGGCCTGATCAGCGAGCCGGATGGCCGGTTCGTGGTCCTGACCGACATCCTCGGAAAGGAGGACTCGGTCGGTGACATGGACTTCAAGGTGACCGGTACGCGGGACGGCATCACCGCCCTGCAGATGGACATCAAGGTCCAGGGCATCAACGAGGCGATCATCCGCGACGGTCTCAAGCAGGCCCTGGCGGCCCGCCTCGAGATCCTCGACAAGATGACCGCGGTCATGCCCGAGGCCCGCTCGGACATGAGCGACTTCGCGCCGCGCATCACCACGATCAAGATCAACCCCGAGAAGATCCGCGAGATCATCGGCAAGGGTGGATCGATGATCCGCAAGATCCAGGAAGAGACCTCGACCGAGATCAACGTCGAAGACGATGGGACCGTCGAGATCGCAGCCGTGTCGGGCGAGAACGCCCGCAAGGCGATCCAGTGGATCGAGAGCCTGACCAAGGAAGTCGAGATCGGCTCGCTCTACCTCGGCAAGGTCACCCGGATCATGGGCTTCGGCGCATTCGTCGAGATCCTGCCGGGCAAGGAAGGCCTGGTCCGCATCGGCGAGCTCGCCGACTACCACGTGCCCACCGTCGAGGACGTCGTGTCCGTCGGCGATGAGGTCATGGTCGTCGTGACCGAGGTCGACCGCCAGGGCCGGATCAACCTGTCGCGCAAGGCCGCGATGCAGCGTCACCTGGCCAAGGATCCCGTCTGACCGAGACTCTCGGTCAGCGAAGAGCATCGAAGGGTCGTCCACGGACGGCCCTTCGCCGTGTCCGGACGCCGTCAGCCCAGCGTTGATATCACGACGGCGCCGTAGGACGCGGATCGAAGCGGACCACGACCATGTTGTCCCCGTCTGGGTCGTCGCTATAGCCGGCCGTGTGGGTAGTGGTCACCCGGAGACACGACGGATAGTCCACACCGATGATCCAGACCTCCGCCGCGTCGCTCGAAGGCCCATCGACCGGGCGGCGCAACCTGGGCTTTCGGAGCCGACGCATCTCCATGATCGGGGAAGCAACAGTCGGTGTGAAATGGCCGACCGGGACTCCGGCGACCATGTCGTCCGGTGCGATATCGGTCGGCCGGGTGAGTCCGCTGAGCGTCAGCCTGAAGAACGCGCCGCCCGCGACCTTCACGGTCCTGCCGGCACTCGTCACGAACGGGGGTTCGACCGGGACGACCGAGATCTGATGCACGCTGTCGATCGGGTGACCGAAGATCATGACAAGGTAGCCTTCGGAGCCGTCGAACTTCACGGTCCTGATCCCGTCCTGGAGGCCCTTCGCGGACGCCGTGCCCGTAGAGGACCAGGTGTCCCGGCACGGCGCCGGGGTGTCGTTCGGCGTCGGCTCGGTGACGACGGCGGCCGGCGACCGTGTGGCATCGGTCGGGGTGTGCGTGTCAGTCGGGGCCACCAGCGGGGCGTTCGGCGGTACTGGCGGTGGCACGCTTGGTCGAGTGAGACCGCCTGAGACCAGGATCGCTGCCGCAGCCAGCAGCACCGTCAACGCGGCCGCCAGCAGGAGAGACGGCCTCGGCCAGCGATGCGCCCGCCGCGGCTCGAGCGCGAGACTCGCGATGATCCGGGACGCCGGCGCGTTCACCCACTGTCCATCAGGCCCGACCGCTGACCCAAGGTATCGGCGCAGCGCCGTCGACACGACGATATCTGCTCGGTCGTCAGTCGCCATGGCGGGCCTCCTCGGCTGGTGTGGCGACAATGGGAATCGACCCCGGATCCTCGGCATCAAGGTCGCGCCTGAGGCGCTGGAGAGCACGGGTGAGCATCGAGCCGACGTTGCCCGGACTCGTGCCGAGGATCGCCGCGATCGTGGCGTAGTCGAAGTCGTGGAAGTAGCGGAGGACGACCGCCGCCCGCTGTGAGGGCGCAAGCCGCTGCAGCGCTCGCTCGATGTCCACGACATCGCTCGGTTCACTCTGGCCAGCCCCTCCGACTGGTCGATCGTGGCGGAGCGGATCGAGTGGCTCGGACCAGCGCACACGCCGGCGACGAAGGCCACTCAGTGCGGTATTCACCGCGATCCGGTGCAGCCAGGCCTCGATCGGAACATCGCCTCGGAACGATGCCTGCTGCCGGTAGGCGGCGACGAACGCGTCCTGGGTCAGGTCGGCGGCTAGACCACGGTCGCCGCAGATGCCCAGCACTGTTCGGAAGACGGGCTGATACGTCCGCTCGTAGAGTCCCGCGAAGTCGTCGAGCTGGGCCCGGAACGTCATCCTCGCTCCCTCACCCGGCGCCCCGTTGTGGACGCTCTCACACGATATGACGCGGCGGGGCCTCGGTTCCTTGCAACGGCGCACGAGGGTGGGTCCAAAGGACGGATGACGACCGCCGTCTCTCGGTCTGTCGGCTGGTCGGGGAGGGTCCGCTGCTATACTTCCGGCCGTGCCCGACCCTGCGACAGGATGAGCGGAGCCGCGCCCACCATGAACCTTCGACCCCTCACCGTTGCCGTCGTCGGAGCCACCGGCGTCGTGGGACGGACGATGATCCAAATCCTCAACGAACGGGAGTTCCCGGTCGGTGAGCTGCGCCTCCTCGCCTCCGGCCGCTCGGCCGGACGGACGGTCTCGATCGAGGGTCGGACGCTCGAGATCGCCGAGGCTGTCCCCGAGGCCTTCGAAGGCGTCGACATCGCGCTCTTCTCCGCCGGCGCCGACATCTCGGCTGAGCTCGCTCCTGCGGCAGTCGCCCGCGGCGCCACGGTCATCGACAACTCGTCGGCGTGGCGAATGGAGCCCACCATCCCGCTCGTCGTCTCACAGGTCAACCCGGACGACCTCGAGGGCCACCCGGGCATCATCGCCAACCCCAACTGCTCGACGATGCAGCTCGCGCCGGTCCTGATGGCACTGCGCGATACGGTCGGACTGGAGCGCGTCGTGGTCGACACCTACCAGTCCGTGTCGGGGACCGGTGCCGACGCCCTGGCAGAGCTCGAGGGCCAGATCCGAGCCCACGTCACTGGTGACGCACCGATCGCCAACGTCTACCCGCACCCGATCGCCTTCAACGCGCTCCCGGAGATCGACGTCTTCCTGCCCAATGGCTACACCAGGGAGGAATGGAAGGTCGTCACCGAGAACCGCAAGATCCTCCACCTCCCGGACCTGCGGATCTCGTGCACGGCCGTGCGAATCCCGGTCTTCGTCAGCCACTCCGAGGCGGTCCACGTCGAGACGCGGGACGCGATCACGCCGGAGCGTGCACGCGAGCTGTTCGCGGCGGTTTCGGGCGTTATCGTCCAGGACGATCCGGCCACACACGACTACCCGCTGGCGACCGAAGCCGCCGGCCGCGACGAGATCTTCGTCGGGCGGGTGCGACGCGACATCTCGATCGACGACGATCGGGGTCTGGCGTTCTGGGTCGTGTCGGACAACCTGCGCAAGGGCGCCGCGACCAACGCGGTCGAGATCGCCGAGGTCCTGCGCGAACGGGACTGGATCAGGCCCGCAGCCGCACGCGGCGCCGCGCCCTACACGGCCTTGACCGAGGCCACGGCGTGACCGACGCCGAGCGCCGGACGGCGCTCGAGGAGATCGCCGCCGAGGTCCGGGTCTGCACGAAGTGTCGACTGCACCAGACGCGCACCAAGGCCGTCCCGGGCGAAGGCGACCCCGAGACCGAGGTGATCTTCGTCGGGGAAGGCCCGGGCTTCAACGAGGATCGCCAGGGCCGACCGTTCATCGGCCGAGCCGGCGACCTCCTGGTCAAGCTGCTGGCGTCGATCGGCTGGCGCCGCGAGGACGTGTTCATCACCAACGTCGTCAAGTGCCGGCCGCCGGACAACCGGGATCCACAGCCCGACGAGATCGCCGCCTGCGCTCCGTATCTTCGCCGCCAGCTCGAGGTGCTCGATCCGGCGGTCGTCGTCACGCTCGGCCGCTTCTCGATGGGCACGTTCATGCCGGGCGCGCGGATCTCGCAGGTTCATGGCACGGTCCGGCCGGTCGATCCGGCCACGGGCGCGAATTCTGCGCTCGTGTTCGCGATGTACCATCCAGCCGCCGCGCTCCGGACACCTGCCATCGAGCGCGACTCGTACGCGGACATCGCAGCGGTCCCGGCCGCCCTGCTCGACTCACGCAGACGTCGTGAGGCAGCCGTCCAGCCGGTGGTCGCCGAGGACGCACCTGTAGCCGACTCGGCCGCGAAATCCGGCGACACACCTCCTGCCGCTGCGCCCGCCGACGACCCGCTCGCCACGACCGAGACTCCCGATCCCACCTCGCCGTCCGCACCGACCCAGGCGGCGGACGACGTCACACCTCAACTGACCCTCTTCTAACCAAAGCCCAAGGAAACCGATGCACCCAACCACCAACAGCAACGACCAGCCACTTCGAATCATCCCGCTCGGCGGGGTGGGCGAGATCGGCAAGAACATGTACGTGTTCGAGTACCGCGACGAGATCGTCGTGATCGACTGCGGACTCATGTTTCCCGACGAGGAGATGTTCGGCATCGACCTTGTCATCCCCGACATCACCTATCTCAAGGAACGCCGCGCCAACGTCAAGGCGTTCCTCATCACCCATGCCCACGAGGACCACGTCGGCGCGCTGCCGTACGTCCTTCCCGAGTTCCCGGGCGTGCCCGTCTACGCCTCGACGCTGGCCCGCGGCCTGCTCGGCAACAAGATCAAGGAGCACAAGCTCCACAACAACCCGCTGATCGCCCTCGAGCCAGGCGACGAGATCGACATCGGCGCCTTCCACGTGATGCCCTTCCGGGTCGGCCACTCGATCCCGGACGCCATGGGGATCGCACTGCGGACCCCGGTCGGGACCGTCGTCCACACCGGCGACTTCAAGTTCGATCACACGCCGGTCGACGGCAAGCTGTCCGACTTCGCGATCCTTGCCCGCCTGGGCCAGGAGGGCGTGCTCTGCCTGCTGTCCGACTCGACCCGTGCCGAGAACCCCGGCTACACGCCGTCTGAACGGACCGTCGGCGAGGCCTTCCGCGAGATCATGGAGCCGCTCGACGGCCGCGTCATCGTGGCGACCTTCGCGAGCAACATCGCCCGCGTCCAGCAGGTGCTCGACGCGGCGGCCGACATGAACCGCAGCGTCTCGGTCATCGGCCGCTCCATGGAGCAGAACTTCCGGATCGCGACCGACCTCGGCTATCTCAAGTACGACGCCTCGCGGATCGTGCCCAAGGACAAGATCAAGGACCACCCGGATGCCAAGCTCGTCATCGCCACGACCGGCGCCCAGGGCGAGCCGATGGCCGGCCTGGCCCGGATGGCCAACCGCGACCACCGCTTCGTCGAGATCCAGCCCGGCGACACGGTCATCGTCAGCGCCAGCCCGATCCCCGGCAACGAGGAGTCGGTCTCCCGGACGATCGACAACCTGTTCAAGGCGGGCGCCAACGTCTACTACCACACGATCAAGCGTGCCCACGTGTCGGGTCACGCCAGCCAGGAAGAGCTCAAGCTGATGCTCGGGCTGACCAAGCCGAAGCATTTCATCCCGATGCACGGCGAGTTCCGGATGCAGGTCCAGCACGGCCGCCTGGCGACCGAGACCGGGGTCCCACCTGAGAACGTGTTCATCATCGAGAACGGGACGCCGATCGAGTTCTACGCCGACGGCTCGGCACGGCGCGCCGCCCCGGTGGCTGCCGGCTACGTCTACGTCGACGGGCTGTCGGTCGGGGATGTCGGTGACATCGTCCTGCGCGACCGCCGCGCACTCGCCAACGATGGGATGTTCATGATCGTCGTGACCGTCGACAAGCAGACCGGCTCGGTGATCGGCAAGCCCGAGATCATCACCCGCGGCTTCGTCCACCTCAACGAGCAGGACCCGATCATGAAGGAGGCGCTCGAGCGCGTGATCGAGGCGATCCACACGCCGGGCGACCACATCAGCGAGATCGGACTGCTCAAGACGCAGATCAAGGATGGCGTCTCGCGCTTCCTGTACGAGCAGACGAAGCGCCGCCCGATGGTCTTCCCGGTCGTCGTCGAGGTCTGACATGGCGACGCGCCGGCGGACGACCGCCCGGAAGACACCTGCTCCGCGTCCGTCCCGGGCGCGGCAGAAGAGCGCCCTGAGCAAGCGGCTGACCCCCGACGTCGTCCGCTCGATCGTCGGTCTGACCCTGCTGGTCCTCGGAGCGATGACGCTCATCGCCCTGACACTCCCGGGGCAAGGGACCTTGACCAGCTGGTGGACGGATACCTTCTCGCCGTGGTTCGGCGCCATGCGTTGGGTCGCGCCTTTCCTGCTGCTCCTCGCGGGCTGGTGGCTGGAGTGGGGTCCGGGGACGCGCCCGAATTCCGGGTGGGGGATCACCCTCCTTGGCCTGGCGATCACCTATACCGGCATCGCCGGGGCAGCTCAGGTCCTGGGTGTCTCCGGCGGACGGATCGGGAGGGCGCTCTCGGGCATCCTGACCGACCTCGTCTCGGCACCGGGCGCGTTCGTCCTACTGGTCGCACTCGCGATCTTCGGTGTGATCGTCGCGTTCGGGATCCCCTTGCGCCAGCTCACCAAGCCGGTGGCCGGCACGGCCCGCTGGATGGGCACGACGGCTGCGGCGTCCATGCGCCGCACCCCGGCCGAGGAGGAGGAAGCTGCCGCAGCCGCGGATGCCGCGACCGCAGCGGCGCTCGCCACCAACGGCAAGAACGGGCGGACGAACGGGAAGACCGTCCCCGCCGCCCCGTCGCCCGGCCAGACCGGCGCCTGGGGCGACGACGAGAACGCCATCCCGACCGCGATCCCGAGCAAGGCCCAGACGTCCAATACGTTCGCGCCGGCACGGGGGGCCGCCTCGGCCACGCTCGTCCCGGTGCGACCCGCCCGCGACCCCGATGACGTCACCGACGCCGGCGATTCGCCGCTGACCAAGGACCACATCGAATACATCCTGCCGCCGATCACGGTCCTCGAGGACGTCGCCATCCCGCTCCACGCCGGCGGCGACGAGGCGTCCCACGCCCGCAACGAGGAGATCATCGTCAAGAAGCTGGCCGGCTTCGGCATCCCGGCCCGGATCGTGGCCCGCAATGCCGGCCCGGTCGTCACCCAGTACGAGGTCCAGCCGGCGCCCGACGTCAAGGTCAGTCGCATCGAGGGCCTGGCCGACGACCTGGCGATGGCGCTGGCCGCCAGCTCGCTCCGCATCGAGGCACCGATCCCGGGCAAGAGCGCGGTCGGCATCGAGATCCCGAACAAGGACTTCAACGCCGTCCCGCTGCGGCGCGTCCTCGAGGAGGTCGAGTTCACGGCGTCCGAATCCAAGCTGACCTTCGCCCTCGGGCGCGACGTGGCGGGCGTCGCCAAGGCGGTCGACCTGGCCAAGATGCCGCACCTGCTGATCGCGGGCGCGACCGGCTCGGGCAAGAGCGTGATGGTCAACGCGGTCATCACCAGCCTGCTGTGCAAGGCGACCCCGGACGACGTGCGGATGATCCTGATGGACCTCAAGCGGGTCGAGCTGGCCGCCTACAACGGGCTGCCTCACCTGCTCGTCCCGGTCATCACCGAGCCCGAGCGGGCCAAGGCCGCGCTCAAGTGGGCGGTCAACGAGATGGAGGCGCGCTACCGGCGGCTGGCCGGCGCGTCGGCCCGCAACATCCGGGCGTTCAACGACACGCGGACCGATCCCGAGGACCGCATGCCGTACATCGTGATCATCATCGACGAGCTCGCCGACCTGATGATGCGCGAGGGCAAGAACGTCGAGGATCCGATCGTCCGCCTCGCCCAGAAGGCGCGGGCCACCGGGATCCACATGGTCCTCGCCACGCAGCGGCCGTCGGTCAACGTCGTGACCGGCCTGATCAAGGCCAACTTCCCGAGCCGGATCGCGTTCGCGATGGCCTCCCAGATCGATTCACGGACGATCCTCGACGCGCCTGGCGCGGAGGACCTCATCGGTCGTGGCGACATGCTCTACCAGCCCTCCGACCTGCCGCGCCCGATGCGTCTCCAGGGCGTCTTCGTTTCCGACCCCGAGATCGCCCGGGTCGTGGAGCATTGGAAGGCGCAGATCGACGACCCGCATTACGACATGCAGATCATCGATACAGGCGAGGAGGGGAGCGGCTCCGCCGACGACCTGTCCGACGAGGACGCCGACCGTTTGTTGCCTGATGCCATCGACGTCATTCGGGAGTACGATCGCGCTTCGGCGTCGCTGCTCCAGCGCCGCCTCAAGGTCGGTTACGCGCGGGCCGCTCGGATGATCGATCAGCTCGAAGCTCGAGGGTACATCGGAGCCTTCGATGGCTCGAATGCGCGGCAGGTGCTCCGCCGCGACGAGCCACTCGGCGCCGGGATGCCCGACGACGAGCTCGACGGGGACGATGGATGACCACTCGGGAGCAGCTCAAGCGGGCGGTCGGGATCGACCGGTCCGACGCCGGCCATGGCGTCACCGCCGATCCGACTCCCAGCCTGCCGGAACGCCTCTACGCCGCCCGTGAACGCAAGGGCGTCGACCTCTACCGGGCCGAACGCGACACGAAGATCCGGGCGCGCTATCTCGGCGCCCTCGAGCGCGGCGACTACAAGGACCTGCCGGGCGCGGTCTACACCAAGGGCTTCCTGCGCAACTACGCGCTCTACCTCGGGCTAGATCCGGAGGACGTCCTCGCCCAATGGCGCAGGGAGCGCGGCGACGGCAAGGAGCAGCCACCGGCGATCGTCGTCCCACGGCCGATCTCGGCGGCGCGCAAGGGCATGACCTTCTCGCCGGGCATCGTCGTCGCAGCGCTGCTGACCGTGGTCATCGTCGCGTTCGGCGTGTACCTCGGGCTCCAGGTCCTGCGCTTCACCAAGCCGCCGACGATCGCTCTCACCCAGCCGGCCACGGCCGTCATCGACGTCGACGAAGCCACCACGACCTACACGCTCGAGGGGACGACGATACCGGGTGCCACCGTCTCGATCGCCACGCCGGGTCGTGAGCCCTACCAGGTGACGGCCACGTCGGACGGTACGTGGGCCGCCGCCGTGGACCTCCGCCGCGGGCGCAACCAGTTCGACGTCACGTCGCTTGATCCCGAGACCGGCAAGCGCTCGGAGGGGACCGTCAGCGTCTTCATCACGGTCCCGTTCCTCCAGATCGAGGCGCCGACGTTGACCGTCGACCAGCCGGCGGACGGTGCGTCGTTCGAGAACGGTGCGATCCCCGTCGCCGGAAAAGCCACGAACGCGGCCTCCGTCGTCGTCAGCGCCACCTACGTCGGTCCGTCGGGTGCACCCGGCGGCAAGGCGACACCGGCCCCACCGCCCGCGCCGCCGTCGGTGACGGCGAAGGTCGGCGATGACGGGACGTACAGCACGCCGTACGAGCTCACCACCGGGAAGTGGACGATCACGGTCACGGCGTCGGGCCCCGACGGGAAGACCGCCGCGTTGTCGCGCAACGTCATGGTCGGCTACAAGGGCGTGAACCTGGTGGTCGCGGCAAAGGGCGGCCGCGCCTGGGTGAAGGTTTGGGTCGACGGCAAGCTCGACCCGACAGTGGGTGCGGCGGGCACCGTGATCGCCAACGGCAAGAGCCTCAAATTCACCGGCCAGCGGTCCGTCGAGGTCCGGACCGGATCGTCGGGTGTGACCCAGTTCACACTGAACGGCACGTCGCTGGGGTCGCTCGGAAAGTCGGGCGTGCCCGAGACCTGGCTGTTCGCCCCGCCCAAGGCGCCCGAAAAGACCCAGCGTCGCTGAGGCATGGCCGAGGACCCGCTCGCCGAGCTGGCCGACCTCGCCGTCCGCCTCGGGGTGCGTTGCGGCGCTCTCGGCCTGCGCGTCGCGACCGTCGAATCGTGCACCGGCGGCCTGGTCGGACACCTGATCACCGAGGTGCCGGGCTCGAGCGCCTACTTCGTCGGAGGCTTCGTGACGTATTCGGATGAGCTCAAGCGCCAGGCGGTCGGCGTGCCCGATGACGTCCTGGCCGCGCATGGCGCGGTGTCGGCGCAGGTCGCGCTGGCGATGGCGAGCGGTGGTCTTGAACGGACCGCGGCCGATCTTGCGGTGTCGGTGACAGGGATCGCCGGGCCGGACGGGGGATCGCCCTCCAAGCCGGTCGGGCTCACCTATGTCGCCGTCGCCGACGCCTCCGGCGCGGTCGTCCAGCGCCACGTCTGGACAGGCGATCGGGCCGAGAACAAGCGACGCAGCGCGGCGGCTGCTCTGGAGCTCCTGCTCGAGCGGATCGACGCGCAGCCTGCGGCGCCAGAGGAGGAGTCGGCCTCGGCGTCGGATCCTATTGCGGCCCCGGACGCCACATGACCTCCGCATCCGAGCGCGTTGGCGCGGGGCTCCAACCCGTCCGACGGGCACGGCCCATCCGGGAGGAGGAGCGGATCCACGTGGTCGGAGCGGCCGGCGCTGGGGCCAGCGCGGCGGCGCTCCTGGCGGCCCACGCCGGCGCGATCGTGACCGGCTGCGACCCCGGCGGGCACTCGCCGTACACCCCGGCCCTCGACGCACTCGGGATCGAGATCGCTCCGGAACACTCCGCCGCCCACGTGACCGGCGCAGCCCGCCCGGATCGCCTGGCCGTCACAAAGGCGCTGACCGCCATCGATCCGGACCAGGCCGAGCTCGTCGCCGCACGCGATGCCGGCATCCCGGTCGAGGCGTGGCAGCAGGTCGTCGCTGACACGGCCGTCGGCCGCACCTTGGTCGGCGTGGCCGGCACGCACGGCAAGAGCACCACGTCCGGCTGGCTCGTCCATGTCCTGGCCGCCGCCGGTGCCGACCCCTCGGCGTTCGTGGGCGCGCTATTGCCGTCGTCGATCACGGGCGGCCCACCAGCCACGGCTCGGTGGGGGAGCGGCGACGCCTTCGTCGTCGAGGCCGACGAGTACGCCGGCAATTTCGATGCCTACCATCCCGCGCTGGCGATCCTGACCAGCGCCGAGTGGGACCATCCGGACGTCTTCCCCGACCGGGCGGCGGTCGAGGCGACCTTCGAGTCATGGCTGCGCCGGGCGCCGCGGGGAGCCACTGTCGTCGCCAACGTCGGCGACCCCGGCGTCGAAGCGGTCCTCGATAGGCTCGCCGACTGGCCCGGCACGATCCTCGCCTACGCGCTCGTCGACCAGGCTCCACAACGGCTGGGCGGCTACGCCCGCGCGATCGCCGAGCGGTATTCGACCGCGAACAGCCCGGCCACGGCGCTTGCTCGGCCGGGTGACCGCCAGCGACCCGGAGAGCACGACCCTGGAGCTGCACGGCCTCGACCCTCTGGCCGGCCCGACGACGACCCGGCTCTCGACCGCGGGCCGCCACAACGCGGCGAACGCACTGGCCGTCGCGGGGGCCGCCTCCGTCCTCGGCCTGACACCGGACGTCATCGCCACCCACCTGGCAACGTTCGCCGGCATCGGGCGCCGCCTGGAGCGCAAGGGCGAGGCCTCCGGGGTCGTCGTGTACGACGACTATGGCCACCACCCGACGGCCATCCGCGAGACTCTTGCCGCCGTCCGGCAGCGCGAACCCGGCCGCCGCGTCTGGGCCGTCTACGAGCCGTTGACCTTCCACCGGACCGCAGCGATGCTGGCACAGTTCGCCGACGTCCTCTCGAGCGCCGACGCGGTCGCGATCGCGGACGTGTGGGCAGGCCGCGACCCCGATACGACCATTGCATCGGCTGCGGACCTGGCCGCGGCCATCCAGGCACGCAGACCGGGGCTCCCGGTCCTGGCACCCGGTTCGGTCGATGCGACCGCCGACCGCCTGGCCGAGGAGGTCAGGCCCGGCGATGTCGTCCTGGTCATGGGAGGCGGCGCCAGCTATCGGATCGGCGAGCGACTGCTATCCCGTTTGGAGGTGACGCGATGATCGACTACGCGACGGCCGGCGAGTGGCTCGAGGCTTACGGCCGGGCATGGCAGGCCTTCGACGGCGACGCTTGGGTCGGGCTGTTCACCGAGGATGCCGAGTACCATGAGGACCCGTTCGGGACGCCGCTGGTCGGCCACAACGCCCTGCGGGCATACTTGTTGGAAGCTGCCACGTCCGAGACGGACGTCGAGTTCACGGTGGAGCGACACTGGGCATCGGGGGACACGCTGCTCGCGGCCTGGCATGCCGGCTTCGTTCGGAAGCCCGGCGGCCAGCACGCTCGGCTCGCCGGCTTCCTGACCGCAGAGATCGCCTCTGACGGTCGCGCGAGCCGGTTCCGTGAGTGGACGCTGCAGGCCCCTGGGACCGCGGGGTAGGGAAGGGAGGATCGATGGCCGGAGATCAATCATTCGACGTCGTCAGCGACTTCGACGAGCAGGAGCTGCGCAACGCCCTCGACCAGGTCCGCCGTGAGGTCGGCACACGCTTCGATTTCAAGGGCGTCACCGTCGACCTCAGCCAGGCCAAGGACGAGCTGATCCTGATCACCGACGACGAGCACCGTGCTGCCGCGGTCAAGGATCTCATCGAGTCGAAGGCCATCCGGCGCAGCCTGTCGCTCAAGATCTTCGACTGGGGCAAGGTCGAAGAGGCCGGCGGGAACAAGGTCCGCCAGCGGATCGGACTGCGACGGGGCCTCACGGACGAGAACGCCAAGAAGATCACGAAACTGATCAGGGACGAATTCCCGAAGGTGAAGTCACAGATCCAGGGTGACGCCGTTCGTGTCTCCGGCAAGAGTCGGGACGACCTCCAACGCGTCATGGGCCGCCTGCGCGAGCTCGATCTGGCTGTCCCGCTCCAGTTCGAGAACTACCGCTGACCATCCCCGGAACGGGGCCAGACCGACCGAAGGAGCGCTGTCGCCATGACCGAGCTCGACACCACGACCCCGCCTGACGACCAGGCCCCCGCCGCCACAGTCTCGACCGACACAGAGCCGACCGAGCCGATCGTGCCTCCTGAGGAGGCGCCCGACGTCGAGCCCGTTCCCGACCTGGAACCGGCCCCCGAGCCCGCACCGCTCGGAGCCGAGCCGCCGGCGACCGGCGAGGAGGCCCCTGAGGCGATGCCAGAGTCGCCCGAGGTGGTGCCGGTCCCGGAACCCGAGAGCGCCGATGAGCCGCCCGACGGAGCGGCCACCGATGCCGAAGCAGCGTCCGACTCCGAACCGGCCTCCGACACCGGGGACGCGACCGCAACCGAGCCGTCACCGGAACCGGACCTCGAACCGGCGGTGGCCGAGGGTCCCCGAACGGTCGGCCGCTACATCGCCGACGTCCTCCGAACCGCGGGCGTCCGTTACGCCTTTACCGTGCCCGGCGAGTCGTTCCTGGGCCTGCTCGATGCCTTCGAGGGTGCCGGGATCCGGGTCATCGCCACGCGTCACGAAGGCGCAGCCGCGTTCATGGCCGAAGCGCACGGCCAGCTGACGGGACGCCCGGCCGTCGCGCTCGGGACCCGCGCTGTCGGTGGCGCGAACCTCGCCATCGGCATCCACACCGCGCGCCAGGACTCGACCCCGATGTTCGTGGCCGTCGGCCAGGTCGAGCGTGCCCTGCTCGGGCGCGAGGCGTTCCAGGAGATCGACCAGGTCGCAACGCTCGGTGGGCTGGCCAAGTGGGCCGCCGAACCGCACACCGCGGCCGAGATCGCGGACACGATGGCCGAAGCGGTCCGCCAGGCGCTCGGCGGCCGGCCCGGCCCGGTCCTGCTCTCCCTCCCGGAGGACCTGCTGGACGAACCGATCCCCGACGACACCCGGTCCGATACCGCGCGCCCACCTGCGTTGCGAGCCACGGACGACGAGATCCGGTCGGTGATCGAGTTCCTGGCCTCCGCCGAACGGCCGGTGATCCTGGCCGGTGGCGGCGTGCTGCGCGCCCGGACTTCGACCGAGCTGCTCCGCTTCGCAGAGCTCCTCCAGGTCCCGATCATCGCCGCGTGGCGGCGTGCCGACGTCATCTCGAACGACCACGCGCTCTATCTCGGGATGGCCGGGTACGGTGCCGCCCCGACGGTCCAGGCACGGTTGGACGCGGCAGACGCGCTGGTCGTGATCGGATCGCGCCTCAACGAGGCGACGACGTTCGGCTATGCGATGCCACGCGACGGGCTGCCATGGGCGCACCTCGACCTCGTCCCGGGCGAGGCGTCGGGTTCGACCACGCCGACGATCAGCGTGGCGACCGATGCGAAGGCGTTCCTCAAGGCGGCCAACGAACGACTGCTCGGCAAGGCCGTCCTGGACGCCGCGCTGGTCGCCACCCGCCAGGCGAACAACCGCGATGACCGGGCGGCCTTCGAGGCAGCCTCGGTCGTCGACGCGACCCCGTGGGACGGACCGGGCGTCCATCCCGGCCGGACGATCACGACCCTGCGTCGGCTGCTGCCAGATGACGCCATCCTGACCACCGACGCAGGCAATTTCGCGAGCTGGGCCGGACGCGGCTTCCGGTTCCGCCGGCCCGGGACGTTCCTCGGCCCGACCTCCGGGGCGATGGGCTACGGGCTTCCCGCGGCGATCGCGGCCTCACTGGTCCATCGCGATCGCCCGGTCGTGGCACTGGTCGGCGACGGCGGGCTGGGCATGACCATGGCCGAGATCGAGACGGCGGTCCGGGTCGGCGCCCGCGTTGTGGTCGTCGTCTTCGACAATGAGCGCTACGGGACGATCCGGATGTGGCAGGAGCGCCGCGGGACTGGCGTCGGCGTCGCCAGCGAGCTCGGACCGGTCGATTTCGCGGCGATCGCGCGTGCCTGTGGGGCGCGCGGCGTCCGGGTCGAGCGCGATGCCGACTTCGAGCCGGCTCTTCGGGCCGCACTCGTGGCTGACCGGGCGACGGTCATCCAGGTCGCGCTGGATCGGTCCTGGGTGTCGATCGACCAGACCCCGGGCTGATGCGCGAGACCTTCCATCTCGTGCCACAAGACGTCTGGACAGCGGCCGACCCGGCCGAGGCCTATGCGGCGGCCTCGCTCGCGAGCGAGGGCTTCATCCACTGCACGGACGGGGTGTCAGCCCTCGGCGAGACGTTCGACCGCTATTACGCGACAGATCCGCGTGCGTTCCTTGCCTTGACCTTGGACCTCGACGCGCTCGATATACCGTGGCGGTACGACGTCGAGGGTTCGCCGTACCCGCACATCTACGGTCCGATCGACCGCTCGGCGATCGTCGGCATCAGCCGGGTCGACCGCTCGGCGGACGGCCGTTTCGCGGGGTTGTCGCCGGCCTGAGATTCACCCGCGTCCTATGACCCGCGGCGCCCCACGACCGAGAACGACAGCGGGATCCGGCCACGCTCGTCCTCGCGCACGTCGCCGTGGCCGCCCCACCAGTCGATCGGGTGCTCGGCGACCGCCTCGAGCCGCAGGTCGGCGCCGAGCAACGCGGTGATGACCTCGCCGAGCGTCCACGCCCGCGCGAATTTCCAGCTCTGGTCGGCCTCGGGGATCGACAGCCGGTCGATGTATTCGGGCGCCCAGCCCTTCGACGCCTCGGCGCCGCCGAAGTAGTCGTAGTCGGTGGCGATCCAGCGGCCGTTCTCGTCGGCGTCGAACAGCCATTCGGCCGGGTGTCCCTCGAACAGGACGAAGCGACCGGCCGGGGAGAGGAGCCGAGCGATGACCGCGGCCCACGCATCCAGGTCCTGGACCCAGATGATCGAGCCACGGCCCGTGTAGACGAGGTCGCCGGTGCCGTCGAGCTCGGCCGGTGTGGCGAGCACGTCGGCCAGGATCCAGCGGGCGGGCGCACCGGTCGCCTCGGTCAGGCGCTGCGCGAGCTCGAGCATCTTCGGACTGAAGTCGACGCCGACGACCTCGTCGGCGCCCTGGTTCCAGAGCGACAACGTGTCACGGCCGCCCGCGCACTGGAGGTGGATGGCTCGCCGGCAGCGGCCATGGAGGTCGCCGATCAGCTGCGTCTCGACACCGAACAGGTTCGTGCCGCCCGCGCGGATCAGCTCGACCGCCTCGTCGAACCAGCCCTCATATCGCTCGGCGGCCTCGTCCCAGGCCGCCCGGTTGGCGGCGTGCATCGTCGGGACGTCGGCGAGCTCGGCCTCGCTCGGCCGCCGCACCAGCTCCGCGTCGTCTGCCATCCGCGGAGCGTAGCGTCAGGCTGCGGCCGATGCCGCCGCGCGGCGCAGGACGATCACGGGGATCACCCGACCGCCTGTCTTCGCCTCGTACTCGGTGAAGCTGTCGTGGAGCTCGGCGTGCTGGTCGTAGAGGCGACGGCGCTCGTCGCCTTCGGTGATCCGGGCGTCCGCCTCGAACTTGTCGCCGTCCACCTCGATCGTGACCCTCGGGTTCACGACGATGTTGTGGTACCAGGACGGATGCTTTGGCGCTCCGCCCATCGAGGCGATGATCACGATGTCGTCGCCGTCCCGGCTGTAGACGAGGGGAGCCTCGCGCTTCTCCTTGGACTGCGCACCGGTCGTCGTCAGGACGAGGACTTGTCGGCCCGCGAACGGTCCGTCGCTGAGGTGGCCGCCGCCGGCGCGGATCTGCTCGATCAGGCTGCTGTTGAAATCGGACATGTGGGGCTCCTTTGTGGCAGGTGTGTTGCCAAAACCCTAGCACCAAGAAGGTTGCATAGTCAACTATCACGATGCTACGATGGCTGCAGACACAAGGAGTCACACACATGCCAGCCGTCGTCGTCGAAGACATCACCATCCTGCCGCGGGTCCCCGAGCCCGATCCAGCCGTCGCCCGGCAGCGCCCCGTCCGCAGCGTCACCAACGCCCCGCGCGGGTTCGAGGGGGAGGGCTTTCCCGTCCGCCGCGCCTTCGCCGGCGTAGACCTCGCCGACCTCGATCCGTTCATCCATCTCGATCAGATGGGCGAGGTCGAATACGCGCCGGGCGAGCCCAAGGGCACCCCGTGGCACCCCCACCGCGGCTTCGAGACCGTGACGTACATGATCGACGGTGTCTTCGAGCACGCCGACTCCAACGGCGGCGGCGGCGTCATCACCAACGGCGATACGCAATGGATGACGGCCGGCGCAGGGATCCTCCACATCGAGAAGCCGCCGGAATGGCTCGTCGTCAGCGGCGGCCTGTTCCACGGCCTCCAGCTGTGGGTCAACCTGCCCGCCGATCAGAAGCTCACGGCCCCGCGCTACCAGGACCTGCGGGCCAGCGAGGTCGCCCTCGTCTCGTCGCCCGACGGCGGTGCGCTCATCCGCGTCATCGCCGGTGACGTCGCAGGGCACGCTGGTCCCGGTTCGACGTACTCGCCGATGACGATGGTCCACGCCACGCTCAGCCCCGGCGCACGCCTGTCGGTGCCGTGGCGGGCCGACTACAACGCCCTTGTCTACGTCCTGGCGGGAGAGGGGAGCGTCGGCGCCGAGGGCAAGCCGATCGGTGCCGGACAGCTGGCCGTGCTCGGGGAGGGGAATGCGATCACGGTCGCCGCCTCCAGCCTCCAGGACAGCCACACCCCGAACCTCGACGTCATCGTGCTTGGTGGCCGCCCGATCCGCGAGCCGGTCGCCTGGATGGGACCGTTCGTGATGAACACGCGCGAAGAGGTCATGCAGGCGGTCGTGGACTACCAGGCGGGTCGGCTGGGCACGATCCCGGCGGTCCACAACGCGCCGTCTACGCTGATCGAGTCGCGCCAGGCGCCCGACCCGTCGTGAGCGACGAAACGCCCCTTGAGCTGGTCCGGCCGCTCCTGCGCGCACGGCAGGTCCGCGAGTTCACGCTTGAGCCGCCGACCGACGCGGAGCTCGAGGCGCTCACCGAGGTCGCGCGCTGGACCGGGAGCAGCCGGAACGGCCAGCCATGGCGCTTCATCGTCATTCGCGATCGAGCCGCGATCAAGGGGATCCATGACGCCGGCGTGCCACAGACGCGATCGCTGCTGACGGCGCAGGCCGCGATCGCCATCGTGCTCGGTGGCGACGAGGGCGACGTCGAAAACGCCTTCGACGAGGGCCGCGCAGCCGAGCGGATCCTGGTCGCGGCCGGGCTTCTCGGGCTGGCCGCCGCGGTCGCCTGGATCAATCCGGTGGCACGGGCAGAGGCGGGTCGCATCCTCGGGCTGCCCGCTGACCGCTTCGCCCGGGCGATCGTCCCTATCGGACACGCGACCGAGGCCGCGCAACGTCCGAAGTCCGCGCCCGGGGCGGCGCGCCTGCCGCGAATCGAGACGGTCTTCAGCGAGCGCTGGCCTCAGGACTGATCAGCGGACTGCGCGTGTCGACCGTCCGCGGTCACGCGGATGGCACCATGGGCCGATGCAGCAACCTGTTGAAGCCAAGACGATCAGCCTTCGCGCCCTGAACCGGGCGACGCTCGATCGACAGCTCCTGCTGCGGCGCTCCGGACTGTCAGTCCCGGCGACCCTCGAGCATCTGGTCGGGATGCAGGCACAGACCCCGCACACCGCGTACGTCGGGTTGTGGACCCGCCTCGAGGGGTTTCGCGGCGACGACCTCTCGACGTTGCTCCTCGACCGGTCTGTGGTCCGCATGGCGCTGATGCGCGGCACGATCCACCTCGTGACCGCGCGGGACGCGTGGGGACTTCGACCGCTCGTCCAGCCGGTCATGGACCGGGTCCAGAAGAGTCAGTTCGGGAAGAGCCTGGCCGGTGTTGACCTCGGCGAGGTCGTGGCAATGGGACGCGCCTTCGTGGACGAGCAGCCGCGGACGTTCAAGGCGCTCGGCGACCACCTGTTGACGCGGTGGCCGGACCGGGACCGCTTCGGGCTCGAGCAGGCGGTGCGAACCGGCGTGCCGCTCGTCCAGGTGCCGCCGCGCGGACTGTGGGGCCGCAGCGGGCCGATCGCGCATACCTCGATCGAGGCCTGGCTCGGCGAACCGCCGGCCGACCTGCCGACCATCGACGCACTGCTCATGCGCTATGTGGCCGCGTTCGGGCCGGTGAGCGTGATGGACGCTCAGGCGTGGTGCGGCTTGACCAAGCTCGGCGAGGTCTTCGAGCGCCTGCGGCCGAGCCTCATCACATTCCGAGACGAGGGTGGGCGGGAGCTGTTCGACCTGCCCGACGCCACGCGACCCGATCCGGAGATGCCCGCTCCGCCCCGCTTCCTGTACGACTTCGAGAACATGCTGCTCTCGTATGCCGACCGGTCCCGCGTGATCGCGCCCGACATGGTCCGGGGGCTGGAGCGCACCCAGGAATCGCTGAGCACCTTCACGCTCGACGGGTTCGTAGCGGGGATCTGGGGCGTCGAGCGCGAACGCGGGCGAGCCACGCTCACGATCACGCCGCTGGCTCGCCTTTCGAAGGCCGCTGTGACCGCCCTCTCAGACGAAGGCGCAGGCCTCTTGGCATTCCTCGCCGCCGATGTCACGGACCGCGACATCCGCTTCGCCGCTCCCCGAACGTGACCGAACGAGACAGGCTGGTCCGGATGGTACCGAACCGAAACCCGACCGCCGAATCTGAGGTCTTGCACTGTGGCATACGTCGATGTCACAATCCGGGAACGATGACTTCGCGGACGCACGCCATGCATTGTTCGTGTCGACCCTCTGCCATGCAGGGCAGGTGGTGTACCTAGGCGTGCGAACCTCGTAACCAGCACGCCGAACGTCGCATCACACCCCTGCACCGACAGGGGTTTTTGTTTGCCCACCTCCACCGTCACTCATGAGGTACCACCGATGAGCTCCATCACGACCGTCGAACTCAGCGAAGGACTGGACGACCCGCGACGAACCGTCGTCGACATCAGACCGCTGGCGTCCTACAACGGCTGGCGCCGGAACGGCGAGGCCCGCGGCGGCCACATCCCGGGAGCGGTCGCCTTCCCGGCCGGCTGGCTGAGGATCGTCGACGAGGCCGAGATCCGGCGGCTCCTGGACGAGAAGGGGATCACCGCCGACCGCGACGTCGTCGTCTACGGCGATGGACCGGACGACGTCACCGAGTTCGTGGCGTCCATCGCCGATCTCGGCATCCCCGGGGCCAGCGCCTACGAGGATGGGGCCACGGCCTGGGCCGCTGACCCGTCGCTGCCACTCGATCGCCTTCCCAACTACGACAGGCTCGTCGACATCCCGTGGCTGCGTGATGTCCTCGACGGGGAGACGCCGGAGGCGCCGCCCAACGAGAAGTTCCTGCTCTTCCACGTGAACTTCGGCGTGCCCGAGGAATACGCCGAGGGACACATCCCGGGCGCGCTCTTCCTCGACACGAACTGGCTCGAGGATCCGGCCGACTGGAACCGGCGCTCGCCCGAGGTCATCGATGCGGCTCTGCGCTCGCTCGGCATCACCAGTGACACGACGGTCGTCGTCTACGGCCGAGACACCGAGGGCGACGCCAAGGAGAAGTGGCCGGGCCGTCGCGCCGGCCAGATCGCCGCCACGCGGGCACTGATGATCCTGCGCTACGCCGGGGTCGATGACGTCCGGCTGCTCGACGGTGGCTACGACTGGTGGGTCCAGGGCGGCAACCCGCTCGAGACCGTCCTCCGCACGCCCACCCCCGTCGACTCGTTCGGCGTCACCGTCCCGGTCCGTCCCGAGGTCATCGTCGACATCGAGGAGGCCAAGGAGATCATCGCCGACCCCGCCGGGGCCGCGCTCGTCAGCGTGCGCACGTGGCGCGAGCACATCGGTGATGTCAGTGGCTACAACTACATCGGCCCGGCGGGGCGGATCAAGGGCGACGTCTGGGGCAACTGCGGCACGGACGCCTACCACATGCAGCACTACCGCAACATCGACAACACGATGCGCGCCTACCCGGAGATCGCGGCCAACTGGGACGAGGCCGGGATCACCCCCGACAAGTGGGTCGCGTTCTACTGCGGGACGGGCTGGAGGGCCAGCGAGACCTGGTTCTACGCCTACCTCCAGGGTTGGCAGCGGATCGCGGTCTACGACGGCGGCTGGTTCGAATGGAGCCAGGATCCGATCAACAACCCGATCGAGATCGGCCTGCCGGAGGCCGTCGGCACCGAGGACGCCGCCTGATCACGCAGGCATCCGTTATGCGCCTGTAACGCGGGAACGGCTCGGCGACATTCCGTGCGCCGCGGCGCCGCGATACAGTGGTGACGCTCGAAGGAGCTTCGAACATCTAGTGATCTGATCGTTGTTTACAGTGATCGGAACATCTCGTGATCGATGGTTCCTTCGAGCGTTTTCATGTCCCCGGAGCCAGCCGATCTACGGGATCAGGACCGGCTTGAAGTCCTTGCTGTGATAGCGGTTGAGGTCGACCCGGCCGCGTGATCCCAGGGACGACCCCGTCCGAGGTGTACTGCCAGAACGTCCAGCCGTCGCCGCCCCAGTTGGCGCCTGGGACGCTCGGCGCGACCCCGGTCGTCCAGTGGGCCACCCACAGGATGTCGTAGCCGTTCACGGCGAACCATGTCGTGTCGCCCATGTAGGTCCTCCAGAAGTTCGGTGAGACGTAGATGACGGCATGCACCCCGACACGCTCGTAGACGCGACCGAGGAACGCCTGGACCCAGGCGGTCAACGCGACCTGCGACAGGCTCCCGGACCGCTCGAGGTCGAGCACCGGGATGAGATCGCCGCTGACCGGCCGGGCGGTGTCCACGAAGTGGTCTGCCTCGGCGATCGCATCGTTCACCCCGGTACTCGGCTGCGCGAAGTGATAGGCACCGACGTAGAGGCCGGCCGCTCGCGCCTGCGCACGGTTGGTGACGTAGGTGTTGTCGACGAAGTCGATGTTCTCGCTCGCCTTCATGAAGGCGAACTTCTTGCCGGCTGCCGCGACCTTCGTCCAGTCGATGACTCCCTGCCAGTGGCTGATGTCGATGCCCTCGGCGTACGGTGACGGGGGCGCCGGGGTCGGGGTCGGAGTCGGTTTCGGCGTTGGGGTGGGAGTGGGCGTCGGAGTCGGGGTCGGAGTCGGGGCCGGCGTGGGAGTCGGGGTCGGCGTCGCTGTGGTCGTGAGTGTCGTCTTGAACAGGCCCGCAGCCGCGTAGACCGAGCTGACGCCATAGAGCGATTGGGCGCTCGTCCCGTTGATGCTGGTGATCCGGTACCAGGCGCTGCCTGAGACAGCCTTGCCCGAGCACGTGGTCGAATACGACGTCCCACTGACCTGCGTCGCGACAAGGACCTTGGTGTCGGTCGGGAGGACGGCTTTTGCCGTCGTCGAGGAGGCGGGACCCGTTCGCGCGTTCACCCGACACGCGGTGTAGCGCGTGAACGCCGGGGGAACGTAGTCCTTGAACAGTCCGGACGCCGCGTACAGGTACGTCACGCCGTAGAGCGACTTGACCGACTTGCCGTTCACCGACAGGATCCGGTACCACGTCTTGCCCGCGACGGCCTTGCCTGCACACGTCGTTCGCCACGAGCCGCCGGTGACCTTCGCGTTTGCGACGACCTTCGTCCCGGTGGAAATGACCTTCCTCGCTCGGGCCGACGTGGACGCGCTTGTCCGGAGGTTGGCGCTGCACTTCGCCACCTTGGTCGAGTTCGCCGCAGCGGCGTCCCCGGGAAGCGACACGGCAGCGATGGCGAAGACCAGGATCGCTGACAGGAACGAGGTCACGACGAGGGCGATGAGCGACGCGTGACGGGGCCGTCGGGGGGCAGGCGACAAGGCGGGTACCTCTTGGCAGGAGCCCGAGCATCGCCCACGGTCAACGCCGCGACAATGGCCCCATGGGGCCAGTACGCACCAGTCCGGATGGGTCAGGTGCAGTGGGACCCTCGACTCCCTGCGCTGACCAAAGGGTGCCCGGCGCAGCCGAACAGGTCAAGGACGCTATCCCGGCGGCTGCTACGATGGCCGAGTCGAGCAGGTTCCGTGAGGGGCTCACCTGAGCGCCGGTCCGGCTATCAGCCCGGGCGCATCGGGAAGCTCTCCCGCACGAAACCCGGAGCCTCGCATGGCCCTCGCTCCCTGGATCGCACCCGCCGTCCTGGCCGAGTACGTCCACAACATCGGGATCCGGCTTCGGCGCCAGTTCCGTGGCCATACGCGCCATCCCGGCGACGCCGCTGCGATCGTCCGCGCCTGCATCGAGTCGTGCTGGAACGGCCGGACCTTCACCGCCAGTCCGGGCCATTTCGACATGTTCTGGACCCGCGACCTGTCGTTCTCGGTGCCGTCGCTGGTGCGCCTCGGGCACGGCGTGCGCGTCACGCGCTCGCTCGCCTACGCGCTCGACGTCTGGACGAGGCGACGCAGCCACATCACGACGACGATCCACTACTTCGATCGCCCCGGCGATGTCTTCGAATACGGCGTCGACTCGCTGCCGCTGTTCCTGGCCGCGCTGCGCGCCGCCGATGCGCGACCGACCTCGTCGAGCGCCACCGGCCGTGGCTCGAGGCCGAGATCGCCCACTACTACGCGACGGTCGTCGATCCGGCGACCGGTCTCGTCCGTTCCGATCGCAAGTTCAGCGCCCATCGCGACACGGTCGTCAATCGGTCGAATGCGTACGGCAACACGATGGTCGCGCTGCTGGCCAAGACGATCGAGGAGACCGGCTGGTTCGCCTCGCCGTTCGAGCGCCATTTCGAGGGCGACTACGGTCGGCTGCTGGTCGATCACTTCTGGGCGGACGACCATTTCCGCGACGCGCTCGGCGACGAGACCGTCTCGGGCGAGGCCAACGTCTGGCCGTTCTACACCGGGGTCGTCACGCGACCCGGCCCTGGTCGCCGCCGCCCTCGCGCTACCTCGACGCCAACGGCTTCTGCGACCCGTACCCGTTGCGCTACGAGACGAGCCGCCGACCCGAGCGCGAGGTCTGGCTGACCCGCCACGTCCTGCCCGACTACCAGGGCAGCACGGTCTGGACCAGCCTCGGGGCGATGTACCTCCAGGTGCTGCGCACGGTCGATCCGCGTCCTGGCCGCCGACCGAGACGGCCCGCTACGTGGCGTGGATCGAGCGCGACGGGACGTTCTGGGAGGTCATGAACGCGCGTGGCGAGAACTGGGTCAGCCCGCGCTGGATCATGATCGGCGAGGAGTCGATGCTCTGGTCGGCGATCTTCCTCGACGCGCTCGAGAACCTGCACCTGCCACCCGCCTACCTCTCGAGCCACGTCCCGATCGTGACCGCCGCTGCGGCCTGACCGCTCCGTCCCGCGCACCGACGCCTCTCACGAGGTTCGGGACTGCTATGGTGCGGCCACGCGCCAACCGCCGGGGGTTAAGACCACTCCGAGCCGATAGGTGGGTCGATGGACGTCGCACTCGTGCACGGTTCCTATCACGGGGCATGGTGTTGGGATCTCCTGCGACCGGAGCTGGAGCGTCTCGGTCATCGGGTGATCGTGATGGACCTCCCGATCTCCGATCCAGCACTCGGCGCCGCCGAGTACGCCCGGACTGTCGAGAGCGCCCTCGAACCTGGCAGCGAGCCGGTCCTGGTCGGCCACTCGATGGCCGGCCTCGTCGTCCCGCTGGTCGCCGCGAACCGACCGATCCGGCGCCTGATCTTCCTGGCCGCGTACCTCCCCTCGGCCGGTCAGAGCGCCAACGAGCAGCGCCGCACCGAGCCGATCGACGGGCGCGTCGCCCCGTCGACCTCCGAATGGATCGATGTCGGCGAGGACGTCTGGATGGTCGGTCCGAAGACGGCGACTGAGCTGTTCTTTCCCGATGCCACGCCCGCCGTCGCGCGCTGGGCGACCCAGCGACTCCGACCCCAGTCCTACCGGGTCATGACCGAGACGACGCCGCTCACGACCTGGCCGGACGTCGAGTCGCGCTCGATCGTCTGCCGTGACGACCGGGCGATCAACCCGGCATGGGTGCGGTCTGCGTCACGGGATCGGCTGGGTGTCGATCCCGTCGAGATCAGCGGGGGGCACTCTCCGTTCCTGACACGGCCCGTGGAGCTGGCCCTCGCCATCGACCAGCTGATGACCTAGGCGCGAACGAGGACCGGCACGGTGTTCGAACACCTCGACTACGTGTACATGCCGAGTCGCGACGTCGCGGCGGACGTGGCCTACTTCACCGAAGTCCTCGGTGGTGAGTTGATCTTCGCCATCGACGGGATGGGGACGCGGGTGGCCATGGTCGCCCTGACCGACGAACCGCCCCGGATCCTGCTCGCCGGTCACCTCGACGGCGATCAGCCGGTCCTCGTCTATCGAGTCGACGATCTCACCACGGCGATGGCCGAGCTCGAGGGCCAGGGCTGGACGCCCGGCCACACGCTCGAGATCCCGCAGGGCCCGGTCTGCTCATTCACGACCCCAGGCGGTCAACGGCTGGCGATCTACCAACTCAGCCGCCCGGGCGTCGAGGAAGCCAGCTTCGTCGGCCGTCGCGACTTTTGACCGTGACTCCCAGCGTCGACATCGACCCGGACCGCCTGCGCTTACGCCGGCTCGCCACCTCGGAGCTGACCGCCGGCGAGGTTCGCGAGATCCGCGCGCTCATGGACGTCGCGTTCGGGTCCGAGGGGGAGGAGGAGCGATTCTCCGACGACGACTGGCAGCATGCGCTTGGCGGGGTCCATTTCGTGCTCGAGCTCGACGGGGAGATCGTCGCCCACGCGGCCGTGGTCGAGCGCCAGCTGTACGTCGGAGGACTGCCCCTCCGGACCGGGTACGTCGAGGCTGTCGCGACATCGCCCGGACTGGCAAGGAGTCGGGCTCGGTTCGATCGTCATGACCGACGTGACGGAGTACGTCCGGGAGGGCTTCGAGCTCGGCGGACTGGGAACGGGCCGGCAATCGTTCTACGGCCGCCTCGGCTGGCGCATCTGGGCTGGGCCATCCGCGGTGCGGACGCCTCACGGTGAGCGGCCGACGCCCGATGACGACGGCTACATCATGGTCCTCGAGACGCCGACTTCACCGCCACTCGACCTGACCGCTCAGATCAGCTGCGAGGAGCGTCCGGGCGACGTCTGGTAGGCCGCGACGACGAAGAGGCCTGGCGGGAGGCTAGCGATCGCTCTCCGGAACGGCCCCATCGTCCGCCCACGGCATAGGCAACGGCGGCACGAAGCTGGACGTGATCTCGATCGGATTGCCGTCGTCCGCGATGGATCTCGCCGCACCCTCGAGGATGTCCACCACGTGGGCGGCCTGTTCCGCACTGGCGCGGTGCGGCCGGCCCTCGACGATCGCGCTCGCCATGTCCGCCACGCCGCGAGCCCAGGCCGTTCCGCGATACCCCGGTCGGACCAGCGGGACCGGCTCGTATGTCTTGCCGAAGGCTCCGACCTCGACCGTCGTGTCGAAGTCCTGGAAATTGCCCAGTGCGAGCGAGCCCGCATCGCCGTGGAACTCGATGCCGCCGATCTGCCGTGCAGGGCGACCGACGTAGAAGCTCGCGGTCAGGCGCAGGACCGCGCCGGATTCGAGCTCGACGGCGGCGACGATCAGGTCCGGGCTGCCGATCCGGAACGGGGTGCCGTCGAGAGTCGTCCGCTCCGGCAGCAGGGACCAGCCCCAGGCGCGGACCGAGCGGGCCGGGCCGAGCATCGTCGTGACCAGGGTGAGCGGGTAGACCCCGACGTCGACCAGGACACCGACGTCGTAGAACGGGGCCGGCGCCGGATGCCACGTCTCGATCCGGCCCCAGTTGACCTCTGCGTAGACCGCCCGGACGGGTCCGAGCCGCCCGCTCCGGATGACCGTTGCCGCCGTTTGCTGCGCCTCGCCAAGGAAGGTCGAGGGCGAGCATCCGAGGCGGAGCCCGCGCGAGGTGGCCAGCGTCACGAGCTCGCGAGCCTCGCTGGAGCGAAGGGCGAGAGGCTTCTCGCTGTAGACGTGCTTGCCGGCCTCGAGGGCCTGCTTCGTGACCTCGTAATGGGCGTGGTGGACGGTCAGGTTGATGACGATGTCGACCTCGTCGTCGGCGAGCAGGTCGTCGAGCGAGGCATGCGCGCGGATGCCGTGGGTCGCGGCGAACGCGGTCGCGCGATCGGGATCGAGGTCCGTCGCCGCGACCAGGCGGATCTCCGGGTGAGTGAGGGCGTCGTTGCGCGTATCCGCCGGCGATGTTTCCCGTGCCGACGATGCCGATACCGAGTGGGGTCATGACCGAGAGGCTACGGCATCCGCAGGGGCCAGCGTGCGCCCTGCGCGTGCCGATCACGACCCGCCGGCGGGGCCGCCGCCCGCCGACCGTGTCGTTGCCCTATCGTGCCCGGATGCGACATGACCAGATCGCGCTCCAGCTCTACACGCTCCGTCTCCTCGCGGCAGAGGACCTGGCCGGGACGTTGCGTTCCGTCTCGGCGGCCGGGTATCGCGCCGTCGAGCTCGCGGGCCTTCCTGAGACGGCCCCGGCCGAGTTGAAGCGGATGCTCGACGACAACGGCCTCCAGCCGATCGCCTCGCACGAGGGTATCGAGCGCCTGCGCGCCGACGCGGGCGCGGTGGCCGGCCGCCTCGCCGAGCTCGGCTGCCCCCGGGTGATCGTGCCGTGGATGCCCGAGGCTGACCGAGCGACCGCCGCGGCCGTTCGTGCCTTTGCCTCCGAGATCGGCGAGTACGCCCGACGCGTGGCGGAGGACGGCATCAGCCTCGGCTATCACAACCACGACTTCGAATTCGGTGCCGTGGAGGGAACGACGACGATCTGGGACATGCTCCTGGGAACCCTCCCGTCCGCGGTCGAGCTCGAACTAGACGTCTACTGGGCTTCCGTCGGCGGCCGCGATCCGGTGGCCGAGATCGGGGCCATCGCGGACCGCGTCCGGCTGCTCCACATGAAGGATCGCGCGGCCGGCCCGACGCCCCGTGATGCGCCCGTGGGGGAGGGGACCCTGGCGATGCCCTCGATCATCGAGGCGGCGGATGCCGCCGGTGTGGAGTGGTTCGTCGTCGAACAGGACGAACCCGCGGAGCCACTCGCGAACATCGCGACGTCGTTGCGATACCTCGAGACGCTCGCGGACTGATTTTGCCGGCCGTCTGAGCCAGACTGTCCGCACAGGAGGCCCGACATGACGACAGCACGCGGATCGTTCGAGGTGCGAGGCGGCACTGAGGACCCGTACGACGAGCTCGAGGGTGGGATCAAGCTGACCCATGCCTCGGGCACCCAGGCGTTCAGTGGCGACATCGACGGCGACGGCGACGTCCACTGGCTGATGCTCTATCGAGCCGACAAGACCGCCCACTTCGTCGGGTTGCAGCGGATCACCGGGTCCATCGGCGAGCGAACCGGCTCATTCGTGGCTGCCGCCGAGGGCGACCACGACGGCACCGGGTCGACGATCACGTTCTCGATCGTCCCGAACTCGGGGACCGGTGAGCTCACGGGCATCACCGGCGACGGGAGCCTTGTCGCCAAGGGTGGCCCGAAGGGCACCTACGAGCTCGACTACACGCTGGACGGCTGAGTCGCGCGGGAGCCTGCGACGTCCCACCGCACCGGGAGCGAGCGCGGCTTTCGGAAGATGACCCCGCTCGGAGGCGTCGCGTCCGGCTCGATCGCGAGGCCGGGCCAGGCGTTCATGACTGCGGTGAGGGCCGCCCTGGTCTCGAGCCTCGCCAGGTGGAGCCCGATGCAGGCGTGCGGACCCTGGGCGAAGGCCAGGTGTGAGCGAGCGTTGGGTCGCGAGACATCGAACGAGTCGGGGTCCGGGAACGTGCGCCGGATCGCGGTTGGCCGCCGTCAACGACACGATGACGAGGTCGCCCGTGCGGATCGGGGCATCACCCAGAACGACGTCGGCGGTCGCGTAGCGGTCGACCCGGCCCGCTGCCGGCTCGAGCCGCAGTGATTCCTCCACCGCATTCACCGCCAAAGATGGATCATCGGTCACGGCCGTCCATTGCCCCGGAGTCGTCAGGAGATGCCAGAAGAGGCTGGTGGTCATGCCCTCGCTGGTCTCGATGCCACCGAACATCATGACCGCGGCGTTGGACACGACTTCGTCGGCGGTCAACGTGGAGGTCGCCCCAGGCAGCACGCCGTCGCCGGTCTCGATCGTCGCGCCCACGTGCCGGGCAAGGGCGTCCATCGCCGTTCGCGCCGCTGGACCGATCTCGCCACCGACGGAGACCCGGTCGACGGCAGCGACGATCTCGTCGTACCAGCCCAGGAGCGTGGTTGGCTCGGTGGCTTGAAGGCCAAGCGCCGCGGCGACCACGTTGACGGCCAGAGGTCCCGCCAGGTCACGCCGGATCTCGGCACGCCCCATCGGCGCCAACGCCTCGACCAGCCGGCGAGCCTCGGCTTCCACGCCGTCTTCGTAGTGAGCGGTCACCTCGGGCTTGAGCAGGCCGCGTGCGAACGGATCGCGGTGGCGGCGGTGCTCATCGCCGTCGAGCGACAACATGCTTGGCCCGACGACCTGGGCAGTGGAGAAGCGGGGATCGTCGACGGTGAAACCGGCGGCGTCCCTCATGACCTCGATGCACAGGTCGCGACGCGTGACGAGCCATCCGCCGAGCACGGGCACCCACGAGACGGGTTCGCGGTCGCGCAGGCGGGCCAGCGCCCCGTACGGTTCCGCGTCGAGCTGGTCAAGCGTGAGCGCCGCACCCAGCGGGAACCGCCCCTCGAGCGCGGTCATGAGGTCAGGCGATGGCCGCCGTCGCGCCGCCGACGAGCTGGAGCAACTCGCCGACTCGGCTGATCGCCTCCGGCGTCCGATAGATCGAGTTGTTGAACGTGAAGCCGATGAAGCCCGCGTCGAGGTACGGCCGAAGCGCGTCTGCCATCTGTTCGGGCGGCCCGACGTTGACATACGGTCGGCGCTCCTCGGGGATGCGCTCGAGAGCGGCGCGCCTTTCGGCGTCGTTCCCGACCACCAGTACCGGGGCCGCCATCGTGCGCTCGATGGTCGACGGATCGCGGCCGATCTCGGCGCAGTGGCGCTCGAGCACCTCGGTCTTGTGCCGGAGCACGTCGAAGCCGAGCGGGAACCAATGCGTCATGTCGGCGTGCTTGGCCGCGATCTTCAGCGTTCGCTGCTCACCGCCGCCTCCGACCAGGATGCGCGGACCGCGCGGCTGCACCGGACGCGGGACGTTGAGCGCCTCCTCGATCCGGTAGTAATGACCCGCAAAGCTCGGTCGCTCCTCGGTGAACATCGCCCGGATGATCGTCAGCGCCTCGTCGAGGCGGTCCATCCGCTCGCGGACGGGCGGGAACTCGTACCCGTAGCCGGCGTGCTCGACGTCGTTCCACGCCGCGCCGATGCCCAGGATCGCTCGACCGCCGGAGATGACGTCGAGCGTCGTGGCCGTTTTCGCCAGGAGGGCCGGGTTGCGATACGTCACGCCGGTCACGAGGGTCCCAAGGCGTGGCCGCGTCGTCTCGCGCGCCAGGGCGGCCAGCGTCGACCAGCCCTCGAGCATCGGATCGGTGACCGGGCCGACGCCATGGATCTGGTACAGGTGATCCATCACGGTGATGAGGTCGAAGCCCGCTTCCTCGGCCGTCCGGACTTGTTCGAGGAGCCGGTCGAAGATGCGTTCCGGGGGCGTGTCGGGGAACGTGTAGCTTGGAAGGTGAAGTCCGAACCAGGGTCGCATGGGGTCCTCCGGGATCTGTCGTCTCAGACAGTCGTGTCGTCGCGGTGATTCTGCTCCACCTCGACGACTTTGGCGCCACATCGGCGTCGTCGAGGCGTCACACGGGTCGGGAGTGGATGCCATCACGCGGCCTAGCAGGAGGACGAGGTAGCCGGATGACGCCCAAACGCCGCCTCTCGCTGGTTCGTCGCCTCGTGGTGTCGGGGTTGATCCTGACGCTCGCCGGATGTGCCGCCAGCCCGACGGCCTCGCCTGCCCCCGCCTCGCCGACGCCCGCTGCCACCCTGTCAGCCGAGCCATCCGCCGTAGCCGCGAGCCCGTCACCGGTCGCCACACCGAGCCAGACGGCCGCGGCGACGCCCGGGCCGTCCTGCGCCGATCGCACCCTGGCCGGCATGACCGAGGCGCAACGGATCGGCCAGGTGTTCATGATCGGGCTCGGGAAGGACGTGTTGAATGCCGCGGAACGAGCGGCCGTCGCAGACTTCCACGTGGGTTCCTTCGCGTTCACGACGCAGTCGCGGGCGGGTGTCAAGGCCATCCGCGCGCTCACCGACGCGGTGCAGGCGTTGGCCACCCGGGAGTCGACGGCCGGCGTGGGTTTCTTCGTGGCCGCCAACCAGGAAGGCGGCCTGATCCAGGGTCTCGGAGGGGTCGGCTTCGACGTCATCCCGTCGGCGCTCGACCAGGGAGGGATGTCCGTCGCGACCCTCCGTCAGAAGGCAGCGCGGTGGGGGAGGCAGCTGGCGCAGGCCGGCGTCAACCTTGACCTGGCTCCCGTCGCCGACGTGGTCCCGCCCGGCACGGACGCGACGAATGCCCCGATCGGTCAGCTCCACCGCGAATACGGCCACGATCCCTCGAGTGCGGCGAGCCATGTCGCCGCCTTCATCGCCGGGATGGAGCAGGCCGGCATCGCAACGTCGGCGAAGCATTTCCCCGGCCTGGGCCGCGTCGCCGGCAACACCGATGTCACTGGGGATGTCGTGGACTCGGTCACGACACCTGACGACCCGTCCCTCCAGCCGTTCGCCGCGGCGATCGATGCGGGCGTGCCCTTCGTGATGGTCTCGCTGGCGACCTACACCCGGATCGACCCCGACCACCTTGCGGTCTTCTCGCCGGCGATCGTCGGCGGGATGCTCCGCGGCGACCTCGGGTTCGATGGCGTGGTGATCTCGGATGCGCTCGGTGCGACGGCCGTCGCCTCGATCCCGGCGGGCACGCGCGCCACCGATTTCATCGAGGCCGGCGGCGACATGATCATCTCGAACAAGACGCCGCCGGCCGTCGAGATGGCCAAGGCCGTCGCCTCCCGGGCGGCGAGCGACGCTGCGTTCCGGGCGCGAGTGGATGACGCCGCGCTCCACGTGCTGCGTGCCAAGGAAGCGGTCGGTCTGCTGTCCTGCGGCGGCTGAAAGGCCTCCGCTCGGTCGGCGGCGTAGCATCGTCGGATGGAGAAGCTGCGGCGGTTGTTCGGTGGCGGCGCCGAGCCGGCGTCCGCGGTGAGCGCGCCGGCCGATCCGGCAGCGATCGCGGCCGACGAGCGCGCATACGAACTCGACCTCCTGCGGGGCGAGCAGGAGCGCCTCGACGAGCTCGCGCAACGTCAGCTCCGGTACGCCGAGTACGCGTGGGAGCCGCCCCGCCAGGGCGGCGAACGACGGGCCGAGGACTCCGACGAGCCGGGCGGATCCTGAGCTGCCGAGATCTGCGGTTGAGGGTCCGTCGTATCCTTGCTTGTGATGTCAACTGATCCGACGCATCGCCGTCGTGGGTTCGCTCGGCGCCTCGCACTCCTCGCTCTCGGCTGCCTGCTCCTGCTGACGGTCGCGCCCGCGTCGGCGACGGCCGCGGTCAAGCCGTACAAACTCGACCTCGGGACGCGTTCGGACTACGTCGGCCAGACGAACCTCGTCCAATGCGTCGGCGCCAGCATGCAGATGATGCTGAACATGATCGAACCGGGTGTCGATCGATCGGCGAAGACACAACTCAGGCTCCAGAAGCTGGCTCGGAAGTGGAGCCCGCCTCGACTCGACGGTGGCGTCCGCAAAGGGGCCAGCGTCGTCGGCTGGGCGACCGGCCTCTCGCTCCAGGGAGCTGGCCCGTACAAGGTGGTCGGCGTGGATAGCCTCGACGAGGCGATGCTCGTCGCGGCCCGGGCGATGCGCCGGACGGGGCGGCCGGTCGGGCTGCTCGTCTGGCGCGGTCGTCACGCATGGGTCATGAGCGGCTTCCACGCGACCGGTGACCCGCTCCTCGCGGGCAGCCGGGTCACCGAGGCCCTGATCGAGGATCCGCTGCACCCGTACGGTGGCTCGAGCACCTGGGGCCGGAGCCCGTCGCCTGGGGAGGCGCTGACCGTCCAGGAGGTCGGCCGCCAGTTCGTTCGGCGGCGGACCGGGTTCTCGATCTGGAGCACGCCTGACCTTGGCGGCAAGTACGTCCTCGTGCTCCCGTATGAGCCTGCGTCGGGACGCTAGGCTAGCGACGCGGCCCAGGTCCTCGTAGTCACATCGGCGAGGGGTCGGTGGGACGACCCGGCGGGTTGCCGCGGGATCGGCATGTCGGATGATCGGACCAACCCGTCAGCCTGACCGGAGTCGCCCATCGTGCCTCGTCGCAGCCGTCGTCCGTTCGCCTCGCTCGTGCTGGGTCTCGCCCTCCTGGCCGGCACGGCCGTGCCGGCCCTGGCCTGGGGCAATGGCGGCAACCTCGGCAACGGATACGGGGCACACGACTGGATCATCAGCCAGGCGCTCAAGGTCTTCGGCGACAGCCCGCCGGCCTGGCTCGACGTCAACGCCGCCCTCCTGGCTAGCGACGACCCGGACAAGGTCTTCTGGGCCGCCAATGAGCACGTCTTTTACGAGAAGGGCTACGGCCGTGGCGCCGTCGACCGGATCAGCGAGTTCTATCACCAGACCCTGGTCGCACATCAGGCCGGCGACGATGCGACGGCTTCGACGACATTCGGCTGGATGGCCCACTACGTCGGCGACATCCTTCAGCCGTACCACACGAGCTACGCCGCGATCAAGCTCGACGACTCGCACCTGCGCTACGAGAACCTGGTCGGGGTCCTGACTCGGAACCCCGATGCCTCCCCGGCGTGGAGCACCGACGACCGGACGCCCAAGGCGATCAACGACGTGCGGGCCACCTCGATCGCGGGGGCGGCCTACTCGCGCAAGTCCTTCCCGGAGCTCTACAGCATCTTCAAGGTCGATGAGACCGTGCTCGCTCCGCGGGTCGTGGAGATCACCGGCTTCCTGCTCAAGCGCGCCTCGGTTGACCTCGCCGACATGCTCTACTCGATCGACCAGGGAGTCGGGGAAGCCGCTCCGGTCGACTCGGTCAAGGCGAGCGTCCAATGGCGGTACGCGGCCAAGAACAGCAACCAGACGGTCTCGGTCACGGTCAAGGGAGTCGCCGGGCAGCCGCTCCAGGGCGTGCGTGTCGACATCGCGTTCCCGAACGCGACTGGCGGGACACGGCTCGTTCGCCGTTACACGACCGCGAGCGGGATCGCGACAGCCGTTGCCGCCATAGGCGCGAGCCCGCTCGGCGTCCGTCGGGACGTCGGGGTCACCGTAAAGACCGGTGACGTGGTCAAGACAGGGTCGACATGGTTCACGACCAGCCGCAAGCTGGCGGCGGGAACGGCGGGCTTCAAGCCGGCGGTCAGCGATACGACGCTCTATCCGGGAGAGACGGTCCGCGTCGGCACGCTGGCTCGGGACCGGTCCGGGCGTGGCGTGCCGAACCTGAAGGTCACCTGGAGCTTCACGTTCGGCAATGGGAAGGTCGTCAAGGGCAGCAGCTACACCAACGCCCAGGGCAGGGCCTCGATGTCACTGCCGATCACCGCCGCCATGTCGAAAGGCCTGGTCCGTGTCGTCGCGCGGACCCAGTCCGCGAGCGTGAACCGGACGACCACCACGAGTTTCCGCATCTACTGAGCCGGCGAGGGTTCGACAGGGACCTGTAACCCCGCCGCTGGCTGCCGGGTTGTTTGATTGTCATCGCTCCGCGCGTACGCTGGACGACTCAGCACGCGGAAAGGGGACGGAACCGGCATGTCCAAGATCTCACCCTGCCTGTGGTTTGACGGCCAGGCCGAGGAGGCGGCCGCGCTCTACACCTCGCTCTTCCCGAACAGCCGGATCGAACGAGTGAATCGATCCCCGGGCGAGACGCCCAGCGGGCCTGAAGGAATGGTGCTCACCGTTGACTTCACCCTCGACGGCGAGCCGTTCATCGCGCTCAACGGGGGACCGGACTTCCAGTTCAACGAGGCCGTCTCATTCAGCATCGACTGTGAGGACCAGGCCGAGGTCGATCGCTATTGGGACGCGCTGATCGCGGACGGTGGCGAGCCTAGCGTCTGCGGCTGGTTGAAGGACCGGTTCGGCGTCTCCTGGCAGGTCGTCCCCAAGGTGCTCCCCCAGTACTTGCGCGCAGACGATCGTGACGCAGCGAAGCGTGCGCTCGACGCCATGCTCAAGATGACCAAGCTCGACGTCGCGATGTTGCGCGAGGCGTATGAGGGCGTCCCCGCCTGATCCGGTCCATAGCTAAAGGGCGCGGCCGCGAAAATGACAGCGGCCGCGTCCATCGAATGACGAGCCCCTGCGATGGCATGACGGCCTGCGCCTGACAGGCTTCTGGCGTGGACCTCACTCTCAGGGCGCCCGGCGACGACCGCCCGAGCCCGTATCATCGGGAGATGTCTCGCCGCCTCGTCAGCCCGACGCTGGTTGGTCGTGCGACCGAGCTCGAAGCCTTGGCTCGGGCGCTCGATAGCGCTGCCGCGGAAACCCCGGTGCACCAGCTGATCGCAGGAGAGGCGGGGGTCGGGAAGTCACGACTGGTCCTTGCCGCAACGGAGATCGCCGTCGGTCGCGGGATGCGTGTGCTCCAGGGGGGATGCGCCGACATCGGTGACGGCGGGGTCCCGTATGGCCCCATCGTCGAGGCGCTGCGAACTCTCGCTCGATCGCTCGATGCCGAGGAGCTCGAGGTGGTCCTTGGCTCCGCCAGACCAGAGCTGGCGCGACTCGTGCCGTCGCTCAGCACGACCGAGCTGGTGGACGCACACACGCAGACCGAATCGCACCAGGCCCGCCTGCTCGACGCGGTTCTCAGCGTCGTCCAGAGACTGTCGGAAGCGGCCCCCGTCCTGTTCGTCATCGAGGATCTGCATTGGGCCGATCCCGCGACACGCGAGACGATCGCGTTCCTGATCCGGCACCTGCGCACCGACCGGGTCGTGCTGGTCATGACCTTCCGGGCGGACGAGCTTCATCGACGGCATCCGCTCCTGCCGTGGCTGGCCGAGCTCGAGCGAGGCGGGCGGGTCGAACGCCTCGACCTTCATCGCCTCGACCCGGGCGAGACGGCGGCGCTCCTGGCGGCGATCCTCGGGACAGCGCCGCACGATGACCTCGCCGCCCAGATCCATCGCCGCTCGGACGGCAACCCGTTCTTCGTCGAGGAGCTGCTCGGGGCCGGTGAGGACGCCGCCGATGGTCGTCTGCCATCGACGCTCCGCGAGGTGCTGCTTGCTCGGATCGTGGCTCTCCCGGAACCGGCGCAGGCCGTCATCGGCGTTGTGGCCGTGGCGGGCCGACGCATCGACCACGACCTCCTTGCGCGAGTGGCAGCGATGCACCGTGCGGAGCTGCTCGACGCGCTGCGGCAGGCCGTCGGCAGCCAGGTGCTGGTCACCGGGCCCGCGAGTGACTCCGGCGAGGGCGACTACGCGTTCCGTCACGCGCTGCTGCAGGAGGCTGCCTACGAAGACCTCCTGCCCGGAGAACGGCAGCGGCTCCATCGTGCCTTCGCCGAGGCCCTCGCCGAGCGAGGACCAGGGACCGGCGCCATCGCCGCCGGCCACTGGGCGGAGCTGGCCTATCACTGGTACGCCGCACGGGACGACCGGCGGGCCTTCGAAGCCTCGATCCGCGCCGGGGAGGCGGCGTCGACCGCGTTCGCCTTCGCTGACGCCCGACGCCAGGACGAACGAGCCCTCGAGTTGTGGTCCTCGGTCGATCGGCCCGAGGACGTGGCCGGCTTCGATCGCATCGCCCTTCTCGACCGTGCTGCGATCGCGGCCTGGCTGTCCGGCGACGCCCGGCGCTCCGTCGTTCTCCGGCGCGAGGCCGTGGCCACGCTCGGCCCTGATTCGGATCCGATACGGGCTGGGACGATGCTCGAACAGCTCGGACGGGCGTTGTGGACCAACAGCGAGACCGAGGCCGCGCTCAAGGTCCACGAGGAGGCCGTGGCGGTGATGCCGCCGGACCCCCCGACGCCAGCCTTAGCACGCGTGCTTTCCGGCTATGGCCAGATCCTGATGCTTATCGACCGGTGGTCGGAATCACTGGAGGTGTGTGAACGGGCGGTCGCGATGGCGCGTGCCGTCGGCGCTCGCCAGGTCGAGGGACATGCACTGAACACGCTCGGGCTCGATCGAGCGGTCATGGGCGACTGTGCCAACGCCACAGCACCGCTCGAAGAGGCCATCGCCATCGCCCGCGAGGTCGCGAACGCGGATGACATCGGGCGCGGCTACGTCAACCTGTGCGAGGCAAAGCATTATTGCGGCGACATTCGAGGCGCGATCGAGAGCGTGCGGGAGGGGCTGGTCGCGGCCGACGAGGTCGGGATCAACAGGACGTACGGGGCATTCATCCGTTCGAATGGCGTCGCGTACGCCTTCGATCTTGGCGAGTGGGACGAGGCCAGACAGTGGGCGGAGGAGAGCATCGCGACCGTGCAGCTCGGTCGGACTCAGCGGCGGTATGGACTGTCGCGTTGGCTGCCGTTCCTGGTTGCCACCGGCGACGAGCGCGCCGGCCCGCAGCTCGACGAGCTCCGCGCCCTCATCGAAGGCTTTCCTGTCGAGACGCAGTTCCACAACCCGTACCGCACCGCTCTCGCAGAGGCAGCCCTCTGGCGCGGCGAACCCGCTGCGGCGCTGGCCACGATCCTCGAGGGCCTGCGGGAGACACAGCAGAACGAATGGCCGCGGTACCAGATGCGCATATTCCGGGTGGGGTTTCGAGCCGCCGCGGACCTCGCCGAGGTGGCCCGGGCGCGCCGCGATGCCACCGCTGAGCAGGCTGCGATAACCTCGGGTGAAGGCCTCTGGACGGCGCTGCAGCCGATCCTGGACACGGGGCTCAAGCGCAGCCACGGCGGGGACGAGCTCGAGATCCGAGCCGAGCTGAGCTCGCATCGAGGCAGAGCGAGCGCGACTCACCCACCAGCCGGCTGTCGCGCTGTGGGCCGACGCCGCGGCACGCTGGCGAGCGCGGGAGAACCCCTACCTCGTCGCCTACGGCTTGTGGCGCCAGGCTGAGGCGCTGCTCGGGGAGGGCGATCGCGCCGCCGCCGCGACCGCGCTGGTCGATGCGTATCGGATCGCGACCGACCTCGGGGCGCGTCCGCTCGCGGCGTCCGTGGAGGCGCTCGCCACGAGGTCCCGCATCGAGCTGACGGTGAACCGCGGCGCCTCGGCGTCCAGTGCGACCGCGAAGCCGGACGATCCTTTCGGCCTCACGCGCCGCGAGCGCGACGTCCTGCCGCTGCTGGTCAAGGGGCGGACGAACCGGCAGATCGCCGAGGAGCTCTTCATCAGCGAGAACACGGCCGGCGTGCATGTCTCGAACATCCTCGGCAAGCTCGGGGCGACGACGCGGACCGAGGCGGCGGGGATCGCCGCGAAGCTCGGTCTCGGCACTGACTAAACGGTCGATCGCCTCCCCGGAGGGAGGCGATCGACCCTGGCGGACTCTTCAGTTCGTGACGATGACCGCTTCGAGGTACTCGCTCTCGACGATCATCGTGCCGTCGTCGGCGCGATTGAAGCGAGCGATGAGGTCGAGCAGGTCTCCCTCGAGCCCGTCCCGGCCGGCCTCACCGACAGCCTCGAACGCCTTGAGCGTCGGACCGTAGTAGCGGCGCCAGTACTGGACGTACGCCGCCGGCGACGGGTAGCGCCAGATGATGTGCCGCTTCTCGACGCGGATCTCATCGATCCGATCACCGAACAGCTCGCGGAGGCGTTCCTCGGTGCCCCACTGGATCGGCGAGCGGAGGCCCGCCGGCGGCGGGACGTGGCGGGCGATGACCTTGAACAAGTTGCCGATGAATCCGTCCGGCGTATGCGCGACGAGCCCGATACGCCCGCCTGGCCGGCAGACACGTGCCAGCTCACGCGCGGTCTGATCCTGGTCCGGCGCGAACATGGCGCCGAAGACCGAAGCAACGACGTCGAAGCTGGCGTCCTCGAACGGGAGCGCCTCCGCGTCGCCTTCGATGAACTCCGCGACGACACCCTCGGCCGCGGCGCGCAGACGCGCTCGTTCGAGCAGCTCCGGCACGTAGTCGATGCCGATCACCGTGCAGCCGCGCCGCGCCGCAGCGATGGCCGCGTTGCCGCTGCCGGTCGCGACATCGAGCACCCGTTCGCCCGCGTGGACGTCGAGAGACTCGATCAAGAGCTCGGAACTCAGGAGGATCTGCGTCCCGATCATGTGGTAGTCGCCGCTTGCCCATGTCGCCTGCTGGCGCTGCTTGATCGCCGCCAGGTCCGGGCCGATTGCGATGTCTGTCATCCCGATCTCCTTCGATGTGTGGGTGGTACATCACGAAGGGTCGGGCTAAAGGCCGCTCTGGTCATCGGGGGTTCGGGTGAATTCCGGGGATGAAGCGGCTTTAGTTTCGGGTCATTGGTCCCGGAACGTGTAGACGTGGCCGGTTTTGAGCGCGAGATCCTCGAGCTCGGTGGTGGTCCGGACCTCGTAGGTGGCGATCTCCTCGAGCGCGGCCGCGGGAAGGTAGCGGCGACCTGGGTCGCCGACCAGGATCTCGATCCCGGCAGCGCGAACGCGCTCGAGCCACGGCAGGACACGCTCCGCGAGGCCCGCCTCGTACCAGCAGTCGCCCGCGAGGACCACGTCCACGTTCGGTGGCGGCTCGTCGAGGACGTCGCGGTGCAGGACCGTGATCCGATAGTGGTTGGCACGTGCGTTGAGGCCGATCGCGACCACGGCGAAGGGGTCGATGTCGGATGCGGTGACCGCACTCGCACCGGCGTTCATAGCGGCGATCGCGACCAACCCCGAGCCCGATGCGAGGTCGAAGACCCGACGGCCCGCGACGGCCTCCGGATGATCGCGGAGGTAGTGGGCGATGGCGAGGCCCCCACCCCAGGCGAATGCCCAGTAGGGGAGTGGCGCATCCGCGTCGCCCGTTTCGAGCTGGACCGCGCCCCACAAAGGCAGCACCTCGTCGGCCAGGTGCAAGCGGATCTCCTCCAGGCCCGGGACAGGGCGTAGCCGTGTTTGGCGCAGGACGAAGGCGCGCGACGCTGCAGCCAACCTGTTAGGCAGCCTGGTCGTGGCCGGCCCGGCCGCGGACGACGTTGATCATCGGCGGCTCCGTCGTCGCTACCATGTGGTCATGGCCCCGCCGACCACCGTCGAGGAGTATCTGGCCACCCTGCCCGAGGACCGCCGCGACGCAGTGCGCCAGCTCCGCGACACGATCCGTGCCGCCGCCCCGGACGCGACCGAGACGATCGCCTACAGCATGCCCGCCTTCCGCAGCCATGGTGGGCAGTTCCTGGTCTCGTTCGCCGCCTTCAAGAGCCACTACAGTCTCTTCCCCGCGAGTGGCGCGGTGGTCGAGGCACTCGGCGACGAGCTGGCGCCGTACCTCGCCGGCAAAGGGACGATCAGGTTCCCCGCCAGTGAACCCCTGCCGTTGTCGACCGTGGCGAAGGTCGTCAAGATCCGCCTTGACGAGAATGCCGAACACGACCGTCGCTGATCACGGCCGACTCGTCTCGGCATCCGATGGATCGATCGCCTCGAGCACGAAGACGGGAATCTGCCGGCTCGTCTTGGTCTGGTACTTCGCGTAGTCGGGCCACGTCTCGACGGCACGTTCCCACCAGGTCGCCTTCTCGTCGCCGGTCACCTCGCGCGCCAGGTAGTCCCGTCTCGTCGCGCCGTCCTGGAGCTCGACATGCGGGTTCGCCTTGAGGTTGTGATACCAGACGGGATGTTTCGGGGCGCCGCCCTGCGAGGCGACGACCGCGTAGTCGCCCTCGTGCTCGACCCGCATCAGCGCGGTCTTGCGCAGCTTGCCGGTCCTGGCGCCGACCGAGGTCAGGACGATGATCGGTCGGCCGCGCAGGTCGGTCGCCTCGGCACCGTCGGACGTTTCGTATCGCTCCGCCTGCTTGCGCGCATAGGCGGCCGTGCTGGGTTCGTACTCTCCGGTCAAGGGCATGTGCGAAATCCTAGCCGTCCCGGTCGGTGGCGGGATCGGGCCGGACCTCGAGGCCAAGCTGCGCGGCAAGGAGCGGCGCCAGGTCGACGAGCTGGGAGTGGCCGATGATCGCCCCGTGCAGGCTCTCGATACCGACCAGGGTGCGCAGGCGTGCCCCCGACAGGTCTACCGCCGAGAGCGTGGAGCCGGCAACGTTGAGCTCGTCGACGCGGCTGTCGACGAACGTGACAGTCTCGAGCTTGGCGCCGCGCAGGTCCAGGCTGTCGATCTCGCAGCCCTCGAACACGACGTCCCGGAGCTGGGCACCGGCGAGGTTGACGTAGCCAAGGTGCGTGCCCCGGATCCGGACGTCGGTCAATGTCGCCCCGATCAGCGTCACCGCCCCCAGCCGGCCGCCCGACACCTGGGAATCGCGCCACGCTGAGTCCGTCAGGTCCACCGAGGCGCCGTGGAGATCGCTCAGCAGTGACTCGCCGATGCGTGCCCGACGGAATGAGGCGCCATCGAGGCCACAGCGCTGGAGGCGGCATTCGAGGAAGCGGGCATCGGGTGCGTCCGCGCCGGCGAGGTCCAGCCCGACGAAGTCGATGGCGACGTAGTCACCACCCGCCCTGAGCCCATCACCGTCGAACGGCGCCAGGTCGGGGAGCGAAATCTCGCTTGCGACGGTGGAGCGGCGTGGCGACAAGTCGTGGTCCTCCGGGTGTCAGTCTGAGCGCTGGCCGCAGGTCCGATCGAGCGTGGACGCAGCGGTCCACAGGCGACGCCTCGCTTCCTCGAGCGCATCCAGCGGGGCCAGGCCGTGCTGACTGACCTCGTCGCGCACGGTCGTCGCGACCCGATCGCGAACGCGTCGCGCCCAGCGGCGGCCGACCCAGCCGGCGTGGCTGCCCAGGAGTCGAGCCAGGAGGTACCCGATCGCGAGGAACGCCACCAGGCTCGCGAACGGTGTTGGCACGCTGCCGAAGATCGGGACCTGGACCGATGCGGCGACAGGTCCGCCGAGGATCCCGATGACGATCCACGCCACGGCGAGCGCGATACCGGCCGTGGTGAGCATCTGGAGGAAACCGATGAACGGCCACCAGCGGCTCGTCGGTGGCTCGAGCGGACCGAGACCGCCGATCGCCCTGTCGACGGCTCGCTCGAGGCCGCGGCGCAGCTCGGTCGGTTCCACGGCCGCGGCAAGGAGCGGGCGGACCGCCGGGCTGGCCGCGCGCAGTGGCGCAGACAGGGCGACCCGGATCGCCTCGACCGCGGGGGTCAGCGGGCCTCGATCCCGCCAGCGAACGAGGAAGCCGTCGGGATCGGCGACGCTCGTCTCACGCCCGGACACGCGGTAGAGCAGGGAGGTGATGCGACCCATCGGCCCGGTGCCGCGCGCCCGGGCACGGGCACGGGTCGCCGCCTCGCCCTGGCGCTCGAGTCCGGGCAGGTCGACCGCGCGCAGGACCGCGTCGGTCGCACCGTCGATCGCGGCCGTCCGTGCGCGGGCGTCGAGGAACGGGGTCGACGGCCCGCGCGGATCGACGCCGGCTTCCCGCGCGAGTCGGTGGACCAGCGCGACCGCGGTCGCCGCTACCTGCGCCCGCACCACGGCCTTGGCCGCGACCCCGTCCGCGAGCCACTTCCGGAGGGCCGCGAGGTCGGGCGGTCGGGGCAGCACTCGTGAGGAGGACGTCGACGGTCGATCCGCCGATCGCTGACCGTGCCGGCGCGAGGTCTGCCTCCAGGTCACGCCGGATGCGCCGTCCGTCGTCGGGACCGAGCCGGTCGGCCTTGTTGATGATCACGACCTGGCGCGCAAGCCGGCCGACCCATGTCCGCAGGAAGTCGTCGTGGAGCGCGGCGTCGTGGTATTTCTCCGGATCGGTCACCCACGCGACCGCATCGACGCGCGGCAGGATCGCCTCGACCCGAGCCCGGTGTTCGGACGCGACCGAGTCCATGTCCGGCAGGTCGAGGATCGCGACCGGCCCGAGATCGGTGGCGCCGTGCTCGCGGACCTCGTCGACGCCCAGCCACTCGAGCAACGGTTCGAGCGCGGTCCGCTCGGCGGCCGGGACCCAGGCCACGGGCACGCTCGTGGTCGGTCGTCGCACGGACGCCGGGCTGACGGTCTCACCGGCCAGGGCGTTGAGCAGGCTCGACTTGCCGACGCCGGTGCCGCCGACGAAGGCCAGCACGTAGGCGTCGCCCGGGAACCCCATGCGTCGAACCGCATCGGCGTGAGCGGTCCGGACGGCCTCGGTCTCGATGCCGAGCGCCTGGGCGGCGTCGGCGGCCTCGAGCAGCGTCGCGAGGCATCGGTCAAGGGTGTCCGGCGTCCCGCTGAGCGGATCGCGGCTGGCCGGCGCGACGACGACGGTCATCCGCCAGCGGGTCGGCAGCGCGCGGACCGCTGCCGCCGCGGAGCGCAGATCAGCCGCAAGCTCGGGCAAGGCGCCTGCAGCCGGCAGCAATCGATCGAAACGAGCCCGCTCCTCGTCGAACGTCTCGGTCAGGGCATCCTGCAGCCGGGTCCGCGCGTCGGCGATCAGCTCGGCCATCGCCGCCTCCCCGAACAGGGCCGAGAGCAGCTTCTGGTTGAGGAACGCCGTCGCCGCGGCGACGCCGACCTCGGCGCCGGTCAACCCGCCGGTGTGGATGAACGTCCCGAGCATGACCCCCGTGCCCAAGGACGTTGACCCCGACCGACGCACCGCGTGCCAGGGTCCGCTTGGAGCGGCCGTTCTGCTGGATGTCCTCGACGATGCTTTCGATCCAGCCTTCGAGCCGACCGCGCAGGCGCGTGTCGAAATCGGGGGAGGGCAGCCACAGGTCGGCGTCCTCGGCCATGACCGGCCCCATCCCGGGCTCGTCGGCCCATGCTGTGGCCGTCCGCCGTGCGGCCTCGGCGGCCTGCAACCGGGCGACGGCGAGGAGATCGTCCGTCGTGGCGGCTCGCATCTCTGCGACCGGGCGCCGTTGCCGGGCGGAAGGCCGCGATGATCGCCCCGCGGATCCGGCCGATCCCCTCCGAGAAGAACCGCGTCATCTGGTCGGCACCGACGAACGACTGCCAGTGGCGGAGCGCCTCCTCGCGCAGGAACGTGCCCTGGCCGATCTCCTGGCGCAGCGCGACGAGCCCGCTGTCGTAGGCACGGTCGGCAAGACGGCGTAACGCTTCGACGTCGATGGTCTCGTGGTCCGCGTCGTCGGCGATCCGATCCAGGCTCTCGCCCAGGCCCGTGAGCGACCCGGTCAGGGCGCGGGCGGCCAGCGCGACACGCGCCTCGCGATCGGCACGCAACCGCGCGATCTCATCGAGCAGCGGCGCGATGGTCGCCGCCAACAACCGCTCGCCGTCGGCTTCCAGGTCACCCTCGCGGACGGCGATGAGGTCTCGCGGGGTGGCGTCGCGGCCGTCCCCCAGCAGTCCGTCGAGGCCGGCCTCCGCAAGCAGCCTGCGCACGTCGGCCAGGACCTCCCGCCGGTCGTCGGGGTCGGGTGGCATCCGGTTCACGACGACGAGCAGCGGCAGGCCTCGCTCGCTGGACCCGGGCCAGGACGGACCACGGCACCTGGTCGGCGTAGCGCGTCGCGGTCGTCACGAAGACAGCACAGGTCGGCTGCCTCGACGAGTCGGTCGGTCAGGGCGCGATTGGCGTGTTCGAGTGAATCGATGTCCGGGGCGTCGATCAGGACGAGGCCCGGCTCGATGGCCTCATCGGTCACGCAGACGGACCTGTTCGGGTGGAATGCCTGCGAGAGCGCCGTCGACGAGCGCCTCCTGGTCGTCCGGGTGGACCAGGATGACCGCCACGCGGGTCGTCGGGCGAAGGACGCCGGTCGAGCTGGCGGCGCGGCCGGCGATCGTGTTGAAGATCGTGCTCTTGCCGGCGCCCGTCGGTCCCACGAGGAGGACCACGACGGGGGCATCCAGGGAAGCGGCACGCACGCGGACGTGACCGCGCAGGTGGTCCGCGAGCTGCCGGGCACGGGCGGTCGCGGCCTCGCTCCGCGGTCGCAACGCCAAGCGGCGCTCCGAGAGTGACTCGAGACGCTGGACGAGGGCGCGCAGATCAGATGTGGGCAGACCGATCACGGCCTGAGGCTACCGTCCGCCGCCGGATCGCGTCGCCACAGCCGCGGGAGCCACGCTCGCAGCCATCTTGCAGTCCCATCCGCTCGAACACGCTCTCGGGTGCACAATGGCTGCGATGAGCGAGGCCACACCGACTCCGACGGCTGGCGCGGATCCGCTGGAGGCGGGTCGTGACGCCCTCGCGCGACACGCCTGGCCGGAGGCCTTCGAGCAGCTCTCCCTCGCGGATCGCGACGGCCGTCTCTCGGGCGACGACCTCGAATCGCTGGCGCTCGCCGCGTTCTTCGCCGCGCAGGCCGATGTCGAGCTCGAGGTCAAGGAGCGTGCGTTCAAGGCGTACGAGGCCGAGGGGAACGAGCTCCGCGCGGCGTATCCTCGCGATCGACATCGCGCGGACCGTACGGGATGCCAGGGCAAGGGCTCGATCGCCTCGGCCTGGACGCGCCGCGCGGAGCGGATCATCGGGCCCGGACGGCGACACCTACGTCCACGGATACCTGGCCCTCGTCCGGAGCGAGGGCGCCGCGGCGACCGGGCGACATCGAGACGGCGCTCGCCCTCGCGGAGCGCGCCGTCGAGATCGGCACCCGGGCGGCCGACGCCGACCTGAAGGCTAGCGCGCTGACGCAACCTCGGCGCGTTGAAGATCGCGACGGGTCGACCGTTCGATGGCTTCGCGCTGATGGAGGAGGCGTCGATCGCGGCGGTGAACGGCGAGCTGTCGCCGTTCACGACCGGGGTGACCGCCTGCCGGATGATCGGGGCCTGCCGCGACATGACCGACTACCGCCGGGCCAGCGAGTGGATCGAGGCGACCGAGAAGTACTGCGACCGCCAGTCGCTGTCCGGGTTTCCCGGGTGTCTGCCGGATCCATCGCGCCGAGGTCGCCGCCGTCGGCGGCGCCTGGGAGCGGGCGGAGCAGGAGCTCGAACGGGCGACGACCGAGCTCGGCGCCTACAACGCCACGCCGCCGCAGGCCGACGGGTTCTACGCGATCGGCGACATCCGCCGCCTGCGCGGCGATTTCGAGGGCGCCGAGGCGGCCTTGCGCGAGGCGCACGCTCGCGGTCGCTCGCCGCAGCCGGCGCTCGCCCTCATCCGCCTCGCCGAGGGCAAGATCAAGGCGGCGGCGAGCGCGATCAACGCGGCCGTGGCCGAGGAGACCTGGGATCGCTGGGCCCGCGCCCGACTCCTGCCGGCCCAGGTCGAGATCGCGATCGCCGCCGGCGACGTCGGGCCGCGCGAACGGCGGTCGAGCACTCAGCCGAGATCGTCGGCGGACTACCCGTCGCCGGCCCTCGAGGCCGGCCGCCAGGTCGCCCTCGGCTCGCGTCCTCCTCGCCGAGGGCGACGCGCCGGGGCGGTCCACGAGCTGCGCGTCGGCGATCAAGGGCTGGCGCGAGGTCGGCTCGCCGTACGAGGTCGCCCGCGCCCGGGCGATCCTGTCGCGCGCGCTGCGGCGCGTCGACGACGACGACGACGCCGACCTCGAGCTCGAGGCCGCACTCGACGCGTTCCGCCAGCTCGGCGCGCGGATCGACATCGAGGCGCCGAGCGCGAGCGACGGGACGCTGGCGATCGCCGGAGCGGGCCGCGACGGCGACCAAGACGTTCATGTTCACCGACATCGTCGGTTCGACGAGCCTCGCCGAGGCCCTCGGCGACCAGGCCTGGGAGGCGGTCCTGCGCAGGCACGACGACATGCTCCGGGAGCTCGTCGCGGGCGGGGGAGGGGAGGTCGTCAACTCGACCGGCGACGGGTTCTTCGTCGCCTTCGACGGCGCCCGCACGGCGATCGAGTGCGCGATCGCCATCCAGCAGGCGTTGCGCGACCAGCGCGCCAAGACGGGCTTCGCCTGCTCCGGTCCGGATCGGCCTCCACACCGCCGAGGCGAACCGCCGCGGCGCCGACTACAGCGGGATGGGCGTCCACGTCGCGGCGCGCGTCGCGGCGCTGGCCGGCGGCGGCGAGATCCTCGCGACGACCGAGACGCTCGCCGAGGCCGGCACGGTCGCGACGTCGGAGCCGAGGACCGTCACGGTCAAGGGCGTGTCGGCACCGGTGACCTTCGCCGCGATCAGCTGGAGCTGAACGACCCAACGAGACGGTCTTCGCGGGGGTTGCCCTCGGTCGTATGCTGACGACCCCAGACCAGCGCGTGAGATCGCAGCGGAGGACGTCCGATCTCGACCGAGCCGACCCTGACGCGCCAACTCCGAGCGATGGCGGTCGCCGTCGTCCTGATGGCCTCGCTTTTCGTGCCTGCTTCGACAGTCGTGGCGGTCGATCCGACGTCGGTCACGATCGCCGGGTCGCTGCAGTCGGAGATCGGCTGCCCGGGTGACTGGGATCCTGGATGCGCGGCGTCGCACCTCGCCTACGACGAGGGCGACGACGTGTGGCAAGGGACGTTCACGTTGCCCGCAGCTAGCTACGAATACAAGGCGGCGCTGAACGATTCGTGGGTGGAAAGCTACGGTCTGGATGGCGACAACATCCCGCTCACCCTCGGTTCCGACGCGAACGTCAAGTTCTACTACGACCATAAGACCCACTGGATCACCGACAACAACAGGTCCGTGATCGTGGTGGCACCTGGCAGCTTCCAGTCCGAGCTGGGCTGCCCGGGTGATTGGGATCCTGGCTGTCTCCGCTCCTGGCTCCAGGACCCGGACGGCGACGGCGTCTACTCGTTCGAGACGACCGCGCTGCCGGCGGGCTCGTATGACTCCAAGGTCGCGATCAACGAATCCTGGGACGAGAACTACGGCGCAGGCGGCGTCTTCAACGGCTCCAACATCAGTTTCACCGTCCCCGCGGACAACCTCAAGGTCACCTTCAGCTATGACTCGGTTTCGCACGTGCTGACGATCACGGTCGCGGTCGACCATGGCGCGCCGGGCGGCCCGGGCGCGCTTTCGCATTTCGATCTCGCCCGCAAAGACTGCCTCGGGACCGCGCGAAACAGGACGTCCAAGGTCTGGTACACGGTGGCCAACGGGGTCCTCAGCGACGTCTACTACCCGACGGTCGACAACACGAACGTCGAGACGCTCCAGTACATCGTCACCGACGGCTCCACGTTCACGGACCTCCAGGCGCGTGACATGACCTATACCGTGGCAGCGATCAACGACACCGCCGGGATGGCCTGCCGCGTCACCGCAACCGCGAAGAACGGCAAGTACAGGATCACGACCGACTACATCACGGATCCGAATCGGAACACGGTCCTGATGCGGGTGGTCTTCACTCCGGTCTCCAGTGGGCTGCAGCTGTTCGTCCGCCTCGACCCGACGGTCAATGGCAATGGCGGCGGAGGGTCCGGGAACGGCGGCGCCGACGATGCGACTGTCGACGTCTCGGCCGGCCACCCGGTGCTCGTCGCCTCCGACCTGGTGACCGCGACCAACGCGGCCAATCGCGACTATGCGCAGCCGGTCTTCGCCGCGCTCGATGGCCCGTTCACGGCGGCGTCGAGCGGCTTCGTCGGTGGCCCGAGCGACGGGCTCGTCCAGCTCGACACGGGCCACGCGTTGACGCCGACCTTCCCGGATGCACGTGACGGCAACGTCGTGGGGACCGCCCGCGTGGGGCTGACGATCGACGGCACCGCAGTCCTTGCCCTCGGGTTCGGGGCGACCCGGGACGAGGCGCTCGGGGCGGCGGGTGGGTCGCGGGAGGGTGACTTCAACACGACCCTGGCCACCTACAAGAAGGCCTGGAAGAACTACGACGCGACGCTCACCAGGCCACGACCCGAGAAGCTTCCGGGCATCCCCGGGCCGGACCAGAAGAAACTCGAAGATGCCTACTACGTGAGTGCCAACGTCCTCAAGGCATCGGAGGACAAGACCTTCCCGGGCGCGATCGTGGCCAGCCTCGCCTCGCCGTGGGGCCAGGCGATCTCTGCCGGTGACCCGAACAACACCTACTTCGGCTCGTACCGGGAGGTCTTCGCGCGTGACCTGTACGAAGCGTGGACCGGCCTGGTTGCGGCCGGTGACCTGGCGACTGCGCGCGACGCGACGTTGTTCCTGTTCCAGCGCCAGCAGCTACCGGATGGGTCATTGCCGCGGAACAGCCTGGTCAACGGCAAGGTGGCGCCCGATTCGTTCGGGACACAGCTCGACGAGGTCGCCTATCCGATCCTGATGGCTCAGCAGCTCGGGCTGACCGACGCAACGCTCTACGCGGACCACATCAAGCCTGCCGCGAACTACCTCATCGCCCACGGACCGGCGTTCGGTGTGGAGCGCTGGGAGGAGCAGAGCGGCTATTCGCCGTCGACCATCGCGGCTGAGATCGCCGGTTTGGTCGCGGCGGCCGACCTCGCACGTGTCAACGGCGACGCCACCTCGGCCGCGGTCTGGCTCGGCGTCGCCGACGACATGCAGCGCTCGATCAAGGGCTGGACCGTCACGACCACCGGTCCACTCTCCAGCGACCCGTACTTCATCCGGCTGTCGAAGAACGGCGACCCGAACGAGGCGGTCTCGTACGGCGTCGGGAACGGTGGGCCGACGCTCGACCAGCGGAAAGTCATCGATGCCGGTTTCCTCGAGCTGGTGCGCCTCGGCCTCCTACCGGCCGGCGATCCCGATGTCGCGCGATCTCTGGCGATCGTGGATGCGACCATCAAGTCGACGACACCGAGCGGGCCGGGTTGGCACCGCTACAACGGCGATGGCTACGGGGATCGCGGCAGCGACGGACGTCCGTGGGCGCCCAGCGGGCAGGGGACCGGGCACCTGTGGCCGGTGTTGTCAGCGGAGCGAGCCGAACAGGCCCTGGCCTCGGGTGATGCGACGACCGCCGCGTCGCTCTTGAACGGCATGCGCAAGTTCGCCTCCGGCGTCGGTCTCATCCCCGAACAGGACTGGGAGCTGGCCGACCTCGCTCCGTCGCCGTACGGGACGGACCCGACCGTCGCGTCGATCGGTTTCGCGAACGGCAAGGCTGCCGGTTCGGCTTCGCCGCTGACCTGGTCGGCGGCGTCGTACGTCCGTCTTGCCGCCGACCTGGCCGCGGGCCGCAACGTGGTCCTTCCGGCCATCACCCACGCGCGCTACGTGGCGCACGCGCAGGCGACCACCACGTTGACCGTCACGGACCCCGCCAACAACAGCTCGGTCAGCGCCTCGCCGGTCACGGTCAGCGGCACGACGCTCGCCCGGCAACACGGTCTACGTGTCCGCCACCAACACGGACGAGAACTCGGCCACCACGCTGAGCTCGACAGTGGCAGGTGCCGACGGCTCGTTCAGCATCGATGTCCCGGTGACCGGCGGGACGAGTGTCCTCAACATCGTCGCCGTCAGTCCGGCCGGAGCCACGGCTCACGTCCAGCGGACGATCCTGTTCGACTTCGTGCCGGGGACGCTCCTTCTCGATGTCACCGATCCGGATCACGACGACAACGGCCCGGGCAACTACGCCTATCCGACGTCTGGCGACTTCCATGCCGGCGCCTTCGACATCCAGGCATTCCAGGTCTACGACGCCGGCAGCGAGGTCATCTTCCGGATCAAGACACGTGACCTGTCAGGGACCTTCGGCAGTCCACTCGGAGCCCAACTGGTCGACATCTATGTCCATGACCCGGCAGCGCCGGCGGGTGCGACGTCGACAAGTGCCTCCAATACATCGCGCAACTTCCAGATCGATCCGTCGGGAGCCTGGGATCGTCTGATCCAGGCGCAGGGCTTCGGCCAGCGCTACGAGGACGCGAGCGGAGGGACTCTCGGCACCGTCTCGATCAGCGGCAACCCGATCTCCCGGTTCATCACGGTCCGCGTCCCGAAGGCGTCGCTCGGGCAACCGGCCAGCGGCTGGGGTTTCACCGTAGTGCTGACCGGCCAGGATGGCTTCAGTGCCGATGCCGACCAGGCTCGTGGCTACCAGCCGACACCGGCTGGCTTCCAGTTCGGCGTGTGTGCCACGGCCACCCTCGACCCCCACTGCACCGCGAATCCCGGCTCCGTCCCGAAGCTGATGGACGTCATCACGCCTGCCGGCGTCGTTCAGTCCGACGAGGTCGATTACACGGTGCATACGCCCGTGGTGCTTCGGGGCGTCGTCATCCCGTAGGTCGATCAGTCCTCTCGCGAGAAGATCACCAGGCTGTAGGCGCCAAGCGAGAGAACGCCGCTCTGGTCGAGGCCGTCCAGCGGCGGTCCGTCGGCGTCCAGGTCGAACGTCTCGTGGCTGCCGAACATGTCGGCGTACGTGGACGCGTCGGAGTTGAAGCGCACGTTCCAGCGGCCGGGCGCCGGGAACCCGATCGCGAGGTCGTCGACCGTTCGGTCGGCGAAGTTGGCGACGACGACCGTGTCGTCGTGGGGACCGCCCTCCATCCAGCGATGCATCGCCAGGATCTTGGCCTCGTTGTCGGCCCGGATGATCCGGACGTTCGAGCCGCGCAGGCCACGGGTCGCGCCGTCGCGCGCCCGCCGCAGGGCGATCAGGTCCCGGTGGAGCGTGACGATGCCCCGGTTCGTCCCGGTCTTCTCCCAATCGAGCGAGACGGTGTCGTCGAACCAGCGATCCTCGAGCAGCTCCTGGCCCTGGAACAGCATCGGGATGCCGGGCGAGGTGAGCACGATCCCGGAACCCAGCGACGGCGCGTTTGGTTGCCCACCAGTTGTCGGTGACGGCGCCCGGCGCGATCGCCTCGGGGACGCGGACCAGGCCGTTGGCGACCTCGTCGTGCGACTCGGTGTAGATGACCCGGCTCAGCGCGCTCGCCGCGGCCCTCCCCGAGGATGCCGCCGACGACCGCGTCGATGTCGCGTGCGGCGTCGTCGTGCGCCTCGAGCTGGGGCCGGACACGGCGGATGAACCCGGCGTCCCACTGGGCCGCGAACCCCGCCCCGCCTTCATCGGTCGGCGTCACGAGGATGGGGTCGTCCTCGAGGTCCTCGGCGATCGTGATCTTCCACGGCTGGCGCGCCTTGATCTCGTCGTTGATCCAGGCGAGGAACGACCAGCCGTCGGGCAGTGGAGTGGAGCCGGGGAGCTTCGGGTAGCCCTCCGTCGTCCGCATGTGGACGGTCGAATCGAAGCGGAGGCCGTCGCAGCGGAACTCGTCGAGCCAGGTCATCGCGCTGTCGCGCAGGAACGTCCTGACTTCGCCGCGGCCGTAGTCGGGGCGTGTCGCGCCCCACAGCGTGACGCCGCGGATGTCGTTGTAGAAGTAGATCCCGCCGCCGTCGCCCTCGGCCCAGCCGTCGAACCGCCACAGGTCGAGGTCGGACGGGCCGAGGTGGTTGTAGACGACGTCGACGATGACCGCGATGCCGCGCGCATGCGCCTCGCGCACGAACGCCTTGAACGCATCGGGGCCGCCGTAGGCCGATTCGATGGCGAACAGGTGGGCCGGGTTGTAGCCCCACGAGACGTCGCCGGCGAACTCGAGCGGCGGCATGACCTGGACGGCCGACACCCCGAGGTGCTCGAGATAGCGAAGGCGCCGGCGCGCGCTGTCGAAGGTGCCCATCGCGTCGGCCGAGCCGCCGAACGTCCCGATGTGCATCTCGTAGATCACGAGGTCGTCCCACGACGGCATCTGGAAGTCGTCGTCGCCCCAGTCGAACGCCGCCGGGTCGTAGACGATGCTGTTGCCGATCGAGTTGGTCACCTGGCGGGCATACGGATCCATCCGCGACAGGTCGCCGTCCTTCGTCCTGATCGTGTAGCGGTACTCCGTTCCGGGCCCGACGCCGGGGACGTGCGCGGACCACGTCCCGGAGGAGCCGTCGCCGTCGGGCTTCAGTCGGGTCCGGTCGCCCGCCCAGTCGTCGAACGAGCCGGTGACGAAGACCGCATCGGCATGGGGTGCCCAGACACGGAAGCTCGTCCCGTCGTCGGTGAGGATGGCGCCCATCCCGGCGGCCTTCGACGGGGCGGTGATGGTCATGCCTTCGACGATAGCAGCGCGTCCGATCTGGTGGGGCGTCGCGGAAACACTTCTTCGGGAAGGGTGTATTTCGAGGTCGCGAGGAGTCGTGCTTCGCACCGGCCCGCTCGACTCCGTTGTGGTCGCCCATACCCCGCAGATAAGACTGGCAGCCATACGCGACGCATAAGGGCGCGTGGCCTGGCTGAGCGGGGGCGTACCGGCCGCACCCTTCATCTGCGGACGACAAGGGCGGCAAGAGCAAAACTGCCGGAACATGAAAGAGGGCCGGACATCCGTCCGGCCCTCTTGTCGCGTCGTCACGACGATCACCGTGCGCCGTCGTGCGTCCTCTGAGACTGGATCTCCTGGTACTTGCGGTCGACCGACGTCGCGTCGAGCTTCGTGGCGGGGAGCGGAGCAAGGCCGCGCACGCCCTCGCTCGTGTTGTAGCTCTCGTCGATGACCGCGGGGGCCGCAGGGACGACGGCGCGAGCCTTCGCGCCCGACAGAAGCGTCGCGTCGCGCTGAGCTTCGATCTGGGCGTCGTTGCGACCGGTCGCCGGAGCGACGGCCCGGCTGCTGATGAACATGACCGCGATGACCAACGCGAGGCCGATCGCCACGACAGCGATCGTCGCGAGCAGCTGTCTTCCACGGCCGTGACGCGCCCGCCTGCTGTGCCAGGCCCGTCGGGGTTCCTGCGTGCGCCATTCGATGTGCCTCCGTTCCTTTCGTCGACCCCGGGATGAGGTCCTGACGACAAGCTACGAGGCGAGAGCAGGCCCGCACATCGGGTGGATTGCCATCAACGGGGCAGCGGGACTCTTCATTTCGTGAGGTCCCAGGCTGCCAGGCCCTTTAGCCATGACGACGGCGCTGGGGCCGGAAAAGGAAAGAGGACCGGACATCTGTCCGGTCCTCAGTTCGCGTCTTCGAGACGATCACTTCCCGTGGGTCGAGACCCACTGGTCGATCAGCATCGGATCGAAGATGTCGGCCGGGACCGCGGGGACGTTTCGCGCACCCGCGCTGGTGTAATAGCTCTCGTCGATGACCGTCGGGCCTGCGGTGACCCAGGTCGTGTCGAGCCGGGTGCCGGTCACTGTGGTGAAGGGGACTGCGGGGACCCCGGCACGAGCGGCAGCGGCCGCGGCGCCTTCTGTCCCGTACGAGCTCGTGCCACCGACGAAGACCTTGGAGGTCGTGCCGCCTGCCAGAAGCGTCGCGTCGCGCTGAGCTTCGATCACGCCGTCGTCGCGACCGGTCGCCGGAGCGACGGCCCGGCTGTTGATGAACATGACCGCGATGACAAGTGCGAGCCCGATCGCCAGGACGGCGATCGCCGCGAGCACTGTCTTCCACGGCCGTGACGCGCCTGCCTGCTGTGCGAGGCCCGTCGGGGTTCCTGCGTACGCCATTTGATGTGCCTCCGTTTCCTTCCGTCGACCTCGAATGAGGTCCTGACGACAAGCTACGAGGCAAGAGCAGGCCCGCACATCGGGTGGATTGCCGACCTTGGCGCGGTCTGGCCATTCATTTACACGTCACGGAGCGCGGCGAGGTCTTTAGGCGCTGCCGTTCCTCGCCAGGGCCTCGAGCCTCGGCACGACCGATGCCGGCGCCGGCATCTCGAGGATCGCTGCCTGCTCCGCGCGGGCGACGTTCGCGAATCGCCGGTCTGACAACAGCTCCCGGGTGGCGTCGCGGACCGCGGCCGCCGTGAACTCCGATGGCAGAAGCCGCAGACCCGCCCCGATCCGAGAGATGGCCTCCGCGTTGACGAACTGGTCGGCGCCCTGTGGGATCGCGAGCATCGGGACTCCGGCCGCCAGCGCACCCACGGTCGCCCCGGACCCCGCGTGAGAGATCACCAGGTCGCAGTGCGGGAGGAGGAGCGACTGCGGGATGTACCTCTCGACGTGCACGTTGTCGGGCTGGGGACCAAGCAGCGCGGGATCACCGCTGTCGCCAAGCGTCACGATCACGGCTGACGTTCTCGGTCCGAAGCCCGTCGAGCACGGTCACGAAGGTCTCCGCCGACTTGTTGAAGACCGTGCCCATGGTCACGTAGACGGTCGGGCGTTCCGGCAGGTCGGCCATCCAGTGAGGCAGGGCGGTCTTCCCATCCCCATCGGTGCCGCCCGGTCTGATCCTCTGGACATGCGCGACATCGGCGATCTCGGGCTGCTGGAGCCCGGGAGGGCAGATATCGAGGTAGAGCTCGCCGTTGGAGCCACTGATGCCGGGGTCCCGGACCCCCAGCCGGGCGGCGATCGGCGCCAGGATCTCGGTCGCGACCGACCGCACGATCGCTGCCCGCACGATCCCGAAGCTGTGTTCGGCGTGGGCGATGCCGCGCGACTCCGCCACGATCGCGCCGGCCAGCTCGGCCGTCTCGTGGATGACCAGGTCGGGACGCCACGACTCCATGAGCGGTTCGAGGTCCTCGACCATTCGGGGGGCCCGGACGCCCGCGAAGAGGCCGGGAAACTGGAATGGCATTCGGTCCGCCGGCGGGATGTCGGCCCAGCCTGGTGTGGCCGCAACGAACCGGGCCTGGGCCTCCGGTTGGTCGAGCCCAGCTGGATAGGCCTCGAACCCGACGTCCCGAACATGGCCGCAGAAGCCCGGGTCGGTCGCGAACGCGACGCGATGACCGGCTCCCTCGAGAGCACGCGCCAGCGGAACCATCGGGTTGAAGTGGCCTTGACCGACCACGCAGGTGAAGAGGACCTTCATCCGGCCGAACCGACCTCCAGCGAAAACAGGGTCTAGCGCGTCGCGTCGAGCGGTTCGCTGTCGTTGGGACCCATCGCGACGCCCGTCCGGCGCCATTCGGCGTAGGCGGTGACGAGCCCGTCGTCGTCGACGTCGAGGTCCGCCTCGAAGGTGCCGCTCTTGTATCGGTACGTGTATTCGTCGAGGCGGGTGTAGGTCTGCGCCGCCTTGACGACCGTGAAGTCCGGGAACCGAAGCCAGGCTGCCTGGATCTTCTGCGACGCACCGACGCCGAGTCGCAGTCGGCGGATCGGCAACGTGTTGGTGGACGGGCTACACCCGAGGTCGACATCGGTGCAGCCCTTCAGCGCCTTTGCGACGACGCCGTCGACCGTCCAGTTGCCCTTGGCGTCTCGCTCGAGCGCGACCGTCCGCGTCTCGAACCCGCGCAGATCGCGGACGTGGGCCGCCGTCGTCATGCCAGCCCCGTCCGCCAGCACGCGGTACTCGATGCGGACCGGCGCGCCATCCTCGGCCCCGAGGACGGTCCCGACCAGGGACAGGCCGCCGTCACGCACGGTCAGGGTGCAGTGCTCGTCGGTCTCGACCTCGTCGGACCGTCGCCAGGCCACGCGTCTCGTCGTCATCCCGATCACCTCGCTCCCGACGAGGGTAGCGCCACGGCGGGAGCACCGAGCGACGGTCGACGAGGGTCAGCAGCGAACCGGGTGCGGGGTCGGGTGAGCGGACGCGTACGTCGACTTCACCGTCTTGTAGCGCGATGCCTCGACGATGAGCTTCGCGTACGTGTAGTTCGGGCCGGTCGAGGTCTGGAGCCAGAGCCGCTCGGTCGTCAGCGAGGTAGACGCCCGCGATGCTGTTCGTCTTGCGGACCCTGTTGATCCGGTAGTAGCTGACGTAGCTGTCGCTCGTCCAGACCTTCACCGTCTTGCCGATCAGGCTTCGGCCACCGTCTGCCCGGTATCTGGTCAGCAGCGGCAGGAACATCCCACGACGAGCGTGGGCGTAGATGAACGTGATGCCGGGCTCACGCGGCTGGGCGAGCCGTCGCGAGGTACATCGCGACCCGACAGAGCGGATAGCCAGACGGGCCTCGGACCACCGGGAGGTCGATCCCGAGTCCCGGCCACGGTGACGCGGGTCGCTCGCTTGAAGGTAAAGGCGCCGCAGCGGATCGAGTTCCCGCTGACGACCCTGACGATGAAGCTCGATTTGCGGGCGGCCGGCCAGACCTTGGTCGTCAGCCACGGGCAGCAGCGTGTCTGTCTTGGCGACCGTCCCGGTGGTCGAGGTCAGCACCGAGGGTGGTCGTGCGACGATCGTGCCCACATTCGAACACGTGCCATTCCGGATCTGGACGGCATACGTCGCACGCGCTCGGAGGCCCTTCAGGCTGTAGCGGATCGTGCCGACGTCGTTCGTGTAGATGCTGAGCGCGATGCGTCCCGTTGGCGCCGCTCGATCCGACCTTTGCCGACCAAGCGCGGTGAAGCGTCAGTGCGCTGGCGGACGCGGGGGCGATCGCGAGCAGTGTCGCCAGTGCCACGAGGATCGCCAGGCCGCGGGTTCGCGTGATTCGCGTGGTTCGCATGTGCGGGTCCCTGTCTCTGATGGACCGGGCCGGCATCCTGCATCCCGCCCGGATGGCGAGGGTATCGATACCCGGTCATCCCGGCAAGACCAACGGGCCGTTGGCGGTGTCCGGCAGCACCGACGGAGCGCAGATGGTCCGAAAGGACGGCCGCGTCTGAGCGTGCGAGACACCGACCGTGGTGCGACGGCGCCCCAGACGCCATCGACGCCCACCCGGCTACGATCGTCGGATGCGATCCCTGCCGACGGTGCTGCTCGTCCTGTCGTTGCCGGCCGGCGCGATCGCGTATGTCGTCGCGACGCGGATCCTGTCGTCGCTGGACTTGCCGAACGGACTCCGGATTTCCTGGTCCTGATCGCGCCACTCTTCGTCGCGGGCCTCGTGATGGTGCCATTCCTCATCCCGTTCTTCGACCGCAAGGCGAAGGCCGACCTCGCCGAGCACCGGCGAGCCGTGGCGTCGGCCGCGGAGAGTGGCGACGATGCAGGGGACGGCGCGACGTCCGCCTCCGGCGATACCGCCCACGTGGACGATCGGAGCGACCCCAACGACCCCGACGATCCGACGGCAGCGCAGTGAAGGCAGCCATCCGGGAACGCTACGGCCCGCCTGAGGTCGTGGAGGTCCGCGACGTCGACACGCCGACGCCCAAGGACGACGAGGTGCTCGTCCGCGTCCGAGTCGCGTCGGTCAACCGTGCCGACCTCGACTATCTCGGCCCACGACCCGGGTTCATCCGGCCGATGATCGGCATGCGCGCGCCGCGAGATCCGCGAATGGGGATCGACGTCGCCGGCGTCGTCGAGTCCGTCGGCGGCGACGTGACCGGGTTCGAGGCGGGCGACCGGGTCTACGCGGACTTGCTCGGGTTCGGAGCGGGCGCCTTCGCCGAGTTCGTGTGTGCACCGGAGCGGGCCTTCGCCAAGATCCCCGACGCGTTGTCATTCGAGGATGCCGCGACCCTACCTCACTCGGCGATCCTCGCGATCCAGGGACTGCGGCGCCGCGACGGTCGCACGGTCCAGCCGGGCGACACGGTCCTCATCGACGGTGCATCCGGGAACGTCGGACCGTTCGCGGTCCAGATCGCGAGGACGTTCGGTGCGGAGGTGACGGGCGTCGCGAGCGCCGGCAAGCTCGATTTCGTGCGCTCCCTCGGGGCCGACCACGTGCTCGACTACCGAAAGGTCGACTACACGAAGAGCGGCGACCGGTACGACTGGATCCTCGACACCGATTCCCACCACTCGATCCGTGCCGTCCGACGCGCGCTGCGACCGAACGGCAGCTACGTCACGCTCGGCGGGACGGCGTGGCCGATCGTCCAGGGCATGGTCGTCGGACCGCTTCTCTCGCTGTTCAGCGACCGCTGGTCGGGCCTGATGCTCTGGTGGAAGCCGTTCGACCGGGATGACCTGACCACCATCACCGACCTGATCGCGGCCGGCAAGATCAAGCCGGTGATCGACCGACGGTTCTCGCTCAGCGAGATCGTCGAGGCGCTTCGCTGGGTCGCCGATGGGCACGCAGCGGGCAAGGTCGTGATCACCGTGGACGCGGGACGATAACCACGAAGGACCAGACGTCGGCCGCTCCGGCGACGGCAGTCGAGCGACTTGCCCACCAGCTTTCGGGCCGGGACCCCGGCGATCCGTTGTCCCAGGAGTTGGTGGAGTGGCTGGCGGGCTCCGCCCGGTTCCGGGTATTCGCGGAGGCGCATCGGGACAAGATCCGCAAGAAGGTCCGCGGCGCGGCTGACCCGGATTCCCTGCGCGACGTCCGTACGGAGCTGCGGACGGCACGACTGTTGTTGGCGGACCGGCGGATCGAGCTGGCCTTCGAGGCCTATGGATCGGGCAAGACCGGGCCGGACTTCACGGTCACCTTCCGCGGCGCGCGGAGCTTCAACCTGGAGGTCACGCGGCTGCGCCGTCTGCCGGACGCGACCGGACTCGGTGCGTCGCTGCTCGCCAAGCTTCGGCAACTGCCGCCGAGCACGCCCAACGCCGTGTTGTTCGCGACTGACGCCGAGAGCGCGGCGGCGTTGGACGTCGACGCGGCGACCCGGATGCTGCGTGCTCGTGCCGATGCCAAGGACGAGAGGTTCTTCTCGGCCCGCGGGTTCGACGGCGCACGCGGGTTCTACGAGCGGTACCTGCGCCTGAGCGCGGTCTTCGTCTCCGCGGAAGGCGCCGACGGCGATGCCGGCGCGACCATCTGGGTCAACAGATCGGCGCGGATGGCGATGCCGGAGCCAGCTGCGCGCGCATCCCTTCGATGCCTCCGAGTCGATCTCGAGGCAGCACCCCACCTACACTCGGAGCCATGAAGAAGCCACCGGTGACCCTCGCGATCGACGCCGACAGGATCGCCGTCGTCGAGGGCCTCCTGCTCAAGGCCAAGGCCGGCGAGCTGTCCGAACTTCGTCGCGTCCAGACCCAGCTGTCGGTCTACGGCGACCGTCGGTCGGGGATGGAGGGCGAGCCCGCGGCGATCGCGGCCCGGCTGGAGGTCCTCTCGGACCTGCTGCGCCAGATCGAGGAGCAGCGGTCGCCCGCGCCATGACGGACGATCTCGAGCGGTTCGTCACAGAGCAGAACCGCGACTACGACATTGTCCTGGCTGAGCTGCGTCGAGGGCGCAAAAGCAGCCACTGGATCTGGTTCATCTTTCCCCAGATCGCCGGACTCGGACGCAGCGCGATGTCCCAGCATTTCGCCATCGGCTCGCTCGACGAGGCACGCGCCTACCTTGCGCACCCGGTCCTCGGCGCGAGGCTCCGGGAGTGCGTCGGGCTCCTCCTTGCGGTCGAAGGTCGGAGCGCGGACGACATCTTCGGTCCCCTCGACGCGATGAAGGTCCGTTCCAGCATGACGCTGTTCCACCGTGCGGCGCCCGACGAACCCGAGTTCAAGCTCGTCATCGACCGCTACTACGGCGGCGTCCCCGACCCCGCGACCGATGAGCGCCTCCGCGTCTCCTGACAAACGTCCATCGGCTTCCGTGACCTCCGGCCATGGGTCCAGCGACCGACGAGTGCTGTGATGTGCATGAGTCCCAGTGGGACTCCACATCGACTCTCACGGTTCGAAAGGATCCATCACATGCCATCCACCCGTGCCACGGCCAGCCGTGTCGCCGCCGCCGAACGGGGCGGAACCGGGTGACACAATCCGTCGTCGGACGACGGTGACCCCGACACAGCCGATGTCCCGCCTCGCGCGTTTCGACGCGCTGTTCAGCGCGCATCAGAGGCATGTTCTCGCCTACGCCATGCGTCGAACGAGCACGCCGGCGGACGCGGAGGATGTCGCCGCCGAGACCCTCACGATCGCCTGGCGCAAGCTCGATGCCATCCCGAGCGGTGAGCCGCTACCTTGGCTGTATGCCGTCGCCCGCCGGGTGCTGGCCAATCACCGACGCGGCCTCGGCCGGCGTGAGCGGCTGGCCGCCCTGCTACGCGTCGATGACGTCGCGACGCCGGTGCATGCCGGCGAGGATCGGGATCGACCCGCCTTCGCCGCCCTCGGCTCGCTGTCACCGGCCGACCAGGAGATCCTCCGCCTCGTCGCGTGGGAGGAGCTCGGCAACCAGGCGATCGCCGCCGTGCTCGGGATCACGCCGAACGCAGTGGCCATCCGCCTCCATCGAGCCCGTGCGCGCTTCGCGGAGGCCCTCGACCGAGAGTCGACCGCGGATGACCTGAAATATCCGGACCCCAGCCGGACATCGACTGATGTGAAGGGCACACACGGTGCCGAATGGAAAGGAGCAGGGGAGTGACCATCCCGACCGGACAAGATCCGATCGACCGGTTGCGTGCTGCCGATCCGATCCAGACGGACGACGTTCCCGACGCGAGTCTCGCCCGCGTGGCGGCGAGGATCCAGGAGTACATCATGACCGACAAGCAACACGACCCGACCGTCCGACAACCCCGCGGCCCGCTCGTCTGGGTCGGCAGCCTCGCCCTCTTCGGCGTGTTCGCGCTGGCGATCGGGATCGCCCTCGCCAATGGCCTGGGCGCCCAGACACCGCCGCCGGTCGCGGTGATCCCGACCCCGTCCGAGACACCGGTCGGATCCGGCGATCCGGTCGACTCCGGCAATCCGGCCGCTGGTGGCGGCGTGGCCTCGTGCCTCGTCTACGACCCGGCGAACCTGCCCAACTTCGATTCCGTCTTCGACGGGTCTGTCACCGCCGTCGACGGCGACCAGGTCACGTTCAAGGTGAACGAGGGCTGGAAGGGCGCCGACGGCAGCATCACGCTGACCGCGCCGCAGGTCGACATCGCGATCTCCGGCCCGCTGCCGGCGATGAAGGTCGGTGAGCGCTACCTTGTCACCGCCTCGGGCTCGACGATCAGCGCTTGTGGCTACACCCTCGACTACGACGCGGACACGGCCGCGACATGGGCAGCAGCCTTCGGCAGCTGACCGAGACCCGGACACCGCGCGAGGCCCCGTCAGAACGGCGGGGCCTCGCCATGTGAAAGACCGTCGAATGACGGTATCGCTTGCGACCCGAGTCGATAGCGGCCCGGTGGCGGTGGCCTCACGATCACGAGATGGACACGACTACACCGGTGGCCCGCCGCCCTCTCTCGATCATCGACTTCGCGTCGCTCCTGTTCCTCGGAGCGGTCTGGGGCGCCGCATTCCTCTTCCTCCGGATCGCCGCGCCTGAGATCGGGCCGGCGTGGGCGGCCGAGATCCGACTCGCCGTGGGCGCAGTGGTCCTGCTGGCCGTCGCCGGCCCGGCGCTGCTCCGGATCGCTCCGCGGTCGCGTGACGACCTTCCTGATCGTCGGCGCCTTGTTCTCGGCCGTGCCAGGCACGCTGATCGCCGTCGCGACCGTCACACTCCCGGCCGGGTTCACTGCATTGCTGAACGCGGCCACTCCGTTGTTCACGGCGGTCATCGCGGTGGCATTCATGGGCCAGCGGATCTCCGCGCGGGTGGCGGCGGGACTGGCCGTCGGCGTTGTGGCGGTGATCGTCCTCGTCGGCTGGTCGCCGCTCGACCCGAGCGCCACCACGCTGCTTGCGGTCGCGGCCGGCCTGGGCGCGCCGCTGAGCTATGCGGTCGCCGGCAACTTCGCCCGGGCACGTCTCGCCGACATCGAGCCGCTCGAGGTCGCGACCGGGATGGTGACGGCCGGCGCACTCGTCGCGCTGCCGGTCGCCGTGCTGTCAGGCGCGCCGCACGGTCTCGCCCTCGACGGCGCGGTCTCCCTGCTCGCGGTCGGCGTCCTCTCGACGGCGCTCGCCTGGCCGATCTTCTTCCGGGTCCTCCGGCATACGACCCCGACGGCGGCAAGCACGGCGACGTTCATCGTCCCCGCCTTCGCCATCGCCTGGGGCTCGATCGTCCTCGCCGAGCCGGTCGGCGTCGGCTTGGTGGTCGGGTTCGGGCTCATCCTCGTCAGCCTGGTGCTCGTCCTCGGCATCACGCCGCCAACGCGACTGTCGTGGAGGGCGCACTCAGCGATCGTTGCCCCTCGCCCAACGGCGTAGGACTACGATCGGCGGCATGGATCTGCGCGCCGCGGAAACGACGCTCGAGTTCGCCGAAGAGGCGAGTGCTGGCCGCGACCGGGCCGGATGCCAAGGACGCGCTCGAGCGCCTCGAAACGCGCCTCGACGATCTCCTGGCCGCCATGGACTGGTTCCTCGACGCGGGCCGGATCGACGATGCATTCCGGGTCGCGAACGCCCTCTACCGCTTCTGGATCACCAAGCAGCGCTTCGCCGAGGGCGCGGTCGCGTTCGAGCGAGTGCTCGCCGCACCGGGCGGTGACGACCTCCTTCGCGGCAAGGCAACTCTCTGACGCCGGCATGATGTCGTTCTGGATGGGCGATGACCCGCGCGCGTCTGAGCTGTTCGACGAAGCCCTCGAGACCGGGCGACGGCTCGATGACGCATCACTGACGTCCCAGGCGCTTGGCGGTCTCGCCCGCGTGGCGCTCAGGACGGACGTGCCCGAGGCACGGCGGCTGGCCGCAGAGGCGCTCGCGGTGAGCGACGCTGCCAACGACGAAGGCGGACGCTCCAATGCGCTCCACCTGCTCGGCGTCGGCGCCCAGGTCGCCGGCGACCTGCACGAGGCCCGTGGGTGGATGACCCAGCGGCTCGCGCTCGTCCGCCAGACCGACAACCAGTTCCTGATCGCGTCGGAGGCCGCCAACCTGAGCATGGTCGAACGCCAGCTCGGCGAGCTCGAGGCCGCCGAGGCGCTCGCCCGCGAAGCGCTGGAGATCGAAGCTCGGACCGGCGACCAGTTCACGACTCCGTTCGCGATCAGCGGGTTGGCGTCGATCGCGACCGAGCGCGGCCAGTTCGAGCGCGCGGCGACCCTCGTCGGCGCGGCCGAGTCGATCATGGAGGCGCAGGGGATGGCCTGGCCGCCCGACGAGCGACCGCACTACGAAGGGCTGCTGGCAACCCTGCCGGCGGCGGTGGGTTCGCAGGATTTCGAACGGGCACGCGACCGGGGCCGAGCGATGAGCCTCAGCGAGGCCGTCGCCTTCGCTCTCGAGCGGCAACCCTAGACGCCGAGGGCGCCGCGACGCCAGAAGACATCCGAGCTCTACCATGCCCCCACGCCGGTTGGAGGCGAACCGCGTCCCAAGGAGGGGTGCGCGATGGGTCCGCGACGAGGCGGAAGCTCCTCATCGGTCGGGTTTCTGGTGGCAGTCCTGGTGATCGGGTGTACCCCGAACAGATCGTTCACTCCGTCGTTGGATGCCTCACCCGGAATCGTCGCACCCCCGCCGACGACATCGAGCACGACGCCACCGAGTCCGCCGACGTCGTCGGCGAGCGCGAGCGCAGTCCCGATCGGACCATCACCGGCCTGGATCGAACGGTCTCTCAACGAAGAATCCGGCTACGTCGCTGGGCTGGCCGCGACGGGCGAGACCGACTCGCTGTCGTTCCACGCGCTGGTCTCGGAGGAGGAGGTTCTGGACGGCGGTTGGGACGCAGAGGTCTACATCCGGTCCCGCGACGCGGGCCAAACATGGGGCGAGCGACGACTGATTCGAGGCACCGACTCCAAGATCGCGACGGCAGGTCGGCACATCTACGTCGCCAGCTACGCATACGACTGTGGTGGTGTCGGTGTCGTGCGAAACACCGACGATGGTCGCGCCGCGGCTTGGTCCGCGCCGTCGTGCCTGACGCGAAACACGGACTTGAACTCCGAGTGGGCTCCCGAGATCGCTGCCACCGGGAACCGCGTGTACGTGACATCGGTCGACCAAAAGACAAGCGACGTGGTCGTATGGAGCAGCCAGGACCATGCGCGGACCTGGAAACGGAAGGTGCTGGGCAAGGCCGGCCTCGACGACTGCTGCATCGGCCCACTCAAGGTGGCCGCCGCGGACGCCCTGGTGGCAGTTGCGTGGACGGACGGCGCGGTCACGAAGACAAGGATCTCGTCCGACGGCGGCACCAATTGGGGCGGCGCAACAAATCTACCTATCCGATCCCTGATCTCAGCGTCGGCTCGCGACTCGCGCCTCTCCTTCGGTGGCACTGGATCTGACTGGTCGAACTGGGCTTCGATCCTGTCGGAGGGGCGTTGGGAATCGGTCCAGGTTTTGAGTTCCAAAATGCTCTCCGATAGCGTGCCCGACGTCGGTGTCGTCGTGCTCGGACCGGACGGGCGTCTCGGCGTTCTGCATTGCGAGGGCTCGGCGTTGGACGGCATGGACGACCCGGTGTGGGTCGGCTCGGGCGACGGCGGGGTCATGTGGGGCGATCCCGAGCGACTGCTGGGTGGTTGTGTCGACGTTCCGGCGATGGTTTGGTCCGCGGACGGGATGATCGCGGCCCTCATCGAGGGAGACGACTTCGAATCGCCGGTCTTGGCGGTCAGACCATGACGGGCCGTTCGTGAAAGCGACCTCTGGTGGGCGACGGGTCAGGCCGCGGCGGGCGTCGCTTCCAGCTCTTCGGTCCGTGCCGGCCGCGTCGCCAGGATCGACCCGGCGATGACCAGCGCGAACCCGATCGCCATCGGCACCGTGAACGTCTCCTGCAGCACGACCACGCCGAGGACCGCGGCGACGGCCGGGTTGATGTACGTGATCACGGTCGCGCGCACCGGTCCGACCGCATCGATGAGGGCGCCGAACAGGATGAACGCGGCGGCCGTGCAGACGATCGCGAGGACCACGACCGCGATCAGCGACGTTCGCCGATGGCGTCGTCGCCGGCCATTGGGTCACGCCGATCGGGAGGAAGACGATGGCGACGAGGGTCAGCGACACCGCCATGATCCCGACCGTCGGGAGGCCGTCGAGCCGACGCGCGAGGATCGCCGGCCCCAGCGCGTAGCCGACGACCACGACGCCGATCTGCAGGAGAGCCGTCGTGTCCGTGGCGCCGAAGTCCGCACCGACGATGAGTGCCACACCGGCGACGCCGATGAGCATGCCGAGCAGGCCCACGGGACCGAACCGGTCGGCGCCGCCGGTCGCCAGCGCGATCGCCGCACCGACCAACGGAACGCCGGCGATCAGCAGGCCCGCCAGCGAGCTCGAGATGTGCTGCTCGGCCGAGCCGAGCGCGACCCACGGGATGGCGATCTCGACCGCCGCGAAGGCCACGACCCAGCGCCACCGCCCGAGGACCTGGCGCAGGTCGGTGCGGACCAGCGCGATCGGCAGCAGGATGGCCGCCGCGATGACCGTCCGCCCGAGGACGAGCGTCGGCGGGCGTGATCTCGGCCACCGCGATCCGGATGAACAGGTACGGGATGCCCCAGATGACCGACATGAGGGCGAACAGGATCAGCGCGCGGCGACTCATGACGGCGTGAGGTCGCGGTCCTCCATCTCCCAGGCGTGGTCCATCACGTGGTGTGCCACCCGGCGGATGAGGAACTGGATCGGCCAGGTCCGGGCTGGCTTTCCTTCCGCGTTGTAGGCGCGGATCGCGGCGAGGAACGCCTCCCGATGCGCCGCAAGCTCGTCGGGGGCGAAAGACACTTCGATCGGGCGTCCGGACCTCGACTTTGTCCGAGAACTGCCCGGGCTCGACCCGATGGACGTGCCCGATGATCCCGTCGCGGCTCCGCCCTCCGCCACGCGGTCCAAGGCGGAGTTCAGGGGAGACGCGGCCCGCCACGTCGTCGAAGTACGCCCAGCAGGCTTGGAGGAGGTCGAGCCGCCGTTCGAGGTCCGCAGACGACAGCACCTCGCGCTCGATCTCGGACGGGAGCGTGGGCGATGCCCCAGAAGTCCGTCGACCCGACCCCGGGTACGCGTTCCACCACCTCCGGGTCGCCGGCCTGTGGCGAACGCCTTGGCCATGCCGGCCCTCTCCGCCACGCCGGCGTAGCGCGGGCGATACGACACCATCTTCTCGATCGCGCCGTCCTCGGACGTTCCCCAGCGATCGAGGCCTGGCCAGTCCATGGCGCCGGCCACGACCCGCTTCTTCTTGCCGATCTCGAGGATCACGCGAAGGGAGTCAGTCATGGAGCTGCCTACTGGTCGGGGTGTCGCGCGCGGGTGGCTGCGAGCCTGTCGTGCGCCTCGGTCAGGAGCGGCATGACGACGTCCCGGAACGTCACGTCGCTCGGGTTGAGGATCGAGATCCAGAGCTGCTTCGCGTAGACGGGGTGGGGGAGGATCAGCCCGAACGCCGCGTAGTCCGGTTCGACCATCCCGCCGACCAGCCGCTGGAACGTCTCGCGGCCGACGCCGATGTTCAGCCGGAAGACGCCCGGCCGCGACAGGTTCGAGGGCGCACCCTCGTCGTGTTCGTCGGTGGTGACGATCGTCGCGAAGTTCGGCCAGTGCTTCTCGGCGTCGAGCGAGAAGAACGAGGCACCGAGTGCCTCGACCACGTCGGTCTCGGGCCAGGTCTCGAGGATCGTCCGCTTGATCGCCTCTGGGTCGGGCCCGATCGGCAGGTCCTCACTGTCATGGGTCGATGCTACGCGCGGCGATCGGCTGACTGTCAAGGAGCGCAGCGCTTATCGGCAGTCAGGCTTCGTCAGTTCTCGAACGACATGGAATCCAGGACCGGCTGTGCAGCGCGCACCTCACGGTCGAAGCCATTTCCGTCGACATCCTCCACCGTGATCATCACCGTCGAGCCATCGAGTCGATCGAGCAGGAACGCACGGACTCTCCAGGGACCTTCGATCCCGAACTGATACGAGGCGCCACGATCAAGGCTGTTCAGCAGGTTCACGCAGGGCACCCCACACAGTTCCCCGGCATCCGGTGAGAGGGTGAAATCGAGGCGATATCCGGAGAGCCCGCCAAGTGTGACCTTCGTCGGCGCTGAGGCCAGCAGTTGTGGGCGGGTACTGAGCCACGTCGCGAGCTCCTTGGCGCTCGTGCCGACCCCTTCCAGGCGAGCTGGTCCGCCGTCCGGCGGGCCGGCGACGGGGCCGTCCCAGACCGTGATGCCGTCGAAGTAGACCTGACCGTCTGTCTGGCGCAGGAAGCCAGCAGTCGAGGGGCTGATGTGGAACACCATCGGCTGGTCGTACAGCTGGATCCAACCCGCGGGGGCAGAGAAGCGAAGGGTCGGCCGAAAGACATCCGTTGTCGTCGGGCCTGACGGGAGGATGATCCCGGATGGTGTCGGTGCCGGAGATGTGGATACAGCCGGTGACGCCATGATCGCGGAAGGCGTTGTTGTCGGCACGGGATTCGCGACCGGACTGCTCGTGCCCAGAAGGCCTACGGCAAGGACACCAAGAGCGAGGACGAGGATGGCCGCGATGCCCGTCCACACGGGCGTTCGGCGCCACCCGCGTTGCATGAACACGACCGGTCCGCGCTCCTGGCGCGCCAGCGCAAGCTCGCTGCGGATCGCTGTGCCCAGATGATCGGGTGCGTGCTCCGGAGCCTCGGCTCGGATCCAGGCGCGAACCTCACGATCGGGTCGCGGGTCGTCGGTCATCGTTCTCCCTCGGCCATAGTGGCTGCGGGTTGGCGAACGCCGGCATCGACGGCGGCCCGCATCGCGATGGCCGCGTAGTGCAGGCGCGATTTCACGGTGCCCGGTGGAACCTCGAGCACGTGCGCGATCTCGACTGCTGACAGCTCGAGGTAGTGATGCAGGACGAGGACGACTCGATGCTCGACTCGAAGCCTCGCGAACGCGTTTCTCAGCTCTTCGGCCATTGCCAGGTCGGAGGCGAAGTCCCGATCCATCAGGGGCGCGGGCGTGATCGAGACGATCGCGCGATAGCGACGCCTTCGCCGGTCCTGGTCCATCGCCGCGTTCACGAGCAGCCGCTGCAACCAGGCGTCGAACCGCCCTGGATCGCGCAGGCGCGGCAGCTCGCGCCAGCAATGGATGAACGCCTCCTGCACGGCATCCTCGGCAAGGTCCGGGTCGCGAAGGATCAGGCGCGCGATCGCATACAGCCGATCGAGTGAATCGGACATCAACAGGTCGAACGCATCCGCATCGCCACGCGCCGCACGCTCGACGAGTTCGACCGCTTTCACGTCTGGCTCGGTCCTGATACGGGTTGATGCCTAATCGACGCTGCCAAGTCCGGCAATGGTTCAATCCACCGCCACTTTTCTGGAGTTTGAACCACGCCCGTCGTAGGGGACGTCTATGTCACATCTTCGACGGAACCTTTCCCGTCGACTCAGGAGGTGTGACATGGATCGGTCGACTCTTGGTCGCGAGGCACGGTGGACGCGGCCCGTTCGTACCTCGATCGCGGCGATGTTGCTCTGGTCGGTCGTCGCGGTCGGGCAGGCGAGTGCCGCGTCGTTGACGCCGCCGCCGCCGAGTTTCGAGCGATGTCACGCTGCAGGCCCCCAGACGATCTGCGAGGGCAACGTCGTCTTTGGTGGAGGTACCGCCGAAGGGACCGGAATCATGTGCGGCTCGGGCTCGGACGAGTTCGAGATCTTCGACTACAGCGACAAAGTGCTGGAGCATGCCGCACGTTGGTACGACGCCGACGGCAACCTCGTCCGTCGGGTGGTAAAGGGCACCTACCTCGGATCTGAATGGACGAACCCGCTGACCGGAAAGTCGGTGCCGTACCGCCAGACGAATGTGGTGACAGACGTCCTTGCCATCCCTGGCGACCCCGGCTCCGCTCGCGAAACGACGACCGGTGTCGTCAACTTCATCATCCCGGGCAGGGGAGCCTTCGTTCGGGACGCGGGCAGGACCGTATTCGGCTTCGACGGCACCCTCGAGTTCGCGGCCGGCTCGCACGTGTTCGTCGAGTACTTCGTCAACGGCGATACCAGTGCTCTCGATCCGATCTGCTCGGTGCTCGCGGGTCAGTAAGGCAACGTCGGACTAGGCGCTCCTCGAGGGGCGCCTAGTCCAGCCTCCCAAGCGAACCGGTTGGTATCCTGCCGCCGGTGTCATCACTCATCGCCCGGCCGACCGAGACCATCGTCCCAGCGAGGCTCGGGCGAAGCTTCCGCTGGCTGCTCGCCGCGACGCTCGTCAACAACATCGGCGACGGCATCGTGCTCGCAGCCGGGCCGCTGCTGGTGGCCTCGCAGACGAGCGACCCGTTCCTCGTCTCGATGGCGGTCCTGAGCGGATACCTCCCGACCCTGCTCTTCGGTGTCCTGGGTGGCGCGTTCGCGGACCGGTTCGACCGACGTCGGATGGTCATCGTGGTGGATCTCTGTCGCGCTGCCGCCCTGGTCGTTCTCGTCGCCACGATCGTCACCGGGACGGTCAGCATCGCGGTGGTCTTGATCACGCTGTTCGTCCTCGCGACTGCGGAGACGTTCGCCGACTCGGCGAGCAGCACGTTCCTGCCGAGCCTCGTCGACCGCGAGGACCTGGGCCTCGCGAATTCCAGGCTGCAGGGCGCGTTCCTGCTGACGAATCAGTTGGTTGCGCCGCCCATCGGCGCCTTTCTGTTCGCGGCCGGCGTCGCCATCCCATTCGCGACGAACGCGGTCTGCTTCGTGCTCGGCGCCCTCCTTGTCTCACGCGTTGTACTGAGCACGACGGCCGAGCTGCGCGAGCGCTCGAGCCTGCGGTCGGAGATGGCCGAGGGGATCCGTTGGCTCCTCGCCCATCCGCCGATGCGCACCCTGGCCCTGACGATCTTCACGTTCAACGTCACGTATCGGGGCCGCTTGGTCGGTGCTCGTGCTCTATGCGAATGAAAGGCTAGGCGTCGGTCCAGTCGGTTTCGGCCTCCTCACGACCGCCGTCGCCGTCGGCGGGATCGTCGGGATCGTGTCGTACGGCCGGTTGACGCGGCGCTTCGCACTTGGGCGACATCATGCGGTCGGGTCTCATCATCGAGACCCTCACCCATCTGTCGCTCGCTCTCACGACCTCGTCGATCGTGGCGCTGGCGACGTTGGTCGTGTTCGGGGCCCACGCCTTCGTTTGGGGCACCACATCCGAGGTCGTGCGACAGCGGGCGGTGCCGGACGCGATGCTCGGCCGTGTGACCGGTGTCTACCGGGTCGCGGTCATGGGCGGACTCGTGATCGGCACGCCGATCGGTGGCCTGCTGGCCCGGAACTACGGCATCACTGCGCCGTTCTGGTTCGGGTTCATCGGCTCCGCGCTGCTCGTCGTGGTCCTGTGGCGCCGTTTCGACAACATCGTCCACGCCGGGGAGGGGAACGGCAGTTGAGCGAAGGCGTAGGCCATCCTTGTCATCGACGTACGCTTGGGGCATGTCAGCCCGCCGCTTCGCCTATCGACTCGGTCCTCGCTCGATCGTGCTGCGGCTGTTCGGCGTCCATGGCGCCGAGGATGCGTGGGTCGACCTCGGCGAGGAGACCCTGACGGCCCGGTTCGGCTGGTTCAGCGCGACCTCGCCGATCGCGAACATCGCGTCGTGGCGGATCGAAGGTCCGTGGAAGTGGATCACGGCGATCGGCGTCCGTCGCAGCTTCCGGCACGCGGACATCACCTTCGGCGGTTCGCCGGCTGGTGGCGTCCGCCTCGATTTCCGCGAGCCGATCAAGGTCGGGCCGATCAAGACCCCCGCCCTTTACCTCACGGTCGAGGACCTCGAGGGTTTCGGGGCGGCACTGGCCGCCCACGGCATCCCGGGCTCGGACGCCCGAACACAGTGACTGCGCAGCCGCTCCCGACCCAGATCGCCGGTATCGCGGTGCCGAGCGACGAAGTGTCCGTCGTGACGTGGCTCCACGCGCAGCGCGTCCTGCCGCGCTATCTGTTGAACCACTCGGTCCGGTCGTATTGCTGGGGCGCGACCATCGGGGTGGGGGAGGGTTGGACGTTCGACCGCCAGGTGTTGTGGACGGCGTCGCTGCTCCATGACCAGGGTCTGACGTCACTGCCACGCAACGCGACTGCTTCGAGGTCGCCGGGGGAGCGCGTGCCCGACGCTGGCTCGAGCGTGCAGGGATGGCGCCCGACGCGGCGGAGATCGTCGAGCGCGTGATCGTCCTCCACATGCAGCGCTCGGTCGCGCTTGACGAGGGGGTCGAGGCCGTACTCCTCGACCGGGCGACCAGTCTCGACGTTCGCGGCGCCGGATTCGAGCTGGTCGACGCCATCCACGCCGACGTGATCCGCCGTTATCCGCGCGGCGACTTCGACCGCCATTTCCTCGCCGCGATCCAACGGGAGGTGGAGCGACGCTCCGATTGCCAGAGTGCGCGGCTGTTGAACGAGACGGGACTGGCCGATCGGATGGCCCGCTCGCCGTGGTAGGCGATCGGCTGAACTGCGGCGACACCTCACTGTTCGAGGCGCGTTCAGATCCGATCACGGGCGATCCGACGTATCTCGAATCGGGTCACAGCTCGCTGGTCCGGTCACCCTCAACGGTCGGACCCGGGCGAGGACCGGGAGGACGGGACGATGGCAGAACAGACTCTCTACGAGCGACTTGGTGGCGTCTTCGCGATCGCAGCCGTGGTCGACCGCTTTAGCGACGAGGTGGTCAAGAACGCTGTCGCCGGCCGAGGGTCCGACAACCCGGCACTGCGCGAATGGCACACCGCCAAGCTGGCGCGCCTCCCTGGCCTCAAGTTCATGCGGACCCTGTGGGTCTGCGACGTCTCGGGTGGTCCGTTCACGTATGTCGGCACCAAGCCCGGCCACGACGCGGTCGCACTCGAAGAGGCCCATCGCGAGCTGGGGATCACTTCCGACGAGTTCGATGCCGTGGCGGGAGAGCTGGCCCTGGCGCTCGACTACTTCAAGGTGCCGGAGCGCGAGAAGGGCGAGGTCCTGGCGGCCTTCGCCGGCCACAAGAGCGAGGTGACAGAGGGATCGCTGGCCCCGGCCGGCTGACTCTCACTGGCTCTGGCGCACGACGGTTCCGCTCTAACAGGGTTGACTTATATAAGTCGCACCTTCTAATATTGCGTCATGCACGCGTTCGACGTCCTTGGCGACCCGGTGCGACGGCGGATCCTCGAGTTGCTGACCGAGGGCGAACTGCCCTCGGGGACGATCACCGCGATCGTCCAGGCCGAGTTCGGGATCTCGCAGCCGGCCGTCTCCCAGCATCTCAAGGTGCTGCGCGAGAGCGGCTTCGCACGCGTCCGGCCGGAAGGCGCGCGGCGGCTCTACGCCGTCGACTCGGCGCCACTTCGCGAAGTGGACGCCTGGCTCGAGCCGTTCCGCGGCTTCTGGGAGCAACGACTCGACTCACTCGGCACCGAACTCGCGCGCGGCAAGCGCGAACGCCGCCTCGCCGCCTCGGCATCCGACACATCGAAGGAGGGACCCATCGCATGATCGACATCGAACGGGAACTCGGAGCTGTTCAGCGAAGCGTCGGCACCGGTCCGCTCGGCGACGGTGAAGGGCGGGTCGTCCGCCTCCAGCGAACCTACGACTCGCCGATCGAGGACGTCTGGGACGCGCTGACGACGCCCGAGCGCATCAGCCGCTGGTTCCTGCCGATCAGCGGTGACTACAGGCTCGGTGGCCGATACCAGCTGGAGGGCAACGCCGGCGGCGAGATCCTCGAATGCGACCGGCCGCACCTCGTCCGGGTGTCGTGGGTCTTCGGCGAGATGGCCGACGCGGGTCCTGACTCCGAGGTCGTGGTGCGTCTCACGCCTGTCGGAGCCGGATCGACGACGGTCGAGCTCGAGCACATCGCCATCGTCCCCGACGAGTTCTGGGACCAGTTCGGACCGGGCGCCGTCGGCGTCGGTTGGGATGGGGCAGTTCTCGGGTTCTCACTTCACATGCGCGGCGGATCCGTTGACGACCCCATCGCATGGCAGCTGTCCGAGGAAGGACGCGAGTTCTTTGCCCAGAGCAGCGCCGCCTGGGGTGTGGCGTACGAGGCGTCGGGTGCGGATCCGGACGCAGTCAAGAAGGCCGTGGCGAACACCACGGCCTTCTATGCACCGGAGCCCCAAGAGACGCCTTCCTGAGCTTCAGCCCTCGGCGAGGACCTCGCGCAGCTTGGCGGCGAAGGCGTCCGGGTCACCGGCCTGGCCGTACTCACCGCCGAGGAACCCGCCGTGGTCGCTCGGGAACTCGACGGCTTCCTGGCCGAGGCGCTCTGCAGCGGCCTCGGCACCGCGATGGGCCATCTGACCGGTCGGACTCCTTGCCGGCCGCCAACACGATCCGGGTCGGGGCGGCCCGCAGCGCGTCGAAGTCGGGCTGGTAGTGCGTGCAGGTGGTGATGTTCTGGAAGAGGAGCGGGTCCGTGCGGTTGCCATCGTCCTCGGTGGGCAGCCCGAACATCGCCGGATCCGGCGCGGGCGTGGCGGCGAATTCGGGTGTCATCTCGCCCTGGTGGCTGACCGCGAGGATGAACTGGGCCATGGCAGGCCCGAATCCACTGCGCTGATAGGTGTCGCCGATCGCCTGCGTGAATGCCATGGCACTCACGCGGTCGGGCAGGATCGACGCGAGCGGGGGCTCGTGCGCGACGAGCGTCCGGACGTCTTCCGGATACTTCGCCACGAGAGCCAGGGCATTCACTGCGCCGCCGCTGCTTGCGAACAGGTCGACCGGGCCGCCGACCTCGGCGATGACGCGGTGGATGTCGTCGGCATGCTGCTCGGGCGTCGAGATGGTGGCCGGGTCGGCCTTCACGCTGCGCTCGACTCCGCGCGGGTCGTAGGTCACGATCGTGCGATCCGGGAAGTGGCTCGCGAGCGTCGCGAACCCGCCGGCGCCCATCGGCGATCCGAGCAGGAACAGGGCTGGCTCGGTGGTGGAGTCGGACCTCCGGATGTCATAGGTCAGGACGGCGCCCGGCGCGTCGATGGTGGCGGTCGTCGGTTCGGTCATCGTGGTCATCGGGTGCCTCCTTGCGGTGCAACTGTGTCCTCAGCGAGGATCGCGTCGATCTGCCCGACTGCCTCGGTCAGGCCTTCCTCCATGCCCATCCCCAGGTACCGCTCCATCGCGTCGGCGCTCGGGAAGTGGAACTCGATCGACATCCGCGTCCGGCCGGCATCGATCGGTTCGATCGTGACCCGGCCCTCGTTGCGCGGGAAGTCGTCGTTGGGCGTGCCGTCGTCGTGAGCGAAGCCGTCGATGAACACGAGCCGGCGCGGCGGCTCGGCCTCGACGATGTCCCAGAAGCCACGCGGCTGGTCGCCGGTCGGTCCGGTCATGTGGTATTCGACGTGGCTTCCCGGCGCAAGATCATGGGCGGTGAAGGTGGCGGGGTAGGTGGGTGGACCCCACCAGCGCTCGAGCTGACGCGGGTCGGCCCAGAGGTCCCAGATGCGCTCCGGGGATGCGTCGAACTCAGCGGTCAGGGAAAGGGTCAAGGTGTTCGGGTCCTTGTTCACGGACGTGACAGTCATGCGCGTGCCTCCTTGCTGCGGGTGATGAGATCCGTCATGCGGTCGATGCGGCCGCGCCACAGCGCCTCGTACTGATCGAGAAGGCCCCGCGCGAGACGCAGCGCCTCCATGTTGGTGCGCACGACCTTGCGGCGGCCGTTCCGCTCCTTGGTGACCAGGCCGGCTCGCTCGAGCACGGCGACATGCTTCTGGACCGCGGCGAAGCTCATCGGGTAGTGCGCGGCCAGCTCAGCGACGCCCTCGCGCCCGTTCAGTGCGCGAAGCACGATGTCCCGCCTCGTGGCATCGGCCAGGGCGGCGAAGACGGTGTCGGCATCGAACGTCGTGGTCATTGATACAACCATACGGTTGTATGACGTGCATGTCAAGCACCATCGTCATTTGTCCATGAAGCCGGTCGACGGTTGACCATGCCAGCCACGAGGACAGCCGCGGATGATGCCGCGAAGACCACACCCGGGCCACGGTGATGATCGAGGCTGCACGGGTAGACACTGAGACTCCTGTCGAGGCGGCCGCATAGGGGGAGCGACCGCCAGGATCGAGCGAGAGGCCTGCCGGGGGGCGGGCCTCTCGTCCGACCGCCTTACAACGTGGCCGTCGCGTCGGGACTCGACACCGCGACGCATGATATGGCCCATGGCCAGGAAGACCGGCGTCGCCAAGCCCAGCTTCATCCCGCCGATGCTCGCGACACTCGTTGGCGCGCCCTTCGATAGTCCCGACTGGCTGTTCGAGATCAAGTGGGACGGGTTCCGCGTCGAAACCGTGGTCGACGGCGATAGCGTCCGCCTCTGGACCCGCGGCGAGCAGGACGCGTCGCGCTACTTCGGGCCGTTCCTCGATCCGCCGACCTGGCTCGACGCACGCCAGGCGATCGTCGACGGCGAGGTCATCGCTCTCGACGAGCATGGCGAGCCCGACTTCGCCCTCCTCCAGGCGCGGATCAAGGGGAGGGGAGCGGCCGACGAGCCGACACCGTTCGTCTATGAGGTCTTCGACCTTCTTCATCTCGACGGCCGGTCGCTCCTCGAGGAACCGCTCGAGGAACGCCGCCGACTCCTCGCTGACGTCCTGCGTCCAGACCCGCGTGTGCGCCTGAGCGAACATATCGAAGCCGACGGGATCGCGTTCTTCGAAGTCGCGCGAAAGCGCAGCCTCGAAGGGATCATGGCCAAGGACCGCCACTCCGCGTACGTGCCCGGAGCACGGTCGATGGCGTGGCAGAAGGTCAAGATCCGCCCCGAGCAGGAGCTCGTCGTCGGTGGCTGGGTGAAGGGGACGGGCAGGGCGATCGACCTTGGTGCGCTCCTCGTCGGCGTCTACGAGGATGGCGGCCTCCGTTATGCCGGCAAGATCGGCGCCGGCTTCACGAATGCGAACCGGGCCGAGCTCCTGGCGGCCGTCGCTCCGCTCGCGACCGATGCGCCGGCTTACGCGACTCCGCCGCCGCGTGCGGCCGCCCGCGACGCCCAGTGGCTACGCCCGGAGCTCGTCATCCGCGCGGAGTTCGCGGGCTGGACCGGCGACGGCCTGGTCCGTCAAGCCGCGTACAAGGGCATCGAGCTCGAGAAGGACCCGCACAAGGTCATCCGCGAGCGCCCCAAGACCTGACCGCGAGCGCGAGGCAGCCCCCCGGATCGACGCTCGATAGTATTGGTCCTCGGCGAAAAGGAGGGCATCCCATGGCGAACCTGGTCGTGCATTTCGAGATCCATGCGTCGGAGCCGCAGCGACTGGTCGACTTCTACTCGAAACTCCTCGGTTGGAAATTCACCCAGTTCGGCGACATCCCGTACTGGACGATCGAGACGGGGGAGGGTGCGATCGGCAACGTGGCGGGCACGGCGGGGCACGGCATCAACGGCGGCCTGGCACAGCGACGCGGCCCGAAGCCAGAGCCCGGTGCGCCCGTGATGGGATGCAACATCGTGGTCGGGGTCGACGACGTGGATGCGTTGATGGCTCGCGGTGTCGAGCTCGGCGGCACGGTGGCCCGCCCGGCCGAGGATATGCAGGGCGTGGGTCGAAGCGGCTACTTGCTCGATCCGGACAACAACGTGTTCGGCCTGATCTCGGCTGTCATGTCCGACGGCACCATCGGGATGGGCGGCGGCGAAAGCTAGCGACGTGGCTGCGATCGATTGGCTCCTCGACTCGGACCCGTCGATTCGCTGGCAGGTCATGCGCGACCTGACGCACGAGCCGGCAGATGTCGTCGTCGCCGAGCGTTCGAGGGTCGCGACCGAGGGTTGGGGCGCCCGGCTGCTTGCGCTCCAGGCGCCCGACGGTAAATGGGGCGGAGAGCCGTGGTCGCAGGATCATACGGACACGTTCCACACGCTGGAGCTGCTCCGGCTGCTCGGACTCGACCCCGCGAGCGACCAGGCCCAACGGGCGGTGGGCCTCGTCCGCGATCTCGTCACGTGGCGGATGACTGAATTCGAGACGCCCTGGTCCGACCACCGGTTCTTCGAGGGCGAGGTCGAGCCGTGCATCAACGGCAACGTCGTCGCCAGCGGCTCGTATTTCGGCGTTGACATGACGCCGCTCGTTGACCGGCTTCTTGGTGAGCAGCTCCCGGACGGCGGTTGGAACTGCGAGGTCGAGAACGGCGCGACGGTGTCGTCGTTCGGGACCACCATCAACGTCCTCGAAGGGCTCCTCGGACACGAGCGGGCGATCGGCGGTTCGGCCAGGGTGGGGGAGGCACGCCGTCGCGGCGAGGAGTACATGCTCGAGCGGCGGCTGTTCCGCCGGAAGTCGACCGGTGAGGTGATCGACCCCGACTGGCTTCGGTTCTCGTTCCCGTACTGGTGGCACTTCGACGTCCTGCGCGGACTCGACTACCTGCGCAACGCGGGGTTCACGCCGGACGAGCGGATCGCCGAGGCGATCGAAGTAGTCGAGGGCAACCGGGATCCCGACGGCCGATGGCCGCTCCAGAACGTCTATCCAGGCGAGATCGATCTCCAGATGGAGGACGAGGGCCAACCGAGCCGCTGGAACACGCTGCGAGCGATGCGCGTGCTCGACTGGTACGCGCAGGTTTGACGTCACTGTGGTCAGCTCGGATGCGCGGTCAATTCGAAATGACGCGTGTGATAGCCGGCGAGACGATGCAAGAGGTGGATGAGCACGCCCTGGAACACACGGTGTTTGCTGTCGATCAACACCGCTGCCCGCCTGTCTTCGGGGCCATCGAGCAGTCGCGCGTGAGCGTGGATCGCCGGCCCGGTCGGTTCACCGCGTAGCGTGCTCGGTGCGACTTCGACATCGCGGTTGCGTGCGAGCCGTTTGAACTTCCACGTCTCCTCGTAGGTGCGGAAGTACGCCCGATCACCGTCGACAGCCAGGTTGACCGGTGTCCCGACAGGTGTCCCGTCCCGCTTGAATGTCGTCAGGCGAACGGCCCATTGGTCGGTCAAGGCTGCGAAGATCCGATCGACGCTCATGCCGCCACAATGCCACGGACGTTGTCTCTGACGGCATCATCTGCGGGTCGTCGGCCTTGCGCGGGCACGACATCGGCGAGTGGAATCCCACTCTGAGCGGCGATGGATCCTCAAGTACTCGCGGGAGCCTCGCGTTCGGCGATCCGGGCGAACTTCTCCAATTCGCCACGGAAGCTTCCTTCGTACGACCCGCGTGAGAAGACCCACGACGAGATCGCAGAGATCCAGCCGACGGTCTCGAACTCCTGAGTCACCAGGGTCCCGTCCCCGTCGGGTTCGAAGGTTGCACTCGAGCGACCGCGAAGTAGCCAGTTGCCGAAACGGGTGGCGAATATTCGCGGGCGCTCGACCTGGAGGATCTTCGTCGGGCTCTTCATCGGGCCGAAGTGGACGATGTACGTCGTTCCGACCTGATCGATCGGACCCGACACGTCGCTGACGCCGGTCACCCCGCCGACCCATTCGCCCATGCGTTCGAGGTCGGTCCAGAGCGCGAAGACGTGCTCAGGCGGAGCGGCGACGTGGGTGGAGATGATGTAACGGGCCACGGTCAACGCCCATCTTGCACGACGCTGCAACACTTGATCCGAGCGATGAACGAACTCTCAACCGAGGCAGGGACGGCGTAGGCTAGACACCAAACAGGTTGACGGAGGGTGCGAACGATGACGATGAAAGAGACGCTGCTCGAGGCGATGCACGTGCCGAGCGATAGCGACACGGCGCGCTGGATGTCGGAGCGAGGTGTCGCGGTGACCGACGTCGACACGATGAGCCAGGCCATCCACGACGTCTACTGCGGCATCACGGCCGATCACCAACACCCGAACGAGAAGGACCATCAGCAGGCCCAGATGCTCATCGCCGCGCTCCAGAAGCAGGCAACGAGCGACGCCCCGGCCTGATCACCGGGCCACTCACCATGAAGCTGACCGCCACGATGATGTTGACTCGTGGACGGCGTGTACCAGGGACCCGGTGGCGCCGACGAGGACCGGCGCGGCGGGTTCGAACGTGGCGGTTGGACGGCGGCGCACGCCGACCCCGAGATGTGGCCCTTCCTGACCTCGATGTTCGCGCGCGCGGATGCGTTGCTCCTCGGGCGCAAGACCTGGGAGATCTGGGAGCCGTACTGGCCGCATCACGACGATGGGGACCCGGTCTCCCACGGCATCAACGTGCTGCCGAAGTACGTGCCATCAACCACGCTCAAGGACCCGACGTGGCAGAACACCCACATCATCGATGGCGACGTCGAAGCGGCAGTGCGCGAACTCAAGGCGAAGCCCGGGCGCGAGCTCCAGGTCCATGGCAGCGGCGTCCTGCTGCGGTGGCTGCTCGAGCGAGACCTCGTCGACGAGCTCAACCTGCGGCTCTACCCCGTCGTGGTCGGAGACGGCCTTCGGCTCTTTCCGGAGAGCGGCCAGACCCACGACCTGACGCTGGTGGAATCACGGTCCCTGTCGTCGGGCGTGACGCTTCTGACGTATCGGCCGGCAGGTCGAGCGACCTTCGGGACCGCCGGCTGAGGTCACAGAACTTCGCGGTCAAACGGTAGGCGCTGCCCCTAACCCGCCGGTTCGAGCACGACCACCTCGGTCTGGCCCGGTCTCCGATACGCGTAGTCATCGGGGTCATCGCCGAACTCGCGGAACCTAGCCCACAGGCGCGCGCGTTCCTCGCCCACAGCGGCCCGCGCATGGACGCGCCGCGTGCCGGACTTGAGCTCGACTTCGGCGTTCGGCTCGGCCTGCAGGTTGAGCCACCAGGCCGGCTCCGGGGCGCCCCAGCCGTTCATCGCCATCGTCACCAGGTTCGGCCCATCCTCGTAGTAGGCGACGATCGCGCTCCGTGTCTTCCCGGTCTTGCGGCCCACGGTCGTAAGCCGCATCGTGCCCCAACGCCCGGGCTTGACCAGCCATAGCCCGCGTCGCCCGCCCGTGAGCCGAGTGATCGCCCGATGGACGGCCCAGGCGATACGGATGAACCAGCGCGGCGGGAGCCTTTTCCGCTGGCTACTCGTGCCCTCCACCACATAGCTCCTCATCGTGCCAAGGGGCCTTCCGGTTCGGGTCTTCCGACCCTTCCGATTCGATGGTCCCGGGGCGCTAACTGTATGTGGTCACATAGCAGCGTGGCCGTCTCGCAGGTCGCCCGGGAGGTTCGACATGAACAAGGTGCTCGTGGTCTACGCCAGTCGACATGGAGCGACCCGTGGGATCGCCCAGCGGATCGCGGATGTGCTGCGAACCGAAGGGCTCGAAGTGGACACCGCGCCGGCTGATCACGCAGCTGGCGTCGGAGCGGCCGACGCCGTCGTGGTCGGTAGCGCTGTGTACATGGGAACCTGGCAGAAGGAAGCGGTCGAGTTCGTCAAGCGCAATGAAGTCAGACTCGCCGAGGTGCCCTTGTGGTTCTTCAGCAGCGGCCCACTCCCGGGCTCGTCGATGGGCAAGGGCTCAGGCGTTGACCCGCTCACGGACGCTCTCGGTCCGGAGGATGGCCCGGGGAGCGCTGGCCGGAAGAAGATCGCCGAGATCAGTGCCGCGACGGATCCAAGGGATCACCGCGTCTTCCTCGGCGCGTTCGACCCCGATGACCCGGCCAAGGTGACGTCGGAGCGGCTCGTGCGACTGCTGCCGGCGGTCAAGAAGGCCCTCCCGGCCGGCGATTTCCGTGACTGGGACGCCATCGAGTCTTGGGCTCGCGAGATCGCCGCAACGTTGGCCTCACCGGTGGCTGGCGTTCGCTGAACGTCGGCCCAGGTCGCACCGATCATCCGAGCCCAGCGATCAGGCGTCGGCCTCGGCCTCCATGCGCTCGAGGAGCGCCATCGTCGTCTGCCAACTGCGGATCGTCATCGACTTGTAGGCTGGGGTCCCGACGATCTTGCCGAGGCGGCTCTTCGTCCGCTGGGCACTCAGCCGCTGGGAGTAGATCACGCCGGTTCCAGGCCATACCTCGTCCACACCGGCCCGCGGGTCGAAGACCTTCATCGCCGTCGGTGCGTCGATGCCGATGAGGAAGACCGCGTCGCTGTGGTACGTCTCTGGATGGTCGCCAAAGCCCTTCGGCCTCTTCCGGACGACGGCACGGAGTTGGGCCTGGGTCAGGACGAGCACCGAGATCAACTCGCTGTCGAGCTTGAAGACCTTGGGCAGCGCTTCCTCGAGTTCTCGCTTGATCGCCGCCGCGGTGCGATCGGAGCTCAGGATCACGTTGCCGCTGGCGATGTATGTGGTGACCTTCGTGTGGCCATGGGACTCGAGGAGCTCGCGCAGCGCCGCCATCGGCACCTTGTTCCGGCCGCCGACATTGATGCCGCGCAGGAGAACGAGGTATCGGGTCATCGTCATCAAGGATGCCACGAGACTGAATGCACTTACACGTGCGGCGCGACGCCCTCGGCGAGTTGCTGCATGACGTCGACTTGGGCGTCGTACTCGAGCAGCGGCAGGTGGCTGCGGGCCACGAACTCGACCGGGACCGGAACCTGGTTCCGGACCTCGAGCAGCGCCTCGACGAGCTCATCGGGCGTGCCGGCGTGCGCGGTCCGGCGCGCCAGGAGCTTCTCGGCCTCGCCCTCGAAGGGGGGAGGGGAGGCGACCGGGAGCGAGCGCGTCGCCGAAACCTCCATGTCCGAGTACTTCCAGTTCAGCGCCCAGAGGGCGTCGCGATAGCGGGCGAGCGCATCCGCTCGCGACGCGCCGGGTAGCAGGATCGAGTAATGGATGAACCGGAAGGTGGAGGGATCGCGACCGGCCCGGTCGAGCTCATCGAGCACCCACCCGACCTGCTTGCCAAAGTCATTGGCCGAGGCGTTCGAGAAGATCCCGTCCGCGAGGCGAGCCGCGCGGCGGAGGGCCGGTTCGGCGCCACCGCCGACGAGGACCGGGATGCGGTGTGATGGCGTCGGACGGACAGCAAGGGTCGGGAGCTGGTAGACCGAGCCCTCGTGGGTGAACGGCTCGCCGCTCCAGGCGCGCGGCAGGATCCGGAGGGTCTCTTCCATGGCTGCCCCGCGACGGCGCATGTCGGCGCCGAGCCCCGCGTACTCCACTTCCGACCATCCGAGCCCGAGTCCGAGCACGAGTCGACCGTGGCTCAGCAGCTGGACGGTCGCTGCATCCTCCGCGAGGCGGAGCGGGTGATGCATGGGCGCCAGGATCACGCCGGTACCGATCTCGATCCGTGACGTCGCCTGTGCGAGGGCCGCGCTGACGACGAGGAGCGACGGCATGTACCCGTCGTCCACGAAGTGGTGCTCCGTCGTCCAGACCGAGCTGAAGCCGAGCCGCTCCGCCTCGACCGCGAGGCGCACCGTGTCGTCGTAGGTACGCGTCCAGTCCGTCTCGCCAGGTCGGAGCTGGGCGCTGAGGAGACCGAATCCGAGTGTCATCCCGAAAGGCTACTGCGCCGCCGCATAATCGGGGAGTGGAACCACGCATCGCCGTCGCGCCGATGCCCGCTCGAATCGACGGACGGGACCTTCACCATCGGCCGCGACGATTTCCCCGACTTCGCTCGCCTGGCGCGCCTGGGCGTGCACATCCAGTCCGATCGGGTGCGCGTCGCCCAGCCGGATCCGGCGTACGTCCAGGCGGCACTCGACGCACTGGACGAGGCATGTCGCCAGCTCGCCATCCCCGAGGCGTCGATCGTCTTCGTCGACACGGTCGAGCCGCCGCCGACCGTCGGGCTGCGCTACGGCTTCAAGGGCTCGTACACGACCGACTACCCGACGATCATCTGGATCTTCGCGAACTGGACGCGTCTCGACGAGCTCCGGGAGGTCGTTCGCCACGAGGCTGCCCATCTCGCGTTCGCACGCACCCACACGGCCGAGGAGTCAGCGGGTCATTCCGGACCCTCGGAGGATTTCGCGCTGGCATTCGAGCGGGATCGGTGATGCCGGCTCGCGCGGTCAGCCGGCGGGTGGGTCCAGGACCCAGGCGTCCACGAGCGCCTGCTTGCCCTTGACGCGGATCCCGCCGAGCGCCCGACCCGTGGCGTCGGGCCCCAGGGCGTCCCACGTCGCGCGTCCGACGACGACCATGCCCGGGCTCACCGGCCGCCATCAATCGTGCGGCGGTGTTGATCGTGTCACCGATCGTCGCGACGCTGCGACGCGCCGCGGCGCCGACCGTGCCGACCACGGCGGGGCCGGTGTTGATGCCCACGCGGAACACCGGCCAGCCGGGGTGGTTCGCGACGACCGCGTTGCCGGCGGCCACGATGACGGCGGCAGCCCGGGCCGCACGCTGAGCGTGATCTGGCTGCGAGCCGTCGGCATTGAAGATGGCCATGATGCCGTCGCCCGCGAAGTGCTCGATGCTGCCGCCCGCGCGATCGATGCCCGGCACGACGACCGCCCACTGCTCGTTCAGCATCGCGAGCACTTCCGTCGGCGAGCGGGATCTCGCTGAAGGTCGTGAAGCCGGCCAGGTCGGCGAACAGGACGCTCACCACCCGCTCCTGCGCGTCGAGCGGGCTCACTGCGGTCGTCCCGGTGAGGATCCCCTCGGCCGACCGCGCTCGGCAAGTAGGGCCGGAAAGCGTCGTCCAACCGGCGCACCTCGCGAGCAGCTTCCTGGAGTAGGGCGACGTCGTCCTCGGTCGCGCCTTCGCGGCGCAGACCGGCGAGGATCTGGTCGGTCGAACGGCCTGCTCCCTCGGCAGCCGCGACGGCAGCGATCGCGCCGGCGTGCCAGCGATCGAGCCGAGCGAGGGTCGCCTCGAGATATAGCCCGCCGAACGCTCCGGCGAGGGTCCCGCTCCGCCGATACTCGCTTCGGGCGCCGAGGGCGATCGCCACGAACGCCGCGAGCATCAGCAGGTGCCACTCCCACCAGCTCAAGCGCCAGTTGCGGCTGAGGACGACGGCCACCATCGCCTCCGCCAGCAGGATCATCGCCACGGTGATGCTGAGCAGCACGTTGCCACCGCGCATTCGATAGAGCTGAGCGGCCCGCCACGCCGCCACTGCGTACAAGCCGACGGCGACCACGGCGAGGACCGACAGGAGGCCGACCCCTTCGCTCGATGGCGGCGGTCCGTCGAGCGGGGGCAGCCGGCCGATGGACAGGACCGCCCACAGGGCCATGACCGCGAGCAGGCCACCCAGCAGGACTGGTCGCAGTCGCAGGACGACTTGCGCCCGCGGCCCGGCGAATGGACCGGTCGCCAGGACGGCGAAGACGGATGCGATGACGAGCCCGATCGGGGTGGCGATCGCGAATCCGGCGTTCGCGTCGGCCAATAGGACGCCTGGCGTCGCGAGGGCGTGAAGGCCCAGGAACCCGGCGCTAGCCAGGAACGCCAGCGAGATGAGGACCACCCGGGCGTCGCGATGGCGCCCGGCCGCGACGTTGGTGACGTATGCGAGGGCAACGTTGATCGCCGCTGTCCCGAGCACCAGCCAGAAGTGGCTCGGGTGATGCTCCCATTCCATGTCCAGCTGCGGCGCGGCCAGCAACAGGACGAGCCCGGCGATCGGGAGCGCGAGCGCAAGAAGCGTGACCGGGGAAAGGCCACGGGTCCCGGCGAGTCCGCGTGCGCCAGTGGACATGTCGACAGGATACGGCTGGCGTCAGACCCGCTAGGGCACGAACAAGGAGGGCGGGAGCGACGAACCGTTGTAGCGATCGAGATCGACGGCGCCGGTGATCCCGGGGACGACCCCTGTGCTCGAGTGCTGCCAGAACGACCAGCCATTGCCGGCCCAGCCTCCGGCAGGAACGGCGGGCTGACTGGCGGTCGTCCAGTTCGCGATCCAGAGGACGGTGTATCCGTTCCTCGCGAACCAATCCGTGTCGGCCATCGATGTGGACCAGAACTTCGGCGTCGTGTAGATGATCGGCCGGACGCCCGTCGCCGCCGAGACCTGCGACAGCCAGGTTTGCGCCCACGCCGTCATGGATGCCGGACTCAGGCCATTCGCGGTCTCTAGGTCGAGCACCGGGCGGAGATCACCGGATAGGATCGCGGCATTCTGCAGGAACCAGCTCGCCTCGTTGCCCGCGTCGTTGACGGCCGCATCCGGATTGGCGAAGTGGTAGGACCCGACCGCGAGACCGGCGGCTCGCGCTCCCGAGCGATTCGTCCAGTACGCCGTGTCCGCGGTGAGCGTGCCTGCGGTCGCACGTACGAACGCGAAACGCTTACCGGCGGTCGCGACCTGCCCCCAGTCGATCGGCCCCTGGTGGTAGCTCACGTCGACACCGTCGACGTAGGCGGGTGGCGGCGTCGGGATGGGGGTCGGGGTGGGGTAGGGGTGGGCCTCGGAGTCGGTCGCACCGTGGGGGTCGGAGTCGGGACCGGGCCCTTCGGCTTGGCCTCCGCCACTGCCGGCGATGCCAGGACGAACACGACGACGGACAGCGCTAAGAAACCCGAGAGGAGTCGATGCACCGCGACATGCTGACGTCGAAAGAGAAGCACGTCAAACGCTGTATGCAGGACCTTTGATAGCCGATGGTCACGCTTCTGGTATGCAGATTCGATGCGAATCGAGGTGTGGCCGCGTAACGTCTGGGGGTCGCCCGGCGTCCCAGTCCCGACCACCGAGGCGTCCACGGCGTGACAGATTCGCGTTCACAGGCGAAGATGTGGCGACTCCCAGGGACGCAGCCCAGCGCAGGCCCACCGCGCATGAGCATCTAATGACCAACGAACTGCCCAAATCCGCAGCCGACCGGGAGGCCGTCGCCTCGACACCCGACGACGAGACGCCCGCCGGCGACCCCGAGCTCGCCGCGCTCGTCCGGCCTCACGCACCGCCATACGACGCCGACGCCTCGACGCCCGCGGGCGACCCCGAGCTCGCGGCGCTCGTCCGGCATAACGAGCCGCCGTTCGACGCCGACACCGCCCTGTTCCCGGTAGCCGCCGTGACCGAGGACGAGCCCCCGGCACGGACTCGGCGCCGACGGTCGCTCGCCCTCCGCTTCGGCGTGTCGTTCGTCCTGGCCTTCCTGCTCACTGTCGGCATCGGTGGCGGCGTCCTGTACGCATGGGGCCAGCAGTACGAAGGCCGGGTCCTGCCCGGCGTGCGCGTCGGCAACACGGAACTTGGCGGGCTCACCCGCGAGCAGGCGGAGACGGCGATCGCGAATGCCTACGGATCGCTGGGTACCGGGCAGATCACGCTCACCGGCCCGAACGGCCAGACGACCATCAGCTACGCGGACCTCGACCGCGGCCCCAATACGGCGGCGGTGCTCGACGCGGCACTCGCGGCAGGCCGCCAAGGCGAGCCGCTCGCGAACCTCATCAGCGCTCCCCAGGTCGCGATCCACGGCGTGACCCTCGACTCCGCCGTCGCCTACGACCGCGAGAAGCTGACAGCAGCCGTTGACAGCCTCGCCAGGACGACCGACCAGACGCCCGTGGACGCCACCGTGTCGGCCGGCCCGGGCGGGACGTTCGCCGTCTCCCCAGCCAAGGAAGGGCGAGCCGTAGACAAGGCGGCCCTGCTCACCGCGCTCGACCAGCAGCTCGGAGCGATCGACACGCCGGAGGCGATCGCGACGGCCGTGCCGCTCGTGTCGTTGGCGACCCACCGTCGCCACCACCTCGGCCGAGGAGGCGAAGGCAGCCGCGGATCGAATGGCCGCCGACGTGGTCGTCGCCCGGGGCAAGGACAACTGGACGATCGCCCGCGCAAAGCTCGCGCCGCTGATCACGTTCTCGACCTTGGGCGACGGGAGCATCACGACGGTCTTCGACGAGTCGGGCCTCGATCCGATCCTCAAGACGCTGGCCAAGGACGTCAACCGGACCGCGAAGGACGCGGGTCTCAGGCTGGTCGGAAGACGCATCGTCGCCACCGGCACGAGCCACGAGGGCCGAACGCTCGTCGCTGACGGCACGAAGGCCGCGCTCATCAGCGAGATCGGGGCCCGCCAGACGGGCGCGGCGGCGTCGCCGGTCGAGGCCGTCGTCAAGGTCGTCGATCCGAAGCTGACCACGGCGGACGCCAAGGCCTTCGCCCCGAAGATGCGGCAGATCAGTTCGTACAGCGTCTACTACTTCGTCATCGTCAACAACCACTGGGGCGGAAACATCGAGGGTCCGGCCACGGTCCTCAACGGCACGGTCGTGCCGGCGGGCGCCAAGTTCGATTTCTGGAAAGAGGTCGGCAACCTGCGCAACGCACCCGGCGTCGGGCCGGGTAACGCGATCGAGGGCGGGAAGATCACCGTCACCGGCGCGTTCGGCGGCGGTATCTGCACCACGTCGACGACGCTGTTCAATGCGGCGTTCCGGGCAGGCATGGTGCCGATCGCGCGTAAGAATCACAACGAGTTCATCGACCGGTATCCGCCGGGCCTCGATGCCACCGTGTGGGTCGTTGGTAACGCCAAACAGACCATGAGCTTCAAGAACGACACCAAATACCCGATTCTGATCTCGCGGACCATCACCGGCAATAGCAGCAAGCGCTGGATCACGTTCAAGATCTGGAGCGTCCCGAACGGACGGAAAGCCACGGTCACCAACACGGTCATCCAGCCGGGCGAGCGCGCGATCAGCAAGACCGTGAAGGATCCGACCAAGCCGGTGGGGTACCGGTTCTTCAACAACGCGCCCGCGAACGGCGCCAGGGTGTGGACCACCGTGACGATCTACGACCACGGCAAGGTCCACTGGAGCAAGCGCTACTTCTCGAACTACCCAGCCGTGGACGGCGTCACCATCGTGGGGACCAGGGGAACCTGACGCCGGCGTAGTCTGCCCGTCGCATGAAGCTCGTCCGAACCTAGCCTCCGGAGCTCATCGCTTCCCGCCGCGCCCGAAGACCAGCTTCCGGCGGCTCCCGAAGCCTTGGCGTGACGGACTTGAGACGCAGCCAGTCGCCGCAACCAACCCGAAAGGAAGCGGCAAGCGCGCGGCAAGGATGGCGCGCCACTGTGTCCCTCTGTTGTGCTCTGAGCAAGAGGTGATGCATGCGACGACTCATTGCGATCCTGGTCGCGATGGCCGCGCTGGCGGCGTTCGTCACGCCGGCGGCGGCGGTCCAGCCGACCCGAACCCCGGAGAACCTGGAAGGGTTCCTGCTCGAGGGGATCTGCGGCTTTGACGTGCAGCTCGATGTCCTGGTTGATCGATCACATGCCGTGGACTACTACGACCGACATGGCAACCGAAGTTCTGATGATCGGACAGGCCGTCCCTGAAGTCATAGGCGTTGCCGGTGAGATAGGGTGACGAGGGCAGCGGAATCGGCGTGGGCTGGGGAGGCAACGTCAGGCGCGGCGCCGGCATGACGCTCGCAGCGGGCGTAGACGGCGAACTGCTCGTCGTCAGGACGCTGGCCGACTCTGACGGAATCGAGGCACAGCCCGCGACGACCACCGCAACGACGCCGACCGAGGCGCGAGAGGCGCCGAGAGGCGCCGAAGGATGGTGGTCCCCCCGCGAATGGTGTTGCCTGAACGCGAACGGTGCAAGGCGGGAGGCTCCGCAGTCGACTATCCGGTCGAACAGACATAACTCACCTTATCGGAAGTGGTCTTGGAGCCCAGCTCTGATCGTTTGCGTGGGTTCTGCCAGCGCTGATCTGTCACGCCAAGGGTGAATGCAACCCTCCTGTCGCGCCCGCTGGGCGACCCCGAGAGGATGAGACATGTCGTCGGACGGCAGGCGAAGCTCGGCTCTCGGAGCAGGGAGACAAGCGCGGTAGGCAGTTCCACTCGACAACCGTTCGATGGTGCGCCCCTGAGGCGGGTCAAACTCGTGATCGCCGCTGAGCATGTCAGCGCGATGCGCTGACGACCCGGACGGACGCCCGCACGATGCGACGCGACTACGTTTGGCGCGCGCGGCTGCCACGACCGTCAGGCTGCGGGGGGCGCGCTACGCCCGCGAACGCGAGGGCTCGGTGGACGGCTGGGCGTCGTACGTCGGCGCAGCGTTCGCCCCGAGCTGGGATCCGATGGGCGACAAACCATCTGCTCGCCGGGTTGCGCTGCGATCAGCGTTGAACATGGCCACGACCGGCGACATGAACCCGGTCGACGTGACCGGTGACGACGATCGCGCCGAACTGGTGCTCGAGGGGCCCGAACACGAATACCTCGACGAGTACGGGACCACGGTCGTCGAGATCGACCGCACGAACGAGCTGGTCTTCCGCGCGATCGCTGAGGGTAGGGGGCTCACGCTCGACTGCCACCGCGACGACGCCGGTCTGCACCTCGTCTTCGCACGATAAGAGGATCAGGCCTCCCCCACTCCGATCAGCCCGGGTTCCGACGCCATCACGTGTTGCTCCCGGTGATGACGATGAGGACCGGGCCGTCCGGGCGCGGCCCGGTGAACAGCCCGGCCCAGGTCGCGGCCGCGGCGCCTTCGACGGTGATCCCGAGCTCGTCGGTCAGGACGGTCTGCGCCTGGTGTAGCGCCGCCTCGGTGACGGTTCGCATCTCGTCGACGCGCCCGGCCATCAGTGCGACCGCGCGCGGTATGGCGACCCTGGTTGCGATCCCATCGGCGTAGGTGTCTGCCGCGTCGGTATCGATGGCGTGACCTGCCTCGAAGCTGCGGGTCATCGCCGCGGCACGCTCGGCCTGGACGCCAACGACCCGGCAGTCCGGGGCGGTCGCGCGGAGCCATGACCCAACGCCGTTGATGAGCGCGCCATTGCCGACCGGGATCGAGGCGAAGACCGGCGCCGGCAGGACGCCAGCGGCGACCGCGTCCCTCACCTCGAGCGCGAGCGTTGCGGCACCGGCCGCGATCCGTGGGTCCTCGCCATCGACGAGGAGCTCGACCGGGTGCTCGGCGGCATACGTCTCGGACGCGGCGCGAGCCGTGTCGAAGTCCTCCCCCACCCCGATCACCTCGGCGCCGAGTGCCCGCATCCGCTCGACCTTGCGCGGATTGGCGTGCACCGATGTGAAGACGATTGCCGGGATCGCGAGTGCGCGGGCTGCGTAGGCCACGCCTTGACCGAAGTTGCCGGCCGAGACGCAGGCGATCGGCCGCTCGGGGCCGATCCTCCCCTCCCCTGCCAGCGCCGCGACCGCGACCCACGTGCCGCGGCCCTTGAATGAGCGGATCGGGTTGACGGTCTCGACCTTGACGATGACGGGGACGCCGAGACGCGCGGAGAGACCGTCATGGACGAACTGCGGGGAGTCGAGGAAGACGGGATCGATCCCGTCACGCACCGCGCGGATGGCGTCAGGCGCGAGTGCCGGCTCAGGGACGATCACCCGGCGATCATGCCACCAGCCGCTATGATGACGCCGCTCGCGTCCGTCATCCGAAGAGGCGTTCGCTCCGGAGGTCCCCCTGGCCAGCGTTCCCGCAGTCGACAGCGCCCGCGCGCGCGATCGATTTGCTGCCATCCATCCCCTGCTCTTCGCCGCCTACGCGGTGCTGTTCCTGTGGTCGCAGAACCTGGGCGAAACGAACCCCCGCCAGGTGCTGCTCCCGTTCCTGGGCGTCTTGCTCGGCGCGGCCCTCGTGACGATCGTGCTGTGCCTCGTGTTCCGCGATCGCCGGCGAGGTGCGCTCGTCACCACCCCGCTGGTGGTCGGTCTGCTGATGTACGGGCATGCCCACCACCTGCTCGAGAGCCTCCACGTGCCGACGTTCGTCCAGCAGGCGGGCTGGGTCGCCCTCGTGGTCGTCGCCGTGATCGCAGCCGTCCGCCTCGACGATCATCGCATCGCCGTGATCGACTGGGCGCTCGATCGGATCGGCGCCATCCTCGTGCTCGTCACGCTCGTCCTGATCATCCCGTTCCAGGTCAGCGCCTACATGAACCGCGCCTCGATCCCCCAGGTCCAGCCCGCTGGGACGACGACGACCGCGGCGAAGCGCGACGTCTACTGGTTCATCTTCGATCGCTATGGCTCCGAGCGCGCCCTGCAGCTGCAATACGGCATCGACAATGACCTGCCGGAATGGCTCGAGGCGCACGGCTTCACGGTGCTCGAGGACAGTCACGCAAACTACATCCGGACCGTGCTCTCGATGGCGACGACGGTCCAGATGCAGCATCTCGACCCGATCGCGAAGGCCCAGGGTTCTCGCAGCGAGGACATCACGACCGTCAACGAGTGGCTCCAGGATCCGCCCATCGCGCGCCAGTTCAAGGCCCTCGGGTACAACTACGACCACATCGGGAGTGCGTTCGATCCCACCCGCACCGACCGAGGCGCCGACGTCAACTACACCGTGCCCTCGCCGCCGGGCACGGGCGACTTCGAGGACGCGCTCTTCGACACGAGTGCGCTGCCTGCCCTCCTCAAGCGTCTCCACCTGCCGCCCGCATCGGACCGGGTGCGCCAGTACGACTTCAGCACCTACGCGCTCGACGCCGTCGCCAAGTTGCGCGACGAGCCCGGGCCGAAGTTCGTCATGACCCACGTCCTCCTCCCCCACCCTCCAGCGGTCTTCGATCTCGACGGCTCGTTCATCGATGACGCCGAGGCCGCCAAGCTCGGCGGCCAAGAGATGTACCGGCGCCAGCTGGCGTACACGAACACGCGCATCGAGGAGATTCTCACGGACCTGCAGAACCTTCCCGGCGAGCGCCGACCGATCATCATCCTCCAGGCCGACGAAGGGCCGTGGCCCCCCTCCTATGGAACGGGGCGCAAGACGGACGCCGACTGGCCCGCCGGCGCCTCCGAGAAGGAGCTCGAGCAGAAGTACGGGATCCTCAATGCCTGGTACATGCCGGGCGGCGAGGACCTCGGTCTCGACCCGTCGATGACCGCGATCAACACTTTCCCGACGCTGTTCAGCCGCTACTTCGGGCTCGACTACGAGCTCCTCCCCGACCGGGTCTATTCGTCGAGCGACTGGTACCACCCGTACGACCTGACCGACATCACCGACCGGCTGCCGAGCCTGCGCTAGGCCGGCTGCCGAGCTTGCGCTAGGCCGGCTGTGTCTCCCGTCTGCGGTCGCTGCGCCGCCGGTCCCCGCGCCGCCGGAGCAGGAACAGGACGCGCGGGCTCTCCGTCGATCGGCGCTCTCGCTGACGATGTCGAAGCGCTCCGCCGCCGCGGCCCGGAAGCCGTCGAGCGAGTAGTCCGGGAAGACGTCACGCCGGGTCGCCAGCAGGCGGCGGACCATCGGGTCCTCCTTGGGCACGAACTCGACGATCGCGTGCGGGGCGAGTGTCGCCAGCAGGTCGACGAGCATCGGCAACGGGACGTTGCGCGAGATCGCGAGGTGGTGGACCAGTGCGAGCGCGAGGACCACGTCCGGGTTGGCCCGCTCGAGCAGCGAGCGACGCTCGCGACCGGCCCAGCCGATCCCCGGGCTCGGGTTCGCCAGGTCCAGGATGAGCGGCAGGATGTCGGTCCGGCCCTCGCTCCGGACCGCGCGGTAGTTCCGCTCGGCCGCGGCGGCGTCGATGTCCCAGGCGAGGACCCGCTTGCCGGCATCGGCCGCGATCCGGCTGTACCTGCCGGTGTTGGCGCCGAGGTCCCACGCCTGCGTGCCGGGCGTCTGTGCGACGAACTCGCCGACAAGGCGCTCCTTCTCGGTCGTCGCCCGGTCGTTGTAGCTGGTGTTGTCGGCGTAGTCCGACCATTCGGTGCCGCCCGGCTTCCATGTGAGGCCCGCCACGGTGTTGCGCAGGTTGCCGATCAGGCGACCAGGCGCGAGCGCGAGATCCGGGCGCTCGCGGCCGCCACCCCGTCGTCCTCGTTCCCGGCGTGGCGGCGCTGCGCGTTGGCGTGCAGGTGGAGGTGCGACAGGAGCCCGAAGTTCAGCCGGGTCCGCCACGGCACGAGGCCCTTGGCCAGATCGAGCGGGACGCCGTCCGGGTCGGCGCGGAGGAGCGCCGAGAGGCGTATGTCGCGGTACGCCATGAGCGTGAGCGGTGCCAGGAAGTGCTCGCAGAACTGGCGGTAGGCGACCCACGGCGCTCCGTCCTCGTGCGGCTCGAACGAGAGCGAGATCGATGAGGATCGGCCGCGCGTCGCGGAACTGGACGTTGTAGGCCGAGGCGTCCTTGAGCGTCCAGCCGGCGGCGAGCGCCTCGAGCTCGACGTCCAGGGTCAGCAGCGCCGCGTCCTTGAGCTCGCTGAACGTCCACTCGAAGGGATACGAGATGAACTCGATCTCGTCGGGCCGGATGACGGCACGGGCGTCGGGCGTCGCGGCGTCGGAGAGGGTCCGCCGTCTCGTGGCCGATCAGGCGGCCGGCGGCGATCAGGCGCTTGGCCAGACCGCTCGCGACGAAGGCATCCCAGTCATCGATCGATGCCGCGTCGATCTGCCGATAGAGGACGCCATCGCGACGGTAGACGAAGCCACCCGGGTCGCGATAGGAACCTGGATCGCGGACCGTCGCCGGGCCGGCCGACTCGGGTCGGTCAGTCTCCGTCGGCGCGGTCATCCGCAGGCGCCTGGGCCTCGGTGCGTCCGCGGACCCGGTTCACGATGCGGGTGATCTGGGTCCGGAAGAAGATCGGGATCGCCACGAGGGTGGCGATGGCGACCTGGATGATGAGACTACCCGACCCCGGGTCGATGTAAGCCAGCAGATCGGGCACGAGCACTCCACCTGGCCGTTCCCCCAGGAGATGATACTCCTTTCGATCGGTCGGAAATGGCGCACAAAAAAACGCCCGAAGGAACCGCTGGTCCGTAGCCAGCACCGCTGATTTGCATCCGCGACACTGCTTTCGGTCCAAGGCCCCTTCGAGCAAGGCCAACGATAGCCGACGCCCCTGCCGGTGGATATGCACTTATCCACGAGTTTCTCGCGAACTTCGCGCCTGGGCGGGCCCTTGTCCACAGGCTATCCACGACGGAGGGCTACCCGAGCTCCAGCGGCCACCATTCGCCATCGTCGAGGACCGGCCGCCCCGCGTCGTCGATCTCGATCGGACTCCCCTCCCCGATCCGCCAGCGCGTCGGCGACAGGCGCTCGATGGGCACGTCGGCCAGCTCGGCCAGCGTCCCGTCCGCCCCGATCACGACACCGCCGACGGGGCAGACCAGCGCGCCCGCTGCGTGACCCCAGGCGATGGCGGCCAGGCTGACCGGCGAGCCCTCGACGATCATCGCGTCGTCCGGGGCGAATGGCCGCCCGGCGATGTGGCCCACGCCAGAGCCGGACCCGACGTGGTTGCCGTGGATCGTCCCGTCGGCCTCGGGATGGAAGGTCCACAGTCCGTCGGCGCGTGCGAGTTCGAGGTGGCTGAAGCGTCCGTTCGGATCGGTCTCGAGCAGGAGCGAGTGGACGACGTCACTCCCGCGCGCCACGACCTCGCGCCATCGCCTCCCCTTGCGGCCCTCGGCGACCGTCCAGGTCACGACCGTCCCGTCCTCCGGGTCTCTCCCCCACCCCGCGGCGCGGGTCGGCCCGCTCACCGACCGACGGCGGGCGTCGCCGAGGTCGCCTCGATCTCCTCGAGCGTCGCGGCGGTCCAGCGCGCGGCGGCCGCCTCCAGCTCCCCGGCCAGCGGCGGCGAGACCCGACCGACGACGCGGACCTCGCGTTCGCCGTATTCGAGCTCGATCGTGCCGCGCTCGCGGACGCGCGCCAGGAGCTCGCCGGCCGCGTACGGCAGGCAGACGTCGACATCGACCCACATCGAGGCGAGCAACGCCGCGATCTCGGCGCGCAGGGTGTCCATCCCGTAGCCGGTCAGCGCCGACACGAACACCCGCCCTGCGATGGCCGGCGCCGGGGTCGTCCCGTCGCGGGCCGCGGCGTCCAGCAGATCGGCCTTGTTGAACGCCAGGAGACGTGGCTTCTCGCCGGCGCCGAGCTCGTCGAGGACGGTCTGGACGGTCGAGCGGTGCTCCTCGAAGTGCGCGTCGGAGGCGTCGACGACCTCGACCAGGACGTCGGCGCGGTTGACCTCCTCGAGGGTGGCCCGGAAGGCGTCGACCAGCTGGTGCGGCAGCTTGTGGATGAAGCCCACGGTGTCGGTGACGATCGCCGTCTGGCCGTCGCCCAGCTTCACCTGGCGGCTCGTCGGGTCGAGCGTGGCGAACAGCTTGTCCTCGGCCTTGGCCACCTCCGAACCGACCAGTGAATTGAGCAGCGTCGACTTGCCGGCATTCGTGTAGCCGACGATGCCGACGGTCGGCCACAGCCGGCGGTCACGGCCGCGGGCGGCGGTCTCACGCTGCTGGCGGACCTGCTCGACACGCTCCTTCATCTTCGCGATGCGCGTCCGGATGATCCGGCGGTCGGTCTCGAGCTGGCTTTCGCCCGGGCCCCGTGACCCGATCCCGCCCTGGGTCCGCGACAGGTGGGTCCACAGCTTGGTCAGCCGCGGCAGCTGGTACTCGAGCTGGGCCAGCTCGACCTGGAGACGGCCCTCGTGGGTCTGTGCGTGGAGCGCGAAGATGTCGAGGATCAGCCGGCTTCGGTCGATGACCTTGACGTTGAGCAGCTCCTCGAGGGCGCGCTGCTGGGCCGGCGACAGCTCGTCGTCGGCGATCAGGACGTCGAAGCCGGTCTCGCGTTTTGCGGCGACCAGATCCTCGGCCTTGCCCTTGCCGACGTACCAGTTGGGGTCGACATGGCGGCGGTTCTGCCACTCGGCGCCGACCACCTCGGCGCCTGCCGTCGTCGCCAGGTTGGCAAGCTCGGCGAGCGAGTCTTGCGCGGTCCAGCCATCCTCGGTGCCGGTGTCGACGGCGACGAGGAACGCCTTCTCGGTGGGCGTTGCGAGGTCGATCAGATGGTGTGCGGGCATGGGGGCGTAGTGTAGTCGCTCACACCCTGACGACCCACGAATGGAGGGACGTGATGGCATCCCGCAACGGCCCACCCGACGATCGACCGAACATCGGCACGACACCGTTTCTCGAGGGATTGCAGGCCCTCGAGGGCGAGGAGATGCCTGCCGACCAGGACACCGTCCTCGACCCGGATGAGATCGAAGGGCGGCGTGTGCCGACACAGACCGAGTTCGATCGCCTCGATCCCGACGGACGGGGCGAGGCGGATGCGGACGAGATCGATGGCCTGGGCGGGGGCCTCGCCGGCGAGCTGCGCGAGGGCGAGACCGACGATCCGGAGGTTGCCGCTGAAGAAGGGCTCGCGTGGGTCCCGCCGATCGATCCGCCGGTCGTCGCCACTCCCTGGTCGGGCGATCCGGTCGTCGCGGCAGGGACCGGCGTCTCCGCCCTCGACGAGTCCTACGACGACGATAGCCCAGGCGAGCTCAACACCGAGGAGGGTGACCTCAACGAACGGATCCGCGAGGCGTTGCGAGCCGACAGTGCCACGTCCCGATTTGCCGACGAACTGTTGATCGCCGTCGTCGGGAAGACCGCGATCATCCGCGGGGTCGTCGACGACGACGATGACGGGGACGCGATCGTTTCCGTGGTCGAGCGGGTGCCGGGGATCGATGACGTCCTGGACGAGACGATCTATCCGGGTCTCGACGAGGGTTAAAGCAGAGGACTGACCAGCTCGAGCGCGGTCTCGGTCGGAAGACCCACCGTCGCGTCGAGCCAGGTGATGTCGGGCTCGGAGCGGAACCAGGTTCGCTGGCGCTTGGAGAACGCGAGGTTGCGCTGGGCATCGAGGTCGATCGCGGCGTCGCGTGTCAGCTCCCCATCGAGGACCGCCCAGGCCTCGCGATAGCCGATCGCGGAGAAGGCCGGGAGGCCTGGGTCGAAGCGGTCGCGCAGGGCACGCGCCTCCTCGATGAGACCCGCGTCGAACTGGGCGCGGGCGCGGGCGGCGATGCGCGTGGCGTGGGCCTGCGGATCGACGGTCGAGGCCGAGCCAGGCGATCGGGCCCGGATAGCCGTGGAGCGCGCGGCGGTGGCCCGTCGCCGCGGAGCTCGGCGATCTCGAGGGCGCGAACGACCCGCCGCGGGTTGCGCGTGTCGACGCCGGCCGCCAGAGCCGGGGCAAGGTCTTCGAGTCGCGCCACCGACGCCGACAGGCCGTCGGCGATCAGTGCCGCCTCGAGCCGGGCGCGGACGTCGGGATCGCTTGGCAGGGCGTCGGTGTCGAGACCGCGCCCGACGGCGCGCAGGTAGAGACCGGTGCCTCCGGCGAGGATCGCCAGCCCGCCCGTCGCGCGCCAGGTCGGCAAGGACCGCACGGGCGTGCGTCGCGAAATCGGCCACGCTGAACGGCTGGTCCGGGTCGACGAGGTCGAGCCCGAAATGCGGAACGCGGGCCCGGTCGGCGGCGACTGACCTTCGCCGTCCCGATGTCGAGGCCACGGAAGACCTGGCGCGAGTCGGCCGAGATGATCGCCACGGGACGGCCGCCCGTGCGGACCGCCTCGGCGAGACGGATCGCGAGCTCGGTCTTGCCTGTCGCCGTCGCGCCGGCGATGACGATGAGCGGCGGCGCCTCGGTCACGCTCCGACGAGCGCGCCTCGCAGCGCGTACGGACCGGCGTGGTCGATGCGGACCAGGACCTCGTGCCCGACGAGCGCCTCGTCGCCGGCGACGTGGACCAGCTTGTTGCCACGCGTGCGACCGGAGAGCCGTGCGCCCTCGCTCGCCGCCTCGGCGCGCGTCGTGCTCGTGGCCGCGCGGCGGATTGACCGCATCGACGAGGACCTCGACCTCGCGCCCGAGCCACGCCTCGTTGCGTTCCAGCCCGATCGCCTCCTGGACGGCGAGCAGCGTGTTGAGGCGACGCCGCTTGTCGGCTGCGCGGCACGTCGTCGTCGAGGTGCGTGGCGGGCGTCCCGGGACGCGGCGAGTACGCCGCCGCGAAGACCTGGTCGTAGCGGACGGTCTCGAGGAGGGCCAGGGTCTCCTCGAACTGCGCCTCGGTCTCGCCGCAGAAGCCGACGATGATGTCGGTCGAGATCGCGATGCCCGGGGACCGCCTCGCGGATCCGCGTCAGGCGCTCGGTGTAGTGCTCGATCGTGTACTGGCGACCCATCCGCCGCAGGACCGCATCCGAACCCGACTGGACGGGCAGGTGGAGGTGCTCGCAGACCGACGAGCAGTCGGCCAGCGCCGCGATGAGCCGGTCGGACAGGTCCCACGGGTGCGAGGTGACGAACCGCAGCCGCCCGATGGCGGCGTGGCCGTCGGACGTCCGCAGCGCATCGATCGCGCGAATGAGCTCGGCGAGGTCCGGCCGGCCGGCCAGATCGAGCCGGCGGCCCGCCCAGCGCTCGGCGTCGACGTGCGCGAAGCGCGCCTCGGGCGCCAGATCGTGGCCGTACGAGTTGACGTTCTGGCCGAGCAGCGTCACCTCGCGGTAGCCGGCGGCGGCCAGCGCGCGGGCCTCGTCGAGGATGTCGTCGAACGGCCGGCTCCGCTCCGGCCCGCGGCTGAACGGCACGATGCAGTAGGTGCACGTCTTGTCGCAGCCGTAGATGATCGGCAGCCAGGCGGCGATCGCCGACCCACGCGCCACGGTCCCCTCCCCCACTGCCCGTGCCCGCGTCGCGGCCAGGTGGTCCGCGACACCGACGACGGTGCGACCGACCGTGGTGGTCGCCCCGAGCGCCCCGATCGGTGCCTGGGCGGAGGCGAGACCCAAGCCGGTCGATGAGCTCGGGCTCCTCGTCGGGCCGCAGGAAGAGATCGACCGCCGGATAGCGGCGACGGAGCCCGGCCCGGTCCGGCTCGCGCACGGAGCAGCCAGTCAGAACCACCCGCATCCCCGGGTTGGCCGCCTTGAGACGGGTCAGCTGGCCCATCCGCCCGATGACCTTCTGCTCGGCGCCCTCGCGGATCGCGCAGGTGTTGATGACGACGAGGTCGGCCGTCTCGAGCGAGTCGGCCTCCTCGCAGCCGGCGGTCAGCAGTCGCCCGGCCATCTCCTCCGAGTCGCTGCGGTTCATCTGGCAACCGAGCGTCCAGACGTGGAAGCGCGGCAGGGTCCGGGCTTCGGGCAGGTACTCGGTCGAGGCGGTCGTCGGCGGGGCTTGCCGGCAGACGCGGCGCGCTCGGTGCCGTGGGCGGCACGATCTCGAGCATCGGCAGGGCGCGGCTGAGGGTCGATCGTTCGGTCATGGCTGTCCGAGCGAGCCTACACCGAGCCCGGCGCCGGGGATGCCGGCGGCCACCTCGGGCGGGACCCACAGGCCCGCGTGCATCTCGGCGTAGGTGCCCGTGTCGCCGTGGTAGTCGGTCCCGCCGGTCGGCACGAGATGGAGCGTCGTCGCGACCTCGCCGACCGCGATGACCGTGGCGACGTCGAACGAGCGGTAGTAGACCTCCAGCCCGCCGAGACCGGCATCCGCCAGCTCGCGGACGACCTCGATCCGCGTGGGCGCCTCGCTGAAGTGGGCCAGCGCCGGCAGCCCACCGGCCGCCCGGATCGCCTCGATCGCCTCGACCGGGCCGAGACCGCTGCGCGGCACGTACGCCGGCATCCCCCACCCGAGCAGTCGCCGGAAGGCATCCTCGACGGTCGTCGCGTGACCGGCCGCGATCAGCGCCCGTGCCACGGTCGGCCGGCCGAGCGCGTCGTCGTCGGAGCCCGACAGGTGGTCCAGCTGGTCGTCGATCGGCATGTCGAGCTCGCGCAGCAGCGCGACGGTCTTCTCGAAGCGCTCGCGGCGACGGCGTCGCTGGGATGCGAGGGTTGCCTCGAACGTCTCGTCGGTCGGGTCCATCCCGAAGCCGAGGATATGGAGCTCGCCCTCCCACAGCCCGAGGTCGCGGGTGACGATGGCGTTGATCTCGACGCCTGGGATCAGGGTCAGGCCGGGCGGGACGGCGTCGGCGGCGATCACCTCGCGGTACCCGGCGAGCGTGTCGTGGTCGGTCAGAGCGAGGAGTCGGACCCCGGCATCCCGGACCTGCCGGACCAGCTCGACGGGCGCGACGACTCCATCGGAGCGGGTCGTGTGGGTATGGAGGTCGATCGTCGACGGGCCAGGGGGCTCGACTCGGCCCGAGCCGGTCGGTGCCAGCGGGTCGTGGCGGCGCCGACGCGGCGCGGCCGTCACGTCACGCCTCGACGAGCCGCTGGATCCGCTCGATGGCGAGGGCACGGCCGGTCGCCGGATCGATGTCGACCTGGACGGCGTTGAAGACGACGGTCCCCTCGCCCACCTCGAAGCGCGTCGGCAGGGCGTTGATGAAGCGCGGGATGACCGTCCGCGGCTCGAAGCCGATGACGCTCCAGATCGGCCCGGTCATGCCGAGGTCGGTCTGGTAGGCGGTGCCGTTGGGGAGGATCCGCTCGTCGCCGGTGACGACGTGGGTGTGCGTCCCGACCACCACGCTGACGCGGCCGTCGAGGTAGAGACCGAGCGCGTTCTTCTCGGAGGTCAGCTCGCAGTGGAAATCGACGAGGCGGACCGGCGGAAGCGGCTCGGACGACTCCTCGAGCAGGCGGTCGGCGTCGGTGAACGGGTTCTCGATCTGCTGCATGTAGGTCCGGCCCTGGAGGTTGATCACCGCGATGTCGGTGCCGTCCATCGCCTGGTACGTGCCCCAGCCACGGCCGGGGACCTCGTGCGTCCCGTAGTTGAGCGGCCGCAGGACGCGATCGTTGGCCTCGAGGTACGGGTAGATCTCGCGCTTGTCCCAGATGTGGTTGCCGCTGGTGATCACGTCCACGCCCGAGGCGAGGATGGCGTCCGCCGTCGAGGGCGTGAGGCCCATCCCGCCGGCCACGTTCTCGCCGTTGGCGGTCACGAAGTCGATGCCGCGCTCGTCGCGCAGCTCGGCGAGGATGGTCTCGACCGCGACCCGGCCCGGCTTGCCGATCATGTCGCCGATCATCAGGACGCGGCAGGCGCCCTGGGGCCGGGGTGCGTTGCCATTCGCCGGGTTGCCGAGGCGTGTCCGCCCGATGGCGCCGCGGTCAGGGTCTGTATTCACGCTCGCATCGTAGCCGCTGGCGAGCGGAGGGCGCGGCGCTGGCCGGGCCCGCCTGCGCGCAGCGGAACCTACTTGTAGACGAGCGTCCCGCCGTCAGTGAGCGTGATCGTCAGCTGGCCGCTCGCGATCGCATAGCTCGCGGCCTGGCCTAGGGCCGCCACGTACTGGGTCGACAGCGAGCCCTCGGGGCACATCGGCGAGCGTCATCGGTCCGGGAACGATGGTCAGCCCGCCCGACCCGGTGGAGGTGTAGGTGCCACGCGAGCTGGTTGCAGTCGGCCTTCGCGTTGAAGCGTCCCGTCGCGACTTGAACTCGATCGTGTAGTTGGGCTGGTCGGCGGCCGGCACGACACCCTGGAACGCCGGCACCTTCTCGGTGATCGCGGTCAGCTGCCAGGTCTTGCCCGTGAGGCTGCTCCCCGAGCAGGCCGCGACGATCGCGGTGACCCCGATGACGCAGTGCGAACAGGGCGCGTGTGCGCATGACTCCCCCTCAGTGTTCTGGCTCGGGACTTCCGAGCCGTTCCTCTACTTGTTGGCGTCGATGAGCGCCTTCGCCATGACCGGCAGTTCAGCCGCCGTCGGCGTCAGGATCATCACCAGGTGGTCGCCAGAGTGCAGCAATGCGATCGTTCCGGTGGCAGCCGCGCCGATCGAGACATCCGTGCCCGAGATCGTCTGCGTCGTGAACGTGGCGCCCATGCTCGACTGCATGCCGCTGACCATCACGTTGTAAGTGGCCTCCGTCAACAGCCCAGCGGGAAAGCCGATCACGAAGACATAGCCGGCGACCTTGTCGTCCTTCGTGATGGTCCGTCCGCCAAAGCCAAACAAACCACCGAGCGCACCTGCGCTCTGGCTGATCTGGCTGCCGATCGCCGACTCGACGTTCGGGTCGAGGGCGGTCAGCTCGTACGGAGAATCGATCTTGAGCCCGATCGCCGGATCAGGCTGCGCGGAGCCGCTCGCGGCGGCGGCGGTCGACGCGCTCGGTGTCGGAGCGGCTGTCACGGCGACCGTCGGACGCGGCTGTCGCGACGGCCGTCGCGCTCGGGGCGACCGATGCCGCCCCGGGCGAGCACGCCGCCAGGAGGACGCCGAGCAGGATGACCGCAAGTCCGCGCGGCGCCCACGATCCGAAGGCAGAGGTCGTCGGGGTCATTTCGCGTACTCCACGGCCCGCGTCTCGCGGATCACCGTCACTTTGATCTGGCCCGGGTAGGTCAGCTGCTCTTCGATCTTGCGCACGATGTCGCGCGCCAGGCGGCTCGCCGTCAGGTCGTCGATCTCCTCGGGTCGGACGAGGATCCGGACTTCGCGGCCGGCCTGCACCGCGAACGAGCGCTCGACCCCGCCGAAGCTCTCGGCGATCGCCTGGAGGTCCTCCAGCCGCTTCACGTAGGTGTCCATCGACTCGCCGCGTGCGCCCGGTCGCGACGCGCTGATGGCGTCGGCGATCTGGACGATCGGCGCCTCCATGCAGGTGTACTCGACTTCCTGGTGGTGTGCGGCGATGGCGTTGATGACCTTGGGCGAGAGGTTGTGGCGCTGGGCGATCGACGCGCCGATGGCGGCGTGCGGGCCCTCGACCTCGTGGTCGACTGCCTTGCCGATGTCGTGCAGGAGGCCGCCCATCTTGGCGACCTGGACGTCGGCACCGATCTCGGCGGCGATGACCGCGGCCAGGTGGCTGGTCTCGACGACGTGGTTGAGCACGTTCTGACCGTAGCTGGTCCGGAAGCGGAGACGGCCGAGGGTCTTGATGATGTCGGCCGGGAGGCCCGGGACGCCGGCGTCGTAGGCGGCCTGCTCGCCGGCCTGGCGCATGATCGTGTCGACCTCGGCACGGGCCTTGGCGACGACCTCCTCGATGCGGCCGGGGTGGATGCGACCGTCGGCGATGAGCTTGGTGATCGCCAGGCGAGCGATCTCGCGGCGGACGGGATCGAAGCCGGACAGGATCACCGTCTCGGGCGTGTCGTCGATGATCAGGTCGATGCCGGTCGCCTGCTCGAGCGCCCGGATGTTGCGGCCCTCGCGGCCGATGATGCGGCCCTTCATCTCGTCGGACGGCAGATGGACGACCGAGACGGTGTGCTCGGCGGTGTGGTCGGCGGCCACGCGCTGGATGGCGGTGATGACGATGTCGCGGGCCTTGTCCTGGGCGTCCTCGCGGGCGCTCCGCTCGATGGCGCGGGCGATCTTCACCGCGTCGTGCTCGGCCTCCTCGCGGACGGCCTCGATGAGGATGTTGCGGGCCTCTTCGGCGTTCATGTTCGCGACGCGCTCGAGGGCGGCGACCTGCTCGCCGTGGGCGCGGGCAAGGTCCTCGCGCGTCTTGTCCAGCTCGCGCTCGCGGTCCAGGAGCTTGCGGTCGCGCTGCTCGAGCATGTCGGTGCGCTGGTCGAGCTGCTCGTCGCGCTGGAGGAGCCGGCTCTCGAGCCCGGACAGCTCGGCGCGACGCGCGCGGGCCTCTTCCTCGGCTTCGCGCTGCATGCGGAGCTTCTCGTCCTTCGCCTCGAGGATCAGTTCCTTCTGGCGGGCGCGTGCCTCGGCTTCGATCCGGCGGGCTTCGGAGGTCGCCGCCTTCATCGTCTGCGAGGCCCAAAGGCTGCGCACGAGAAAGCCAACGACGACACCACCGACGGCGGCCACGACGGCCACCGCCAGGATGATCAGGGGATCCATATTCTGTTCCTCCCATCCGGCCGGGCGTGCCGGAGGATCGTGCTGCTGTGGGCGCTCGTTCGCCGGCGGAAGGACCAGTCGCCGTGGGCGAGGTGGGCCCCTCCCTGGGCCGCGACCGAGCCGGTGCTGTGCTGCGCGCCGCCAAGGCGGCACGTGGTTCGTCTGCCGCGTAGCCTACGGCGGGCCACCCCGAGGGTCAACCGACCGGCCACCGAGTCGCAACGTTCATCGCGGTGGTGCGCTCAGTCGTCCTCGATGGGCGATTCGGTGTCATCGCGCTCGACCTGGGCGGCGACGGTGCGGCAGACCTCGGGATCGAAGCCGTTGCGGGCAAGCAACGCGTAGGCGCGTTGCCGCCGCTGGCGTGGGTCCGCGACGCGGGCGAGGCTGCGCGCGTTGCGTGCCAGCAGACGTTCGGCGGCCGCCTGGTCGGGCGACATCGCGACCTCGCCATCGTCGGACGGCATCCCGGCGGCCGCCTCGCGACGCTCGCCCAGGACGAGGTCGATCGTCGAGCGGTCGACGCCCTTCAGGCCGAGTTCCTGGCGGATCGCCCGCTCGCCACGCGGTCGAGCACGGTCGCGCGACTCGACCCAGGCCCGGGCGAACGCCTCGTCGTCGAGCATCCCGAGCTCGAGCATCCGCGTGATGGCGCCCTCGACGAGGTCGGTCCGATAGCCGGCGCCGGTCAGTCGGCGGCGGACCTCGGTGACCGAGCGCGCTCGCGGCTCGAGGAACCGCGCGGCCGCCTCGAGGACGACGGCCGGATCGTCGATCGCGGCGCGGCGCTCCTTGCGCTCGGCGAACGACGCGCGCCGGCCGCGTGGAGGACCGCCGCCCGACCCCCCGCCATCCTCGCCGGACACTACGCCTCTTCGATGCCCTCGACCGGGATCGGCACGTCGTTGATCTTGGCCCGGATCAGGCCGTCGATCTCCTTGGCGATGGCCGGGTTGGCCTTGAGGAAGTCCTTGGACGCCTCGCGACCCTGGCCCAGCCGGGTCTCACCGAACGTGAACCAGGCGCCGGTCTTGGTGACGGTGTCCATCGCCACGCCGACGTCGAGCAGGCCGCCTTCCTTGGAGACGCCCTCGCCGTACATGATGTCGAACTCGGCGACCCGGAACGGCGCCGCGACCTTGTTCTTGACGACCTTGACGCGGACCCGGTTGCCGACCGACTCGGTGCCGGTCTTGATGGTCTCGATGCGCCGGATGTCGAGCCGGACCGAGGCGTAGAACTTCATCGCCCGGCCGCCGGGGGTCGTCTCCGGGTTGCCGAACATGACCCCGATCTTCTCGCGCAGCTGGTTGGTGAAGATCAGCGCGGTGTTCGAGCGCGAGACCGCGCCGGTCAGCTTGCGCAGCGCCTGGCTCATCAGTCGAGCCTGGACGCCCATGAAGCTGTCGCCCATCTCGCCTTCGATCTCGGCCCGCGGCACGAGCGCGGCGACCGAGTCGACCACGACGCAGTCGATGCCGCCCGAGCGGATGAGCGTCTCGGTGATCTCGAGCGCCTGCTCGCCGGTGTCGGGCTGGCTGACGAGCAGCTCGTCGACGTTGACGCCGCAGGCGCGCGCGTAGCCGGGATCGAGCGCGTGCTCGACGTCGATGAACGCGACGACCCCGCCGCGTGCCTGCGCCTCGGCGAGGACGTGCTGGCAGACCGTCGTCTTGCCCGACGACTCCGGGCCGAAGATCTCGGTGATGCGGCCGCGCGGGATGCCGCCGACCCCGAGCGCCAGGTCGAGCGCGATCGAGCCGGTCGGGATCGTGTCCAGGACCAGCTTCTCGCGCGACCCGAGCTTCATGATCGCGCCGCGACCGAACTGCTTCTCGATGGTCGCCAGGGCGGCGTCGACCGCCTTGCCCCGCTCGGCCGTGTTCCGTTCGGCGGCTCGTTCTTCCGTCATCGCCATCTGTCCGTCACGCTCCTCATCCGATCCATGTGGGACCGCTCGCCGGAGCGGACGCTTGGCTCCGCCGGTCGATCAGCCTTCTTCCGCCGCGTCGTCCTCGACGACCGTCCGCTCCTTGCGCGGCTTGCGGATCACCTCGACGTTCTGAGGTGGCTCCGACAGCGGCGAGAGGCTCGGCTGTGTTGTCTTCTGCTTCGGCTTCTTCTTCTCTTTGCTCGGTCGGTCTCGAGAGCCCATCGCCTTGCCTCCGCATCGTCCAGCAGACTACCGATCGATCCTTCACGCCGACTTCTCGACGACTTCACTGCCACTTACCCGGCCCGCGCGAAGGCGCAGTTCGGACATCGAAGCGGGGAAGGTTCCGGCCCGGATCGCAGCTCGGATCCTGGCCATGAAGTCTAGGGTGAAGGTCAGGTTGTGACAAGTCGCGAGACGGTACGCGAGCAGCTCCTTGGCCCGGAACAGGTGGGCCAGATAGGCCCGCGAGAAACCGCGGCAGGCGATGCACGGACAGTCGTCCTGGATCGGCGCCGGGTCGTCGAGGAAGCGCTGGTTGCGCAGGTTCAGGCGCCCGCCCGGGACCCACAGCTGGCCGTTCCGCGCCACCCGCGCCGGGAGCACCGAATCGAACAGGTCGACTCCGCGGTGGACGGCCTCGAGCAGGTCCGCCGGCGAGCCGAGGCCCATCAGGTAGCGCGGCCGCGGATCGTCGGCCAGGAGCGGGATCGCGACATCGAGCGTCGCGTCGCGCTGCTCGGGCGTCTCGTCGCCGGCCAGGCCGCCGATGCAGATGCCGTCGAACGGGAGCGAGGCGATGAACTCGGGTCGAATCGGCGCGCAGGTCCGGTTCGAGGCCACCCTGGACGATCCCGAAGATGGCCTGGTCCGGGCGCGTGTGGGCCGCCAGCGAGCGCTCCGCCCAGCGGTGGGTCCGATCGGTCGCATCGGCCACCACGGTCCGTGGCGAGCTCGGGAAGACCGGCTGGTCGAAGGCGACCGCGACATCCGAGCCGAGCGCCTCCTGGACGCCGATGGCGACCTCCGGGCGTGAACCGGTGGAGCGAGCCGTCGATGTGGCTGCGGAACGTGACGCCGTCCTCGTCGACGACCCGCAGGTCGCCGAGCGAGACCACCTGGAACCCGCCCGAGTCGGTCAGGATCGGCCCGTCCCAGCCCATGAACCGGTGCAGGCCGCCGAGCTGCGCGATCCGTTCGTGGCCGGGCCGCAGGTAGAGGTGGTAGGTGTTCGACAGGATGATCGAGGCGCCGACCTCGCGGATGTCGTCGGGCGAGAGGGCCTTGACCGTCGCGTTGGTCCCGACCGGCATGAACTGCGGCGTCTCGACGACGCCGTGGGTCAGCGTCAGCCTCCCGGCCCGTGCCCGGGTCGAGCCGTCCGCGGGCGGCGGCGTCGTGACCTCGTAGCGGGCCGCCTGCCCGACGTATGGGGCTGTCACGCCTCGGGCGTCTCAGGCGGGTCGACGACGGCCGGCAGGTCCCACAGGCCGGGCATCCCGGGCTCGGTGCGGCGCGGCGGCGGGATCTCGTAGCCGAGCCCGGACAGGTGGGCACGCGCGAGGTCGGTGGCGATGCGGCCCTGCGGGGTCCGGTCGATGAAGCCGAGGCGGAGCAGGAACGGTTCGTAGACGTCCTCGATCGTCTCGACCTCCTCGGACAGGACGGCGGCCAGCGCGGCGACCCCGACCGGCCCTGAGGCGAACTTCTGGACGATCGCGGCCAGCAGCTTGCGATCGGTCGAATCGAGGCCCTCGTCGTCGATCTCCATCGCCCGCATCGCGGCCGTCGCGGTCGATTCGTCGACGTGGCCGTCGCCGTGGACCTGGGCGTGGTCGCGGACCCGCTTGAGCAGCCGGTTGACGATGCGTGGCGTGCCGCGACCGCGCCGGGCGATCGCCCGGATCGCGGCGTCGTCGATGCCGACGCCCAGGATCACCGCCGAGCGCTCGACGATGGCGGCCAGCTCGTCGTCGGTGTAGAAGTCGAGCCGGTAGGTGGCACCGAACCGGTCACGCAACGGGGAGCTGATGCGTCCCGCGCGGGTCGTGGCACCGACCACGGTGAACGGCTTCAGGCTGAGCCGCAGCGACCGTGCCGAGGGACCCTTGCCGATCATCACGTCGAGCGCGTAGTCCTCCATCGCCGGATAGAGGATCTCCTCGACCGCGCGGTTCAGCCGATGGATCTCGTCGATGAACAGGACGTCACGCTCCTCGAGCGAGGTCAGGATCGCCGCCAGGTCCCCGGCCCGCTCGATCGCCGGGCCCGAGGCGTACTTGACGTTCACGCCGAGCTCGCGCGCGATGATCGTGGCGAGGGTCGTCTTGCCGAGTCCGGGCGGGCCGTAGAGGAGGACGTGATCGGCCGCCTCTCCCCTCCCCCGGGCCGCGGTCAGCAGCACCGACAGGTTCGCCTTGACCTCGCGCTGCCCGATGTATTCGTCGAGCGTCCGCGGTCGCAGGGTGCCCTCGATGACGAGGTCACCGTCTTCCTCGAGGTCCGCCGAGAGGATGCGCGATAGGTCGTCGGCCATCGGGTGCGAGTCTAGCACGCCATCGGCCATTTCGCACGCATGTTCGATGTTGCGAGAAGTACGACTACTCGACTAGGCATTCGGGACTAGGATGACGCCCATGCGCCTGTCCAGACGCTCCGAATACGGCCTCCGCGCGCTCACCGACCTCGTGCGCCACGAGGGCGAGGGCCCCATCGCGCTCGCCAGCCTCGCGGAGCGCAACCGGCTGCCGGCCAAGTTCCTCGAACAGATCATGGCCACGCTCAAGCACGGCGGCATCGTCCGCACGACGCTCGGCGCGCACGGTGGATACGCCATCGCGGCCGACCCGACGGCGATCTCGGTCGGCCGGGTCATCCGGCTCCTGGACGGTGCGCTTGCGCCGCTCGGCTGCGTGTCCCTCCGCTACTACGAACCGTGCTCCTGCGTGGACGAGGCGACCTGCGCTCTGCGCGACACGATGCTCGACGTGCGCGACGCGATGCTCGACATCCTGGACAAGGAGACGCTCGCCGATCTCGCCGCGCGACCGGGCCGCGCCTCGATCGATCCCCGCGGCATCCACACCGACGCGCTGGCAGGCCGAAGACCCTGATCCACCGCCCGGCGGGCGCCTTTAGTCGGATTCGTGCACGAATGGCCTCGTCCTAGGGCCAGATCCAGCCTCGTAAAGGCTCGGCCCTCCCTCGCCCAGCGGAAATGAAGGGCGCACACCTGCCGGGATGGGCCGTCCTCACGATGTGCATGGCCACCCTCCGACCGTAGCTTGTCATCAACGACCTCGGCCTCGAGGGCGACCGGCAAGGGAGACCGTCATGTATATGCATCCGAAGACCTACCTCTGGATCCAGGAGCAGGACCGCGAGCGCATGTTCCAGCAGCGCGCGCTTCAGCGGGCCGCCCAGAGCGGTGGCGAGCAGCGGCCCGGCCTGGTCCGCGGCGGCATCGCCAGCATCGTCAAGTTCGTCCGTGAGGCGACGTCGGGTCACATCGGTGGACCTGCCGAAGCCGATCCGACCTCTCAGCTCACAGGTGCCGCGAGCGCTTGACCCTGGACCGACCGTCGTCCCTCCTCTGGGGCGGAGGGACGACGGCCGGGCCTACACCGGGCCCTATGATGGAAAACATGGCCCGGCGCCTGAGCAGCCCGATCTTCGTCGGCCGCTCGAGGGAGTTGCAGGAACTCCTCTCGGCGGCCGATTCGGCTGCCTCGGGCCAACCGGCGCTCATCCTCGTCGGCGGCGAGGCCGGCGTCGGCAAGAGCCGCCTGGTCGAGGAGGCCGTCGCGCGCCTGCGCGAGCAAGACTGGCTGGTGCTCGAGGGTGGCGCCGTCGCGCTCGGCGAGGACGCCCTGCCGTTCGGCCCGATCGTCGAGGCCCTTCGATCGCTTGCCCGCCAGGTCGACCCGGAACGGATCGCCGAGGCCGCCGGACCGAGCCTCGCCGAGCTCGCGAGGCTCGTCCCCGAGGTGTCGACCGTGGACGGCGTGGAGGCGGCGACGGGGCAGACGCAATGGCTCCAGACCCGGATCTTCGAAGGAGCACTTCGGCTTCTGGGCAGGCTCGGCGAGACGACCCCCGTCCTCCTCGTGATCGAGGACATGCACTGGGCCGATCGGTCCACCCGCGACCTGCTCGCATTCCTGACACGCAACGCCCGGACCGAGCGACTGCTCCTGGTCGCCACATTCCGGACCGACGAATTGCATCGCCGCCACCCGTTGACGGCATGGCTGGCCGAGACCGAGCGCCAGGCCGGGGTCGAGCGGATCGACCTCGGGCGATTCGATCGTCACGAACTGGTCGAGTTGCTGACCGGGATCGCCGGCGCGCCGCCCGGAGCGGCACTCGTCGATTCGATCGTGCGGCGATCCGACGGCAACGCGTTCTTCGCCGAGGAACTGGCCGCCGCTGCCGACGAGCCGGGTCGGAGCCGCGAACGCCTGCCGGAGACACTGCGCGGCGTCCTCCAGGTCCGACTCGCAGCCACCTCGGAGGCTGCCGGTCGGCTTGTCGAGATCGCCTCGGTCGCCGGCCGGCAGGTCGACCACGAGCTCCTCGCCGCGGTCTGCGGGCTGTCAGAGCCGGAGCTGGGCTCGGCGCTGCGCAGCGCCATCGGTGCGCAGTTGCTGTTCGTCGTCCAGGACGGGTCCGTCGAACGCTATCGATTCCGCCATGCGCTGGTGGAGGAAGCCGCCTACGACGGCCTCCTACCGTCGGAACGGCGGGTCCTGCACGCCGCATTCGCCCAGGCTCTCGAGCAGCGGCCTGCCGGCGCGGGCGTCGCGGGCGCGACACGGCTCGTCGAGATCGCCTATCACTGGCGTCTGGCGCAGGATCCGGCACGCGCCTTCAAGGCAGCCATCGCGGCCGGCGACGCCTCGCGCACGGTCTACGCATACGCCGAGGCGGGGCGCCAGTACGAGCGCGCCATCGAGCTGTGGGATCTCGTGCCGCCCAGCGACCTCCCGGACGACCGCGACCTCGCGGACCTGTTCGACTCGGCCAGCGCGACCGCCACGCTGGTCGGTGATGCCTCGCATGCGGTCGACCTGGCACAGCGCGGCATCGAGCTCATCGATGCCAGCTCCGGGTCTGCCGACGACCGCGGGCGCAGGGCGCGGGCACGCGAACGGTTCGGGTATGCGTCATGGCTCGCGGGCGATACGGCGACGTCGATCCGCTTGCTGGAGGAGGCGATCGACCTCCTCGACGGAGCCCCGGCGTCGACCGACGAGGCGCGCGTCCTCGCCGGTCTGGCCGGCAACCTGATGTTGGCCGGCCGGTGCAGCGAATCGGTCCCCTTCGCCGAGCGCGCGATCGAGAGTGCCCGAGCGGTCGGGGCGCAGGCCATCGAATCGCGCGCCCTGAACATCCTCGGCGTGGATCGGGCGAACCTCGGCGCCATCGCCGCCGGGATCGACCTCCTGCGGCAGTCCCTGGCGATCGCGCTTGTCGTGGACGACCCGATCGAAGTCCCACGCTCCTACGCGAATCTCGGCAGCATGCTCGAGTTCGGTGGGTTCGTGGAGGAGGCCCTCGAGGTCTCGCTGGCCGGCGCCGAGAGCACCCGGCGATACGGCGGCGAGCTCAGCTTCCGCTGGCTGCTCGAGACGAACGCGGCCCTGATGCTGGTCGAGCTGGCTCGCTACCCCGAGGCGGCGGCACTCCTCGAGGCGAACGCCGAGCACGTCCTGCCGGGCGTCAGCACCATCCACCTCTATGTGTCATTTGCCCACTTGCTGATGCGGACGGGCGACCTCGAGACGGCCGGTCGCCATCTCGCGCTCGCCCGCGAGGAGGCGGGCAACATGGACGACGCCCAGTTCGCCATCGATCTCCACATGGTCGGCACGGAGATCGCGCTGTGGAGTGGCGATCCGGCAACGGCTTCACAGGTGGCGCGCGAGGGCCTCGACCGCCTTGTCGAGATGGACGATGCGATCCTCCTCGGCCAGCTGATGATGCCAGCGATGCACGCCGCCGCGGACCTGGCGGTCCGGGCCCGAACGGCACGCGACGCGGCTGCCGCCGATGCCGCCGTCACCGATGCACATGCCGTGATCGACCGTTACCGGGCCGCGATGACCCGTTTGGAGGCACCCGATGAGCTCGCTACCCGGGAGATCGGCTGGCGGATGGCGATCTGCGCCGCCGAGCTCGCTCGAGCGGCCGGCGAGGACGATCCGGAGACGTGGGAGGCGATCCGCCCCGCGGTGGCCGCGCGACCCGCGCCCTTCAAAGAGGCGTACGTCGCCTGGCGAACCGCCGAGGCGTGGGCAGGACGGGGTGACCTTGGGGCTGCCGTCGCGCCACTCCGTGATGCTCATGCGATCGCGACGAGGATCGGAGCGTCCGTCCTCGCGAACGAGATCGCCGGTGTGGGGCGGCGCATGCGCATCGACCTGTCGGTGCCCGACGATGGGGTTCGGGCCAAGGCCGCGGTTGGCGTCTCCGAAGCGGCCGAATCGTACGAGACCGCCGGCCCCGTCGACCCGTTCGGCCTGACCAGCCGCGAGCGCGACGTCCTCGCCCTCGTCGCAGAGGGCTACACCAACCGTCGGATCGCCGAGACCCTCTTCATCAGCGAGAGCACGGCGGGTGTCCACGTCTCGCACATCCTGGGCAAGCTCGGGGTCGAGACCCGGACGGAGGCCGCGACGATCGCCGTTCGCCTCGGACTGGACCAGCCCGTCGGCTAGTCGCGCAGGAGGCTGCGGAGTGCCGCCTTGACGCGTTCCTCGAGGCTGGAGTCCACGCCGACGTCCGCCAGGGCCGCGCGCGACGCCTCTCGCGCCTCGGCCAGGGAGTAGCCGAGCGCCTGGAGCGCGGCCACGATCTCGCCCTCGCTCGCCGCACCACCCGGAACCGATGGTCCGGAGACGGACACCCCCGCCGCGGCGACCTTCTCCTTGAGCTCGAAGATGATCCGCTCGGCGAGCTTCTTGCCGATTCCCGGGATGGAGACAAGGACGGCCTGGTCCTGGGCCATGATCGCGAGCTGAAGATCGGGCGTCGGCCGCGACCCGACGATCGCCAGTGCGACCTTTGGTCCGACCCCGTTGACGGTCAGCAGCAGCGTGAAGAACCCCAGCTCCTCGACCGAGCGGAAGCCGTACAGCGCCTGCTGATCTTCGCGGACGAGGTGGAACGTGTGCAGCTTCAGGACCTTGCCGGGCTGGGCCGCGGCCAGGATCGCCGGCGCGGCGAAGACCCGGTAGCCGATCCCCCCGACCTCGATCACCAGGGAATCGGCGGCGACCGCGCCGACGACACCCTCGACCGATGCGATCACCGCATCACGAGGCGGCTATGAGGCGCTGCGCTTCTCATCGCGCTCGGTGGCCAGCGCCTCGCGGACGGCGCGCTCGTAGCCCGTCTCGCCGCGGGTGATCGGCGCGACCGCGGCCCGATCCAGCACCCCGGCCGTGGCCAGCGCCTCGCCACGGTCGGTGTTCGCCACCCACGTGGCGATCGCCAGGGCGTCGGCCGCGTCGTCGGGTCGTGGCAGCTCGCTCATCCCGAGCACCAGCTGGACCATGCGCTGGACCTGTTCCTTGTCGGCGGCGCCGTAGCCGGCGATCGCGCTCTTGACCTCGTTCGGGGTCGCCTCCCGGACCGGGGTCCCGTGCTGGGCCGCCGCCAGCAGCACCACGCCGCGCGCCTGCCCCACGCCTAGCGCTGTCTGGACGTTGCGCGAGAAGAACAGCCGCTCGACGCCCATGAAGTCCGGCTCGTGGAGGGACAGCAGCTCGTCGACCAGCGAATGGATCGCCAGCAGTCGCTCAGGGAGGGACAGGTCCGGGCTGGTGTTCAGGACGCCATGGTCGACCTCGCGCAGCCGCCCACCGCTCCGTTCGACGATCCCGTACCCCAGCGCCGCTGTCCCCGGGTCGATCCCGAGGACCTTCACCCAGCCACCTCGGCGAAGACATCCTCGGGGATGTCGAAGTTGGCGGTCACCCGCGAGACGTCGTCGAGGTCCTCGAGCAGCTCCACGAGCCGCAACGCCTGGCGCGCCTTCGACGAGTCCAGCTCGACGGTCTGCTTGGCGACCATCGCCGATTCGGCCGATTCGACCGAGATCCCCGCGGCCTCGAGCGCCTGGCGCACCGATTCGAGCTCGGCCGGCGCGGTGTAGATGTCGATGGTCTCGTCGCCGTCGGTGTCGACGTCCTCGGCCCCGGCATCGATGGCGGTCAGCGCGACCTCGTCGGCGTCCACCCCGTTCCGCGGCACGGCGATCAGCCCGCGCGGCTCGAACTGCCAGGCAACGGCTCCCGAGCCGGCCAGCTGGCCGCCGGACTTCGCGAACATCGAGCGCACCTCGGCCGCGGTCCGGTTGCGGTTGTCGGTCTGGGCCTCCACGAGGACAGCCACGCCACCCGGGCCGTAGCCCTCGTAGACGATCTCCTCGAACTGCTCGGCCTCGCCGCCGCCGGTCGCCTTGTCGATCGTCCGCTTGATGTTGTCGGCAGGCATATTCACCGAGCGCGCCTTCTCGATCGCGAGGCGCAACCGGTAGTTGGCGTCAGGGTCGCCGCCGCCCTGCCGGGCAGCCACGGAGATCTCCCGGGCGACCTTGGTGAACAGTGCGCCGCGCTTGGCGTCGGTGATGCCCTTCGCGCGCTTGATCGTGGACCATTTTGAGTGACCTGACATCGCGGGCCGGAGTATAGCGGACTATCATGGCCGGACCCCACGCCCGCCCCGCGCTCGCCCCGGACGTCCCCTCTCCCTGTTGCAGAAGAAGGACCGACGAAGCCGATGACGATGAAGAGCGTCGACCTCCCCCACCTGCGGAGCGTCGTCCTGGCCGGTCACGCTGGATCCGGCAAGACGACGCTCGCGGAACAACTCCTCTTTCGAGCCGGCGCGATCCCGCGGCTCGGTCGCGTCGACGATGGGTCGGCGCATCTCGACTTCGAACCCGAGGAGCAGAAGCGACGCGAGTCGCTGAGCCTTGCCGTCGGGACGTTCGAATCCGACGGGACCCGCATCTCACTGGTCGATACGCCCGGCTACCCCGACTTCATCGCCGACGTCATCGAGGGCTTCGCCGCGACCGACGGCGCGATCTTCGTGATGGACGCCTCGGCGAGCGGCGTCGAGGCCGGCCTGGAGCACGCCGTGGCGCTGGGACGCGGCACCGGGACCGCCGCCTGCTTCTTCATCAACAAGGGCGACCGCGAGAACGCCAACCCGACCGCCGCCCTCGACGCGTTGCGGGCCAGCTTCGGTAACAAGATCGCGCCGCTCCAGATCGCGATCGGCGCGGCCGAGTCGTTCGAGGGCTACGTCGACCTCGTCCACCGCAAGGCGTGGCGGCTCGACGGCTCGACCGAGGTCGAGGTCCCGATCCCCGACGACCTGGCGGGCGAGGTGGCGACCCGCCGCGACCAGCTGCTCGAGGCCGCCGCCGAGGCTGACGACGAGGTGCTGACCAAGTATCTGGAAGGCGAGGAGATCTCCGACCCCGAGCTCGAGGCCTGCCTGCGCAAGGGCGTCAAGGAATCGATCCTGGCCCCAGTCCTCGTCGGAAGTGCGATCAAGGGGATCGGCCTGCGCGGCTTGCTCGACGCGATCGTCCGCTACCTCCCCTCCCCCGCCGACGAGGCGCCGACGGTGGCCACCGACAAGTCGGGCGAGGTGGAGATTCCCGCCGACGAGAACGGACCGCTCCTGGTCCGCGTCTTCAAGACCACCGCCGACCCCTTCGTCGGGCGGCTGACCTACCTGCGCGTCCTGTCCGGGACGCTCCATTCGCAGGCTCACGTCTGGAACAGCGGCCGGAGCGAGGACGAGCGGATCGGCCAGCTACTCCTGCTCCACGGCAAGGAACAGGAGCCGATCGGCGAGCTCAAGGCCGGCGAGATCGGCGCTGTCGCGAAGCTGACCGTGACGGAGACCGGCGACACGCTCGCATCGCGCGACAAGCCGCTGGTGCTGCCGACGCTCGACTTCCCCGAGCCGTCGCTGCTCGTCGCCATCGAGCCACAGAGCAAGGGCGACCTCGACAAGATGGGCCCGGCGCTGGCGCGCATGCTCGAGGAGGAGCCGACCGTCCGCCTGGAACGCTCCGCCACCGGCGAGCAGGTCCTGCGCACCATGGGCGAGGCGCACATCGCGGTCATCCTCGAGCGGCTCAAGCGAAAGTTCGGGGCGGCGATCGTCACCCACACGCCCAAGGTCCCGTACAAGGAAACGATCCGCGGCAAGACCCAGGTCCACGGCCGCTACAAGAAGCAGACCGGCGGGCACGGGATGTTCGGGGACGTCTGGCTGGAGCTCGAGCCCAACCCGGACGGCGGCGTCGAGTTCGCCGAGCGTGTCGTCGGCGGGGCGGTGCCGAAGGGCTTCTTCGCCGGCGTCGAGAAGGGCATCCGCGAGGCCGCCGAGGGCGGTGTCATCGCCGGCTACCCGCTATCCGACTTCCGGGCGACGCTCTACGACGGATCGTTCCACCCGGTCGACTCGAACGAGATGGCGTTCAAGATCGCAGCCTCGATGGCCCTCAAGGACGGCGTCCACAACGCCAAGCCGGCGTTGCTCGAGCCGATCATGGCCGTCGAGATCCGCGTCCCCGACGCCTACATGGGTGAGGTCAACCGCGACCTCAACGGTCGCCGCGGGCGCGTCCTCGGGATGGACACCGACGGCGACATGCAGGTGATCAGCGCCCACGTGCCGCAGGCCGAGCTGTTCAACTACGCCACGGAGTTGCGGTCACTCGCCCAGGGCCGTGGCTCGTTCACGGCAACGCTGGACCACTACGACGACGTGCCCGGCCACATCGCCGAGAAGGTGATGGACGCCCACCGCAAGGAGCTCGAGGCTGCCGGGGGGCACGGCGGGCACTGACGCCTGCCCGACTCGACGCGGATGAGCCCGACGCCAGTCACCTTCACCTCGCCCAACGCGCCATCGACCTATTCGTGGGAGGCGACCGACGAGGAGGTCGCCGCACGCTACGGGCTCGACCCCGCGACGATCGTCCGCTTCGACCTGAACACCTCGCCGGTCCCGCCCGGCTCTCGCCACACGTTTGCTCGCCGCCGGCCGCTTCGTTGCGCCGCTCTCCGAGTATCCGCCGACCGACTACCGGGCACTCATCGAGGCAGCCGCCGCCCGCTACGGCGTGACGCCGGACGAGATCCTGGTCGGAGCTGGGGCGGACGAGATCCTCGACATCGTGGCCAAGGTCTTCATCCCACCCGTCGGCCGGGCGATCGTCCCCATCCCGACCTACGCGATGTACCGCGTGCTGACCGAGCAACGCGGAGCGACGGTCGGTCGCGGTCCCGCGGCTAAGCGAGTCAGCCGGCTTTGCTCTCGATCTTCCCGCGGTGCGCGCCGCGACCGCCGACCACGCTGCAGCCGTCATCTGGCTGTGCAGCCCGAACAACCCGACCGCACTGCCGGAGCCCGAGGGTGCGATCGCCGCCCTGCTCGCGGGTCTCGCCGAGGACGCGGGCACGGCCGGGCGACCGGCACCCATCGTGGTCCTCGATGAGGCGTACGCCGAATTCGTGGGCACGACCCTGCTCGGTCTCCGCGATGTCTATCCGAACCTGATCGTGGTCCGCACGGCGAGCAAGGCCTACGCGCTGGCCGGCCTGCGGGTCGGCTTCGCGGTCGCCCGTCCCGAGGTGATCGCCCGAATGAACCCGTTCCGACCACCTGGGTCGATCTCGACGGTTTCGGTCACGCTCGTCACCGAGGCGCTCCGCGACGACTCGATCCTCGACGACAACCTGGCCCGCGTCGAGACCGAGCGGACCCGGCTGGCGGACGGTCTGCGGGGCATCGGCTGGAAGGTCGGACCGTCGGTCACGAACTTCCTGCTGGTCGACCTCGGCTCGACGGAGCGTGCCACGGCTGTCGCGGAGGGCCTCCTCGCGCGCGGTCTCGTGCCGCGGACGTTCGGCGCGGGTCATCCGCTCGCCGACCACCTCCGGCTCACGGTCCGGGCCGCGGACGAGAACGACCGGCTCATCGCGGCCGCCACCGAGCTGGCACCCGAGCCGTAACGTCGTGGCTTCATCCGCGTCTCCCAGGCAAAGCGAGGAGACTCCGATGACCACCGACACCGACACCGACCACCGCCAGACCATCACGCGATTCTTCGATGCGATCGTGGCCGGCGACTCCGCCACGCTACTGGAGATCCTGACGCCCGACGCCATCACCCGCTGGCCGCAATCCGGTGAGCGCCTGACCGGCGCCCTGAGCTGCGTCCGTGTCCACGAGAATTATCCAGGAGGACCGCCCAGCTTCCGCTTCGTGCGGATCTCGGGGGCTGGCGACACGTGGGTCGCCGAGATGACCCTGATGTACGGCGAGGACCCCTGGTACAGCGTCAGCATCGTCGAGTTCGACGGGCCTCGGATCGCCCGGATGACTGACTACTTCGGGCCGGCGTTCCCAGCCCCAGCATGGCGAGCCGAGTGGGTCGAACGCGAGGACGCGACAGCCTAGTCCCTGACCGAGAGCGGCGCCGGTCCGACTAACCCGCCGCGCGCCGGCGGCCGATCTCGCGCCGCCGTTTCCCGATCCGGACGTCGAGCCACTCCCCGGCGATCGGCTCCGGGACGAAGGCCGGGTCGGTCACCCGCGTGCCGTTGACCGTGACCCCGCCCCCGGCGATGAGGCGTCGAGCCTCACCTTTCGAGGCGACCAGTCCGGCTTCGGCCAGGACGACCGCGGTCCCCGCCGCCAGGCCCTTGGCGTCGAACGTGAACCCGCCTGCCAATTCATAGAGCGAGCGCAGGACCGCCGGGTCGTCGATGGCCTCGCTCGAGAACTTCGCCTCGGAATCGGCAACGGCCCGCGCCGCAACCTCGTCGCCGTGGGTCCGGGCCGTGATGTCGAGCGCCAGCGCCCGCTGCGCCGGCCGTCCCTCGGGCGCGCGCGCGGCCTCACTCTCGAGCGCCTCGATGCGTGCCTGCGGGAACTCGGTGAACCAGCGCAGGTAGGTCCCGACGTCGCGATCGTCGGTGTTGAGCCAGTACTGGTAGAAGGCATAGGGCGACGTCCGGGCGGGATCGAGCCAGACCGACTCCCCCGTCTCGCTCTTGCCGAACTTGGTCCCCGACGGCGAGAGAAGCAGCTTGTATGCGAGGCCGTGGGCGGGGTCGGAAGCGCCATCCGCAAGTAACGTCTCTGCCTCGGCATCGTCGTCGCCCGTGAGGAATGACGTGGCGAACGAGTCGGCGCGCGAGTCGGTCGAGAGGGCACGTCCGCTGGTCCGCCGGATTAGCTCGAGACCCGCCGTGATGTTGCCCCACTGGTCGGCGCCGCCCATCTGGAGCTCGACGCCCATCGTCCGGTAGAGGTGGACGAAGTCGTCTGCCTGGAGCAGCATGTAGCTGAACTCGGTGAACGACAGGCCGCGCTCCAGACGGGTCTGGACCGAGTCCTTGGCGAGCATGTACGGGATCGTGAAGTGCTTGCCGATGTCACGCAGGAAATCGATCAGCGACAGCTCGCCTAGCCAGTCGAGGTTGTTGACCATGATCGCGCCCTGGCTGCCGGGAGTGAAGTCGAGGAACCGTCCGAGCTGACCCCGGATCGCCGCGAGGTTGGTCTCGAGGGTCGCCCGGTCGAGCAGGTTCCGCTCCGCCGACCGACCCGACGGGTCACCGATCATGCCCGTCCCGCCGCCCACGACGGCGACCGGTCGTCCACCGAAGCGCTGCAGGCGCAGGAGCCCGAAGATCGGCACCAGGTGGCCGACATGGAGCGAGTCGGCGGACGGGTCGAAGCCGATGTACCCGGCGATCGGACGGCCGGTCGCCAGTCGGTCCGCCAGCCCCGGCGTCGTCTCCTCAAGGATCCCCCGCCAGCGCAGCTCATCGAGCAGTCCGGCCGGGCCTGCGGGGCTGCCCTCGGCGGTCTCCGTCACAGGCTCACGGGTCGAGTCGTCTCGTCGGGGCGGGAGGCCAGCTTCCGTTCAATCACGCCCCCTATGCTATCGTGCGGCCACTCATGCAGACCACTCTCGCGCGTCGCCAGCGCCATCGTCGAGCGCTCCAGCGACAGCCGCGAGGACGCGCAGGCTCGACCGTCGGTCGGATCGTCGTCGTCGTCCTCGTCGTCCTCCTTCTCACCACTGGGCTCGCCGCGGGCACTGGTGCGGTCTTTGCCGTGGGCGCCTACAACCACTATGCCGCCGGCCTTCCGGACCCGGTCGAAGCACTCAACAACATCGACTTCGAACAGCAGACGATCATCTACGACCGGACCGGCAAGGTCGAGCTCGCCCGCCTCGGCGACCTGAAGCGCGAGCTTGTCACGTACAACGAGCTGCCGGGCGAGATCATCGACGCGACGACTTCGATCGAGGACAAGGACTTCTGGAGCAACCCGGGCTTCGACCCCGCAGGCATCGTCTCGGCCGGTCTCGACACGGTCTCGGGCAAGCCACGCGGCGCATCGACGATCACCCAGCAGCTCGTGCGCGCCCGCCTTCTCCCGCCCGCAGCGTTCGAGGGGTCCACGTACGAGCGCAAGGCACGCGAGATCATCCAGTCGATCCGGCTGACCCAGGCCTTCCCCGGCGAGGAAGGCAAGAAGACGATCATGACCGCGTACCTCAACCAGAACTTCTACGGCAACCAGAGCTACGGCGTGAAGGCCGCGGCGAAGAGCTACTTCGGGAAGTCGCTCGCCGACCTGTCACTCGCCCAGGACGCGATCCTCGCCGGGATCCCCCAGTCGCCGACGAAGTTCGACCTGATGCGCAATGCGACCGAGGTCTGCCTCGACCCGAACATCGCCGAGGGCGAGGAATGCACGAACTTCAAGCTCGTCGTCCCGCCGGATTCGGAGATCGTCCAGCGCCGGAACAAGGTGCTCGACCTGATGAAGACGCGAAGCACGCTGACCGGCAGCAAGCACACGGCCGCCGAATACGAGATCGCCAAGGAGGAGCCCGTCGAGCTGGTGCCGCCGGTGGCTACTCAATGGAAGGCTCCCCAATTCGTGTGGGAGGTGCGGCGTGCGCTCGGCGAGATGCTCTGTCCCGATAGCCCGATCGACTGCCCCGACGTGGACAATGGCGGCTACAAGGTCATCACCACGATCGACCTGAAGCTTCAGAAGATCGCCGAGAAGTGGGTCTACGTCGCCGCTCGCGCCCCGAACGCCAAGAACCCGTCGGCGATCCTGGCCAGCCGCAAGATCCCCGGATCGGCACGCTCCTGGATCCTCGGCCTGCGCGGTCACAACATCCACAACGCAGCGGCCGGCGTGATCGACTACCGGACCGGGGAGGTCCTCGCCTACGTGGGTTCGGCAAGCTACACGTCCAAGGGCAGCAAGAAGTTCCAGCCGCAGTTCGACGTCCTTGCCGACGGCTGGCGGCAGCCCGGTTCGGCGATCAAGCCGATCGACTACGCCATCGGCATCGATGACAAGACCCTGACGGCGGCGACGATGTTCATGGACGTCACCACCAACTTCGGTGGCGGCTTCATCCCGATCCAGGCCGACAAGCTCGAGCGCGGCCCGGTGCGCCTCCGTTCCGCGCTCCAGTTCTCGCTCAACATCCCGGCCATCAAGGCGACGATCATGAGCGGCCTCGACCACGTCTTCGCCCGGACGAAGGACTTCGGCCTGACCTACCTCAAGACCGCGGCCCCGGTCCTGTCGATGGGCATCGGGACGCTCGAGGTCCACCCGATCGACCTGCTCGGTGCGTACGGGACGCTCGCCAATGGTGGCGTGCACATGCCGCGGCGGGTCATCAGCACGGTCCTCAACAGCGACGGCAGCACCTACTGGCCGACCAGCCGAGAACGCGCCGACCGGCACCCGGGTGCTGAGCCCCGGAGCGGCCTACATCGTCACCGACATCATGGCCGGCAACACCGACCGCAAGGTCAACCCGTTCTGGGGCAAGTGGGCGATCTTCAACGGCAACACGCGCCGGCCGGCCGCCTACAAGACCGGGCACGACCAGCGACAACAAGGACGTGGCGGCCTACGGTTACGTCGCTCCGCCGGCGGACAAGAAGGCCCCGGCCATCGCGGTCGGGGTCTGGATGGGCAACAGCGACAGCACCCCCAACGACGGCAAGCTCTCGCTCGACACCTCGGCGCCTCTGTGGTCGGCGATCATGACCGAGGTCACCAAGGGCATGAAGATCGCCCAATTCAAGCCGCCGGCCGGCGCGCTCAAGACCGCCACCGTCGATGCCTTCACCGGCCTCAAACCCGGCCCGTTCACGACGAAGACGGTCAAGGAATTCTTCCTGCCCGGGACGGTCCCGACCGAGAAGGAGACCTTCCGGACCGCGGCCACCATCGACGCCGCCAGTGGGCTGCTGTGGCGCGACGGCTGCGAGGGACCGAAGGTCACCAAGGGCTTCTTCAACCTGTCGGAGGTCGAGACCAACTTCCCGAACTGGCAGAAGGCGAACCTGGCCTGGGGCGCACGGGCGGCCCGTGGTTCCGGCGTCGGTGGAGGCCCCAAGGGAACGCGGACCGCCTACTTCTACAACGGCGCATTCGCCCCGTTCGGGCGGACCTGGGGTGCCAAGTTCATGCCGCGTACGAAGTGCCCGCTCTACACGCCGCCGGTCTTCTGCGATCCGTTCGCGATCCCCGACCCGCTCGCGCCACCTCCGTCGTGCGTCCCGCTGCCGACCTTCGATCCGGGAGGCGGGTTCCCCGGCCCGAACAGGACGCCGCGACCGAGGGACACGCCCAAGCCGCACTGACCGTCGGTCAGAACTCGACGATCGTCGCCCCGTCGCCGCCCTCACCGCGCTGACCGGGCCGCATCGACTTCACCAGCGGGTGGCTGCTTGCCGTCGCCCGCACGGCATCGCGGACGGCGCCCGTTCCCATCCCGTGGATGATCAGCGCCTTGTCGAGGCCGGCCAGGCCGGCATCGTCGAGATAGCGGTTGAGCGCCTCGAGCGCCTCCTCGACGCGGGCACCGCGCAGGTCCAGCGACGAGGCGACTGACCGCGCACGTTCGGAACGGAGCTCTGCCGCGTTCGAGGTCGGTGATGAGAAACCGGCGCCGTTCGCGCCGCGCTCCGGCTCGTCGTCGCCGATCGAGGGAACCAGATCCGACGTGTCGACCGTGACGCGCATCCCGCCGGCCTCGAGGGTCGCCCGTTTGCCGCCGCGTTCGAGGGCCGCGATGCGCCCCTCCCACCCGCCCGACAGGCTGCGTGCTCGCTCCCCGAGCCGCCAGTGCCGCTCGACGTAGGGCTCTGGCGCCGGCTCATCCGTCTCGTCGCCTGCCGGGAGCCGGGCCAGACCACCCTCGGCCCGCGCCAGCGCTTCGTCGAGGGCGGGTGCCGTGACAGTCTCGCGTTCCAGTGCCTCGCGGCTGGTGCGGACCTCGGTCCGCAGGTCCTCGACGATCCGTTCCGCCTCCAGGCGGGCGGCTCGCACCGCGTCGTCGCGCTCCTGCCGGGCGCGGCGGCGTTCCTCCTGGGCGATGCGCAGTGCCTCTGTCGCGCGCAGCTCGGCCTCTCGGGCGCGATCGAGTGCCTCGCCGGTCTCGCCCTCGGTCGCCTTGATCGACGCCAGCGTCGCCTCGAACGAGCGCTGCGCCTCGGACAGGCGTGAGCGGGCATCGCTGACGATCGGCTCGGGGAGGCCGAGGCGCTCGGCGATCGCGAACGCCTGGCTGCCACCCGGCAGCCCGATGGTCAGTCGGTAGGTCGGCGAGAGCGTCTCGAGGTCGAACTCGACCGCGGCGTTGCGTGCCGCAGGTGTCGTGTGGGCATAGGCCTTGAGCTCGGCGTAGTGGGTCGTCGCCGCGACCAGGGCGCCGGCACGGATGAAGTAGTCGAGGAGCGCCTGGGCCAGCGCCGAGCCCTCGGTCGGGTCGGTCCCGGCGCCGAGCTCGTCGAGCAGGACGAGCGTGCCCGGGCCCGGCCGCCTCGACGATGCGGATGATCGAGCGCAGGTGGCCGGAGAACGTCGAGAGCGACTGGGCGATCGACTGCTCGTCGCCGATGTCGGCGAAGACGTCGCGCCAGACCGGCAGCCGGCTGCCCGGTTCGGCCGGCACGTGGAGCCCTGCCTGGTGCATCAGGCTGAGGAGGCCGAGCGTCCGCAGGGTGACGGTCTTGCCGCCGGTGTTCGGGCCGGTCACGACCAGCGCGGTGTAGCCGTCGCCGAGCCGGATGTCGATCGGGATGACCGTGCCGGACAGGCCCGGATGGCGGGCCGACAGCAGGATCGCCTCGGTCCGCTCGGTGGTCTCGGCCCGACTGGCGCGCATCTCGCTCGCGAGCGACGCCTTGGCCGCCCAGAAGTCGAACTGGGCGAGCGCCCCGAGCGTCTCGCGCAGGGCATCGGCGTTGGCCGCCACGAACGCCGACAGCTCGTCGAGGATGCGCGCGATCTCCTCGGCTTCAGCGACCTGTGCCTCGCGCCAGGCGTTGCCCAGCTCGACCGCGACGAGCGGCTCGATGAACAGCGTCGCGCCGCTCCCCGAGGCGTCGTGGACGATGCCCTTGACCCGGGCACGGGCCTCGGACTTGACCGGTACCACGTAGCGGCCGTTGCGCAGCGTGATGATCGGCTCCTGGAGGGCGTTGCCCAGCTCCGAGCCGACGAGCGAGTCGAGCCGACGGCGCAGCCGCTCGTAGGCGACACGGACCGCCGAGCGCAGGCCCCCGAGGCGCGGGGAGGCGGTGTCGAGCAGCTCGCCGACGGGATCGAAGCTGCGCGCGAGCGTCGAGCGCAGGGCCGGCAGCGCGTGCAGCTCGCGCCCGAGATCGCGCAGGAGCGGCCGCCGCTCATCGGCGAGGAGCGTGGCCAGCCGGGAGGTCGCGTCGAGCGTCGTCGCGATCTCGAGGAACTGGCTGGGTTCGAGGCGCCCGCCACGGACCGCCCGCTCGATCGCCGGGCCGATGTCGTGGGCGGCCCCGATCCCGAGACCAGGCTTCTCCTGGAGGAGCGCGACGGCCTGGTCGGTCTCGTCGAGGGCACGTGCGACGAGGACGGGGTCGTTCGACGGTTCGAGCGCCTCGGCCAAGCCGGCGTGATGGCCCGAACGACGTCGCGGCGGCCAGGCGTCCGCGGATGGCCGGGAACTCGAGGAGGTCGATCGAGCGCTGGTCCATGGCGATCGACCGGGTCAGCGCAACGCGGCCGGACCGGAGACCGACGGGTGGCCGCGCTCGACGAAGCGCCACGGCTCGTCGACCCACGGCTGTCCGGCGAAATCGATCCCGATCCGGGGCGTGGCGAGCACATCGGGCAGTGGCTCATCACGCGGTGCGGTCTCCAGCCGCAGCGGCGACGCCGGATCGCACAGGTCGACCCCGGTCCAGCCGGTGTCGAGCCCGAACGCGGCGGCCACCAGTCCCGGCCCGCTCGCCAGCCGCTCGCGTGGCAGGCGTTCGATCCGTTCTGCCGCGGCGATGGCACGGTCGCCGGTGACGCTGCGCCGCCGCGCGGTCGAGCGGAGCGACCCGGTCGACCCGCATCGTCTCGATGCCCTCGAGCGGCTCGATGGCGCGGACGAGCACCGCGGCGGGCACGCCGTCGGTCTCGGTCACCACGTTGAGGCAGTCGTACATCCCGTAGACAAGGTACACGTAGGCCCGGCCGGCCTGTCCGAACATGATCCGATTGCGTGCCGTCTCGCCGAAACGGGCATGCGAGGCGCGGTCGTCCGGACCGATGTAGGCCTCGACTTCGACGATCCTGCCGACGCGGCGCCCGGTGGCGTCGTCGCGGACCAGGCGAGACCCGATCAGGGCGCGGGCCGCCTCGGTCGTGGGACCCGCCAGGAGGGCCCGATCGATGACGCTCAGATCGACGGGTACATGTCTTCGATGCGGTTCGGGATGAACAGCCCGGTCAGCAGGAAGAAGACCGGGATGAGCGTCTCGCGGAAGAGCTCCGCGGTCTTGGTCGGATCGATCGCGGTCCAGATCTCGCGCAGGAACGGCAGCTCGTCGGGATCGGCCGGGATGCCCGGGATCCGGAAGAACGAGTCGAGGATGATCAGCAACGCACCGAAGATCAGCGCAGCCTGGACGATGCCGAGGATGCCACCGATGATCTCGTCGGCGAAGCGTGCCTTCTGGAACAGCGGTTGCGGCTTGTAGAACCCCTGGATGACGAGTGCGAACGCGACGGACGAGGCGACGAAGACCACCAGGAAGCCGACCATGTAGCTGTACTCAGGGCTGAACTGCCGCCAGTTGTTGCCGAGGAACTCGGACAGCGGTTCGGCCAGGCTCGCGGCGAGCAGGAATGAGAACAGGATCGACAGGATGCCGAGCAGGCGGCGGATCGTCCCCTGCGCGAACCCGAGCACGAAGAAGCCGATGAAGTACAGGCCGATGAGCAGGTCGACCGTCCCGATCCCTGCCAGGGTTTCCCCGAAATCCACGTGCGCCTCCGTGCTGAACGCTCCCGGCAGAGCCGGAGCCGCGCAAGGTTAGCAGCGGCCGTCCGAACGCCGCAAGGCACCCGCCAGTACCACCTCGCCAGTGCAGAGCGCTGCGGAGCGGTGGGGTCCGGAGGGGTCGCGTCAGGTCCGGAACCGGGCTCCGAGATCGTCGGTCAGGCCGCTGACGACGCGGGCGACCGCCTCGTCGAGCTCGGCGTCGGTCAGGGTCCGCTCGTCGTCGCGGAGCGTCAGGCGGTAGGCCAGGCTCTTGTCGGTCTCGGCGAGCGGCTGGCCGCGGTAGATGTCGAAGAGGGCGACGTCGCGGAGCAGCGGGCCGCCGTGGCGCCGGATGGCTTCCTCGACCGTCGCGGGCCGGGGTCTCGACCGGGACGATGATCGCCAGGTCGCGCTCGACCGATGGGAACCGCGAGGGAGCCGTCACGCGATAGTCAGCGAGGTTGCCGCCGGCGAGGCCGGCCACGGCGACCTCCGCGACGTAGATCCGCTCGGCACGCAGGTCGAGCGCCGCGATCGTCTCGGGATGCAACTCGCCGACCCGACCGACGAGACGGCCGCCGGCCTGGACTCGCGCGGCGCGGCCGGGGTGGAGGTTCGGATCGTCGGTGATGGGCGTGAAGGTCGGCTCCGCGAACCCGAGCCGGCGGCAGATCAGCGCGAGGACACCCTTGGCGTCGTCGAGATCGTAGGCACGTGCCGGCCGATCCCACGCCGGCGGCTGGGCAGCACCGGTCAGGGCGAAGCCGAGCCGCCACCACTCGTGGGTCGGCGCGTCGTCCGGCGCGCCGTAGCCCTTGCCGACCTCGAAGATCGCGATGTCGTCGCGGCCCTGACGCAGGTTGGTCGAGACGACCTCGAGCAGGCTGCCGATGAGGCTCTGGCGCAGGACCGAGTGCTGGCTCGACAGCGGGTTGGTCACGGTGATCGGCCGGCCGGCCGCGCTCTGCTCCGGTTCACCCGCGAGCTCGCCGTCGTCGTGGGCCGGGAAGCGCTCGACGATCTGCGGCGCGACCAGGGCGAAGGTCACGACCTCGGTCAGGCCGGCGCCGGCGAGCGTCTCGCGGACGGCGTCGCGCACCTCGAGCGGGTCGTGGCGGTAGGGCGGCATCGGCGTGTGCGGGAGGGTCGCCGGGACGAGGTCGTAGCCGCGGACGCGGATCGACCTCCTCGGTGATGTCGGCCTCGACCGCGAGGTCGCGGCGCCAGGTCGGGACGGTCGCATCGACCACCTCGGCGTCGCCGGGCTCGACGTCGAGCGGCTTGGTGCCGCGCCGCGACGCGGATCCGGGTGCCGGTCCGGCCGGGGCCGTCTCGATCCCGACCCGGGCGAGGAGCGCTCGCTGCTCGTCGGGCGCGAAGTCCGTGCCCAGCAGCCGGTTGACCCGGGCCGGCCGGAAGGCGACGTGCGCGAGCGGCGGCTCGGTCGGGTTCGAATCGATCGACGCCCGGCGCGACCTCGCCGCCGGCCCATTCGGCGATGAGGCGGGCCGTGCGGTCGGCACCGATCCGCGCCAGGCGGAACTCCTGGCCCTTCTCGAAGCGCAGGCTCGCCTCGGAGCGCAGGGCGTAGCGGAAGGCCGTCCGCCGGATGCTGATCGGGTCGAAGATCGCCGACTCGACGATGACGTCGGTCGTCCCCTCGCCGACCTCGGAGTCGGCGCCGCCCATCACGCCGGCGATCCCGATCGGGCCGCGCTCGGTCGGCGATCACGAGCGTCTCGGGGTCGAGCTCGCGGACGACGTGGTCGAGCGTCTCGAAGCGCTCGCCCGGGGTCGCGCGGCGGACGATGATCCGGCCGTCCTGGACCGCCGCCGCGTCGAACGTGTGGATCGGCTTGCCGAGCTCGACCATGACGTAGTTCGAGGCGTCGACGACGTTGCTGATCGGCCGCTGACCGGCCGCCAGGAGGCGCATCTGGATGCGGTCCGGCGACGGACCGATGTGGACGCCACTCGACCCAGCGGCCGACGAACCGCGGGCACAGGTCGGGGTCGCGGACCTCGACGGCAGAGCGTTCGGCGGTCGGCCGGCCGGTTTCCGGCGGGTCGGTCGGCGGGAGCCGCAGCGTCGCGCCGGTCACCGCGGCGACCTCGCGTGCCAGCCCGACGATCGACAGGGCGTCGCCGCGGTTCGGCTTGACGTCGACGTCGAGGATCGTGTCGCCGTACAGCTCGGCGAGCGGCCTCCCGAGCGGCGCGTCGGCGGGGAGGATCAGGATCCCGTCGGCGTCGGCGGTCAGGCCGAGCTCGTCGCCGGAGCAGAGCATCCCGTTGCTGACGACGCCCATCTTCTCGGTCCGCTCGATCCGCCGGTCGCCCGGCAGGACGGCACCCGGCAGCGCCACCGGGACCCGCTGGCCGGCCGCGATGTTCGTCGCGCCGCAGACGATCTCGAGCGGCTCGCCGTCGCCGGTCGTGACGCGCGTCAGCGACAGCCGGTCGGCGCGCGGGTGGCGCTCGACGGAGAGCAGCTCCCCGACGACGACGTTCCGCCAGTCCTCGCCCCAGCGGACGATGCCCTTGACCTCCATCCCGAGCAGCGTCAGGCGCTCGGCGAGGGCCTCGGGGGTCAGGTCGACGTCGACGAACTCGCGCAACCAGCTGAGCGGGACCCTCATCGGAACTGCTCGAGGAAGCGCAGGTCGTTGTCCAGGAACAGGCGCAGGTCGGTGATGCCGTGCTTGAGCATCTTGATCCGCTCGGGGCCCATCCCGAACGCGAAGCCCTGGTAGCGCTCGGGGTCGAGGCCGCCGTACTGGAGCACGACCGGGTGGACCATCCCGGCCCCGAGGATCGTCATCCAGCCGGTCCGTCCGCACGCCGGGCAGCCGGAGCCGCCGCAGACCAGGCACTCGACGTCGAACGCGACCGACGGCTCGGTGAACGGGTAGTAGCCGGGCCGGAAGCGGGTCTTCTTGTCCGCGCCGTACATCGCCTTGGCGAACTGGTCGAGGAGGCCCTTGAGGTCGGCCATGGTGGTCCCCTCGTCGACCATCAGGCCCTCGACCTGGAAGAACTCCGAGCCGTGCGAGGCGTCGATCGCCTCGTAGCGGAAGCAGCGACCCGGGCAGGAGCGCCCGGATCGGCGGCTTCGTCGGTCTGCATGACGTGGATCTGGCCGGGCGACGTGTGGGTCCGCAGCAGCCGCCCCTCGACGTCGACGTAGAGCGTGTCCCACAGGTCGCGCGCCGGGTGGTCCGGCGGGATGTTGAGCATCTGGAAGTTGGTCAGGTCGTCCTCGATCTCGGGGCTCTCGAAGACGACGAACCCGAACTGGCCGAAGATCTCGGCGATCTGGCCCATCGCCTCGATGCTCGGGTGGAGGCTGCCGCGGCGGATCGGCCGGCCGGGCGTCGTGACGTCGACCGTCTCGGCCGCCAGCCGTCCGGTCAGCGCGGAGCCGCGCAGGTCGTGCCGCGCTCGGCCAGGGCCGCCTCGATCGTCGCCGCGGACGGCGTTCGCGACGGCGCCGACGCGCGGCCGGTCGTCGGGCGGCAGGGCGCCGATCCCGCGCAGGACGGTCGTCAGGCGGCCCTTCTTGCCGAGGATGTCGAGCTCGAGCGCCTCGAGCGCTGCGACGTCGACGGCCGCCGCGATCGACCCGAGGGCGTCGTCGCGCAGCGTCTCGAGTTCGCGGGTCAGGTCGACGAGGTCCACGGGTCTCCCTCTGCGCGTCGTGGGTCGGGAATCACGAGCCCTCGAGCGTCGTCGACGTCGAGGGCTCCTACCCGGGCTCGCTGGGCGCCGCTGCGCCGACAGCCGACTAGGCGGTCTTGGCGAGCTCGACGATCTTCCCGAAGGTCGCCGCGTCGCGGACGGCCAGGTCGGCCAGGATCTTGCGGTCGATCTCGACGTCGGCCTTCTTGAGGCCGGCGATGAACTGGCCGTAGGTCAGGCCGTTCTGGCGCGCCGCCGCGTTGATCCGGACGATCCAGAGCTGGCGGAACTGGCGCTTGCGCTGCTTGCGGTCGCGGGTCGCGTAGGCGAGCGCGTGGAGCAGCGCTTCGCGCGCGGGCTTGACCAGGCGCGACTTGGTGCCCTTGCGGCCCTCGGCGTCCTGCATGAGGCGCTTGTGGCGCTTGTGGGACGTGACGCCCCGCTTGACTCGTGCCATGAGGTCGATCTGCTCCTAGAGGTACGGCAGCAGGCGACGGACCTGCTTGGCGTGTTCGGGCCCGATGACGGCGACTGCCGGCGTAGCGGCGGGTCCGTCGGGACGACTTGATCTCGAGGTGGTGGCCACTCCAGGCGTTGACGCGCTTGAACTTGCCGCTACCGGTCACGCCGATGCGCTTCTGGGCCGCCTTGTGGCTCTTGATCTTGGGCACCCTGGCCTCACTCTCCTGACGTCACCGGCTCGGGAGCCGGCGTGTGGTCTTCTTGGTCTCTGTCTTCGTTGCGGTGGTGGTCTTGGCTTCCGCTCGCGGCTTGGGGGCCGCCGCTGGAGTCTTTGTCGTTGTCGCAGGCTTCGCGGCCGAGGCGGCTGGCCGGGGGGCCGCGGCGGGCGCCTCGGCCTTGATCTCGGTCGGAGCCGCTTCGGCGGTCGGAGCCGGTTCGGTCGCGGCTCGGCGGCCGGAGCCGCTGTCGCGGCCGGCGCCGTCACCTCGGCCGGGGCCGGGGTCGCCGCTCGAGGAGCTTCGGTCGGCGCTGCGGCCGCCACGGGGGCGGTCGGTGCCGTCGGAGCTGCCCGCTCGATATTCTCTTCGGCCCGTCCGTTCTGCGATTCGGCCTCGTGCCGGTTGGTGCTTCGTGCGTCTTCGGCTTGTGGACCGATGCCATCGTGATGTGCATCGACTTGCCTTCGAGGAGCGGCGTCCGCTCCGCGACCCCGTGATCCTTGACCCGGTCGACGAACTTCGCGAGGAGGTTCCGGCCGAGCTCCGGGTGGGTCAGCTCCCGACCGCGGAAGCGGACCGTCACCTTGATCCGATCACCCTCCTCGAGGAATTCGATCGCCCGATGGACCTTCGTGTCGAAGTCGCCGACCCCGATCTTCGGCGAGAGCCGGACTTCCTTGAAGGTCACCGAGCGCTGCTTGCGCTTGGCTTCCTTCTCGCGCTTCGTGAGATCGTACTTGTACTGTCCGAAATCGAGGAACTTGACGACCGGCGGCGAGGCCATCGGGGCGACCTCGACGAGGTCCAGGCCTCGTTCCTGCGCCATCTCGAGCGCCTGTGGCGTGGGCATGACACCAAGCTGGGCACCCTCTTCATCGACGACTCGGACCTGTGGGATCCGGATCATCTGGTTGACGCGCAGGTCTCGACTGATGGTCTATTCCCCTTCGTGATAACGGTTCCATTCGACCGGCGCGGGTACACCACGACCCGGGTTCCGGCCGAAGCGGGAGGATAGCACAGGCCGTTCGCGGGGCGACAATCGAGGGCCGGCTCGGATGCCGGCCCCGCGCTTAGACCGTCCGGGCGCGCGCCTCCTCGGCCAGGCGGTCGGCGAGGTCGTCCCAGGCGACCGCCTCCTGCTGCTCCCCGCGGGCCGCGTTGCGGGCGCGCGGCGCCACGGTCCGCGCCTCGATCTCGCGGTCGCCGAGGACGAGCATGTACGGCACCTTCTGCTCCTGGGCGAGCCGGATCTTGTTCTGCATCCGGTTGTCCGAGTCGTCGACCTCGACGCGCAGGCCGCGCGCCCGCAGGACGCCCGGCGAGCTCGTCGGCCGCCTCGATGTGGCGATCGGCGATCGGGATGACGACCGCCTGGACCGGCGCGAGCCAGAGCGGGAAGGCGCCGGCGAAGTGCTCGACGAGGATGCCGATGAACCGCTCGAGCGAGCCGTAGATCGCGCGATGGATGGCGATCGGGCGCTGCGGCTGGCCGTTCTCGTCGATGTAGGTCAGGTCGAACCGCTCGGGCAGCATCACCAGGTCGACCTGGATGGTCGCCATCTGCCACTCGCGCCCGAGCGCGTCGTCGATGTAGATGTCGATCTTCGGCGCGTAGAACGTGCCGTCCTTGGGCTTGAGGTCGTAGCTGATGTCGGCCGCCGCGAAGGCCTCCGTGATCAGCCGCTCGGCACGCTCCCACAGCGCCGGATCGCCGATCGCCTTGTCCGGCTTCGTCGCGAACGCGAAGCGCGGCTCAGGCCGACCCAGCCGTACGCCTCGCGGACCTCGCCGAGCAGCGCCTGGATCTCGTCCATCAGCTGGTCCGGGCGGACGTAGAGATGCGCGTCGTCCTGGATGAACTGGCGGACGCGGGTCAGGCCCGCTCAGCGTGCCCGGACCGCTCGTTGCGGTGGAGCCGGCCGTACTCGCTGAAGCGCAGCGGCAGGTCGCGGTACGAGCGCAGGTGCGACTCGGTAGATGAACGTCGATTCCGGGCAGTTCATCGGCTTGAGGCTGAACAGCTGGTTCTCGGACTCGACGATGAACATGTTCTCCTTGTAGAGGTCCCAGTGGCCGGACTGGCGCCACAGCCGCTCGGAGACGAGGATCGGCGTGCTGACCTCCTGGTAGCCGCGCCGCGCCTGGAGCTCGCGCATCGCGCCCTCGAGCGTCCGCCAGATGATCTGGCCCTTGGGATGCCAGAAGGCCGAGCCCGGCGCGACGTCGTGGAAGCTGAACAGGTCGAGCTGGACGCCGAGCCGGCGGTGGTCGCGCTTCTTCGCCTCCTCGCGCCGCCACAGGTATGCGTCGAGCTCCTCCTGGGTCGCCCAGGCCGTGCCGTAGATGCGCTGGAGCATCGGGCGCTTCTCGTCGCCGCGCCAGTACGCGCCGGCGGTGCCGAGCAGCTTGAACGGCCCGATCTTGCCGGTGCTCGCCACGTGCGGGCCGCGGCACAGGTCGATGAACGGACCCTGGCGGTAGAACGTGGTCGGCGGCATCGGCGTGCCGTCGCGCTCCGCGGCGGCCAGCAGGTCGTCGATGATCTCGACCTTGAACGGCTGGTCGTGCTCGACCACGAACGCGCGCGCCTCGGCCGGCGTCATCTCGCTGAGCTCGAACGGATGGTCGGCGGCGATGCTCTCGCGCATCCGCGCCTCGATCGCCGGCAGGTCGTCGGGGGTGAGCGGGCGGGGCAGCTGGAAGTCGTAGTAGAAGCCGTCGTCGATGACCGGCCCGATCCCGAGCTTCGTGCCCGGGAACAGGTCGAGGACCGCCTCGGCCAGGACGTGCGCGGCCGAGTGGCGCATCGGCCCGAGCTCGCCGGCGGCGCCGTGATCCATCAGCTCGTCGGCCGACCCGCGCTCGGGCGCCTCGAGGCCGATCGTCCTCGACCTCGATCGCCGCGTCGCCGTGGGCGCCCCTCCGCGGCGCCGTCGCCCTGCTGCTCGCTCATCTGCGTCGCCTCCTGAGAATCACAAAACCTCTCGTCCATCGACAGGACGAGAGGCTTTCTCCCGCGGTCCCACCCGCCTTCGCCACCGACGGTGGCGCACTCGTGGCCGCGCTAACGGGCGACGCCCGGGCCGGTTCGCCGGCCGCTCACGGGTGGTACCGCTGCGGAGGCGATCGTCGGGCTTGCAGCCGGGACCCGACTCTCTGGGGATCCGCTCCGCGCGGCGCGTCCCGCTCGACGCTCTCTTCGTGTTGTGGTGGGCGACACTGGACTCGAACCAGTGACCTCTTGCATGTCAAGCAAGTGCTCTAACCAGCTGAGCTAGCCGCCCGACGTCGCCAGTCCCTCGTTCCCTTGGTCACGGAGTCGCTTGGTTCACGAGGTGTTCCACGTCCCGTGCCGAAACCGCGATCGCCGGACCGAGGAGCCAGCGGCGACGCGCATCATACCCCGAGGGCTCGCCGAGCGACAACGTGCTAGCCTCGCGCGGTTTGAAGACCGAGGAGATCCGCACGCCGATGGACGCCGCGACGCCGATGGACGCCCCGCCACGGGCGATCGAGCGCGTCCGCGAACGGGTGAGCGCCGCCGACCTCGCGGCGGCCGGGGCATTCGCCGTGTCGTTGGTCGTGTACGTGCGGACCCTGCTCCCGGGGGTCAGCTTCGGGGACTGGGCCGAGGCCGAGATGATCCCGTCCCGGCTCGGGATCCTGCACCCGACCGGCTATCCGCTCTACAGCCTGATCGGGACGTTGTTCAGCCTGATCCCCGTCGGATCTGTGGCCTATCGCGCCAACCTGCTGTCGGCGGTGGCCGCGGCCGGGGCCGTCGCAGTGATGGTCCTGATCGCGGTCCGCCTCGGCGTCCGTCCGGTCGTGGCATTCGCGGCCGGCTTGGCACTGGCCTTCACGGGCACGATCTGGCAGGAAGCGACGTTCTCGGAGATGAACGGCCTGCACGTCTTCATCGTCGCGTTGCTCCTCCATCGGGCGCTCGTCTGGCGAGCGGAGCGGCGCGATCGCGACCTCCTGCTCGGAGCGCTGCTCGGCGGCCTGTGCGTCTCGAACCACGGGCTGGCCATCACCGTCGTGCCGATCGTCATCCTGTTCGTCCTCGTCGACGCCCGCCGCGAGATCAGGGCGCGGCCGATGCTCCTGGTCAAGGCCGGCGCGGTCTTCGCCCTCGGCCTCCTCCCGTACCTCTGGCTGCCCCTGCGCGCCCTCGCCGGACCGTCCGAGGCATACGGTCCGTTCCTGACGCTCGAAGGGCTGTTCGCGCATATCAGCGGCGCCCAGTTCCGCGGCGACATGCACTTCACGTCGATCGAGAGCGTCCAGGCGGCGTGGGCGGCACTGCCCCAGGTCTCCGATCACCTGCTGACGCTGTCGAACCCCGTCTTCGTCGTCCTCGGCCTCTTCGGGATCGCGCTCCTGGTCCTGAGGGATCGATGGTTCGGCGCCCTGCTCGTCGCTGCTCGGGATCGTCAATGTCTACTTCTACGCGAACTACCTGGGCAACCTGTCGCACTACCTGCTGACGAGCTGGCTGATCCTGGGATCGGGCTCGCGTACGCCGGCGAGACCCTCGTGGAGGTCGTCGTCGAGCGGACGGGGCCACGACTGGCGTGGGTCGCCTTCGCGATGCTGATCCTGCCGGCGCGTCCTGATCACCTCGAACTGGGCCAGCCACGACCAGTCGGCCAACCATGACGGCGAGCGCTTCACCGCCGAGGTCTTCGCGGCCCTGCCGCCGGACTCGGTCCTGCTCACCTACTGGGATGCGTTGACCCCGTTGAGCTACGAGCATTGCGTCGAGGGCGTCCGGCCGGACGTCTCGCTGCGCGCCTACGACGAGAAGGCGCTCGTGACCTGCGATCCGGTCGAGCGGCCACTGACCGACGTGGTCGCGGCGGCGACCGGTCTACGCCCTCCTCGTCAATGACGGCACGATCAAGCAGATGACAGGGCTCGACCCCGGTCCCGGTCCAGCCGTTCACGCTGCCGTGGGGGCAGCGCTACCCGGAGCTCGATCGCACGCTCTACCGCCTGGTGCCCGCCGACCAGGCTCCCTGAGGTGACCGCCGGGCATGCGCTCATCGACGTGGGCGGCGGTGCGCGGCTCGAACGGTTCGGGGCGCGCGTCACCGACCGGCCGCACCCGGCAGCGCTCGGGGCGCGCCGCGACCCCGCGGCGTGGCGGGCGCCCGACCTGCGCTTCGATCGCGACCGCGGCTGGACCGGCGCCGCCGGCGTCGACGTCGCCGAGCCGTGGCCGATCGAGATCGACGGGCTGACGATGGAGCTGCGGGCGACCGATGCCGGCCAGGTCGGGCTCTTCCCGGAGCATGCCGCGATGCTGCCGTGGCTGCGGGAGCAGGTCGCGGCGCGGGCGCCGCCGGGGCCGGCGACGAGCCGCCGCCGTCCTCCACCTGTTCGCGTACACGGGACTCGTGACGCTCGCCCTGGCCGCCGCGGGCGCCGCGGTCGTGCACGTCGACGCCTCCCGGCCGACCGTCGCGTGGGCGCGCCGCAACGCCGAAGCCTCCGGTCTCGCCGATCGCCCGGTCCGCTGGATCGTCGACGACGCGGTGGCCTTCACCGAGCGCGAGGTGCGTCGCGGCCGCCGCTATGCCGGGATCGTCCTCGACCCGCCGAGCTACGGGCACGGACCGGGCTCCGGCGCCTGGCGGATCGAGGACGACCTGCCGGCGCTCCTCGCCGCGGCGGGCGGGCTCCTCGAGCCGGACGGCTTCGTCCTGCTGACGGCCCACACCGCCGGCTTCGAGGAGGACCGACTCGCGGCCGAGGTCGAGACGGCCCTCCGCCGGCGGCCGAACGCGATCGAGACCGGTCCGCCTGGAGCTGACGACCGAGGACGGGCGGACGCTGGGTCTCGGGGCGTTCGCACGGTCGTCGGGAAGGGCATGATGACGTCTGTGACCTCCCCCACCCCGCCGGTCCTGACGAGCTTCGCGAACCCGCGCGTCAAGGCGGCCACGGCCCTGCGCGACCGACGTGAGCGCGACCGGACCGGGCTGACGCTGATCGATGGCGCGCGCGAGGTCCGGCGGGCGCTCGATGCCGGGGTCGAGATCGTCGAGGCGTTCGTCTGCGAGCCGCTCCTGGCCGGCCCGGACGCGCGCGCCGCGCTCGACCTCCTGCGCGCCCGAGACGTGCCCGTCCAGCCGACCAGCGAAGGGGTCTTCGCCAAGCTGGCGTTCGGCGAGCGCGCCGAGGGCATCCTCGCCGTCGCCCGCATCCCGTCGTTGGAACTCGCGCGCCGTCGCGCTGCCCGACGATCCGCTGGTCGTCGTCATCGAGGGCGTCGAGAAGCCCGGCAACGTCGGCGCGGTGCATGCGCAGCGCGGACGGAGCGGGAGCCGACGCCGTGATCGCCGCCTCGCCCCGGACCGACCTCTTCAACCCGAACGCGATCCGTGCCAGCGCCGGGACGATGTTCACGGTCCCGACCGGCGCCGCCCCGACGCCAGAGGTGATCGCCTGGCTTCGCGAGCGCGGGCTGCGCATCGTCGCCGCGCGGGTCGGAGCGCGAGCGTGCCTACACGGAGGCAGACCTGACGGGCCCACTCGCGCTCGTCCTCGGCGCCGAGGCGGACGGCCTGACCGACGCGTGGGCGGCGGACGGGATCGAGGCGGTCAACCTGCCGATGCTCGGCGTCGCCGACAGCCTCAACGTCTCGATCAGCGCCGCCATCCTGCTCTACGAGGCGCGCCGGCAGCGCGGCCTCCCGCTCGCCGATCGGAAGGAGTGACCGTGGACACGCACGATTTCGTGATCATCGGCGCGGGACCGGCCGGCGAGGCCGCCGCGCACAAGGCCCGCGAGCTCGGGGCCACGGTCGCCGTCGTCGATCGCCGCTGGTTCGGCGGCAGTTGCCCGCACATCGGCTGCCTGCCGTCGAAGTCGCTCCTCGCGGACGCCGCACGGCATCACGCCAACCCGGCCGCCCTCGAGTGGCCGCGCGCCTCGGCCCACCGCGACTTCATGATCAACCGCGCGACCGACGCGCCCGAGCCGGACGACACCAGCCACGTCAAGGCGCTGACGGCGGTCGGCGCCGTCGTCTATCGCGGGACCGCGACGATCATGGAGCCGGGCCGGGTCGCCGTCCGCCACGACGGCGTCGACCCACGATCTCGCCGGGACCAACATCGTCGTCGCCGTCGGGTCGGTCTCGAAGCGGCCGCCGATCGAGGGTCTCGACGAGGTCCCGACCTGGACCAACGAGCAGGCGACGCTGGCCCGCGAGCTGCCGCGGAGCCTGCTCGTCCTCGGCGGCGGTCCGACCGGCTGCGAGCTGGCCCAGGTCTATGCCCGCTTCGGCGTGCCCGACCACGATCGTCCAGTCCGGGCCGCGGCTGGCGCCGACCGACCATCCGCGCAATTCCGAGGTCCTGCGCGCCGACGCTCGAGGCGGACGGGGTCATCGTCCGGACCGGCGTCCGGGCGCTGCGGGCGCGCGCCGGCGCCGGCAAGGACGGCGCCCACGTCATCGAGCTCGACGACGGCTCGACCGCCGAGGGCCACGCCGTCCTGCTCGCCGTCGGTCGGTCGTTCCCGATCGACGACCTCGGGTCTCGAGCACTACGGCATCGACACGACCGGGCGGACGCCGTTCCCGCGCGACGGGCGGCTGCGCCTCGCCGACGGGCTGTGGGTCGTCGGCGACCCGGCCGGACCCGAGCTGCACACGCACCAGGCGCACTACCAGGGCGAGATGGCGGTCCGGATGGCGCTCGGCGAGGCCGTCATGCCCGACTACCGCGCGCTCCCGCGGGCGACCTACACCGAGCCCGAGGCGGCGTCGGTCGGCGTGACGCTCCAGGAGGCGCTCGACAAGGGCCTCGACGCGTTCGAGCTGGTCGCCGACTACACCAAGAGCACCAAGGGCTACGCGATCGAGGCCAAGTGGGGCCACATCACGATCGTCGTCGATCGCCGGTCACGCCAGCTCGTCGGCGCGGCGATGGCCTGCCCGGACGCGTCGGCGGCGATCCACGAGTGCGTGCTGGCGATCAAGGCACGCGTCCCGATCGACGTCCTGACCGACACGATCCACGCCTTCCCGTCGACATCGCGGATCTTCCAGGGCCTGTTCGCCGACGCGCTCAAGGAGCTGGACAAGCCCGACGCCTAGACCGCGGCGCGCTACCGCTCGTAGACGACCCGGCCGTCGAGGAGGACGAGCGAGGGTCGCGCGGTCGACGAGCGCGCCGCCCGGCTCGACCGGCTCGTCGATGCAGGCCGCCGGGATGACGGCGATGTCGGCGCGCTGACCGACGACCAGGCGTCCGCGGTCGGTCTGGCGCGTCGAGAGCGCGGGGCCGACACACGCGGCGCGGAGGGCGCGGTCGAGGCTGAGCGATTCGGCGGGCCCGAACGGTGGCGTGCCGGCCGGCCAGCGCGGATCCTCGCGACGGACGGCGAGCGCGATCCCGGGCCACGGGTCGAAGGGTTCGACCGGCGCGTCGGTGCCGAACGCGAGGACCGCACCGGTCGCCGCGAGCGAGCCCCACGTGTAGCCGTTGGACTCGGCGCGCGCGCCCCACAGCTTCCGGGCCTGCGCGGCGTCGCTCCCGAGATGGACCGGCTGGACGCTGGCCACGATGCCGGCCGCGGCGAACCGGCCGCGATCGGCCGGGTCGAGCAGCTGGACGTGCTCGATCTTGGGCATGAACGGGACGCGCGACGCCGTCGGCTCCAGGACGTCGAGCGCGGCCCGCACCGCGGCGTCGCCGATGGCATGGATCTGCGTCGCGATGCCCCCGGCGGCCGCTCGCTCGACGAGCTCGCGGAGACGCTCGGGTTCGGTGTTCCAGACGCCACGCCGCAACTCGGGCGGGAGCGGACGGTCCGGCTCGGGCTCGATGTCGGCGAGCAGCGCGGCGGTCCGCGACCCGAGCGACCCGTCGGCGAAGCACTTCATCCAGCCGATGCGCGCCCGACCGTTCGGATCGTGGCCGAGCACCGCGCCGCTGCGGAGGCCGCCGGCGAGCGCCGTCTCGAGCGCGTCGTCGCGCAGCGAGGCCATCACCCGCAGCGGCAGCCGGCCGGTCTCGGATAGGTGCGCGTAGGCCGGGTACGACCAGTCGAGGTCGGGGTCGGGTGCCAGCCCGGCCGGGTCGTGGACCTCGACGATGCCGAGGCTGAGCAGCTCGAGCGAGACGGCGATCAGTGCCGCCTCCAGGTCCGCCTGGGCCATGGGCGGGATGGCCGTCGAGACGAGCCGGGTGGCGGACTCGAGCAGGACGCCTTCCGGCTCCCCGTCGGCCGTCCGCCGGATGACCCCGCCCGACGGGTCGGACGTGTCGCGCGTCACCCCGGCCGCCTCGAGACCGGCGTGACTGACGAGGAGGGCGTGATGGTCGTGCGCCCACAGCGCGCAGCGTCGTCCCGGGGCGACCGCCTCGAGGTCGGCGGCGGTCGGCCAGCCGCCCCAGCGGTCGACGTCCCAGCCGTGCCCCTCGAGCCATGCCGTCGGATCGGTCAGGGCGAGGTGGGCGGCACGCACCTGCTGCGAGGCCGTCGTCGAGGGTCGCGGCATCGGTCAGGTCGATCTGGCCGGTCGACGCCGCAACACGCGCGAGGTGGAGGTGCGCGTCGGTCAGACCCGGGATGGCGACCTCGTCCGGCTCGAGGGCGATCCGCTCGGTGAACGGATCGGCGCGCGTCTCGAGGTAGACCTCGGAGCCGGCGAATGCGACGCGACCGTCGCGGATCCCGATCGCCTCGACCCAGCCGAACCCGTCGTCACCGGCGAGCGTGGCGATCCGACCGGTGATCAGGGTGTCGAGCGGCACGTCGTCAGGGTAGTGGGTCGGCGAGGAGCGCCGCCAACCCGTCGCGGGCGAGACCGGCCCCGAGCCCGAGCGCGAGCGCGACCCGGGCCTTGACCGCGCACAGGTGGCCGACCGGGAGCGCACCCGCCCGGACCCACGTCGCGCCGCCACCGGGGAAGGCGTAGGCCGTACCGGCGCGACCCGACGGGCAGCGCGTCGCGAGGGCGACCGGGAGTCCCGCAGCGATCGCCCGTTCCGCGGCGGCCAGCAGCGCCGGATCGGTGTTCCCGGCACCGGTCGCCGCGACGACGATCCCGTCGGCTCCCGCCGCGACCGCGGCATCAAGGAGCGACCCGTCCATGGCGACCGTGGCCGTGATGAGGTGGACCCGCTCGGCCGCGCGGGTCGTCTCGACGTGGCGCCGGCCGGCGCGTCGCCGGAAGAGCGTGACCTCGCCCGCCCCGACGCGACCGAGCGAGCCGCCGTTCGGGCTGGTGAACGTGTCGAGCGCCGAGGCGTGCATCTTGACCACGTCGTCGGCCGGTTCGACGGTCCCGGCCAGGCAGACGACGACCCCGGCGCCACGCATCGACGGGGCCGCAGCAACCCGGACGGCGTCGCGCAGGTTCGCCGGGCCATCGAACCCGGCCTCGTCCGAGGCGCGCATCGCGCCGGTCACGACGACCGGCTTCACGCCGTCGAGGACGAGGTCCCAGCAGAACGCGGTCTCCTCGATGGTGTCGGTGCCCTGGACGACGACGGCGCCGTCGATCGTCGGGTCCGCGAGCGCCTCGCGCAGGACGCCCGCGATCTCGAGCAGCGCCGGGAACGTGAAATGGCTTGCCGGCGTCCGGCCGCGGTCGATCGCGACCACGTCGGCGATCTCGTCCAGGCCGGGCGTCCGGGCCAGGATCGCCGCACCGTCGAGGGTCGGGACGTTGCCGCCGGCGACCGGGTCGAAGGCGGTGCTGATGGTCCCGCCGGTGAAGACGACAGCGACGCGAGCCATCGGCCCGTCAGGCGCGGTCGGTCGGGTCTGCGGGCCCGGCCCGGTCGGGCTCGGGCGCCAGCGGTGCGGCGACAGGCGGGATCGGTCCGGCAGCAGGCGGCGGCGGCGGGGGTTCGGTCGTCGCGACGTGCTCGTGCCAGGTCGGCCGGTCCGCGCCGAGCGCCGAGGCGATCGGGTCGACGGCGTTCGGGTCGGCCGCCGGGTGCGCGTCGGTCTCCCGGAGCGGCCCGCGCGTCAGGACCGAGATCACCCCGATGAGCGCCACGCCGATCGCCATCACGAAGATGACCGCGGTCGTCCCGACGAGGTCGGAGATCGGCCCGACGATGATGATCGGCAGGAAGCTGGCGACCGAGACGAGCATCCCGAGGACGCCGAAGACGCGCCCGCGGACGTCCTCGGGCAGGTCCTCCTGGAGCTGCGTCTGCGCCGGGATGGCGACGAGCCCGTAGGCGATCCCGGCGAAGAACGCGATGACCACGACGACCGCGAGGAGCGACGTCACGCCCGGACAGGTCGAGGCCGCCCGGCGCGTCGGCGCGCTGGAGGAAGCGGCTGATCGGCCCGGCGGCGGCGAGGGCCGCCAGCAGGATCCCCAGCACGATCAGGCCGCCCTCGATGACCCGCCGGCGCGGCGAAGTAGCGGCCGTACGAGTTGAGCAGCAGGATCCCGGTCACGATCCCGAACCCGAGCGGCAGGACGACGACCGCGAAGTCCTTGGCCTCGAGTCCGAGGGTCTCCTTGGCGAAGTCGGGCCCGAGGACGCCGAGCACGCCGACCAGCGAGGCGGTGATCGCCAGGTAGATCAGCGACCAGCCGATCGACCGGTTGGCGCGGATGAAGCTGAACCCTTCGCGCAGCTGGCCGAACGTCGATTCGACGGCCTTTTCGGCATCCCCGACTCCGAGGCGGCTGTGCGGGTCGGTCTCGGCCGGCGGTGGTGGCGGCGAGGCCGGCAGCGTGATGCAGAAGAGCGCGGCCAGGAAATACAGCGCGGCGACGACCGACGATGACCGCCTCCGGACCCGCGAGGTTGACCACCAGCGGGCCGAGCAGTGCGAAGCCGACGGCGAACGCGGCGTTGAGCGTCAGCGTGAAGATGCCGTTGGCGGCGAGCAGCTGACTGCGCGGCACCAGGGTCGGGATCATCGCCAGCTCGGCCGGGGCGAAGAAGACCGTGACCGTCGAGACGAAGATGTTGAGCAGGAGGATGACCGCGAAGTTCGCCCCGGCGAGGTAGAGCGCCACGAACGCGGCACCACGCAGGAAGTTCGTCGCGATCAGGATCAGCCGCCGATCGATGCGGTCGACGTAGACGCCGGCGACGGCCGAGAAGAGGACCGCCGGGACGAGGAACGTCAGGATCAGCAGGCTGACCGCGGTGTTCGAGCTGGTCGAGTCGACGACGATGACGGTCAGTCCGAACAGGACCATGTTGCCGCCGATCTGGGTCGTCACCTGCGACAGCCAGAGGCGCAGGAAGCCGCTGTTCTGGAAGACCGCGAGGGCGTTCCCCTCGTCGTCTGGCTCGCGGGCCGCGATCGCCTCGGTCACGCGGACGGGCCGTCGGAAGGCGTGGGCGACGTCGAGATGGCGGCGGTCATCGCCGCATCGCCGCGCGACACGAACCCGACCATCCGACGCTTCGAGGACACGGCGTTCGAGCAGCACGTGGCGCCCGCAGGTCTGGCAGCGCAGACCGATGTCGGCACCGAGACGATCGACCAGCCAGGTGCTCCCGCCGCACGGGTGGGCGCGTCGGAGCGTGACGACGTCGCCGAGGAGCAGCGTGAGGACGGGCTGGTCTGGCATCGGCGCGTCAGGTTATCAAAGGCGCGGCTGACCGTGCGCCGGGACGAGGCTGCGGGTCGTCGCCGGCAGCTCCAGCCGGTCGACCGGCGTGACCGTGACGACGACGTCGGGCTGGGTCGCGGCGAGCTGGGCGATGACCCCGCCGGATCGGGTCAGCGATCCCGTCAACTTTTCGGGCGCCCCGATCGCCATCACCTCGAAGCGTGTCACCGAGCGCCACGCCATCGACCTCGGCCTGGCCGGCCGCACCGCTGACGACGACCCCGGTCACGACCCGGACGCCGCCGGTCGCGATCGCCTCGGCACCGGCGTTGCGCAGCTCGTTGATGAGCTCCTCGACGCCACTGCCGTCGATGGCGCCACGGACCGAGATCGTGACGCCGGGACCGGCCACGGGATCGAGTCCCGCGTAGGCCCGGACGCGTTCCAGGTCGGCGGTGATCTCATCGATCGAGACGTCGCCGCGTGAGCGGTTCTGGTTCAGCGTCGCCAGCTCGACCTCGAGCGACGATCCCTCGCGTCGGAGCTGGTCGTTGCGCGCGTTCAGGTTCGCCACGAGGACCGTCAGGTCCTGCGACGACAGCTGGGCCAGCCCGGAGCTCGCCGCCTGCGAGCGCAGCTGGATGACCACGAGCAGGCCGAGGATCAGCGCGACGGCCGCGATCGTGATCTGGCTGCGGGCGCGATGCATCGTCAGCCGCCCGGACCGGACGATGCCGATGCCGACGGGGCCGGCGAGGCGATGCGGGCGCGAGTAGCGCAGGGTGACCGTCCCCACGAACGCCGGCATGTCGACGGATTCCGGCTCGGCGAGCGAGACCCCGATCCCGTAGCCCTCGCTGCGCGAGCGCACGAAGTCGACGAAACCCGCGGACGCGCTGAGCCGGTCGTACAGGTCGGGCGGCCCGAGCGCGGTGATCTGGTACGGCGGCGTCAGGTAGGCCGAGTTGATCAGCAGCGAGGTCCCGACGTCGATGATCGCCGAGGTCGGGGTGATGCGCTCCCCGTTGACCGCGATCGCCTCGGCGCCGGCAGCCCACAGCTCCTCGACCACGACGCGGATGTCGCGCGAGCCGACCAGGTAGTCGGACTCGCTGCCGTCGGGCGGGACGGGCTGCTTCGAATCCTCGAGCTGGATGACGATCCCGGTCCCGGTCAGCGGGATCAGGCCGGCCGCGATGCGTGCCTGCTCGAGTCGGTCGTTGAGCTGGCGGACCGTGGCGGCCGATCCCTCCCCTTGCCCCTCGACGATCTGGATCTGCGAGCGCAGGTCGAGGATCCGCTGCTTGAGGACGTCCTGCTGGCTCTGCAGCTCGTTGGCGGTCTCGACCAGCGGCGTCCGCTCCTGGGTCGTGTACCGGACACGCGGACCCTCCGAGGCCAGCTGGGCCGCGATCAGGAAGCCCGAGCGCGAGCAGGGCGACGCCGAGCGTGACCTGCCAGGTCGGGATCGCCCGCAGGCGCCGAACGCCGATCACTGCGCGGCTTCGGACGCGCGCCGGCGACGGGCCGCGAGCGCGACCCCGACGATGATCAAGATGACCCCGACGGCGACCAACAAGCCGACCATCGTTCCGGCGTCACCGCCGGTCGAGCCGCCGCCACGGCCCGGGACCGCCGAGGCTGCCGGAGCACCCGTCGCGGCGGCACCTGCGCCGGCGCTGGCCGGCGCGCCCGACGCCTGGCTGCCCGGCACCGCGCCGGTCCACGCCGACGGCACAGGACCGGGCGGCGCCGGCTGCGGACCGGACTTCGCCTTCGGAGTCGCCTTGACGTCCTTGAACCAGGCGTCGCCGAAGGCCGTCATGTCGAGCCCGAGCGCGGCGCTGAACGCCTCGTCGTCGGTCCGCCCGTCGGCATAGGACCGGATCAGCTTGACGAGGGCGTCGGGGCCGTATGTCCGGATCATGAAGTCGACCGACGAGACGCTCTCGGAATAGGCGAGGAAGAAGTCCTGACCGTTGGGGAACTGGCCGGTCAGCCCGTCGAGCGGGATGAGCGACCCATTCCGGGCCGCCGACTGGACCGCGCCACGGTCCGACGACCCGTAGCCCTCGCTCTGGTAGACGGCCAGGCCCTCGTTGAGCCAGCGTGGCGGGCTGTGATACGGGTTCTTCGACGCCGTGTCGAAGACCATGTGGACGAACTCGTGCGGGATCCGGACGGCGACCAGCGAGTCGTTGATCTGGCCCGGCGGGATCAATCCGAGCAGGGTCCGGATCTCGGCGTAGGCCGAGCCCGCGACGTTCTCGTGGGCGCCGGGACCGATCGCGCCATAGAAGTCGTCGACGTTGGCGTAGACGAAGAAGTCGATCGGGTCCGACTCGGTCACGCCGAGGAGCTGCGGACGTCTTGCGGACCTCGTCGGCACCGAGCTTGAGCGCCTTTGCGCCGAATGCCGCGTCGCCCTCGTACCAGTGGACACGGACGAGTTCGTCGCTGGTCGTCTTCCACTGGAACCGGTCGTCGTCGTACACGACGCGCTGCTGAGGGCCGAGGGCGACCTCGGCCGGCTGGCCGGCCGACACGACCCGCCACTGCGCCACGATCGGCGTGTTCGGGATCATGTGGTCGTTGCCCGATGTGTCGAGCGTGTAGGTCAGCGTCGCCGTCGGACCGGACGGCACGCCCGGCAGCACGAAGACCGTCGGCCCGACCGCGTCCGGGAAGGTGAGCAGGATCTCGACCCGTCCGATCGGCTTGTCGATCGTGATCGGCTGGCTGAAGACGATGCCCTTCTCGAATGTCGAGTCCGCGGTCGGCGTCCCGAACGTCCAGGACGAGGCGCCCGCGACGGTCGGGACGAGCCCGAGCAACAGGCCGAGGGCCAGGAGGGCTGCGATCGGCCGCCGCGCGCGGGAGCGGTGGGCGGAGGCCGCGCGCATCAGTCGGCCCACGCCAGTCCCGCCATGCGCACGATGCCGAGGCCGTTCTGCCCCGCACCCAGCAGCCCGGTGCGGGACAGCGCCCAGCCCGGCCCGTAGACAAGCGGCACGACCGGGACCTCGTCACGGACGATCCGCTCGGCCCGGTCGTAGGCGGCCGACGCCTTCGCCGGGTCGGTCGCCGAGGTCGCCTCGAGCGTCGCCGCGTCGAATTCGGGCGAGCTCCAGTGGCCGTAGTTGTTCGAGGCGCCGGTGTTGAGCAGGACGCCCAGGAAGTCGTTGCGGCCCGGATAGTCAGCGACCCACGCCAGCGCCCACATCTGCGGCGCATCACTGGCGAGACGACCGAAATAGTCGTCCCCCAGGGTCTCGGCCTGGAGCGTGATCCCGAGCTCACGCTTGACCTCGCCGACGATGGCCGCGTCGAAACCAGACCCTCCGGTCATCAGGACGGTGGTCGGGAAACCGGCACCGCCCGGGAAACCGGCCTGGGCCAGGAGATCGCGAGCCGCGGCCGGGTCGTAGGCTGGCAGGAAGTCCTCGTCGCTGCGTCCGGGGATCCCGGGCGGCACCATCGAGTTCGCGACCTGCGCCGTCCCGTCACCGCTGCTCAGGGCGGCCATCCGCCGCCAGTCGATGGCCTTGCCGAAGGCCTGCCGGACGCGCACGTCGTTGAACGGCGGCTTGCGTGGTATCGAACCCGTAGTACTGCGTCGACAGCGAGTCGACCAGGCGGAGCTGCGGTCCGAGCTCCTCGTCGTAGGCGAGCCAGGTGGCATCGATACCGAAGACCGAGGTGTAGTCGAGATCGCCCGCCGCAAAGGCGTCGACCGGACCCTTCCCACCGAGATCGCCGACCAGCTCGATCGTCGCCACGGCCGGTTTGCCCGCCCAGTAGCGTGGATTGGCGGTCAGCGTCAGTCCGCTGGCCGTCTCGCCCGACAGGGTGTATCCGCCGCTCGCGACGAAGTCCTTACCCGGGGTCAGCGCCGCGGCACCCTCCCCCACTCCGGGCGGCACGATCGAGAATGTCGGTCCGGCGACGATGTTGACGAAATCGGTCGCCGGCCGGACCAGGTCGACCAGGAGGTCGCCGGATGCGTCGTCGGCGTGGAGGCCGACGGTCGAGGGATCGGTCGCCGTTCCCCGCAGGTACGCGTCGGCGCCGGCGATGTCCAGGGCGAGCGACGCGAGTGGCGACGGATGCGCCGGATCGATCAGGCGCAACCAGCTGCGGGTCACATCCGACGGGCGCAGCGGGCTGCCGTCCGAGAACGTCAGGTCCGGGCGCAGATGGAACGTCACCTGGCGTCCATCGGCGCTGAACTGCCACGATTCGGCGAGGGCCGGGCGGACCTGGAGGTCGGCGTCGAAGCTGGTCAGCGACTCGAAGAGCTGGGCCGTGACGGCCGCGCTCCCGGCATCTCCCTGGGCGGCCGGATCGAGAGTGGTCGGGCTTCCGGCGAGGATCCGGACGGGGCGATCCGAACCGGCGGCCGACTGCCCTCCACATGAGGCGAACAGCGTCGCAGCCACGAGGAAGACGAACAGACGGCGCATCGCCGGGAGTATAGGGCCGGTCGCGGATGACCCCTGTCGGGCCGTTTCCGGGCATGGAATGAGGCCTCGCAGGTCCACACCGCCGGGGGAACGATGGGACGGACCCGCGAGGCCTCTGCTGGGATAACGAGCCCTTGTGCGAAACGTTATGGCCGGTTGCGATGTTCCGACAAAAAGAAACAGGACATGACCGTGAGAGCATGTGTCCTGATGACGCTGCGCCTCCGCAACACCCTCGGACGCCGGATCGAAACCGTCGAGCCGCTAGAGCCCGGCCGGGTCCGGATGTACACCTGCGGGCCGACCGTCTACCGCTACGCCCACGTCGGCAACCTGCGCAGCAATCTCCTTGCCGACCTGATCCGGCGGACGCTCCTGTATCACGGGATCGACGTCTTCCAGGTCAAGAACATCACCGACGTCGGACACCTGCGCGACGAGGGCTTCGACCGCGGATCGGATCCGATGCTCGTCGCCGCCGGCCTCGAACACAAGACTCCGGGTGAGATCGCGGACGCGTACGAGGCGGCCTTCCATGCCGATGAGGCGCTGGTCAATATCCTGCCCGCGCACGTCTTCCCGCGGGCCACCGACCACATCCCCGAGATGGTCGCGCTCGCCGAGGCGCTCGAGGACGCGGGTTACGCCTACGCCACCGACGGACGGGAACGTCTATTACGACGTCGGGCGGTTCGAGGGGTATGGGCAGCTGTCGGGCAACACGCTGACCGACCTGCGTGCCGGGCACCGGGGCGACATCGAGCCGGACAAGCGCGACCCGGCCGACTTCGCGCTGTGGAAGGCCGCCGGGGATGGCCGGATCCTCAAGTGGCCGACGACCCGCTGGGGCGAGGGCTTTCCCGGCTGGCACCTCGAATGCTCCGCGATGGCGATGCGCTATCTCGGGCCGCAGTTCGACATCCATACCGGCGGCATCGACAACGTCTTCCCACACCACGAGGACGAGATCGCCCAGTCGACGCCGATCTCCGGGCGCATCCCGGCGCGCCACTGGGTCCACGGGGAATTCCTGCTGATGGACGGCAGGAAGATGGCGAAGTCGGCCGGGAACTTCCAGCGCGTGACCGAGCTGGTCGACCGCGGGCTGGATCCGCTCGCGTTCCGTTACCTGGTGCTGACCTCGCGCTACTCGCGCAAGCTCGAGTACTCGGACCGGTCGATCGCGGCCGCGGCCGCCGCACTCGAGTCGTTGCGGGCCGGCCTGCGCTCGCTGGGTCCGCCGCCGGCCGACGGACCGTGGGCCGCGCCGCCGGTCTTGCAGGCCGGGCGTGCCGGCGATCGCCCGGAAGGCGTGGCAACCGGCGTTGCCGGTCACGGCAGCGGAGACGAAGGCTTCGAGATCAGCGACCGGGCTGCCGCGCCTGCCGCGCCCCTGTCGACCGAGGGCCGGGCCCTGCACGACCGCTTCGTTGCCGCCATCGACGACGACCTCGACATGCCGGTCGCCCTGGCGTTGCTGCGCGAGATCCTGCGAGCGCCCGTCGCCGACGACGAACGGCGCTGGCTGATCCTCGACGCTGACGCGGTCCTCGGTCTCGATCTCGATCGTGTCTGGGACGAGCCCACGGTCGCGACGGTCGATGCGGTGCCGGCCGAGGTCAGAGCGCTCGTCGACGCCCGCACCGAGGCGCGGGCCGCCCGCGATTGGAGTCGCGCCGACGCTCTGCGCGTCAGACCTCGAGCGACTCGGCTGGGACGTGACCGATACCCCCGACCGGACCCGAGCTGACCCGACGCGAGGCTCGTCCCGGCGAGTAGCATCCGGCGCAGTGGCCCGACCGTCGATCCCGAGCTTCCTGCGCGATCTCGATTCGCGAGCCCGGCGCGGTCCGGACTCTCGGGATCGCAGGCCTGTCGCTGTTCGCCGCCGGCTTGGACCCTCGAGTCTTTTCGCCGGGACTAGGCTCGGTCCAGGCCGCGATCCGGGAAAACAGTCAGGCCGAGGTCTTGCTGCTCCTGGCGACGGTCGTCGGTGGCGGTCTGTTCCTGATCGGCGGCGTTCTCGGTGATGCGGACGGCCGACGCCGACTGCTCCTTGGCGCCCTCGCGACGATGCTCGTGACGGCGGTCATCGGCCTGTTCGTGACCGACGGCTCCGCTGTTCGTGATCAGCCGGATGATCGGTCTCGCGGCCGCGAGCGTCACGCTGCCGATCGCGCTGGCCGGCGTGGCCGAGACGTACGACGGGATCACGCGGGCGACTGCGATCGGGATCGCCTACGCGGCGTACGGCGCATCGACGGCGGCCGGACCGATCCTGCTGACGCTGTTCGGGCCGGATGGACCGAGCTGGCCGGCGTTCATCGCGTCCACGTTGGCGAGCGCGATCGCCCTCATCGCGGCACGATCCGGATGGCGTGATCTGCCGGTCTCCGCTCGAGGTGACCGCCGCGCGATCTGGGCCACGGCGACGTGGGCGTTCGGGATCGTCCTGCTGGCCAGCGGCATCATCGGCTTCCGGACGAGGGACGACCCGTTACGTCCGTGGCTCGTCGGCGCCGGGATCGTCGTCCTCGTCCTCGGTCTTGTCTTCGAGCGGCTCCGGCCGCATCTCACGGACATCGGCTCGCGCGTGGATCGGCGCGCGGTCTCGGTGGCGCTCTTCGTCGGGTTCATCGTCGGCTATGCCCAGACGGCACCATTGGTCCAGCTGCCGATCTACTTCCAGATCGCCCTCGGCTACGGACCGATCCTCGCCGTCGTGGCGACGATCCCGTTCATGGCGGCCCTGGTCGTGGCCGGCCCGGTCGCCGGGATCCTGATCGGGCGGTTCCAGCCACGGACCATCGTCGTCGGGGGCGTCGCCGCGGTCGGAGCCGGCAACATCCTGGCGGCCCTCGTGCTCGGCCCCCGGACGCCCTACCTCGGCTTCGGCCTCGCGATGCTGATGATCGGTGCCGGGTTCGTCGTCGCCACGACCGTCCGGACGGCGATCATCTTCGCGAGCGTGCCGCGCGGCCTTCCGGCGACGGCGGCGGCGCTCAACGAGGTGTCCGTCTCGATGGGGGCGCGGGCCGCCCTCGTGCTGGTCACGACGTTCGTCGCCGGCGCCGCGACGAGCGCATACGGAGGTTCACTGGTCGGCCATCCGCTTGCCGAGGTCGACGCCGCCCTCGCCCAGTTCCGCGCCTTCCTGCTCGCGATCGGGACGCCGTCGTTCCCCGCACTCATCTCCGGGACGAACGCCGCGGACCTGACGGCATACGGGTCGGCCTATACCGACGCGGTCCGGACGGCGCTGCTGTCGAGTGGGCTTGGCGCGCTGGTGGGATCGGTCATCGCCGGGATCGCCCTCGGTCCGCGGGACCCGCTGCACACCGTCTGGGAGCACCAGGACGAGCGGTCGCCCCGCCGCCGCCGAGGCTACGACTGCTGTGGCACCGTCGTGAGCAGGTCACGCCGCCAGCCGAAACGGTCGATGATCCGGTAGAAGTTGCGCTTGCTTTGCCGGTCGCGTTCGTCGTCGGGCAGGCTCGTGTAGCCGCGGTGCTCATGCCGCACGGCGGGCAGCCCATCGAGGCTGACAGCGCGGCGTGGCGGCGCGTCCTCGCCTTCGTCGCGCAGGACGAGGCTCCACCAGATGTCGAGGTTTCGATAGAAACGGAATCGTTCGTCGAGCGGTCCACGGGCGGCGGCGTCCGTTCGCCGGAACGCGATCAGGTAGCCCTCGATGGCATCGACATCGCCCGCCGGTGCGTCCTCGAACTTGCGCAGGTCTGACGAGACGATCCCCCAGCGACCGGCCACCGCCACGGTCTCGTCATCCAGGGCGCGGACCAACGGCGTCACGACGTCGCCGGTCGGTTCGACGCTCGTATCGAGCAGGACGACGACCGGGGAGCCGGCACGCCGGAGGCCGATGTTGGTCGCGGCGGCGTGGCCGAGCCGCTCGCTCGTCCAGACGATCTCGACAGGCAACTCGGATGGCGCACTCAGCTCGGTCTGCTCCAGCGCCGCCGCCTGCTCGGCCGAGGGCCCTTCGGCGACGATCACGACAGACGTTCCGTCGGGAGACGTCCTGCGGAGTGCCGCCAGCGTCCGAGCCAGATCATCCGGCCAGTCGGTGGCGATCAACACGATCGTGGCAAGGCCCGTGGCGGGGTCGTCCCAGCGAGCCGGCACGCTAACACTGGACCCATATCGGATCCGCTCGCCTTCGGCGACGTCGGGTGGCGCCGCGGGCGTCAGTGCGAAATCGGTGCCACGGTCGGCGATCTTCCAGCCGGCCGCCTCGATCTCCGCGCGGAGCCGGTCGGCCTCGTCCCACTCTCCTGCCGCTCGAGCCGTGGCCCGGGCATGGGCGGCCGACAGGACGTCGTCCGGGATGCGCCGACGGGTCACGCGCCGGCCTGCACGAAGGCGCCGTCCTTTGCAGCGGCCGCCGCGATCACCTCGTCGATGACCGCGAGATCGACGTCTGCCGTCCGCTTGAAGCGGATACAGCCTCTGCCCAGGTTCGCCTTCGGCAGTCGATTCGCCCAAGGCTCGACGCCGATCGGCGAGGCGTACAGGGAGATGTAGGCCTTGTTCGACGCGATGCCGAGGACGAACCACTCACCCTCGCGCTTGCTGGCGCCGCGATAGTGGTAGCGACCGTAGGCGAGGAAGCCCCGCTCGACGTAGCGGCGGAGGCCGGGCGCGCTGGCGCGAATCCGCGCGTCGATCGCCGCGATGTCGCTCCGTCGCGGTTCCGGCAGCGCAGCGATCCAGTCATCGGCGTCGGACATCGGTCCCCTCCACGGTCATGGTCACCGCATGACGATAGCGCGACCGGCCCGATCACCGTCCGGATGGCGGGCACCACGGGTACGTTCGGGTGGCTACGCCGCACGGCGGGGACTCGACACTTCCAGGCATGGCGATCGCATCGGTCCAGGGATCTGCCGAGGCTTCGGCATACGCAGCCGACGGATACCTGCTCGAGATCTATCAGCAGCTCGCCGAGACCACGCGTCCGGTCGCGACCCCGCGGTACGCCCGCCTCGCCGCGTTCCTCGCGTTCGTCGGTCTCGTGACCGCGGCTCTCGCCGTCCTCGTCTCGCTCCCGGAGGACGTGGGCGGCCCGATCATCGCTCGATCGTGCATGGCCCTAGGCATGATCGGGCTCCTGGTCTCGGTCGCGTTCTCTGCGCAAGAAGCCCGAGCCCTCCGCGCGTCCGGCCTCCAGACCGACCCGGACGCCGCCGTCTACACGACATCCAGCATCTACCACGCGTCCGCCGGGTTCTTCGCACTCATCGTCCTCATCTCCGCGGCGCTCCTCTTCGTCCGCTGACCCGCAGCAGTCGCACGCTCGCTCCGGCGATAATCCCGCCATCACGCGGGGCGCCTGGAGACGACGTTGAGCAATCCCCCCGACGCGACCATCCGACGCCTTCGCACGGTCGACGACGCCCAGGTCGACGCCTTGGCGGATCTCCTGGTCGACTGTGTCGATGAGGGCGCCTCGGTCGGCTTCATGCATCCGCTCGAAAGGGCAAAGGCCGTGGCGTTCTGGCGTCGCGTGGCCGAGGGCGTGGCGGCCGGCGACCGGGCTCTCCTGATCGCCGAGGACGAGACCGGCATCGTCGGCACCGTTCATCTCATGCTGGCACTCCCCGAGAACCAGCCACATCGCGCCGATCTGACCAAGATGCTCGTCCACCCCCGCGCACGCAGGCTCGGGTTGGGGGCAGCCCTGATGGAGGCGGCGGAAGAGATGGCGCGCGACTGCGGCAGGACCCTGCTGGTGCTGGACACGGTCACCGGCAGCGACGCGGAACGCCTCTACGCTCGACTCGGCTGGATCCGCGTGGGCGAGATCCCCGAATTCGCTCTCCTGTCGCGCGGTGGGCTGTGGGGAACGGTCGTCTTCTACAAGAAGTTGTGACTACGGACCCGCTAGGCTTCGATGATGGTGTTCACCTCCCAGATCCTCGATTCCCTTGCCGATTCTCGGCGTCTTCGTCGCCTTCGCGATCGTCTCGATGCTGTTCTACGAGGGTGGCTTCAAGTTCGGGCGCTGGTATCAGGAACGGACCCCCGGTGAACAGGAAGGTCCGACGAACCTGCTCGTCGGGTCGATCCTGGCGCTCCTCGCCTTCCTCCTCGCAGTGACGATGGGCATGGCGTCCGACCGTTTCGATGCGCGGCGCGGGATCGTCCTCGACGAGGCGAATTCGATCGGGACGACCTACCTGCGGGCCGGGTACCTGCCCGAGCCGGCGTCGAGTCAGATCCGCGAATTGCTACGTGTGTACGTTCCGCTTCGGGTCGTCGTGACCGACGCGAAGGCGGCCAAGGTCGCCGTCGACATCCAGCGTTCGCAGGAGATCCTCAATCAGCTCTGGACGATCTCGGAGGGCGTCGCCAAGACCACCGACCAGGGTGACCTCGTCTCCCTCTATCTCGAGTCGCTCAACGAGACGATCGACCTCAACGAGACTCGAATCACAGCCGGCCTCTACGCCCGCGTTCCGGAGACGGTGCTCCTGTTGCTCGTCATCGGGTCGGCTCTCAGCATCGGGATGGTCGGCTACAGCGCCGGCCTAACAAAGCGGCGTGCCCTGTTGAACGCCTTCGTTCTGGTGGTCGCCCTCGGTGCCGTAATCATGATCATCGTCGACCTCGACAGGCCCCGCGAGGGATTCATCCAGGTCAGCCAGCAGCCGCTGATCGATCTCCAGAGACAGATCGGGCCACCAACGTCCTGACTAGCTGACGAAACGGCGGTCGCCAGGTCATTCCGCGGACGAAGTCAGATGCTCCTGAAGGAAGTCGACCGTCCGTCCGAACGCAAGATCGGCGGCTTCGGCGCGATAGGAGTCGCGCGACGGTTCGGCGAACCAATGGCCCGTCCCCGGGTAGCGGTTGATGGTCACCTCACGCCCGGCGGACCGGAGCGACCCTTCCAGTTCGGCGATCCCCTCGTCACTCTCGAACTGGTCGCTCTCCGCGAAGTGGCCGAGGACCGCGGCCGACGACTGTTCGATGTGCGGCCCCGTGTAGACGCCGTAGTAGACGACCGACGCCACGAGTCGCTCGCGCTCGGCCGGGATCAGCGTTGCGTAGGCCGCACCGAACGAGAAGCCGACGACTCCGAGCCGAGACGTCGGGCCGAGGCGCGTCGCGAGGTCGTCGACCGTGGCGAGGGCGATCGACTCGACCGACAGGTTTGGTATCGGGGCTCTCGGCCGCGCCCGAGAGTCGCTCGGCGTCCTCGATCGTGGTGGCCACCTGGCCGCCGAACATGTCCGGCGCGACGACCGCGAACCCGGCCGCGGCCAACCGGTCGGCATACGCGATGACGTCGTCGTTCAGGCCCCACCACGCGTGGAGGACGACGACGCCTGGAGTTCCCGGTTTGAGTTCGCCGGCGACGTAAAGCCGGACTGCCCGACCGCCAACATCGAGTGTCTCGTACTCGCCCATGTGCCTCCCCTTACGTGCAGGCGACAAACGGTAGCGCACAGGTGCTCCAGGGTGGTCGGGGTCTGACGCCCGTCAGCCCGCCCGCAGGAGGATGTGCCAGTAGCCCCACTCCTCAAGCGCCTCGGTCTCCTGTTCGACGACCTCGAGACCCGCGGCTGTGAGCCACGCGGCCACCTGCCCGCGGTTCGGATAGAAGTGATAGCCGGCGACGTCGCCCTCGATGACCTCACCCCTGACGGCCGGGAGCCCTCGCGCGCTCAGGTCTGCGATCGCGTCGTCGAGGACGGTCTCCGGGACCTCCTCGACGGTCAGGTAGAGGTGCCCACCCGGGCGCACCGCCCTGCGCAGGTTGACCAGGACCGCCGGCCAATCCTCCGGGACGACGTTCTCCATCGCGTCGACGGTCATCGCCGCGTCGAATTCCTCCTCAAAGTCGAGTTCCTGGAGGCCGACCTGATGGAGGGCGACAGCGATGCCTCTCGCCCGCGCCTGCGCCAGCATCCCCGCCGACTGGTCGATCCCGACGACGCGGCGACCAGCGGCCGTGACCAGGGGGAAGTACTGGCCCGTTCCGCACGGGGCGTCGAGGACGATCCCGTCCGGCGGGCATGTGGCGACGAGTCGCTCGACGAAGCGCCTCTGGGTTTCGACTGGGTAGGGGTTCTCGTCGTAGGACGGAGCTTCGGCGTCGTATGAGGCCTCGACCGCGGCCCGTCGCTCGCGGAGCCAATCTCGTCGATCCACCATCGCCCGAATCTAGCAGCCCGGGCCAGGCTCACCGAAGTGCGGAGCCTGCGCAAAACCTCAACATCGATGCCTAGGTATCCGAATAGAATGCTGGCGGCTGGAGCGTGCGCCAGTCGCTGAGACTACACATTCGAACTCCGTCCGCTGGCGAGACGCCAGGCCCAGCGGTCGACTGAGGCCCCCGAAGACCCCGTCGTTCCCCCCGACGACGTGGCTCGGGGGCCTCATTCGAGGTCACACGGCAGAGTCGATCCGAGAGCTCGTGCTCGACGAATCGAGCTGGCCCGCAAGGAGTGTGCTCGTTCGTGTTCGACTGCAGACACGACTCCCTTGCCCGTGACGTGCCGCCACGACCGGGCAGTCCGGACGACCCCTCGGTCGCGGCTGAATGGGCGATTCCTGAGGGCTAGTTCGACCTCGACGTCGCTGACACCGTAGGAACCCGGGGCATCGGCGATGACGAATGGTGATGTCCGTGAGACGTCGATCCAGGTCGGATGGGCTGCTGCGAACGCATCCCAATTGGCGTACGGAGCCGGCTCGGTCGTTCGAAGTACACCATGCAGGTCGAGCTGCTCGTGCTGACGTTCGTGAGAGCCGCGCGCAGCTGTTGACGTCGAATGAAGGCGTAACGCCTCAGTCGTCTTGACATCTGCCGTCCGTGTCGATCGGGAGGTCATGAAGCGCGGAGCGCCACCGCCGATAGCACCGGTCGAGGTGAACGAGAATGTCGACGTCCTTGGCAAGCGGCCGCTTGTACGGTGCTCTTGCCAACGACATAGACGGCGCGCCATATTCGTTGGCGTCATGTCACGATGGTCGCGCTGCGTCGGGCCGGTGATGGTGAACCTCGCCAGGTCCCCGACACGGTGCCGCGAGCTTGTTCGGTGCGGCGCGATGACGGTCCCTGCGATCGCCAGGCATCGCGAGATCAGCGGCGAACACGCATCGAAAAGTCGACGCATGTGCAGTCTAACCTCGTGAACTGCATGCGGGGCGCGGTGGATCGACCGGCCCTCACAGCGAAAGTACACGGAGCGCGCGGGCTCCCGGCGTGAGACGTGACCTCCCGGCCATCCACGCCCATTCCTCGAGAGGGCAGGCACTTGGCTGGCACGACGTGTCGTGGCGGCCGCATCTTGACGTCGTGCCATGGAACGCACGGGCTCCTTGGCCCGCCCTCGGTGGATCGAAGGTACTCGGTCACTCGGCAGAGGGAAATCTCATTTGTGCGAATCGAGTTCGCAAAATGCCCGACGGCGACCATCTTGTTTATGCAATGGCTCTGGCGCGTTATGCATAATCACGTTGGCCGGGGAACGATCGACGCGACGCCAGAGGAGCGCGGATGGGCACGGCCGAATCGGTTGGCTCCCAGATCGCTCCGCTCTTCCCCAGTGCCGATGCGGGTACGCTGCGTCGGCTCGAAGACGCGGCGCGGATGCAGGCCTTCGCACGCCGTGACGTGTTGCACGCGAGAGGTCGCCAGATACCCCCGTTCGTCATGCTCGACGGGCACGTCATGTACCGGCGCGTCGTGGAAACCGGACAGGTCCGTGGCGCACTGATCGCCGGTCCAGGCTATTTCGGCGGACTTCGATCGATCACCGACCCGGACGCGGACGCTCTCTACGAGCTGGTCGCCCTGACCGACGGGTCTTGGGCGACGTGGGATCCGCGACTCGTCCGAACGCTCGCGCTCGAGGACGCCGGGTTGGCAGTCGGCTTCCTCGACATGTCAGCCGAGTTCGCGATGGTTCTCAATGTCCGTCTCGATCAACAATCCTTCGCGACCGCTCGCCAGCGTATGGCTGCGATCCTGACCATGTACGGCGACAAGATCTTCGACACCCGTCATCCGGTTGCCCAGCGAGCCGACTTGGCGGCGATGATCGGAACGAGCCGGGTGATGATGTACCGGACTCTAAGCGGCCTCGAGGATGACGGTCTCGTGAAGCGCCACCGTGGCGGCGGGATCAAGATCGTGGACCACGAGAGACTGGCTCGCCTCGTCGAGGTGGCCGTCCCCGAGGGCGCACCGGCACTCTGACGGCGCGCCTCGATCAGGGCAACGGGAACCCGGCATCGGCGAGGCTCTGTGGGCTGACCAGCGGAGACTTCGCGCCGAACGTGCGGCGGAGCAGGAAGTACTCGGGCAGCGGACGGTCGTCCGTGACGAGCGGACCTGAGCCCGCAAACGACGCGACCTGCGCGCCCGTCAACCAGGGCAGCCTCGGGATGAGAGCCGCCCAGCCATCAGCGGTCTTCGCAGGAGAGTCGTACGCACCCGAGATGTCTTCGAGGATGCCCGGCCGCGCCAGCACCTCGCGCACGCTACGGTCGTCCAATGCCATCGGCTGGTCGGAACCAAGCAGGAAGAAGCCGTAGTTGCCCGGGCTGCGGAGCACCAGCACTTCAGGGAAGACGTCGGCGAAGGTCCGGACGTGCGCCTGAAGCTCGTCGACCGTCATGCCGTACGAGACCCACTGCATCATGATCCCGCCCGGGGTCAGGCGGTCGTGGCCGGCCCGGTAGTACTCGAGCGACGAGATGACCGTGATACCCGACGCCTCGACCGGCGGCGGCGGGTCGGTCACGATGATGTCGTATCGCTTGTCGGTCAGCTCCATGTGGTTCCGGCCGTCGGCGATGATCACGTGGCCGCTCGGGTTCGCGCGGATCTCGGCGGCGTCCGGGAAGTAGTAGCCGAACATCGACGGCACCGAGGGCACCAGCTCGACGGCGTCCGTCGTGAGGCCGGAGATGATGCTCGAGCGGAAGCCGGAGCCCATCCCGAAACAGACGATCAGCGCGTCCTTCGAATCCGGTCGCGCGATCAGCGGCAGGGTCACCATCAGCCTCGCATCGACGGTGAGCGCGGTCATCGATGCGCCAGTGACCCACAGCTGCTTGAACCCGTTGACGCTGCCGGCCTGGACGGATGCGATCTCGTCCTCGCGACTCGCGAACAGCTCCCCGTTCCGATTGGCGATGTTCGCCACGCTCGGGTCGACGAGGATCCCGCTGGTCGCCAGGGCCACGACGAGAACGACCGCAGTCACCGCCCCCACGCCGTACGTGGTCACTCGCCCGACGGCAGACCTGATCGGCGCCGCGTAGGCGAGGGCGAGGCCCAGGGTGACGTTGATGAGTGCGATGACGCCGATCGCGTCAGGCGCACCGATGGCCGGGATGACGAAGAACGGCACCACGAACGTGCCGACGATGGCGCCGAGTGTGTTCGCGGCAAGCAGCTGGCCGGCGCTCGTCGCGATCTTGCCGCTGCGGCCTGCCACGAGAGCAGACGAAGCCGGGAAGCTCAGGCCCATCACGATGGTCGCGGGCAGAACGACGAGGAGGGCCTGCGAGAACAGGACACCGATGATGCCGTCGATGCGGCCTTGCTGGACGGTGTACTGGAAGGGTTTCGAGAGGACGAAAACGACTCCGGCGAGGGCCAGGACGCCGATCACGATGTTGGTCCGTGCCAGCAGGGCGACCGGATGTCGGATCCATCGCCGGACCACTGTGAAGAGCACCGCACCGATCGCGATCCCGGCGAGGAACACCAGGAGGATCAGCGTGAAGACGTATGCGTAGTTGCCGCTCCCCGACGCGAGGAGCCGCGTCCAGAGGACCTGATACGCGAGCGAGGTCAGGCCGGAGACGAACGCCACGACGAGCGCGATCCGGGGCCGCGGGTCCGCGTCTGCGGTCTCGTCAGGGACCGCTCGTCGGTTCGGGGGCGGCGGTCGTCGAGGCGGTCTGGGCGACTCCATCGGACGCGGACGCTCGACGCCGACGGTCGAGGACGATCGCGGTCAGGCCCGCGAGGGCGGAGCAGCCCGCGGCCACCACCAATGTCTCCGACAGGCCGAGGACCTCGATCAGCACCAGGCCGGCCGCCGCCGTGCCGATGATCGCCCCGATCGTGTTTGCTGCGTACAGACGCCCGAAAGCCGAGCTCAGATGGGCCGCGTCCCGGGAGAGATAGCGGGTGAGCGTCGGGAGGGTCGCGCCCATGAGGATCGTCGCCGGCGCGAGTGCCAGGAGCGCGAGCCCGAACCGAACGAGGCCGAGGACCTGCGGCGACGCTTCGAGAGACGTGAACGCGCCCTGGTAGACCGAACCGATGAGCCGGAACGTCAGCGGCGTCAGGAGGACGACGACGACGAGGATCGCCTCGAGGACGCCGTAGAGCAGCAGCGGCCGCGGGACCCTGTCCGCGAGCCGTCCCCCACCCCACGAGCCGATCGCCATGCCGCCGAAGAAACCGGTGAGGATCGTCGAGATGGCCTGCGTCGTGTTGCCGAAGACGAGGACGAGCTGGCGCGACCAGACGACCTCGTACATGAGGCCGGCCGCGCCGGACAGGATGAAGATGGCCAGGATCGGCCAGCGCCGAGACGTCACGGGTGGCCGTCGGTCGAGCGCGATAGCGGCAAAGTCACTGTCCGGCCGGGTCCACGACAGCAGTCTGCACGATGGCGAGCGTGTGCGCTCCGTCCACGTTCCCAGGGACGTCGTGGGTGGTGGTCCCGAAGCCGCGTCCCTACGTGGTTGCGGCGACGCGCGTACGATCGGGAGATGGACCATCTGCGCCGCCTCATCAAGCCTGCAGTCGCGCTGACCGCGGCTGTTGCCGTTGTCGCGTGTACCTCGACGGCAGGCCCCGGATCACCCGGGGGATCTGCCGCACCTTCGACTGCGGCGGCCTCGGCGGCCGCCGGATCGGGCCTCGAGGGGACGCTCTGGCGGCTGACCGAGTATCTAGGCCCTGACGGGAACGCAGTCCCCGTCCCGGAGACGATCGCTGCCTCTGCCACGTTCGCGGGGGGGAACGTGTCCGGCAATGCAGGCTGCAACGACTACACCGGGAGCTACACGGTCGACGGTGAGGTGCTGACGATCGGGCCGCTCGCCGCGACCAAGAAGGCCTGCGGGCCGGCCGAAAGCGCCGTCGAAACGGCATTCCTGACGGTCATGGAGAAGGTCGCGACGTACTCGGTCAGCGGCGACACGCTCGAGCTCAAGACCGCCGACGCCAAGGTCCGCCTCAAGTTCGCCGCGACGCAGGCGGCCGGACTGACCAAGACGCGCTGGGTCGCGACCGGCGTCAACAACGGCAAGGGTGCCGTGTCGAGCGTCGTCATCGACACGACGCTCACCGCCATCTTCACTGGGGCGGGCAGCGTCGCCGGGTCGGGCGGCTGCAACGACTACAGCGGGCCGTACACCAGCGACGCCTCGACGATCAAGATCGGCCCGCTCGCCGCCACCATGAAGCTGTGCAATAGCCCGACCGGCGTCGACGAGCAGGAGACGCAGTTCCTCGCCGCGATGCAGGCAGCGACCATGTACACGATCGCAGGCTCGAATCTAGAGCTGCGCGACGACGGCGGGGCGCTCCAGGTGTCCTTCCGCGCGACCCTCGCCGGCGGCTGACTGGTCGACGGCGATCCGCTGTCTCAGAGTCGACACATTTCAGCCCGTAGGGTCGACCACCCGGCCGGTGGCACCAGGCTCGAGCCAGGTCTCGGCCGGCGCCGGACGCCCGAGCATATAGCCCTGCCCGAGCGTCACTCGGAGCCCGATCACTGTGGCGAGCTCAGCCTCTGTCTCGATCCCCTCGGCGACGACCTGGCAGTCGGCGGTCGTGGCGAAATGGACGAGACCAGCGACGACGGCCTGCCGGCTGACATCATGGTCAACGCCTCGCACCAGGCCGGCGTCGACCTTGACGATGTTCGGCCGGAGCTCAACGAGATGATTGAAATTGGCGACGCCCGCGCCTGTGTCGTCGACGGCAAGTCGGACGTCGAGTCCAAGGGCGAGGACGGCATCGCGAAGCGGGCCATACGCGGAGATCGTCTCGTGCTCGGTGATCTCAAGCACGAGTGGCCTGGCGCGAGCACCGAGGTCGGTACGCAACGCTTCGGCGTCGGCGAGGTAGCCCGGCGAGACATTGATGCTGAGCCAGGTCCCACCCGGCAGTCGATCTGCCTCCCGCAGAGCCGCGACCAATGCAGCCCTTTCGAGGGCGCGCCCGAGGCCGCATTCGAGCGCTGCGGCGAAAGTCTCGGCCGAGGGCGACCCGTCGGCGAATCGGGTGAGCGCCTCGAACCCGACCGGCTCGCCGGTCGAAAGGTCGATGATCGGCTGGTACATGGGCTTGAACGCGTTGGTATCGATGATCGTCTGGATGCGGGTCCGTTCGTCGGCCTGGCGACGCGCGAGCGCTAGCGCCGGCGCTCGGAGTGCCTCCTCTTCCCGCTTGCGGTCGGTGACGTCCCGCACGACGGCGTAGACCCAGGCTCGGTCGGCGGACGGCGACGAGCTCCATTCGAGCCACCGATACGAACCGTCCCGATGTCTGAAGCGGTTCTGGAAATTGACGACCGTCTGGCCCGCGCCGACCTGTCGATGTAGCTCGTAGTTCGTCGCCTCGACGTCGGCCGGGTGGACGAAGTCGATGATCGGCCTGGAGCGCAGCTCGGAGACGTCGTAGCCGAGTGCGGTCGTCCACGCAGGGTTGATCCGGACGAAGTATCCGCCGGCGGTGGCGGTCGCCAGAAGGTCCGAGGAGTCGTCGAAGAATCGATCGAGTTCTTCGAGCGCGGCTCGGCGGCTCTGTTCCGTCACCCGGGCGTTGCGGGCACTCATCCAGATCACGATGGCGAGCACACCGTAGAGCATCACCAGGCCTGGTACGAGGGCCTCGAATGTTCCGGCCCCGAACCGCCACCCAAGGAGGGCCGCGCCGCCCACGATGATGGCGGCTGCGCCGGTGATCGATGCCAGATCCTCTGCGCGACGTCGCCGTCGATCCTGCGTGGTCGCGACGGTGCCCGTCGGGCGAAGTACGGCAGACGACATGTGCTCTACCTCCCCGGGGTCGAGCCATCATGCATGAACGACGGCGCCGCAAGCAATCGACATTTGGCGGGATCCGTAGCGGGGTCGTTCAGGCAGCGGACGCGCACGCTCGCTGTTCTTATGGTGCGATCATGCACCGCCCATCCACCGACTGGGACCGAACGGTGTCCTCGTCGGCCCATAGAATCGGCCCATGAAGAAGATCGGGTTCCTGTCCTTCGGACATTGGTCGGCGTCGCCCTACTCGCAGGTCCGATCGGGCGCGGACGCGCTCATCCAGTCGATCGAGCTCGCCGAGGCGGTCGAGGACCTGGGTGCCGACGGTGCCTACTTCCGCGTCCACCATTTCGCCCAGCAGCTTGCGTCGCCGTTCCCGCTCCTGGCGGCCGTCGGAGCTCGCACGAAGCGGATCGAGATCGGCACCGCCGTCATCGATATGCGCTACGAGAACCCGCTCTACATGGTCGAAGACGCCGGCGCCGCCGACCTCATCGCCGGTGGTCGTCTGCAGCTCGGCATCAGCCGCGGCTCACCCGGAGCAGGTCATCGATGGCTTCCGCTACTTCGGCTACGAGCCGGCCGACGGCCAGACCGACGCCGACCTGGCCCGCCAGCACGCCGAGGTCTTCCTCCAGGCGCTGTCCGGCGTCGGGTTCGCCCAGCCCAACCCCTCCCCGATGTTCCCGAACCCGCCCGGTCTGCTCCGCCCCGAACCGCATTCGCCCGGGCTGCGCGACCGGATCTGGTGGGGCGCCGGCTCACGCCCGACCGCGGAGTGGGCGGCCCAGCAGGGCATGAACATGCAGTCGTCGACGCTGATGACCGAGGACGCCGGCGTGCCGTTCCACGAGCTCCAGGCCGAGCAGATCCGGCTCTTCCGCGAGGCGTGGACGGCGGCCGGACACGAACGCGAGCCGCGTGTGTCGGTCAGTCGCAGCATCTTCGCGCTCGTCGACGACCGCGACCGCGCGTACTTCGGGCGCGGCGGCCAGGACTCGGACCAGGTCGGCTACATCGACGCGCAGACCAAGGCGATCTTCGGGCGTTCGTACGCCGCGGAGCCTGACGTCCTCGTCAGGGAGCTCGCCAAGGACACCGCGATCCAGGCGGCGGACACGCTCCTGCTGACGGTCCCGAACCAGCTCGGCGTCGAGTACAACGCCCACGCGATCGAGAGCATCCTCAAGTACGTGGCCCCGGAACTCGGCTGGCGCTAGCTAGCCAGCGCGATCGACCCATCCGGGAGTACGGTTGCGGACGCAACCAGCGGACGAGGAGCCCCGAGGATCTCCCATGACCGACTACGCCGAATTCACGAAGAACCTGATCGCCGACATCCGCGCCAACGGCCGCCCAACGAGCGGCTGGTTCGAAGGGCGTCCCGTGATGGTCCTCACGACGACCGGGGCGAAGAGCGGCGAACCGCGAGAGGCCGTCGTGAGTTTCTCGCGCGATGGGGACGACTACATCGTGGTCGGGTCGAAGAGCGGCATGCCCGACGACCCGGCATGGTTCACGAACCTCCGATCAAATCCGGTCGTGACCATCGAAGCCGACGGTCAGACCTTCCAAGCCCGCGCCTCGGTCGCGGAAGGGGCGGACCGCGAAACGCTCTGGGACCGGCACGTGGCGGAATTCCCAGGCTTCGCCGAATACCCGTCGAAGACCGACCGGATCATCCCGATCGCCCGGCTCACACCGCTCGGCTGACTCATGCACGCTCGCGCAAACTTGCACGCCTCTGCACGTTCTGCTATCGTGTGGTCATGCAAGAAGCCACCAGTCTCCGCGAGCGCAAGAAGGCAGAAACGCGCACAGCCCTCAGCCAGGCCGTCCTGCGCCTCGCTCTCGAGCGAGGACTGGACGCGGTCACGGCCGACGACATCGCGGCGGCCGCCAACGTGTCCGTGCGGACGTTCCACAACTACTTCGGCACCAAGGAGGAGGCGCTCGTCGCGGCCTGGCGGTCGGAGTTCCAGGTCTACGTCGACGCGCTCCGCGACCGGCCGGCCGACGAGCCGATCCTCGTGTCGCTCGAGCACGTCTTCGCGCGACATCGCGTCCAGCGTCGTGACGGTGGCGACGGCATCGCAGGCGCACATCGACCTGCTCTGGACGAGCCTCGCGATGGCGCGCTACCGCTCGGCGCTGCTCGACGAGGGGATCCGCATGATCACCGACGTCGTCGCAGCCCGAACGGGCACCGATGCCGCGACCGACGTCTATCCACACCTGCGTGACTGCAGCGGCGATCTCGGCGATCGTCACCAGCTTCCAGTTCCCCGGACCGGCGGCCCGACCTCGCCGGACCGTGAACGCCTGCTCCACGAGTGCTTCGACCTGCTGCGCGCAGGTTTCGAGCGTCCAGAGGCGGTGGTCACCTGATCGACCGCCGCCGCGCCGGCTGAGCTCCGGCCACCACTCCCCTCCCCAACCCCTCAACCCCGTCGCGTCGGTCGAGCGTGCTTCGACGCGCCCGCGGACGGTCACGTCCACATCGAACTGGAGCTATGACATGGCAGAACTTCTCTATCGGATCGGCGGGTTCGCGAGCCGACGAAGCGGCATCGTGATCGTCACCTGGGTCGCGATCCTCGCCCTCGCCGGCGTCGCCTTCGCGTTCGGCGGCGGGCACCTGGCGAACGGGCTCTCGATCCCGGGCACGCCGACCGCGCAGGTCACCGAACGACTCGCCGCGGAGTTTCCCGCGGCAGCCGGCGGCAACGGCACGATCGTCTTCCAGACGGAGGACGGCACGCCCTTCACGGACGCCCAGAAGGCCGCGATCACCGCCCGGATCGCCGCGGCCTCGGACATCGACGGCGTCACGCAGGTCGTCGACCCGTTCGCGACGCAGGCCGCCCGCGACGACCCAGGAGCAGCAGATCACCGGCGGGCCAGGCGCAGCTTGACCAGGCGTACCGCCCAGCTCGAGCAGGGTCAGGCCCAGCTCGACGCGGCACGCGCGCAGGCCAAGGCGTCCGGCACGCTCGACCAGGCCGCAGCGGGCCTGGCGGCCAAGCAGGCAGAGCTCGACGAGGGCAAGGCGCAGCTCGATGCACAGCGCAGCAAGCTCGAGGACGGTGCGGCCCTGCTCCAGATGTCGTCCGGGATCCGCCTCGTGTCCGACGACGGCAGTGCCGCGGTCGCGCCCGTCATGTTCACGGACACGCAGTTCGAGGTCTCTCCGGCCACCAAGAAGGCCGTCCAGGATGCGTTCAGCAGGCAGCCGATCGCGGGCGTCTCGGTCGACTTCTCGTCGGAGATCGCCTCGGGCATCCCGTCCATCATCGGCGGCGGCGAACTGGTCGGCCTCGTCGTCGCGGCGATCGTCCTGGTCGCCATGCTCGGCACCCTCATCGGCGCCGGGCTCCCGATCCTGAGCGCGCTCGTCGGCGTGGGCATCGGCGTCCTCGCCGCGCTGTCGCTGTCGGGCGTCGTCGAGATGGTGTCGGTGACGCCGGTGCTCGGCGTCATGCTCGGGCTCGCGGTCGGCATCGACTACTCACTGTTCATCGTCAATCGACACCGCCGCCAGCTGAAGGAAGGCTACAGCCTGCGCGAGTCGATCAGCCTCGCGACGGGCACCTCCGGGAACGCCGTCGTCTTCGCCGGGATGACCGTCTTCATCGCGCTGCTCGGCGCTCAACGTGACCGGGATCCCCTTCCTGGGCGTGATGGGCACCGTCGGCGCGGTCTCCGTCGCCATCGCCGTGCTCATCGCGGTGACCTTCACGCCGGCCATGCTCAGCCTCATCGGCGAGCGCGTCCTCAACGGTCGCGAGCGCGCCGCGCTCACGTCTGCAGGCGGCCCCGGCCGTCGCGAAGCCGGTCCGACCGATGTCGACCCGACGGGCGATCGGAAGCGTCCTGCTCGGCGTCGCCGTGCTCGGCGCCCTGGCCGTTCCCGCGATGTCGATGCGGCTCGGCCTGCCCGACGGCTCGTCGGAGGCCTCGGGATCGACCCAGTACCAGGCGTACACCACCGTCGCCGAGAAGTTCGGCGCCGGCGTCAACGGCCCGCTCCTCGTCGTCGCCGACCTCCCGGGGTCCCCGACGCAGGACGAGGTCCTCGCCGAGCAGGTCCGCATCGGGCGGCAGCTCTCCGCGTTCAACGATGTCGTCGCGGTCGCCCCGATCGGGACGTCCACCGACGGGACCACGATCGCCTTCCAGGTCGTCCCCTCCGACGGACCGATCGAGCGTCTCCACGGAGCAGCTCGTCAAGGAGCTCCGGGCGGCGTCGCCGCTCGACGGCGGCGTCCAGATCGCCGTGGCCGGCCAGGCCAGCGGCAACATCGACATCTCGCAGAAGCTGGCGGACGCCCTGCCGCTCTACCTCGCGCTCGTCGTCGGACTGTCGCTGCTGATCATGGTCGTCGTCTTCCGGTCGCTCTTCGTCCCGGTGATCGCGACCGGCGGGTTCATCCTGTCGCTGTTCGCGGCCTTCGGCGCGGTCGTGGCGATCTACCAGTGGGGCTGGCTGGGCGGGATCTTCGGGGTCCACACAGGCCCGATCCTGAATTTCCTGCCAACCATCCTCGTCGGCATCCTGTTCGGCCTCGCGATGGACTACATGCTCTTCCTCACCACGGGGATGCGGGAGGCATACGTCCACGGCGCGCCGGCCCGCACGGCCGTCGTGCTGGGCGTCCGCGCCGGGCGATCCGTCGTCACGGCGGCCGCGATCATCATGGTCTCGGTCTTCGGAGGGTTCGTCTTCTCCGAGAGCGCGATCATCCCGGCCGATCGGCTTCGCGCTCGCCATCGGCGTCCTGCTCGACGCGTTCGTCGTGCGGATGTTCATCGTCCCGTCGCTGATGCACCTCGCCGGTGACTGGGCGTGGTGGCTGCCGAAGTGGCTCGACCGCCTCATCCCGAACGTCGACGTCGAGGGCGCGTCGCTGGAACGACGACACCCGCACGTGGCATCCGAGCTCACGGCGTCGGGAACCGGGTCGATCGAGCCGGTCGCGTCGGCGACCGAGCCGGCCCACCTGGGAGCGGGGTGATCGTTGACGAGGGCTGACAACCTCCCCGAACAAGAAAGAGAGGCGCAGCAATGCGTCTCTCTTTTGCGTCCCGACCGCTTCACGCGTGCATCCGGCGGCGGTGCAGAACGCCTAGACCGGGAACGAGTTGCGGCACCCGCTGGCGGTACGCCGGGTACTCGTCGGGAAAGTTCGCCAGGAGCAGCCGCTCCTCGGCGTGGATCTTGACCAAGAACACGATCAGACCTGCCACGACGGCCAGGATCGCCTGGCCGAGCCCGGCAAGCAGCGCGGTGCCGAGGATCATCCCCAGCAAGCCCGTGTAGATCGGATGCCGCGTCACGGCGTACGGCCCCTGGGTCCGGAGCCGGCGATCGCCACCGACCTCGGGTGCCACGCTCCACGACGTCCCCAGCGAGAACCGAGCCCACAGGGCAAAGGCAGTCGAGGCGATCAGAACGGCGAGACCGAGGAACCGCACCCACGCGGCGTCGACGACCAGGTTCTGCACGAGACCGCGACCGAAGAACAGGACGATGGAGCACGCCAGGAACGTGGCCGCAGCCAGGGTGACCGGCCTCGACTCGGCGCGGATCCGTTCCTTGGGTGCGTGCCACGCGTTGTACAGCGCACCGGCAAGCCACACGATCAGGACGGTGCCCCAACAGGCGAGACCCGCCACGATGACGATCTGGTCGTTCATGTCCACGACCGTTATAGCGCGCCGTCTCGTCTCCCGTGCGCGGTGCTAACGTCCCCGGCATGCCGGACACCGCCGTGATCGAAGACGTCGTGATCGCCAGGCCTGGCTACGCGTTGCCCGTCGACGATCTGTCTGCCAGCGGGCGACGGCTCCGGCGCCGTGCGTCGTGTTCTTCGCCGGGAGCGGGCCGACCGACCGCAACTGGACGTCGCCGCTCTTGCCCGGGCACGAATGGCAGCGGCGCTCAGCTCGCTCTCGCCCTACAGGCGCGACGGTGTCGGATCGATCCGCTTCGACAAGGTCGGCTCCGGCGTCAACATGCCGAAGAGCACGGCGCCCGACGATCTGAGGATGCTCGACGTCTTGTCGCTAGCGCACTACGTCGACGAAGCCGAGGCGGCGTTCGACGAGCTCGCGAATCGTGATGGAAGCGGCCAGATCTTCCTGCTCGGACATAGCGAAGGATCGATCCACGCGTCGTCGGCGGCCATCGCGAGGCAGGCGGATCCACGCTTCGGCGGCTTCATCAGCCTGTCCGGGCCCTCGCGTTCGATCCTCGACACGGCGATCGAGCAGATCCGGGCGATCCGAATCAAGGCTGGGAGCGACGCCGCAGTCGTGGACAAAGCGCTCGAGGACTTTCGCGTCGGCGATGCTCGAACCAGACGCGCCCGAGCCCGATCTGTCGACGCTCCCCGAGGCTGCGGGCTTGTGGCAGGCGACGCACTCGCCACTGCAACAGAGGGTGGCGCGCGAACTGGTCTTCGCGGACCCGCTCGCGGGACTGCACGCGTATCGCGGTCGCGCCCTCGTCGTCTCGGCTGCCAACGACGCCCAGGTACCCGGATCCGATGCGGACAGGATCTTCGCGGCCCTGGGGAGCGACGCGAAGGACAAGGTGCGGGTGACGATCGCCGACGCCAACCACGTCTACAAGTCGGAGACGCGGGCACCGTCCACGATCAGCCCGACCGAGATCGCCGCGAGCTACGCCGACGAGAACCACTGCATTGGCCGACGGCCTCGTCGACGCGATCGTGGAATTCGTCACGCCCACGTAGACCATTAGCGGCGACTCATCCCAGCCGCTACCCTCGCGACCATGACGACGACCGCGATCGCGATCGGCTCACTCCAAGCTCAGCCTGGAACCCGTGTCACCGGCGTGGTGCCCGTCGACGTCGGGACGGCGACCCTTGAGGTGCCCGTCGCGATCGTCCACGGATCGCGCCCCGGACCTCGCGTCTCCGTCACCGCCGGGATCCACGGTGCGGAGTACGTGTCGATCGCCGCCCTGCGCGAGGTCGTCCTTGGTCTCGATCCTTCGACCGTCACGGGCTCGCTCGTCGCGGTGCTCACCGCGAGTCCCGCTGCCTTCGCCGCTCGCACGATCTACGTCAACCCGCTCGACGGACTCAACCTGAACCGCCAGTTCCCGGGCGACAGGGACGGATCGCCGACCCAGCGCCTCGCCCATTGGCTGACGACCGAGGTGATCGCGGGCTCCGACGCCTTCGTGGACATGCATTGCGGCGACATGAACGAGGCGCTCGTGTCGTTCACCGGTATCGAGGAGACGGGCGATGCATCGGTGGACGCCCGAAGCCGCGAGCTGGCCGAGGCGTATGGACTGCGCTACCTGCTGATCGGGCCGAGCCCGGGCACGACCACGACGGCGGCGGCCGCGCTAGGGATCCCGGCGGTGCTCGGCGAGGTCGGCGGCCAAGGTCGCTGGCCCAGGGAGGACGTCGCTCTCCACGCGGCGGGCTTCCGGCGCGTGCTCCGGGCCGCTGGGCTTATCGACGCCGCTCCCACGCGCGCCCGCGCACCGCACCGAGGTCCTGTCGACGGAGGCATGGATGCGGGCGACGACGAGCGGCTACTGGCACCCGGCCGTCGCGGTCGGTGACCGCGTACCAGCCGGCACAGTCGTTGGCGAGGTCCAGGACGCGTTCGGCAGCGTCCTCGAGCGACCCTCCGCACCCATGGATGGCGTGGTCATCTTCCTCGTGAGCTCTCTCGCGATGAACGCCGGCGATCCACTGCTCGCACTGGCGGGCTGACGCGTGACGGAAAGGCCAGGCAAACCCACCAAGCGAGCCGCATCGAAAGGCGACGTCACCAACACGCTGCCGGTCGCCATGACTGGCCGCGCAAGCCCCGCGAAGGCGGCGGTCGGCAACAAGCCCGTCTTCGACTACATCAGCAGTCTGCCGGAACCGCAACGCTCTATCGCCGAACGCGTCGATGCGCTGGCGGCCAAGACGTTGCCCGATCTGCAGCGCTCGGTGAAATGGGGCATGGCGTGGTACGGCGTCGGCGACGGCTGGTGCTTCTCATGTGGCGGCTTCGCAGGCCACGTCAAGCTCACCTTCGGGCACGGCACGTCACTCACGCCTGTCCCGCCCGTGACGCCGATCGGAATGGGCAAGGAGTCGCGCGGCGTGGACCTCGAAACGGTCGATGACATCGAAGAACGCCAGCTCGCGTCGTGGATGAAACAGGCGACCGCTATCCCGGGCTTTGGGAAAAGAAAGGGATGAGCCCGGCGTCGCGCGGGCTGACCGCAGTCGAAGCGCGTCAGGTGCGAAGGATCTTCTCCAGTGGCCGGCCCTTCGCGAGCTCGTCCACGAGCTTGTCGAGGTAGCGGATCTGTCTGCATGAGCGGGTCCTCGATCTCCTGGACGCGCACTCCGCAGATCACGCCTGTGATCAGCCCAGCGTTGGGGTTCAGCCGCGCCGCGGCGAAGAAGTCCTCGAAGGTCGTGCCGGCGGCGAGGTGCCGCTCGAGCTCGGCCTCGTCGAATCCCGTGAGCCAGCGGATCACGGCGTCGAGCTCGTCCTGCGTGCGGCCCTTCTTCTCCACCTTCGCGAGGTAGAGCGGGTAGACCGAGGCCACGGTCGTCGAGAAGATCCGGTGTCCGGTCGTCGTGATCACTGCGTCACCGCGAACCAGCGACCCTCGGGATCCGAGAAGGCGAAGCTTGGCGTGCCCTGGTGGTCGCCCACGTCGGTCGCCTGGACCCCGCGTCCGACGAGTGTGTCGTGCGTCGCCTCGAGGTCGTCGACGGTGAAGGCGATCGACGGTGTCGCGAGGTCGAGGCCGTCCGGGTTGTCCTTCATCAGCTCGAGCGGCACGAGCTCGAACGCGAACGGCTGGTCGGCGAACCCGACCTGCGCGATGGTGAAGGTCCCCGCCTCGGACCGCCGCTTCTCGACCATGCCGATCTGCTCGACCCAGAACCTGCGGCAGGCCTCCGCGTCATTCACGTACAGCACGACGTATCCGACCTTCATGACCCGACTCCTCGGAACGCGACACCAGGACCCGCTGGCGGCTCGATTTCCAGATAGACGCCGCCGTCACACGCCGTGGCGCGTTGCTCACCCCGCAGGCGGTTGCACCGTTGCCCGACATGGCGCAACTTAGCGACGTGAACTCTCAGCCGCGCGCAACGGCCAGCGAGCCGTTCGAGACGCGCGAGGTCCGCAAGGCCCGTGAGCGCGCCGATCGTGCCGCTCGGCGAGCGGACCGGGCCGCGCACCGCGTCCACAAGGCGCAGGAGCGGGCGCGGGCGCGGGGACAGCGGTCGGGAGCCCAACAGCTGATCGACGTGGCGGGCGATGCTGCGACGGCGGCGCTGACGGCAGTATCCGCCGCGGCCGACGAGGCGCACGCGAAGCTTGCGGCGAAAGCGCGGATGCGCGAGCTCGAGCAGGCGATCGTCAGCGTCCGTGCGGGGGGCCTGGTGGAGGTTTCGCCGCCGACGCGTGACGAGGCGCTCAAGCTCGCTGACCGGGTGGATCCCGGCTCGTCTCGGGCATCGTTCGTGCAAGGCATCGGGTTCATCCTTGCCGGGATCGCTGCTTTCGCGATGGTGATGATCGGCGGGTTCGGGTTGCTAGGCATTTTCGTGCCGCTGGCGATCCTGATCGCCGTTGGCTCGCTGGGAAACGGACTCCAAACGGCGGACCGGAACCGGAAGGCGGGTCGGATCCAGCTTGAGCTCACGCGCGCCAGCCTGGCTTCGACCGAACGTGCTCAAGATGGCGAGGCCCCGGCGGCGACGGGCATCCCGGAACGGCCGAGGCTCGTCGAGGACGGCGACCCGCGGACACGCGTCGAGGTCTTGGCCGTGCTGGATCGCCTGGTCGCGAACGTGCGCGGGTTGGTGCCGGAGACCGACGTGGCCAGAGTGCGACGGATCCGCGACACCGCGGCCCTCGCCCTGCCGACGACCGACGGGCCGCTCGACCTGACCGACCATGAGACTTGGCTGCTGCGCAAGACGTGCATCGATTACCTCCCGGGCGCCCTTCAGCATTTCGTCGCGCTGCCGGCCGACCGTGCTTCGGAGCCGGTGCTCGACGGCCGATCCGCTCGGCAGGTGCTGGACGAGCAGCTGGCGCTGATCGAGAGCCGAGTCGACGAGATGGCAGCCCGCTCGTACCGACGCGAGGCTGACGGCCTGCTCATCCACGCCCGGTTCGTCACCGACAGCCTTCGCCCGGACCCTTTCCAGGGATGGGTAAACGAGGCTGCCACCAACGGCGCCGAGCCGATACCGGTCGACGCGGCCGATGAGCGCGCCGCCGAGGCATCCGTGCCCACGGGCGAGGCAGCCGCCCGGATGCGCGAGCGAGCCTGACCTGAGCCGCCGAGAACTCCGCCACGTCGTCCTGTTCGCGTTCAAGGAGACGGCGACCCCCGCCCAACTCCAGGCCATCGAACAGGCCTTTGCCGGCTTGCCGCCCCAGATCGCCGAGATCAAGGACTTTGAGTGGGGCACCGATGTGAGCGTCGAACACTTGGCCGATGGCTACACGCACTGCTTCCTGGTCACCTTCGCGAGCCTCCGCGACCGGGACGCCTACCTGGTCCATCCCGCTCACCAGGCATTCGTCGCCGGGATCCAACCTCACGTAGCCAAAGCGTTGGTCATTGACTACTGGGCTGGCCGGCGTTAGGAGCCGCCGCCGGAGCTGGTGGGAATCATCTTGTGCCGCCCTTCAGTAGCTCGCCACTAATCGTCTGACTTGGCGCCCCCGGACGGACTCGAACCGCCGACGCAGGCCTTAGGACGGCCTCGCTCTGTCCACTGAGCTACGGGGGCGCGGAGGCCATCGTACCGCGCCGGTGCCACCAAACCGGCCGAACGGCGACCCTCGCCTACAATCCACCGCGAGATGCGTGACACTCCCCTCCCCGACCTCGTCCTGTACGGCCGTCCCGGCTGCGGCCTGTGCGATGAGGCGCGCGGCCTGCTGATCGCCCTGCTCGACGAGCGAGCGCACGCCGGCCTGCTGTCGCCCCGCCTGGTCGAACGCGACATCGACACCGACCCGGCCTGGGAGCGCGCCTACTTCGCCTCGATCCCTGTCGTCGAGCTCGGCGACCGAGCGTCTCGAGCTCGTGACGAGCGCCGCCAAGCTGCGCCGCCTCCTGACCGACGTCCTGGACGCCTGACCGAACCGATGTCCGGGACCGACCTGACGATCCTCGTCGCCCTCGCGGCCGGCGTCATCAGCTTCCTGTCGCCGTGCGTGCTCCCGCTCGTGCCGGCCTATCTCGGGTCAGCTCACCGCGATCGCGGTCGCGGGCTCGGCCGATGGCGCGCGCCCGTCGCGCTGGCTGGCGATGCGTCATGCGCTCGCATACGTGGCCGGGTTCGGTGCCGTCTTCACGGTGCTCGGCATCACGGCGACGTTCGCCGCCGGACCGATCGCCGACTACCTGCCGGCGCTGCGCGTCATCGGCGGTCTCATCCTGATCGTGCTCGGGCTCGACCTCGCGGGGCTGCTCCATATCTCGTGGCTCCAGCGGACCTGGCGTCCGCTCGATGCCGGCGCGGCGGGCTCGCTGGCGACCGCGACCGGCTCGACCGCCCTCGGCAGCGCGAGCGGCCAGCCCGGGCATCGGCGACCGGCTCGGTGGCCATGTCGTCAGCTCGGGCGGTGGCTGGCTCGCGTCATTCGGGCTCGGGGCGATCTTCGCGGTCGGCTGGAGCCCGTGCATCGGGATCATCCTCGGCGGGATCCTGACGATGGCCGCCACGTCCGGCACGGTCCTCCAGGGCGCGCTGCTGCTCGTGGCCTACACGATCGGCCTCGGCCTGCCGTTCCTGCTCATCGCCGCGGTCTACGATCGGGCACCACGGGTCATGGCCCGCTCGTCCGTCACGGCCGGACGGTCTCGCTGATCGGCGGCCTGCTGGTCGTCGGCGATCGGCGTCGCGATGGTCTTCGACTGGCTCTCGCTCTTGCCGCGCTATTTCAATTTCAACACGGCGATCTGAGTGGCCGAGCGACCGGAGTTCACCCATCGGCGCGAGCGCCACGGCGTCATCGGTCCATTCAGCGGCCGTCAGCTCGTGGTGGCATTCGTGGCCGTGATCGTCGTGGGAATCGTGCTCGTCGGGATCACGACCCCGCTGGGCAATACGGCGACAGCCCCGGGTGTCGTCGATCCGCGACCGACCGCCTACATCCTTTCGTCACCGCCACCGGTCGGGCTCAAGGTCGGCGCGATGGCGCCGGAGTTCGCCGTGACCAACGCCGATGGGTCGACCTATCAGCTGACTGACCTCGATGGAAAACCGATCCGGCTGGCGGACCTTCGGGGCAAGGCCGTCTGGGTCAACTTCTGGACGACGTGGTGCCCGCCGTGCCAGTCGGAGATGCCGATCCTGCGCGACCTATCGGAGCGGTACCGCGATCGTGGGCTCGAGCTCGTGGCGATCAGCGTCCAGGAGACGTCCCCGGCCGATGTCGCGTCCTACGCCGCGCGCTATGGGCTCGGCTACACGATCGGCTTCGATGGCTCGGGCAAGATCTTCCACGCGTACAAGGGTTTCGGGCTGCCGACCCAGGTCTTCATCGACGAGAACGGGGTCATCGCCTCGATCGTCGGGGCGCCGCTCGACGAGGCGGGGGCGACTGCCCAGATCGAGGCGATCCTGCCCCGGGGTGGCGGGGCGTCCGGCGCACCGAACGCGTCGTCGGCCCCGAACGCTCCGGCGCGCGATCCGATCGGAACCTTGGCGCCGACCGCCGCTCCCTGAGCCGAGCCCGCTCCTTCGTTACGAGGCGAGCACCTGGTAGACGCCGCCCGCCGAGGTCACCGCGTACAGCTCGCCGTTCTCGCTCTCGCCGAACGACGTGATGTTGAGGTCCGTGTCGGCACGCAACGTCTCGGGCGTGTTCACGGCGAGGCCGTTGTTCGGGATCGTCCAGATCCGACCGCTGCAGTAGTCGGCGAAGACGTACAACCCGACGAGAGCCGTCTGGGTCGGCCCGCGATAGACATACCCGCCGGTGATCGAGCAGTTGCCGTCGACGTGCCCGTACTCAGCGTTGGGCAGCGTGTCGCCGGCGAGCGGGCACTTCGAGGCGGTGTAGCAGTGCATCCCCTCCATCGCGTTCCAGCCGTAGTTGCGACCGCCCGTGAAGCCGGCCTTCTCTCGGTCGATCTCCTCGAAGCGGTTCTGCCCGACATCGGCGATGAACAGCTTGCCCGTGCCGCGGTCGAACGAGATCCGCCACGGATTGCGCACGCCGTAGTCCCAGATCGCCTCGAGACCCGGCTTGGAGCCATAGAACGGATTGCTGCGCGGCACCGAGTAGTGGTCGAACGGCCCATGCCCGGTGCCGTTGACGTTGATCCGCAGGATCTTGCCGAGGAGCCTCCCCTTGTTCTGCGCGTTGTTCCGCGGGTCGCCACCGCCGCCCCCGTCGCCGACGCCGATGTACAGGAGGCCGTTCGGGCCGAACGCCATCCCGCCACCGTTGTGGTTGCTCTGGGCGCTGTGCTCGATCAGCAGCATGCGGGCGGGCGGTGCTCTCGATGACATCGGTGCGCGCGGCGTTGGTCGTGAACCGCGACACGACGATGTCGCCGCCGTTGCGCGTGTAGTAGACGTACAGCCGGCGGTTGGTCTTGAAGCTCGGGTCGAACGCCAGCCCGAGCAGGCCGCGCTCGCCGCCGTCCTCGACCTTGCCGGTGATGTTCATGAAGAAGCCGGGTTGGAGCACCCCGCCCTGGATCACCCGGATCGTGCCGCGCTGCTCGACGACGAACAGGCGGTTCGTGCCGTCGTGCGCGTTGGTGATCTGGGTGGGGCTGACCAGACCGTCGGTGACAGGGGCGAGCGAGATCCCCACTGCCGCGAACGCGGTTAACGGGGCGGTCGCGGACCAGGCGAGTGCCACGAGGGCGAGGAGGCTGCCGATGGCTGGACGGGAGCGGCGTCGTCGATCGTGCATAGCCTCCACCTTACCGACGCCGTCTACTCCGGGACGAATCGGAACCTGTCGCGGTCGCGCTCGAGCCGGCCGATCGGCTGGTTCGCCTCGTGCGACAGGACGACGATCCAGTCCTCCTCGACGGCCTGCGTGAACAGCTCGACCTTGCGGGTCACGGAGTCCAGTGGGAAGTCATCGAATGCGGTGACCCAGCGCGGATTGGCCGCCCACGGCCGCATGAACAGGTCACCGAAGAACGCGAGGGTTCGCGCCCCGTCGCCCGTGCCGCGCACGATCACCGCCTGGTGGCCGGCCGAGTGCCCGCCGGTGGGGACGACCGTGACCTCCGGCATGATCTCGTGTTCGCCGTCGACCCAGCCCTGCTTGCCCCAGGTCTCGACGAGCCGCAGCTCGGGCTGCACGTACGACGCGACCAGACGCGGGTTGTCACCCAGCGCGACCTCCCACTCGGCCTCCTGGGCGACGATCTTGGCGTGCTTGAACGCCTTCTCCCCGTCGGCTCGCAGCAGGCCGCCGGCATGGTCGAAATGGAGGTGGCTCATCGCGACCACGTTGACGCTCTCGGGCGGGAACCCGGCCGCCTCGAGAGCGGGCACGATCCACGGGCCTTCGTAGGCGCGGATCGCTCGCGTCTTGTCGTCGACCCGGTCGCCGATGCCGGTCTCGACCAGCACGCGCCCCGACCGTGTCTCGATCAGCAGGCAGTTGAGCGCTTGCAGCAGCCGGCGCTTGTCGTCGACCTCGTCCTCGACGAGCCCGCCCCACAGCACCCACGGCACGGGCCCGAACAACGTCCCGGCGTCCGAGCGGAAGGTGCCGGCCTGGATGAGCGCGACCCGAACGCCGCCACCGAGGTCGCGTGCCCAGTCCACCGCGTCGTTCATCGCCATCGGCTTACTCGCGCGCGATGACCGGGAGGGGCTCCGCCTGTGTGTCGGCCGAGAGTGGCAGTGGCGCCTGGTTCACCTTCCGACGCGGGCCTGCGCGGGGGATCCCCATCCGTTCCGCGCGGAATTGGCGACCCAGCGCGAGCTTTTGGCGTTGGTAACGCGAGCCGATCGCCGCGCCATAGAGCTCGTCTGGCCGTGCGGCCATCCGCTCGAATGTGAGCTTGCACAGCCGCTGACCGTGTTCCAAGGAGAACGGGACGTCGTGGGCCCGCACTTCGAGGACGGCTGGCGTTCCCGCCGGACCGTCCGAGACATCGCCGAACCCGGGGTCGAAGAAGCCCGCGTAGTGGGTCCGGAGCTCCCCGCTCGTCGGGTCGTAGGCCGCCATCTCGGCGGCGTAGTCGGGCGGGATCCGGACCCGCTCGCGCGAGACCAGGAGGTAGAACTCGCCCGCACCGAGGATCAGCTTTCCGCTCGTTGGTTCGACGCGTTCCCAGAACTCGCCGACTTCGTAGGCGTTGCTGAGATCGAGATCGAGGAGCGCCGTGCTCTTCTTGGCTCGGTACCCGACGAAGGATTTCCCGGACAGGTCGACGCTGAGGAAGAGCCCGTCAGACACGACCGCGAGGTCACCGGGTTCGGACGAATCGCCCGGATAGATGATCGGGTCCCGTTTGCTGAGGTCCAGCAACTCGTCGTCGGACAGTCGGGCGATGCCTGACATCAACCGCAACTGGTTCAACGTGATGCCCGTCCGGACCTTGATCGTGAACGACATCGGGACGACTTCCAGGAAGAGCTCGCCCTCGTACCCCTCGCGAACCTCATCGAAGTGGCCGCCCATGTCGGTGATGACCCGGGTGAACACGTCCAGCCGTCCGGTCGAGCTCCGCGGGTTCGTTCGGCCCCGGATCCCCTTCGGCAACCGCAGCCGCTCCGTGAGAGGGATCAGATATGGGCGGTTCTGCTCGAGGACAGCGCCTTTGCCGGTGAGGTCGATCTCGTCCATCGCGTACTCGCTGAGCTTCTCGCGAACCAGGCTCGTACCCGGAAGGAAGCTGCACCTCAGCCGATAGGCGACGTCACCAAGGGTCAGGTCGATGCTCGCCGGTTGGATATTCCGATCCGGGATCTCGACCAACGAGGTGATGTGACCCTGGTCGATGAGGACCCGGAGCGCTTGCCTGGGCAGGACACCCTTGCGTTCGTTGCGTTCGCGCCCGTTCGAGGTCACTGAGCTGGTCGCGGCGTCACGCCCGAACGCGCTTGGCGCCGGTGTCGCGGATGTCGATCGCGATCGTGCCGCGCTCGGCGTAGAGGGTGTCGACCTCGCGCTTGAGCGCCTCGAGGTCCTCGAAGCTCTGGTAGACGCTGGCGAACCGGATGTAGGCGATCTGGTCGATGCCGCGGAGCTGCTCCATCGCCAGGGCGCCGATGCGCGACGACGGCACCTCGGTCACGCCGGCGGCGCGCAGCTCGGCTTCGATGGCGTCGGCGGCTGCTTCCGCGGCGCCGTCTGGGACGGGCCGGCGGGTCAGGGCCTTGCGCAGGCCGGACACGAGCCGATCGCGATCGAACTCCTGGCGGACGCCATCGCGCTTGATGACGACGAGCCGGGCGGCCTCGACCCGCTCATAGGTCGTGAACCGCATCGAGCACGCCGCGCACTCGCGCCGGCGTCGGATGGTGGCGGAATCGTCGAGATCCCGCGAGTCGACGACGCGGGTCTCCCGCTCGCCGCATTGGGGGCAGCGCATCGCACTCCTGTCAGCCTCGCACCACTAGGGATAGTGGTGTCGACCGAGGATACCACTAGATGGTGTGGTCTCGCGCGGTTCGGCGCGGCGGTAGGTGCCCGGTCGGGAGCAATGCTTTGATGCTTGACTTCGGCCCCTCCGGACCACCTACGTTCTAGATGCCAATGGACGACATATTTCGGTCCCCTCCCCTCCGTTGATGCCGCCTATTGCCATCTACAAAAGGAGTCATCCCGAACGCCCCAAATCAAGCATCAACGCGCGGTCCGCGCGCGGCCGAGACGCCGCCGGCGCCAAGCGACGGCGCCCCGCCACTCAAACGCTGCCGCGGCCGGCCTTCTGCGGGTTGGCGTCGACCTCGAACTCCTGCGCCAACAGAGCGCTGCGGGCGAACGCCTCGCGCGCGTGGATGAGGTTCAGATAGCCGCGCTTGATCGAGGTCTGGGCCTCCAGCTCGCGCGGGCCCCGGCGCACGTTGACCATGATCGAGGTCCCGTGCTCGACCATCTCGAGCGCCCGTTGCGACCGCTCCAGCTCGGCGACCAGATCGGACCGGATCCGCTGCGCCTTGCGCGGTCCGCGGATGGCCTTAGCCTCCTCGATGTAGCGCGCCGACGGCGTCCTTCGCCGCCTCGATCGTGTCGACGATGGTGTCCGGACCGACCTGCCGGCGGCGGACCGCGTCGATCTGGCCGGCGGCGCCGCCCAGGGACGCGTCGACCCGCGCGGCCAGGTCCTTGACCGCACCTCGGAAGAGCTCGACCTCGCGCGTCCGCGCGACGATCCGCCCGGTCCCCCGCAGGACCACCGCCAACCCCGCCGCGAGCGCGATGAACGCCGCGATCGGAAGGAGGTTAACGATGTCGCCCAGGGGCATAGCGGCGCTCAGCCCGACCGTGCGCGCAGTTGGTCGAGTAGTGCGTTGCCGACCTCGAACAGGTCTCCGACCACGAACAGGTCGGCGAACTCGGCGATCGGTGCGTCCGCGTCGCGGTTCACCGCGACGATCGCTCCGGATGTCCGCATCCCGACCTTGTGCTGGATCGCGCCACTGATGCCGAGCGCCAGGTACAGATCGGGTTTGACGATCTTGCCGGTCTGTCCGATCTGCTGGCTGTACGGGATCCAGCCGGAATCGACGGCGGCGCGGGTCGCTCCGACGGCGCCGTTCGAGCTGCTCCGCGAGTTGTTCGACGATCCCGAAGCCATCCGGTCCGCCGACGCCGCGACCGCCGGCGACGATGATCTTGGCCTCCTCGATCGGGGCCTGGGCGCCGGCCTCGCTGACCCGCTCGACGACGCGGACCGCGGGGAGGGTCGCCTTCGTCGCGGAGTCGCGCGTTTCGACCTTGCCGGGGGTCGCAGCCGGCGTCGCGGTCGTGACGTTCGGCCGGACCGTGATGATGCCTCGGCCATCGGTGAAGCCCGATGTCGTCAGGAGCTTGCCACCGAAGACGCTCATCTCGACCGACGGCCCGGCGTCCGTCCAGCTGACGGCGATGGCGTTGACGAGGACACCGAGCCCGGTCAGCGCCGAGACGGCACCTGCGAGGTCACGACCGTCGGCGCCGGCCCCGACGAAGATCACGTCGGGTGGCTCGCCCTCGCCGGCGAGGGCCGCGATGTGACCAGCCGCGACCGCTGACCAGGCGTGCTCCCCTGCGGCAGGTTCTGTGATCGCCCAGACGACGGGGAGGTACGTGGCGAGCTCCTTGGCGGCCGGTGCTCGGATCGGCCGCGATCACGATCCCGATCACGTCGCGACCGGATGCGGCGCCGAGGTCACGGGCCAGGGTGGCAGCCTCGGCACTGATCTTCGCGAGGCCTCCCTCAGGCCCGGGTTCGGCGACGACCCACAGTGCGCCCATCAGATGAGCCTCCGCTCGGCGAGGAAGTCGACGATCCGGGCGGCTCCCTCGGCCGGTGTCCCGCGAACGACCTCGGTGGCCGCCCGGGCCGGTGGCTGCCGGCTGTCGAGGACAGTGGTCGTCGCGGCCCCGCCGCCAAGTCCCGACACATCCGACCCCGAGATCCCCCAGCGATTTCGTGACGATCTCCTTGTTCCGCGCAGCCATGATCCCCTTCAGCGACGGGTAGCGCGGCTCGCCGAGTGCCTGCGTCCCACCGATGACAACGGGGAGTGGCGCCTCGAGCACGTCATAGCCGGTCGCGCTGATGCGTCGAACACGGACGGTGCGGGCCTCCATGTCGGGCTCGATCTTCGCGGCGTAGGAGAGGTACGGGAGCCCGAGATGCGCCGCGATCGCCGCCGGGACGACGCCGCCGACGCCGTCGGAGGAGTCGATGCCGGCGAAGACCATGTCGTACTCGAGCGTTCCCAGGGCGGCCGCCAGGACCTTCGCAGTCGAGACGTGGTCGGAGCCCGCCAGGGCGGGGTCGGTCACGTGGACGGCGCGGGTCGCGCCCATCGCGAGGGCCTTGCGCAGGGTCTCGGGGGCGTTGGTCGGCGCCATCGACAGCAGCGTGATCTCGCCCTCGCCGGCCGCCTCGATCAGCTTGAGCGCCGCTTCGAGGACGTATTCGTCGTTGCCGTTGACGACGGCCGGGACCGCCGCGCGGTCGAGGCGGCCATCCGGGCCGAGGCGTTCACCGGCCGACGCCGGATCCGGCACGGGTTTCACGAGAACGACGATGCGCACGAAGCGATGTCCCCTTTCCGCGCGGTCAGCTGTCCTTGCCGAGCAGTGCCCGCGCGACGACCAGCCGTTGGATCTGCTGGGTGCCTTCGTAGAGCTGGGTGAGCTTCGCGTCCCGCATCATCCGCTCCACCGGGAACTCGTCGATGTAGCCATAGCCCCCGAGCACCTGGACGGCGTCGGTGGTGACACGCATCGCGGCATCCCCGGCCACGAGTTTACACATCGCCGACCATCGGCTGGCGTCGGGCGCCCCGGCCTCGATCTCGACGCACGCCTTGTACAGGAGCTGGCGCGCGGACTCGGTCGCGGCGTCCATGTCGGCGAGCATCGCGCCCACCATCTGGAGGTCACCGATGCGCTTGCCGAACTGCTTGCGGTCTCGCGCGTAGGCGGTCGCGACCTCGAGCGCGCCCTGGGCGATGCCGACGGCCTGGGCGGCGATCCCCGGCCGGCTGCGATCGAACGTCTTCATCGCGAGGCCGAACCCGGCGCCCTCGTCGCCGATCCGGTTGGCGGCCGGGACGCGGACGCCGTCGAAGGCGAGCTCGGCCGTGGGGCTGCCGCGCATCCCCATCTTGTGCTCGATGCGGGTGACCGCGAAGCCCGGCGTCGGGACCTCGACGACGAAGCAGCTGAGGCGGTCGCGGCGAGGCGTCTCGGCGTCGGGGTCGGTGTCGGTGACGGCGAAGACCGTGATCAGGTCGGCGACCGAGCCGTGGCTGATGAACCGCTTCGAGCCGTTGAGGACGTAGTCGTCGCCGTCGCGCGTGGCCGTTGTCCGGATCGCGGCGACGTCGGAGCCGGCCTCGGCTTCGGTCAGGGCGAAGGCGATGAGGTGCTCCCCGGACGCCAGCTTCGGGACGAAGCGCGCCTTCTGCTCGGCCGTGCCGGCGAGAAGGAGCGGCAGCGACGCCAGCTCCTGGACCGCGAGGATCAGGCCGGTCGTCGCGCAGGCCCGGCTCAGTTGCTCGACGGCGAGACAGATCGTCAGCAGGTCCGCCCCGAGACCGCCGTGTTCCTCCGGGAACGGCAGCGCCAGGATGTCCTGCGCGGCGAGCAGCTGGCGCAGGTCCTCTGGGAACTCCCCGGTCTTGTCGATCTCGGCTGCCCGCGGCGCCACGCGTTCCTCGGCGAGGGTGCGAACGGCGTCACGCAGGAGCACCTGCTCCTCGGTCAGCCGATACGTGGGCGGCGGCGAGTCGGTCACCGTTGGCATCGTAGCGGGTTTGGGGTGCCGGATCGGCGGCCACCTCCAGTCGATATGCCCATCGTCGGCATATCAATTGGTATGCGATCGGCACCGTTCGCGAGTGGTGCGAGTGCGCACCCCGTGGTGCGCGCGTGCCCCAGCCTCGCCGTGCCGCCTCGACCGCCTCCCGCGAGATCGTTCGATTTCGTAGTACGAAATCGCAGGAGTTTGCGAGTGCGCGAGCCGAGCTTCACGCTCAGCGGGGCGGACGAACCCGCTGGTCCACAAGTCCCGGCCGTGGTGCGCGGGTGCGCCTCCCCATTGGGCCACGGCCGCCGGTCCCATGGTCAGGCTGTGCACGCGCCGGGACCAAGGGCATAGTCGAGAAGACCCCCAGGTCGCGCGCCGGACCGCCGGCGCCACACCGCCGCCCTCGCGGCACACCACACCGTTCGTGGCGTTTTCGCGCTGCGTTCCGGCAGAAAGGAACAGCATGTCGACGGTCAGCAACGGCGCCCAGAGGGCGTCCAGCCGAGCGATCCATCTCGTATTGCTCTCATTCCTCACCCTGGCCCTCGCGTTCGGCGGATTCATCGCCTCACCGACGCAGGCCACAGCCGCTTCCCAGGTCAAGGTCGTCATCGTCGTCGGCCCTGTCGAGGGCAGCACCGCCAAGTACATCGAGCACGCCCGGCAGTACGCCGCGCAGGCTCGTGCCTACGGCGCCGCCGTCACCGAGATCTACAGCCCGCGCGCGACGTGGACCAAGGTCAAGGCCGCCGCGGTCGGTGCCAACATCTTCATCTACCTCGGCCACGGGAACGGGTATCCCGAGTCCCTACGGCCCGTTCTCGTCGCTTCGCAAGAACGGCCTGGGCCTCAACGCCTCATACAACGCCGGCAATTCCAACGTGAAGTATTGGGGCCAGTACTACATGCGGACCGGGCTCGATCTGGCCCGCAATTCCGTGGTCCTGCTCAACCACCTGTGCTACGCATCGGGCAACTCCGAGCCCGGCAGGACGCTGCCGTCCAAGTCGGTCGCGATGCAGCGAGCCGACGGCTACGGCACCGGCTTCCTCCGGACCGGCGCCAGGGCGATGTTCGCGACCGGCAACGGCAGCCTGACGTCGGTCCTCGCCGACCTGTTCACCAGCGACAAGACCGTCGCGCAGATGTTCGAGGACGACTGGGCCTTCACCGGGAGCGCCGACTTCAAGTTCGCGTCGGCGAAGACCTCGTGGTCGACCGTCTGGATGGATCCGCAGTCCGCGGGCAAGTACTACCACGCGGTCAGCGGCAACCTCAACCTCACCGCCGCGCAGGTTCGCGCCGGAGACTGACCCTCAGCCTCTCAACGAATCGACCGACCGGACCGGGAGCCTCGACTGCGGCGCCCGGTCCGTCTTCATCCCCGGCGTTCCCACAGGTCCCATCGGTTGACGACGCGCATCCCGACGCGCTCGTAGACGGCCGTCGCTCCGGTCACGTTCTCGGCATCGACGTTCAGCCGCACGCGCTCGAGCCCGCGGGCAGCGAACGTCGCGAACGCGCGTCGCAGGAGAGCCGATCCGATCCCGCGTCCCCGATGCGAGCCAAGGACGGCCAGGTAGTCCACCCAGCCGACGTCGTCGCCGGCGCTCGCGGTGAGAACACCGACCGGGCTACCCTCCGTCCCGCGCCAGCAGCCAGAGGGTCGGGTCGTAGCCTGGGCCCGTCGTGTGCTCTTCCGCCCATCGATCGAACGGCTCGGACATCTCGACCGGGTCGTCGGCGAAGGCAGCCTCGATGATGCCGTGGATCACCCGGAGATCGTCGCGTGGCTCGATGCGCAGCGATCTCGATGCCGTCGGGTGCAGGCCCTGGATCGACCGGCTCCATCGAGGTCGATCTGCATGTGCCAGAAATGGCGGATCGGTCGCAGGCCCCGGTCCGTGAGCATCGCCGCGGCCGCGCGATCGGCGGCGTTGATCGAGTGGCGAAACCGCGGCGACGCGACCCCAGGCCAGCACCGTCGAGGCTCGTGCTTCGATCCGATCGAAGAGCGCCGAACCGATGCCGCGCCCCCGATGCTCGGGATGAACGACACCCCACGACCAGACGCCGTCGCCATCTTCCCGACCGATCTGCCCGTACGCGACGATCGATCGGCTGGCGTCGAGGCGACCCAGCCGTCGGCCGCCAGATCGAAGGAGGATCGGCTCCAGACCTGTCGGAGAAAATGCGCGTCGATCGTGGGCTCGACGTCGTCGGCGCGCTGGTCGGCGAGCAGCACCGCGACCACCGCGTCAAAGTCCTCCTCGGTCGGCGCACGAAACGTGTAGCCATCGGATGGGTCCATGACGGGAGCGTACATTGGCGGCGTTGCCCCACCAACGATTCGAACGAGGTCGACGACGCGTGATCAACGTCTGCATCGCCGGCGCCACCGGATGGGCCGGCCGCGCCTTGGTCACCGCGGTCCTCGAGGCCGACGACCTGACCCTGCGTTCCGCGGTGTCGCGGTCGGTCGCGGGCACGGACCTCGGTTCTGCGCTCGGGGGCGAAGCCCTCGGCATCCCCGTCTATGCCACCGTCGCCGAGGCGCTCGATGGCGTCGATGTCCTGATCGACTACACCTCGCACGAGACCGTCAAGGCGAACACCCTCACGGCGATCGAGCGCGACGTCGCGGTCGTCATCGGCGCCTCGGGCCCGACCGCGGACGACTACGCGGAGATCGATGCGGCAGCGCGGGCGCGCGGCGTCGGCGTCATCTCGTCGGGCAACTTCTCGATCACGGCCGCGATGGCCCAGGCGGCCGCGGTCCTCGTGGCTCGCCACCTGCCGCAGGCCGAGATCATCGACTACGCGAGCGACACCAAGGCCGATGTCCCGAGCGGCACCTCGCGCGAGCTGGCGGAGCGCTTGGCGCGGGAGCGGATGCCGGTGGTGACGCGATCGCTCGACGAGATCGATGGCCCGCGTCGAGGCGCGTGGGACATCGGTGGACGGCATCCCGGTCCACTCGGTGCGACTGCCCAGCTTCTCGGTCTCGACCGAGGTCATCTTCGCCCTCCCCGACGAGCGCCTCACGATCCGCCACGACGCCGGGTCGTCGGCTGCGCCATACGTCGCGGGAACGTTGCTCGCGGTCCGGCGCGTCATCGGACGCGTCGGCCTCACGCGTGGGCTCGATACCCTGCTGTTCG
>CAVXVP010000010.1:0-48451 GCA_963765245.1 uncultured Chloroflexia bacterium
TCATCCTCGATCGTCTCGAGGCCGCGAGAGAGGGCTAGCCCGGCGGCTGATGACGCTCGGAGTCGTCAGTCCGCCGAGTTCGAGTCCGCCGTCAGGCGCTCGATGCCATCGAGCAAGCGCTGGAGCCCGAACTCGAACTGCTCCTCATCGCTGGGCTCGGCGCTCAGGATGACCGCGGCGAACGATGGGAAGCGTCCCGAGTCGATGATCGAGCGGACGTAGGGAGCGACCGAGTCGCGCCACTCTTCCTGGGTCATCCCCGTGCGCCGCTGGGCGTCGCGCTCGGCCAGCTCATCGGACGTCGCTCCACGGGTGTAGCGCAGCAGCGTCGCAACGATGCCGCCGGCCGTCTCCGCGTCGAGACCCATCCCCATGGCGATCCCGAGGACCTGGTCGGCAACGCGCAGGGTGTTCGGCCCGATCGCAGGTCGGCTGGCGATCTCGGACGCCAGCCACGGATGGTCGAGCATCTGGCGTCGATGCCCGTGGGCGATGACGGTCAGCGCGGTCCGCCACTCGGTCGGCGGGGCTGAACCCAGCGGATCGGCGGCGTTGACGGCATCGACCATCAGGGTCAGGAGCTCCTCCTTGTTGCGGACGTATCGGTAGAGCGATGTCGTGCCGGTGCCGAGGCTGCTGGCAAGGCGGCGCATCGACAGGTTCTCGAGCCCCACTGCATCGGCGAGCGCGATGGCGACCGCGACGATCCGGTCGACCTCCCGGCGCGCTCGCGGCGTCGCCGTCTCCAGCCGCGTCCAGACGACGTCCCCAGGTCTGGCGGGGTGGCGGAGCCCGACGCGCATCTCCTCGAGGCGATCGCGCATCTCGTCGCGCATCTGGTCGCGTTTCTGCCGCTGGAGACTGTGCGTCCGACGCATCTCTTCGACGATCGAGCGGCGCACATCGCGGTCCGGGAGCTTCGGTCGGCCTGGCATTTGACACCGATGATAGCCGATGCGTACAGTGTTGCCGAAACGGGAACAGTGTTCCCACTCCGACCCTCAGCCCCAGCCAACCGAGGATCCCTCTCGTGGACGCCATGATCTCCGTCGAACACCTGGTCAAACGCTACAAGACCGCCCAGACCGCGGCCGTCGACGACGTCAGCTTCGACGTGGCACCCGGGTGAGCTGTTCGCCTTCCTCGGCCCGAACGGCGCCGGCAAGACGACGACCATCTCGATCCTGACGACGACGCTCGCCAAGACGAGTGGAACCGTCACCATCGCCGGCCATGACCTCGATCTCGACCCGACCGCGGTGCGACGCCAGATCGGCATCATCTTCCAGAAGCCGAGCCTCGACACCCACCTGTCGGGCGAGGAGAACATCCGCCTGCACGTCGCCCTGTACGGGATCTACGGCTACCGGCCGATGTACCGGGCGATGCCGGCCGAGTACCGGCGCCGGATCGAGGAGCTCGCCGCGGTCGTCGGCCTCGGGGACGACCTGTTCAAGCCGCTCAAGACGTTCTCGGGCGGGATGTCCCGCAAGCTCGAGATCATCCGCAGCCTGATGCACCGACCCGAGGTCCTGTTCCTCGATGAGCCGACGTCCGGCCTGGACCCGATCAGCCGCCGCGGCCTGTGGGACTACCTCCACGCGGTCCGCAGCGCCGAGGGGACCACGATCTTCCTGACCACCCACTACCTCGAGGAGGCCGAGGAGGCGGACCGCGTCTGCGTCATCGACCATGGCCGCATCGCCGTGGACGCGACGCCCGCCGAGCTGAAGCAGAAGCTTCTCGAGCGCGCGCTGATCGTCGACGCGAGCGATCGGGACGGGCTTGCGCGCCGAGCTGGTGGGCCTCGGCCTCGAGCCGCTCGATGACACGAGCGGATCGATCCGGGTCGCCTATGCCGGTTCGACCGCGCAGGACCTGATCGCCCGCATCCGGACCCCGTTGACGGTCCTCCGCATCCGCGAGCCGAGCCTCGAGGAAGCCTACGTCCGCCTGCTTCGCGACCCACAGGAGGCTGTCGCATGACCGCATCGACCACGAACATCAACGCGACGCGGCCCCGCGTGCTGGGCGTGCCCGAGACGCGCCGCGCGCGTCTGACGCGCGACCTCAACGCCGTCTTTGCGATCGCCTGGCGCGAGATCCTGCGGGCCGTCAAGAGCCCGCTGTCGATCGCCTTCACGGTGATCTTCCCGATCCTGTTCATCGGCATCCTCGGCGGGAGCATCAGCCAGAACCTGTCGGCTGGCCTGCCGTATGCGTACCTGCCGTTCATGCTCATCGGCATGGTGGCCAACGGGATGTACCAGGGCACCATCACCGGCGTCACCAACCTCGTGGAGGAGCGCGAGAACGACTTCACGGCCGAGCTGTTCGTGGCGCCGATCTCGCGCTACGCGGTCCTCGTCGGGAAGCTGATCGGGTCCGGGGTCGCGGCGATGGTCTCGCTCATCGGGGTCGTGGCGATGATCATCGTGATGCAGATCCCGATGAACTTCGGCGACCTGCTGCGGGTCATCGCGCTGGCCCCGATGCTGGCCCTCGCGGGCGGCGCGCTCGGCGTCTTTCTCATCGGCCTGAGCCAGGACTCCAAGGTCGTGGCGGTGGCGGTCCCGCTGCTCATCTTCCCGCAGACGTTCCTGTCGGGGGCGCTCATCCCCGTGTCCGCATCGAGCGGGATCCTCGGCGTGCTCGCCCGGATCATCCCGATGACCTATTCGATCGACCTCGCGCGCAACATCTACTACTGGGGCAAGCCGGAGTACGCGGCGGCTGTCCTCCACGGTCCGTGGCTCGACCTCGCGGTCACCGTGGGGTACTTCCTCGTGTTCCTGATCGTCGGGACGGTGCTGTTCGTGCGGGCGGACCGGAACCGCTGACGCGACGCCAGCCTCGGTCGGGAACCTTTGTCGTGATCCACGGCGACATACACTGCGAGCGCGACACGGATGCCGCGCCCTCACGTCGAAGGGTGAACGTGGACCAGCGAGAACTCGTCGAGCGAGCACAGCGGGGCGATCGCGATGCCTTCGCGGTGCTGGCTCTCGCGTTCGTCGCGCGGCTGGACGCGGCTGCCGACTGATTCTCCGGGACCACGAGCTCGCGCGAGACGCGGTCCAGGAGGGTTTCATCCGAGCCTGGCGGAACCTGCCTACGCTCCGCGATCCGGATCGCTTCGAGGGCTGGCTCCGAAGTCTCGTCGTCCGCTCCTGCATCGACGTCCTGCGACGTCGGGGGCGACGACCGATCGAAGTCGAGCTTCTGCCGATCGACGGACCGGCGGTAGCCGACATAGCATCGCTCATCGCAGACCGAGAACTGCTTGACCTGGCGCTCGCGCGCCTGCATCCCGAACAACGCGCCGTCGTCGTCCTGCACTACTACTTCGGGCTGCCGTTGCCCGAGGTTGCGAGGACCCTCGGCATCCCGATCGGAACGGCCAAATCCAGACATCACCGATCGCTCGCCGCATGCGCGCGGCGATCGATGCCGACATGGCCACGCCGGTCTCGTCGATCGTGGGAGGGCAACTCGCATGACGACGTTCGACCGGATCGAGCCTCGCCTGCCCGAGCTCATCGACGATCTCGGCGCGGCGACCGTCCCTGACTACTTCGACGACATGCTCCAGCGAGCGACGCGATCCCGACAGCGGCCCGCTGGAGCTCCCTTGAAAGGTGGCTTCCCATGGGCGTCATCGCCCGACCCGTCCTCGTTCCAACGCTGCCGTGGCGACTCCTCGCCATCGCCGCCCTCCTCGCGATCCTGGCCGCAGCGACCCTGATCTACGCCGGCTCGCGGTCACGGCCTGCTCCGCCGTTCGGGCTGGCCCAAAACGGCGCACTCATCATCGGGACCGCGGACGGCGACATCGTCACTGTCGACCCGACGACAGGCAAGGCGACGCCGCTCATCAGCGGCCCGACGATCGACAGCGGGCCGTTCTTCTCGAACGACGGCCAGCGAATCCTGTTCGATCGCGCCACGTCTGCCGGCGGTCCGAGCACGTTGTTCATCGCAAATGCCGATGGGTCCGATGTCCACCCGGCGTTGCCCGATGGCACGCAGATCAATTGGTTCGAATGGTCTCCGAACCGCGACCAAGCGGTCTTCGTGGAACTGGCCGACGGTAAGGGGTCGGTTTCGATCGCCGATCTCGCGACCAAAGCTCGAAAGGCCCTTCCGCTCGATCTCGACGTGGCGGCCGCGATGTGGCGCCCGAACCATGACCAGATCATCGTCACCGCGAATGCCGGCAGCAGCCATACGTTCTGGATCGTCAACGCCGATGGCACGGGCCGGCGCCAGATCCCCGTGTCCGAGTACGCGATCAACGAGCCGACGCTGTCCCCGGATGGCAAGACGCTTGCGTACGCGACATGGGAGCCGGGTATCCAGGGCCGGATCCGGGCCGTGGACATCAATTCCGGGATCGATCGATCGATCACGACCAACCCGGCCGATGGGTTCGTATGGCAGTCGCCTCAGTTCTCGCCCGATGGATCCCACCTGCTGCTCTACCGCTTTGGCATGAATACCGACCCAGTCGTGTCGCGGCTGGCGATCATGGACATCGATGACGGATCGGCGACGGTGATGGGTCCGGTCAGCGAGAACCCGCCGCCTGCGGTCCTGTTCTCTCCCGATGGGACGACGATCGTCGCGGAGTACCCGGCTCTCAAGACGACGTGGATCTTCGACGCCGATGGCACGAACGGCCACGAAGCGCCGTTCGCGGCGATCGGTGGCGGTGGCATCGGCTGGCAGCGCGCGGCGCCCTAAATCCGGTTCCAGGTTCCAACGCACGACGACCCCGCTGGCTTGACGCCGCCGGGTCGTTCGTTGTGCGCAAGCGTGAGCCGCGAGGCCTCAGACCGGGTCGTCTGCGCCGTCGTCGAGGAGCGTCGGCACGACCCACGCGAGCGGCAGGACCAGGTACATCACGATCGCGATCGGCGGAGCGACCAGTCCGATCAGGGCGGCCGAAGGTAGACCAGCGCGCCCCTGGTCGCCCTCCGCCACTCGCGGCGACGTTCGGCGTGGGTGACCGTCGCCGGGACGAGGTCGCCCTTGAAGAACACGTACCAACCCATCAGCGCGAAGGACGCGGCCGCCAGGGCCAGGTTCACGCCGTAGATGAACACGGCCACGGGCTCTGTCGGATGGTCGCCGACGACGGCCGTCGTGAACGGCACGACCGTGAGCCAGAAGAGCAGCAGGTTGTTCGCCCACAGGAGCTTCCAGTCCGTGTGGGTGACCCGGCTGAAGAAGTGATGGTGGTTCACCCAGTAGATGGCGACCGTCGCGAAGCTCACCGTGAACGAGACGAGCTTCGGCGCGATCTCGCCGAGGGCGTCCAGCATCGCCTGACTGCCGGAGCCGACGAGCGCCGGCAGGTGGACCTCGATGATCAGCAGGGTGACCACGATCGCGAAGACGCCGTCGCTGAACGCCTCCAGGCGGCCGGTCCCCTCGACGAGTGGCCGCGCGTCGTGGGCCTTGTGTTCGGGGCCGTGGGTCACCCGAGGCTCCGTCACTGGTCGGCGTTCGCCTCGGCGGCATCGATGGCCGTCGCCAGATCGGCACCGGCCATCCCGCGCGGCTCCTTGCCCTTCGGCCAGTAGAGCTCCTTGTGGACCTGGTCCTCGGGGTAGCCGCGTTCGAGCAGCGTCGCCTCGGCGGCCAGGATCATGTCCGGGTTGCCGCAGATGTAGGCGATCGAGTCGGCGGGTGACAGGCCGAGCTCGTCCAGGACCGGCGCCGAGGATGGTCTCGACCCGGCCGGTCCGGCCCAGCCAGTCCTTGTTGCGCGGATCGTCGGGCCGCGAGACCGTCGGGACGTAGGTGACCGGATAGGTCCCGGAGCCTTCCCACTCGTCGAGGAGTCGCGCGATAGCCGAGCTCGTCGGCGTACGACACGCCGTTGAGGAAGACGACGGGCCGCGGCCGGCCGTCGATCAGCAGTCTGGCGCATCATCGCCACGAACGGCGCATTGCCCGTGCCCGACGAGATGAAGATGTGCGTCCGCTCGTCGTCGGGCTGGAGCATGAACTTGCCCTTCGGGCCGATCATCCGCATCGAGTGACCCACCGGCAGGCGCCACAGCAGCGGGGTGAACGTCCCGCCCTCGACGAGCCGCACGTAGAACTCGTAGCCGTCCGAGCCCGCGACCGCCGGCGCCGAGGCGACCGAGTACGGGCGCTGCACGATCTTGCCGTCGACCATGACCCCGATGGTCATGTACTGGCCGCTCTCGAACGGGGTCGGATCGCCGTCGAACCGGACCCAGAAATAGGCGAGGGACTCGTTCTCGTCCTCGCGCCGCACGAGAGTGGCGTTGTATTGCGGCGCATCGGGATCGATCGGCCGGGTATCGGTCAGGAGCTCGGTCATGTACGGATGGTACCCGGCGGGACCTCGCGCGCGGTGCAGGACCACGGGGCCCACATCGGTCGAATGACCGATGTCCTCCACCGTTCTGTCCCTAGAGTTCGATCCATGAGAGATACCGCAGTCCGCACGCTGACCATTGACCGCGCAACGGCCGTGGCTACACTCCCATGACCATGTCATCCGCCCTTCGCGTGGTCCGCTGCCCGCTCCTCATCGGGCGTGACGATCTGCTCGACCTCGTCGATCGACGTCTCGACGACGTCATGGGCGGCCACGGCCAGTTCCTGTTGCTCGCCGGCCAGGCCGGGATCGGCAAGACGCGGTTCCTCGATGCGATCTATCGGAAGGCCGAGGCACGGGGTTTCGTCGTCACCGGTGGCGCGGTGGCACCCCAGGACCACGACGTGCCGGCGGCATCCATCCTCGACATGGCGCGCTCGATGCTCCGCATGCCAGCGTTCACGCTCGTGGGCGAACGGCTTCTCGAGCTCGATCGAGCGGTCGCCAGCGGCGAGAACGTCCACCGCCGCCGGTTCGTGACCGAGGCGGTGGAGCTCATCCTGTCGGGCCTGTCGGGCCCCACGATGCTGGCGTTCGAGGACCTCCACTGGGCCGACGACGTGAGTCTCGAGATCATCGCCGAGCTCGCCCGCCGGTCGCGCGATTCCGCCGTTCTCATCACGGGCGACTACAGGACCGAGGAGGTCCCGCGGGGCACAAACCTGCGCCAGTGGCGCTCGCGCCTGATCACGCAGCGCATCGCCGAGGAGCTTCGGCTCGACGCCGCTCGACGCCACCGAGACCGCCCTCGTGACGACGCTCCTGCTCGACAACGGTCTGCCCGCCCCACGTGACGTGGCGGCTGCCGTCTACGAGCGGACCGACGGCATCCCCCTTCACATCGAAGAGCTGATGGGCGCGCTCAGCGCGGAGGCTCGCTCGGACGGTCGGGCGATCCGCGAGGCGAACGTGCCGGACACCATCGAGGACGCGGTCATCGCCCGGATCGCGCAGCTCTCGCCCGAAGCGCAGGCGACCGCGCGAGCCGGCGCCGTGATCGGTCGCTGCTTCGTGCCGGACGTCCTCGCCGGGATCATGGACGTGCCGCCCGACGCGATCGAGGGTCCGCTCCAGGAGCTCGTCGACCAGTTCGTCCTGGACCCGCCCGGCGTTCGCGGGTTGTACGACTTCCGGCACCAGCTGTTGCGTGACGCCCTCTACCGGACGATCCCGGCCTCGGATCGGAGGCGGTTCCACGCCCGGGCCGGTGAGTTCGGGGCGCGGCTCGAGGGAGCGTCCGAGATCCACGCCTCGGTCCACTACGAGCGCGCCGGTCTGCGGCACCAAGCGTTCGAGGCCGCGTCTGGCCGGAGCCCATGAGGCGGCCCAGACTGTCGGCCCGCCGTGAGGCCTTCGAGCTGTATCGCCGTGCCGTCGACAACATGCCGGACGATCTCCCCCAGAAGGAGCGCGCAGCGATCCTGGTGGCGTACAGCAATCATGCGGGGGACATCGAGGAACACGAGGTCGCCATCCGCACGGCTCATGAAGCCGCAGCGATCTACCACTCCCTGGGCATGCCGGTCCAGGCGATCAACGCGCTCGGCAATGAGTTCGCCGTGTGGCGACGCGAGGCGCGTCCTCTAACCGACCGTGTTGCCATGGCTCGCTCGATGTGGGCGGAGCTGGAAGCGATGTCCGATAGTCGGGAGGTGCTCGAGGCTCGCGCCTGACGTCACCTTCTTCCTGATCCTGAACGCATCTGGACGCGCGTGACCTCGCCGAGGTTCGCCGCCAGACGGCGAAGCTCCGCTCGTTTGCCGACGATCTCGGAGACCCGGAGCTGCGACTGGTCGCCGAATGGAAGGAGGGCCTTGCTGACGCGATGGACGGCAATGTCCAAACCGGTCTCGCTCGTGTCGGGGCCGTTGCCTTCGAGGCGGCGCGGGAAGGCTGGGAGGGGACTGGCGTCACGGCGTTCCGCGAAGCCTCGACCATCGCGGCAAGCGCGCTCGACTACGCCGCCGCAGAACGTTGGATCGGCGAAGGGGTGCGCTACGCCGATTCGGTCGAACAGTCTCATTGCGCGCACGTGATGCGCTCGACCCAGGCGATGGTGTCGTGGGCCGGAGCCGACCCGGTCGAGGCCCAGCGACGCGCTCGCCAGGCCATCGTCGACAAGGGCTGCAGCCGCGGCACGTTCATGGCGCGCTGGGCACTCGGATTCGTGGCCATGACCCGCGGCGAGATCGACGCCGCCTCGTCCGAGCTCGCGGACGCCCTGGCGTTCGGGATCGACCAGCGGCGAGATCGAGCTCGTCCTGCCGCCCCTGTGGGGCCTGGCCGAGACCGCTTGGCCGGCCAGCGATGCGAAGCGGGCGTCGGCGCTCTGCCGCGACGCATTCGATCAGGCGACGGCCGTCGACGAGCGCGTCCTGCTCGTGCCGTTCGTGGTGACCGGGGTCCGTGCGGCGCTCCAGGATGGCCGGCCGATCGAGGCTGCCGCCTGGCTCGCGGCCTGCACCGAGCGCCTCGAAGGGATCTCCGACGTGGCGGGTGCCGCGCTCGCCCATGGGCGCGGGTTGGTCGCGCTCGCGGAAGGTGCGACCGGAGTCGCAAGGATCGCCCTGGAGACGGCGGTCGCCGGCTGGGACAGACACGGTCGGACGTGGGAGGCAGCCTGGGCGCGCGTCGACCTGGCGCAGTGCCTGGTTCGCTCCAACCGCTATGCGGAAGCGGTGACGATCGGGACCGAAGCGCGCGCCCTCGCCCAGAAGCTCGAATCGCCGACGCTTGCCGAGCGCGCGGATGCCGTGCTCCGGATGGCACGCGGCCATGCCCCGGACGACGAACCGTGGCGCCCGTTGACGTCCCGCGAGTTCGAGGTCGCACGACTGATCGGCGAAGGGATGACCAACGGCGAGATCGCGGAGACGCTCGATATCGCACCCAAGACCGCGAGCAGCCACGTCGAGCACATCCTCGCCAAGCTCGGGGCGTCGCGGCGCGCCGAGATCGCGACCTGGGCGAGCAATGTCCAGGCGCGTTCGACCACCCCGCAGGCGGGTCGGGCGCGAGCCGCGCGAAGGGCGTCGTGTCGGGGACGCTAACGCTCGTCGTAGATTCATCGGGCACGTCTGCCCAGGAGGACCCAGCGATGGGCGTCGACACGTCGGGTTTCACAGGCTTCCGGCCCGAGGCGATCCAGTTCCTCGCCGACCTCACCGAGAACAACTCGCGCGACTGGTTCCAGCCGCGCAAGGCTGACTACGAGCGCCTGCTGAAGGAGCCGCTCGCGGCGCTCTGTGTCGCGCTCGACGAGGCCTTCCACGCCCGAGGTATCCCGCTCGAGGCGGACCCGACCCGATCGCCGTTTCGGATCTACCGCGACGTGCGCTTCTCGAAGGACAAGTCTCCGTACAAGACGAACGTCGCCGCGTCGTTCCCGTGGGCGGAAGGCGGCGGCGCCGACGGCCCGCACGGGTTCGGTGAGAGCGGCAACCCGGGCGGGTACTTCCACATGTCACCAGGCGAGGTCTACATCGGCGGCGGGATGTGGCACCCGCCGACGGCCAAGCTCGCGGCGTTCCGTGCGGCAGTGGCCGACGATCCGAAGGGCGTTCGCCGCCTGATCGACGAGCCTCGTTTCGCTTCGACATTCGGCCCGATCTCGGGCGAGAAGCTCAAGCGCGTCCCATCCGGCTTCCAGTCCGACCATCCAGAGGCCGAGCTGCTCAAGCAGAAGGACCTGACGTTCGGCCGCCGCCTGGCCGACGACGACGTCATGGGGCCGCGGCTCGTCGACCTCGTCGCCGACTCATTCCTCGTCGCCGTTCCGGTCATGCGCTGGCTCGCTCGGCTGTAGCGCGGCGGTTCAGCGCAGCAACGCCTCGATCTGCTCGCAGTGGACCGTTTCGTGGTCGGTCAGGTAGCGCACGTAGGAGGCGATCGTCTCGGGTCGATCGCGGATGACGGCGCCGCGCTCCCAATCCGTCGACCGACATGCGTCTCGAGCTGCGCCAGCCAGGCGTAACGGTGCGCACGGTACGCCGCGAACGACTCCGCGAACGGCAGCTCGAGATAGTTCGTCTTGCGGATCCAGCCGCGGGGCGACTGGTAGGGCAGCGAGGCGCGGTCGCCGGACGCCATGTTTGCGATGTATGTCTCTCGCATGTCCGCGCTCGCGCGAAGGTGGGCGAGGATGTCGTTGACCGACCACGGTTCAGCCGCGCTGCGCCGATGGAGGCGGTCGTCGTCGACGCCTGCCGTGGCAGCTGCGATCCGCTCCGGGGCCTCGCGCAGCAAGCGCAGGGAGCGGTCGATCTCGGTCCGCGGGACGCTCATGGGCGGAAGGTAGCCGACGGGCACGGTGGTCGCCAAGGGACACGGCACACGCCCGCGCTTCTCGCAACCCTCGCGCAACCGGAGCGACCCGGGGTCCGACGGTACAATCGAGCCGACACCGACCGCCCGACCGCGGCCGCCCGCGGGTGGCCGCCGCCCTGGAAGGACCCGCCCGATGACCCAGACCGCTCCGTCTGCCGCCGACCGTCCCCACGGCGCCGCCAAGCGATACATCTACGCCTGGGGTGGCGGTCGAGCCGAGGGTGATGCGACGATGCGCGACCTGCTCGGCGGCAAGGGCGCCGGTCTCGCCGAGATGACCAATGCCGGTCTCCCGGTCCCGCCCGGTTTCACGATCACGACCGAGGCGTGCAACGACTACTTCACAGCCGGCGAGAAGCTCCCCGACGGCCTCTGGGAGGATGTGCTCGAGGCCGTTCGCGAAGTCGAGACGCTGACCGGCAAGGGCTTCGGCGACGCCGCCAACCCGCTGCTCGTCTCGGTCCGGTCGGGGCGCCAAGTTCTCGATGCCCGGGATGATGGACACCGTCCTCAACCTCGGGCTGAACGAGGAGACGCTCCACGGGCTGGCTCGCGCTGACCGGCAACGAGCGCTTCGCGCTGGGACGCGTATCGCCGCTTCATCCAGATGTTCGGGCGGATCGTGCATGGACGTGAAGGGCGAGCGTTTCGACGAGGCGCTCGAGGCGGCCAAGCACGCCCGCGGCGTCGAGCAGGACACCGAGCTGAGCGCCGACGACCTGCGCGCCCTCACGACAGAGTTCAAGAGCATCGTCCGCGAGGACACCGGTCGCGACTTCCCGAGCGACCCGTACGAGCAGCTCGACCTGGCGATCAAGGCCGTCTTCGACAGCTGGATCGGCAAGCGTGCCGTCGACTACCGGAACAACCAGAAGATCGCCCACGACCTGGGCACCGCGGTCAACGTCGTGACGATGGTCTTCGGCAACATGGGCGACGATTCGGGGACCGGCGTCGCCTTCACCCGAGATCCCAACACCGGCGAGAAGGTGCTGTACGGCGAGTACCTGACCAACGCCCAGGGCGAGGACGTCGTTGCCGGCATCAGGACCGCGCCGAAGATCAGCCAGATGCAGACCGAGATGCCCGAGGTCTACGGCGAGTTCGTGCGCATCGGCGAGCAGCTCGAGAAGCACTACCGCGACGTCCAGGACCTCGAGTTCACGATCGAGCGCGGCAAGCTGTACATGCTCCAGACCCGCAGTGCCAAGCGGACCGCGCGCGGCCGCCGTGAAGATCGCGGTCGATCTCGTCGCCGAGGGCGTCATCAGCAAGGAAGAGGCGCTCGGGCGGATCGAGCCGGCGCACGTCGACCAGCTCCTGCGCGACCAGTTCGACCCGAGCGGCGCGGGCCGGCCGGCGACGCGCATCGCCAAGGGCCTCAACGCATCGCCGGGCGCGGCGGTCGGCCAGGCCGTCTTCGACGCCGACACCGCGGTCGAGTGGGTCGGGCGCGGCGAACGCGTCGTGCTCGTCCGGATCGAGACCTCGCCGGACGACTTCCACGGGATGGCCGTCGGCCCAGGGGATCCTGACCGCCCGCGGTGGCGCGACCAGCCACGCGGCGGTCGTCGCACGCCAGATCGGCAAGCCGTGCGTCGCCGGCTGCCACGAGCTGGTGATCGACTACCGCGCCAAGACCGCCACGCGCCAACGGCGCGACGTTCAAGGAAGGCGACTGGATCAGCGTCGACGGCTCGACTGGGGAGGTCTTCGTCGGTGCCCTGCCGACCGTCTCGCGCGCGGTTCGAGGACCAGCCCGAGCTCCAGACGATCCTGGGCTGGGCCGACGAGGTCCGCCGGATGCAGGTCTGGACCAACGCCGACAAGCCCGAAGAGGCCGCGATGGCGCGCGAGCTACGGCGCGCAGGGCATCGGCCTGTGCCGCACCGAGCACATGTTCCGCGAAGGCGAGCGCCTGGAGATCGTGCGTGGCGCGATCCTCGTCGCGATGGCCGCCACACGGGCCAAGGCCAAGGCAGCCGCCGGCGGGACGCTCGATGCCGAGGAGTCCCACGCCGTCTCGGTCTTCGACAGCGCGATGTACAAGTTGGAGGTCCTCCAGCAGGGCGACTTCGAGGGCATCTTCCGCGCGATGGACGGCCTGCCCGTGGTCATCCGCCTGATCGACCCGCCGCTCCACGAGTTCCTGCCGAACCTCGAGGACCAGCTGGTCAAGGTCACCCGGGCCGAGGCGACCGGCGGCGCATCCGAGGAGGACAAGGTCCTGCTGGCGACCATCAAGAGCCTCCACGAGCAGAACCCGATGCTCGGGCTGCGCGGCTGTCGGCTGGGGCTGATGTATCCCGGACATCGTGAAGGTCCAGACTCGGGCGATCCTCGAACGCGTTGATCGCGGTCCAGGCGTCGGGCGGCCATCCGAAGGCCAAGATCATGATCCCGCTGGTCGGCACGTGAACGAGCTCAAGGCGACCAAGGACCTGCTCGAGGCCGAGGCGAAGGCGGTCGAGGCAGCCGCGGGCGTCGAGGTCGAGTACGTCTTCGGCACGATGATCGAGGTGCCGCGCGGCGCCCTGACCGCCGACGAGATCGCGGAGCACGCCGATTTCTTCAGCTTCGGCACCAACGACCTGACCCAGATGACGTTCGGTTACAGCCGCGACGACGCCGAGGGCGGCTTCCTGCTCAAGTACGTCGAGGACGGCATCCTGCCGGTCAACCCGTTCCAGACGCTCGACGACGCGGTCGCGGGCCTGATGAAGACGGCCGTCGACAAGGGCCGCGCGACCCGTCCGGACATCGAGCTCGGGATCTGCGGGGAGCACGGCGGCGACCCCGAATCGATCCACAAGTGCGAGCAGATCGGGCTCGACTACGTGTCGTGCTCGCCGTTCCGTGTCCCGGTCGCCCGGCTGGCGGCGGCCCAGGCCGTCCTGGCCAGCGCCGAACGCGACAAGTAGGCCGAGCCCACCGCGGGCGTGGACGCCTGACCTCGTCGCGAGTCGCCTGCGTCCTGGGCGTGTGCATCGTGGCGCGGCGTTTCCCGGAGCTCGCCAACCACGCGATCGGACAGACGGTCGTCTCGCCTCGCTAGAATCGGGTCATGGGTCCACCGCCCGATCTCGCCCGCCAACCGCATCGCGTGGTCGTCGTCGGTGGCGGGTTCGCCGGTCTGTATGCGGCGCGGAGCCTCGGCATAGATCCGGAAGTCCGTGTGACACTCGTCGATAGGCGGAACTTCCATCTTTTCCAACCGCTGCTTTACCAAGTCGCGACCGGGGCGCTGTCACCCGGCGACATCGCCCAACCGCTTCGCTCGATCCTCCGCAGCCACGCCAACACGACCGTCATCCTGGGGGAGGCGATGGGCTTGGACGTGAATAGACGCGAGGTCCTGTTGGCGGACGGCGGCCCGATCCAGTACGACACGCTCATCGTCGCGACCGGCGCGCACCACACGTACTTCGAGCATCCCGAGTGGTCGGCGACCGCTCCCGGGCTCAAGACGATCGAGGACGCGACCGCAATTCGGAGCCGGATCCTCATCGCGTTCGAGGCGGCGGAACGGGAGGGCGATCCGGTCCGCCGGCGAGCGTGGATGACGTTCGTGATCGTCGGCGGGGGACCCACCGGGGTGGAACTTGCCGGCGCCCTCGGCGAGATCACGCGGGACACGCTCAAGCGCGACTTCCGGGCGATTCGGACCGGCGAGACGCGGATCGTACTTGTCGAGGCGATGGAGCGGATCCTGCCGACCTACCCGGCTGGGCAATCGGCGTCGGCCCAGCGGCAACTGGAGCATCTCGGCGCGGAGGCTCGGACGGGGACCCGGGTCGTAGATCTCGACGACGCTGGCGTCCTGGTGACCGGGCCAAACGGCCTTCAGGAGCAGATCCCCGCCCGCACCGTGCTCTGGGCCGCGGGCATCGTGACCGCCCGCTTCGGCCGAGAGGTCGCGAAGGCCACCGGCGCCGCGACGGACCGCTCCGGGCGCCTCATCGTGGAGCCAGACCTGACGATCCCGGGCCACCCGGAGATCTTCGTCGTGGGCGATGCGGCGGTCCAGCCGTGGCAGGACGACCACCCGACGCCCGGGGTTGCGCAAGGAGCGATCCAGGGCGGGTCGTATGCGGCGAAGGTGATCCGTCGCCGGGTCCTCGGGCGCCCATACGAGCCGTTCCGCTACAGCGACCACGGCGACGTTGCCGTCATCGGCCGCCTGGCCGGAGTCACCAACATCAGCTGGCTCGGGCCGTTCGGACGCCGGGCGGGATTCACCGCCTGGGCTCTGTGGTTGGGGATCCATATCTTCTACCTGATCGGATTCTCCAACCGACTCGTTGTCCTCATCAGATGGGCATGGAGCTTCCTGACTCACGGTCGGGGCACGCGGCTGATCACGGGAGGCACGCTCCTGCCACCGATCCAAGTGCCCGAACCGCCAGTCCTTGCTCCCATCGAGGCGACACCCGCCCGCCCTCCCGGGAGAAACGACGGCCCGGATCCGACCACCGAACTCACCTGACCGCACCAGCGGTTCCGCGCGGCAACGCTTCGGGTCGGGGGCGGTTGACCGAATTCGTCCTAAGCCTGATGGTACGAACGTCATCCATTTTTCTCTGGGGCGCACGACCTTCATGCATTTATCCACGCGGTACTTGAGCGCCCTGGTCGCGCTCGTCCTGGTGGTCGCCATCATGCCGTTCACCGCCGTTGCGGTCCTCGCGGACAGCCCGGCCAGCGTCTTGCCCGGCTTCAAGGACGAGCCGCTGCTGACCGGCCTGGACCACCCGATGTCGATCGTCTACGCGCCGAACGGCAACGTCTTCGTCGCCGAGAAGCGCGGCACGATCAAGTTCTATACGAACTCGGCGGCCACGTCCGCGACATTAACCGCCGATCTCACGACCAACGTCCACAACTTCTGGGACCGCGGGCTGATGGGCCTGGCGGTCGATCCAGGGTACCCGGCCGCAGGCCACAACTACATCTACGTCCTATACGCGTACAACCACATCCTCGGTGACGAGTCGCCGGCGCCGACATGGCCGGCGTCCAACGGCGGCGACGATCAATGCCCCAGTCCGCCTGGTTCCACCAAGGACGGCTGCGTGATCTCCGGCCGATTGTCTCAAATCGCGGTGAACGCAACGACTGGCGTCGGCGGGTCCGAGGAGCCGCTGATCACGGACTGGTGCCAGCAGTTCCCAAGCCACTCGCTCGGGAGCCTGGTGTTTCGGTCCGGAGGGCGCCCTCTACGCCTCCGCAGGCGATGGCGCGAGCTTCAACGGCTCCGCTCCCGATTACGGTCAGCTCGGTGGCTCGGCGGGCTCACCGACTCCGAAGAACCCGTGTGGCGATCCTCGGGGCCTGAATGCCGCGCCACCCAGTGCCGAGGGCGGCGCGCTCCGAGCGCAGGATCTACGGACGAGCGGTGACCCGGTGGGCCTCGACGGCGCCATCATCCGGATCGATCCTGGAGTCGGGCTGCCTGGCCCGGCAACGCCAACATCGGCGCCAGCGACGTGAACGCCCAGCGGATCATCGCCTACGGCTTGCGCAACCCGTACCGGTTCACCATCAAGCCCGGCAAGAACGAGGTCTGGATCGGCGACGTCGGGTTCTCCACGTGGGAGGAAGTCGACAAACTACCCGATCCCGACGCGGCTCCCCGGGACTACGGCTGGCCGTGCTACGAAGGCAACTCGAACCTGGCCTTCTACACCGGTCTCGGCCTCACCATCTGCAACAACCTCGATCCCTCCGACGTCACGCTGCCTTTCTTCGCCTACAACCACGGGTCCGCAGTCGCTGCCGGGGATGGGTGCACCACGGGCCGCGGCTCGTCAATCTCCGGGCTCGCATTTCTCTCGTCGTCCAGTGGTTATCCGAATAGCTACGATGGCAGCCTGTTCATGACCGACTACAGTCGTCGCTGCATCTGGGTCTTCCCCGACGATGGCACGGGTCAGCCGGACACCACACATCCCACGCGGTTCGCAAACCTTGACCGGGCCGGCACGGAGCCCGACGGGGGTTCGGTCTTCCTCACGACCGCGCCCAATGGTGACCTCGTCTATGCCGACTACGACCGTGGCGAGATTCGCCGGGTCCACTACTACGGCGCCAACGTCCCGCCGAATGCAAGCTTCACGGCCACCCCGTCGGTCGGGCCGGCGCCGCTGAGCGTCAGCTTCGACGCGAGCGGGTCGACCGATGCCAACTTCGACACCCTGAGCTACTCCTGGGATCTCGATGGCGATGGCGTCTACGGCGATGCGGTGGGCGAGACGGCCTCGTCGACGTACCCGGCGGTGGGCGACGTCCACGTCGGCCTGAAGGTCTCGATCCGCTCGACGCGTTCGACACCACTACGCGGATAGTGTCGGCCGGCAACTCACCGCCGGTGGCAAGTATCGATGGACTATCGCCGACGCCGACTTTCAAAGTCGGTGATGTCATCGCGTTCAGCGGGTCCGAGACCGACCTCCAGGACGGCCCGGACCTGCCCTCATCGGCCTACGAGTGGACGTTGCAGGTGCGCCACTGCGTGTCCGAATGCCATACACACATCATCGAGACGTTCACGGGTGTGAAGTCAGGGAGCTTCGTGGCTCCGGATTGACGAGTACCCGTCGCACCTCCAGTTGCTGCTGACGGTCACCGATTCCGGCGGGCTGACCTCGAACAAGATGGTCGAGCTGTTCCCGGAGATCAACACGGTGGCAGCGAACACCTCGCCCGCGGGCCTGGCGATCACGGTCGGCCCGAACACCGGGGCACCGCCACCCGCTGTGACCGGGATCGTCAACTCCCTCGTCAGCGTCACGGCCCCGGCCAGCACGCTCGTCGGCGAGAGCGTCTGGTCATTCCAGGGATGGAATGACGGCGGTGCCCGGACGCACGACGTCACGATCGGGACGACGCCCACGGAGTTGACCGCGAGCTACGCTCGCACGGGATCGATTGATCGATCAAACACGTGCAGCGGCACTCCCGCCGCGACTGCCCCAGGCGGGACGTGGCAGAGCGGTAACTTCAGCCATGCGGGCGATGCCGACTGGTATCGATTCAAGGTGACCACGACCACGCGGGTGCGGCTCATCCTCGGCAACCTGCCCGTCCCGGGCAAGATGGACCTGTTCAAGGGGTGCAGCACGCTCCTCCAGACCTCGGACCGCGGGGGGAACGCATCTGAGGAGATCGTCCGCAGTCTCCCGGCGGGCTCCTACGCCGTCCGCCTGTCAGGCACCGGTACCACCTCGACACCGAACTACCTCTTCCGCATTCGGGCGATTGCGAATGGCGTGCACGTGCTGACCTCGCGCACGCGTGTCGACGGGGGCGTCCTCCGTCTCGTCGGTGAGGTCTACAACAACACGTCAAGGTCGGTCGGGTCGGTCTTGGTGACGGCCAAGCTGTACAACGTCGCCAACCGCCTGCTGGCGACGCGTACCGCCCGAACCACCCTGTCTTACATCTCCAGCCACGGCCGCTCACCGTTCCTGATCTCTGGTTCGGTCCCGGCCGGCTTCGACCATTGGACGTTCGGCGTCAGCGCCCCGGCGACCCCGAAGCGGCTCGGAGCGCCGACGATCAACATCGCATCGAGTGGGCCGAACGCGGCCGGCCGTCTGACGTTCACAGGGTCGGCGAAGAACAACTACTCGGGAAGCGTCGAGCGCCCTCCGGTGGCCGCCACACTGTATGACTCGCTCGGCAACGTCCTCGACGTGGCCCGGGCATCGGTCGGGCGGACCACTTTGCGACACGGGTCGTCCACACCATTCAACGCGACGTTCACGCCGACGGGCCTCACGCCGGACCGCACCTACATCCGGGGAGTGGTCTTCCGGTGAGCATCTAGGCCCTCGACGCCCCGATCACTCGAAGACGACGACCTGGCGCAGGCCGTCGCCGGCACGAAGTCGATCGAAGGCGGGTTCCAGGTCCTCGAGCCCGATGCGCCGGTCGATCAGCCGCTCGACCGGAAGCCGGCCCGCAAGGTGGAGCGCGGCGTAGCGCGGGAAGTCGACGGGCGGGTCGGCGAACCCGTAGTTCGAGCCGAGGATCCGACGACTGCCGTCGACGAACGGGTACACCGCGAACGACGCCCGCGCCTCGACAGGCGTCATCCCGACCAGCACGGCCGTCCCCCCGAGGGGAAGCGATTCGATGGCGAGCTCGACGGTCGCTGACCGGCCGATCGCCTCGAAGACGTAGTCGGGGCCGCCGTCGGTCAGGTCGCGCAGCGCCTGGACGGTGGCGGCTTTGTCGTCGGTCGCCAGCAGGCCGTCGGTGGCGCCGAGGGTGCGTGCCACGTCCAGCTTGGCCGCGACCCGGTCGATGACCACGATCCGAGCGGCCCCTGCGAGCACCGCGCCCATGACGCACGACAGGCCGACGCCACCGAGCCCGATGACCGCCACGCTCGCCCCGACCGGCACTTGGGCGGTCTTCAGGACGGCCCCGACGCCCGTCGTGACGCAGCAGCCGACGAGCGCAGCGACCGCCGGGTCGACGCCGTCCGGGAGGGCGATGGCGGCCGCTTCGGGGACGACCGTCGCCCCGGCCATCGTGCCGATCCCGCAATAGGACAGGACGGCACCGCCGTCTTGGTCGGCCAGGACCGTGGCGCCGTCGGGCATCCTGTGGCGGAACGACGGGGAGTCTGGGCATGCCCATGGATGGCCCGCCACGCAGGCCCGACACACCCCGCACGGGACCAGCCACGACAGCGCGACCGGCTGCCCGACGGTCAGCGAGCGGACGCCGGGTCCGAGCGCCTCGACGACGCCGGCGCCCTCGTGGCCCATGGCGATCGGGGTCGGACGCGGCCAGTCGCCATCCCGGACGTGGAGGTCGGAGTGGCAGACGCCCGACGCGAGGATGCGGACCCGGACCTCCCCGGCACGAGGCTCGGCCAGCGTCAGGTCCTCGACGGTCGTCGGCTGGCCGAGGGTCCGCAGCACCGCTGCCCGGGTGGTCGTCACGTCTCGCCGAACCGCCGCCGCTCGGTCGGGCGGGCCGGGAGATACGGGACGTAGTCGGGCCACCACATCGCGCCGTCGACGGTCGCCACGAGGTCCGTGTCGGGGGAGATGCCGGCGACGCCCGAGCGAACCGCCTCGCCGGCCACCTCGAGCGCGATGGCACGGGTCACCGTGCGCAGGTCGCCGACCGGCGGGTAGAGCGCCCCGGTCGCGAGGCGATCACCGGTCACGGCGGCGGCCAGGATCCGGGCGGCCAACAGGAACATCCGGTCCGTGATCGAGCTCGCCTCGGCGGCGATGGCGCCGAGTCCCAACCCGGGGAAGATGAAGACGTTGTTCGCCTGGCCCACCTCGCGTCGCCTCCCGTTCACGTCCACGGCTTCGAACGGCGAACCGGTGGCGACCACGGCACGGCCGTCGGTCCAGCGCAGGATGTCGATGGGCGTGGCCTCGGAGGCCGAGGTCGGGTTCGAGAGCGGCATGACCAACGGCCGTTCGGTCCCCGCAGCCAGCGCGCGCAGGACCCCCTCATCGAACGTGCCGCCGATCCCTGTCGTGCCGACCAGGACGGTCGGCCGGACTCGTTCGATCGTCTCGACGAGTCCCGGGAACTCGGTCGAGAATCCGTATCCCGCGTACGCCTCGGTCGGCAGCGCCAGCTCACGCTTGGTCAGGTCCAGATCCTCGCGGCGGTCATGGACCTGCCCGCGCGAATCGACCAGCACCAGCGCTCGGCGGATGGCGGCCTCGTCCATCCCGTCGTCGAGCATCGCAAGCCGCACGAGACGGGCGATCCCGATCCCCGCGGCGCCCGCCCCGACGAGCACGACGCGCGTGTCGCGCAGCCCCATCCGAAGCCCGCGCAACCCCGCCAGGATCCCGGCCACGACGACCGCCGCGGTCCCCTGGATGTCGTCGTTGAATGACGGCACGCGATCGCGGTATCGATCCAGGATGCGCAGCGCGTTCGCCTGCTTGAAGTCCTCCCACTGGATGACGCAGCCCGGCCAGACCTCGGCAACGCCCTCGACGAAGGCCTCGACCAGCGCGTCGTACTCGGGTCCGCGCAGGCGCGGCGCACGAAAGCCGAGGTAGAGCGGGTCGGCGAGCAGCGCCGGATTGTCGGTCCCGACGTCGAGCGAGACCGGCAGGGTGAGCGCCGGATGGATGCCGCTCGCCGCCGTGTACAGAGCCAGCTTGCCGATGGGGATGGCCATCCCGCCCGCGCCCTGGTCGCCTAGGCCGAGGATCCTCTCGTTGTCGGTGACGACGATGAGCCGGACGTCGTCATACGGACCCTGACGCAGGAGGGTCGGGATGCGGTCGCGATCGGCCGGAGTGATCCAGGTGCCGCGGGTCCTTCGGATGATGTGGCTGAATTCCTCGACGGCACGTCCGACCGTCGGCGTGTAGACGATCGGCAGGAACTCCTCGAGGTGCTCGGCGAGGAGCCGGTAGAAGAGGGTCGCGTTGCGGTCCTGGAGCGCGGCCATCCCGATGTAGCGCTCGAGGGCGTCGTCCTTGTGATGAAGGTGCTCGAGCTCGAGCTCGATCTGCTCATCGATCGTCAGGACGCGGTCCGGGAGAAGGCCGCGAAGTCGGAAGGCGTCGCGCTCCTCCTCGCTGAAGGCAAGGTCCTTGGTGAGCAGCCGGCTGCCGAGGAGCGCCGGTCCCGCCAGCGAGATGGCGGCCGGACGTCCAGCCGCGATGTCGTCATACGGGGCGGGGAGGGGACGCATCCCCGCGAGGATAGCGGGCGGGCACGGTCAGCTGCCGCGGACCACGAGCGTGCCAACCATCCCGTATGCCTCGTGGCCGGGCAGGTGACAGATGAACAGGAACGACCCGGGCGTCGTGAACGTGATGGTCGTGGCGCGCGTGGTGCCGGCAGGGATCGTCACCTCGGTCGGGCGCGAGGCGTGGACCGGTTCCGTCCCGGCGCGATGTCGCTCGTGGACCGCCGCATCGCCGACGATGAACTCGTGATCGATCGGGTCGTCGTTGCGCAGGACGATCGTGACCGCCACGCCGGCAGGGACGCTGATCAGCGACCGGTCGTAGTGGGAGTACTGGACCCCGACGGTCTCGGTGACCGGCCCGAGGCCCGGCGCGTGCGCCCAGGCCGCGGCGATGCCGGCCAGTCCGAGAGACAGGGCGATGCCGCCGACCAGGGCGAGACGCCCCGGTCGGCGGTGTGCGTCCATCGTGCCGCCGCCGCTCACGCTCAGGCCATCGACAGCGGCGGGCGCCGGCGGACCAGCAGGAGGATCCCGCCGATGCCGCCGATCGTCAGGGTCAGCCCGACGATGATCCGGATCACGTCGGCGGTGCGGTCCGGGGCGACGACCGTCGCGCCCGGCATGTCGAGGCCGGCCATGATCCGGGACGGGGCGCCGGCACCTGTGGCGTCGATCGCGAGATCGAAGGCGAGCTGCGGCGCTGATGCGTCGATACGGACCTTCGACAGCCAGGCCGAGGTCGGCACCCAGCCCATCCCCTTGTCGGAGCGCAGGTCATCTAGCAGCGACTGGGTCGCCGGGGCGCTGTGGCCGAGTCCCAGGCCGTTGTCGCCGGTCGGTGCGGGGAGCAGCGTCGGCGTGCGGTCGGTGAGGAGATAGACGTCGGCCTCGACGCGTTCCGCCGCGGTCTTGCCGAGGGCCAGGATGCGAAGCGGAACCCAGGGATTGGAGGTCGGGATCGTGATGTGGACCGGCGTCCCGTCGCCGACCGCCTGGCCCCGCGCGGCCGCCGCATCCGCGTCGAAGACGGCGGCGAGGAAGATCGGCGAGCGGGCGGCGTAGAAGTCGAGGACCTCGGGCGCATCGGGCGGAAGCCGGAAGCCGTGCTCGGTCGCCCATGTGCCGACCGCCGCGGACCCGCCGCGCAGGACGGTGACGTCGAGTGCGTCGATGCGCACCTTCATGAGCTCCTCGGCGGAACCGGCAGCGCTGGCCCGGAGCGCGTCCTCCGCGAACGCTGGCTGCGGCTCCGTCTCGCGGATGAGTCGCTGGAGGGTCCAGTCGCCGCCCTTCTCGACGCTCGACGGGATCCCGGGGAGTGGCGTCAACGAGCCGAACGCCCCGCCGCCGCCCGCGAACTCGAATGCCGTGATGTAGTGCTCCTGGCCGTCGTGATAGCCGGCCAGGGTCGTGGTCCGCAGCAGGTTGACCGCGCCGTTCGGCCCGATCAGGCCGCCGCAGGCGAGTGCCGGCGCGGCGGTGAGTGCGATGACGAGGAGGGCGGCCCCGAGGGCGGCTCCGGCTCGACGGATCGATCGGTCCATCGTCGAAACTCCCGTGGTGCGACCGGTCCGGGTTGGAGCGGTCCGTTGGGCCCCAAGACTCCGGGAGGGCCCGCGGTGTTCCGTGGCCGGTCGGTCCCGGTGCCGTCTAGCCCCATCGCCGCATATCGGGACCTCTCGTGAACGGGCATGATGCGTCGATGCACCACCACGCTCCGCGCCTCGCCCTCGGACTGGCCCTGCTCCTCGTTCTTTCGAGCGCGGCCACGCTCGCCACGGCCCCGCCCACGGCCGCGGCCGACTTCCCGGCCTACGACTCGCGCTACGACTCGTATGCCGAGATGGTCGCCGAGATCAATGCCACCCGCGACGCGCACCCGGACATCGTGGCGATCAGCTCGATCGGGAAGAGCTACCAGGGCCGCGACCTGTGGGTCGCCAAGGTCTCGGACAACGTCGCCACCGACGAATCCGAGCCCGAGGTCATGCTCGATTCACTTCACCACGCCCGTGAGCACCTGTCGCTCGAGCAGAACCTGGCGGTCCTGCGCTGGCTGACCGAGGGCTACGGCACGGACGCCCGCATCACCAAGATCGTGAACACGCGCGAGATCTGGATCGTCTTCGCGGTCAATCCCGACGGCGCCGAGTACGACCTGACCGGCTCGCCCTACCGCGCCTGGCGCAAGAACCGACAACCGAACTCGGGGACGACCGCGCTCGGAACCGACCTCAACAGGAACTACGGCTACAAGTGGGCGTGCTGCGGCGGATCGTCCTCGTCGAAGTCGGCTTCGACCTATCACGGCCCTCGCGCGTTCTCGGCGCCCGAGACGCGGGCGATGCGCGACTTCATGGCGAGCCGACGGATCAGCGGCCAGCAGCAGATCAAGACAGCCATCACCTTCCACACCGCCGGCGAGCAGATCCTGTGGCCGTACGGCTACACCAAGACGGATGTCCCGTCCGACATGACGACCGACGACCACGCCGCGTTCGTCGCCCTCGGCCGGAAGATGGCGCGGACCAACGGGTACACGGCGATGCAGTCGAGCAGCCTGTACGTGACCGACGGCGACGAGATCGACTGGGCATACGGCCACGAGCACATCTTCATGTACACCTTCGAGCTCTATCCGAGCCACAGCCTCGTCAGCACCACGAAGCGCTTCTACCCGCGTGACGAGGTGATCGGGCCGCAGACCGAACGGAACAAGGCGGCCATCCTGCTGCTCCTCGAGGCGGCCGGCTGCCCGTACAGCGCGGCGGGTACGAGCAAGGCGAACTGCGGGCCGCTGTATGACAGCTTCCAGACCCCCAACGGTTGGATCGCGAACCCGCTCGGGACCGATACGGCGACGGGCGGCGCCTGGCAGCGCGCCAACCCGGCCACCACGTCCCGCCAGGCCGGCACGGTCCCATCCGGGTCCGCCGCGCTCGTCACCGGCGCCAAGGCCGGTTCGAGCGTCGGGGCGTACGACGTCGACGGCGGCGTGACGACGATCCGGTCGCAGCCCGTCAGTCTCCCGGCGACGGTCGGCGCGCTGTCGTTCAAGTACTACCTCGCGCACAGCTCGAACTCGTCATCGGCCGACTACTTCCGGGCGTACGTCGAAGACGCCGCCGGCGTGCGGACGGTCGTCCGCCAGGAGGTCGGGGCTGCCAATACCGACCTTCCCGCCTGGAAGACGGCCACCATCTCGATGACGCGATGGGCCGGCCAGACGGTCCGGATCGTGTTCGCCGCTGCGGATCGCAGCCGCGCGAGCACCGTCGAGGCGGCCGTCGACGACGTGCGGATCAGTCGCCCGTAAGCGGCAGCCGCACCCGGATCGTGGTGCCCGTGCCGGGCACCGACTCGGCGGTGATCTCGCCACCATGCGCGACCACGAGCTGACGCGCGATCGCGAGGCCCAGTCCCGAGCCGCGTGAATTGTCGCCGGTCACGAACCGGTCGAAGATGTGCGGCAGCAGGTCCGGTTCGACGCCGCGTCCCGTGTCGCGGACCTCGAGGCGGATCCAGCCGGTCTCGGTCGCGCCGCCGATCGTGACACTGCCGCCCGCCGGCGTGTGGCGCAGGGCGTTGGCCACGAGGTTGCCGAGGACCTCGCGGATACGGACCGGATCGATGTCCACGATCGGCAGGTCGCCCTCGATGGCGGCCGTCAGCTCCACGCCGGCCGCGGCAGCGGCGGCCTCGAACGAGCGCACCACATCCGCGACCAGCAGCTCGGGATCGGTCGGTTCGCGGTGGAGCGCGAGAGTCCCGGCCTCGGACAGGGCGAGCGTGCGCAGATCGTCGATCAGCCGGGCGAGCACGCGCGTCTCGTCGAGCACGACCGCAAGATGTGCGGGGTCCGGCGGGTAGACACCGTCGATGATCGCCTCGAGGTTGCCCTGGACGACCGTCAGTGGTGTCCGCAGCTCGTGGCTGATCTCGGCCAGCAGGGTCCGCCGCTGGCGTTCGTCGGTCTCCAGCCGGGCGGCCATCGTGTCGAAGCCGGCGACGAGCTGGCGGACAGGACGAAGGCCGCGTGGCTTCGGCCCGACGCGGACGGTGTAATCGCCCGCCTCGACCGCGCGTGTGGCCTCGACGAGCTCGTCCAGGGTGGCCGCCGACGACCGGAACCCGCGGCCGACCCCGACCAGGATTCCGGCGACCACGACCAGCACGATGAGAGCGGCCAGCCCTCCGAAATGCGAGAGGACGAACCCGGTCGCCGCCACGAGCGAACCGGCGACGAGCAGGAAGACGAGCCCGAAGACGCAGCCGAAGCCGCGGCGACGGCCCCAGCGCCGGTCATTGACCCATGGCGGAGGACCATCACCTTGCCAGGGACCCCAGCGCCGCTCGTTGGGGTCGAAGCCGTGAGGTCGCGGATCGTCGGGTCGCGGGCCGGGCGCGGCCATCAGTCGGCGGCTCGATCATCGGCGAATTGATAGCCGACGCCATAGACGGTCAGCACGTAACGCGGCCGGCGGGGGTCGGGCTCCAGCTTGCGACGCAGGTTCTTGATGTGCGAATCGATCGCACGTTCGTAGGTCTCGAAGGCGACGCCGTGGAGTGCGTCGAGGAGCTGCGACCTCGTGAAGATGCGGCCCGGTCGCGCCGCGAGGGTGGCCAGCAGCTGGAACTCGGTCGGCGTCAGCTCGACGGCCGTGCCATCCACCTCGGCTCGCATGCGCGGCAGGTCGAGCACGACATCGCCGGCACGGATCGTCTCCGCGGCCTCCAGCGGCCGATCCGCACGGCGCAGGACCGCCCGGACCCGCGCAACGAGCTCGCGCGGGCTGAATGGCTTGGTCAGGTAGTCGTCGGCACCAAGCTCGAGCCCGAGGAGCTTGTCCAGCTCGTCGTCACGCGCCGTCAGCATCACGATCGGGATCGTCGAGTCGCGCCGCAGCTCCCGGGTCAGGTCGAGGCCGTCGAGGCCAGGCAGGCCGAGGTCGAGCACGACCAGGTCGGGCCGGCGCTGACGGATCGTGGTCAGCGCCGACAGGCCGTCGCCGGCGGTCAGCACGGCAAATCCCGCGTGCTCGAGATAGTCGCGGGCGAGAGTGGCGATCTTCGGTTCGTCGTCGACGACGAGGATGGTCTTCATCGGTCGCATCGTAGAGCGGGATGCGCCCCCGAACGAGACGTCCGGGGGCGCGGGAAGAGGGGAGGGGGGCCGTCAGGCGGTGCCGGTCGGCCGGGTGGCGTCGTTCGGATCCGCCGGCAGGGTCTCGCCGTGAGCGCGGCGATGCCACTCGTCGAAGGACTGGCTGCCGCGGGTCTCCCAGCCCGGGCCCTTGCCGGAGCCGTCGTAGCCGCCCCAGCCACCGGGTCCCCAGCCGCCGCGCCGGCCGGGGCCGCCGCGCCAGAAGATCGCGCGGATGAGCGCGAACACGATGAACAGGAAGAACAGCGTCGCGAGGAAGCCGAAGAAGCCGAACCCGGCGTGCCAGCCCCACCCATAGCCATAGCCGTAGGCGGGAACGACGACCGGGGTAACAACGGCGGCGCTGTCACCAGCAGTCGTCACGGCTGTGCTGACACCCGCCTGGTAGGCGGTCGTGGCGATGAGGCCGCCACCGATCGCGAGGACCGCGACGAGCAGGATGGCAGCAAGGATGCGAGGCATTGATGTGACTCCTTGGTTGATTGACGGGTCCACCGTGGACCTTGTCTACCTCGCATCCTGGCGAGCGATCATGGAGTCGCTATGGAGGCGGCGTGGCGACGTGTGGGTTTGGTCGTCTCTTGACAGTGTGACGTGATACTGTCAATATAACGTCATGCCCGACGATGACCGCTACTCACTGACCGAACTGGCCGACCTGGCTGGCGTCACCCCGCGCACCGTGCGCTACTACCTCGCCCAGGGGCTCTTGCCCGCGGTCGGGCAGACGGGGCCCGGCAGCAAGTACGACGCTGGACACCTCGCCCGGCTGCGGGTGATCCGGCGGCTCCAGGCCGAGCATCTGCCATTGGCGGAGATCCGCCGCCGGCTCGAGACGCTCGACGACGAGGAGATCCGCGAGCTCGTGGACGCCGGCGAGCCCACGCCCCCGACGGACACGGCCCTGGAGTACCTGCGCACGGTCCTCGGTGGGTCTCCGGCCGTCCGGCCGGCCCGCCCTGCGATGGTCGCCCCTTCGGCCGCGCCCGGGTTCGTCGGGCGGCGATCGATGGCGCTGCCGTCGGTGGCGCCGGCCAAGGATCCGATCGCGGAAGTCCTCCCGGACTACAGCTCCCAAGCGCTGGCGTCGTCGCCGGCCCCGGCCCCGGCGCCGGCCGAGACCACCGTCCGGGCAGGCGACCGCTCCCAATGGGAACGGATCGTCCTCGCACCGGATATCGAACTCCACATCAGGCGACCGCTCCCGCGGGCGCAGAACAAACAGGTCGACCGCCTCGTGACGATCGCCCGTGAGCTCCTCGAGGAGGACAGATCATGACCATCCGAACAGACACCACACTCAGCGTCCGTCAAGACCGGCGCCTCATCCGCCCGACCTCCCACAGCACGCGGTTCGTGCTGGCCACGATCGCCACCCCACGCGCGACGACCGAGCGTGAGCGAGCGCCGGTCAACCTGGCCATGGTGCTCGACCGGTCCGGATCGATGTCCGGCGAGAAGATCCGCGTCGCCAAGGTCGCGGTCGAGGAGGCGATCAGCCGATTGCGACCGGACGACCGCTTCTCGGTCGTGGTCTACGACGATGTGGTCCACGTCGTCATCGAGTCGACGCATGCGTCGGCCGAGGCGCGTCGCGGCGCGATCGAGCGCCTTCGCTCCGTGGATGCGCGGGGCAGCACCAATCTCGGCGAGGGCTGGCTGCGCGGCTGCGAGCAGGTCGCCGGCCACCTCGTCGAGCGCGGCGTCAACCGCTGTCTGCTCCTCACCGACGGGCTTGCCAATGTCGGCATCACGGATCCCGAAGCGCTCGCCAGTCACGCCGCCGAGCTGCGCGCGAGGGGTGTCTCCACGTCGACGTTCGGTGTCGGCAACGACTTCGACGAGCGCCTCCTGCAGGCTATGGCCGATGCCGGCGGAGGTCACTTCTACTACATCGCCGACGCGCCGCAGATCTGCGACGCGATCACCTCCGAGGTCGGCGAGACACTCGAGGTCGTGGCCCGTGGCGTGGACCTCGAGATCACCGCCCGTGACGACGTCCGGATCGAGCCGATCAGCCCGTACCCGGCTCAGAGCCGCGGGAATCGTACGGTCGTCTCACTGGGCGACCTCGGCTCCGAGCAGGTCGTCGAGGTCGTCCTTCGGCTCTCGTTCCCATATGGCGAGATCGGGCGTGAGACCGGCGCCATCGTCGCTCTCACAGATCGCGACGGTGTCTTCGGAACCGGCGGTGCCGGCGAGACCGTGCCGTCGCGGCTGACCTGGAGCTACGCGGACGACCGCGCCAACGACGGCCAGCCACGCGATCCGGATGTCGATCGGGCGGTCGCGCGCCTCTTCGCCGCCCGAGCGCGCCAGGAAGCCGTCCAGCGCAATCGAACTGGCGACTACGAGGGCGCCCGTCGCATCCTCGACGCGACGGCCAAGCGCATCCGCGGCTACGCCGGGCACGATCGCGTCCTGCGCGAGCTCATCGACGAGCTCGGCACCGAGGGGGCGACATTCGCCGTAGCTGTGGCTGAACCGCGTCTCAAGGAGGCGTATTACGCCAGCGCCAACATGCTGCGCAGCCGGGACGCGACCGGTCGTTCGGTCAAGCGGTCCTGACGGCGGTGCGAGGCGACACCGCGATCCGTCGAGGCTTATCCCGGACGTCCCCCTGAACGATCACCCTGTCGAGCAACTCCGACCGCGGTTCGTGCAACGACGAAGGGAACTCTTCATGCGACGCTCGCGCCGAGTCATCTTCATCGGCCTCCTGGTCAGCCTGGCACTGCCACTCGCCGCAGCACCGGTCCTCGCCAAGGACCACGCCACGGCGGAACGCGATCGCATCGCCGCCTACTGGACCAAGGAACGGATCGCCAACGCCCGACCGCGGGACTTCGTCAAAGGCGCGGGCGGCACATTCGTCCAGAACAAGGGCCGACCAGGTGGTGGCGCGACCACGAGCGTGATCGGCGCCAGCTGGACGAAGAACGGCCAGGTCGTCACCACCACCGGCAAGGTCCTGTTCACCTTGAACAGCGGCGACTACATCTGCACCGGCACGGTCGTGACCGACGGGACGACTGGCCGTTCGATCGTGATCTCAGCGGCGCACTGTGCCTGGGATGGCGAGGACGGAGGTTTCGCCCGGAACTGGACATTCATCCCCGAGTTCGACACGACCCCGACCTACACCTGCGCGCAGGCCAAGTGGGGCTGCTGGATGGCCTCGGCCCTGGTCGTCAACCGTGGGTTCACATCCGCCGGTGGCTTCAACGATCAGGCGGTCCAGTACGACTGGTCCTTCGCGGTGGTCACGGCCGCTGGCACGAAGGGCGGCACCTTGGACACGGCCGTCGGCAGCTTCGCCATCAATACCAACACGATGTCGGTCGATGATCAGGTCTATGACTTCGGCTATCCGGCGGCCGGCAAGTACCACGGCAGCGACCTGATCTATTGCGTCGACCAGATCTTCACCGACCCGGGTACCGGCAACACGACCTTCGGCATCGACTGCGACATGACCGGCGGCTCGTCCGGCGGGCCGTGGCTGCAGCCGTTCACCGAGGGGAACGGCGTCGGCACGATCCGAGGCGTCAACTCGTACGGCTACAGCGGCGTGAAGAAGGAATACGCCTCGAAGTTCAACACGAACACGGGCAACACCTTCACGGCCGCCAAGAGCGCGATCCAGAACACGATCGTCGACTGATCGCGATCGCTCCGCCGCCCGCGACATGACGGGACGCGGGCGCGCGGCGGAGACCTTGATTCGCGGCGTATAGTCGCGTCCGAAGGGCGTCCGAGCTGTGTCTGCCAGTGCCCGGCAGCGGACGCCCATAGGGTTGGGAGAGGTGTCATGTCCATCGAGGGGATCCTCGTCGGGTTACTGGCCATCGTCATCGGTGCCGCCTGGGCCTTCTACGGGCTCAAGCTGTTCACGATCCTGCTGCCCATCTGGGCGTTCTTCTTCGGCCTCGTCACCGGCGCCCAGTGGGCCGCCGATGTCTTCGGCCAGGGCTTCTTCTCGTCGGTCCTGTCGTGGGGGATCGGCCTCGTCTTCGGCCTGGTCCTCGCGGCCATCTCGTACTTCTGGTACTACGCCGCGATCGTCATCCTGGCCGGCGCCGTCGGCTACTCGCTGGGCATCGGCTTCTTCGAGTACTTCGGTTTCGGGACCGGCGTGATCGCGATCGTGGTCGGCCTGATCCTCGGCGCCCTCTTCGCCATCGGCACGTTCCTGCTGGCCGTCCCGGTCCTGCTGGTCATGATCTTCTCGGCCTTCAGCGGCGCGGCAGCGATCGTGAACGGCGTCCTGATCCTGTTCGGGCAGACCAAGCTCGAGAGCATCGATGTCGGGATCTTCGGCTCGCTGCTCCACCAGGGAATCGTGGGCACGGTCGCCATGATCGTCATCGGTGTCGCAGCTCTGCTCTACCAGGTCCGCGACGTCGGCACGACGATCACCTCGATCGACCGGAGCGCCTACAGCTACTAGTCACTTGGTCCAGCCGCGGTCGCTCGTCGCCGCCATCGATCAGGGGACGACGAGCAGCCGCTGCATCCTTTTCGACCGCGCAGGGCAGCCGGTCGCCAGTCACCAGCTGGAACACGCCCAGATCACGCCGCGACCCGGCTGGGTCGAGCACGACGCCGATGAGATCCTCGAGCGCGTGCGGACCTGCATCCGGGTCGCGTTGCGTGAGGCGGAGGCCGATGCGCGTGCGCTGGTCGCCGTCGGCATCAGCGACCAGCGCGAGACCACCGTCGTCTGGTCGCGGCTGACCGGGCGCCCGGTCCACAACGCGATCGTCTGGCAGGACACACGCACGGCAGCCGCCTGCGACCGCCTTGCCGCCGAGGGGGGCGTGGACCGCTTCCGCCGGCTGACGGGGCTGCCGATCTCGACCTATTCCTCGGCACTGAAGCTGGCCTGGATCCTCGAGGACGGGGGACCGGAACGGCGCGCCGCCGCCGAGGCGGGCGAGCTGCTCTTCGGGACCATCGATTCGTGGCTGATCTGGCACCTCACCGGAGGCGTGGACGGCGGCGTCCACAGCATCGATGTCACGAACGCCTCGCGGACGATGCTGATGGGCCTCGAGTCGCTCGCCTGGGAGCCCGCGTTGCTCGAGGAGATGCGCATCCCGGCAGCGATGCTCCCCGGGATCCGGTCGTCGTCCGAGGTCTACGGCGAGGGCGTCGGCGACCTGGCCGGGGTCCCGATCTCGGGCGACCTGGGCGACCAGCACGCTGCGCTCTTCGGGCAGGCCTGTTTCGAGGCTGGCCAGGGCAAGTGCACATACGGGACCGGCTGTTTCATGCTCATGCACACCGGCGCCCACCCGATCCACTCGAAGCACGGACTGATCACGACGGTGGCTGCGCGGCTGGGCGACGAGCCCGCGACCTACGCTCTCGAGGGCTCCGTTGCGGTCGCGGGGTCGCTCATCGGCTGGCTACGCGACAACCTTGGGATCATCGGCGACGCGTCCGAAGTCGAGGCACTCGCCCGGTCCGTGCCCGACAGCGGCGACGTCGTGTTCGTGCCCGCGTTCTCGGGCCTGTTCGCGCCGCACTGGCGCAGCGACGCCCGCGGCATCATCGCCGGTCTGACGGCCTACGCGTCGCGCGGGAACATCGCCCGGGCGGCGCTCGAATCGACCGCCTACCAGGTCTACGACTTGTGCGTCGCGATGGCAGCCGACCTCGGCGGGCCACTCCCCGGTGAGCTGCGCGTGGACGGCGGGATGATCAGGAACCAGCTGCTGATGCAGTTCCAGGCGGACGTCCTCGACCGGCCGGTGGTCGCGGCCAGGATCGCGGAGACAAGTGCCCTGGGCGCCGCCTACGCTGCGGGGCTCGCGGTCGGGTTCTGGGACGGGCTCGACGAGCTGCGTTCGATGGATCGCGCCGCCCAACGGTGGGAGCCGGCGATGGACGAGGCGACCCGGTCGGCCGGTATCGCCCGTTGGCAGAAGGGCGTGGAGCGGACGCTCGGCTGGGCCGATCCGACGGGGTAACGTCCCGACGATCGTGCGGCCGAACGTCCGCTCGAACAGCGAACCCGATGAGGCCCCAAACCTCAGTTCGACAGTCGCCCTCTGTAGAAATCGATCTGCCTATCCATATAGACGCTCGAACGCACCCGATTCGTTCAATCTGGGTCGTACGCTTTCACTACCAATGGCGTCGCGATGGACCCATTTGGTTCCATTTTCGTTGGCGCGTGAAAGGCTGCTAGGGGCTCCAGAATCCTTCGATGCCGTCGGCCACGCGGCGCGCGCCGGAACCATCCGCCTGGACGACCACGATCTGTTCCGTGCCCTCGGCGACGACCGGGAGCGCGATCGACGTCGCTGTCAGGCGACCAGACCCGGTGGCTGAGCGCGTACTGGTCGAAGTAGGGGAGCACCTGGTCGACGAAGTTGTCGGAGAGGGCGAACGTCCCACGCGAACGGATCGCCCCCGTCGCGACGGTCAGGAACGAGAGTCGCACCTTCACGCCGGTCGCAGCGGCCTGCGCGGAACCGCTCGCGACAAGCGTCGCACGACCCACTCCTGCCACGTTGTCGTCGCCCGGCTCCGGAGCCGATAGCGCTGCGACCGTCTTCCCGTCCGGTGCCCAGAAGAACGCGATGACCCTGCCATCGAGCAGCGTGCGCACGTCTCCTGACGTTGCGTCCATCAGTCGCAATGGTCCGACCGGCAGCGCGAGCTCGGCGCCGGGCTCGGCGGCCGCCACGAACGCGAGCTCATCCGAGTCCTTCCCGAACGCGACCGCGGCCGGGCCGAACACATCGAGGGAATGCGACGTGGCCCGATCGCGCGTCTCGAGCACGATCTCTTGTGGCGTCGCCTCGCCCGGGGTCGCGTACGCCCGAAAGCGCCCGTCGCTCGACACCGCCGGAACGCGGAATGACCCGGCAAGGATCGCGCTCGTCCCCGTCGCGACCCCATCCGGTCCGACCTCCCCGAAGAACCCGTCGAGACCCTCGCCTCCACTGTGGACGAGGAGCCGCGACGGATCCGCCCAGGACCAGTACATCGGCGCCCCGCTGCGAACGACGTCGGCCGGCGCGCTCGCATCGGCAGGGGCCAGGCGCAAAGCGAGACCGCCGATCTCGGTGGTCAGGAATGACACAGCCCGCCCATCGGGCGACCAATACACGTAGAACGGGGGCTGGTCCCCGCTGCTGTAGGCGACGGCCGGATCGCCGGGCGCCGCACCGGCCGCTGGCACCGTGAACACGTCGATCGCAGCCCCGTCTGGACTCTCGGCGATGGTCGCGATCCGGGTGCCGTCCGGCGACCAGGTGGGGAACGAGAACTTCGTGCCCGTCGTCCCGTAGCGGACCATCGAGCCGCCAAGGGCATCTGTCGTCGACAGGCCGCCTGCGGCATCGACGATGGCGATCCGGGCGCCGTCCGCGATCAGGGTGCCGGGCGTTGCCAGAGACGGTGTGGGCGCGGGCGGGGGCGGCGCGATCACCCCTCTACCCGAGACGAAGGCAAGGACGACCATCGACGCCACCAGCGTCATGAGGACGGCGACCGTCAGGGCACGCCGGACCCGATTCACGGGCGTCGGGATCGGCGGTCCCGGATCGTCGAATACCGGACCATCCATGCCCACACGATACGGGACATCGGCGGCCCACGATGTTGACGCTCCGATGTAGCATCGCCTCGCGCCGCGCGTTCGAGGTCGCGGCCCAAGGAGGGACAAGGCCACTGTGGCGACACGCAAGCGAAAGACCGTCTACCCCCCGGCCCGGACCGACACGAAGCCGGCCCCTCGCGCCGGAGCAGGACCCGAGGCACCATACGTCCGCCCGACCGTGGCGACGATCGACCTGAATGCAGGCAGCGGCAGGGCTGGTCTGTCGGTCGGGGACCGGGTCAGGATCGCGGGAGGCGGCCTGTATGCCGGCGAGGCCGCGGTGATCGAGAAGCTGACGTCGGGCGTCATCCCGGCCGCGCTCGTTCGTACCGAGGCGGGCCGGACTCGTCAGGTCCGCACGATCGACCTGGAGCCGATCGCCCGCGAGGCGTGACGGTCACCCGCTTCGCGATCGTCGGGAGCGGTTGGCGCTCGGCGTTCTACGTGCGGATCGCCGCGGTCACCCTCACCGGACATATCTGGGATGAACCCGGGCGGGTATCCTCCGTCCATGCCGATGACCATCGTTGACGTCCCGGGCGGCCACCTCTTCGCGATCGATGAGGGGAATGGCCCGCCGATCGTGCTGTTGCACGCCGGCGTCGCGGATCTCCGGGCGTGGGACGCGATGGTCGAGCCGCTGCTGTCCGCCGGCTATCGCGTGGTCCGCTTCGATACGCGCGGCTACGGCGCGTCGACGACCGAGGACGTCGAGTTCTCGCACCGGGCCGACGTTCTGGCCGTGCTCGACTCGCTCGCCATCGGGCGCGCAGTCCTGGTGGGCAACTCACGGGGCGGGATGATCGCCCTCGATACGGCCATCGAATCGCCCGAGCGTGTCGTCGCCGTCGTGGGCGTCGCGGCCGGTCTCGGTGGGTTCGAGGTCGAGGCGACGCCCGAGGAAGTCAAGATCTTCGAGGCCTACACGGCGGTCGACAGCGCGGAGCCGTTCGACGCAGACGCCCTGACCGATTTCGAGACGCAGGTCTGGCTGGACGGCCCGGGTCAGCCATCCGACCGGGTCTCATCCGACCTTCATGACGTGTTCCGCGCGATGGCCCGTCCGCTCAACGAACCCGGGCGTGTCCGTGGCCACGAGGTCCCCCTGGAGCCACCCGCCAGCGACCGCCTGGCGGAGCTGCGCTGCCCCGTCCTTGCCATCGGCGGATCGCTCGACTTCTCCGACGTCGTCCAGACCGCCCGCCACCTCGAGTCAGCGGCCCCGGATGCGAGGGCGATCGTGTGGGATGACGTCGCGCACATGATCGGCATGGAACGACCGGACCGGCTGGCCGGAACGATCATCGACTTTCTCGCCCCGCTCGAACGCTGGGCATGACGTCGACCGAAGGACGCTTCTCAGCGTCGTCTCAGAGGCACGCGCAAGGATACGAAGGTCTCTCCTCCGCACGACGCCGGAGGGCCTTCGGATCACGGGTGACGACCTCCTCCCTGTCGCTGTGATCGCCGGCCCTCCGGCGTTCGATCGTTCGCAGGCAGGCCGTCGCACTTGACCGGATCCAAGGTGGGACCCACGCTATCGGCATGACCCGTCGGCCCATGATCGGCCTCGTTGCCGTCGCGGCCGCCGTCACGATCGCTCTCGTCTACACGGCCGTCTCCTCGCCGTCCGCGCCGCCGGGCCTGACAGCGAATGCGGGTGCGAGCGGCCACCCATCGAGCGACGCCCCAAACGCACCGCCGACCCCACGGCCCGTTCCCAAGCACGAAGTCTTCGGCTTCGTGCCCTACTGGGAGATGAACGGCAACATCGCGGAGCACGTTGCGAAGACGCCGCTGACGACACTCGCTCTCTTCTCGGTGACGCATACCAAGACCGGCGCGATCAATACGACCCAGACCGGGTACAAGCGCATCACGGGCGCCATCGGCAAGCAGCTGATCCGCGAGGCGCACGACCGGGGAGTGGCCGTCCAACTGGTCTACACGAGCTTCGGGGTCGCGCGCAACGAGCGCTTCTTCGCGTCGCTGAAGGTCCAGGACGCGACCATCGCGGGCCTGGTCGCACTGGCTGATCGGATCGGGGCGGACGGCATCAACGTCGACGTCGAGCAGATCGGCGTCGATCTCGTCGCGGCATACGGTTTGTTCGTCGGCCGCTTGCGCGAGGCTTTGCGGGCGACGAACCCCGACGGGCTGGTCTCGGCGGCGACGACGGCCGGCCGGACCGGGGCGGCGATGGCGCTGGCTGCCAGCGCGTCGGGTGCCGACCGGATCTTCCTGATGGGCTACGACTACCACTACGGGGGCTCCGATGTCGGCGCATCCGCGCCGATGGATCGCCGCGACGGCGCCGAACAGGACCTCCCGTGGTCGCTGGACCTGTACGAGTCGGTCGGCGTGCCTGTCGACAAGACGATCCTCGGGCTGCCGCTCTACGGGATGCGCTGGCGGGTGGAGGGTCCGGAGCTCGGTGCATCACGCCTCGGCGACGGGGCGATCTGGGTCCCGGCCGACAACCCGAAATTCCTCGCCGATCCACCGGCGCCGCCGGTACTGGACCCCATCGAGATCGTCGAGTTCTACTCGGTCGCCCCCACCGTCAGCCCCGAGCCCGGCGATTCGCGCGCGACCGCGGGCTGGCAGGCGATCTACGTCGATTCGCCCGGGACGCTCGAGCCGAAGCTGATCCTCGCCGACGACCGCGGCCTGGCCGGCGCTGGGTTCTGGGCGATCGGGTACGAACGGGGGATCCCCGCCTACACCGAATTGATGACGCGCTTCGCCAAGGGCGGGCTACAGTAAAGGCGGCGCGCGTTCATTTCGTTCGGGATTCGTGACCGGGGTGTCTACTGACGGCGGCTCCCAGCTCATCGTGATCGGCTCCTCGGCCGGCGGGATCGAGGCGCTGTCCCGGCTCGTGGCGAACCTGCCTGCGGACCTCCCGGCGGCCGGTCGTGCTCGCCCAGCACCTCGATCCGAAGCGCTCCAGCCACCTGGCCGAGATCCTCGAGCGGCACACGACGCTGCCGCTCAAGGTCGTCGACGGGACGACCGCACTCGACGACGGCGTGATCTACGTGGTCCCGTCCGAACCGGCTCGTGGAGGTCGGGGAGGACGGTCTGCGCCTGCGCCGACCGAAGAGCGGGACGATCGCGCCGTCGATCGACCTTCTGCTCAAGAGCGCCGCCACGGTCTATGGCGAGCGGCTCACGGCCGTGATCCTGACCGGGACCGGGTCCGACGGCTCGTCCGGAGCGTGGCACGTCAAGCAGGCCGGCGGCACCGTCGTCGTCGAGAACCCCGAGACGGCCATGTTCCCGTCGATGCCGGCGGCCGTCTCGCCGTCGCTGGTCGATGCGCGGCCCGATCTCGATGCCATCGCCGAGGTCGTCGTCGACCTCGTCCAGTCGGGCGACGGCGTCGCCGAGGGCGGCGAGGACGAGGCCATGCATCGACTCCTCGACCGGGTCCGGGAACGCAGCGCGATCGACTTCAACACGTACAAGCCGGCCACCATCGTGCGCCGGCTGCGCGGCCGGATGCATGCGACGGGCAACCAGTCGGTCGCCGATTACGCGGCCCTCGTCGAGCGCGACCCGGCCGAATACGAGCGCCTGGTCGGGAGCCTGCTGATCAAGGTCACGGAGTTCTTCCGCGACCCGAAGGTCTGGGATCACCTGCGCGACCATGTCGTGCCGGCCCTGATCGAGGATGCCCGACGCGAGGGGCGTGAGCTGCGCGTCTGGTCCGCCGGCTGCTCCTCCGGTGAGGAGGCCTACTCGCTGGCGATGACGATCGCCGAGGTCCTGGACGGCCAGCCGCCGCTCGATGTCCGGATCTTCGCGACCGACGTCGATGCCGCGGCGATCGCGTTCGCCCGTCGAGGCGTCTACCCGGCCGGGGCACTGGCGGGCGTCCCCGGCCCACTGCGCGATCGCTACTTCACGCCGTCCGGTACGGCGTTCGAGGTCGCCAAGTCGCTGCGCTCGCGGATGATCTTCGGCGAGCACGACCTGAGTGCCCGGGTGCCCTTCCCGCGGATCGACCTGATCCTCTGCCGGAACGTCCTGATCTACTTCACCCAGCCGCTCCAGCGGATCGCGCTGGAGACCTTCGCCTATTCATTGCGGACCGACGGGCGGCTGGTCCTCGGCCTCTCGGAGACCGTGACGGCATTGCCGGACTCGTATGATGAGCAGCACGCGCGGCTTCGGATCTACCGACGGCTGCCCGGACAGCAGCCGGTGCCACAGGCGTGGCCGAAGGTGGTCCCCACGGCGCGAGAAGTCGGCATCCCACTCGAACGCGCGATCCGTTCGACGCGACGCGACGGGGGTGGGGCGGCCGATCCCGCCGCACCGGCGGAGGGGATCCTGCTCGGCCTGGACGTCGGCGTGATCGTCGTCGACCCGCACTACGACATCATCCGGATCAACACGGCCGCCCGACGCGTGCTGGGCATCCACGGCACCGCGTTCGACCAGGACTTCGTCCATCTCGCCGATGCGCTGCCCTCGACCGCAGATCCGCAACGCCATCGAGTCCGCGCTCAAGGGCAAGGCGACCACGGCCGTCTACGAGGTCGAGATCGGCGGACGTCTCGGAGGACGCTCCGCGCCATGTCCAGGCGACCGTCCGGCCGTATCGCACGGTCGGCAACGGCGTGTCCGGGGCCGTGATCGAGCTGGTCGACGTGACCCGGATCGAGCGCGAGCGCGCCGGCCACGTCCGAGCCCGGCAGCGGCTCGAGAAGGCGGCCGGGGTCAACGAACGCCTGCTCCGCGCCAACGACGAGCTGACCGCGCTCATCGCCGACCTGCGCCGGTCCAACTCCGCGATGCTGCGCTCGAGCGAGGACGCGCAGGCCGGTCGCGAGGAGGTCGAGACCCTCAACGAGGAGTTCCAGGCGACCAACGAGGAGCTCGAGACACTCAACGAGGAGCTGACCGCGACCGTCGAGGAGCTGCGCATCGCCAACGAGGACCTCGCCGCCCGGACCGAGGAGCTGCGCGTCAAGGCGGTCGCCATCGAGGACCAGAAGCGCGAGACCGAGCAGGAGCAGCAGCGCCTGCGCTCGATCCTGGCCAGCATCGGCGACGCCGTCGTCGCGGTCGACCACGAGGGGCGGACCGTCGCCACGAACGTCGTCTACGACCGCCTGTTCGGGAAGGGGATCGAGGAGGTCGCCCTCGAGGACGTGGCCGGGATGCCGTTCCGCAAGGAAGACCAGCCGCAGCGCCGGGCCGCCCGCGGCGAGCGGTTCCGGGTCGAGTTCGCGGTCAACGATCCGGATGGGAAACGCCGCTGGTTCGAGGCCGTGGCGGAGCCGCTGACCGCCGAGGATCGGACCTGGGGCGGGGTGGTCTCGATCCGCGACGTCTCCGAACGCACGATGCGCCTCAGCCTCGAACGCCTGATGGCTGCCGCGGGGCACGAGCTCAAGACGCCGACGGCCGCCATCCACAACTACCTCCAGCTCGTCGAACGGCGGCTCGCCAGCGGCGACACCGCCGAGGCCGCGACCTACGCCGCCCGCGCCGTGTCGCAGGCGCGACGGCTGAACGACCTCGTCGAGCGGCTCTTCGACGTCAGTCGGATCCAGACCGGGCAGCTCGAGATCATGGTCGAGCCGATCGACCTGGTGGCGATCGTGCGATCGGCGGTGGACGTCTCGGCGGTCCTGGCCAACGCCCCGACGATCCGACTTCAGCGCGAAACCCGCGTCGGTGATCGTGCGCGGGCGATGCCGGCCGCCTCGAGCAGGTCTTCCTGAACCTGCTGGCGAACGCCGTCGAGCACGCGGCGGGGTCGGGTGCCATCGACGTCGTCGGTCCGGCGGTCCGGCGGCTTCGCCGTCGTCGAGGTGCGCGACCACGGCGTTGGCATCGCGGCCGAGGACCTGTCGATCGTCTTCGAGGCGTACACGCGGCTGCGCCAGCCGCAGCGGGCGACCGGGCTCGGCCTCGGGCTGTTCGTCTCGCGCGAGATCGTGGCGGCGCATGGCGGCGACGATCACGGCGACGTCGCGGATCGGCGACGGGACGACGATCTCGGTCCGTCTGCCGGCGGCGCCCCGGACGCCCAAGCCGACGCCGGGCACGCGCGGCCAAGCCCAAGCCCCGCAAGCGAACGCACGGAGGGGCCACCGTCGTGATCCGGCTGGCGATCGTGGAGGATCACCCCGCCCTCGCCGACGGACTCGCCACCCTGATCCAAGGGTCGGCCGACGTCGAGGTCGTCGGGACCGCGCCGGACGTGCCGATGGCGACCGAGCTGATCGAACGCGAGAAGCCCGACGTCGTCCTGTGCGACATCCGTCTCGCCGACGATGGCGAGGACGGGTTCACCCTCGTGCGCCGCTTCGCGCCGCGCCCCGCGTTCATCATGCTGACGGTCGCGTCGTACCCGAGCTATCACGCCCGGGCGGTCGAGCTCGGGGCGATGGGCTACCTGTCGAAGATGACCTCGGTCGACCAGATCCTCGCCGCCATCCGTGCCGTGGCTGCCGGCGGGACCGCCTATCCGAGCGACACGCGGCGGTCCGCGAACGAGGCGCTGCGGCTGCCGACCGCGCGCGAGCTCGAGATCCTCGGCCTCGTCGCCGAGGGCCTGTCGAACGTCGAGATCGCCGAGCGGCTCTCGCTTCGGGTCAAGACCGTGGAGAGCCAGCTCCGGCGGCTGTTCGACCGCTATGACGTCACGAGCCGGACGGCGCTCGCCCGCGTGGCCGTTCGCCAGGGCTGGATCGACGAATCGCGCTGATCGGCGAGGCCAGGCGTTCGCGCTTGGTGCGCGGCCGCGAGTTTTCATCCTCGCGCCGACGCTCGCGTTGACCTAGGTTCGGAATGCGAAATTGGAAGGGTCGACCATCCACCCCGCCCCTCCGGGAAGTGTGTCCCCTTCGAATCTCGCAGCCCCTCGCCGGCGGACTGATCAAGACCGACTGGCGAGGGGTTCAAAGTGTCCGGGCGGTCTCCGGGCCACGCGACGCTCGACGCGCGACTAGGCCGGGACCACGACCTCCGGCCCGACCTCGACCGGTTCGTCCGGATCGCCCTCGATGGTGACCCGCGGGATCCAGTCCAGCCAGCGCGGCATCCACCAGTTCCAGTCGCCGAGCAGCGTCATCGACGCCGGCAGCAGGACGCTCCGGATGATCGTCGCGTCGATGAACACCGCGATCGCGAGCCCGAGCCCGAGCTGCTGGATGAACACGAACTTCAGGGTCACGAAGACCGCGAAGACCACGACCATGATCGAGGCCGCGCTGGTGATGACCCCGGCCGTCACCGAGATCCCCTTGGCCACGGCCGCCCGCGACTCGAGTCCGCGGTCCCTGGCCTCCTTGATCCGGGTCAGGATGAACAGGTGGTAGTCCATCGAGAGCCCGAACAGGATCGTGAAGATGAACAGCGGCACCCAGCTCTCGATGACCCCGCTGGGCGTGATCCCGAGCGGCCCAGCCAGCCAGCCGCGCTCGAACACGAGCACCATCACGCCGTATGCCGCCGCGACCGACAGCAGGTTGAGCAGGATGGCCTTGATCGGGATGACGATCGAATGGAAGGCCACGAGCATCAGCAGGAACGACAGGCCGAGGACGAACCCGAAGATGAGCGGGATGCCGTCGGCGTAGACCTTGGTCACGTCGACCGAGAACGCCGCATCGCCGGTGACGTAGGTCTGGACACCGGGAAGGCTGGCGAAGACGGCCGGCGTCAGCTCCGTCCGCACCTTCCGGACGATGTCCCGATTGGCGTCGTCGTTCCGGTTGCCGCCCATCGTGAACGCGACGAGCGCGACCTTGCCGTCGTGTGACGGCGTGACGTCGACCGGCTCGCTCAGGCCGGCGATCTTCAGGCCGTCGGTCTTGAGGCGTTCGATGGCGGCCTTCGTGTCGGGTTGGTCCGCGTCGGTGACGACGACCTGGAGCTGGAGCTCGGTGCCCTGCGGCCATTTCTCGTTGAGGAGCTTGATGCCGGCCACGCCGTCGATCGAATCGGGGAAGGCGGTGATGTCGGTGATGCCGGTCCGCAGGGACAGGACCGGCGAGGCGAGCAGCAGCAGGAACGCGACGGACAGCACGGTCATCACGACCGGGCGGCGCATGACCCCGGTGACGAGGCGGCCCCAGAAACCGCTGCCCTTCCTGGCGCGCCGCGCGCCCATCGAGCCAGGCGAGGGCGGATCGGCCCCATCGACTGACCGGCCCGAGCGGCAGCGCCGCGGCCAGACGCGGCAGCCAGGCCGCCGGCCGCCCGAGGTTGACCCGGTCGCCGAGGATCGACAGCGTCGCCGGCAGGAAGGTCAGGCTCCCGACGACCGACACGAACACGACCGAGATCGTCCCGATGGCCATCGACGTGAAGAGCGACACGCCGAGGGTGATGAGACCGGCCAGCGAGATCATCACCGCCAGCCCGGAGAAGAAGACGGCCCGCCCGGCGGTGCTGCTCGAGACCTCGATCGCCTTCGCCCGGTCGCGACCGGCGCGCCGTTCGACCCGGAAGCGGGTGATCATGAACAGCGAGTAGTCGACCGCGACGGCGAGCCCGATGAGGACGATCAGCTGGGTCGCGTTCGGGCTGACCGGCCCGACGACCTGGCTGTAGATGCCGAGGATCCCGAACGCGGCCACGAGCGAGGTGATCGCCAGGACCAGCGGCACGATCGAGGCCACGATCGCCCCGAACGCGAACAGCAGGATGATGAACGTCAGCGGGATCGTCAGCGACAGGGTCGAGTCGAGCCCGTTGCTGATGAGCGCGTTGATGTCGTCGTTGATGAACGTGCTGCTGATGGCGTGGATGGCAAGGGCGGGATGCGCCGTCCGGGCGTCGGCGAGGATCGGCAGGACAGGCGCGATGAGCGGCGTGACCCGTGTCCTTGTCGCCGTCGATCCGACCGACGATCCGGACGGTCGACCCGTCGGGGGAGACGAGGCCGGCCGAGGGCGGCGCCGCGAACGGATCGGCGAGCTGGCTGAAGGTCGGTGTCTGGACGCCGTCGAGCGGCGCGCCGGACGCCTTCAAGCGCCGTGACGAGGTCGCCGACGGCGGTCTTGAAGGCCGGATCGGCCGTCGCACCGGGCGCCCCACCGACGACGACGATGACCTGCTCGAACGGGTCGTTCGTGCCGCCGGCGTTGAAGACGTCGTAGGCCTTGCTCGCCTCGATCTGCTGTTCGTTCGGGTTCGCGTTCGCGTCCGAGGCGTTGATCCCGCCCATCGACAGGCTGATGGCGAAGAGGCCGATCGTCGCCACGAACCACAGCGCCGCGACCGGCCAGCGGTGGCGCGCGCTCCACATCGCGATCCGGACGGTCGCCGGCTCGCGACCCGTGTGCTGACTGGGGGGCGTGACGGACATCCGGGCAGTCTACGACGACGATGTTTCCACCACGATATCGGGGTCGGATCCCGTGGCGGCGAACGCGAGCAGGCGTGCGCCCTCGAGCTCGAGCGCCGCGCGGTCGTCGGGGCGAAGGGCGTCGAACGGGCGGATCGAGAGCGTCGCGCGGCCGCTCGACCGGGCGATCCGCCACGTCCCGGCGTACATCCCGTCGACCAGGATCGTGCCCATCGACGCCCCGTTCCCGGGCGGCAGCGGGATGCTTCGACCGGGCGGGATGATGCGCGACCGGTCGGCGTGCCCGAGCAGCACGTTGTCGTACTCCGGCAGGAACCGCGGCGGGGCCGGGCGTGTCGGGATCGGGTCGTGGCGCGTCGGGAAGGTCGAACAGTTCGCGCCCGTCGTGATCGCGGACGGTGACCAGCTCGCGGTCGCAGCGCCTCGACCACCGGGCGGAGACCGGTCACGCCGGACCACGCCTGGATGTCGGCGACCGTCGCCGGTCCGAAGGCGGCGAGGTAGCGGATGATCCAGCGGCCGGCGTCGGGCCGCTCATCGATCTGTCCGCCCAGCCAGCGCTCCATGGACGTCCAGGCGACCGGGCCGCCGCGACCCCAGACCCCGCGTGGCGGGACCTGGACGAGCGGCAGGTGAGCGGTGACGGCGTATGCCATCGCCTCCTGGTCACCGTCCGGCCAGCGTGCTGCGAGGCTCCGGCCGAGGGCTGCCCGACTCAGCGACGCGTCGTCCACGATCTCGCGCCCGAAGGCGACCAGCGATTCGATCTCGATCCCCTCGAGCCGCTTCGCGAACGGGACTCGAGGCGAAGCCGCGCGTCAGCGCGGCCTGTGTCCACGATCGCAGCGCGAAGGCATCGCGCGCGGTCACGAGATGGATCGTCGAGCGCATCAGCGACGTCCGGACGGCCGCGCGATCCTCGATCGCCGCGGCAAGCTCCCCCGGGTCGAAGCCCTCGAGCCGCGACCAGAGTCCGACGTACGGCGACAGTGGCGCCTGCGCCTGCATCCCGACGAGGTGTTCGATCGCGGCGAGCGGGGCCATCGCGTCGCGCGCCAGCAGCAGCTGGCGGGCGAGCAGGGCCCGGTTGAGCGCTCGCGGACCGAGCATCAGGCCGCTAGCGGACCGGCAGGATCAAGACCCAGCGGGAATACCACTCCATCTTCGAGGCGCGATAGCCGGGCGTATACGGGATCGTCGTACCTGCTGTCGGTCTCGTAGTAGCGCTGGAAGCGCCACTTGAATGTCGGGGTGCGCGCAAGGGACAGGTAGGAGATCGGCTTGTTCACGGCGTTGGCCGAGCGCAGCGGGTCGGTCAGATAGAAGCCTCTCACCGTGAACGTGTTCAGGTATGCACCGGTCGTCGTTCTTCTCGAACGGGTCGCCGATCAGGCCGTAGAACCCCGTGATCATCTGTGCGTGCGCCCCGCGCCGGGCCAGGATGCCGACCGGCTTCCCGGTCGACATCAGCGCGCGGACCGTGGCCTTCATCGCGAGGTCATACGAGGTGTACGAGAAGTCGTCGTAGACGCGGGAGCCGGCCAGCAGCGTCCCGGCGCCCCAGCCGTAGAAGTTCAGCGCGTTCCGCCAGCCGTGTGGATCCGATCCGTAGCCGCCGGGCAACGTGTCGTGCTTGCGTTCCCAGGCAAGGATCGAGTCGCGCACGGCTCCGGAGTTGGTCGGCTTCCAGCGGAAGCCCACGCCGCCGACGGATCGCATCGCGACCAGGTTGAGCATCGTCCGGACCGAGGTCGACGTGCAGGCCGCATAGTTCGGGTCCTGGAAGCGAAAGCCGCCCGCCACGAACACGTTCATGGACTGAGGAGCCAGTGGCAAGGGCGGGGGAGTCGGCGACGGGGCCGGTTCAGGTGTCGGGGCTGGGGCGGCCTCGGGGGCATTGGTCCGCTCGGGGATCGGTGTCGGATCGGGGGCGGGAGCCTGCGTCGGATCCGGCGTCGGCGCCTGCGTCGGATCGGGCGTGGGATCGACGGTGGGCGACGGCGTCGGGGCCGGCGTCGAGGCGTCAGGTGATGCGGACGGATCGGCGGCGGCTGCGAGACCCGGCATCGCGATCATCGCCAGTGCGGCACCGAGGAGACTGGTCAGGACCAGTCGCCGGAGGACGGCTCCGAAGGTCGTCGACGTCGCGCGAGTACGCATGGCCACCCCTACCTTAGACCACTGGGAGTGGCTCGCGCCCGCCTAATCGTCCTGGAGCCGCTCCACGACCTTGAACGTTGGAGCACGACGAGGGTGTCGTCGTCGATGGCGAAATCGGGCGTGATCATGCGCCCTCAGGAAGCGGCGTCTGTCAGGGCCTCGTTGGCAAGCACGCTTTCCGCGGCCGTCTTGGGCACGAGCCGGCGGGCGATCGCCTCGCCCTCGGCGCTGAGCTCGGCCAGACGGGGGTCGTCGGTCCCGAGGCGCGCTTTCTCCTCCTCGATCGCGGCGAGCCGTTCGGCGTCGGCCGCGATGTCTTCGGCCGTCGCGCGCAGGTCGTTCTCCAGCTCGGACACGTCAGCCTCCTTTGGACTGCCCACCCGAGCCCGAAACCCAATGGCCATCGCGATAGACGTACCAGATGGTGAACGCCTCGCCGTCGAGTTCACGGGCCCTGACGACGGCTTCAGGGTACTCCCGTCGAAGCTGCTCCTGGAGCTCGCCGGTGGACCGCGCGCCATCAGCCACGAGCTTCTCCGCCAACGCCACGAATGGCGTGTCGTCTCGCGGGTTGACCACGATGGTCGTCGGCATGCGGCGCTCCCTTGTACCCGGACGCGTCCAGCCTCCAGTTCACCATGCAAGGGGTTGCAGAACCGTATCCATCGACGGGCATCGGTCGCGGCCCGGATTTCAATCGCATTACGCGGCGTTCAGCCCGGCGCGTCACCCTCGTCGCCGGGCTCTGCCTCGGGCTCGAGCTCCCCGCTCTGGATCGCCTTCTCGGTCGCGCTCAGATGACTCAGCTCGATCAAGGTCGGCTGGTCGTCCCGCTCCTTCCAGCGCGTCTGGAGGAGGACTTCCTCGGTCTCGCCGACGAGTCGCAGGACGACCACGAAGCCGGAGCTGCCGCGCTCGATCGAATCGACCGTGGCCTCCGTCGCGGGGAGCGGCAGGAGCGCGACCACCTCGCCGAGGTTCTGGCGGAGCTCCTTGCTGAAGGCCTCGGTCGCTTTCCCGACGTCGCCCGCGACCAGCGCCGCGCACATCGCTTCCGCGCGCTCTCGAACCTGCGGTTCTTCCATTCATCGACCTCCGAAGGGCGCCGACTCAGCGCCAGGTCCCTCGGCGACACTCTACGTCACGTGGCATGGCGGGGGGCGCCGCGGTGGACGGCGATTGACCGCGGGGCGGCCATCCACGACGATTCGGCTGGTGGGACACAGCGTGGCGGTGACCGAGCATCCCGTGGTGATCGCCGGCGGCGGTCCGACGGGGCTGATGCTTGCGGGCGAGCTGGCATTGGCCGGAGTCGATATCGCCATCGTCGAACGGCGCCCGAATCAGGACCTCCCCGGCTCGCGCGCAGGCGGCCTGCAGTCGCGCACGATCGAGGTTCTCGATCAGCGCGGGATCGCCGACCGCTTCCTTGCGGAGGGGCAGGTGGCCCAGGTCGCTGGGTTCGGCATGATCCGCCTGGACATCAGCGACTTTCCCACCCGCCATCCGTACGGCCTTGGGCTGTGGCAGAGACACATCGAACGGATCCTCGCCGGCTGGGTCACCGAACTCGGGGTCGCGGTCCAGTACGGCACCGAGGTCACGGGGTTCGCGCAGGACGACGCCGGCGTGGACGTCGAGCTGTCCGATGGCCGGCGCATCCGGACGCAGTACCTCGTCGGGTGCGATGGAGGACGGAGCCTGGTCCGCAAGACAGCCGGTATCGAGTTTCCGGGCTGGGATGCGACGACGAGCGCCCTGCTGGCCGAGGTCGAGATGACCGAGGAGCCGGAACTTGGCGTTCGCCGCACCTCCTCGGGCACGCATGCCCTTGGCAAGGTCGAGTACGAGGTCAAGGACGGCGTGGTCGTCTACAAGCCAGGCGGGACGGTCGGGGTCATGTTGACCGAGGCGGAAGTCGGCACCCACGAGCCGACCGTTCAGGATCTCCGCGAGGGCCTTATCGCGGTGTACGGGACCGACTACGGGATCCACAACGTCACCTGGATCACCAGATTCACCGATGTGACCCGGCAGGCCGCTGCCTACCGAAAGGGACGGGTCCTTCTGGCCGGCGATGCGGCCCATGTGCATTCCCCGGTCGGCGGACAGGGCCTCAACGTCGGTGTGCAGGATGCGGTGAACCTGGGCTGGAAGCTGGCGCAGGTGGTGAAAGGGCGATCGTCGGACAGCCTGCTGGATACCTACCATGCCGAGCGGCACCCGGTCGGTGCCCGCCTGCTCCGCACCACGATGGCGCAGGTCGCGTTGACGCGCGTCGACGATCGCACCGAGGCGTTGCGCGACAGCGTGTCCGAGCTCCTGAGCATGGACGAGCCTCGCCGCCGATTTGGCGCGATGATGTCGGGCCTGGACATCCACTACGATCTCGGGGAGGGTCATCCGCTGCTCGGACGCCGCGTACCCGACTTCGACCTGGTGACCGCCGACGGGCCGCTGCGAGTCTTCACGCTGCTGCACGGCGGCCAGGCGGTGCTGCTCGATCTGGATCAGTCCGGAGGCATCGACATCGTGCCGTGGGCGGATCGAGTCCGGCTGGTTGAGGGCAGGTACGACGGTCCGTGGGAGCTACCGGTCCTCGGGAACGTGGCCGCTTCCTCCGCCGTGCTGATCCGGCCCGACGGATATGTGGCGTGGGTGGGCGACCGGACGCAGGTCGGGCTCACTGACGCGCTGACAAGCTGGTTCGGACCTCCGACGAAGGCCCCCGATACCCCCATGGG
>CAVXVP010000011.1:0-300705 GCA_963765245.1 uncultured Chloroflexia bacterium
CCGCCGCGTCGCTGTCGAGAAGGACTTCGCTCCGGGCCGCCTGTCGAGCCGTGGCGGTCTTGCCGCACCCACGTGGCCCTTCCACAAGCGCTGCTCCGGTGGCCGACAGCAGATCGGCCAGCTCCGGCATCCGACGATCCGCGAATGTAGCCCAAGGTGACAGAAGGTGAGGCACTCATTTATAGGCATTGTGGCCACTCATTTGCAGGCCGTCAAGGCACTCAAATGTAGAGACCTTGCCCACTCAGATGTAGAGGCCAAAAGCCGAGACCGCCGGCCGCCAACGCGATCACATGCTCTTCCGCGATCTGGGGGGCACGGCATCCAGCGAGCCAAGCGAGCCCAGCAAGCTGGTCAGCCTTGTCGGGCTGCCCGATCTCCACCAATGGACGATCTCACCGTACTCGTCCTCGAGCAGCTCGAACGACGAGATCCGAGCGGTTCAATCTCGGCAGTCGGCGGAATGACCGCCGAACAGAGCGACGGCGCGCTCGAAAGCCCGTATCGACGAGCATTCGTTGAAACTTGATGATCTAGACAGTGCGATTGAGTTCAAGCGCGACACGAGACAGGCCGTCGAGCCATCCGAGGGAGCAGGAGGTGTCGGTTCCCGGGCCGACGTGCTTGCTCGCCGTCGGTGTGTTCTTCTACTCGGCATGGCGCGCCACTCACAGCGCAATCGCGCAGAGCAATACCCGTCGCTCCTGACCGCCGACCCACCGGTCTGCCGGGTAGGTCCGCCGTTGGCGGTCCTGCGGCGCTGCGAACGACTCCGACGCGACGAGGTGTGCTGGTGTCGCTTCGCCGCGGCCGATCTTGCGGACGAGCTCATCGAGGCTGGCGCCCCCGAGCTTGCGGACTACTTCGCGACAGAACTCGAGCCCGAAGACGTCGATGAACTGAGCTCGAAGGTCCGCGCCCTCGTCGCATCCGGAGTTCCTGACTGCAGAGCTTGCCGATAGCGTTGCGCGGCTTTCGCGCCGCCTTCGCCGGTTGGTCGAGGCCGAGGCGGGGCTGACGGACCGCTATTCCGATGAGTTGGATGACTGATCTTGTCCATCCCAATCGATATGGGAATACAGCATGAATGACGACGAAGCCGCCGACCAACACCTGCGGCTCCTCTGCCGGCGATGCCGTGGTTCTCGTCGAGCCTGGATGCCGCCCTTCGCGGCCCTGTCCTAGGAGTCCTTCGAGCGGCCCGTGTCCTCGACGCAGATGCAGAAGAGGTCTGGAACGACGCGTTTCTCGCCATGATCGAGCACGCTCCCACGCTCGAGCCGCTCGGCGTCGGCCTACGCCGGTTCATCCTGCGCGCCGCGCACAATCGGGGCATCGACCGGATCCGCGGCGCGATCAATCGTCGCGAGGTCGCGCTGACGCCGCCACCGACTCCGCCGGAGCCGGCCCTGTTTCGCCAATGGACCCGGGAGGGGCCGCGGCCGTGCAACGATGCGTCGCTGCCTGCTCGCCCGCTCCATGCCGCCGTAATCGAGATGACCGCCCGCGGCCTGACGGCCGGCGAGATCGCGGCCGTTCTCGACAAATCGGAGGCCAGCGTCGCGGAAGACGCGCGCAGCGAGCCCGAAGATGGTTCGCCGACTGCCTCTCGGGAAGCGATCTGATGGATGACCTTCTTGCGCGCCTTCGTCGCGACGCCGAACTCGAGGAAGCCGAAGGCATCGACGAGGGGGCGAGCGACGCTCTCCTCGATGACGACCTCCTGGCCGCGTATTTCGATGCACATCCCGGCCCATGGTCGGATGCGGCCCTCGACTGGCTGAGCCGACAGATAGGAGCCTGGTGCCGTCCCTGTTGGTCCCGTATCGACCGCGTCGCTGCCGCGGCCGGTTGGTCGGACCGTTCAGGAGGCGCTGTCAGGACCCACGAGTCTTGCTCGGTCCGCGCTGATCAGCGCGCTAAGGATCAGTGTGGACGCGGCCGAGCTGTTGCTCGAGCGGCCGGCCTCGTCGTTGATGAGTTACGACCCGATTCGCGTGGGAGTCGCTGCGGAAGCGTGCGGTCGGACCAGAGGCCAGGTCTTTGCGGCGGTCGCGGACTCCGTTCGCGTTGGCGCTCCGCACGTCTTTGCCTACCGACCCGGGATGACGCCGTCCGTGCCAGCCAAGCGCGTGACAGACGGTACGGATGAGGCTGCGGCCCTCCTCGCCTGGGGTCGCGCGCTCTTTGACGAATCTGACGGCGGTCAGACAAGGCCGTAGGAGTCGACGGCAAGCCAGATGACCTTCTCGGACACCTGGCAGCGCCTCGCCAGGTCCGGGGTCTTCGCCCCCCGCGCCATCAACGACTCGACCATCGCGCGTGGCACCAAGAGGTGGCGCGCGAAGCGATTCGCTTCCTGCTCGAACGGCGTTCCGAGACTCGCTTGATCCCCGTCGTCGTCAGCGGCCGACGCGACGCCCATTTCACACACCGATGAGCCGTGCTGCAACAGAGCGTGCCCGAGCTCGCGGGCGAACGGCCACCGGACGAACTCTCCCAGCACGATGTCGTTCCGGGCTGGATCGAAATGCGCGGCGACCGAGTCATCTCGATTGCCCTGTCGCACAGGGATCCCGTAGTGGGCGGCGATCGCGTTGAGATCGATCGGCGGCATCGTTTGGCCGGTCCTTTCGATCGCCTCGTTCGCTTTCGCCTCGATGAACTTCGCACGGCGCAGAGTGTCCATCGGCTCCGATCTCTAGGTGAAGGCCGGCCACGCCGGCCACCAGACGATGAAGGAATGCCGATCGCAGCGCAAGCGCGATCGGCGCCAAAGGAGCGACATGGCGAACGAGCATGGCCAGGGCCCGAAGTTCTTCGTGAACATCGAGGACACGGACTATCCCTGGGACAAGGACTCCATCACGGCGCAGGACATCCGGACGCTGGCGGGCTTCCCGGCCGGCACCGAAGTCATCGAGGTCGACCTCGAGACGAACGAGGAGCACACCTTGGCCGATGGCGAGGCCGTCGAAATCAAGCCGGGCCACGGCTTCGGCAAGAAGATCAAGTTCAAGCGCGGGTGAACGAACGCGCTGCTGCGGAGCTCGCCCTGCTCCGCAGCGCCTACCCCGAGGCGGAACTGAATGACCAGGGTCCGTGGCGCGGACCGCTACCCGATCGACGAGTCGATCTGGGGCCGAGCGACGGTCGAGGTGGCCTTCCAGTTCGTGCTGCCCGGACAGCCGCCCTACGGGTTCTGGGTCCGGCCCGGATTGACGCTGGCGACCGGCGTGGCCATCCAGAACTACAGCTATCCCGTTGAGACGCCGTTCGGACCCGGCTGGGGCCAGTTCTCGTGGAGCCCGGAGGACTGGTCGGCCCAGGAGGACCCGAGGGCCGCGGGCAACATGCTCCGCTGGGCGCGATCGTTCGCCCAGCGGCTCGCCGAAGGAGCGTGATCATGCCGGCCCGTCTCATCATCGATGGGGTGGATGCCGCCCGTCTTTCGGACCACCTGGCCCGCGGCGACGACGAGCAACTCGCCTTCATGCTCGCCGAGTGGGACGGTGATCAGGCCCGCGTCGTCGACCTTCGCCTCGTCGAGAACGTGGCCTTTGATCTCCAGACGCCGTGGCACATCAGCCTCGGCGACGAGGAGGTTGGCGAGGTCATCCGCTGGGCGCACGAGTCAGGCCTGTCGCTCGTCGAGGCGCACGTGCATCGCGACGGTGATCCGGCTGGCTTCTCACCGAGCGACCGCGGCGGCCTTGACGCCTTCGTTCCGCACGTCTGGTGGCGCCTACGGCATCGGCCCTACATCGCTCTCGTCTTCGGGGAATTGTCCTTTGACGCCCTTGTCTGGCGACACGACTCGAAGACTCCAGAGGGTCTCGGCGCCCTCGTTGTTCCCGGTGCGGCTGACCGCGTCCCAACCGGACGTTCCCTCCGGACGTGGCGAAGACCATGAGCGACGGCGGGCGATTTGATCGAAATGAGCGACTGTTCGGGGCCGAGGGGCAGGCGCGCATCCGGACCACCCGTCTCGCGGTCGTGGGTGCCGGCGGGCTTGGGTCGTTCGTGGTTCCCGAGGCCGCCTACCTCGGGGTCGGCGCGATGACGGTCATCGATGACGACGTTGTGACCGAGTCATCGCTGAACCGCCTGATGGGTGCGGTACCGGCCGATGTCCCGGCAGCGACCCCGAAGGTTGAGGTCGCAGCGCGGGTGACGCGTGCAATCGACCCGGATCTCAGCGTCGAACCGATCAAGGCTTGGCTCACTGACGAACGTGCCCGGGCCGCCATCGCGGCGGCCGATGTCATCGTCGGCTGCCTCGACCACGACTATGCCCGCCTCCAGCTCAACGAGATTGCGTCCAACGCGCGGCGGCCACTGATCGACCTAGCTTCCGACGTCGTCGACGAGGGTCGTCACTACGGCGGCCGGGTGGCAGTCGCCCTGCCGAAACGACGTTGCTTGTCATGCCTTGGCGTCCTTGAGCCAGACGAACTCGCTCTCGGCGCATTGAGCCCCGAACAGCGGGCGGCGCGCGATCGGACCTACGGCATCAGGCGCGACGCCCTCGATGCGCGAGGCGCGTCCGTCGTGACAATCAATGGCGTCGTCGCCTCGCTCGCCATGACCGAGTTGATGGTGCTTGTCACCGGTCTCCGGGCGCCGCGGGCGACCTTGACCTACCGCGGCGAGACCGGTGCCGTGCTCGTCAACGGTGACGACCCGACGGCCGCCTGCTACTACTGCGGCCGCGGACCGGCCCCTGACTGACGAAGCCAGCGGCCCCGCAGTCATCGACCGGGGAACCTGGAGCGTCCGCGTAACGGATTGCTGCCGGTCACAAGGCTTCGGTGATCCAAGACGAGTAGTTCACGAGACCCGGATCCTGCGTCTGAGGCTGCTTAGGCACTCTCCCTCGACGTCACCCAGTCTCCAGCCCCCTCGATCGGCATGCGAATATATATGTCATCCGCACGTCCGACTCCTGTCGGGCGTGCAATCTCCAAGTCGAGGACTGGGCCATGCCCTATCGCTTGACCGCCTGGTCCAACCGTACACACTCTCGTACACACTGAGTCTTGTGGGACGGCGCGTCTCGCACTAGCGTCGGCGGATGCGCACCTCGACGAGTCGAAGCTTCACGGCCGGGCAGCCTCGGATCTCCGCGTTCGAGAACGCCGTCGCGTTGCTCATCGCGGCGGCCGAGCACTGCCGGCTGGCGGTCGCGGACGAGGAGCGGTAGACTTCATAATCGGTACGCACAACCGAAAGGACGGCACCGTGCCACGACGCACGACTCGCCGGCGGATCGGCGTACCCGACGCGTTCCGGCGGCTTCCGATGCACGAGGAGGATCTCGCCGGTCTGCCCTCGTTCCGGGTCATCCGGGTCTCGACCGAGGCCCAGGACTACCGCGGCGGACCCGACGGTCAGGCCCACGAGCTCGACCTCGCCGAGCGACGCACGCGGGTCAGCGCCGAGCGGTCTCGAACTCCATGATGCGTCGCCCGGCTGGGACGCCGGACGCCTCGAGCCCGCCCTTGCGCTGGGCCGCCGATGGCCAAGTCAAGGTCGGGCTCGTGCCGTACTTCAGCCGGTTCATGCGCGAGCCCGCGCTCGCCTTCGCGTTTCGGGATGCCTTCCACGCCCGCGGCTGCGTCCTGTACTTCGCCGATCGCCGGCTCCTGAGCTCCGACCCCGATCGCCAAGGCGACTTCGGAGAGCAGGCGGTCAAGGCGCAGATCGACAACCTCGACCGAGCCCGTGCGATCGCGGGCGGCATCGCGGCGAAGTTCCGGAGCCACCGTGACCCGGGTGGGCATCCAGCCCTCGGTTTCCGCCGGAGCGAGCGGGCCGCGTCCGGTGCTCGAGCCGGATCCGGAGACGATCGCGCACGCTGTCTGGTTCTTCGAGCACTATGCGTCCGGGCCACTACAGCGACGACACGCTCGCCCTCGAGGCCGCGCGCGAGGGACTACGATCCGGGCGCACCGGGCGGGTCCCTCACGGCGGCCGGGATCGCCGAGCTCCTGCGCAACCCGATCTACAACGGCTATCTCGTGCGCTTCCGCGGGTTCTCGGACGAGGAGCGGGTCGAGGCGCCATGGCGCACGCCGCGACCGTGGTCGAGTTGAGCGACGTCGATCGTCGACCCGCCCGTCTCGGATGACCTCTTCGAACGCGTCCAGGCGATCCGCGCCGAGCGCGCGACACCTGGAATCCGTCGACGCGTGAGCGGGTGTACGTGCCGCAGCTCGTCTGCCACGGCTGCGGTGCGGCGCTCGCCGGGCCACGCCTCGAGCGGCGACGCCGGATGACCCACCCGGCGCCCGTGTGTGCGCAGTGGCTCGATGCCGTCGGGCCGGCGAACGAGCTTCCGGGCCGAGATCTATGAGTGGCAGATCGCGGCCCTGCTCGCCACCGCCCGTGTCGACGAGGCCGCCAAGGCCCGGATCGTCACCGCGCTCTGGCGGCGAGCCGCCTGCGGCCGACATGCGGCGGGTCGGCCGCCTCGAGCAGGAGCTTCGCGCGATCGCTCTCGACAATGCCTTCGGTCGGATGAGCGACGACGTCTATCTCCGGCGGAAGGCCGAGCTCGCGGCCGAGATCGAGATGGCCCGTCGGCCCGAGCCCGCCGCGGCACTCCGTCGACCCGAAGCGGGCGCTCGGCTATCTCGATGATCTCCGCACCCTCTGGGACGTCGAGCTGCCGGACGCGCCCGACCATCGAGGGCGTCCGCCGCGAGTACGAGCTTCGACGGGCGGAGGCGACGGCGGTCGCGTTCGACCGGCTCGAGGCTCTTGGGCCGGTGATCGTCGAGGCGAAGCTGTCCGACGGACCCGATCGCCGGCGCGTCGCTCGCGCTGTCGCTTGCAGCCGAGCGCGCCGAGCTCGTTGGCGATCGGGCCGAGGTCGTGCGGCACCTGCTCGACGGTCGTCACTCGCGGGTGCGCCCACACCGACACGCCAGAGGCGCGCAAGAAGCGTCGTCAGCGAACCGACGACGGGACATTAAGGTGCTTTGGTCGGGGCGAGAGGATTTGAACCTCCGACCTCATCGTCCCGAACGATGCGCGCTACCAAGCTGCGCCACGCCCCGACCGAGGGAGCCCGTTTGCAGGGCCTGCGGATGATAGCGCACGCCGGCCGAACCGACACCTGGCGGCATCGGAAACCAACGAGCAGCAGCTCGACGTAGGTCCCGGTGCACGACCGAATTGACATCCCGAGGAACATCAGCCATGCGCACGACCATCGATCGGCTCAGGATCCGCTCGCTCGCCGCGCTCGTCGCGATCGCGATCGTTCTCGCTGCGTGCACCTCCCCTGCCGGCGCTTCTGCGCCCGCTCCCGCCACCGGCGCACCCGCCAGTGGCGCACCCGGCACTGGCGCGAGTCCGGAGCCGGCCGCGCCCACCAAGGGCGGCTACAGCTACTGACGAGGTTCGAGGGCGAGCTACTCCAGGTTCGCCTCGAACACGGCGTTCTCGCGGGCGCGCTGTTCGGCGCGGATGGGCACCGTCCCGAGCGCCGCGAGCACGAACGTGACCGCCATCAGGCCGAACACGATCGGCACGCCCTGCGCGTCACCGAACGCCTTGATGACCGCGCCGTAGACGGCCAGCCAGAGCGACCCGACCCCGAACGCCATGCGCGAAGTAGATCGCGTACGAGGCGTCGCGGGTCGATGGCGGCGCGATGTCGCCGAGCAGCGCCTGGAGCTGCGGGCTCTCGGCGAACGTGAACAGGCCCATCAGCACGATGCCGACCCACAGCCAGAACATCGACGTGCCGGCGGCCAGGAAGACGACGAACGCGACCGCGCCGCCGAGATAGACGCCGATGATCAGCGGCTTGCGCCCGATCCGGTCGGACAGCCAGCCGGCGACGAGCGGCATCGGGACCGAGAAGACGATCAGCGCGCCGTACATCAGGCCCGACGTTGCCTCGTCGAGACCGAGGACCTCGGTCATGTAGATGAGCGCGAAGAGGTTGACCACGCCGAGACCGCGGCCGCCGCCGCCGAGCGCCGAGGTGAGATAGAGCCAGCGCAGGTCGCGGTCGCGCAGGATGCGCCCGAACGCCTCGCGGACGCTGCCGCTGGCGAGCGCGGCCGCGCGGTCGGTGCCGCGCTCGCGGACGAACAGCAGGATGGCGATGCCGATGGCGATGGCCGGCAGCCCGAAGACGACCGACGCGCCGCGCCAGCCGACGGCGGCGATGAGCGGCACGCCGATGACCGCCACGACGACGGTCCCGACGTTGCCGCCGGCGATGTGGGCGCTGATGGCGAAGCCGCGCCGCTCCGTCGGGAACTGCTCGGCCAGCAGGCCGTTGCCGACCGGGTGCTGCGGCGAGCCGCCGATGCGCGACGCCACGTTCGGGACCGCGAAGGTCAGGAAGTTGGTGGCCAGCGCCTGGGCCGCCATCCCGCCACCGAACAGGATCCCGCCGAGGCCCAGCAGCCGGCGCCGCGAGACGACCCGCGTCAGGTAGGCGTAGCTGAGCTGGACGGCCCCCGCCGCGAACGCCCCGAACGCGACCAGGAACGCGACGTCATCGACCCCGACCGTGAACTCGTCGATGATCTTGATGAAGATCAGCGGCAGCAGGACCGCCTGTGCGTGGTTGATGGCGTGGGCGACCGACAGCAGGCCCAGCGAGCGCATCGGGCGGATGTCGTCCGCCGTGGTCGCCACCTAGCGCGTCGGTCGCGGAGCCACGCCGTGGATGATCTCGAAGCCGGTCGTGTTGGACAGGACCTCGACCTCGCGCCCGCTGAAGCGCAGCCCGACCGCGCCGTCGCCGGCCCGCAGGTTGCGGATGGTCAGCTCGGGGAGCCACTCGGGGAGCGCCGGATCGACGTACAGCCGGGACCCAGCCTTGTCGCTCGTGGCATGGATGCCGCACAGGATCGCCACCATCCGGAAGATCGAGCCGGCAGCCCACGCCTGCGGGACGCTGGCACCGAGGTACTGGACCGGGAAGCTGCCCGCGTCGCGGGGAAGGCCGGCGAACAGCTCGGGCAAGCGGTTGGCCTGGAACCGCTCGGTCGCCTCGAACATGCCCGAGCGCGACCTGGGCAGCCTCGGCATCGTGGCCGTAGCGCCGGAAACCGCCGGCGATCAGGGCGTTGTCGTGCGGCCAGACCGAGCCGGTCTGATAGCTGAACGGGTTGTACGCGACGTGGTCCGACGAGAGGGTCCGGATCCCCCAGCCCGACCACATGTCGGGCGCCATCAGGCGCTCGACGACCCGGCTCGCCCGCTCCGGCGGCACGATGCCGCTCGCCAGGCAGTGCCCGGCGTTGGAGGCGACGCTCTCGATCGGTCGCTTGTCGCCGTCGAGACCGAGGTAGTAGGTCCCCTCGGCCTCCCACCAGAACGTCTCGTTGAAGCGGTCGTACAGCTCGCGCGCCTCGGCCCGCAGCCGGGCGCTCTTGCGCCGTGCGCCCGAGGATCTCGTAGATGTCGGCCATCCGCTGCTTCGCGTCATAGACGTAGCCCTGCAGCTCGCACAGCGCGAGCGGCAGCGGCGCGAGCGAGCCGTCGGCGTGCGGGATGGCGTCGCCGGCGTCCTTCCAGCCCTGGTTGTAGTAGCCGTGCGTCGAGCGGGTCTTGTACTCCTGGAAACCGTCGCGGTCACGGTCGCCCGACTGGTCGATCCAGCGCATCGCCGCCTCGGCGTTCGGCAGGTAGCGCTCCAGGACGGCCACGTCGCCGAGCCATTGGTAGAGGTACGAGATGACGATCACGAACAGGCTCGTCGCGTCGTGGGTGCCGTAGTACGGCTGGAACGGCAGGATGCGCAGCTGGGCGAGCTCGCCGTGACGGATCTCGTGCGGGATCTTGCCCGGCTCCATGTCGCGCTCGGGGTCGTCGGCGGTGGCCTGGAGCTCGGACAGGCGGCGCAGCGCCCCGGCCGCGAACTCCGGGTAGCCGCTGATGCCCTGCATCGAGACGACCAGCGAGTCGCGCCCGAAGAGGGTCACGAACCACGGCACGCCGGCGGCCGGGATGAAGACGCCCTTGGCGAACGTCGGGTCCTCGAGCTGGAGCGAGGCCATGTCGAGCTGGGCCTGATCCCACGCGCGCCGGACGGTGTGGTTGGGGGTCTCGATGCGGACTCGGCGGAGGTGCGTCTGACCCTCGTCCGGCAACGGCCCGGCGACCGCGTTGCACGCCAGCGTGCTCGGCCGCCGCTTCGAGCTGGTCAGTGGCAGCCAGCGCAGGCAGGTGTGCCAGACGCCCTTCGGCGGGACCTCGGCGATGAACACGAACCGGCCGTTGGCGAACTGGGGCTTGCTGTCGGAGCGGTCCGCCTGGATGACCAGCTCGCGGACGAACTCGCGATGGACGTAGGTCGTCCGGAGCTCGCGGTTCGAGCGGAACCAGCGCGCGTTGATCTCGCCGCGGCGGACGAGCCGGCCGGCCTTGACGTCGAAGATGTCGGCGAAGTCGGACTCGATCTCGATCTCGATCGTCAGGCGGACGGGCCGCCGCCCGTAGTTGACGAGGTCGTAGTCCTCGTGGACGCCGCCCGAGACCGTCCGGTCGATGCGCAGGCCCAGGCTGTTGCGCGGCACGACGCCGTCGCGGTCCAGCAGCTCCGGGTTGGTGTACTCGAAGCGCGACGAGTAGAACTGCACCGGCGAGGCGTTGAGGAGCGCCGGTCGCTGGCCGTTGAGGAAGACCTCGTAGCCGGACACGAAGCGGGTGTCACGGGCGAAGAAGCCCTCCTCGGCCAGGCGCTCGATCCGCCCGTCGGGCTGGCAGACGACGAAGCGGTCGTCGCGGTTCATGGTGATCGTCGAGGGCCCGACCTGGATCGGGAGGGTCACGGGCTGTCGCCGAACAGTGGGTTCGCGGGAACCGACTTCATCAGTCGGAATGGTAGTCGCTCAGCGCGGCTCGAATGATGGTCCGCTGGCGCTCAGTGCTTCTTCTTGGGGACCTCGTACAGGGCTTCCTGCTCCGACTTCTTCTTCTGCGCGGCGTGAGTAGAACCGCCGGTAGAGCCGCCGGCGTGTTCTCGCTTCGGAAGCACGAACAGCACCATCAGCCCGAGCGGCCCGAAGATGAGGCAGATGATCGTCCACAGCCAGGCATTGCGGCCGAGACGCGGGGCGTTCTGGTAGGCGTAGACGGCGCAGACGATCCAGACGACGGCGCCGAGCACCACGAATCCGGTGCCGACGAGCGTGGGCGTATCCATGACGGTCGATCCCCCTCAGGAGCTGTTACAGGTTGGCCGCTACATCATGACCGAACGCGTCACCCCAAGGAAACGCCCGGCCGAGTTGGGGGCGTCGGCCGGGCGTCAGGGCTGAACGGAGTGCGCGTCAGTATTGGAAGAGCAGCTCGCGGTACTTGGGCAGCGGCCAGAGGTCGTCGGCGACGAGCGTCTCGAGCTCGTCAACGACGACGCGCAGGCGCGCCTGGGCGGGGATGACCTCGCTCGCGAAGGCGGTCGCCTCGGCCTTGACCGAGCCGGCCTCGTGGGCCTCGTGCTGCGCGTGCTGGAGCGCGTCGACCGCGTCGACGAGCGAGTCGGCCAGGCCGGAGACCTTCTGGCAGATGGTGTTGATGCCCTTCGACGACGGTGCGTTGTTGAGCTCGCCGAGATACCTGGCCACGGCCGGCAGGATCATCGTCGAGGCGATGTCGACGGCGCAGTTGGCCTCGATGTCGACGATCTTGACGTAGCGCTCCCAGTTGACCTCGACGCGTGACGCGAGCTCGCGCTCGGACAGGACGCCGAAGCTCGAGAAGAGCTCCTTGGCGGTCTTGGTGGTCAGCGCCGGCAGGGCGTCGACGGTGGTCTTGTTGTTCGGCAGGCCACGCTTCTCGGCCTCGGTGTGCCAGGCCTCGGAGTAGCCGTTGCCTTCGAACAGGACCTGCTTGTTGCTCCTTGACGATGCCCGACAGGATCCCGGTCAGGCTCTCGAAATCGCCGTGGTCGAGCTTCTCGAGCTCGTCGGCGAGCTGCTTGAGCGAGTCCGCGACGGCCGTGTTGAGGACCGTCTGCGGCCAGTAGATCGGCGCCGACGAGCCGACGGCCCGGAACTCGAACTTGTTGCCGGTGAAGGCGAACGGCGAGGTCCGGTTGCGGTCGGTGGCGTCGGCGGCCAGGACCGGCAGCGAGGTGACACCGAGCTCGACGTCGCCGCCCTTCTTCGAGGCGGCGGCCGGGCCCTTCTCGAGCTGCTCGATGACGTCGACCAGCTGGGCGCCGAGGAAGATCGAGACGATCGCCGGCGGCGCTTCGTTCGCGCCGAGGCGGTGGTCGTTGCCCGCGTCGGCGATGCTCGCGCGGAGCAGGGCGGCATGGACGTTGACCGCCCGGATGACCGCCACCAGGAACGCCAGGAACTGGGCGTTGGCGTGCGGGTCGTTGCCGGGGTCGAGCAGGTTCTCGCCGTCGTCGGTCGCCATCGACCAGTTGTTGTGCTTGCCCGATCCGTTGATGCCGGCGAACGGCTTCTCGTGGATCAGGAACATCAGGCCGTGCTGCGCGGCGATGCGCCGCATCAGGCTCATCACCACCATGTTGTGGTCGGAGCCGACCGAGGTCGGCTCGTAGACGGGAGCCATCTCGAACTGGGCCGGGGCCACCTCGTTGTGGCGCGTCTTGGCCGGGATGCCGAGGCGCCACAGCTCGCGATCGAGATCCATCATGAACGCCAGGATCCGCTCGCGGATCGGGCCGAAGTACTGGTCCTCGAGCTCCTGGCCCTTGGGCGACGGAGCGCCGAAGAGCGTCCGCCCGGTGAGCAGCAGGTCGGGGCGCTGCTCGGCCAGGCGCCGGTCGATCAGGAAGTACTCCTGCTCCGGGCCGATGTTGGTGAAGACCCGGCTCGAGGTCGTGTTGCCGAACCAGCGCAGAACGCGCAGGGCCTGGGCGCCGAGCGCCTCCTGCGAGCGCAGGAGGGGGATCTTGAAGTCGAGCGCCTCGCCGGTGTACGACACGTAGGCGGTCGGGATCGTCATCGTGACGCCGTTGGGCTCGACCTGGAGGAAGATCGGGCTGGTCACGTCCCAACCGGTGTAGCCGCGTGCCTCGAACGTCGCGCGCAGGCCGCCCGACGGGAACGAGCTGGCGTCCGGCTCGCCCTGGATCAGGTTCCGACCCGAGAACTCGGCGATCGTCTGGCCGTCGCCGGTCGGCGTCAGGAACGAGTCGTGCTTCTCGGCGGTCGAGCCGGTCATCGGCACGAACCAGTGGGTGTAGTGGGTCGCTCCGTGGGCGAGCGCCCATTCCTTCACGCCGTGGGCGACGGAATCGGCGATCAGCGGATCGAACGGCTCCTCGCCGGCGATCGTCTGACGGAGCTTCTTGAAGATCGGCTTGCCGAGGTACTGGCGCTGGGCGACTTCGTCGAAGACGTACTCGCCGTAGATGTCGACGCCTGCGTCGTTGAGGAAGTCCTGGGTCTTGGCGACCCGATGCGTGGAGATGTCCGAGATGGCTGTCTGTCGTGCGGTCATGGGTCTCCTGCGGGTTCGGACCGAGGTGCAGGGCACACGGAAAAGGCGTGCGCGAAGGTTGCGATGAGCCTACCAGCGGACAAGGTTGCGGTTCAGCACCAACGATGGTTGCTGCCCTACTCTATTTTTCAAAATTGGGGGGATTGGCGGCGGTCAGTGAGCCGCAGCGCCGGCGGACGCGCGACGGCGGGTCCCGTTAGGCGCATGCGCCGTAGGGACCCCGACGGCGCGTGATCGTCGGGGATGCGGCCTACCCCGGACGGCGGGCAGCCACCAGCTGGTCGAGTAGGCGTCCGAACTCGCGCTCCACGTCGACGTAGCGGTCGGACCGCCAGACGATGCCCAGGCGGCCATCTTGGGTGAGGCGTGTCCAGACCCTGCGGCGTGGTCGGTAGAAGGTGATGGTGATGCCGGCGATCAGTGCCGCGAAGGCGACCCAGACGATCCCCTGGCCTGGGTCGCGCTTGGCGATCAGCAGCGTGAACTCGCCGAAGTCGGTGAGCCCGATCGACAAGTCGAGGCCCTGCGACACCTTGACGTCGCCGCGCTGGAGGTCGACGGCCGGGTAGGGCTCGATGATGGGCTGGCCATCCGCCGCGGTCCCGACGACCTTGTACGGCACGACGAGGACCGTGCCCGTCCCGTCGGCGGCGCGCTCGAGCAGGAGCTTGAGCCCCATGTCGCGCCCGGGAATGCCTATGGAGGCATAAGGCAGGCCGTCGGCGGCATCGGTCATCGGCACGCCTGCGTCCCACAGGACCGCGCCGGCCGCCGTCTTGAGGACGATGTGCGGGGCCGGCCCGAACCCGTTCTGGTGGAAGGTGTAGCCACCGACCGAGAGCGGGTCGTTGACCCGGATCGTCTTGCGCGCGATCTGCTTGCCGTCCTGGAAGACCGCGAGATCGGTCGTGAAGTCGGTGGGCTTACCAGTGTCGAACCCCGGAGCTTCGAAGTCGATGTTCTTGACCAGGAGAAGCCCCGGCGTCCCGATCGGCTGGACGGTCAGCGACTCGCCCTCGGCGACGACCAGGCCCTGCTCGTCACCGAGGCGCGACGTGGCCGCGGCTGCGATCAGGAAGAGGATCAGCCCGGTGTGCGTGAACAGCGTCGCCATCTTGGTGTACTGGTGTCGGTCGCCATAGAGGAAGCGCGTGCCGTCCGCATCGGTCGCCTCACGGACGCGGAAGCCGTTGCGCCGCAGGACCGCGTGGACGGAAGCCTCCGGGACGCCGTCCATCGCCGCACGGTCGGGCAGCCGCGGATCGAAGTAGGGCTCGGGCTGGGCGACCCGGATGTCGCTGACGCCGCGCCACAGCTTCGGCGTGCGGTCGAGGGTGCAGACCACGATCGACATGACGAGCACGACGAGCCCGGCGCTGAACCACGGCGAGCGGAAGACTGAGAACAGAGAGAGCCGCTCCATCAGGTCGACGACGGCGGCGCCGAGGACCGGGTCGTAGCGGGCGTGAGTCGTCTCGAGGGCGGCGGCGTAGTCCGTCGCGGACCGGAAGGCGAAATCGGGGAGCTGCTTGACGGTCATCCCCACGACCGCGAGCAGGAGCAGGAAGATGATCTGGAAGACCGCGAAGTCGACCGACGTGAAGAGGTGCCACAACCCGTATCCGAATCTGGCGGGGATGTTGCGGCCGGACGGTCGGGTTCGGGCCGTCGTTGCGACGGCCGGGCTTGCGATGGCTCGGACCCTAGACGGCGCCGAGGGCCGGGATCGGCCGCCCGCCGCGCGTGGTCGCGGCCGCAGCGAGGGCCGCCGCGAAGTCGGCCTGCAGGTCCTCGAGGTCCTCGAGACCGACCGAGACGCGGAGCAGGCCGGGGGTGATGCCGGCGTCGAGCAGTTCGGCCTCGGTCGACTGGCGATGCGAGGTCGACGGCGGATGGACGACCATCGTGTGGACGCTGCCCAGCGAGGCGGTCAATTCGGGGAGCGTCATGGCGTCGATGACCGCCCGGCCGGCGGCCCGGCCACCGTCGACCTCGAAGGCCATCATCCCGCCGGCGACGCCGGGCCGGAACTGGCGCAGCGCGACGTCGTGCTGGGGATGGCTCGGCAGACCCGGGTAGAGGACGGCACGCACGCCGTCCTGACGCTCGAGCCAGGCGGCGAGTGCCGCGGCCGTGGCGGCGTGACGCTCGGCCCGGATGGCCAGGGTCAGGATCCCGCGCAGGACGAGGAACGCCTCGAGCGGACCGAGCGTCGCGCCGGTATCGATCTGGACGCGCTCGACGCCGGCGATGAGCGCCCGGTCGCCGGCCACGACCCCAGCGATCAGGTCGCTGTGGCCGCCCAGGAACTTCGTCGCCGATTCGGCGACCAGGTCCGCCCCGAGCTCGAGTGGCCGACAGACGTACGGCGACGCGAAGGTGTTGTCGACGACGTACATCGCGCCGTGCCGGTGGGCCAGATCGGCGAGTGCCGCGTGGTCGGCGAGGAACGTCGTCGGGTTGGCGATGGTCTCGGCGTAGAGGACGCGGGTGGGCGCCGCGGCGAGTGCCGCTTCGACCGCGTCGAGGTCGGTCGTGTCGACGATGTCGATGGTGACGCCGAAGCCGCCGAAGGTCCGGAGGAGCTGCTGCCGTGTCGAGCCGTACGTCGCGATCGGGGCAACGATCCGGTCGCCGGCACGGACCAGCGAGGCAAGGGCCGCGTTGATGGCGGCCATCCCCGAGGCAAGGGCGACACCGGCCTCCCCGCCGGCCAGCTCCGCATAGGCGCTCCCGAGCGCACTCGTGGTCGGGTTCGAGATGCGGCTGTAGGCATACCCGGCGCGTCCGTCGGCGGCCACCCGTCCCAGCTCGTCCGCGTCGGACGAGGCGAAGGTGGCGGTCTGGTAGATCGGGACGCTGGTCGGGGTCTGCTCGATCTTCGGCACCCGTGATGCGGCGCGAATGGCGCGCGTCGAGAAGCCTCGGGCGTCCGGTCGGGGTCGGGGTCCTGGATCGGTGTCGCTCACGGAGCGATGCTACACCGGCGTCGCCGGACGCCCGCTGGTCTGCATGGGGACCCCGGTGACGCGGTCCTTGCCGGCGCGCTTCGACGCGTACATCGCGCCATCGGCGCTGATGATCAGCTCGTCCGCAGTGCGGCCGTCATCCGGGTAGGCCACCACGCCGATCGACAGCGACGGCTGCGGCGATCCAGGCGGCAGCTCGATCGCCATCGAACGGACGCCGAGCCGGATCTTCTCGGCCAGGACGAAAGCCCCGGTCGGATCGGTTTCGGGCAGGAGCACCACGAACTCGTCGCCGCCGTAGCGGGCGGCGGTGTCGATCTGTCGGACACCGAGGGTGATGACATCGCCGACCCCGCGCAGGACACGGTCGCCGTGGAAGTGGCCGACCCTGTCGTTGATCGACTTGAGCTCGTCGAGATCCATCATCAGCAGGCAGAAGCCACGACCCGATCGCGCGCTGCGGGCGATCTCGCGCTCGATCGCGGCGAAGAAGAAGGTCCGGTTGAACAGCCCCGTCAGCGAGTCGACCGTCGACAGGCGGATCGCCGCGTCGCGCGTCCGCCGTTGCGCACGGGCGATGACCATCGCCACGTACGACAAGAGGATCAGGGCCGTCAGGTTGACCCCGACCGTGGCCACCGTCGCCGGACCGAGAGTCCCGGATGCGGAGCCGACGAGCACCGCCAGGATGTAGCCGATGCTGGCCGCAGCGGCCAGCCCGACCGTGATGCTCGGCGAGACGACCAGCGCCGCCCCACCGACGATCAGCGGGAAGGCGAAGAAGAACGGGCTTGCCCCGCCGCCGGTCAGCGCCACCAGCAACGTCGCGACGGTGATCGCCACCGACCCTTCGACGACGAACTTTGCAGGGCCGAGCGTGTCGGGCGGGAGCAACTCGTGGACGATCACGATGAACAGCCCCGCGAATGCCAGCAACACGAAGATCGCGGGCTGGGTCTCGGGCCACAGCCCTGTTGCCGCGACGATGACGCTCGTCGTCAGCAGGAAGACCCAGGACACGACCCTTACGACGCGATCGTAGGTCCGGGTGGAGACGCCGTCGTCGGTCACCGACCCCTCGATGCCGCCGACGATCGCGGCCTCGGCTGCACGGCGCTCGGCATCGACGCCAGGCACGACGTCGCGCGCCAGAGGGCTCTTCCGGCCGACCATGGGCGGCACGAGGATGATCGCCATCACCGCCAGGTTCGCGGCGACGATGGCGATGAAAAGGATCAGGACCGGAGCCACCGGCAAAGCGCGTCCTCGCAGACCGTCGGGCGTGGGCAATGGAGCCCTCGCATCGAACGCATCTTAGTCGCCTCGCACGCCGGAACCATCCTCACCTGCGGCGTTCGGTGCCCTGCGTCAACGGGAACGTTCAGCGCGTCCCGTATTGGTAGGTCTGCTTGACCAGGCGCAGGTAGACGAACGTCTCGGTCTCGCGCACGCCATCGATGGCGCGGAGACGTTCGGCCAGGAAGACCAGGAGCGCTTCGTTGTCCTCGCACACCGTCTCGATCAGCAGGTCGTACGAGCCAGCGGTGATGACGACGTAGTCGACCTCGGGCATCGCGGCCAGGTGCTCGGCGACCTCGATCAACTTGTCGCTCTGGCAGCGGATGCCGATCATCGCCATCTGGTGGAAACCGAGCTTGAGCGGGTCGGTCACGCCGACGACCTGCAGGATGCCGCGCTCGATGAGCCGGTTGGTCCGAGCCCGAACGGCTGCCTCCGAGACGCCAAGGTCGGCGGCGATCTGGGTGAACGGCCGCCGACCGTCGGCCTGGAGGTGCTCGATGATCCGCTTGTCGAGGGCCGAGACGTCGTCGGCCCCGCGTCCGGAGACAGCGCGCGTCCGACGGGGCCGGGATGGCAGGCTCATCTCGGACGGCATGCTAGCACGCTGTTTCTCCGGCGCCATCCGGGGGTTTCATGCGCCGCGGTCGAGGATCCCGAGGGCGGGCGCCAGTGCTTCGATCGAGGGCTTCGTGATCGGATCGACGACCAGCTGGACGTGACCGATGCCCTCCACGGCGAAGGCACGCAGGGTCTCGGCGAGCTCGGCCGGTTCGCTGCTGACGGCCGGCATCTTGCCCTGCTCGACATCTCCCTGGAGGCGTCCGGTGTCGCCGGGCAACCGCACGAGGACGGCGACGGTCCGCTCGACATCGGCCGGGTCGCGCCCCACGTCGCGACAGGCTTCGTCCACATGGTCGCGGAGGTCGCCGACGCCCTCGGGTCGGTTCCCGAAGTCGTTGTACCAGCTGTTCCAGGAGTCGGCATGCGGCATCGTCGCGCGGAGCATCCGCGGCCCATTCGAGCCGATCATCAGCGGCGGGCCGGCCGGGCGCGGGCCACGCGGCAGGAGCTCGCAATCGCGGGCTTGATACCAGCGACCGTCGAAGTCGATGGCGCCCTCGCGCAGGAGCGTCCGGATGATCGTGAACGCTTCCTCGAACCGATCGATGCGATGGTCGTAGGGATAGCCGTAGGCACGGAACTCGGTCTCGTTCCATCCGGCGCCGAGACCGAGGACGAGGCGGCCACCACTCAGCTCGTCGATCGTGACGGCCTGCTTGGCCAGCAGAGCCGGGTTGTGGAAGTTGGTGCAGGCGACGAGCGGCCCGAGCTCGATGCGGGTCGTGGACGCGGCGATCGCCGCCAACAGGGTCCATGCCTCCCACGGGCCGCGGGCAGGCCGGTCCTCCCATCGATAGAGGAGGTGCTCGCCGACCCATACCGAGTCGAAGCCCAGGTCCTCGATCGCCCGGGTCATGTCGAGCAGCTCGGGCCAACGAACCTCGCGTTCGACTTCGGGGAGCTGGATGCCGACCTTGAGTGGGCGGCCGCTGGTGGTCGACATCGCTGAAGCGTAGCGCCAAGTCGGTTGGTCTCACTGAGGCGGCGTATCGTTGTTCCGTCGCACCGATGCCTGAGAAAGGTGGCTGCACGTGACCGAGCTCGAGATGTCCGCCCTTCGAGCACGGGCCGAAAATGGAGACGCCGACGCCGCCGACGAGCTGATCGAGCACGCGGCCGAACACGGCGACCTGGCGACCCTCGAACGCCTCGCCAACCAGGGGAACGCCACGGCCACGGACCAACTGATCGAATCCGCAGCGGAGCTCGGGGACCTCGCCGTCCTCGAACGCCTCGTTGCGCAGGGCAACAGGACGGCCGCCGAGGTCCTCGAGGAGATCAATGAGGGATGATCGCTCGTCGTTGACAACGGCCGGGCAAATCCCCCACCCTGCGCCGTGATGACCGCCACCCGTCGCACGACACCATCCCAGCAGGAGCCCATCCGGGCCACCTCGACCTGACCTCGTGCGCCCAATGGGCGCCGACCACCAGCCCGAGACGCCCCGGCAGCAGATGCCGAGGGCGTTTTTTCATCCCCGAAGGAGACCCAGTGGATCCCGCGCTCGCGCTCCGCGGCTTCGTCCTCGGCTTCACGATCGCCGCCGCCGTCGGCCCGATCAGCCTGCTCGTCATCCGCAGGACGCTGGCCGAAGGTCAGCGCTATGGCCTCGTCTCCGGCCTGGGCGTGGCCACGGCCGACGCCACGTACGGGGCGATCGCCGCGTTCGGGTTGAGCGCGATCACGGACGTCCTTGTCAACGCCCGGCAGGTCCTCGGGCTGGTCGGCGGCGTCTTCCTGCTGTGGCTGGCCTGGCGCACGATCCGGTCCACCCCGACCGAGGCCGCGACCGTCACGACGGGACGCCGAGGCTCTGCCGGGGCGTACCTCTCGATCCTCGGTCTGACCCTGGCGAACCCGATGACGATCCTGTCGTTCGGGGCGTTGTTCGCGGGTCTCGGCGTGACCAGCGGGGCGACGGGCGATGCGGCGCTCGTCGTCCTCGGCGTCCTTCTCGGTTCGACGACCTGGTGGATCGTCCTGACGACCGCCGTCGCGACGTTGCGCGGTCGCATCACGCCTGAGTGGCTGCACCGCGTTAACGTCGTCTCCGGCGTCATCATCGGGGCGTTCGCGATCGTGGCGATCGCCTCCGTGCTCGTCCCGCTCGCGGGCCGGCCGTGAACGATCAGGTGGCCGGTGGCGCGTCCGAGAATAACGTGAGTTGCAGACCGCCCGGACCTTCGAGCCGAGCGTTCTCCGTCTCCCAGGGTGTGCGCGTCGGATCGGCGATCACGGTCGCGCCGCCTGCTGCCAGGAGTGCGGTCATCGCCCGCGAGTCGTCGACCTCGAACGCGACGCGGATGTGGCCGGCGACGCGCCGCCCGACTTCGACCTCGTCGATGAACGCGGCCTGGCCTGGATCGGCGATCTCGATGGTCGCCCGGCCCGCCTCGAGGATCGAGACCCGGCCACTGGGCGACGAGAACGACGCTCGTTCCGGGAGTCCAAGCACGTCGCGGTAGAAGCGGACGGCCTCCTCGTAGTCCTCGGTGGTGACGACCAGCCGCATCTCATGGACGGCACCGAGGTCAGCCACTGGTCGCGGCCTCAGCCACCGATCGGTCGAGCTCCTCGATCGTCGCCTCCGACGGCGCTCGCTCCGCCTGGAGTCGCGCCGCGACGGCCTCGGCCCCGCGCATCACACGCAGGACGTTGCCGCCGGCGATCTTCCGCACGTCGTCGTCGCTGTACCCGCGCCGGAGCAGCTCCCCGAGGAGCCGCGGGAACCCGGCGACGTCCTCGAGCCCGTCGGGGAGCAGCGCGCCACCGTCGAAGTCGCTGCCGATGCCGACGTGGTCGATGCCCGCGACGTCCCGCAGGCGGTCGATGTGGTCGGCCACCTGTCCGATCGTGGTCCGTGGCGCGGGATTGGCGGCGAGCCAGGCGTGGCGTGTCGCGACGATCTCGGCGACGGGGGTCTCCGGATGCTCGGCGAGGTACGCGTCCTCGGCCTCCTCCGCGGGCGCCATGTGGGCCATCACCTCGTTCGAGATGAAGCCCGACAGGAAGACCGCCATCACGACCCCGCCGTTCTCCGGGACCCGCCGCAGGATCTCGTCCGGGACGTTGCGCACGTGGTCGGTCACCGCTCGGGCGCCGGAGTGCGAGAAGATCACGGGCGCCTCGGTGACGTCGAGCGCATCGGCCATCGTCGCCGGCGAGACGTGGCTGAGGTCGACCAGCATCCCGAGCCGGTTCATCTCGCGCACGACCTCGCGACCGAACTCGGTCAGGCCGTCGTGCTGCGGCGGATCGGTCGCGGCGTCGGCCCAGCGCGTGGTCCGCCAGTGGGTCAGGGTCATGTAGCGGACGCCGCGGGCGTGGAACTGGCGCAGGGCCGCCAGCGAGCTTGCGATCATCGATCCGCCTTCGAGCCCGATCAGCGACGCGATTCGACCGCTGCGGAAGGCAGCCTCCACCTCGTCCGCCGTCGTCGCCAACGCGAACGCTTCGGGGTAGCGCTCGACGAAGCGGTGGACGATGTCGAGCTGTTCGAGCGCCTTGCGGAGGGCTTCGAGCTCGGGCAGGTCGGCCGGGACCCAGACGGACCAGAACTGGCCGCCGACGCCGCCCTCGCGGAGACGCGGGATGTCGGTGTCGAGGCCGTCCACGTGGCTGCGCAGGTCGACGGTCGACGTTCGCACGCCCCCGACGCGCTCACGCAGCGCGAAGGCGAGGTCGTTGTGGCCGTCGATGAGCGGCGACTCGCGCAGGATCGCGCGGGCGCGCTCGGTGAAGCGGTCGTCGGGCGTCGTCATGGGCCTCCACCTTGGTCCAGGGGTCGGGCGATCGTGCTGGCGAGGGTCCGACTACGGGCCAGATCCTGGCATTCATTGTGCATTGAGTTCGGGAGTTCGGGTGCAAGGTCCGTGGACCCAGGCGCGACGGAAGTCCGTTCGATCGGGGCCAGGTTCAGACGACTGCGGCTCCGGTCAGACGACGTCGATGCGAAAGACGGGGTGGTCCGCCGGATCCGGGAGGCGCTGCGTGAGCAGCCGGATCGTCGGGCCATACGTGCTCGTCGCGAGGTATTCCGCGACGGCTGCCGCGCGCTCCTCGCCGAACACTTCGACGGCCCGGATCTCGCGTTCGACCCGACGCTCGACGAGCACGGCCGTGGGGCTTGCGCGAAGGTTGCGCGCCCAGTGCGTGTCGCCGAGGAGGGCGACGAGGTAGCGTGCATCACCGACGACGACGGGACGCACCGGCAACGCGCGGGTTCGCCCGGAGCTGCGGCCACGGACACGCAGGGAGGGCTGCCCCGGCAGCCGCATCATGAGCGGCGATTCCAGGTGACGCTGCACCCATCGCGGCCGCAGGTAGGTCGGCATGCTCGCCCCCTTCGACCCGCTCAGCGCCGGGACCGCCGGCCCACGGCGAGCAGCACCAACCGGATCGGGATACTCGCGAGGTAGAACGGCAGGGCGAATCCCAACCCGAACATGACGGCGAGCGGCGTGGTCCAGATGCCGAGCGAGGCGCCACGCCGCTGGCCCTTCCACAACTTCCATCCGGCCAGTGTCTCCACGGCGCAGACACCGACAAAGACCCAACCGAAGACACTGAACCACACGGTTCCGAGCCCCTCGAACGGGCCGCTCAAGGACCGGAACCCGAACGGCGTCATCGGGAGTTCGCCGTTTCGCGCGAGGTAGACGAGGCTGATGACTGCACCGACCCCGAAGCCGATGCCGGTCGCCACGTAGACCACCCCCGCGGCGCGCGTGGCCGTCGCGACGCGGGTCGGGGGAGAGGCCGCGGTCGAGTCCATCAGGCTTTCGGTCCCTACAGGTAACGAGCGGTGGCCATGGTGAGGCCCGCGAGCAGAAGCAGCGGGAGATCGACGCGCGTTGCGAGCCGCATCAGCCGATCGGCCCGCTCCAGCCGCGCGCGCTGCTCGGCGTTCGGCTCACCTCCGCTGGCCGCCAGCTCGTTGCCGACGGCCGTCTGGAGGGCGACGCTCGGCGCGACCAGGATGAAGCCGAGCGCGAACGAGACGATCGCGGCGATCCCGCCGATGGTGAACGCGAGGCCTGTCGGCGAGGTGACCCACGTGGACTGCAGACCGTCCGAGTCACGCCAGTAGAGCGCTGCCCCGGCAAGGACGGTCAGGGCGGCGACGATCGGGAAGAGCACCCCCAGCCCGCGGCGGCGCATGAGATGGTCCATGAACGGTTGCCCGGCCTTGCCCAAGGCAGCCGCCGTCGGCGCCAGGAAGAAGGCTCCGACGATCGCCCCGCCGAACCAGATCATGGCCGAGCCGACGTGGACCACCCTGAAGAAGATCATCCACCAGTCCATCCGACACCGCCCTGCGCTGCGCCATTGACTGTAGTATCACCCTAGAGTCGGCACTCTAGTGTGGTGGTCTGATAATGTGGAAGACGATGCCGCATGTCAACCCCTCGAGCCCCGGACTCCCACCGCGTCGAGCGCGCGCGCAGGCCACCCAGTGGCGGATCGTGAAGGCGGCCTTCGGCCTGTTCTGCGAACGCGGCTACGTCGGGACCACGATGGCGCAGATCGCCGAGGCCGCCGGGGTCGCGGTGCAGACCGTCTACTTCACCTTCAATACCAAGGCCGCGGTGCTCAGCCGGGCGTACGACTTCGCGGTCATGGGCGAGGGCGAGCCGCAGGTCCCGTGGGACCAGCCGTGGTACCGCGAGATGGTCGCCGCCGCCGACGTCGCCGAGGCGTTGCGGCATCTCGTGTCCGGGGTGGGCGACATCACCCGCAGGTTGACGCCGCTGTACGTGGTCGCGTCAGGATCGGCCACCGGCGATCCGGAAGTGGCGGCTGTGGTCGATCGTCATGAGCGATGGCGCGTCGAGGGCTACCGCGACATGCTCGAAGTGCTCAGGGCCAAGGCACCGCTACGCGCCGATCTGAGTCCCCAGCGGGCCAACGACCTGCTCCTGCTGTACGCGGGAATGGACGTCTACCACTCCCTCGTGGAGGTCCGGGGCTGGTCACATGACGAGTGGGTCACCTGGACCCGATCGACCCTCGCCGATCAGCTGTTCGGGATCGATGGTGCCGCCACCAGTTGACAGCCGGACGACCTGGCTATCAACGATCGCGAAACTGGTCGGGGAGGCGGGACTCGAACCCGCGATCTCGTGCTCCCAAAGCACGTGCGTTACCAGGCTACGCTACTCCCCGGCGATTTCACGCTCGGGAACCGCATGTGCTTCCCGAAACGAACTTTCCCGGCCTGGCTTACACCGCTCCAGTCATACGCCGATCGCCAGCCGGACGACCAGCTGCGGGAGAGGGCGAGATAGCCGCGATGCCGACAAGCCACGAGCATCATACGGCCCCATCGGAGCTGGACGCGCCCATCCTCGATGCGGCGTCACCTGACCGCGGAGCGGATGCGCCCAACAACGCGCCTACTCAGCCGACCGACTTCAGTCCAACTCCGGCCTGCAAGAACGCAAGCACGGCATGGACGCGGCGGTTCTCGGTCACGTCCTCCGGCAGCTCCAGCTTGGCCAGGATGCTGCGAACGTGTGCCTCCACGGTCTTGCGGGTCACGACCAGCTCGAGAGCGATGCCGCGATCCGTTTTGCCTTGGGCGACGAGCGCCAGGACCTCCCGCTCGCGCCGCGTCAGCGCGCCCAAGCGCCCAGAGCGGGCGAGCAGGCCGTCGACGAGGGCCGGCTCCACGACCACGCCGCCTGCCTGGATCCGATGAAGGGCGTCCACGAGCTGGTCTACGTCGACGACCCGATCCTTGAGCAGGTAGCCCACTGATCCGTCGCCCCCGGCGACGAGCTCGAGGGCATAGCCACTCTCGGCGTGCTGCGACAGGACGAGCGTTCCGACGGCCGGAAAGCGCTGCCGGATCTCGCGTGCCGCGACGAGGCCCTCGTCGGTCTGGGTGGGCGGCATGCGAATGTCGATGACCGCGACATCGGGCTCGAAGCGCGGCCACGAGCCGGACGCAGCTCCTCGGTTCGCCCGGCCTCTCCGACCACCTCGATGCCGCGCTCGGCGAGGAGTCGCGCCACGCCCTGCCTGACGATGACCGCGTCGTCGGCGATGATCACGCGCATGCGATCGACGCGCTGACGTGGGTCCCGCCGCCGCTGGGTGACTCGACGCGGAAGCGGCCGTCGACCGCCTCGACCCGGTCGCGCAGGCCGCGCAGCCCGGCGCCATCGGGGTCGGCGCCTCCTCGCCCATCGTCGTCGACGTGCTACCAGCACGCGCCCATCGCCGGTCACGACCGACACACGGGCCCACGACGCGTCGGCGTGCTTGACGATGTTGGCCAGCGACTCTGCGGCGACGAAGTACGCGGTCGCCTCGACCGCCGGCGGGAGCCGGCCGGCGCTCACCTCCAGCTGGACCGGGACCGGCGTCCGCCGGGCGAGGGCCGCCAACGCCGGTCCGATCCCCTCCTCGGTGAGTACCGCCGGGTTGGATCCCATGGGCGAGGTCGCGCAGCTCGGCAAGGGCGTCCATCACCTCGGCGTCGGCCTCCGCCAAGAGCTCGTCGACGCCGTCGGTACTGCCGTCGGCGAGGCGCATGCGGGCCGTCCGCAGGGCCAGGCGGACGCCCAGAAGGCGCTGCTGGGCGCCGTCGTGCAGGTCGCGCTCGAGTCGACGTCGCTCGGCGTCGCCGGCTTCGACGATGCGGGCCGCGAGGCGCGGACCTCGACCAGCTGGGCGTGCAGCTGCGCCTGGAGACGCTCGACTTCGAGGTCGGCTTCCGCGCCGATGAAGTCGAAGTCGCAGCACGCACGGGATGAGGATGAACAGCGTGCGACGGAGTTCAGCACTGGACTGAGGCCGAGGCTTGGGCGTGATACCACGTCGCGAGTCCTGACACGGCAGGACCGGGTCGAGCGCAGGCGAGACCATGGCTGGCGTCCGCCGGATCACGAGCATGATCGTCACGCCGATGATCAGGACTGTGGCGTCGCGTCGATGGTCTGCACGGCGGGACGTCCGCGACGAAGAGCAGGTTCGCGGGGCAGTCCAACAGCCCGGACGGGTCTCGCGGAACATCGCGCCGGCGCGAGGACCAGCGTGCGCCGTAAGCGAATGCGACGACGTGCGTTCGTCCGGTTTGCAGAGCGGTTGCCGGGAACGCGCCAGCAGGCGATGAGCCCGGTCACGATCCAGACCGTGCCTTCGATCACTGCCCCTGCGACTCCGAGAGGTCCGCCACGGCCAAGGAGTGGCCGAAGAGGACCAGCAGCAGGCCGCGGCAACCGCCAGGACGGCAGGATCACCAGGATCGGGACGAGGGCTGCTCCGGTGAGGTCGTCCTTGCGGACAGGACAGCTCGGGCTCCAGCAGTCGGCGGCGCGAGGCGGCCGAGGGCGGCGAGTGGGCACGCCTGTGTCTGCCGCTGGTCATCGTCGCGACGACGCTCGGCTGCGCGCAGGTCCTGCGCCTCAGTCGGTTCGCCGGCCTCCCAAGCAGGCTACCTGGCCGCGTTCGACGCCATGCATCGCCACCGTCTTCCTCGACAACGGCACGATCATGGTGTTCGGCCTGTCATTCCTGGTTCTGGCGAGAGCGATCGTCGTCGGCCACGAATACCACGGATCGGCTGGCTGTGCGTCGTAGGAGCAGTTGCTCCTGGTCGGCATCCTGGTCGAGCTTACGGTCGACGAGGCCGTCGACGTGGCTGGCCTCATCAACCTCGTGGGCGTCGTGCTGCTTGAGATCGCCTTCATCCCGTTGGCGGTGTCGCTGTGGCGCCGGGCGGACCGTGTCGGAGCTGGTGCTGCCACGGTTGCGCCGTCGAGCCTTGATCCCGCGACCACGACGCCCTGACCAGGGTGATCACTGTGGCGGGCCGTGCGCGCGAATCGCACAATAATCGGTGCCTTCACCGCTCGACGCGCGGTGCTCGGAGCGTTCGACCCTACAGCGCTCAAGCCCTCAGGGCTCCCAAAGCACGTGCGTTGCCAACTACGCTACTCCCCGCCGAATAGTGCTCAGGAACCACACGTGCTTCCTGCAACGGGCCTCTCAGCCCAGCCTACACCGCTCTAATCGCAGACGCCGATCGCCAGTTGGGTGAAGGGCGTCCTCAACCGGAACGGGTGCAGCTTGGTCTGGGCAGGCGTCCACCTTACCGGACGATCGCGGTGAACCTTCGATCAGTGCGAGACGCCTTCATGACAGACCACCGCTATGTTCCGCAGCGACGCCTATGACGACCCCCAGTCATCGGGAGGGGTCCATCGAGACTCGCCGAGAGGAGATCCCGACATGTCCGTCATTGATGCGCTGATCCGCCGCTCGTCGCGCGGGCGGCGCTGGCTCGGTCTCATTGCCGCGATCGTGATCACGATGACCCTGACGGCCGGGTCGGCGAGTGCGACCGTCGTGGAACGGGAACGGGTCTTCAAGAACCCCTACCAGTTCACCGCTTGGGACTGCGGCTACCCGATGCAGGTCGTCGGTGTCGAGACGCACATGATCCACGCGCGAGCCAACAGCCGGCTCGAGGACAACTTCTTGTTCACGAACAACTACGCCTGGCGCGAAACCTGGACGGCGGCGGACGGCCGGTCGTTCACGATCTCGGGCAACGGGATCTTCAAGGACGTCAAGGCCCAATCCCTGGGTGGATCGCTGTACCGATTCGAGTTCCACGAGAACGGCCAGCCGTTCGTGATCACCAACTCGGACGGCAAGGTCATCTCCCGCGACCGCGGGAACTACACCGGGAGCTACACGTTCGACTTCGGAACCGGCGAGTTCAACTACCTCGGAGACGAGCTCCATGGACCACATCCGATGTTCGGTGTGGACCTGTGCAAGGCCGTGGAACCGCTCACGGGGATCAGTGATTCAGCGAGGTACCTGACCGAGCGACCGATCGGCTCGAGCGACTCGCCGGCGGGCTACGACGAATACCTCCCGCCAAGCTACACGGCGACCGGGGCGCAGAGTCCGCTCCTCATCTTCTTCCACGGATACGGCGAAACGGGCGACGGCACGCCCGAGGCGATCTCGAGGCTCGTCGCGGCGGGCATCCCGAAGTACATCAACGTCGGCGGCTGGCCGACCGATCGACCGTTCGTCGTGCTTGCCCCGCAGCACGTCGAGGATCCACCCGGCTTCGACTTCTCGTCGTGCGATGGCGCCCAGTTCGGCGGCTCGTGCAACATGCAGGTGCAACACGATAATGGGAACGTTCAACCGGCCTTCTGCACGACTCCCGACGAGGTGCACGACTTCATCGACTACGCGGTCGACAACTACAACGTCGACCCGGCGCGGGTGTATATCACGGGGCTGTCATGTGGCGCGTATGGCATCTGGGAGTACCTCGGGAAGTACGCCGGAGCCGTCAAGGCTGCGGCGGCGGTTCCGATCGCCGGTGACGGTCGACCGGGCAACCGGTCGGACTACTGCGCGCTCGGTGAGACACCGATGTGGGCGTTCACCGGCCTTCTCGAGGACACGGTCGACCCGCGGGGAAGCATCGAGCCGATGACTGCGCTGCAGGCCTGCCCGGGCGTCCCAGCCGACCAGGCGAAGCTGACCGTCTATCCGGATCGCGACCACAACAGCTGGGATCCGGCGTACGGCGGCGCGAACGGCGACGACATCTATTCCTGGATGCTCGGCTTCACGAACCCCTAAGGGTGCTCCGCTCGGGGGCTCGAATACGACCACCTCGGTCTGCCTTCACGCTCTGATGCAGGCACCTGAGTCGGCAATCTCCCTCGCTCCGAATTGCCGCATTGAGGAAGTGACCCGCCGGCCGCCGACTGGGACGATCACACACGAGGACGTCGTCTTCGTCGTCTCTCGTCACAGCAACCCGAAGGAGCGATCCAGTGAGCGAACCGTTCACCTTTGAGCGGCTCACGCCACGCCAGCGCGAGGTGATCATCCGCAAGGCCGAAGGCAAGACCTACGGCCAGGTCGCCTACGAACTAGGTGTCACGGAGCAGACCGTCAAGAACCACCTAGGCCTCGTCTACGCGAGGCTTGGGGCCGAGCATCTGATCGAGGCTCTGCGCATCCTCGGCTGGCTGCGCGTTCCGGACGAATCCCAGGCAGCGAGAGGCCACGCCGCCTGACCGGAGCGAGCGCATCGTCATCCGGCTGGCATCTGCCCGTGGTCGAGATCGGTCACTTGATGCCAGTCGGAGCTTCCGGTCGGCATAGCGATCCCTGTCGTGAAGAGGGGTAGTTCCTCGGATCGACGGACGCCGGGGATCGACGCCACCTGGAACCGAGTCCCGACCGTCCGCCGGCCGATCGCGACAGACCTGGCGAGCCGCAACATCATCGCGACGAACTCGGCCGGCCGTTCCTCCCGTCTCCCCGCGCGACGGCGCATCAACTGTTGGACCTCGTTGACCAGGGTCTCTGGAAGTGGGACTCCTGCGCTGAACAAGAGGACCTTCTCGTTGGGCGTCAACGCGACGCGGGACGCCCGAAACCCTGGCAAGAGCGCCCCGGATTCGAATTCATAGTTCGTGAGCTGGATGTAGATCGGCTCGGAGCGTCCCGGCTCGCCTGACCAGCCGGCGCCGACCACGGCGAGACCCCGGATGTTCGGCGGGTACCGCTTGACGATCCATTCCGCGCTCTCTGCAAGCGTCGCAAGGATCTCACCTGGATCCTGGACCCCCGAGAGGACGCGGGTCATCCAGCGAGCGGTCGGTTCACGCCCCATCGAAGCCGGTCCGGCAAACGAGAGCACGAACCGTCCCGCATAGGCCACCATCTTTGCGGCTGCCTCGTCTTCGACCTTGCCGGTTCGGACGTTCGTCAGGCGCATGTCTGCGACCTGGATGACGGATCGACGGGTCATTGCTGTCAGGATCAGGGTCATTCGCGTGCGCTTCCCTTGCGGCCGGCCCTCGGCGATCGCTTCCGGCCAGACCTGTCAAAGGTTCGCACACTACGTACGGCTCCCCATATCGGACGGCGACCCATGGCTTCATACTCCGCGCCATGACGGACCAGACGGCGATCTTCGTCGCCCTGATCGCGGCGGCTGCGGGGATCATCGGCGCGCTCGTCGGCTCGTGGATCGCGGCCAGGGAGACCAAGCGCGCCAGCGCGATGGCCCACATCGAGGCCCAGGCGGACCGTGACGAGGCACGCCGGGCGCGCTTCGCCGACCGGGTCAGCGGACTGGCGGTCGAGGTCCTCCAGGCCGCCGCCGCCGATGCACATGGCGTCCGGCTCCAGTGGGACAAGCTGGAGCGCGGATCAAGCGAGCCGCTGCCGCCTCGCTCGACGTTCACCACGCATCGCCAGGCGACGCGCCTCCGGATGCTCCTGGCCGAGTCCGACACGCGCATCGCGCTCGATGAGCTCGAGGCGGCGACAGCCGGGATGGAGGACTCGGCTGGCAGCCCCGATCGGCCGAGCGATGTGATCGTCGTCAAGCCCACCGACGCCGATCGCGCCCGCTGGGACGCCGTCGAGGACCGTTTCGAGCGCGCCTATCGCGGGTTCGAGGACGCGATTCGCATCGAGCTCGGCTCGGAGGCCATCGGCGCTCACCCGCCCCGCCGTCCGAACCCGCCTGCGCCCCCCCGGCCGGAGCAGAAGCCGAGCCGGCTCCCCTGGCGCCGCTGAGGTCGGTTACGCCTCGGCGATGACGCCGAGCGAGACGCGAAACCCGGCACGGCGCTGCTGCGACGGCAACAACGTCCCTTGGCCGCCCGGAGCGTCGCCCGGGAACCAGCGGATCCACTCCTCGTTGAAGATGTCGAACTCGGTCGGGTCACGGAGCGACCAGTTCGCCCACACGACCTTGTCGAGCGAGCTGCCGGCCTCCTCGAGGCGCGCCTTGAGGTTCTGGAGGCACTGACGCGTCTGGAGCTTGATGTCCGAGCTGACGACATTGCCGGTCTTCGGGTCGATCGGGCCCATCGACGAGACGTAGACCATGCCACCGGCTTTGACCGCACGGCCGACCCCGACCGGCTTGGCCGTCGGATCGACGCCGTCCGCGGTCGACCCGACGACCCAGCGGCCCTTGCCCATCCGGAGCTGGTCCGGCCGCTTCGGGTCGGCGGGCGGGATCCCGTATTCGTCGGGTGGCAGCTCGATACCGCTCGCCTTGAACCTGCCCATGAAGGTCGGCCGGATCCCGGTCGGCTTCAGCGTTCCCTGGACCTTGCCCTCGACGACACCTGTCTGCTCGTACTCGAAGATGTCCTGGAGCAGGATCTCGTCGTCGTCGATCCCGTAGACCTCGGTGATGTTGACGATCTTGCGCGAGCCGTCCTTGAGCCGGGCGGTGTGGACGATCAGGTCGACCGCCGACGCGATCTGGTCACGGATGGCGCGCAGCGGCAGCTCATAGCCGGTCATCAGGACCATCGTCTCGAGCCGTCGGAGCATGTCCGGTGGGGTATTCGAGTGACCGGTCGACAGCGAGCCGTCCTGGCCGGTCGTCATCGCCTGGAGCATGTCCAGTGCTTCGCCCGAACGACACTCCCCGACGATGATCCGGTCCGGGCGCATGTGCAGGCCGTTGCGCAGCAGATCGCGGATGGTGATCTCGCCCGTGCCCTCGAGGTTCGCCGGGCGAGCCTCGAGCTTGACGACGTGCGTCTGGTGGAGCTGGAGCTCGGCGGCGTCCTCGATGGTGACGATGCGCTCGTCCTCGGGGATGAACGACGACAGGACGTTGAGGGTCGTGGTCTTGCCTGAACCCGTGCCGCCGGAGACGAAGATGTTGAGCCGGGCCTCGACGCAGGCGCGCAGGAACTCGAACATCTCGGGGGTCGCCGTGCCGAAGTTGATGAGGTCGTCGACGGTGACCGGCTTGGCCGGGAACTTCCGCACGGTGATGACCGGACCGACCAGCGACAGCGGCTCGATGACCGCGTTCACGCGCGAGCCATCGGGCAGCCGCGCGTCCACGCGCGGGCTCGACGCGTCGATCCGCCGGCCGAGCGGGGTGATGATCCGGTCGATGATGCGGAGGACGTGCTCGTCGTTCAGGAAGTAGCTGTCGACGCGTTCGATCTTGCCGCGGCGCTCGATGTACAGGTGGCGTGGCCCGTTGACCATGATCTCGGTGATCGACTCGTCGAGCAGGAGCGGGTCGAGCGGCCCGAGGCCACCGATCTCGCCGACAAGCTCCTCGGCCAGGTGCTCGCGCTCGTCGTGCGTGACCGCGAACCCGTGGACGTCGAGGACACGTTCGACGATGGCATCGACCTTGGAGCGGAGCTGCTCCGGATCCTCGATGTCGAGCAATGAAGTGAACGCGATCATGACTTCAGCCTGGAGGCGCAGCCGGATCTGGCGCAGCAGCGCCTCGCGCGCCGACAGCGTGGCGGCGGACGGGGCCATGACCGGGATCGGGGGCGGGACGACGATCTCGACGGTGTCGTCCTCCAGCGCGCTTGCGCGACGCTGGGCCTGCTCGACCCGCTTGAGCAGTGACATGCGATTCGACCTCCCCGATCGTGTGCGGCGTGACGCCTGAGCGCCCCGATTGCGTTCCCGCCGCGAGAGAGTACCAATGCCGAGTCCGGCATAGGACCATAGGACCACTGATTCGTTGCGTCAAGGCAACCGAACTCTCGACCAGACGCTAGACTGCCGCCTCATGGCCCGGCGGCCCCGCCGGCGTGGAAAGGGACGTCCGAGCGCCCGTGACCACCTCCGCATCCGCCCGCGCGTCGGACCCGCTGGTCGCCTGGCTCGATGATGCCGACATCGAGCGGGATCGGATCGGGGGAAAGGCAGCCTCGCTCACCCGCCTCGCGAACCACGGCTTTCGGATCCCGCCTGGGTTCTGCCTGACGACCGATGCCTTCGCCATGCAGGCGGCGCGTCTGCCGGGGAGCCAGGACGTTCGGTCGAACCCCGCGGCTTTGCTCGATCCGGACAGGCGCGGAAAGCTTGTCGAGGCGATGATCCACGGCCCCCTCTCGCCCGCGGTGGCGGCCACCCTCGCCGCATCGCTCCAACGGCTCTCGCGACTGATGTCCGGCACGGATGGCGAGCCCGCCCTGCTCGCGGTCCGATCGTCGAGCGTGGCCGAGGATGGGGCCGCGGCGAGCTTCGCCGGGCTGCATGACACCGAGCTGGGGCTGACCGCCGACGAGGTGGCGCCCGCCGTTCTTCGCTGCTGGGCCTCGCTGTGGAGCGAGCGCGCCATCGGCTACCGATCTCGGCGCGGCCTGGCCCTCGACGGGGACGCGATGGCGGTGGTGGTCCAGGCGCTCGTCCCGGCACGGGCCGCTGCCATCGTCTTCACCCGCCACCCGGTCAGCGGCAGGTCGGACCAGCTGCTCATCAACGCGGCGCCCGGCCTCGGCGAGGCGATGGTCTCGGGGATGATCACGCCCGACACGATCGTCGTCTCCAAGGCGGAGCGGGCGGTGGTCGAGTTCACGCCCGGTGACTCAGGTGACGGACCCGCGCTCAACGACGGTGCCGTGGACGCCCTGGTCGCGCTCGCCCTCGAGGTGGAGCGGGCGTTCGGTGCTCCGGTCGACATCGAGGCCGCACTCGCCGACGACGGCTGGTATCTCCTCCAGGCCCGCCCGATCACCTCGCCCTAGGAGCACACATGACCGATCAGTTCCCCGTCGAGTGGCTGGATCCGTCCGATGCCGAGATCACCTGGGAATGGGACGACATGCATATGCCGGGTGCGCTCTCGGCACTCGCCGGTGACTACATCCGGGTCATCGGTGCGGGGATGGCGTACGGGCACCAGCGGATGGGGACCGCGGTCGAGATGCGGGTCAGGGTCTGGAACGGGTACGCCTACTTCGGCCTGGCGACCGATGTCCCCGAGGCGGAACGGGAGGCGATGTGGGAGCGCCGGGACGTCGCTGCCCGTGCGGCCATCAAGGACGCCGACGCGTACTGGCACGAGCGGGCGGTGCCCGAAGTCAGGACCACCTACGACTGGGTCGCCGCTCGCCCGGTCGAGACGCTGACGTTGCCGGAACTCGCCGACACGTGGAATGAGGTCTGGGCACGGATCAGTCGTTGCTGGGCGATCCACTTCTACGCGATCCGCGGGCCGTACCAGGTTCTCGATGACCTCGCCGACCTGTATGAGTCCGTCGTCGAGGCACAGACGCCGGGCGAGGCGCTCGGGCTGATCGGCGGCGGCGACCACGAGCTCCAGGCGGTCGAGCGGGACCTCGAGCAGCTGGCTGCGACCGCGAGGGCAACGCCCGGGCTCGCCGAGCGTCTGTGCGAGCCGGGCGCGACCGTCGAGCAGCTGGCTGCGTTGCCGGGAGCAGGGGGTTTCATGGATGCCCTCTTGTCGTTCCTTGTGACCCACGGTCACCTCGGGCAGAACGTCGACGATCTGACGCTGGCCTCGTGGGCCGAGGAGCCAGGCCTCCTTCTGACCGAGCTCGACAAGCGCATCCGCACGCCGGGGACGATCACAGCCGAGGAACGCCGGGCGCGACTGGCCAACGAGGCCGATCTGCTCGCTGATCGGGCGCGGACGGCGCTCGACTCGGACCCGGAAAAGCTCGCGCGTTTCGACGCTTTGCTCGCGGACGCCCGTCAGATCGGCCACCTGACCGAGACGCACAACTACTGGATCGACCGGATGGCCCAGGCATCGTTGCGCCGGTTCGTCGTCCGGGTCGGGCAGCGGGTGGCCGATGCCGGGGCGATCGAGGAGCCGGTGGACATCTTCCACCTCCATCGAGACGAGGTCCCCGAGCTGCTACGTGGTGGCGGCGATCGCCGGGCGCTCGTGGCGCATCGGCAACGCGACCTGGCACGCTTTGCCGCGATCATCCCCCCACGCCAGCTGGGAAAGCCGGCCGAGGACGGCGGCGGCGATCGATTCGATGGCGTCCGCCTGACGTCGTCGGACCCTGACGAGCTGCGCGGGACCGGGGCGTCCGCCGGGATCGTCCGCGGTCCTGCGCGGGTGACGCTGACCCAGGCAGACTTCGAGGCGGTCCGACAGGGCGACATCATCGTCTGTCCCTCGTCCAACCCGTCGTGGGTGCCGCTCTTCGCGATCGCCGGCGGGTTGATCACCAATACCGGTGGCGTCCTCTCCCACGCCGCAGTCGTGGCGCGCGAATTCGGGCTGCCGGCCGTCGTTGGGACCGGCGATGCGACCACCCGGATCACAGACGGGCGACTCGTCGAGCTCGACGGCAGCAGCGGGATCGTGCGCCTCCTGTGACCGAGGCCGGCCGGGCGCGGCTGCTCAGCCCGGCCATGCTCGGGGTGGCGAGCGGCGCCGTGCTCGTGCCACTCAACTCGACGATGCTCGCCGTCGCGCTGCCGAGCGTCATGGGCGAGTTCGCGATCGGACCGGAGACCGTCTCCTCGCTGGTCACGCTCTACCTCGGAGCCGTGACGGTCGCGCTGCCCGCGAGCGGCAGCCTGGGTGACCGGTTCGGCCAGCGGCGGGTCTTTCTCGTCGGTGTGCTGGCGTTTGCGATGGCCTCGCTGCTCGCCGCGGCGGCGCAATCCTTCGAGCTCTTGGCGCTGGCGCGCGTCCTCCAGGCGGTCAGCGGCGCGCTGGTCTCGACGACCTCGGTGGCGCTCGTCCGCGGGATGTCCCCACCGGAACGGCGGGGCGCGGCATTCGGCCTGTTCGACATGCTGGTCTCGACAAGCGCCGCCATCGGCCCGTTCATCGGTGGCGTGCTGGTCGGCGCATTCGGCTGGCGGTCGCTGTTCGTGATCGCCGTCCCGGTGGCGCTGTTCGCGGCGCTCATGGTCGGGCTGGTCGTGCGGCCGGATCTGCCAGCGGCCGGAGCCGCCGACGGGACGGCACGGGACGGCCCCGCGCCACGGCCAAAGCCCATCGATGTCGCCGGACTCGTCATCCTTGCCGCCCTCCTGATCGCCCTCCTCGCCGCGATCCGTGCAGCAGGCGATGGCGGGCTGGGATCCGTGGCGGCCCTGGCAGTCGTCCCGCTGACACTGCTCTTCGTCCGGTTCGAGCTCGCGAGCGACCACCCGGCGGTCGACCCGCGCCTGTTCACGGTGCGCCCGTTCGCGGCGGCGGTCCTGGGAGTTCTCGGCGCCACGGTCATCCTCCACGGCGCCTTCATCCTCGTTCCGCTGCTGGTCGAAGAGCTGCTCCACGGCGACGCACGGACGGCGGGGCTGGTGTTGCTCGCGATCTCGGCGGTCGGCGCCGTGGCGGCGCCGATCGGCGGCCGGATATCGGACCGCTACGGGCGGCGGCTGCCGGTCGTCGCTGGCTCGCTGTGCCTGACCGCCGGCCTGGTCGCGCTGTGGTGGTTCGCCGCCGACAGCTCCGCCGCGGTCATCGCGCTTCTGCTCGGGATCGTAGGGCTCGGCCTCGGGTTGGCCGGGTCACCACGGCAGGCCGCGGCGTTCGATTCGATCCCCGGCGACCGGGTCGGGATGGCGGCCGGCACCTATTACACGGGTCGCTATCTCGGCGGCGTCCTCGGTGCGAGCCTGGCCGGTGCAGTGCTCGGTGCGGCCGTGACCGGCGCCGGGGTCACGCTCGGGTTCGGGTTGCTCGCGCTCGTTGGGATGGCCGTCGTCGTGGTGTCATTCGGCCTCCCCGACCGACCCGTCAGGCGGGTCGGCGCCGGCGCGTAGGGGTCACGGCCACGAGATCGTGGCGGTCAGGTCGGTCGTCCCGAACCCCGCCTCGATGTTCTGGAGCACGAGCCGCCAGTTCCCGGGAGTGACGGGCAGGGCCTGGTCGACCTTGGTCGACGGTCCCTGGTTCGCCAGCGCGGCGTTGCCCGACCCTGCGCCCTCGTCGAACAGGTCGATCTCGTACAGGAACGGGTGGCCGCCCCAGTCCGCTACGAGCCGGACCTCCCCGGCCGTCCGGGCAGTGAACCGCGCCTGGATGCCATTCGTCTCGGGCGAGGCCGTTCCGTCGAAACGAGCGTGCGCAATGGCGACCTTCGGCGCGACCGCCTGGAACGTGACGGTCAGGTCGACGGTCGGGGCAGTCGGAGGCCGTGCCTCGAAGCGTCACCGTCCAGTTCGCGTGAGCCTGCGACGTCTTGCCGGTGAATGTGCCCGACGTGATGTCCTTGCAGCCGATCTGCTTGGTCCCGACGAGCAGGCACATGTGGGTCTTTCCCTGCGTCGAGTTCGTCCCGAGCTTGGCGGTGACCGTTCCCGGCGCCGTCGCTGCGGAAGGTCACGATTCGCGCATCGCCACCCGGGTCCGCCGTCGCGTCCAACTTGAGGCCGACGAAGGTCAGCGTCGCCACGGCCGGCGCCCCGGGCGAGCCGGACGGCGCCGCGCTCGGGCTAGGTGGCGCGGACGGCGCGACGCTCGCCTCCGGGGTTGGCGCTGCCGAGGGGGGCGCGCTCTCGGTCGGGGTGACGGTTGCCTCGAGGGACGGAGATCCGACCGCGACCGGCGGGGCGCTCGGGGAGCCCGTCGCCGAGCCGTTGCGCCCCACCACGACCAACATCGTCACCGCGACGACCAGGACCAGCAGGCCCGCCAGGACGGCCACGACGTTGCGCAGGGTTCGGTCGCTCACAGGGTCGAGTCACGCATGCGTGAGGGCATCCTACCCGACCGTCGGCGTCACGCCGGCCGCTGACGCATCGTCACAGACACGACGCCGGGCGATCATGGCAGGCTGATCGATCGCCCGGCGTCACCATGTCCGCCCACACGGGTAGACTCGGCGCGGACATCCGCCGCGCCCTCACGACAGAGGAGTCACGTCCTGCAAGCCCGCGCTCAGGCAAGCCAGATCCGTGCCGACACGAAGCCGACGGATCTCCGCCGACTCGCCGCCGCCGGACTCTCGGCGGTGGTCCCGGGACTCGGTCAACTGTTCAACCGACGTCCCCGCCTCGCGGCCATCTTCCTGGTCCCCTCGCTCATCCTGATCGCGATCGCGCTGCTGCTCATCCAGACGCAGTCGCCGGCACGACTGGCCGCGTGGGTGGTCTCCCCACAGGTCCTCGGCACGCTGTTGGCGCTCAACGCCATCGTCCTCACCTGGCGTTTGCTGGCGGTCGGTCAGGCGTTCCTCGACACCGGGCGGACCGGACCCATCGGACGCCTCGGGATCATCGGCGTCGTGGTCATCGCGATCCTGGTCGCCCTCCCGCACGTGGCCGTCTGGCGCTACGGCACGATCATGGGCGACACGTTCGCCCGGATCTTCCAGGCGGCGTCCAGCGAGAACGGCCAAGCCGCCGCGAACGGGCCCGTGCCCAAGGACGGGGAACGGATCAACGTCCTGCTGGTCGGCGTCGACAAGCTGCCGGACCGGACCGCATCGCTGACCGACACGATGATCGTGGCCTCGCTCGATCCCGTCGGCAAGACGGTCTCGATGCTGTCGCTGCCACGCGACATGGTCGGCGTCCCGCTCGGCAACGGGGACGTCTACGGTCCAAAGCTCAACTCGCTCATGTCGTTCGCCGAGCGCAACCCAGAGTCCTTCCCGAGGGGCGGGATGCGGACGCTCGAGGACGCGGTCGGCGCCCTCCTCGGCATCCCGATCCACTACTACGCGCGGATCGACTTCATCGGCTTCATCGCCATGGTCGATGCGGTCGGCGGGGTCGACATCGACGTCAAGCGCACGCTCCGGGCGAAGCACTACGACGGCTACGGCCTGACGACCAAGGGCTTCCGCCTGACCAAGGGCGTCCACCACCTGACTGGTGCCGAGGCGCTCGCCTACGCCCGGATCCGCAAGGGAGTCGGGGAGACCGACTTCACCCGAGCCGGCCGCCAGCAGGAGGTGATCGTCGCCCTCCGATCGAGCGTCACCTCGGGTGGCAGCCTGTTCTGGCGCCTCCCGGACCTGCTCGATGCGGTCGCCAACACGATCAAGACGAATGTCCCGACGGCGCGCCTCCCCGAGCTGGCCGCGATCATCGATGAGGTGGGATCGAAGGAAGTCGTGCGTGTCGTGATCGGCCATCCTCTGGTCGCCTCGGCCAACACCAAGTACGGCTCGTCACAGGTCCCGAAGATCGACAAGATCCAGGCGGTCGCCGCCCGGCTCTTCTCGACGCCGGGGACCCCGCCCGTCCCGTGGCCGACGCCCAAGGCGACCAAGGTCCCGAAGGCGAGCCCGACCCCCTAGACCGTCCGGCCTCCTAGGCCGCCCGCCAGCCGAAGCGGTCGAGGAGGGTCTCGAGGTCCGGATCGAGCCGCAGCAGCGCGCGGTTCGCGGGTGAGACGAATCCCTCGTCCACGGCGTGGTCGAGCCAGGAGAGCAACGCCTCCCAATAGCCCATGGGGCCGAGCAAGCCGATCGGCTTGTGGTGCAGACCGAGCTGGGCCCAGGACGAGACCTCGGCCAGCTCCTCCAGGGTCCCGAGACCACCCGGCAGGGCGATGAAGCCGTCGGACAGGGCGGCCATCTCGGCCTTGCGCTCGTGGAGCGTCTCGACCACGCGCTGCTCGGTCAGGCCGCCGTGAGCGACTTCGCGGTCGACCAGGTGGCGCGGGATGACGCCGATGACCTCGCCGCCGGCCGCGAGGGCAGCATCGGCGACCGCGCCCATCATCCCGATCCGGCTGCCCCCGTAGACGACGCCGATCCCGCGCTGCGCCAATCCGGTCCCGACTGCAGCGGCCAGCTCCAGGTAGACCGGATCCCGGCCAGGGCTGGCACCACAGAACACGCAGAGCCGGCGGATCGCCATCAGCGGAACCCGTGCGCGGCGAGACGCGGGATCATCCGCCGGGCGGCCCGGGCGCGGTGCGAGATCGCGTGCTTCTCTTCCGGCGTCCAGAGACCGAGCGTGCGCCCGCCCGCCGGCTCGGACTCGGGCTCGAAGATCGGGTCGTAGCCGAACCCGCCTGTCCCGCGCGGCTCCGTGGCGATGCGGCCACGACACGTGCCGCGCGCGGTGATGAGCGGCACGCCACCGCGCGGTCCCGCGTCGCCGGGAAGTGCCAGCGCCAGGACGCACACGTACCGCGCCCCGCGTCGCCCGGCTGGGAGATCACCCAATGCCCCGAGCAGCTTCGCGTTGTTGTCGAGGTCCGTGGCGTTCTCGCCGGCGTAGCGGCGCGTGCGCACGCCCGGCCCGCCGCCCAGCGCGTCGACCTCGATGCCGGAGTCGTCGGCGAGGGTCGGCAGACCGCTGGCACGGACCCCGAAGCGGGCCTTGATCGCCGCGTTCGTCTCGAACGTCTCGCCGTCCTCGACCGGCTCGCCCTCGATGCCGAGGTCGTCGAACGAGACCAGCTCGATCTCCTCGAGCGCCAGCAGCTCACGCAGCTCGCGCAGCTTGTGCGACGAGTGGGTCGCGATGAGCAGGCGCCGGCCGGTCAACGCCGGACGGTGGCGAGGATCGCGGCCTGTGCCTCGAACAGGCGGGCGAGGCCGCCGTCGGCGAGGTCGAGCAGGCCGGTGGTCGCAGCCCGGTCGAACGGCACGCCCTCGGCCGTCCCTTGCAACTCGACGTACGCCCCGGCGTCCGTGCCGACGACGTTGAAGTCGACGTCGGCGTGCGAGTCCTCGGAGTAGTCGAGATCGAGCAGCGAGACGCCGTTCACGATCCCGACCGAGATCGCCGAGACCTTGCCGCGCAGGTGCCGCTCCATCCCGTAGGTGATGAGAGCGGCAGCCAGGGCGACGTACCCGCCCGTGATCGAGGCGGTGCGCGTGCCGCCATCGGCCTGGAGGACGTCGCAGTCGACGGTGATCGTGCGCTCGCCCAGCCGCGACAGGTCGACGACGCCACGCAACGAGCGCCCGATGAGGCGCTGGATCTCGTGCGTCCGGCCACCGATCCGGCCCTTGACCGACTCGCGGTCCGTCCGCTCGGCGGTGGCCCGCGGCAGCATCGAGTACTCCGCCGTGATCCAGCCGGTCCCCTTGCCGCGGAGGTGGGGCGGCACCCGGTCGACGATCGTGGCCGCGCACAGGACCTCGGTGTCGCCGAACCGGACCCGGCACGAGCCCTCGGCCCACTTCTGGACGCCGAGCTCGAAGCTGATCGGACGCAGGTCGTTCGGGCCACGCCCGTCGGCGCGGACGGTGGCGGGCCGATTGCCGATGGTCATGACGTCTTCTCCTCAGCCTTGGCGGCATCCCAGAGCGCATCGAGCGCATCGAAGTCGAGATCGCGCAGGGCGACCCCTTGGGCAGCGGCGCCTCGTTCGACGCTTGCGAACCGCCGCCGGAACTTGGCGTTCGCGGCGCGGACGGCCGCCTCGGCCTCGATCCCGCGCCGCCGGGCGACGTTGACCAGCACGAACAGCAGGTCGCCGAACTCCTCCGCCGTCTCGGCGTCGGAGGCTGCGTCGCGCAGCTCGTTGGCCTCCTCGACGACCTTGTCCAGCACGCCGTCGATCGACGGCCAGTCATAGCCCAGGTTGGCCGCACGCTCCTGCATCTCCTGGCTGGCGGCGAGGGCCGGCATCGACGGGCTGATCCCGTCCAGGGCGCTCTTGGCGACAGCGGGCGTGCCCGATCCATCGCTCGCGGCGTCCTCGGCCTCGGCGGCCGTCGCCCTCTCGTCCGCCTTGATCCGCTCCCATTGGCGGTTGACGTCCGACGCGGTCTTGGCCACGGCGTCGCCGAACACGTGCGGATGGCGGCGCACGATCTTGGAGGCGATCGCCGCCTGGACGTCCGCGAGGTCGAAGACGCCCTCCTCCGCGGCCAGCTGCGCGTGGAGCACGACCTGGAGCCAGAGGTCGCCGAGCTCGCCCGCCAGCTCGGGCGTGGCGCCGGCCTCGAGCGCGTCGTAGACCTCGTAGGCCTCCTCGAGGAGGTGCTTGCGCAGCGATTGGTGGGTCTGCTCGCGGTCCCACGGGCAGCCGTCGGGCTGGCGCAGCCGGGCAGAGATCCAGGGCATCGCCCACGGCCCGGCGATCGCCAGCTGCGGCGCGACCGGAGCGATGTAGAGCGGCGCCTCGAGCGACGATGGGGTCAGCGCGGCGACGGTCTCCCCGTCGGCCGCCCCGAACCGTCCGATCGGATGATCCGCCGGGTAGAGGCGGGCCAGCAGCACCAGCGGGTCGCGACCAGACGGTCCGGCACGGCCGGCCAGCGGGGCAGCCTCAACGGCGGTCGCCTCGGCGCGCAGGGTCGCCAGCGGGACGATCAGCAGCGGACGCGAGGGCTCGATCGGCGCGCCGACCAGCGTCTCCGCCGCGAACACCTGGAGGCCGTCGGCCGGATCGAGACCCCAGCGGAGCCGGGCCTCCGCGACGAGCGCGTCGAGCAACGGCCCCTCCCGTCAGCCGGCGCTGGAGTTCGCGATGGTGTCGTCGCGGGTGATGACGACCGAGGACTTCTTCGAGTCGTACCAGCGCGAGAAGGCGGTCGACGTGAGCTCATCGAGCTGCCGGCCCTCGGGGGTCCGTGTCTCCTCGGAGAGGACCTTGAACAGGTACGTCCCGTCGCCGGCGACGGTCACAGGATCCGAGGTCTTGCCGATCGGCGTGGCGAAGATGGCGTTGGTGAGCTGGTCGACGAGCTGGCCCTTGGCGACGAAGCCGAGATCGCCGCCGAGCCCCGCGGAGGGAGCCTCGGAGTTGTCACGGGCGAGGATCGCGAAATCCTTGCCGCCGTCGGCCTCTGTCTTGAGCTCCTTCACGTGCTCGGCGTCGGTCGGGCGGTACATGACCTGGATGACGTGCCAGCCGAAGGCCGACTTGACCGGCAGCAGGATGTCGCCGTCCTTGAGGCCCGGGGCGGTGATCGCCTTCAGGAACTCAGGGTCGACCTGGCTGCTGCTGTCGAAATAGGGCAGCTTGCCGCCGCTGCCGCTCGGGCCTTGCGCCTGCGTCTCCTGGCTCTCCTTGCGGGCGATGGCATCGAACAAGTTCGGATCCTCCTTGAGCCGGGCGAACGTCGCGAGCGCCTGCGACTGGGCGGCTACCCACGAGGGATCGCTGGCCGGGACCGTCGAGGCGTTCTCCGGATCGCCCTTGGGGGCGTACAGGATGTGGCGGACCTTGATGGAGTCGGCCGGGAGGTCGGCGGCGGCTTCCTGGATGTAGATCTCTTCGACCTTGCGCTGCGGGCCGCTCCCCGTGACGTCGGCGACGATCTTGCCCTGGAGCTTGTCGTGGATGACGTCGCCCTGGAGGACGGCGCGGTACTTGGCGAGGTCGATGCCTTTGTTCTCGAACTTGGTCTGGTACGCCGGATCGACCGACGAGGGGGCGATCTCGGTCACCCGGCCGATGCGATAGACCCCGTCGGTCCCCTCGATGACCGCGGTCGGCGTGTTGACCGGGGCGGCGAAGACGGCCTTCAGCCATTCCTCGTCGGAACGCGTGTCGTTGGCCTGGAGCCAGCCGAGGTCGCCGGCCTGCGGCCCGGTCGACGCATCGGTCGAGACGGTACGCGCGACGTCCTCCCAGCTCTTGCCGGCGGTGAGGTCCTTGAACGCGGCCTCGGCGGTGGCCTTCGCCGCGACCTTCTGGATCGAGCTCGGGCCGATCGCGCCGAGGTCTGTCTGGGGCGCGACCTCGATCACCCACGAGCGGCGGGATTCGGGGGTCGTCGCCTCGGTGGTGAGACGGGCATCGATCTCTTCGGGCGCGACCGTGACGCCTTCCTGAGCGGCCAGCTTCGCCTGGTACTTGGTGTCGATGAGCCGCTCGAGGGTGGTCGCCGGCAACGACTGGCGCTGCTGGGCGATGGTCGACTGGAGCGACGTGCCCTGGGCCTCGGTCAGGTGGCCGGCGGCCACCGCGGTCCGCGTCCGGGCCACGGCCTCGTCGAGACGCCAGGTCTCGATCTTGTAGCGGTCGGCGAACTCGTCCTTGCTGATCGATTCACCGTCGACGCTGCCGACCGACGCGAGATGCGAGTTGTAGTAGGACAGGCCCGCCGCGATGGCGAGGATGAGGACCGCCAGGAAGACGATCAGGCCGAAGCCGAGGTTGAGGTAGAAATTCCGTCGGTCCTGGGTCTCCCACGCTGGCTTGTGGTCGCGCTTGACGACGGGTTTTGCTCGGAATGTCATGGTTCTGGGTCAGTTCCTGTCACATGGCCGGCACTGGGGCCGGGGATGGAGGGCCGCGGTATGGTACACCGAGGTCTCGAAGGACCGTGGTCGGGCGGTCTAGCCTCGTCCGCCAGCACGGCTGAGAGCCGGCACGATCAGCTCGTCGGTGACACGCGCCGTCGATCGGCCATCCGCGATGTCGAACAATTCGCGTCGGAAGCGCTCGACCCGCTCGAGGTCGAACTCGCCGGCCCGTAGGTAGTCGGCGAGCGCCTCGCTGGTCTCGAAGATCGGCCCCGGCACCCCCGTCCGGTAGTCGAAGTAGAAGCCGCGCTCGGCCTCGTATGCCTCGTAGTCGGGAGCGAAGAACGCCATCGGCCGGTCCGAGAAGCGCGAACTCGTAGATCGCGCTCGAGTAATCGGTCACCAGGACGTCGCTGACCAGCATCAGCTCGTTGATGTCGGGGTGGTCGGAGACGTCGATCGCGAAGCCCTCGAGCTCCGGGCCGATCACCGTGCGCGAGCGGATGAACGGGTGGAGCCGGACCAGCAGGACGTGATCCGCGCCGAGGGCATCGCGCAGGACGGCGAGATCGAGGTCGTCGGTCGCGTGGGCGTCCGTGACGCTGTCGCCGCGGAACGTCGGGGCGTAGAGGACGACCCGCCGCCCGTCGGTCAGGCCGTAGCGGCGACGGACGGCCTCGCGGACGCGCTCCAGCCGTTCCTCGCCGAAGAAGACGTCGGTCCGCGGCATGCCCAGGCGCGACACGAACCGATCGAGGGGCTGGCGAAAAGCTTCGGCGTAGTGCGGCGCGGCGGCCTGACGAGGCGACCAGGCAGACGTCGTAGTTGGAATGGATGGCGACCCTGTCCGTGAGCGACTCGTCGGCCCCGAACGACTTGTCGAGCACGCTGTAGCCGATCTTCTTGAACGCCCCGGAGGCGTGCCACGTCTGGATGATCGTGGTCCCGTCGCGCGGCCGGATGACGTAGATGGGGAAGAAGTAGTCGTCGACGATGAAGACCCGCGCGGTCGCCAGGTGATAGGCGGCCACGACGGCCTGCCACGCCGCCCCGATCCGCCCGCGTGCGCCAGTGGCCGGGCGATGGGCGATGGTCATGACCGGGATCTCGGGGTGGCGCGCCGCGAGGTCGTCCGCGATCGCTGCCAGGTTGCCGGCCAGCACCGGCGAGTGCGCCGTGGCCAGCACGACCCGCCGCCGGAGCGGCAGGTGCCGCGCATACGCGAACGCGACGCGGACGAGGACGATGCGGATGGTCAGGACGACGCCGCTCATCGGACAGGCACCGCCGGCCCGAGGATGAGCTGGTCGATCACCCGGTCTGTCGAGCCGGCGTCGAGATGGGCGAAATGGCGGCTGGCGAAGTCGGCCACCTTCTCGGCCTGGTAGTCGTCACGCGCGGATCGCGTCGAGCATCTCGGGGAACGTCCGGACGATCCGGCCGGGCACGAACGTTTCGAACGGGACGTAGAAGTCGCGGGTCGCGACGTACTCGTCGAGGTCGTACGCGAAGAACAGCATCGGCCGGCGGAGGGTCGAGTACTCGAACACGATCGACGAATAATCGGTGACCAGCAGGTCGACCGCGAACAGCAGGTCGTTGACGTCGACCTCGTCGGCCGACCCGTCGATGAGCCGGTCGCGGAACTGCTCGGGGATGCGCAGCGGCTCGAGCACGAACGGGTGCATCTTGATGATGACCACGGCATCACGCTCGACGCACAGCGCGTGGAGCGCGGCGTAGTCGAGCTGCTCGAAGTCGTAGGACGCCTCGCGGATGGTGTCGCCCCGGTAGGTCGGCGCGAACAGGATCGTCATCCGGCCTTCGATCCCCGGGAAGGCTGCCAGCGCCGCCGCCAGCCCTTTCGCCCGTGCCTCCTCGTCGAAGAAGCGGTCCATGCGTGGGATCCCGGTCGGGATGACACGCTCCTCTGGGATCCCGAACGCCTCGGCGTAGAACGGCACATCGAACTCAGAGCTGACGATCGCGTGCGTGTACGACTTGTGGGCACGGACGTTGGGATCGGGCAGGCCGGCCCGACTGTAGCCGACCGTCTTGAACGCCCCGGCGGCGTGCCACAGCTGGATGATCCGCACGGCCGGCGAGAGCGTGACCCAGGTGAGCGGCAGGAAGGAATCGTCGAGGACGATGACGTCGGCGATCGCCACCGAACGCGCCAGACGGAAGCGATCGAGGAACCGCCAGCGCTCGGTCAGGCCGGGTTTGAGCATCACCTCGAGATCCTGATCACGGTCAAGTCCCCGCTCGACCATCCGATCGTGGACGACCTTGAGGTTGCCCGACATCTCGGAGATCAATCGGGAGGCGAAGAGGACTCGGTGCCGGCCGCGGCGACGCACCAGCCGAGATATCGAGACAAGAGCGCGGAAGAGGGCGCGCCGCAGCCTGACCGACCATCCATCACGGCGCGGTCGCGCTCGGACGGTCTCGTCGAACGCGACGTCCAGGATCAGGCGGCGTGCGGCCGTCTCGATCCGTGGCGTCACCCGTTCCGTGCCGCGCTCGAGGGCGAAGGTGCCGGTGCCGGTCGAGCCCGCTGCGGCCAGCGTGGGGGCAGCGACCACCGCCACGTCCAGCGTCCAGCGGCCGGGTGCCAGCGGCTGGAGTCCCGGCCCGATCAGGACGTTGAAGCGGATCGTCAGTCGGTCGTCCGTCCGATGTCACGTGCGTCGGCGTCATCGGTTCGCCGCCGCCGTCGGGGATGAGCCGGAGGCTCGAGGTATCGACTGGGGTGCCCGAGACGGTCTGCGCCTCGACGATGAGCTGGACCCGCTCCCAGCGAACGGAGGCGACCTCGATCGCCGGGTCCTCGGACACCGCCTGCACACACGCTCCTTGCTCGGTCGAGGGTGACGCGCGGTCGCCACGTCCAGTCGCGGATGATAGCCGGGTGCGACCGGTCGACGGTTTCGCGTACGCTCTGGCACACACACGACCGAGCCGCGACGGGCTCAACGGAGCAGGCCGAGGCGCCGGAGGTCCGCATGAAGATCGGGATGATCGTGCTCGCCGGGGGCGTCGGGAAACGCATCGGTCGCCCGTTCCCGAAGCAGTTCCTCCTGCTCGGCGGCAAGCCGCTCCTCGTCCACGTCCTCGAGAAGGCGCGCGTCATCGCCGATATCGACCGGGTCGTCATCACCTGCCCGGAGACCCACCTCGAGGAGACCCGCAAGCTGATCGCCAACCACGGGTTCGACGAGGCGCGTTTCACCTGCATCGTCGGCGGGACGTCGCGGCAGGAGTCGGTCTACATCGGGCTCGGGGAGCTGGCGGACGTCGACTCGGTGATCATCCACGAGGCCGTCCGGCCGCTGGTGACAGTCGCGGAGTTCCGCGAGCTGATCGCGGCGCCCGATCCGAACGCGATGTTCGGCATCCCGATCCCGTTCACCGTGCTCAAGGGCCACGACTACGTGGAGGACCTGCTGGAGCGCGATGAGCTGGTCAACGTCCAGCTGCCCCAGAAGTTCGACCGGGCGAAGCTCGTCTCCGCGCATGAGGCGGCACGCCGCGAGGGCACCTCGTTCACCGAGGACGCCAGCCTCTTCCACCACCACGTCGGCGAGCCGGTGCGGATCCTGCCCGGCTCGGAGCGCAACATCAAGATCACGGTCCCGACCGACATCGTCACCGCCGAGGCGATCTACGCCGACGTGATGGGTCGCGGGGGCTGACGGTGGGCAAGGTCTGCGTCATCACGGGTGCCAGCCAAGGCATCGGACGTGCCGCGGCGATCCGCATGAGCCACGAGCCCGATGTCTCGACGCTGGTCCTTATCGCCCGCAACGCGGACGGCCTCGCCGAGACCGGTGCGGCGCTCGATCGCGACGGCACGGACGTCGAGCTGATCCCCTACGACTTGATGGACCTCGACGGCATCCCGGAGCTCGTCGATCGGATCCACAACACGTACGGCAGCATCGACATCCTGCTCAACATCGCTGGCTACGCCGACCCGCAGTCGCTGCTCGACACCGACGTCGACAACATCGTCAAGACGTACACGATCAACGTCTTCGCGATGCTGCTGATGAGTCGTGAGACGGTCCGCCACATGTACGACCGGCCGGCCAAGATCCTGAACGTGGCGTCGACCGCGGGGATCACCTCGCGCCCGGGCTGGCTCGCGTACGCCTCCTCAAAGGCCGCTGTCGTCTCACTCTCGGCGACGCTCGCAGACGAGCTGGCGGGGAGCGGCATCAAGGTCTACAGCATCTCGCCCGGGCGGACCGCCACCGAGCTCAGGCGCAAGCTCGCGCCCGAGGAGGATCCGTCTTCGATCATGCAGCCGGGCGACGTCGCCGACGTCATCGCCCAATTGATGAGCGATGGCGAGAAGACCCTCGACGGGCAGAACATCGTCGTCCGCACCCGGGCCTAGCGCCGCGTGAGCCGGCTCGAATACCTGCTCGCCGGGGCGCTCCTCAGGATCGCCCGATTCTTCTTCTCGAGATTGAAGGTCCGCCGGAACCGGGTCGTGCTGGCGACAGCCCGGGTTTCGACTCTCGACGGCAACCTGCTCCACATCCATCGGGCGATGGTCGAGCGCCACCCGGAGCTCGACTACGTCCTGCTGCTCGAGCCGTACAGCTACGGACTGGCCGGCAAGCTCGCCTACCTGGTCCGGCTCGTGCGCGGGATGTACCACCTCCAGACGGCACGGTTGTTCGTGATCGACAACGCTTATCTGCCGGTCCACGTCGCCCCGCACAAACCGGCGACGACCGTCGTCCAGGTCTGGCACGCGGCTGGCGCGCTCAAGCGCTTCGGTCTAGACACCGCGACGCCGCTGGCCGAGCCCGAACGGACATTCCTGCACCGCTATTACGACGCGGTGGTCGTCGGCGGCGAATGGACCCGGGCGCCGTACGCCGCCGCGCTGCGCACGCCGATCGAGCGCGTCCTCGCCCTTGGCTCGCCGCGGACCGACTTCTTCTTCGACCAGGAGGCGCTCGCTGCGGCCCGGGCTCGCGTGCTGGCCGTGCACCCGGAGCTGGCCGGGCGCCGGGTCGTCCTGTACGCGCCGACGTTCCGCGGCCGCGGCGCAGGCAAGCGCGCGGCACCCGGGATGGACGCGCCGACGCTGCGGGCCGCGCTGCCCGCGGACCACGCCCTGGTCCTGAAGACCCACCCGAATCTCGACCCGGATGCGACCGCGACGGCCGGCTACGACGTCGTCGCCGATCCGACCGGCGACATCAACGACCTGCTGGCCCTGACCGACATCCTGATCACCGACTACTCGTCCTCGATCGTCGAGTTCGCCCTGCTCGGCCGGCCGATCATCCTGCTCGTCGGGGACCTGGCCACGTACGAGGTCGACCCCGGGCTTTACCTGGACTACCGGACCGAGATGATCGGAACGCAGGTCGTCGACACCGACGGGATCATCGACACGATCGCGAACGGGCGTTCGACCTTTCCGGGTATCCGGCGTTCATCGAGCGGCAGCTCGGGGCGTCACGCGGCGGGGCGAGCGACCGCTTCGTCGAGCACTTCCTCGACGGCCGGCAGGGACTCGGTGATGGAGGTGTTACCCTTCCGCCCGATGTCCGCCACGAGTGAGGTCCCGGCAGCCTTTCGACATGCCGCCGGTGACCGGGGTGCCCTTCGGCTTATCCGCGAGGCCGTCTCGGACATCCGCTCCCGGCGCCGCCTGGTCCGCTACCTCGTCCAGGCTGACATCCGCAAGCGCGGCACGGACACCCTTCTCGGCAACATCTGGTGGGTCCTCGATCCGCTCCTCCAGATGTCGGTCTACGTCGTCTTCGTGACGATCGTCGCCCCGCGGCCGATCCTCGACTACCCGCTCTTCATCTTCGCCGCGATCCTGCCCTGGAAATGGTTCACCTCGACGATCGGCGATTCGACCTCGTCGATCGTCGGCAAGGACCAGCTGATCAAGCAGATCCAGTTCCCGAAGATCGTCCTGCCGACCGCGGCCACGGTGGCCGGCGATCGTCAGCTTCTTCTTCGGCCTTGCGGCTCTCGCCCTGCTGATGCTCCTCTACCCGCATCGGATCTCGCCCTACCTCGCTGCTCATCCCGGTGATCGCGGCCGTGCAGTTCGTGTTCACGCTGGCGTGCTCATACCTGGTGGCGGCGGGCAACGTCTTCTTCCGCGACCTGGGCAACATCGAGACGCACCTCTTGCGGCTGTGGTGGTTCCTGTCGCCTGGCCTGTACAGCCTCGCCGCGCTCGACCAGCTGCACGTCTTCAAGGAGCACCCGATCCTCCGGGCGATCGCCGCGGCCAATCCGTTCGCGATCCTGTTCGAGGCCTACCGGATGGTCATCTACGGGACGGAGACGGGGTCGCCGGGCCTTCCCGACTTCCGGTCGCTGGCCGCGCTGCTCGTCGCGAGCGTCATCCTTCTGGCCTTCACGACGTACGCCTTCAAGCGGCTCGAGCCGAACTTCGCGAAAGTCATCTGATGGCCCACGAAACGGCGCCGCCGCGGATGGATACACGCGCGGACTTCGCGATCAACGCCAGCGACGTCGGCGTCCGCTACGACCTCCGCTTCACCCGGAAGACGACCTTCCGCAATTCGATCGGGCAGATGCTCGGGCGGGGCCAGGGCGACAAGTTCTGGGCGCTGCGCCATGTCGACCTGCACGTCCAGCGCGGCGAGTCGCTGGCGGTCATCGGCCCCAACGGCGCCGGCAAGAGCACGCTCCTCCAGGTGCTCGCCGGGATCATCCATCCATCCGAGGGAGCGGTCGACGTGTACGGGCACGTCTCGGGCCTGCTCACGCTCGGGGCCGGCTTCGACAAGGAACTGACGGGTCGCGACAACATCCTGCTCGGTGGCGCCTTCCTCGGTCTCGACGACGCGGTCACCCGCAAGCTCCTGCCGTCGATCATCGAGTACGCCGAGCTGGGCGCCTTCATCGACGCGCCACTCAAGACCTATTCGTCGGGGATGCGCGCCCGGCTCGGGTTCGCCATCGCGACCTCGGTCGACCCGGACATCCTGCTGCTCGACGAGGTGTTGGCCACCGGCGACGCCAACTTCCGGGCGAAGTCGAAGGCGCGGGTCATCGATATCGTGTCGGCCGCGAAGGCAGTGGTCCTCGTCACCCACGACATGAACTGGGTGACCGAGTACTGCAATCGCGCGATCCTCATCGAGCGCGGCGAGCTGGTGATGGAGGGCGAGCCGGCGGCCGTCGTCGAGCTCCATCAGCTCCACACCGAGGAGGCACGCGCCCGGACGGTCGCGGAGGCCGAGGCGGCCGGGGTCGACCCGAGGATCGTCCGCGTCCGCTAGCCGTTCAGCGGCGGCGAACGACCGCCATCACCGCGCTGACGGCACCGAGGACACCGGCCACAGCCAGGGCGCCCTTCCAGTCGAGGAGCGTTCGGACGTTGCCCTCGACGCTGCGGGCGATCACCACGCCGGCGAAGCTCTGCCGGTCGAACGTCACGTGGTTGGCCACCACGTTCGCGACCGCGGTCTGCTCCATGTGCACGTCCCGGGCGAGCATGTCGCGCACGTACGACTGGCGGACCTGCGCCTCGCCGGCGAGGGAGAGTGCGAGACCACTCATCGACGCGGTCACCCGGTCGGCGCGTGCGATCGCGATGCCACCCATGGAGACCGAGACCTCCTCGGCCTCGACCCGGCTGATCCCGCCCTGGTGGACGTCGACACGCTTGGCGCGCACGACGTTGGCGCCGCCGTTCTGGATGGTCAGGACGTCGACGTCGACGTCGGGCGCGTCTGACGCGCCCGGGGACGGGGCGGGTCGTCAGGACCGTGGTCGGTGATGGTCCGGACCGGGGTGTGGTCGTGGGCTTCGGGGTCGTGGCGGCCGTCGGGGACGTGGCTTTGCCGGCGGCCGCGGTCCGGGCCGCGGGCGCGGTCTTCGCGGCGCCGGCGCCGGCGGCGGTCTTGGCGCTGGCGGTCCCCTTGGCAGCGGCCGGGGGTGCGACGGGGGTGGTGCGCGCGCGGGTCACCTTCGGCTTCGGCTTGGAGGTCGGATCGGCGGGAGGGGTCTGGTCAGCCATGTGCCTAGCCTAGTCTTCCCGGGCAAGGAGCGCGAGAAGCTCGTTTCTCGCCCCGCGGCGACCGGTCCGACGGTGCCAGGAAGCCCCGAAGGCCAACGTCCGCTATCCTGCGCGATGACCGCGGTTTGGCTCCGTCAGCCGAGCCCGTCACCGCCGTGGTCAGAGTGTCCGAGGGCTTACCCAGTGAAGCGAACTACGACTGCCGGCGCAGTGGGCGCCGTGGCCGTCGGCGCAGCGCTCATCGCGCTCGTCGCGACGTCCATCGGAGGGCAGGCGGCGACGCCGAGTGGCTCGCCGATCGCGCAAGCCAGCCAGCCGGCCGCGACGGCGACCCAGGAGCCGACCGCCACGCCGGCCCCGACGGCGACGCCGTCCCCGACGCCGACGCCGAGCCCGACGCCGATCCCGACGCCGGTCACCGTCCCTGCGCCCCTGACCGGCGAGCCGGTGAGTGCCGCGGTCGCCGCGCGTCATCCGATCGCGGTCATGATCGACGACCTCAGCGCCGCCCGGCCGCAATCCGGGCTGTCGTCGGCCTCGGTCGTCTGGCAAGCCCCGGCCGAAGGCGGGATCCCGCGCTACATGGCGATCTTCCAGGACACGCTGCCCAAGAGCATCGGTCCGGTTCGCAGCTCGCGCTACTACTACATCACCTGGGCCGCGGAATGGCGGGCCATCTACGCTCACTCCGGAGGATCCCCGGGGGCGAAGGAGACGCTCCGCGCCAAGGGCAGCGGCCAGTACGTCTATAACGTCGACGAGTTCCGCTACAGCGGGACCTTCTTTCGGCTCAAGACCCGCTTCTCCCCGCACAACCTGTACACCACGAGCGCCAAGCTGCGCGCCATCGGCAAGCGAAACGGCGCCAAGGACAAGGCCTACAAGCCCGTCTGGAACTTCGCCCCCGACGCGCCGCTCGACGAGCGACCCTCCGGCGGCACGATCACCGTCAAGTACCCCTACAACACGATCAGCTACAAGTACGACCGGACGACCAACACGTACCTGCGTTCGGTGACCGGGGAGAAGAAGGAGACAGACGCCGGCACGGGGACGCGGATCGCGCCGAAGAATGTCGTCGTGATGCGCATGCGCTTCGGTCCGCTCAACGACGGGCATCCCGGAGCGCCGCGCCTTGAGGCGACGGTGGTCGGCAGCGGACCAGCCTGGATCTCGACCAACGGCCGAACGATCAAGGGCACGTGGAAGAAGACGGCGATCACGAAGCCGACGCAGTTCTACGACGCGAAGGGCAACGAAGTCACGTTGACCATCGGGCAGACCTTCGTCCAGGTCGTGACCACCAGCACGACCGGTTATCCGGTCTCGTTCAAGGCCGGCTCCGACACGCCGCCGGCCACGCCGGTCCCGAGCGCCTCAACGGCCAACTGAGACTCGCGGGCGGGGGCAGTCGGCCTCAGCCCGCCCGGCGCCGTCCGACGGCTGCGTAGACCGCCCGGGTCTCGTCGGCGACATCGGCCCAGGTCCGCGTGTCGGTTTCGGCACGCTCCCGGGCGGCGCCGGCCACCCGATCGTGGACGCCATCGTCGGCCCACATCGTGGCCAGCGCAACGGCGAGGCGGGTCGGGTCGCGCGGCTCGACCAGCAGGCCAGCCGGACCGACCAGCTCGGGGAGTGGCCCGACCGATGACGCGATCACCGGTGTCCCGCTGGCGAGAGCCTCGATGACGGGCAACCCGGCCGCCTCCGAGACGACGGGCAGGATCGCGGCGCGCGCCCCACGGACGAGTCCCGCGAGATCTGCGACAGGCAGGCTCGGCGCGTAGGCGATGGACTCGCCGATCCCCTTGCGGGTCGCGGCCCGCGCGATCGAGGCACGGTCGTCTGGGCTGGCGCCGACCAGCAGGACGCGTGGCGGCCAGCCGATCTCACGATCGAACCCGACGGGCGCTCCAGCCTCGGCCAGGGACGCCAACGCTCGGAGCAGCGTGTCGAGATCGAGGCGGGCGTCGAACCGCCCGGTGAAGACGAGGTAGCGCTGGGCGATCCCGAGGCGCTCGCGCAACGCGGCCTCCGCCGCGGTACCAGCTCCCGGCGGCCGCAACCCGAAGCCGGACCGAGGCGCCAGGCGTACGACGTGCAGTCGGTCGCGCCGGATGTGCAGCAGTCGACGGGCAGCGCGCGCGGTCGCGTCGCTGCCGACGATGATCGCCGCGGCGTCGCGCAAGAGCTGCCCCCGGAGGCGCTGCCCGAACCGGCCGGCGACCGACTTCTGGAACAGACCCGGGAGCTCCCAGGCGGCCAGGTCGAGGAGGGTGGCCACCACCGGCAGGCCCGAGGCGATCGGGAGAGGGCTGCCGCCCACCGCGTGGTAGACGGCGCCGGCGGCCCCTCCCCGCTCGGCTCGCCAGGCGGATCCGACGGCGGCACCGCGCAGGAGGAACGGATCGACGGTCATCGCCGCGGATCGCAGCAGGCGGGTCGGTGGCAGCTGCCGGCGCCCGATGACGTCGAGGTGCTCGTAATCGGTGGTCGGGTCATCGAGGTCGGAGCCGATCAGGAATGCGAACGATTCGCCGGCCAGCGGATCGGCGTCGAAGGCGCTGAGCAACCCGTCGAGGTAGGCCGCCGCGAGCGGTGCTCGCTCGGGTGCCTGGAGCGGCCGGGCGTCGAGGACGACGCGGACCCCCGGCACGCGCTCGGACGCTGCTTCGCCCAGGCGGGGATCGGGCGCCGCGGCAGATCCGCTCACGCCCGCGTTACGACCCGCCGGCCCGCGGACGGCGCAGCCTCCGGGCGATCTCCTCGGCCCGCAACTGGACGACCACGACCAGCGCCTCGACGACGATCCGCCGGCTCATCTTCGATTGCCCGACGCGGCGATCGCGGAACGTGATCGGGACCTCGCGGATGCGCGCTCCGGCGCGACTGGCACGGAACGTCATCTCGATCTGGAAGACGTACCCACCGGCATGGACGCCATCGAATGGCACGGCCGCCAGTGTCGACGACCGCCACGCCTTGAAGCCGCCGGTCAGGTCGTTGGGTCCCAGCCCCAGCACGATCCGGGCGAAGATGCTGCCGCCGCGCGAGACCAGCCGCCGGCCGAGCCCCCAATCGACGACGCCGCCGCCCTTCGTGTAGCGCGAGCCGATGACCAGGTCGGCCGTCCCGTCGGCGATCGGTGCCGACGATCCCGGGGAGTGCCGCCGGGTCGTGGCTGAAGTCGGCGTCCATCTGGACGACGGTCGTCGCCCCGCCGGCAAGCGCGACGCCGAAGCCATCGAGATAGGCGCGTCCGAGACCCTGCTTCTGCGCCCGGTGTCGGACACGAACGCGTCGGTCTGCGGCGGCGAGGGCGTCCGCCAGCCGGCCGGTACCGTCGGGCGACTCATCGTCGACCACGAGGAGCGTCGCGTCCGGGAGTGCCGCCAGGATGGCGGCCGAGATCGGGCCGATGTTCTCGGCCTCGTTGTAGGTCGGCAGGACGATCCACACGCCGGGCCGCGGCGTCTCGGACGTGGCGGGCGACGGTGGCGACGCGGTGGCGGTCGCGATGGCATCGGTCATGGAGGTGTCAGTCTAGAGGTCGGGCTACGGAGCCCGGACGGTGACGCTGCGGCTGGTCCGTGACGGCCCGATGCTGCTGACCGCGTCGACGACGACCTTGTAGCTCCCCGGTTTGACGAACGCGCCCGCGCCCGACCTGCCGTTCCAGGTCCAACCGTACGTGCCAGCCGCCAGGGCTCGGCCCGTCCAGATCCGGCGGACCAGGGTCGATCCCTGGTAGATGGCGACGGTGACGGTCGCCTTGCGGCGCAAGACGAGCGTGAAGCGGTCCTTCTGACCCGCTCGCGGGGTGAACGCTGAGCGCGCCCACGCCAGCGACCGGATCGTCCGATCGACACGGACCTGCAGGTCGCGCGTCGTCTGGTTCCCGGCGCGGTCCAGACCGACCAACCGCAGCGTGTAGCGGCCGTCCGCGACGGTGGCCCCAGCCGTGTTCTTGCCGTTCCAGACCCACGATCCGGCCGTCGCCCCGGCGATCGTCCAGCGACGGACGGTGGCGTTGTCCCGCCCGAAGCAGGCGGGCCGTGCCACTGATCCGCTCGTCCGCAGCCCACGACAGCGTCGTCTGGTCGGATTGTCGGTCGCCGTTGGGTGAGATGTAGCTCGACGAGGCGGTTAGGGTCAGTCCGGCCGCCCGCCGGTCGATCGTCACGTCCTTGCTGGCCGATGCACGGTTGTTCGATGCGTCGGCGGTCCAGAGCGTGATCCTGTAGGTGCCGTCCGGGGCCGCTGCGCCGGCAGCGGTCTTGCCGTCCCACGTGTAGGCGACGACCTTGCCGACGTGGTTCCCGGTCCTCAGCGCCGGCCCGAGCGTGCCGCCGGTCAGCCGCTGGACGACCCAGCCGAACCGGATGTGACCGGTGACGCTCAATCGGACGGTGACCGTGTCCATCCGCCCGTCGCCGTTGGGCGAGAAGAACGGGGAGCTGATCGAGGCCGCGCTGATGACGGGCGGCACCTTATCGGTGATGAACTTGGCCTTGAGGACGGCGTACAGCTCCGTCCGCGTGCCGTCGTAACCGAGAGCCCAGATCCCGGCGCCACGCAGGTTGTAGCGGTTGATCGCGTCGTACTTGAGACCGAGAGCCTTCGCGTCGTCGTAGTAGATCTCACGCCAGGGCTTGACGCAGCCGTAGGTGGCCGTGCAGTTCTCACGACGGTAGACCGTCCATGCCACGCCCTGGACCGGGTCCCACTTCCGACCGTGGTCGGCCGCGTACTGACGGGCGGTGCCATAGACGACGGTCGTCGACGCTCCGTTCTTGACACTCGAGATGTTCTTGGAGGCGAAGGCCGAGGTGGCCGTCGACCAGGCCCGGCCGTAGTACGGCACGCCGAGGATGACCTTCGAGGCCGGCACGCGCGAGACGTAGGCCTTGATCGTGTCGCCGATGTCGTAGCCCGCTCCGCCGAGCGGCGCGACCGATCCGACGGGGTTCGACGAGCCGTTCTTGTAGTCGTAGCCCATGATCACGACCGCATCCGCGGCGCCCGATGCGGTCGCGGCTTCGATCGGGTAGTTGCCGATCCAGCCGGTGGCGTCGAACGTCAGCTGGTAGCCGCGCGAGATCTTGTTGAGCTCCGCCCGGACCGAGCGGACCAGGGCGGTGAATTCGTCGGCGTAGGTCGAGACGATCGGCTCGAAGTCGAGGTTGACGCCGTCGGCGCCTCGATCCCGCACCGCTGCCGCGATCTGGCGGGCAAGCGTCAGGCGATGTGCCGAGCTGCCGAGCAGCGCCTTCTGGCGGGTCACGCCCGACGAGGACCAGGCAAAGCTCTGCACCGTCAGCACGACCCGCGCGCCATTCGCATGGGCGGCGTTGATGACGCCCGTCGCCCGCGAGCTCGTCCAGCCGCTCCAGCCGACCGTCGTCGAGCCATCGCTGTTCGTCTTCTGGAGGGTCCCGTCGCCGGCCGCGCCGACCCCGAAGTAGGCGATGGTCGAGAGCTTCTCCCAGTCGAGCCGTGTCGAGCTGTCGGTCAGCTCCCAATACGGCAGGAAGCCGAAGACCTCGCGCTTGAGTCCGCCCGGATCGACCGCCGCCGCGAGGTCCGCATGCCACGCGTCCGAGCCGCCTGGATTGGGCAGATCGGCGGGCCCGACCGCCGCCGAGGGCTTCGGCGGTGCCACGTGCGAAGCTGGGCCACCCTCGCGGATCGCCTTGCCGGACAGCCGGCCGGCCGGCAGCGCCGTCGGTGCACCACCGCCGACCACCCACCGATCCGCCACCCGCGGCTTGAATGGGACGGTCACGCGAGCACCTGGGGCGAAGGCGATCTTGTCGGCGGCGTGGGCCATCGCCTGCTCGTACTGGACGGTCGGCTCCATCCGAGCGTCCGGTGCCTGCGTCCGGGGCTCACCAGCGCGAACGCTCGCGACCGGCGCGATCCCGACCACGAGCAGAACGGCGGCGGCCAGGGCGATCAATCGTGGACGCGCGGCGCCGCTCGAACGGGTGTGGCGGCGGGCGGACATCGACACGAGGAGCCTCCGGGTTCGTGGGAACGCCCAGCCTCGCGCCGAACGACCGGTGGGTCTAGGGCTCGATGGTCCCGGTCCGGAGTAGTACGGGGCCCTCTGGTGCGGTCCGGTGTGGTCCGGGGCGGTCCCGCGGGCGTCCGCGCGGCCGCGCCTTGTGGCGACGCCGTTCGCGCCTGACCTAGTGGATCTTGTAGGTCACCGTCGTGTACTGGCTGCCGCCCTTGGTGTCGGTGCCCTTCACCTTCAGCGCGACGGTCCCGGACTTGCCACTCGACTTCATCCGGATGGTGGCCTTGTACGTGTAGGTCCCGGTCTTCGTCAACAGCACGCTCCAGCGTGCGAGACCCGGCTGGTAGATCCACATCCGGGGTCGGGCCGACAGGGTCTCGGCCGAGGTGACGGTCACCTTGATCGACTGGCCGCGCCCCGGGGTCGAGTCGCTCAGCGCGAAGCGGAAGGCCTCGGAGTCGAACCAGACCGATTGCGTCGCGGACAACGTCCCGTCACTCGCGGTCACCACCGAGGTGTAGCGGCCGCGTGGGAGCATCGTGCCGTCGGCCCTCTTGCCGTAGAAGCTCCACGACTGGGAACCGGCCGGCAGAGCTGCGTCCGCCAGGTGCGTGTCGACGACCTGTCCGGCGGCGTTGCGGATCGTCCAGGTGACAGTCATCGGCCGCGCCAGCGTGAACGACAGCTTCGTCACCTTCGACAGCGAGTCGTTGTCCTGCGGGAAGAAGATGGTCCTGCTCGATGCGACCGAGCGCAGTGCGGCGACCAGCTTGACGCTGCGATCGACGGCCACGCCGACGTTGCCGGCGACGTCCTGCGGCACGACACGGATCGTGTAGAGCCCGTCTGGTGCCACGACGCCGGCCGCGTTTGTCCCGTTCCAGGTCAACGTCTCCGCAGCGTCGCCGTTCTCGACTGTCCACTTCTTGATGAGCACCGAGCTGGCGTCGTACACGCGGGCGATCAGGTTCCCGGGCTCTCCGTTCCTCGCGGCGACCGAGACCGTGTCGCGGAATCCGTCGCCGTTCGGGGCGAACCACTGGGTCGTGTCGGCGCGCGGGCGTGAGCGACTGCCAGCGTCGGGGCGTGGGTGTCGATGACGACCGAACGCGTGGCGCTGGCCGGGGCGTTCGCCCAGCCGTCGACGCCGCTGACGCTCACGGCGTAGGTGCCGTCGGGCACTGGTGCGCCGTCGACCAGCCCGTCCCAGACCGCCTGGAACGTGCTGCCGCTGCCGGTCTTCTCGAAGAGAACGTCGCCGCCGGAGTTGCGCACACGCAGCTTCCACGCGACGGTCTCGGTGAAACGGCCGCTGATGGTGGTCGTGTCGACCTGCCCGTCGCCGTTCGGCGAGAACGGTCCACCCGGCTCGAGCGCGCGGACGATCGGTGCGGCGCTGTCGCGCGGAGCCAGGTCGGTGGAGATCATGAACCCGCTGATCGACGGGTCATCGATGCCCTCGACCTGCACGAGAACCGGGCCGTCCGCAGCTACCTGGGTGGGCTGCTCGACGACGCGGACGCGCGTCCCGACGGGAAGCGTCGCCGACGGACCGGCCAGGGTGTCGAGACCGCTGTAGATGCCGGCGCCCTCGGTCGAGACCTCGGCGTTGCCGGGGATCGCCAGGCCGGTCGGATTCGCGCCGGTGTCGCCGTAGCCGGCCGAGATGACCTCATCGGTCGTGACGCCGATCGTGCCGATCGCCAGCGAGCGATAGAAGCCCGATGTCGGGGTGAGCGGGTCCTGGAAGACGGAGACGCCAGGCGTCCGCATCGATGCGAACTTGACGACGTTGCCATTCCGGTTCGGCATCGTGCGCCACATGTCCTCGATCGACTGATGGGTCGTGAACAGCGCGCGCAGGTAGCGCTCGGCGCCGGCGTGCCCGTCCGCGATGACGGCCGAGGCCCCGGCCTTCAGGAAGCCCGTCGCGTAGTTGTCGGCGCGCTTGCGCGCATCCGCGACCGACGGCTCGGCGTTCCCCGGCTCGGAGTTGCCTGACGCGTAGCACAGGTGATGGAGCAGCACGATCGCGCCGGGCGCGAGGGCCATGCTCGCCATGTACGGCTCGCCGTAGTACTTGTTGTTGTAGTCGCCCGCCCCGGCTGTCGCGTTCAGCCCGAAGCCATCCTTGGTCGTGTACTGCGCGTCGTAGGTATACGGGCTCGGCCAGCCGTTGCCGTGGCCCATGTAGATGACGATCGATGCGCCCACGACCGCGGCCTTGACCTTGGCCCAGGTCGCGTTCGGGCTATAGACCTTGATGACGTTGGAGGTGTACTTGCGTGCCTCGGCGTAGGCGACATCGGCATCCGCCCGGTAGCCCGCGGTCGCACCATGGGTCGCCCCGACGATGATCACGACCTTCGGATCGCCGGCAGCCGCAGAGACGGACGGGACGATCATGCCGAGGGTCGCGACGAAGGCGAGGGCGAGTGCGAATGGCGGACTTGCGCAAGCTGGACTCCGAGTCGAGACGAGGAGGCGATGTACCTCGTCAGACTCGCCGTGCAGCACGGCCTGCTCAATCGCGGGATGGTCCCGAAACCGCTAGCCCCTTCGGGTCGCGCGTGATGGGACCCGGGCGGATTTGTGGGGTGCGGGTCAGTCCCGGTCGGCGCGCATTCGCGCCAGCAGGTCCGCGAGCGGCGGATTGGCGCCGTCACGCTCGGACAGGATCGGGCGTCCGTCCGGGGTCCCCGCGAGGGATGGCCAGTCGACCGCGACGGCCGGGTCGTCCCAGGCGAAGCCGAGCTCGTCGGAGCCGTCGTACTCGTTGGTCACCAGGTAGATGAGCTGCAGCGGATCGAGCGCGAGGAACCCGTGGGCGATCCCGGTCGGGATGACGACCCATTCGTCGGCCCGCAGCTCGCGTGTCTCGATGCGCGGGGCGCTGCTCGTGCCGTCGAGCATCGGGCGGAGGTCGACGAGTGCGACGAAGGCGCGTCCCTCGGCCACGATCCACAGGTCGTCCTGACGCTGATGGAGGTGCAGGCCGCGGAGAACGCCCGCAGCCGAGGTCGAGAGGTTCGCCTGGACGTAGGGTTCGTCCGGGAAGTCGCCGGCACGCCACAGCTCACGGAACGAGCCGCGCTGATCGGCATGCCGGACGATCGCGCCATAGCGGACGCCGGGCAGCGACGACGGCGGACGGCTCTCGTTCACGCGCGGGCCCGTGCCTCACGCAGGAGCCGCGGCGCGTAGTCGGCCATCGCGTCGGGCCAGACGCGGAGTGGCTCGCCGGACGGGAGCGGCGTTGCCGCCAGGACTCCCCACCGCGGTGGCCGCGACGGGCGTTCCCACGTCGACATCGGGACGTTCACGACCTCCACCTCGATCCCGGCACGGGCGACGACGTAGCGGGCCCAGTCCGCCCGCGTGGCGGTCAGCCCGTTGACCAGGTGGTGGATCCCGGCCGACGGCGTCCTCGGCCAGCAGCTCGACGATGGCGTCGGCGACATCGGCGGTATACGTCGGGGTGCCCCACTCGTCGCCCACGGCGCGAAGTGGCTCACCCGCTGCCCGGGCTCGCTCGGCGGCGTCGAGGATGCGGCTCGGGAAATCGCGGCCCGGAGACCCGAACAGCCACGCCGTCCGGGCGATCCCCAACGCAGCGCCGGGCCGCTCCTCGAATGCCTGGGTGGCGAGCCGCTCGCCCGCGAGCTTCGATGCACCGTACGGGTTTCCGGGCTCGGTGGGATCGGACGGCTCCCACGGGCGGCCGTCCCGCCACTCCCCGCTGAAGACCTCGTTGGTCGAGACGATCAGCAGGTCCGTTCCGCGCTCGGCACAGGCCGCGGCAAGGAGACCGGTCGCCGTGCCGTTGCGCCGGACGGCCAGCTCGGGGTCGAGGGCACAGCCGTCGACGTCGGTCCAGGCCGCAGCGTGGACGACGACCTCGGGCCGGTCGCGGTCGAGGCGCGCGCCGATCCCGTCGGGTGCGTCGAGGTCGAACGCATCGCGCTGCCAGGCGATCGGGCCGGCCGGGCCGGTGAAGGGAGCGTCGGCGAGGGCGGTGACGAGCGCGCTCCCGAGGCGGCCGCCCGCTCCGGTGACGGCGACACGCATCAGTCGCGGGTCGGCGCGTTCGCGGCGGCCGGCTCGTTCGCCGCGGCCGCTTCCCCGGTCGCCAGCCGCTGGCCGTACTGGCGCGCATACCAGCCGTCCCAGTCGCCCGAGCGGGTCGCGCGCCACCAGGCCTCGTTGGCCGTGTACCAGTCGATGGTCGCCGCCAGGCCGTCCTCGAATGTCGTCTGCGGCTGCCAGCCGAGGCCCGCCAGCTTCGTGCCGTCCATCGCGTAGCGCCGGTCGTGGCCCGGCCGGTCCTCGACCTGCATCACCAGCGACCAGGGCTTGCCGAGATGGTCGAGGAGCAGCGCGACGACGTCGCGGTTGGTCCGTTCGGTCGGCCCGGCGATGTTGTAGGTCTCGCCGGTCTCGCCGTGGCGCAGCACGAAATCGATCGCCCCGGCGTGATCCGAGACGTACAGCCACTCCCGGCGCTGGAGCCCGTCGCCGTAGAGCGGCAGGGGGCGGTCGTCGATGGCGTTGGTGACGAACAGCGGGATGAGCTTCTCGGGGTGGTGATACGGCCCGTACGTGTTCGAGCCGCGGGTGACGACCGCGTCGACGCCGTGGGTGATGACGTAGCTCCGGACCAGCAGCTCGCCGGCCGCCTTGGCCGCCGCGTACGGCGAACGAGGCGCGAGTGGCGCGTCCTCCGTGGCGTGGCCCTCGTCGACCGAGCCGTAGACCTCATCGGTCGAGACCTGCAGGAACCGAGGCTTGTTCGGCGCGGTGCGGCACGCCTCGAGCAGGACGTGGACGCCGATCACGCCGGTCGCCAGGAACGCCTCCGGATCGAGGATCGAGCGATCGACGTGCGACTCGGCGGCGAAGTTGACCACGGCATCGGTCGCCGCCACGAGCGGCTCGACCACCGCTGGATCGGCGATGTCGCCGCGCACGAATCGCGAACCGGGCGGCCATCTCGGGGTCGTCGCGGACCGTCGCGAGATTCGCCTCGTTGCCCGGCGTACGTCAGCTTGTCGAGGACCGTGATGTGCGTGCCGTCGCGCCGCCCGAGGACGTCGCGCACGTAGCACGAGCCGATGAACCCGGCACCGCCGGTCACGAGCAGGCGGCGCAGGGTCGGTGTCTCGGCCACGGCTCAGGCCACCGGCCGGCTGACCGGCGGCGGCAGGCGTCCGGCCTCGTCGTCGGCCGCGGCCAGCTCGGCTGCGCGCAGGAGCGAGGGCACGGTCCCGGCGTCCGTCCAGTGGCCCTCGTAGGTCGGGCTGTAGAGACCGCCGTTGGGGATGTAGTGGTTGAGGACGTCGGTGATCTCGAGCTCGCCACGCCCCGAGGGGAGGAGGTGGGCGATGACGTCGAAGGCGTCCGGTCGCAGGAAGTAGACGCCGATCGGGATCAGGTCGCTCTTGGGCTGATCCGGCTTCTCCTCGAAGGCGACGACCCTGCCGTCGGCATCGAGCTCGGCGACGCCGAAACGTTCCGGGTCGGGGACCTGGTAGAGCAGCGTGCCCGCCCCGAACGGCCCCGACTCGAACGTGGCGGCCACGTCGGCCAGCGCCGGGCCGCGCAGGATGTTGTCGCCGAGGACGCAGCAGAACGCGTCGTCGCCGACGAAGTCGCGGGCCAGCCCGATGGCGTGGGCGATCCCGAGCGCGCCCGGCTGGTAGCGATAGGTCAGGTCGATCCCGAACGCGGACCCGTCCCCGAGCAGCTCGACGACGTCGCCGACGCTCTTGCCACCGACGATGACCATCACCTCGCGGATCCCCATCCGGGCCAGGGTCTCGATCGGGTAGTAGATCATCGGCCGGTCGTAGATCGGCAACAGGTGCTTGTTGGTGACGATCGTCAGCGGGTAGAGGCGGGTCGCCGTCCCGCCGGCAAGAACGATGCCCTTCATCGCGGCGAAGCGTAGCAGCGGAAGCGGCCCGGCACGCTGGCGGTCAGGGCTTCGGACTCGCGACGCGGCTCGGCGCTGGCGACGCGCTTGGTACGAGGCATGGCTGCTCGCCCTGCGGGAGCGTGCCGCCTGTGCCGCAATCGACCGGCTGCTGCTCGATCGGCGGCAGGCCGCCCTGGTAGTCGGTGATGACCAGCAGGGTCTCGAGCCTGTCGAGCGGGGCCGCCGGCCGCAGGTAGGCGGTCTGGACGACGCTGTTCGAATCGCGCCGGACATCGACGACCTGCCCGACGAGGAGGCCCTTCGGGTAGGGCGAGCGGACACCGACGCCGAGCTCGATGCCCGCGGTGACGACCTCGTCGCCGACGGTCACGACGTCGCTCGAATCGATCTGTCTGCATGATCAGGACCCCGCCCAGCTCGCCGACGACCTCGCCGGTCGCCGCGTTCGAGGTCAGCTGCCCGATGACCGTCGACTCGGCGTCGGTCAGCAGGACGACCTTGGCGCTGTCCGGTCCGACCTCGACGACCCGGCCGGCCAGCGCGCCGCCGGCGGCGACGGCCACGTCACCGACCTCGATCCCGTCGTTCGTCCCCTTGTCGAGCACGACGAGCCGCCGGAACTCGGACGATTCGCGGGCGATCACCGATGCCGCGGTGGTCGTGAAGTCGAACCCGGCGCGCAGCTGGAGGAGCGCGGTCAGGGAGTCGTTCTCGCGGCGGATCTCCTCGAGTCGAGCGGCCTCCGTCGTCAGTCGATCGTTCTCGGCGCGCAGGGCGGCGTTGTCGATGCGCAGGCGGTCGATCTCGACGATGGCGGCGGCGACCGAGGCGACGCTGCCGGCGGCGCTGTCGAGCGCGCCCTGGATCGGCCGGAATGCGAAGCCGACCGCGTTCTGGAACTCGCGCACGGTCGGGTTGGACGAGAAGGCCATCATCAGGACCGTCGCGACCAGCAGGACCGTGAACAGGATCCCGCGTCGTCGGGCGGCCTTGGTGGCGAGGATCGCGGTCATGACGGTCCGCTCGGCGGGTCGACGCGGCTCAGCGCGGCGGGCGTGAGTAGGTCTCGGAGACGAGGACGCGCGCCATCCGGTCGAGGTCCTGGAGGACGACGCCCGTGCCGCGGGCGACGCAGGTCAGCGGGTCGTCCGCGATGTGGACCGGCATCTGGGTCGCCTCGGCGACGCGCCGGTCGAGGCCCGGCGAGCAGCGCCCCACCGCCGGCGAGCACGATGCCCTGGTCCATGATGTCGGCGACCAGCTCGGGCGGGGTCTCCTCGATGGTGTCCTTGACCGTGTCGACGATCTGCTGGACCGACGGCTCGATCGCCTCGCGGATCTGGTCGGCGCCGACCTCGACGCTGCGCGGCAGCCCGGTCAGCAGGTCGCGGCCGCGGAGCGCGACGCGCTGCGCGTCCCACTCGCCCGGGTAGGCCGAGCCGATCGCGATCTTGATGTCCTCCGCGGTCCGTTCGCCGAGGAAGAGGTTGTACTCGCGCCGGGCGAACGTGACGATGTCCTGGTCCATCTCGTCGCCACCGATGCGGATGCTGCGGCTGACGACGATGCCACCGAGCGAGATGACCGCGACCTCCGTCGTCCCGCCGCCGATGTCGACGATGAGGGAACCGGACGGCTCGCTGACCGGCAGGCCGGCGCCGATCGCGGCGGCCATCGGCTCCTCGATGAGTCCGGCCCAGCGGGCACCGGCGTTGAGCGCGGCGTCGCGGACGGCCCGCTTCTCGACCTCGGTGACGCCGGACGGGATGCCGAGCAGCATCCGCGGCCGGGCGATCGTGCCGACCCGGTCGTGGACCTTGTCGACGAAGTACTTGATCATCTGCTCGGTCACGTCGAAGTCGCTGATGACGCCGTCGCGCAGCGGCCGGACGGCGATGATGTTGGCCGGCGTCCGGCCGACCATCCGCTTGGCCTCCGCCCCGACCGCCAGGACGCGCTTGGTCTTGGCGTCGATGGCGACGACCGACGGCTCGCTCATGACGATCCCGCGGTCGCGGACGTGGACCAGCGTGTTGGCCGTCCCGAGGTCGATCCCGATGTCGCGGGAGAAGAGGCCGAGGATCCGATCGAGCATTGTGTAGGGCGGGTCCTTCGTGACGGGTGGTCGCTGTCGGGTGGCGCTCGGTGGTCGCTTCGAGAGTCCGTTCGAGGTCGTCGCGGGCGAGGGCACCGCCGGTGTCGAGCGGGTCGCGCGGAACACGGGCCGTGTCGGGCGGGCAGCCGGGGCAGTATACCCGGTCGCCTCGTCGCGACCGGAGGTCAGTCGGCCCGGCGGGCCTGGACCTCGGGCCGGTCGAACGCCACGCCGCGGTCGCGCAGCGAGACGTACGCGTCGTGGCCGATGACCAGGTGGTCGAGCAGCTGGATGTCGAGGAGCCGCCCCGCCGCGAGCGCCTCGGCCGTCAGGTGGAGGTCGTCCGGGGACGGTGTCGGGTCGCCCGATGGATGGTTGTGGACGAGGATGACGCCGGCCGCATTGAGCCGGACCGCGTCGCGGAAGAGCTCACCGACACGGACCAGCGACGAGCTGACGTTGCCCTGGTAGACGGTCGCGACCCGCAGCACGTGGTTCTTCGTGTCGAGCATCACGACCCGCAGCTCCTCGCGCTCGAGGCGGCCCATCTGGAGGATCAGCCGGTCGGCCACGTCGTGCGGGCCGCGGATCGTCCAGCGCGCCGTCGGCCAGTCGGCGAGCAGCCGGCGCCCGAGCTCGAAGGCTGCAACGAGCTGGGCCGCCTTCGCCTCGCCGATCCCGGTCACCTCGGCCAGCTCGAGCTCCGTCGCCCGGGCGAGGCCGGTCAGCCCGTCATGGCGCGCCAGCGCATCCGACGCCAGGTCCACAGCCGACCGCCCGCGCGTCCCAGACCCCCACACGAGACCGATCAGCTCGGCAGCCGTGAGCCCACTCGCACCCCGGATAGCGAGGCGCTCCCGCGGCCGCTCCAGGACCGGCACCTCCCGGATCGCGCGGCCACCTGGGAACGGTGGCATCAACGTCTCCGGAACCGAGAATCGGCGCCGCGGGCGGTCGAGGCGAAGGCGGACGGTGAGCAAAGGAGCGAGCGCACCTCAAGGTGCGTGAGCGACGGCGGAGCCGACCAACGCACGCATCGGCCGCCCCCGGCGCCGCCGGGGCGTCCTCGAGGCCCGAACGACGGGAGCCCGCCAATTCCTCCCGCCATCCGGACCTCGAGGACGACGCAGAGCCTAGCGACGAGCCCTCATCGGCGGCTCAACCCGGGGTGCACCGCGGCTCATCCCGGCGAGAGCGACTGGCTCGCCACCTCGGCGACGACCAGGAGGATGCCGTTGAACGCGGCGTGGAGACCGAACGACGCCCAGATCGTCCCGCGCCGGACGAAGATCCAGCCGAGCGCGATGGCGACCGGGATGCGCGAGCCGAAGCCGACCACGGCCAGCCCGAACGCTTCGTTCGCGTTGGCCCCGCAGACGGTCGAGGACGTGGGCGAAGGCGAAGACGAGCGCCGCGGTCAGCAGGCCGCGCCGATACCCCAGGCCGCGAACCCAGGCCGTCGTGGCGAAGGCCCGGAACAGGATCTCCTCGCCGAACGGCGCGACGATCACGCCGGCCAGCAACGACAAGCGCGAAGCCCAGGGGGTCGCCCGTCGGTGGCAGCGGGCTGACGGGCGTGACCGGGAAGAGGCGCAGCAGGACGCCCGAGACGATCGCAGTGACCCCGATGACAGGGATCGCCCACAGCGCGCCGCCGCCGATGTCGCCGAAGGCCTGCGCGTCGAGCCGCCGGACGCCCATCGCGCGCCAGTCGAGCGCGCCCGTGTCGACGACGAGCAGGCGCACCAGCCCGACGTAGACGAGCGCCTGGATCGTGACCGACAGGAGCGCGCCGAACGGTCCGTCGAGCGGCACGTCGACGATGTCGAGCGGGATCGCGACGATGACCCCGACCAGGAGGGAGACGGGGATCGCCGCCGCGAGGACCAGGAACGGTGACGGCCCGACGTAGGGCAGGATCGCCGCGGACGCGACGCTCGATGCCCTGCGATCCGGCTCCGGCGATCAGCCCGACCGACAGCAGGATCAGGCCGACGACGAGCAGACGATCGACGGGATGCCGCCCCCACTGAGCAGGGCGACGATGATGCAGGCGAGCCCGACGAGCGTCGCGAGCCAGCCGACGACGAAGAGCGCGGGCGCCGATCGACCCTCGATGGTGAAGGTGGAGGTGCCGGGTCGGGAGGCAGGTGCGGGGTGCCGGCGCAGGCTCCGCGGCGTCAGGGCACGGTCGGTGTCAGGACCGGGGCGCCGCACCAGCGCGGGTTCAGGCGCGGGTCGAGTGGCGAGTCGCCCGCCGTTCCCGTCGATGGTGGATCGGGCGGCGGGTCGGACGAGCTCAACGCTCGGGCAGTGGATCCTGCGCGGCCGCCGGGATCGTCGGTCCGGACGCGGAGCGGGCGGGGCCGGAGTTGCGCACCGAGGACGGCAGCGACGTCCCGGTCGAGGCAGCGGCCGTGCTCGATGCGGCGATCCGGTCGGTGGCCTCACGTCCGCGCGGCAGCGCGTCGACGGCGGCCGCCGCCGGCACATCGCGGCGCTCGAAGTCCTTGCCGCACCAGGCGCACAGCGACCAGTCCATGCCGACCAGCCGGCTGCAGTTCGGGCAGACGCGCTTGAGGCGGGTCCGGCAGTTCGGGCAGATGATCCATTCGTCGTCGATCCGCTTCTCGCAGGTCGGGCAGTGGTGGATCGACTCGACCTCGGCGAGGAGCGCCTCCTCGGCCAGGTTCCGCTCCCAGACCTCGCCGATCTTCTCGTGCGGCCGGACGATCTTGTAGATCCAGAAGGCGAAGATGAAGAAGAGCGGGGTGAACAGGATGATGACGGCGGCCGCGAGGTACGGCAGGATCGCGTTGTCCGACCGCTGCTGCATGTCGCGGAACGCCCAGTAGGCCGTCGCCAGCCAGAGGATGACCAGGTAGATCCCGATGGCGCGCAGACCGAACTGGACGATGCGCTATCGAAGAAACCGCCGAGCGAGTCGCCGATCGACTGGAGGATCTGATCCATGCGCCTGTGTCGTGCCTCCGTGGACCTCAGCCGAACGCGGCTGAGCGGGTCAGGCTCGGTCTGCCATCGTCCGGCGCAGTGTAGCAGGGGGCCGCTCTGAGCCTCCGTTCGGCCGCCGCGCCTTCAGACGAGCGGTTCGACCACCACGTGACGGGTCGCCCAGATCGTGACGACGCCACCGATGAGGAGCGCGACCGCACCGAGGGCGATCAGCGCAGGCCGACGTCCGCACCGAGCGGTCCGACCACGTACGGCCAGGCGAGTCCGAGGAGGAGACCGCCGAACACCAGGCCCAGGATCCCCGAGGAGATCCACGGGGAGAGCGGTCCTCGTCGAAGGGCGAGCGCGAGGACCCCGAGGAGGCTGACGAAGACGAGCAGGTGGGTCGGGCTCGCAAGACCCCAGCGTCGAAGTAGCAGCCGACGTGCTCGCGCCGATGACGACGCGCGACCACGGCAGCAGGAACCCGAGGAGCGCCATCGTCGCACCGACGACCACGAACCAGCCGGCGATCTCGACGAAGCGTTCGGGCTCGGGGACGCTCTCGAGCCAGCGGTAACGATCCTTGGCGGGAGCCTCGTCGGCGACCGTGTCTACCGACGACGGATCCGGGCGCTCGCCCATCGTTCGACCAGGCTGCCGTCGCGCCCATCGCCATCGCCATGGCAGGCGAGGGCGGTCGATAGGCGCTTGGCGGCCTGCCGCCGGTCATCGGAACGGCTTCCGACGCGAGATGGCGCTGATACGGGCGTCCGACGAGCGCCGGGGCAGGCTCGACGAGCGGCGCCCAGGGCGTCGCCGGCAGCGCAGCGATCGCCGAGGGCTCGAGCAGAGGCACGATCGCGGCTCGCTGCGCCGCGCTGCGACTCTGTGCGGCAGGAGCGGCGACCTGCGCCTTTGCCGTCGGGGCGGGCGTGGGCTCGGGGGTCGACTCGACGGCGACGGCCGCGGTGGGCGCGGCGACGATCGGGGCAGGCCCGCCCGGCCGCGGTGGACTCCTTGAGCACCGCGTCGGGGATGGCCTCGACGGCGGCTGCGGCGGTCGCGGCGGCGCGTGCACGGGCGGCCACGGCGGGCGTCGGCGCGTAATGCGGGGTACGCGGTCCGGCCTGGGTAGCGGCGACGGCCGACGTGGGGGCCGGGGTCGGTGCCTGCGCCGTCGTCGGTGGTCGCGGGGTCTTCGGGGTCGGCTCGGCGGGGTCGCGGCCTGGGCTGGGGCAGGTAGAGCAGCGGGCCGGGCCGGCGTCGGGGTCGGCGTCGGCGAGCGGCCGTCGTAGCGGCCGTATCGGGTGCGGTCTCCATCGTGGAGGCGGGCGAGGCGGTCCGTCGGCGCGTCTTGCCATTGTTCGCAGCGGTCCCAGGAGCCTCGGCGACGGCGACGGAACCGGCCACGGCGATCGGCTCCGACTCGATTCGGCGATCGGGCTGCGCCTCGACCTCGGCGGCTCGGAGAGCCGGCTGAGGGCACCGGTGACGGACGCGAGCAGCGCCCCACACGTCGGACAGGACAGTCGTCCGTACGGGACCGACGCGCCGCATTCGGCGCAGTCGAAGGTCTTGCTCGTCATGGTTCACCTCGCCGTCGGGACCGGCCCAAGGACCGACCGAGCCACAGCGTCGCAGACGAGCGGGTCGAGCCGCCAGTCACCCGGTCGGCGGTCGGTGGACCCCCCGAACGTCCCCTTCCGAGTGGCCTCGGCGACGGTCCAGATGGCTGCTCGCCAGGCGCAGACGACGCCGAGGAGGACCAATCCCACGACCCACAAGCCGACGAACGCGACGACCGTCAGAAGCGACGGGAGCGGGTCCGCCGCATCGCCGAGCGCCGTCCCGACCGCCTCCCACGCCGAGCTGGCCGCAACGGCCGCGGGCACGAGGATCACCAACAGGACGATCGTCGGGATCCAGAACCGCGCAAGGACGAGAGCGGGTGCCCGGACGAGGCCCGACACGGCGCCGGCGAGCGCGTCCGCCGACGCCCTCACCGCCCAGGGCGATCCGCCGGGCAGCGATGGCCCCGACGATCTCGGCGAGCATCCAGGCGAGGACGACGGCGACGACGACCTCGGGAGCGCCTCGCAGGACCCGAAGCGACGATCGGCGTCGCTCACGTCGAGCGGACTGGTCAGCTCCCGGTAGGTCACGAGGACGAGGCGGATCGAAGCCCAGGGCCAGGACGACGACGAGCGGCACGACACGCGATCAGGCGCGCCGCGAGGATCCGCGCCGCGACCCGGCTGCCGGATGTCGCCGACGCCGCCACAGGAGGTACCCCCACCGCCCCGAGCGCGACGACCTCCTCGTCGCGCGCCACGATCCGGGCGCCCTCTGCCTCGAGTGCCGCTGCCAGCCAGCCCCCGACGACCACCCAGGCGATCGCGACGAGCCCGACCGCGCCGGCGACCACGATGACCTCGAGCGGGATCGACCCGAACGCGACGGCCGTGAGCGTCGGCCCGAAGGCGTTGCCGAGGCCGACCGGGGTCGGCAGCACGACGATCGGCAACAGGACGCAGGACGATCCCGCCGCGGAGAGGAAGGTGGCGAGGGCGAGCGGCCAGGTCGCCGGTGTCGCGAGGGTGACGAGCAGCGCCGTCGTCCGAGCGCCACGCCGCGACTCACGGCGCGGGGCTGGTCGACGCCCCCGGGGCTTGGTGCCACGCTCCCGGGCGCGAGGACCTGGAGTCGCTGGAGGGCGGCCTGCGACCAGCCCGATCTCGGTGCCGTAGCGGGCGAAGTCGCCGTCGCGCAGCGCCTTCTGGGCGAGCTCGAAATGGAGGTTGGCGTAGTCGATCAGACCCGGGACGTCGGTCGGCAGCGCCGTCGCCCGGCGTCGGCGCCGGCGTCGGCGTCCGGGTGTCGCGCGCCGGTCCGGGAGTCGGAGTCGGGCCCGGGGTGGGTGTCGGCACCGGGACCCGGCGCGTGCCCGGCCTCGGCCGCGAGCAGCAGGCGCAGCGCGTCGCCGAGCGAATCGCGGCCCAGACGACCTGGCGTGGCGAGGCGACGACGATGCGCTTGAACTCGGGGAACGCCGATCCGGTCGACTGCAGGTAGACGGGCTGGAGGTAGATCAGCGGCGTCGTCGAGCGGCACGACGATCAGGCTGCCGCGGATGACCTTGCTGCCCGACTGGTTCCAGAGCGAGACCTGGGCGCTGATGAGCGGGTCCTGGTCGATCCGTGCCTCGATCTGGGCGGGTCCGAAGATCGTCGTGTCGGCCGGGAAGCGATAGACCTGGACCTGCCCGTAGTTCGGCGCGTCCATCCGTGCCGCGACCCAGGCGATCATGTTCGGCCGGTCCGGTCGGGACCATCGGCTGGAGCAGCAGGAACTCGACGCCGTTCTCGTTCGGCAGCCGCATCTCGACGTAGTAGGCCTCGGACGGGAGTGTCTGCTCGCTCGTCTGGATCGGCACCGTCCACAGGTCGTCGGCGCCGAAGAACTGCTGGGTGTTCGTGACGTGGTAGCGCCCGAACATGTTGGTCTGGACGTTGAACAGGTCCTCCGGGACGCGGAGGTGCTTCTGCGAGGTCGGCCGGCATCGCCGACAGCGGTTCGAACAGCGACGGGAAGACGCCCTGGTAGGCGCGGATGATCGGATCCGTCGGGTCGTTGACGTAGAAGTGCATCGTGCCGTCGTAGGCGTCGACGGTGATCTTGACGCTGTTGCGGATGTAGTCGAAGTCGTCGTCCCGAGCCCGGCCAGGTCGAAGCCGCCCGGCGCAACGAAGCGCTGCGCGTTCGGGAATCGGTCCGACGTCGTGTACGCGTCCTGGATGTAGACCATCCGGCCGGCGTCGTCGATGACGAGGTACGGGTCCTTGTCGAAGCGCAGGAACGGCGCGATCAGCGACAGGCGGTCGGTCAGCGAGCGGTGGAAGAGCAGCTGGCTGCTGGCCGTGACCTGGTCGCTGATGAGCAGGTCGAGGTCGCGGAAGCGCGCGGCGAACAGCAGCCGCATCAGCGTGTTGTCGAGCGCGACCCCGGTCGTCCCGGTCCAGCGCGTCTCGGTCCCGATCGAGCCTTCGGTGTCGCTCTCGCCGGTCGGGTAGTCGAACTCGTTCTGCTGGGCTCCGACCACGACGTACGAGCTCGGGCGTTCGCCGAAGTAGATGCCCGAGTGAGCCGGGTCGATGGTCGGCGCGCCGTTCGTCGAGGCCGGCGGCAGGTTGCTGATGAGGAGCTGCGGCTGGCCCTCGCTGCCGACCTCGTTGACCGGGACCATGGCGGCCCCGACGCCGTGCGTGAACCGGATCCGCTGGTTGACCCAGCCGGAGGCGTTCGGGTTCTGCTCGAGGGCGAGCTCGCGCGCCGAGAGCATCACCTGGCGCGGGACGCCGTTGATCGAGTAGCGGTCCGTGTCGACGCCGGTGAAGTCGTAGTACTTGCGCACGGTCTGGAGCTGGTCGAGGGTCGTCCGCAGCGGACGCGGGTCCCACAGCCGGGCGCTCGCGAAGGTGTCGGCCTCCTTGGTGATCTGCTCCGCGGTCAGCGGCTGGTCGCCCGCGAACGAGATGTTGCCCCAGCCCCCGAGGTCGTAGGCCAGCCGGGTCATCGCGATGTTGTTGCCGATGTAGCGCTCTTCCTGGGCGAACTTGTTGGGCTCGACCGTGAAGCGCTGGACGGCCTCCGGGTAGAGCCGTCCGATGACGAGCGAGGCGACGAACCAGACCGCGATGGTCAGCCCGAGCGGCCAGATCGTCCGCGTGAACGCTCCACCGACGAGCAGCGCCGCGGCGATCCCGGACACGATCGTCAGGACGTCGAAGGCGAGGAACTGGGCGTTCTGGTCGGTGAAGCTGACGCCGGTCGCGACGCCGCGGGTGCTGTAGACGAGCTCGAGCTTGTCGAGCTGGTAGCCGAACGCGACCGACAGCAGGAACAGCCCGCCGAGGACGGCCAGGTGGACGCGGATCGGCGTCGAGAAGACCAGCCCGCCGCGCGACGCACCGATGAGGTAGCGCGCGAGGGTCAGGACCAGGGCGACCGATGACGATGCCGTTGAACAGGCCCTGGATGAGCCGCAGGAACGGCAGCTCGAACAGGAAGAAGCTGATGTCGCGGCCGAAGATCGGATCGGTGACGCTCGCGGTCGGCGAGAACGGGACGCGGTTGAGGTAGAGCAGGACCGTCTCCCACGCCCCCGACATCGCCCCGCCGATGAGGAGCGCGACGAACAGGGCGATCCCGCCGAGGACCCAGCCGGCGAGCGGCGTGAGATCGGGCATGTCCCCGACTTCGAAGGTGATGGCCTGGCTGTTGCCGAACCGGTCGCGGCCGGCGCCGAACGCCGGAACGCGGACCGCCGCGTCGGTCGTCGGCCGCCTGGGCGGCCTCGTTGATGCGGTCGACCAGCGACCGCAGCGAGCCCGCGCCGTCCGCTGAGGGCGGCGGGGCGAGCCGTCCGGCCAGCCACAGGTTGCCGAGGAAGACCGACGGCCGCGAGGACGAATGCCGCCGACGCCGAGACCGACCGTCGCGGCCACCCGGGTCCAGAAGACGGAGTCGAAACCGACGCTGCGGAACCACAGCGCATCGGTCCACAGGTCGATGCCGACGCTGAACAGCAGGAAGATGACGATGACCGCGGCCACGATGACGTAGAGCCCGATCCGCCGGCCGGTCCGCGCAGCCCTGCCGGGACCACCGTCGTTGGGGCCGCCGGGGCCGCGTCCGGTGGTCGCCGGCCGCCGCCACGCCGCGCGTCGTCCAACGATCGGGGTCGGGCGAAGGTGTCGGTGTCGTCGGGCGCGTCGTCGCCCGGCTCCGCGTCGGGATCGAGGTCGGAGTCCGAGGCCTCGACAGCGTCGGCGTCGGTCGTCGGATTCGGCGTCGGCGTCGGCGTCGTCGTCGGCGTCGTCCGTCGTCGCCCGGCGTCGCGGTCCCGCGACCGCGTCGGGACCGGGGTCCTCGCCGCGCGCTGCCGCTTCGCGTTTGCGGAGTTCCTCCATGAAGTCGTCGAATAGGTCGCGCATGCGAGAGGGAGTCTACGCGTCCCGTTCGATCAGGGCCGGCCGAGGCCTTCGACTGCCCGGACGAACCCGGCGAGGACCGTCTCCGCCAGCTCGTTCGGGCGCATCGCCATCGCCCGGGCAGGCTCGAACCGGAAGGCCAGCCGGAGCGCCAGCGGGACGCGCCACGGCCGGCCGGATCGTCGGGCGGGGCGATCAGCCCGAGTCGCATCTGGAGCTTCCCGTCGTCCTCGAGGATCAGGCCGGAGAGCGCGCCGCTGACCGCCGGCCCGAGCCGCCCGAGCGGCGGATCGGGTGGCGGCCCGGCCGCGGGCGCGACGTCCCGGAAGCTGACGACGCCGTCGTCGTCGGTGACCCAGGCCACCGCCAGCCACCAGCCGTCGGGCGCGTCGGACGGCCGGGCCATCCCGGCCTGCAGCGTGCCGCCGGGGACACGGACGGGATGCTCGCGGATGAACGACGGACCGGGCGGTGGGAGGCGATCGGGCACGTCCGCAGGATAGACGGGCTCGGCGCGATGCCGCGTCGGGCCGTCAGGTCCGCGGACCCGTCAGGCGGACGGGGCCTCGTCGTCGGACGGTGACTCGTCCCCGGCGGGAGTCTCGGGGGTCGACTCGGTGACGGTGGCCGCAGGCGTCTCGGGGGCGGGGATGGGCACTCCGTCCTCGTCGGTGGTCGCGGCGGCGAGCGTGTCGGCGTCGAACTCGCCGGTCGCCAAGGGCTGGATCTCCTCTGGCAGGTCGTCGAGCCGACCTTCCACGACCGCCTCGGACAGGAGGGAGTCGCGCTCGGCCTCGAGGTTCGCGACCTCGGCCTCGAGTTCGAGGCGCAGGATCTCGCGCTGGACTTCTGCGTCCGGCGGCGCGAGCGCCTGGGCCTCGGACGTCGGACGGGGCATCGTCCGGGTACTCGCCGCTGATCCACGACAGGAGGCGGTTCCGCGAGGCGGGCTTGGCTTCCGGCCGTAACGCGCCGGGGTCGACCGCGGTCAGCCCGGGGACGTCCCGATCCTCATCGGATTCGAGGATGGCACCGCACGACGGGCAGGTCGGGCTGCCTGGGACGACCGCCGCGGAGCACCACGGGCAGATGGACTCGCTGGGGGTGTCGGCGGGGAGCGTCTGATCGGCCATGGCGTAAATCCTACCGCGTCGCGGACCTCGTTCGATGACCCATCCGTCAGGTGGCGGGTCCGGATTCGGTCATTCCCATTCGATGGTCGCCGGTGGCTTCGAGCTGATGTCGTAGACGACGCGGTTGACGCCCGGGACCTCGTTGACGATCCGCGACGAGATCTTGCCCAGCACGTCGTAGGGCAGCTTCGCCCAGTCGGCGGTCATGCCGTCCTCGCTGGTCACGGCCCGGATGGCCACGACGTTGGCGTACGTCCGGCCGTCGCCCATCACGCCGACGGAGCGGACCGGGGTCAGGATGGCGAACGACTGCCACAGGCTGCGGTAGAGGTTGGCCGCCTTGATCTCGTCGATGACGATCCAGTCGGCTTCGCGCAGGGTGTCGAGCCGCTCGGCGGTCACCTCGCCGATGATCCGGATCGCGAGCCCGGGTCCCGGGAACGGCTGGCGCAGGACCATCGCCTCGGGCAGGCCGAGCTGGATCCCGACTCGCCGAACCTCGTCCTTGAACAGGTAGCGCAGCGGCTCGATGAGCTGGAAACGAAGGTCGGCCGGCAGGCCACCGACGTTGTGGTGGGTCTTGATCTTCTGGGCGGCCTTGGTCTCGGACGTCGCCGATTCGATGACGTCGGGGTAGAGCGTGCCCTGGGTCAGGAAGTCGATCCGGCCGAGCTTGGTCGCCTCCTCCTCGAAGACGCGGATGAACTCGTCGCCGATGATCTTGCGCTTCTGCTCGGGGTCCTCGACGCCGGCCAGCCGGGCGAGGAAGCGCTCGCGCGCATCGACCATGACCAGGCGCATCCCGAGGTCGCGCTCGAAGGTGACCCGCAGGAGCTCCGATTCCTTCTTGCGCATCAACCCGTGGTCGACGTAGATGCAGGTCAGTCGATCGCCGACCGCCCGATGGACGAGCGCGGCCGCGACCGCGGAGTCGACGCCGCCCGACAGCGCGCAGATGACCAGGCCGTCCGACCCGGTCTCCCGGGCGTGGGCGTCGACCCGCTCGCGGATGTCGGCGACGGTCGTGTCGATGAAGTTGCCGGCGGTCCAGGTCGGGGAGACGCCCGCGATGTCGACCACGAAGTTGCGCAGGACGTCCTTGCCGCGCGGGGTGTGGACGACCTCGGGGTGGAACTGGATGCCGTACAGGTTGCGCGAGGCGTCGACCAGGCCGGCGAACGGCGTGGAGTCCGTCTGGGCCGTGGCGTGGAAGCCCTCGGGCAGGCGCGAGATCGAGTCGCCGTGGCTCATCCAGACCGGCTGTTCGCGCTCGATCCCGGCGAACAGCGGCTCGTCCGTGGCGGTGATGCTGACGTTGGCGGGTCCGTACTCGCGGTGGTCGAACGGGATGACGTCGCCACCGAGCTCGTGGGCCATCAGCTGGGCGCCGTAGCAGATGCCGAGGACGGGGATGCGACCGGACCAGATCGCCGGGTCTGGCCGAGGAGCGCCCGGGTCGTAGACCGAGTTCGGGCTGCCGGACAGGATGATCGCCCGCGCGCCGCGCCGTTCCAGCTCGTCGTACGGCGTGTCGTGGGGCAGCAGCTCCGAGTAGACGTCGAGCTCGCGCACCCGGCGCGCGATGAGCTGGGCGAACTGGCTGCCGAAGTCGAGGACGACGACGGTCTCGCGATCGTCGGGGTCGGCCGAGGCCGGGCGATCGGCGGAGGAGCGATCCGGAGCGGGCGCCTTGAGCGCGGTCTCGAGGTAGGCCTCGACCTCGGCGTCGTCAGGGGCAAGGACCCGGTGGCCGGCGTTCGCGGCCTCGCCGTAGATGGTCTTGCCGCGCCCCGTCGACGCGGGTGCGTCCTCCTCGCTCAATCGACCTCCTCGTGCGACCCGGCCGCGCCGCCGGGCTGGCGCCAGTGTACCGGGCGAAGGCCGGCCCGGCGCCTCACTCGCGGTTGCGCATCGCCTCCGCGGCCATCGTGAAATAGCGCTCGAGTTCCACGGCCACGTCGTCCGGCGGCGCCGATGCCGCGATCGCGGCCCGCATGTGCGTCAGCCAGCGATCCCGCTCCGCCGGACCGATCGCGAACGGGACGTGACGCATCCGCAGACGCGGGTGGCCACGTTCGTCGTCGTAGGTCCGCGGCCCACCCCAGTACTGGATGAGGAAGAGCCGCAGCCGCCGCTCGGCCGCCGCGAGATCGGGTTCGGGATAGATCGCGCGGAGAACGGGGTCGGTCGCGACGCCGGCATAGAACGAGCCGACGAGCGCCTCGAAGAAAGGCGTCCCGCCGGCTCGGCGATAGAGGGTGTCGAGGTCCGCGGTCACGGACCGAGGATACGGCGCGAGGTCAGGCTGCGGCCGCGGCGGCCGCGACGAGAGGGCCGGTACGTGATCGCGGCGGGGTTCGGCTTGATCGGCCGGAACGCCTTGAGTGCGTACCGCGCCGCGACCAGCCACAGACCGATCATCCAGATGAGGAGGCCGAGGCCTTCGGCCCACGCCCGGGACGACGGCAGCGTGCTGGTCGCCCCGAACGGGTCCACGCCGGTCAGCGTCAGGATCAGTCCGTAGGCGGCGATGCCGATGCCGATCGCGGCCAGGTAGCCGACGAGACGGCCGCTCCACGCCCGGCGACGGATCAGTCCGTAGGCCGCCACGAAGTGGGCGACGCCGAACGCGACGGTCAGCGGGATCAGCCACGACAGCGCGATCGAGTCGGCCTGCACCGTCGGCAGGACGACCGCGCCGACACCGAGGACGACGAAACCGGCGAGACCGGTGACGAAGGCGGCGAAGCCGCGCGTGCCACGGCGGTGGGCGTAGCGGGGAAGGGCGGCGGGTGCGGTCATGCCATGACTCCTGTCGCTGTGGATGAATGCCGGGGCAGCCGGGCGACGGCGACCGCGACGATGACGAATAGGTAGAGCACCGTGAAGGCGCCGATGATGCCGATCCCGTCATCGGTCGAGCGGGCCGACGCTGTCGAGGCGAATGGATCGCGTCCGACGCTCAGTAGGATCAATTCGATGGCGCCGACGGCGGCGGCGGCGATCGCCGTCCCAAAGGCCAGGTCGTCCGACCAACTCGTGCCACGGACGAGACCGGTAGCGGCAACGACACCGGCGACGGCGAAGAGCGCGACGAACGGGAGGACAGTGATCAGGTCGGCAAGGAGAAGAGCGTTGGACGAGCTGATGGGCATCCCCGCGACAACGAGGAGCTTCGCGATCACGATCGCAAGCGCCATCACGCTGACGAAGACACTGCCGGCTGTGAGCAGGACGCTCGCGACGACGCGAGCGGGATGAAGCTCCATCGGGTCAGGCTCCTTCGACGGACGGGAGCCGCCATTCGGGATCGGGGGCGATCACGCGATCGGCGGTCTCGCCGTTCTGGCGCGCCATCGCTGCGATGAAGGCGGCTCGTCGGTGCGAGAGGATCCGGGCGTCCTTGCACGTGCAGCCGGCAACGAGGCAGGCGCCGACCGGAACGGACGGGGCGATGGGGAGCGGCTCCCCGGTTCGGAGCTGGTTCGGATGGAACATGGCGTCTGACTCCTTCCTGCCGGTCTCCCGTGGTGGGCTCCCGATGACAGCAAGGTAGGTGGCGCCACGCGCCGCGGGCATCGGCATCCGGCGCGCGGCCAGATGGACGGATGACGACATCGGAGCGGCGGAACGTGGCCGCCCGCCCGCCTCAGCCCGGGGCGGCCGACTCCAGGCGGCGCTTGAACGCCTCGAGGTCGAGCGCGGCGGCGCGCTTGGCCTGCGGCGCGACCATCGATTCGAACATGCGGAAGCGGAGCGGGAGCTTGAGCCCGAGCGACCAGTGCAGGCGCGTGGCCGATCCCTGGGGGCCGAGCGCGGCGTCGATCTCGATCGTGACCCCGTCCTTGTCCTTGCCCCGCACCCCGAACCGTTCCCCCGGCGCCAGCTCGGTCACGCTGCCGTCGAGGACCGTCGAGCGGCCGGCCACTGTCTGGCTGATGCGGAGGCGCGAACCTTTGGCCAGCGGCCCGGGGTCGAGGCGCTCGACGCCGACGATGCCAGACGCGATGAGCCACTCCGGATAGCGCTCGACGTCGATCAACGCCGCGAAGACCTCCGCCGGGGGACGGTCGATCGATGGTTTCGATGTCGACGGACACCGTCATGGCGCGCTCTCCGCGACCGGGCTGAGTCGGAACGACGGTCCGCGGCCGAGCCCTTCGGCCGGCGTCCCGTAGCGCAGGATCAGGCCGCGGATGGCCCGGGCGTGGTCCGCGCCCGTCCAGCGGCTCGGCCACGGCGTCGAACGACCGGTCGCCGACACGGACGTGGCACATCGGGTCGGCGAGCAGGTTGCGAGCCCAGGCCGCGTCAGGTGCGGTCGCGGCGACGAGGATCGCGCCAGGTGCCTCGTCGTCATCGACGAAGCCGACCGTGACGGGGCGTTCGAGCCCGCTCCGCTCGCCGCGTGTTTCGATCCGGACGAAGCGTCCGGAGGCGACCAGCTCGTCCTCCATGACGCCGCGATCGGTCGGCGTCGGGCGGTCGGCCGTCAGGATGGCGCTGCCGAGGGAGCCGGGGCCGGCGCCGAGCCCGCGGGTGTCGATGCGCCCGGCGAACTCGACAACGTCGGCCCCTGGGTCCAGCCGGCGCCGGTGGTCGGGCTGGAGCACGCAGCGACCAGCGCCACGAGCCCGAGACCCACGACGGCCGCGATCCCGGCCCGCCGCGCGCGGCGCGTCTTTAGCGGCTGCGCTGCCACGACTTGCCTTCGGTCTGTGTCGACGGGGCGTAGACCATCTCGACGCGCTGCATCTCGGGGATCGTCCGGGCACCGAGCGCCGCCATCGACTGCCGGAGCGCCCCGACCAGGTTCTCCGACCCGTCGGTCACGTGCGCCGGTCCGAGCAGGATGCGCTCCAGCGTCCCGACGGTCCCGACCTTGATCCGCGTGCCGCGCGGCAGCGTCGGCGAGGGCGCGGCCATCCCCCAGTTCGTGCCGCGACCGGGCGCCTCCTCGGCGCGGGCCAGCGGGGAGCCGAGCATCAGCGCGTCGGCACCGGCGGCGATCGCCTTGGCCAGCTCGCCGCCGCGGCGCATCCCGCCATCGGCCACGACCGGCACGTACCGCCCGGTCTCGGCGAGGAACGCGTCCCGTGCCGCGGCCACGTCGCTGATCGCGGTGACCTGCGGGATGCCGATCCCGAGCACCTCGCGCGTCGTGCACGCAGCCCCGGGACCGACGCCGACGAAGACGGCCGCGGCGCCCTGTTCCATGAGGGCGAACGCCGCCTCGGCATTGGTCGTGTTGCCGACCGCGACCGGGATCGGCATGTAGCGCGTGAAGTCGGCGAGCGAGAGCGGGTCGTACTCGGTCGCAAGATGGCGGGCGGACGAGACCTGGCTCTGGACGAGGAAGAGGTCCGCGCCGTGCTCGGCGCAGAACGGGCCGAAGCGACGAGCGGCGCCGGGCGTGGCCGCCACCGCGGCCTTGGACCCGGCCGCATGGATCGCCTCGATGCGCGCGGCGATCAGCTCCTCGCGGATCGGTTGCTGGTAGACCTCGCCGAGGAGGTCCTGGACGTCGCCGTCGGCGGCGGTCGACAGTCGCTCGAGGACCGCGTCGGGGTCGTCGTAGCGGGTCTGGACGCCCTCGAGGTTGAGGATCGCGAGGCCGCCGAGACGGGCCAGCGCGCCGGCCATCTGGGTGTCCACCACGGCGTCCATCGCCGAGGCAAGGATCGGGATCGCCAGGTCGATGCCGCAGAAGCTCTGGGCGAGATCGACGTCGGATGGCTCGACGGTGTCGGTGCCGGGGGCGAGAGAGACGTCCTCGAAGCCGTAGGTCGGCCGGATCGTGTCGACCTTCGAATGGAAGACGCGGCGCTGCGCCGGACCCGAAGCCTCGGTCGTGGAGGAGATCCCGCTTCGCTCGATCACCTGCTCCTCCTGTTCCGCCGGACGCTCGACATCGCGCCGCCCGAGTCTACCAGCGCGTCAGCTTCGGCTGCCCGAGGTAGGTCCCGGCGCGCTCCCCATCGAGGGTCAGCTCGAACCAGCCGGCCCGCTCGGGATCGGACAGGTCGTCGCGGATCCGCTCGATCGCCGCCCGGTAGCCCGGCCAGATGACCTGCTGGTGCGCCTCGTCGACCTCGTGCCAGTTCGCGTCGTCGTGCTCGTGCGAGAGGCGAGGCTCGGCGTCGGTCCGCACGCGCACGGCGAAGACCGCCGCGGTCACGATCGCCGTCGACCGACGGCTCGTGGAACTGGTTGACCAGGTCCAGGTCGTAGAACGCCTCGATCTCGTCCGGCCCGAAACCGGTCTCCTCGGCCAGCTCGCGGAGCGCCCCGGCCGTGATCCGCTCGCCGGGTTCGAGCGAGCCCGAGACGCATTGCCACAGGCCGGGCAGGATGCGCCCGGCCGACGCGCCGGATGAGCAGGATCTCCGGGCGTTCGACGGCACGGGCCGTCATGCCGACGCGGAACATCCAGCAGTCGACGAGGTCGGGGCGGAACGGGCTCATGCGGGCGGACCTTCCGGTTGGGTACGACCGGCGAGGTCGTGGAGCTGCTCGAGATGCATCATGTCGTGGACGCCGGCGAAGAGCAGCCACTCCCCGCAGCGCAACCGGCCGACCAGCGGGTGGACCAGCGGGCACGGCTCGGTCTCGTGGCCGGCCACGGTCCGTGCCGAGCGCTCGATCAGGCGCTGGCTCTGGGCGATCTTGCGCAGGAGCGTGGCGCGATCGGCGTCCGGCGGGCCCGGGATGCCGGGCACGACGGTCGGCGCATCCGGCGGGAAGCGTCCCGCTGCTGCCAGCCCGGCCGCGAGGCAGAGGCCGGCGCGCGCCTCGCAGGCGTGCCCGATCGCCTGGGCGACGTTCCAGTCCTCCTCGCCGCCCGGGGCACGGAGGGTCTCCTCGGAGGCCGTCTCCACGAACGCCGCGAGGGCCGTCGCCAGGGTGCCGAGCTGCGCCACGATCCCGTCCGCGCTGCCGGGACCGGCACGCTTCCGCACCTCGCGCCGGACGCTGATGAACTCGCCCTCGTCGATCCCCCGCCAGGCCGCCACGACGTCGGGTGCGCCCGGCTGCAGGGCATCGACCCAGGTGGCCACGGCCAGGCTCAAAGTCGCTCGAATCGTTCGACCGGGAGGACGAAGACGGTCGCGCCACCGACCTCGACCTCGAGCGGGTAGGGCATGAAGAATTCGCCCGGTTCCATGATCGGCGGCATCGGGTTGACGACCTGCGTCCGCGACGTGCAGTTCGTCCGGACGATGCCCATCACCTCGTCGACGTCGGCGTCCTCGACGCCCAGGATGATCGTCGCGTTCGACTGCTTGAGGAAGCCGCCGGAGCTCTGGAGTCGGGTGGCGCGGAACTCCTTGTCGAGAAGGGCGGTGACGAGGTTCCCGGCATCCTCGTTATGGACGATGGCGACGACGAGCTTCACCCGCGGAGTATCGGGGCCGCGAGCGACCGTGGTCAACGGGCTAGGGAGTCGCCGTCCCGGAATGGCGGCGTGCACGGACGCCGGGTGTACGATGCGCCCTCCGACAACCTGAAATGCGTGCAGGAGTGCTTCGTGTCGACCGACGGACAGACCAGCGATCCCCGCGCTTCGCTCGCCCCCGCCATCGAGGCGGTCTCCGCCGCCGGCACCCTCGAGGCGATGCTCGACGGCGTGCTCGCCGCGGCCGTCGCCGGTCTCGCGCCGTCGATGGGCGCCATCTTCGTCTCCGATCCCGACCGCCCGGGCCTCCAGCTCGTCGCGTCGCACGGGATGGACCAGGGCGCGACGGCCGCTCTCTCCACAGCGGTCAACGACCCGGCCGATCCGTTCACGACGGCCGCGGTCACGCGGATCGCGACGTACGACCGCGAGGCCACGGCGGCGGACGGCTCGGGCTTCGTCGGCGCCTACCTCCCGCTGGTCGTCGGCAGTGGCGGCGTCGACACCGTGCTGGGTGCGATCGGCTTCGGCTGGCCGGCGCCGCGCGCCCTCGACACGACCGAACAGGAGACGCTGACCGCGTTGGCCGGGCTGGCCGCGCTGGCCATCGACCGGACGCGCCTGGCCTCGACAGCCGCCGAACGCTCCGAATGGTTCGAGCGCATGGCCCACACCGACCCGCTCACCGGGCTTGCCAACGAGCGCACGGTCGGGCGCGTCCTCGAGCTCGAGCTGGCACGCGCCGGCCGCCAGGGCAGCGAGGTCTCGTTCGCGATGTTCGACGTCGACGACTTCCGGGCGACCAACGAGGAGGGCGGTCACGAGGCCGGCGACGACGTCCTGCGTCGGGTCGCCGCGGTCCTCGCGGAGTCGGTCCGGCTGGTCGACACCGTCGGCCGGATCGGTGGCGACGAGTTCGTGCTGGTGGCTCCCGGCTCGGCCGGCGCGATGGTGGCGCGACGGATCCTCGACGGGATCGCGGCACTCCCCGCGGTCGGCGGCAGGCAGATCACGGTCTCGGCCGGCGTGGCGCGCTTCCCCGTCGACGCGACCGACGCGGCTGGCCTGATCGCGGCCGCCACGGACGGGCTGGCCCGGGCGCGCGCCGAGGGACGGGGCTCGGTCGCCTCAGGCGTGGTCAGCGACGGATAGGTGACGCAGCCAGGCGACGAGGTCGTCCACCGCCGGCCGCTCCCCGAGGAGGTCGCCCAGGGCCCTGACATCGAAGGTCAACCGGCCACGCCCGCGACCGGCCACGGCATCCGCCGGCTCGTCATCGAGATCGTCGAGACCCTCGCGCTCACGGCGATCATCTTCTTCGTCATCCAGACCTTCGTGGCCCAGCCGTTCGAGGTCAAGCAGATGTCGATGGAGCGGACGCTGGAGCCCGGGCACTACGTCCTCGTCGACAAGCTGACGCCGCGGTTCGATCCCTACCACCTCGGCGACATCATCGTCTTCGAGCCGCCGGCGACCTGGTCCGACGGCGGCACGCCGTTCATCAAGCGCGTCATCGGCCGCGCGGGCGACCGGGTCGAGATCCTCGACGACGGTGGGGTGGCGGTCAACGGGACGGTCCTCGACGAGCCGTACCTCTACCGGTCCGATCCGAGCGGCGCGACCGACCCGACCGAGGCCTCGGGCGTCTCCTCGTGGACGGTCGGCGAGGGCGAGCTGTTCGTGATGGGCGACCATCGCGGGAACTCGGTCGATTCGCGGGTCTTCGGCACGATCCCCGTCGACCACGTCGTGGGCCGCGCGTGGCTGCGCTACTGGCCCCTGGACGTGGCCGGGTTCCTCGGCGGCACGAAGACGGGCGATCCCACCGCCGACTGATTCGGTCAGGCGGGGGCGGTCGCGACGCCCTTCGAGACCACGGGGCCGGTCGGCGCCGTCATCCCCGGCGTCGGCTCGCGCGTGAGGGCGATGACGGTGCCTGCGGCCAGCGCCGGTGACGCCGCTTCGAAGGTGCCCGTCCCGTCGCTGCCGACCGTGAAGTCGCCGAGCGCGAGCGGGACGCCGTCGCCACCGATCGCCCAGGTCGTGTAGACGGTGCTCCCGCTGGTCGGCGCGAGGTCGCGTGCACGCGAGCGCGACCTTGCCGTCCGCGCCGACCGCGGCAAGACCCGAGCCGGTCCCGTCGGCCGGCGTCAGGATCGCCGTCAGCGAGCCCGGCTGGGCGGCCACGTCGATGACCGCCGCGACGCTGCGCTGGTACGCCTCGGTCGCGTTGAGCTGGTTCTGGAGCAGCAGGTTCCAGCCGGCCAGCGCCGACGATCGCGACGACCGCGGCGATGCGCAGGATCCAGGTCCCGGTGGACGTGCGGGCTTTCCGTTCGGTCCGCTCAGACGCACTCGGGAAGGGTGTCGGCTCTGGGGCCGTCGTCGTCGCGGGCCGTCGTCGCGGCGCCGGCCGTGCGCTCCTCGAGATCCGCGGCCGCGGCCGCCATGATCCGCGCCTTGAGACCCTCCGGCGGCTCGACGACCGGCACGCTCTCGGCCAGGGCGGGCAGCACGCCACCCAGCTCGGCGATCTCCTCGTGCGCGTCGTCGCACGTTGCGAGATGCGCGCGCACGGCCGCCGCTTCCGCGGGGTCGAGGGCGCCCAGCACGAACGCGCCGGCCATCTCGCGGACCTCGTCGCAGGTCAGGGTCTTCACGTCGTCCCGTCCGTTCACGAGGCCCACGCTTCCAGGCTGCGACGCATCGCCAGCAGACCGAGTCGCATCCGGCTCTTGACCGTCCCGAGCGGTGTCGCGGTCCGGTCGGCGATCTCCTGCTGGGTCAGGCCGCTGAAGTAGGCGAGCTCGATCGCCTCGCGCTGGACGTCCGACAGCTCGGCCAGGGCGCGCTGGACCAGGTCGGCGTCGAGACCGGCCGCGACCTCCATCCAGACGTCGGGCTCGGTCAGTGCGGCCGGCGGCGGCACCTCGACATCGGGGAGCTCCGTCGTCGGGCGGCGCCGTCGGACGGCATCGATGGCGCGGTGGTGCACGATCGCCAGGAGCCACGTCTTCACGCTGCCTCGCCCCTCGACGTAGCGGGCGGCATTCCGCCACGCACCCAGGAACGCGTCCTGGACGACGTCTTCGGCGAGGGTCGAGTCATTCGTGATGCGGTAGGCGATCGAGTAGGCCATCGTCTTGTAGCGGTCATACAGTTCCTCGAGAGCATCGAGCTCCCCATCGGCAAGGCGCACGAGGACGGCCCGGTCGGCTGCGTCCGCGGGGGACGCGACCCTGAGCCGCAGCGGCTGGTCCGCCTGTGTCATCCGTATGTGCGTGCCGTGGCGGGTTTCGGTTCATCCGAGCGAACGAGGCGGTCGACCGCCGAAGCCGCCGCCGACGCCACATCCCCCGTCGGACGGCTGGCGTCGACGACCGCGAAACGACCCGGTTCGGCCGCGGCCAGGGCGAGGAATCCGTCGCGAACACGGCGGTGGAAGTCGAGGTCGAATTCGGCCTCGAAGCGGGTGACGTCGCCGGGCGCCTTGCGTGCGAGACCCTCCTCGACCGGCACGTCGAGGAGGATCGTCAGGTCCGGCGTCAGGCCGTCGGTCGCGGCGAGCTCGAGGGCACGAAGCCGGTCGAGCGGGATCCCGGCGCCATAGCCCTGGTAGGCCAGCGTCGAGTCGGCGAAACGCGCGCAGACGACCGTTCGCCCGGCGTCGAGCGCGGGGCGGATGACCTCGGTCACGAGCTGGCGGCGCGCGGCGTTGAACAGCAGGGCGTCCGTCAGGGGATCGGTCGGGGCGGCCGAATCGGTGCGGGCCAGCAGGATCTCGCGAAGCCTCTCGCCCAGCCACGTGCCGCCCGGCTCGCGCGTGGTGTGGACGTCGAGACCCAGATCCACGAGGTGCCTGGCGAGGGCATCGGCCTGCGTCGTCTTGCCGGCACCCTCCGGCCCCTCGATGGTGATGAACCAGCCGTGCGCCGGCGCCGCGGGTCGTGTCACGGGGCGAGTGTATCCGACGCTCCCCTGCCGACCGGTTCGTTCATCCGGCGAAGCGGGTGCCGCGTATCCCATGCGCCGAGCTCGTCGGGGCCACCGCCGGTGGATCCGGGGAGCATGGCCGAAGATATGCCGCATGACCTGGGACGCACGAACGATGACCGACCGATCTCGCCCTCTCGTGGTTGACCCGCAGTGACCCCGCTCGTTCGCCGTCCGCGCCACCCGCGCCGACGGCCACTGGCGGTCCTGCTCGGGATCCTCGGCGTCCTCCTCGTCCCGGCGCTGGCCGCGGCGCATCCGCTCGGCAACTTCACGATCAACCACTACACGGGGATCCGCGTCGAGCCCGACCGGATCCTCCTCGACGTCGTCATCGACCAGGCGGAGATCCCGACCTTCCAGGCACGTCTCGACTTCGACACCGATGGCGACGGCGAGGTCTCCGACGAGGAGACCGATGCCGGGCGGGTGACCGCCTGCGACGGTCTCGAGCCGTCGCTGGCACTGAAGGTCGACGGCGTCGCAGCCGAACCTCACGCTGACCGAGGCGGGCCTGACATTCCCGGCCGGGGTCGGTGGCCTGTCGACGATGCGCATGGTGTGCGGCTTCCGCGTCGATACGGGCCCGCATCGCCGCGGGCACGCGGATCGACTACGCCGACACGTCCTTCAGCGAGCGACTCGGCTGGCGCGAGATCGTGGTCTCCGGCTCGGCGATGACGCTGGCCGGTGGCGACGGCGCGCTGCGGACCAAGGACACGTCGGCCCGGCTGACCGCCTATCCGACCAACCTGCTGACCCAGGCGCTGGCCGACACGTCGGTCTCGATCGTCGCCACGCCTGGCGGGGCGACGCTCCCGCCGTTCGACATCGCCGACGCGTCGCCGCTGCCCGGGGCGGGCCAGGTGGCGACGGTCGCCACGCCGGCCGCCGGGCGCCGCAGGCGGCGACCGGTTCCGGTGGTCGCCCCGACCGCGGTCCCGGCCACGGCCGCCGGGGTCCCCGGTGGCGTGACCAGCGGCGACCTGCCCTCGATCTTCCGCACCGCCGACCTGTCGCCGCTGGTCCTGCTCGTCTCGATCCTGACCGCCGCCGCGCTCGGTGCCGGCCACGCGCTGACGCCCGGCCACGGCAAGACGCTGATGGCCGCCTACCTCGTCGGGACGCGCGGGACGCCGCTCCACGCCGCGGGGCTCGGGCTGTCGGTCACCTTCTCGCACACGCTCGGCATCCTGGTCCTCGCCGCCCTGGTCGTCGGGGCCGGAGGGTTCCTGCCCCCGGACCTGATCGTGAAGTCGGCGCCGATCGTGGCGGCCATCTCGATCGTGGCGATCGGCGGCTGGATGCTGATCAGTGAGGGTCGCCGGCGCTGGCGGATCCGCGCCGCCGAGACCGCGCACGCTCAGGCCCACGCGCACGCCGGACGAGCACGACCACGAGCACGAGCACGCGCCCGGCGACCACGCCCCGGCGATGAACACAGCCACGGCGGCGTCGCCCACAGCCACCTCCCGCCGGCCGGAACGACGATCTCGTGGCGCAGCCTCTTCGTCCTCGGGCTTGCGGGCGGCCTGATCCCCTCGACCAGCGCGCTGCTGATCCTGCTCGGCTCGATCGCCGCCGGGCGCCCCGCCTTCGGGTTCGTCCTGGTCGTCGCGTTCGGGCTCGGGATGGCGCTGGTGATGGGCGGGATCGGGCTGGCGCTCGTCCTCGCCCGCGGTCGTCTCGATCGCGTCGACGCCGGCTCCCCGCTCGGCCGTGCAAGCAGCTTCGTCCCGCTCGCGGCTGCGTTCCTCGTCTTCGGGCTCGGCATCTACCTCACGATCCAGGCCGTCGCCGGCAACACGACGCTGTAACGCCGGCGGGCGTCCGTGCGGCACGACCACTAGGTCGAATGCCCGAGTGTCTCGCTGACAACCCTCTGCTAGGCTCGCCGCCCATGTCAGACCTGACCGATCGCGCCCTCGACACTGCCTCTGCGCGCGGCGCGAGCTATGCCGACGTCCGGAGCGTCCGTCGGCTCGAGGAGAGCATCTCGATCAAGACCGGCCGGGTCGAGGGCGTCGCGTCCGGCGAGAGCGAGGGCTTCGGCGTCCGCGTCCTCGTCGACGGGGCGTGGGGCTTCGCCTCGTCGCACGTCCTGACGACCGCGGAGGCCGACCGCGTCGCCGCCGAAGCCGTCCGGATCGCCCGGGCGAGCGCCACCGCGCTGCGCGACCAGACCCGCCTCGACGATCGGCCGCCGGCCCACGGCCGCTACGAGACGCCGCTCGAGGAGGACCCGTTCGCCGTCCCGCTCGAGACCAAGATCGCCGACCTGCTCGCCGCCGACGAGGCGGCGGCGCGCGTCAAGGGCATCGCCTTCACCGAGTCGAGCTACGCGGCACAGCGCGAATGGAAGACCTTCGCCGCGACCGACGGCAGCCTGACCGAGCAGGTCATCACCCACGTCGGCGCGGGGATCGAGGCCAACGCCGTCGACGGCGACGAGCACCAGCGCCGGAGCTACCCGGACTCGGGCGGCGGCTGGGGCGGCGGCGGCTACGAGTTCGTCCGCCGGCTGGGCCTGGCCGAGCGCGCCGAGCCGCTGGCCGACGAGGCGGTCGAGCTCCTGACCGCGCCGCAGTGCCCGTCCGGCCGCTTCACGATCATCCTCGACCCGAGCCAGCTCTACCTCCAGGTCCACGAGTCGTGCGGCCACCCGACCGAGCTCGACCGGGTCTTCGGGACCGAGGCGTCGTACGCCGGGACCAGCTTCCTGACGACCGACAAGCTCGACGCGGGCTTCCGCTACGGCTCGGACCTCATCGACATCGTCGCCGACGCGACCGCGCCCGGCGGCATGGGCACGTTCGGCTGGGACGACGAGGGCGTCGCGGCGCAGGCCGTGCCGCTCATCCAGAACGGGATCTTCGTCGGCTACCTGTCGAGCCGCGAGACCGCGCCGCGGATCGGCCGCCAGAGCGGTGGCGCGATGCGGGCCGACGGCTGGAACCGGATCCCGCTCATCCGGATGACCAACATCAACCTGCTGCCCAAGCCCGGGATGAGCCTCGACGACATCGTCGCCGACACCGACGACGGCCTCTACCTCGCGTCGAACCGGTCGTGGTCGATCGACGACCGGCGCCTCAACTTCCAGTTCGCGACCGAGGTCGCCTACGAGATCAAGGGCGGGAAGAAGGGCCGGCTGTTCAAGAACCCGACCTACACCGGCATCACCTACGAGTTCTGGCGGTCGTGCGACGCGGTCGGCGACGAGTCGAGCTACGTGATGCTCGGGACGCCGAACTGCGGCAAGGGCGAGCCCGGCCAGACCGGCCACGTCGGCCACGCCGTGCCGGGTGCGCGGTTCCGCGACGTCCAGGTCGGGGTCGGCAAGTGGTAGGCACGGGCCGAGCCGATGAACGACGATCGAGCCCGCGACGCGCTGCGCCTGGCCGAGGCGGCCCTCGCCGACGCGCTCCGCGACGGCGTGACCGAGGCCGAGGCGCTCGTCATGTCCGAGGACTCCGCGCTGACCCGCTTCGCCAACAGCGAGATCCACCAGAACGTGGCCGAGACCAACGTCACGATCAACCTGCGGGTCGTCGTCGGCAAGCGGGTCGGCGTCGCGTCGTCGGGCCGGACCGACGCCGAGGGCCTGCGCCGTCTGGCCGAGAATGCCGCCGCGATCGCCCGGGTCGTGGAGGAGCTCGAGGACTGGGGCGGCCTCCCCGGGCGGACCGAGATCCGCGACGTCGCCGGCGCCTACAGCCGGACGACCGCCGATGCCAGCCCTGAGTTCCGGGCAGAGGCCGTCCGCGCCGTGATCGGCGCCGCGGACGATGCCGGTGTCACCGCCTACGGCTCGTTCGCCACCGGCACCGAGTCGATCGCGGTCGCCAACTCGGCCGGCGCGCGGGCCTCCGGGACGCGCACGACCTCGCAGCTCATCACGGTCTCGATGGGGCCCGACGGCGGCAGCGGCTACGCCGAGTCGGCCGCGGTCGACGCCTCGACCATCGATGCGGCGGCGCTCGGCCGCGAGGCGTCGGGCAAGGCGCGCGCGACGGCCAACGCGGTCTCGGTCGACCCCGGCGACTACCCGGTCGTGCTCGAGGAATACGCCGTCGTCGACCTGCTCGACATGCTCGGCTACCTCGGGTTCTCGGCCCTCGCCGTCCAGGAGGAGCGCAGCTTCTTCGAGGCCGGCAAGCGGATCGGCAGCGACCTCGTGACGATCGTCGACGACGGCGACGACCCGGCCGGGCTCCCGCTCTGGTTCGACTACGAAGGCGTCGCCAAGCGGCGCGTCGAGCTCGTCGATCGGGGCATCTGCCGCGAGGTCGTCTACGACTCCCAGACCGCCGCCCGCGACGGCGTCGCGTCGACCGGTCACGGCCTGCCCGCCCCGAACCCGTGGGGCCCGTTCCCGCTGAACATGTTCATGGAGGCCGGCGACGCGCCGCGCGACGACCTGATCGCCGGCCTCGATCGCGGGCTGCTCGTCACCCGCTTCCACTACACGAACCCGGTCCACCCCAAGCTCGCGATCGTCACCGGGATGACCCGCGACGGGACGTTCCTGGTCGAGGACGGGAAGATCGTCGGGCCGGTCAAGAACCTGCGCTACACGCAGAGCTACCTCGCCGCGCTGGCCGGCACCGTCGCGGTCGCCCGCGAGCGCAAGACGCTCAAGGGTTTCCTCGGTGGCGTCGTCGTCCCGGCCGTCCGCATCGACGGCTGGACGTTCACCGGAGGCACCGAGCACTAGGTTCGGTCCGGTCGAGGTCCGCGCGTATTCCCGTTTTCGATCGGCGTGGCTGCGCGCCCCGCGCACGGGTTGACAGTGGTCCAGTCCGGCTGTAATGCTAACGACCACTTGTTATAGACACCGCCGGAAGGACACTCGACCATGACCGCGACGATCCCCGACACCCACCAGCATCGACCCATCGAGGTCGCTCGGCCAGCCGGACGACGACGGTCTGGCCGTCGCCGCGGCAGCTGTCGCCTGACGACTGGACCCGGTTCGAGGGCTATGCCAGCGAGATCCTCGGGGCGTTCGGGATGGACCTGAGCAACCCCGGGAACAAAGGCCACGCCGCGTCGCTTCATCCGGGCCCTGTTCGACGCGACCGACGGCTACGACGGAGACCCGAAGCTGCTGACCGCGTTCCCGACCGAGTGCCGCGGGGGCTCCGACTGCGAGCTCGCCCAGGTCGTCGAGGGGCCGATCCCGTTCTTCGCGCTGTGCGAGCACCACGTCCTGCCGTTCTTCGGCAAGGCCTGGATCGGCTACGTCGCCCACGATCAGATCATCGGCGTGAGCAAGCTGACCCGACTCGTCCGGGTGATGACCCGCCGGTTCGGCGTCCAGGAGCGGATGACCCACGGGATCGCCGACACCCTCGGCTCGATGCTCGACCCGCACGGCGTCGCGGTCTACATGGAAGCCCATCACCTGTGCACGGAGATGCGCGGCGTCCGCGAGGCCGAGCCGATGACCCGGACGACCGCCTGGCGCGGGACCTACGTCGAGCAGCCCAGCCTGCGTCGCGAGTTCTTCGACGTCAGCGGCATCGGCGCGCGGCGATGACAATGACAGCGATGCCCGACGCGAAGGCCACCTCGGCGGACGACTGGCGGATCGAACGGCTGTTCGACGCCGCTGCGCCGGAAGGGCGGGTCCGCGGAGGAGCCCTGCCGCCGGACCTGGCCCGACGCTACGGCGCCGACCTGGCGATCGCGTTGCGACACCGACCGCCCGACCATCGTCTCGAACTTCGTCAGCACGATCGACGGCGTCGTCGCCTTCGACACCGAGGGCCGCACCGGCGGGCGGAGGTCAGCGGGGCATCGAACCGGATCGCTTCCTGATGGGTCTCTTCGGGCGACGGCGGATGCCGTCCTGAACGGGGCCGGCACGGTCCGCTCTGGCGCGCATCATCGCTGGACGCCCGGCGTACATCTACCCGCCTGCGGCCGAGGCATATGCCGCATGGCGTCGCGAGCTCGGGCTGGCCGCGGCGCAGCCCACGACGGTGATCGTCAGCGCCAGTGGTGCGATCGATCCCGGCCATCCGGGTCTCAACGACCCAGGGCGTCCCGGCGGTGATCGTCACGACGCCCAGCGGCGCCGCGCACCTCCGGGACGTGGGTCTGCCGGCCACGGTCGACGTCGTCGCCGCCGGATCGGGTGACGAGGTCGACCCGACCGCCATCGTCGAGGTGCTCCGCGATCGCGACCTGGAGGTCGTCGTCTGCGAGGGCGGGCCGAACCTGCTCGGTGGACTGATCGGCGCCGGATCTGGTCGACGAGCTGTTCCTGACCGTCGCGCCGCAGGTCGCCGGCCGTTCGCCGGACGACCCGCGCCTGGCTCTCGTCGAGGGGGTCGGCTTCGCGATCGACGACGCCCCGTGGGCACGGCTCCTCTCGGTGATGCGTGCCGAGAGCCACCTCTTCCTGCGCTACCGGATCCCGTGACAAGGAGAGGGTGACGACCCTCGGGTCGTGGTCGTCACTCCCCGAGGTTTCAATTCGTTATCCGGGCGGCGGGACCTTCTCATCAAACCCTCAGAAATCTCCGCGAACGTCGATGGCAAGACAACTGCCAACGCGCATCCAGCGCCCGACGATCACCACCGGAGACCGAGATGACCGAACCGACCCCCAAGCCGTCCGACCTGCGCGCGCTCCCCGACCCCAACGATCCGCGCGCGACCGCGGAGGCGATCATGTTCGAGATCCGACGGGTCATCGTCGGCCAGGACGCGATGCTCGAGCGGATCCTCGTCGGCCTGCTGTCCGGTGGCCACCTCCTCCTCGAGGGCGTGCCGGGCCTGGCCAAGACGCTGACGATCAAGACCCTCGCCGACGTCCTCGGCGGCTCGTTCAAGCGCATCCAGTTCACCCCCGACCTGATGCCGTCCGACCTGGTCGGCACCCGCATCTATCGCCCGGACAAGGGCTCGTTCGACGTCGAGCAGGGCCCGGTCTTCGCCAACTTCCTCCTCGCCGACGAGATCAACCGCGCGCCGGCCAAGGTCCAGTCCGCGCTCCTCGAGGTCATGCAGGAGCACCAGGTCACGATCGGCCACGACACGTTCAAGGTGCCGACCCCGTTCCTGGTCCTCGCCACCGAGAACCCGATCGAGGCCGAGGGCACCTACCCGCTGCCCGAGGCGCAGGTCGACCGCTTCATGCTCAAGATCCTGCTCGACTACCCGAACCCGGCCGATGAGGCACAGATCGTCGCGCGCTCGCTGGCTCCGGCAACTCCCCCGCGCGAGATCCTCGACGCCGAGGGGCTGCTCCGGCTCCAGCGGACCGTCTCCGAGGTCTACGTCGACCCGCGACTGATCAGCTACGCCGTGGCGCTCGTCGAGGCGACCCGCAAGCTCACCTACTGGGGCGCCGCCGACCTCGAGAGCTACGTCTCGTACGGCGCCAGCCCGCGTGGCTCGATCAACCTCATCCACGGCGCCCGCGCGATGGCTCTCCTCCACGGCCGCCGCTACGTCCTGCCGTCCGACGTCATCTCCCTCGCGCCCGACGTCCTCCGCCATCGGCTGGTCCTGAGCTACTCGGCCCTGGCCGACGGGATCACCGCCGACACGATCATCGAGCGGGTCCTGACGCTCGTCCCCGCGCCGCGCCTGGAGATGGCGGCGGAGCCGACCGCATGACCCTTCCCGGTCCGAAGCGTCCGGGCTCCGACCTCGCTCGCATCGGCGGGCGCGACCGAACGGCGGCGCGACCCGGACCCGGCCCGATCGCCGACCGGCTCGTCCGTCAGCTCGAGCTGACGCTCGATCGGCGCGTGGGCGGCCAGATGAGCGGCGACCATCGCGGTCGCGGCCACGGCGCCGGCCTCGAGCTCGATCGCCTGCGTCCCTACGAACCGGGCGACGACGTCCGCAAGATCGACTGGAACGCGACGGCCCGGACGCTCGTCCCGCAGGTCCGCGAGGACGTGCCGGACCGGCAGCTGACTGCGTGGCTCCTGCTCGACAGCTCCCCGTCGATGCACTTCGGGACGGCCGACCGGCGCAAGGCCGACGTGGCCGAGGGCGCCGCACTCGTCGTCGGCCGTTTCGCAGCCCGGCGCGGCAACCGGCTCGGCGTCGTGACCTTCGGGTCCGGTCGAGAGGTCGTCTCGCCACCGGCCGGCGGAAGCCGCGGGATGCTCGGCCTGCTGCGCGCCATCGCCACCGAGCCGCCCGAGGAGGGCGGCGGCCAGACTTCTCCAGCCCGCGCCCTCAGCCTGGTCGGCGCGATCCGCTCGACTCCGGGCGTTGTCGTGGTGCTCTCCGACTTCCGCGGTCCGCGCGACTGGGTCCCGGCCCTCACCGAGGTCTCCGGCCGTCACGCGGTCATCGCGCTCGAGGTCAGCGACCCGCGCGAGGACGCCCTCGTCGACGTCGGCGAGCTGACTCTCATCGATCCAGAGACCGGGCGGACGCTTCGGGTCGATACCGGCGACCGGCGGCTTCGCTCCGCGTTCGATGACGCCGCCGCGGCTGATCGAGCCGAGTTGGCGTCGGTCTTCCGACGTCTCGGCATCCGTCACCTCCGACTCTCCACCGACGGTCCGTGGCTGCCCGCGCTCGCGCAGGGCTTCGCCCGGACCCCGAACCTTGCAGGACGACCCACATGAACTTCCTCGCTCCCCAGATGCTCCTCGGCCTCCTCCTGGTCCCCGTCGCGATCGGGTTCTACCTGTGGGCGCAGCGCCGGCGCAGCAAGTACGCGGTCCGCTTCACGAACCTGGACCTGCTCGCCAACCTGACGCCTCGCCGGCCGGCCTGGCGTCGCCACCTCCCGTCGGTCCTCTACCTCGGCGCGATCGCCGCGCTGCTCATCGGCCTGGCCCGCCCGACGATGGTCATCGCCACGCCGCGCGAGGACGCCACGGTCATCCTGGCCATGGACGTCTCGGGCTCGATGCGGGCGACCGACGTCTCGCCGACGCGGCTCGATGCCGCCAAGGCCTCCGCCCTCTCGTTCATCGCCCAGCTTCCTGAGGGCGTCCGGGTCGGCATCGTCTCGTTCGCCTCGGAACCGGTCACGCTCGTCAGCCCGACCGCCGACCGCGGGCAGCTCAAGCAGGCGATCGATGGGCTGACCGCCCGCGACGGGACAGCCATGGGCGACGCGATGATGCAGGTCCTCGACATCGCCGAGAAGATCCAGACCGACAACAAGAAGGAAACCCCTGACGCGAGCGCCACACCCAGCGCCGCCCCACCCGCCGCGTCGGCAGCCCCCGGCGCCAGCGGTGCGCCGAGCGTGCCGACCGACCAGCCGTCCGGGCAGCCCCTCGTCGCCGCGATCCTCCTGTCCGACGGCGCCAACTCCGTCGGCCAGACCGAACCGCTCGACGCGGCCCAGCGTGCCAAGACGCTCGGCGTGCCGATCTACACCATCGCCCTGGGCACGCCCACCGGCCAGGTCACCGTCCAGGATCAGTTCGGGCAGGACGTCACCCTCGACGTGCCGCCCGACACCGAGACCCTGTCCCAGATCGCATCGATCACGGGCGGAAAGGGCTTCGACGCTCCGACCGCCGAAGACCTCGCCAGCGTCTACAAGAACCTCGAGTCGCGCATCGGCTACACGGAAGAGCGCCAGGAAGTCACCTTCGCCCTCGTCGGCGCGGGCCTCCTGCTTGTCGTCATCGGTGCCGGCCTCTCGGCGGTCTGGTTCGGCCGCCTCCCCTGAGTCGCTGAGCTGGCCCGACGCCTCCGGGGCGGCGGGCCAGAACGCCGTGCGCTACGCTCGGCACATGCCCACACGAATTCGATGTCGAGGCGCTGCGCGCCGAGTTCCCGGCCCTCTCGCGACGAGCACGACGGGCGGCCGGTCGTCTTCCTCGATGGTCCGGGCGGGACCCAGGTCCCGCAGCGTGTCATCGACGCGGTCAGCGGCTACTACCGCGACATCAACGCCAACTCCGGCGGGGCGTTCACGACGAGCGAGCGGACCGACGAGATGGCCGCCGAGGCACACGCGGCGGTCGCCGACTTCCTGGGCGCGGCGCTCGCCTGACGAGATCAAGTTCGGCGCCAACATGTCGACGCTGACCCTCCATATCGGCCGGTCGATCGGGGCGACGCTCCAGCCGGGCGACGAGATCGTCGTCACGCGCCTCGACCACGAGGCGAACGTCTCGACCTGGCGGGCGATGGCGGCCGATCGTGGCGTGACCGTCCAGACGGTCGACATCCACGACGCCGACGTCACGCTCGATCTCGAGGACCTCGAATCGAAGCTCGGGCCGCGGACGAAGCTCGTCGCGGTCGGCTACGCCAGCAACGCGGTCGGCTCGGTCAACCCGGTCCGCGAGATCATCGCGCGGGCGCACGAGGTCGGGTGCCCTGACGTTCATCGACGCGGTGGCGTTCGCGCCGCACGGCCCGATCGACGTCGTCGACCTCGACACCGACTTCCTGGCGTGCTCCGCCTACAAGTGGTTCGGGCCGCACGTCGGGGTGCTCTACGGCAAGGCCGCCATCCTCGAGAGCCTGCCGGCCTACAAGGTCCGGCCGGCGCACGACCGGTTCGAGACCGGGACGCCGAATTACGAGGGCATCGCCGGTACCCTCGCCGCCACCGACTACCTGCGCGACGTCGGGCGGTCCTATGGCGACGTCGCCGGCGCGCCGGGCGCCGCCAACGGGAGCGAGCGCAGGCGCGAGCTGGTCGCCGGCGATGGTCGCCATCGCCGACTACGAACGCGCGCTGGTCACCCGCTTCATCGACGGCCTCGAGACGATCAAGGGAGTGACCATCCACGGCATCACCGACCGGTCGCGCTTCACGACGCGGGTGCCGACGGTCGCGGTGACGATCGCCGGGGTCCACCCGCGCGCGGCCGCCGAGGCGCTCGGGCGGCGCGGCATCTACACCTGGGACGGCGACTTCTACGCGACCGGCCTGATCGAGCGACTCGGCAAGGCCGAGACCGGCGGGGTGCTGCGACTCGGGCTCGTCCACTACAACACGGCCGCCGAGGTGGACCGGACGATCGAAGCGGTCGCGCGACTGGCGGGCGGCCCGCCGACGTGATCGGCAGGTGACCGAGCGGGAGTCGATCCGGCGACGGCTGGCGCGTCCGTTCGACACTGCCGAGCTGCGCCGCATCAAGCGGCTCTGGGTGCGCCATTCGATCGCCGAGGATGCGCGCGACATCGACGGCCTGATCGCGACCCTGTCGGAGGACTGCGTCTACGAGATCGTCCCGACCGGCCAGCGCTGGGAGGGCCACGACGGGGCTCGTGCCTTCTACACGGAGTTGTTCGCGGCGTTCCCCGACAACGCGTTCGCGCTGTCCGAGATCGTCATCGGGCCACAGGGCGCGTTCGAGGTCGCCACCCTGACCGGCACGAACCTTGGCCCGTGGGCGGGCGTCGCGCCGTCCGGGCTGGCGGTCTCGCTCGAGGTCCTGATCCTGTTCCCGTGGGATCTCGCCACGCAACGGTTCACCGGGGAGCGGATCTGGTTCGACCGCGGTCCACGCTGAGGCGTCGGCCCGGCCCGGATCGGCCGTCGTGAGGCTTGCGTCAACCGGTGGGCGGTCGCATCATCGGGCGTGCCGGCGGTCCGACCGGCGCCTCGGGGGGAGCTCTCATGACACGCAGCACCACGTGCCGGCCGAGCCGGCGCACTGCTCATTCCGCTCGCGTTACTGCTGGCGGCCTGCGGCGGCGCCACCGGTTCCGGAGCACCCACGTCTTCAGGCGGCGCGACCTCAGCCCCGGCCCCCTCAACAGGTACTCAGCCGTCACAGGCGACCGGGGAGTCGCCCGATACCTCGTTCCCGATCGCCATCCCGTCCTTCGACGTCAGCGCGATCACCAAGGGCCTCGAGAACGTCGACTCGTACCGGATCTCGATCACGGTCAACGGCGTCGAGCAGTACAAGGGCGTCGTCGTGACCAAGCCCGTCCTGTCGCGCAGATCTCACGGTCAGCGGCGGTACGCGCATCGTCGTCATCGGCGACGAGGCGTGGGTGGGCCAGGGCAGCGAGCCGTTGAAGTCGGTCCCGAGCCAGATGGCCGCGCCGATGTTCGCGGCATTCGACCCGACCCTGCTGGTCGGGGCGTTCTCCGGCCCGGAGTGGGCCCAGAGCTCGCTCGACAAGGGCGTCGAGGAGAAGAACGGCGTCCAGGCCCATCACTTCCTGATCGACTCGACGACCGCGGTCGGCGGCTTCTCCGGGGTCCCGGCCGGCGCCGCGATCAACATCTGGATCGCCGACGACGGCTACCTCGTGGCCTGGGAGTCGACCGGCATCGGCAACAGCGACATGTCGATCCAGGTGACCGGCGTGGACGACCCGACCAACAAGGTCGACCGCCCGGCCTGACCGACGATCAGGGGGTCTGGTCGAGCGGGGCTGAGGCCTCGAGTTCGCGCCGCAGCCACAATCCGCCGACGAGCGCCCCGACCGCGGGCACGAGCGACCACGCCGTGAACACCAGCAGGACGACCACGATCACCTTCTGGATGTCACCCAGCGAGTCCTCGATGACGCCCGAGTCGAGACGTGTCGCCATCGCCTCGACGCTGTCGCCGAGCTGGCCGAGCGAGGTCGCGTTGCCGGCGAGCGTGTCGCGGTTGCCCTCGAGACCGGTCCCGATCGCCTTGAGACGCGTGTCGAGGCCCTCGACGCTGGTGTGGATGCGGCCCACGGCGTCGGCCGTGGCAGACAGCGGTTGGGCGCCCAGGATGCTGACGGCGCGCAATTGCGCCTCGAGCGACTCGAGGCCGGTGCGAACCTGCGTGATGGTGTCGGCCGCCGACGAGACGGCCTGCGCCGACTCCTCGACCGTGACCGTGAAGCTCTGGGCCGTGGTCGACGCGTCGTGGAGCGCCTGCGCCGTGCGGTCCATGGTCGTGGCCAGGTTGCCGACCGTCGTCTCGGCCTCCGTCCGCAGGCCACCGACCTTGCCGTTCACCCAGATGAGCGCCACCAGGCAGATCGCGGCGACCACGAGCCCGACGATGCCGTAGGCGATCAGGCCCTGGGCGACCCGTCGCAGGCCGCCGCGCAGCTCGAGTGGCCGGGTCTCCAAGGTCACTCCTCCAGTCCGACCATATCGCCGACCGCCGTCGGGAGGACCCGGACGCTCGGTGCCAGATCGGCGGCAAATTCGGCAAAGGCCACCGGCGGGGTGACGAGGCGTGCTGGCATGACCCGCCCCATCGCGTGTGGCCAGTATGTGCCCCAGTGGATGGGCACCGCCGCGCGCGGACGGATCAGGCGCAGGGCATGCGCGGCGCGCTCCGGGTCGAGATGCCGGCCGCGTCCGAGGGTCGGCCCCCATCCCCAGACAGGGAGGAGCGCGACGTCGATCTCCTCGCCGGACCGCGCCAGGGTGCCCATGCCCTCGAACAGGTCCGTGTCGCCGGCGAAATAGACCGACCGACTGCCGCGGACCATGAAGCCGACCGGGTCCGCGCTCGGCCCGGCCGGCGGCCGGAACGCCGAGTGGTAGGCCGTCGACCGCCTCGATCGCGACGCCCCCGACCTCCAGGTCATCGCCGACGGCCATCTCCCGAACGTTGCTGAACCCGATCCCGCGCAACCACGACCCGCCTCCGGCCGGAACGACGATCGGCGTATCCATCCCGAGCGCGCGCAGTGACGGCACGTCGAGGTGGTCCCAGTGGAGATGCGAGATGAGCACCAGGTCGATGTCGCGCAGCCGGTCGGCGCGACGGCACCGGTACGACCCGCCGGAGCGGGCCGACCCGACCGCGGGTGACCGGGTCCGTCAGGACGCGGACCCCGTCGAGCTCGATGAGGACCGCCGAGTGCCCGAGGAACTCGAGGCTCAGCGGCCCGCTCAGCGCCAGCCGCTCCGCGCAGCGTCCGGGTAGAGCCGGACCCGACGATACGGTTCCCTGCCGCGCGAGCGCGACACGAGGTTGGCACGCTCGGCCATCTGGTGCTGGAGGCGCCGGATGTAGGCGTTCTGGGGCGAGAGCTCGACCGCCTCGGACGACGACAGGACCAATTCGATGGCGTCCTCCGTCTCGCGCATCGCCGCCTCGCGCGGGTCGATCTCGAGCGAGAAGATCGAGGTCAGGCTCGACTGCATCTGCGGGATGGTGTTGCTCTTGAGGACGTAGATCGGCACGGCGCGGTCCTCGGCGTCGCGCAGCAGTGGCGTCTTCTGCTTGTACTCGTTGCGGAGCGTCATGACGACGTCCGCCTCGTCGATGTCGCGGGCGATGACGACCGGCAGCTGCAGGTCGCGGATCGCCTGCTCGAGGCGCTTGCGGCTGATCCCCTGCGGCAGGACCCGCAGCGTCGGCAGCGGCGAGCCGCCGGGAACGAGCACGGTGCCGCCGTCGGGTCCCTCCTCTGCCCCGAGCGGCAGCCGGTCGAGGTCGTCGTCGAGCTCGTCGGCGTTGACCGGTCCGGTCCCGTCCTCGGCCTTCATCGCCGACAGGGCACGGCTGGCCTGGTCGCTCCACGCCTTCTGACGCTGCAGCTCGCGGGCCTCGCGGGCCCGGGTCTCGGCCGCGGTCGACAACGCGCCGCGCTCGAGCGGTCCGCGATCGGCGATGTCACCGGCGACGAACGGCGCCGCGGCGACGCCAGCGGGTCCGCGTCCGGACCCTGGGGATGACGCGAAACGTTCACCCGGCATCGCGCCGGGTGAGCCGCCCTCCGAAACGGGGCCACGGCTCGCCGGTTCGCGACCGGACCCGCCACGGGACGAACGCCAGCCACCGCTCGCGCCCGGCCGGTAGCCCGGTCGCACGCCGGAACTCCGTTCGGCCTCGCGATAGCCGCCGTTGCGATAGGCGCCGTCGCCACGCCAGCCCGGCTCCATCCGCCACGGCGAGCCGGCACCGACCAGCCCGGCGAACCGCTCCGCACCCAGTTGCTCCCTGGGCGACGGCCGCGGCCGGCCCTGGCTGCGGTGGACGCCTTCCTCGTCGCGCCAGCGCAGCTCCGGCGAGACCTGGTCGCCGCGCAGCATCGCGTCGATCGTGTCGGCGACGTCGGCGTGGACCGCGACCCGCTCGCGGTCGACGATCTCGACGATGACGTCGAAGGTCGGCGGCGCCTTGCGCTCGAGCACGCTCTTCTGGGTCCGCCGCCGGCGTGCCTCCTCGTCGCCGAGGGTCACGCTCTGGATCCCGCCGATCAGGTCGGACAGGGTCGGGTTGAGCATCAGGTTGTCGAGGTTGTTGCCGTGGGCCGTGCCGATCAGCTGGACGCCGCGCTCGGCGATGGTGCGCGCGGCCTGCGCCTCGAGCTCCGTGCCGATCTCGTCGATGACGATGACCTGCGGCATGTGGTTCTCGACCGCCTCGATCATCACCTCGTGCTGGAGCGACGGCGTGCGGACCTGCATCCGGCGGGCCTTGCCGATGGCCGGGTGCGGGATGTCGCCGTCGCCGGCGATCTCGTTGCTGGTGTCGACGACGACCACGCGCTTGCCCATGTCGTCGGCCAGGACGCGGGCCGCCTCGCGCAGCATCGTCGTCTTGCCGATCCCCGGCCGGCCCATGATCAGGATCGACTTCCCGCTCTCGACGAAGTCGTTGATGATCTCGATCGTGCCGTAGACCGCGCGACCGATGCGGCAGGTCAGCCCGACGATCTTGCCGGTCCGGTTGCGGATGGCGCTGATGCGGTGGAGGGTCCGCTCGATGCCGGCGCGGTTGTCGTCGCCGAACAGGCCGATGTGCTCGACGACGAAGGCGAGGTCGGCCTCGACCACCTCGCGATCGAGAAGGCTGATCTCCGAATCCGGGAAGCGAGCCTCGGGACGGCGGCCGAGGTCCATGACGACCTCGATGAGTGCGTTGCGATCGGGCAGGGCGTTGACCGCGTCCACGATCTCGGGCGGCAGGGAGCGGAGCAGGGCGTCGAGGTCGTCGATCGTCTCTCGGGGGCGCTCAGGTGATTCCACGCGAGCCTCCACTTAGCGGACGCCGGCCGGCACGAGGGCCGGTTCGGCGACACGGACTAGGGTTTCCTTCATCAGCAGGTTCACGCTGGCGATCGAATCGAAGCCGGCCTCCTCCAGGCGACGATCGATCGGGGCTTCGTAGGTCCGGACCGGGGCGATGACGCCGCGGTCATGGCGATGGTCGCCGCCCTTGCTCGTGCGTGACCTGATCTCGCCCAGACCGAAGTCGAGCAGGTCGGCCACGTTCGCCTCGGGACGGGCGATGATCTTGAGGTAGTGCGGCTGGTCCTCCTTGGCGACCCCGATCTGGAGGAAGCCGTCGAGCTGCGTCCCGTCCTTGCCGCCGCCGGACGACGCCTGGACGAAGCCGTCGACGTCGGCGAAGCGCAGGATCGGGGTGAGGCTCGAGCGGGGCACGCGCCAGTGGGTCCCCTGGCGCTCCCAGTCGGCGAGCCGGATGGCCTCGAGCCGGGCGACCGGCGCGGGCGTCGCGGCCGCGTACAGCCGGGCCAGCGGCAGCGCGTCGAGCGAGGTCGTCTGGCGGATGCCGCAGCCGGCGGCACGATCGTCGGTCCATGGCTCCGGGAGGTCCCGGCCGCTCGCCCGGAACAGGACTCGCTCCTCGCCGTAGCGCATGAAGCCGGCCTGCATGAGGAGCTCGACGTTACCGTCGGCGTCGGCGCAGGCGACGTGGAAGCGCGCCGCGCCACGTTTCGCGCCTTCGCGCAGGAGCTGCTGGACGAGCCGATAGCGGATCTCGCCCGCGTTGGCCATGCCGACGGCATCGAGCTCCACGATCGTCCATTCGTCGCGGACCGTCTCGCGCTCCACCCGCACGAGACCGGCGATCCGGCCGTCCTCCTCGTAGACGAACATGAGGTCGTTCGGGCGGAATGCACCGAGCGGAAGGCGGAACAGGCTGAACACCCCGATCGGCGGGCCGTTGACGGGCAGCCCGAGCGAGCGCGTGTCCGCGCCGTCCGACTGGCACAGCCGCGACAGCTCGCCGAGCGCGGCGAGGTCGGTCAGGCGTGCCGGCCGGACCTTGCCGGAGCTGCGCGGCGTCCGAAGCGCGCTCACGAGGTCCCCTGCTCGCGACGGGCCGACAGGGATCGACGAGTCGGGTACGGACGGCGGCCGGAGCCCTCGCCCGGGTCGTCGTGCTCGGAGGCCATCGCCGCGACGAGCCGGTGGAAGCGCGTCTCGCCGGCGAGCTCGGGGTGGAACGCCGTGGCGATGATGTTGCGCTGCCGGACGGCCACGATCCGGCCGTCGTCGAGCCGTGCCAGGACGTCCACGTCAGGGCCGGTCCGCTCGATGATCGGGGCCCGGATGAAGACGCCGTGGACGGGCGTGTTGCCCAGGACCGGCACGTCGAGCTCGGCCTCGAACGAGTCGAGCTGGCGCCCGAACGCGTTGCGCTCGACGGTCACGTCGAGCAGCGGCAGGATCGGCGTCTCGCCTCCGGCGATCTCGGCGGCCAGCACGATCATCCCGGCACACGTCCCGAAGATCGGCGCGCCGCGCTCGGCCAGGTCGAGGATCGGGTCGTGCAGGCCCCAGCGCTCGATGAGCTGGCGCATCGTCGTGCTCTCGCCACCGGGCAGGATCAGCCCGCTCACGTCGGCGAGATCGGCTGGCTCGCGCACACGAACCCCCTCCACGCCGATGGCGCGGAGTGTCTCGAGGTGTTCGCGGAACGCCCCTTGCAGGGCGAGGACCCCGATCCTCATGTCGCGGCCGCCGGGCTGGTCGTCTGGTCCTACCAGCCCCTGACCGCGAGGCGCTCCTCGTCGGGGATGGCCTCGAGCGCGATCCCGCGCATCGGTGCACCGAGCCCCTTGGAGACCTCCGCGATCTTCTTCGGGTCGTCGAAGAAGGTCGTCGCCTGGACGATCGCGTTCGCCATCCGGGCCGGGTCCTCGCTCTTGAAGATGCCCGAGCCGACGAAGACGCCCTCGGCGCCGAGCTGCATGACCAGCGCCGCATCGGCCGGCGTGCTGATCCCGCCCGCCACGAAGTTGACGACCGGGAGCTTGCCGGCCGCGGCGACATCCTTGACCAGCTCGTACGGCGCGCCGAGCTCCTTGGCCGCCACGAACAGCTCGTCCTCGCGCAGTCCCTGGAGGCGGCGGATCTCGGCCAGCACGTCGCGCAGCTGGCGGACGGCCTCGACGATGTTGCCGGTCCCGGCCTCGCCCTTGGTCCGCATCATCGCCGCGCCCTCGTTGATCCGGCGCAGGGCTTCGCCGAGGTTGCGGCAGCCGCACACGAACGGGACCTTGAAGGCGTGCTTGTCGATGTGGTTGCGCTCGTCGGCCGGGGTGAGCACCTCCGACTCGTCGACGTAGTCGACGCCGAGCGCCTCGAGGACCTGCGCCTCGACGAAGTGACCGATGCGCGCCTTGGCCATGACCGGGATGGAGACCGCGTCCATGATCCCCTGGATCATCGAGGGATCGGACATGCGGGCCACGCCGCCGGCTGCCCGGATGTCGGCCGGGACGCGCTCGAGCGCCATCACGGCGACGGCGCCGGCATCTTCGGCGACCTTGGCCTGGTCGGGGGTGACGACGTCCATGATGACGCCGCCCTTGAGCATCTGGGCGAGACCGGTCTTGGTTGCCCAGGTCGACGATTCGACGGTCATGTGAGCAGTGTTTCCTTTGATGGCTCGCGCTCGGATCGCCGGCCGGGTCTGGCCCCGAGGTCGTCGCCCGTTCGAGTCGGCCGAGCCCCGCGCGCGCGTTGATTATGGCACGAGCGCATCCCGAACCCGGCGAGGGCGCCGTTCGGCCCAGCGCTCGGCACAGACCAGTAGGACGCGGCCGACGAGCCGTCCGTGACCGCGCGGTCGTGTCGAATCACCGACACCGCCAGGAATGACGCAACGGCCCGTTCTGCGCGTCACCTCACCGAACGGGATCGGTCCCGCAGATGGATCGACTCGCTAGGTGAACAAAGGGGATTCGATGCGCAAGCTCATGGTCCTTCCGCTGGCCGGACTCCTCGCCCTCGGGGTGGTCGGCCCGGTCGCCGCCGCTCCGAACGTGTCGAACACGAGCGGCGGCGGTGAATCGATCTACGGTGAGTGGTCGGCCGGCTCGACGTGGGGGTACGTCTCGGTCGGTGAAGAGTCGGCTACGGCGGCTTCGCCGAGATCTACCAGGAGAGCGGCCAGTGGGTCGAGTGCGAGACGGGCGCCGTCGAGCCTGGCAAGGACACGCCCACCACGCAGGACACGACGGGAGGCGACTACGGTTTCGTCGGGACGCGAACGTGGGGCTACTCGGAGGGCGACGTGACCGTCGACCTCTCGCGACGGCTCGACAGCGGGCACGCGACCGGCTCGATCGAGCTGTCCACCGACGACCGTGGACGAATGCGCCGGCGTCTACGGCGACGAGGCCGTTTCGGAGGTCGTCACGTTCGACGTGAGCGTCTCCGCGACAGGTCCGCTCGCGTCGTTCCGCGACCGCGGCAGCTACAAGGTCCCGTCCCAGTTCAACGGGCACCAGACCTACCGCGGCAAGGAACGTGCGGCGAGCGGGACCGTCGCGGCCGGCACCTCGATCGATGCCACGTTCAGCAACGCGGGCATGACCGTGGTGACCTGGTCGGACCACAGCAACGGCTGACGTCTCACCGTTCGTTCGCCGAAGCCCCGGGCTCGATGCCCGGGGCTTCGTCATGCCCCTTCGTTCAGAAGTGGAAGCGGGTCATGTCGTCCGGGAAGACCGACCAGGCGAAGGCCTTGACCGGGCGCAGCTCCCACAGCCCGCCGTGCGTCCAGTTGTCCGGGCTTGCCTCGTACTCCTTGGCCGCCTTGTACTTGGCATAGCCCGCCAGGATCGCGTCTCCCAGCGGTGGCCCGGGCGCCACGAGCTCGGTCGCCGAGCCCTCGACGATGACGACCTCGTCGCCGATCTCGATGTGGATCGCCATCCGCGGGTTCTCGCGCAGGTTGCGCTGCCAGCGCGTCGGGCCACCTTCGACGTACCAGCGGTCGCCGACCCAGGCGCCCCAGATCGGGATGAGATGGGGCGCGCCATCGGCCCCAGTCGTGGCCAGCCAGTAGACGATCGCGGCTTCGAGCCGCTCGCGCGCCCAGGACCACGGCAGGATGCCGTCGACGCTCTCGGGGATCCCGTAGCCCGGGACGTGGGGCCGGTCGCCGCGCGGTTCGGTCATGCCCGGATGCTAGCGGCAGGCGCCGGACGTGGCGAGACCCGCCGAGTCGGCGGGTCTCGTGATCTCGAAGAGGGAGTGGGCGCCGAGGCGAAGCCCGCGGCGCCCGGATGCGGACTCGGTGGCTCAGCCGACCGAGAAGTACGTAGCCACGTCAAACCCGGTGTAGTTGATCACGCCGAACCAGCGCTTGGCGGGATCGAGCCCGGTCCAGTTCGCCGACAGGGTGGCCGGCGTCCCCTGCGTGACAGGGGCCGGGTTGGGGGTGACTGTGCCGTTGCCGGCAGCTGGCGTAGCCGGGACCACGAAGTTGGAGATGTGGTAGGCACCGACGCCGGCGAAGCCGTTGACGTACACGTCGTAGGTCCCGGCGTCCGGATCGAGAAGCGTGACCTGCTCGTCGCCACTGCCCGAAGCGGACAGGTCGACGAGCACGCCAGCCTTGTAGACGAACAGGTCGAGGTCGTCCGTGTTGCTATCAGCGTCCAGCGAGAAACGCGCGGCGCGCGTCCCGGCCGGGACGACGACGTGGTAGACGTCGGTGTCGGCGTCGACCACCGGATGGGTGATGTCGAAGGGGCCGATGGCGACGCTATCCGCGGTCGGGGTCACCCCGACGAGGCCGGAGACCGTCGTCGAGAGAGGGCCCGTGAAGCCGGGGGTCACGTTGAAGGTCTTCGAGCCAGCTGGCGCTCGCGTCACCGTGCACCTCGACTGGCGCCGCGACCGGGACCGGTCGGAGCGTGATCGGCGAACGCACGGTGTGCGTGCCGTCGGTCCAGGTGAGCTTTCCGATGGCCCAGGCCCCGAACGGCGCGGTGGTCCGCGAGAAGGTGACCGTGAAGGTCGCTTCCTGCGCCCGCTGCGAGGGTCAGGGTCGAAGGCGTGACCGTCACGTCGAACCCGGGCACGGTTGCCGTCGCGTTGTAGGTCGCCGTCGCGCCCCCGACGTTCTTGACGCGGCGGTCGACGGTCTGCGAGCCCACCAGGCTGCCGATGGCGATCGAGGCCTGGTTGAGGTTCGAGGCGGTGATCGGGGTCAACGTGTCGGTTCGGCGGTGCGAACTGCACGCCGAGACTGACCATGTACTGGCGATATTCCGTGGCCGTCGTCGGATAGACGAGACCCGGGTCGGCCGCACCGTTCGGGTTCACGAAGCCGGCGCCTTGGGCGAATGGATCGCCCGCGCTCGACACCGTGTCGCCGGCACTCGTCATGATCGCCGACTTGATCTCGGATGGGAGCCAGATCCTTGTGCAACGCCTTGACCAGCAGCGCCGATGCCGGCGATGTGCGGCGACGCCATGGACGTGCCCGACATGAAGTCCCAGGTCCGGCCGTGGTTGCTGGGCGGGGCGACCGCCGCGATCACGTCGTTGCCCGGCGCCGCGATGTCCGGCTTGAGGATGTCACCGCCGGTCGTCGTCGACGGACCGCGTGACGAGAAATCGGTGATCTCCGGGACCTTCGGGGCCGCGGCGAGCTCGGCCGTGAGTGAGGGGCACGATCTTCGCGGTTGCCGCGGCGCCAGCCGACGTGATGTACGCCTTGACGGCCGCGCCGTCCACATCGGTGATGTGTGTCGACGGCACCGGCGTGGTAGTCGCCGTTGAGCGAGTTGGGCGTGACGTTGGCGAGGACCATGCCTACGCCGCCCGGCGCGCTTGACCTCGAAGCTCTTGTCGATCCGGGCGTTGACGCCCCGATCGCAGACGACGATCTTGCCGGCGGTCTTGGCCGGGTCGAGCGTGCCGTCGAAGCAGAGGCTCGCGTCGAGTGCGGCCGCCGCGGCGAGCTTGACGCTGGCGGCGGTCACGAGGGGCTCGAAGGTCGGCAGTGGAAGCGTTGTCGATGCGCCGACATAGCGGGCGCCGTTTCCGAGCTCGACGGCCTGGAAGGCCCGCCGGAACGTGGCCGCAGCGACCGTGGTGAGCCACGGAGATGGATGATCGAGCGTGCTGGCGCCGGGTCCGCTGTTGCCGGCAGAGTTGGCGACGAAGACGCCGGCGTTCGACGCTCCGCGGAAGGCCTGCTCGACCGAATCGAAGACGTCGGATTCGGAGGTTGCCACCGATCGAGTAGTTGATGACATCGACGCCGTCAAGCACCGCGTCGTTGATCGCGGCGACGCTGTCGGAGTTGAAGCAACCATCCGGGATCGGTGCCTCGCCGGTCCAGCAGACCTTGTACATGGCGATCTTCGCGCCCGGGGCCATCCCCGAGCCTGTGCCGATCGGGTGCCCGTCGATGCTCATCGCGACGCCGTAGTTGCCGGCGGCGGTCGACGAGGTGTGCGACCCGTGGCCGGCGCCGTCACGCGGCGACTTGAAGTCTGTCTTGCTGATGTTCTTGCGGCCGAAGCCCTCGTAGTAGTAGCGGGCACCGACGATCTTGTCGTTGCAGGTGGAGGTGCCCCAGTTCTGGCCGGCCTTGCAGACGCCGTGGAAGGTCGGAGGGATCGGGATCCCGGTGCCGCCCTTGAATGACGGGTTCTCGGGCCAGATGCCGGTATCGATGACGCCGATGACCAGACCGGCGCCGGCCTTCGGGCCGCCGCCTAGCTGCTCCCAGATGCCACCTTTGACGTTGAGGTCCAGGAAGGCCGGCGACTCGGTGGTGTCGACCTGTGCACGCTGGTCCTTCTCGAGGTGGACGACACCCGGCTGCTGCGACAGCTTCTGGGCCTGAGCTCGCGCTCAGACGCGTGGCCACGCCGTTGTTCGCGACGGTGTAGTCGTAGATCTTCGTGGCACCCACCTTGGCCAACGCGGCGTCGTGCGTGCTGGTCAGGTGCTTCTGCCACTTCTGCGCCGCGGCGGAACGGGCGTTCAGCTTCTTGCCGGCAGCCGCGCGGCTCGCCGGGAAGCCCTTCACGTAGCCGCTGTATTCGGCGACGGGGGCGTCCGCGAACGTCACGAGGTAGCGGCCGGCGGTGTATTGGGCAGCTGCTGCTTGCTGGCTCTTGCCGACTGCGATCGCCGGCGTCAATGCGGCAACCAGCATGGCGACGGCGGCGATCGCCGCGAATCGAGAAACGTGGTTCCTCACGTGGTCCTCCAACGGATGGATCAGGGACCGGACGAGGTCGGGGGCCAGTGTCCGGGACAGAAGGGGCGGCGACTTGGCATCACGCGGTCCTCCGGCGCGCTTGCCCGAAATCGGCCGATTTCAGTTAGCGGAGCATATCCGTCGCCCGACGATGTGTCAGGCGCCGCCGGGGGTCTGGTGGTGCGCCGACGCGCCACTTTCGGACCCGGTGGCCATCGGGCGTTCGGTCGCTAGCGAGAGACGGTCTTGACCACCCCGGACATCAGCTTCGTCGCACGACGGGCCGCCGTCGGGGACAGCCGGGAGAGTGCCTCGACCAGGTCGATGACGTCGCCGTCGTCGAGGCCGCCGAGCAGGTCGAACAGGCGCAGGATCGTGGCATCCGGGATCCGTCCGAGGAGTTGGAGCGATCGTTCCAGCTCGCGGGGCTCGAGCTGTGGGACGAGTCCGACCGCGCGGTCGAAGAGGCGGACGAAGACGAGGAAGGCTGACAGCCACTCGCGCAGGGCCGCCAGTTCGGCGTCGTCGGGGTTCGTCGCCAGCGCCTCGGCGGCTTCGCGCTCCTTGGCCTCGAGGACGGCGACGATCGGGTCGCCTTCGCGCACCTTCCGCTCGGCGATGACCCGGCCGAACCATTGCCAGTGGTCGCCGACCGCGAGATAGGCGGTCCCGGCAGGTCCGCGACGCCCGACCGTCCGAGGTTCCGGAACCCGCTCGACGATCCCCCACGATTCGGCCTCTGCCAGGGCAAGGCTGGCCGCCCGGTGGCTCAGGCCGAGCGCCTCTCGGACCTCGCGTTCGGTCAAGGGTTCCTGGCGAGCCATGAGATAGGCCTGCACCCGGGCGATCGCGGGCGTCACGCCCCAGGCCGCGCCCATGTCGCCCCAGGCTTCGGCCAGCTCGACGCGGATCTCCTCGGCGGTCTTGCCGGTCGGATCGTCGGGGCCCGTGCCGCGCCGTTCGTGCCGGGCGTGGTCACGCCCTCAGGAACTTGCGCCTTGACAGTAGCGTGTTTAGCGTTCATAACTTGCTATGTGAGAGTAGCACTTTAGCGATGGTCATGACAACACGCGCAGTCGCGGATCGTGGCACCGCTGGGGGAACGTCGAGCGGACGGCTTGGGGCCGTGGCCGCTGTCACGCCCGTGACGATGTACCTGGCGTGGAATCTGATCGCCGGGTGGGGCAGCTCCGGCGGTGCTTTTCTGGTCGCCACGCTCGAGATCGCGCTGGGTGCCGTCGTTGCGGGCTGGATCGTCGGTGGTCGCGATGCGTCGCTCGATCCCCGGCTATGTCCTCGGCCTTGTCTCGTACGGCTTCGTGGGGTGGCTCATCCTCGTGCCGCTCAACGTCGTCGGCTCGACGGTGGCGGACCTGCAAGACGGTCGCATCTCTGGCGTGCTCGAGATCGTCGTCGCGGCAGTCGGGTATGCCGTCTACAGCCTCCCGACCGGCATCTACGCGGTCCTGTTCCTGCTCCCGTTCGGGGCCGCGTGGATCGTCACCTTCGTCCTGCTGGGTCGGGCGTTCGATCGGTGAGCGATCGCACGGCTCGCGACCCACGTCACCTCGGGTTGGGGGCGGCGGCGATCATCGCCGGCTATGCGCTCGTGGTCGCCGCCATCTCCGCCAGCGCCACAGCCGGGGAACTGCAGGCACAGGAGACCGTGCCCGCACCGATACGCCTGACGGTGCTGTTCCTCCTGCCGGCGTTCGTCGCGGCGATCGGCGCGCTCCGACGTTCTCGCCCGATCCTCATCGCGGCTGGCGTCCTGTGCCTCGCCCAATCGTGGGTCTCCTTCAGCGGCGTGACGATCCCGTTCTTGGTTCCTGCCTTCCTCCTGCTCGCGCTCGGCGCCCGGAGCGACGGCACGAAAGCATCCGGAAGAGCGAAAGGTCGGTGGCGTGCTCGTCGTCCTCCTTGGGTTCGCGATGTGGGTCGCCCCATTTAGCATGACGGAGACCACGTGCTGGGTCGTCGAAACGGGAGCAGATGGAACCCTCGACTCCCGGCAGGTCCCCGAGGCGGAGACGCAGACCCTCGGACCGACCGACGTCGCTGCGGGCTGCGATGGTGGGACTGTCACGACCCAGGGAGTCGCGCTCGCCGCCCTCTTCTGGATCGGCGCCGTCGCGGTCGCCGAATTCGCCTCGAGCACGTCGCGAGCCCCGGACGAGGGCACCCTGCGGTCGTAGACTCGGGTGAGTGTCACCTTCTCCTGTGTCCGACGGCTTGGCTCATAGACTCGGTGCCCACCCTCGCGGTGTGGCATGCATGCGTTGTGCCGGCTGCCGGACGCGTCGGACCGGCCGACGTGACTTCATAGGAGCGTGGCATCGCCCCCACTCAGGCGTGTCCGTCGACCGGTCCTCAGCTGTCACCCCTGGTTGGGAGGAGACACAGGATATGGTCGTCATCGGAGCCGATCTGCACAAGCGCTCGCATACGCTCGTCGCTGTCGACGAGACCGGTCGCAAGCTCGCCGAGAAGACGGTCAGCGCGACGCCGGCCGGTCATCTCGAGGTTCGTCGCTGGGCCAGCCGGTGGCCCGCTCGAACGTTCGCCCTCGAGGACTGCCGCCACCTGTCACGCTCACTCGAGCGTGACCTCCTGCGCGCCGGAGAACGCGTCGTCCGGGTGCCGCCCAAGCTGATGGCCGGTGTCCGGCGCTCCACCCGCGAGCCGGGCAAGAGCGATCCGATCGACGCGCTGGCCGTCGCCCGGGCGGCCCTCCGTGAAGCCGACCTGCCGGTGGCGACCCTCGATGGCCCCGAGCGCGACGTCCGGCTCCTCGTCGACCACCGTGAGGACCTCGTCGCCGCCCGGACCCAGGACCAGAACCGGCTGCGCTGGCATCTCCACGAGATCATGCCCGGCGAGGAACCGGGGCCGCGCTCGCTCGATCGTGCGCACGTGTTGGCCGAGCTGGAGGCTCGTCTGACCGAGCAGTCCGGGACCGTCGTCCGACTGGCCCGTGATCTCGTCGTCCGGATCCGCGAGCTGACCATCACCATCGACGCGCTCGAGCGCGAGATCGGCCACCTGGTCGAGACCATGAGCCCCGGCCTCCTGACCCTGACCGGCTGCGGCCCGCTGACCGCAGCCAAGCTCGTCGGCGAGGCGGCGGGCATCGGACGCTTCCGCTCGAAGGCCGCCTTCGCTCGCCACAACGGCTCGGCGCCCGTGCCGGTCTGGTCGGGCAACGTCGTCCGCCACCGACTCAGCCGCGGCGGCAATCGCCAGCTCAACGTCGCCCTCCACCGGATCGCCATCACCCAGATGCAGCGTCCCGGTCCAGGACGGGAGTACATCGACCACCGGCGGGCCGCCGGCGACACCAAGACCGAGGCGATCCGCGCTCTCCGGCGCCGGATCAGTGACGAGGTCTTCCGCCGGATGCGCGACGATGAGGCCGCTCAGGCAGCCCGGCGAGACCCGCTCGCCGCGGCCGCTTGACATAGGAGCAACGCCATGCCCGTCCTGCGCAGCCGGCTCGACCCCGCCGCCGCCGAGACGCGGGCCAACCACGACGCGCTGGCCGCGCTGGTCGCCGACCTCCGGGCGCGCCAGGCGACCGTCGCGGGACGCGGCGCGGGTGGCGACGAGCGCTCGATCGCCCGCCATCGCGAGCGCGGCAAGCTCCCCGTCCGCGAACGGATCGAGCGGCTGCTCGATCCGGGCTCGGCGTTCCTCGAGCTGAGCCCGCTCGCGGCGACCGGCCTCTACGACGACGACGCGCCGGGCGCCGGGATCGTCACCGGCATCGGCCGGGTCGAGGGGACGACCTGCGTCGTCGTCGCCAACGACGCCACGGTCAAGGGCGGCACCTACTACCCGATGACCGTCAAGAAGCACCTGCGCGCCCAGGAGATCGCCCTCGAGAACCGGCTGCCGTGCATCTACCTGGTCGATTCCGGCGGCGCGTTCCTGCCGCTCCAGGCCGACGTCTTCCCGGATCGCGACCACTTCGGTCGGATCTTCTACAACCAGGCCCGGATGTCGGCCGCCGGGATCCCCCAGGTCGCGCTGGTGATGGGCTCGTCGCACGGCCGGCGGCGCCTACGTCCCGGCGATGAGCGACGAGACCGTCATCGTCCGCGGGACCGGGACGATCTTCCTCGGCGGGCCGCCGCTGGTGAAGGCCGCGACCGGCGAGGACGTGACGCCCGAGGAGCTGGGCGGCGCCGAGGTCCACACCCGCCGCTCCGGCGTCGCCGACCACGAGGCGCTCGACGACGAGCACGCGCTCGCGCTCGGGCGCTCGATCGTCTCGAACCTGAACCGCAAGGCGCCCGACCCGCCGTGGGACCGCCGCGAGCCGTGCGAACCCGCGGTCTCGGCCGCCGGCGACGCAGCCAACGCCTCGCTGTATGCGGCCGTCTCGCTCGACCCGCGCCGGCCGATCCCGGTCCGCGAGCTGATCGCCCGGCTCGTCGACGGCTCGCGCTTCCACGAGTTCAAGCCGCTCTACGGCGAGACGCTGGTGACCGGCTTCGCCCACATCGCCGGCTACCCGGTCGCGATCCTCGCCAACGACGGGATCCTGTTCAGCCAGTCGGCGCTCAAGGGCGCGCATTTCATCGAGCTCGCCTGCCAGCGCCGGATCCCGCTCGTCTTCCTCCAGAACATCACCGGCTTCATGGTCGGCCGCGAGTACGAGGAGGCCGGCATCGCCAAGGACGGCGCGAAGCTGGTCACGGCCGTCGCCTCGGCCGAGGTGCCCAAGTTCACCGTGCTCATCGGCGGCTCGTTCGGGGCCGGCAACTACGCGATGGCCGGGCGCGCCTACCAGCCGCGCTTCCTGTGGTCGTGGCCGAACGCGCGGATCTCGGTCATGGGCGGGCCGCAGGCGGCCCGCGTCCTGTCGACGGTCGGTGGCGACTTCGCGACCGATGCCGAGCGCGACGCCTTCGAGGCGCCGATCCTCGAGACCTACGAGCGCGAGGGCTCGCCCTACTTCGCCACCGCCCGGCTGTGGGACGACGGGGTCATCGACCCGCTCGACACGCGCCGCGTCCTGACGATGGGCATCGAGGCGGCGCTCCACGCGCCGATCCCGGAGACGCGGTTCGGGGTCTTCCGGATGTGAGGTGGCGCTCGGTCGTGGCCTCGCTCCTCGTTGCCGGATCGATCGTCGGTTGCTCGGCGTTCGTCGGCGAGTCGGCCGCAGTTCCCCAGCCCTGCGCGCGAGGTCTACGGTGCGCAACGCTGTCTCGCGCTGACCGACGAGGCGGCGTCGCGGAGCCATCGGACGCGAGACGACGTGACCGCGATCGACATCGTCCAATTCCCGACGCGTGATGAGAACGGCGGCCCTCATCAAACGCATGGGCGGCGGGTTCATCGCACGGCTGACCTTCACCGACGGGACGACGAGGGATGAAACGATGTGTGCAGGCATCCCGAGCGGGCCGGCCTGCATGGATGAGCCGCGGCTCGAAGCTCGGTCGGTCCTGGGTGACGGCGGCGGTTATCACGACGTCCCCTGTCCTGATGGCTCGCCGCCCGAGACGTGCGGGACGCCACTGCCAACGCTGCAACCGTCGGCCGTCGCAGATGCCCGGCCGTTGGCTATCGCTCGGTTAACGATCCCGCATCGACCACGTCGGCGCGTACGAGGTCCCGCTCGGGAAGGTCGTCACTTCCAAATGGCATCGCGACTGCAGCATCGCTCGAGTTCGCCGATCCATGGCCGCTCGACGTGAGCCTCAGGGAGGGGCTCGCCCACATCGGCCTGCGCTCCCTCGAGCCCGACGGCAAGCCATTCCAGAACTACTTCGATCACGGCTGGCGTCCCGGTGTCGAACGCGCCGAAACCGTCCTCGCCTTCGAGGTCCTGTGGTTCAAGAAGGGCGCCGTCCTCGACATCCGCGATGTGATCGTCCGCTAGCGGCCCGGCCCGCCGAAAACGTCGCTCCGGTAGCATCAGCCCATGCCACGCGTCGCTCGCCTCAACATCGCGCCGGTCCGCAGCCTCGGGCTCGAGACGCGCGACGAGATCGATCTCGGGCCCGACGGCGTCGCCGAGGACCGCCGCTTCTACGTCATCGACGCCGGCGGTCGCCTGGTCGACCAGCTGACATCGGGCGAGATGGTCCAGGTCGGATCCTGGACGGACCCCGATGCCACGATCCTGCGCTGACGTTCCCGGACGGCACGGTCGTCGAGGACGAGGTCGGCTCGACGGCGCCGATCGAGACGCAACGATCCACGGTCGGACCGCGGCTCGGGCACATCGTCGACGGGCCGTGGGCCGCGGCACTCACGGACTTCCTCGGTCGTGAGGTCCGCATCGTCCGCTGCGATCGAGTCGGCGGGACGCGTCGCGGGCATCCGGCCACGCTCGTCACCGACGGATCGGTCGACGCGCTCGGCGCGGTGCTCGGCGTCGGCGACGTCGACGCGCGGCGGTTCCGGATGCTGATCGAGCTCGAGGGCGGCGCCGCGCACGAGGAGGACACCTGGGTCGGCTGCCGGATCGGTCTCGGCGAGACGGTCCTGCGGATCAGCGCGCCGGTCGCCCGCTGCGCGATGACCACCCACGACCCCGACACGGGCGAGCGCGACTACGACACGCTGCGCGCGATCAAGGAATACCGCGGCCAGGTCAACGGCAAGGACCTGATGTTCGGGGTCTCGGCGAGGTCGAGACGACCCGGCGTCATCCGTCTCGGCGACGAGGTCCGCGTCCTCGCCTGAGCCACGACAGGCTCTCGGCCCTCGTCGAACCGGCAGACCGCGATCGCCGTGCTCGGGGCCGGCCGAGGCGCCGCACGAGCAGCACCCAGACCGACCGACCCGATCGCGATGAGCGGTGAGATCCGGACCGCGGCGGTGACCCCGGTCCGCAGCAGCATCCCGGCCACGTCCGCCCCATCCATCTGGCCCCCCGATGTCCCCGCCAAGCCGACGAGGATGAATGCGCCGATCATCGCCGAGGTGACCGCGGCGACCGGCGACCCCGACGCCCGATCGCCAGCCCGGCGCTGGCGGCCGTCGGTCGCGACCCGAGGGCCGCCGAGGTCAGGCCCGCTCCGAGCAGCGCGAGCGCCGGGCAGGCTGAAGAGGGCGATGCATCAATCCCGCGCCGGCGAGGTCCATCTGCGCGGACCGGACGCGGACCAGCCGGCGGCGACACGACCGTGGCGACCACCTCGAGCGAGCCGAAGATGACGGCCGCCGCCAGACGCGCCGCGACGGGCCGCGCGGATCGCCACGAGCCGACGACCTGTCGGGTCCGGTCGCCAGTTCGGGTCCCACGGGCCCATCGATCAGTGCCTCGGCCGCTTCCACGCGCCGAGCCTAGCAGGGCCCAGAGCGGCACCGGCTCCCGGACGATTGGGGCCGTCGAGTGCCGTACGATGCGGCGGTGAGTGCGACGTCGAGCGCCAGCCTGCGCGTCGAGCGGACGGGACCCGGAGGCGTCGTCGCCCGCGTGACGCTGGCCCGACCGGACGTCCACAACGCCTTCGATGCCACGCTCATCGCGGAGCTGCGGACGGCGTTCACGCTGCTCGCCCGCGAGGGTCCCGACCGAGCTCCGGGCGGTCGTCCTGGCCGGTGACGGACCGTCGTTCTGTGCCGGCGCCGACCTCGACTGGATGCGCGCCGCGATGGCCCTCGACACCGAGGGCAACGAGCAGGACGCGATGGCGATGGCCGACATGTTCGAGACCATCGACACCTGCCCGGTGCCGGTCATCGCCCGGGTCCACGGCGCCGCGCTCGGCGGCGGGATGGGGCTGTGCGCCGTGGCCGACCTCGTCATCGCCGAGTCGGGGACGCGCTTCGGGTTCACCGAGACGCGGCTCGGGATCCTGCCGTCGGTCATCAGCCCGTTCGTGATCGCCAAGATCGGCGAGAGCCACGCCCGGGCGCTCTTCCCGGGCGGCCGCCGGTTCGACGCCACGCGGGCGGCACGGATCGGGCTGGTCCACGAGATCGTCGAGGGCGAGGACGCGCTCGACGCCGCGGTCGAGGCCGCCGTCGCGGACCTGCTCGCGGCCGGACCGACCGCGGCACGCGCCGCGAAGGCGATCGTCCGCGAGGTCCGCGGCCTGGGACACGGATCGGCGAAGTGGCACACGGCGCGGGTCATCGCGCGGCAACGGACGAGCGAGGAGGCCCAGGAAGGCTTCCGCGCCTTCACCGAGAAGCGACGTCCTGCCTGGACGCCCGATCAGTAGGCCGACCGCGTGACGCGCGCGACGCGCCGCTATGCGACGATCGCGACATCGATGTCCGAGGAACTGAGTCCCAGCCAGGCTGCCGCACGGATCGGAGCGACCACGCGCTCCGTCCAGCGCTGGATCGCGAGCGGTCGACTGCCCGCGCAGACGCGTTGGTGGACGTTGGCGTGTCGCAAGTGACGCGATTGACGCGTTCGTGGCAGCCGGGGCGGCGGCAACGGTCGGGCCGATGCCGCGCCCCCGACCCCGATCCGCACGCTGTTCATCGCCAACCGCGGCGAGATCGCGACCCGCATCACCCGCACGTGCGACAGGCTCGGCATCCGCGCGGTCGTGCCCGACGACCGACGGGCGAGGGCGCGCTCGACCTGCTCGACATCGCCGCCGTCGTCGCTGCGGCTCGTGCCGCCGGCGCCGATGCGCTCCATCCCGGGTTCGGGTTCCTGGCCGAGAACGCCGATTTCGCGGAGGCGGTGCTCGCTGCCGGGATCCGCTGGGTCGGGCCGCCGCCGGAGGCGATCCGGGTCGATGGGCGACAAGGCCGCGGCCCGACGGCTCGCGGCGTCGCTCGGCGTCCCGGTCCTCCGCGGCTACGACGAACCGGACGCCGTCCGACGACGCCCTGATCGCCGCGGCCGAGCGCGGTCGGCTTTCCGCTGCTGGTCAAGCCCGCGGCCGGCGGCGGCGGCAAGGGCATGCGCACGGTCCGTGGCCCCGAGGCGCTCCCCGACGCGATCGCCGCGGCCCGACGCGAGGCGGCAGCCTCCTTCGACGACGACCGGCTCATCCTCGAACACCTCGTCGTCGGCGCGCGCCACGTCGAGATCCAGGTCCTGTTCGATGGCCACGGCACGGGGATCCACCTCGGCGAGCGCGACTGCTCGATCCAGCGCCGCCACCAGAAGATCCTCGAGGAGGCGCCGTCGCCCGCGGTCGACGCAGCCCTGCGCGAGCGGCTGGGTGAGGCGGCGCTGACGCTCGGGCGGGCGGTCGGGCTACGTGAGCGCGGGGACGTGCGAGTTCCTGCTCGATGCCCGCGGTCGTTTCACGTTCCTCGAGATGAACACGCGGCTCCAGGTCGAGCACCCGGTCACGGAGATGGTCACCGGGCGCGACCTCGTCGCCGACCAGCTGCGGATCGCGGCCGGCGAGCCGCTCGACGTCGCGGACGTCATCCGCGGTCGTCAGCACGGGCCACGCGGTCGAGGTCCGCCTCTACGCCGAGGACGCCGAGAACGGTTTCCTGCCGGCAACCGGGCGGATCGAGGCGCTCCGCTGGCCGACCGGCGAGGGGATCCGGGTCGATGCCGGGATCGAGCTCGGCAGCGAGATCGGTGGGCGCTTCGACCCGATGCTCGCCAAGATCGTCGCGTGGGGGCCGGATCGCGCCGCGGCCCTCGGCGCGGCTGGCGGAGGCGCTCGATGAGACGGTCGTCCTCGGGCTCGTCACGAACCTGCGGTTCCTGCGCTGGCTCGTGCGCCAGCCGGTCGTCCTCGACGGGCAGGCACGGACCGACGTGCTGACACGGATCTGGCCGCCCGACGACTGGACGGCGATGACCGCGATCCCGGAGGAGGCCTGGGTGGCCGCCGCGGCGGAACTCGTCGCCGACGCGGACCCCGGCGACCCATGGGCCGGCGGCTGGCGCCTCAACGCCGCGAGCATCGGTCCGGGTCGCCTCGGATGAGATGATCCGATCCGTCGATGTCACCGAGGCGGAGCATCGACCCCGCCTTCGCCTCCGTGCGAGCCGGCGACACCGTCCATCTCGACCTCGCCGGTCGCAGCGTCCCGTTCCGGCTCGCCGCCGGCCCCCGACGTCGACGCAGCCGCCCGCGCGGCGATCGGCCACGGAGCGGCAGGCGCGACCGGTCCGGCCGAGGTCGTCGCCCCGATGCCGGGCGCCGTGCTGACCGTCCACGTCGCGACCGGGCAGACGGTCGCGGCCGGCGACCCGATCGTCACCCTCGAGGCGATGAAGATGGAGCACGTCGTGGTCGCCTCGATCGCCGGGGCCGTTGGCGAGGTGCGTGTCCGGCCGGCCGACCAGGTCACCCGCGGTCAGCTGCTCGCGGTGGTCGAACCCTGACGGCGGCTGTTCGGGTAGGCTCACTCGGTTCGACGACGGAGGTTGCCATGGCCCAACGCAAGACCGACATCGCGCACGATCCGGCGCACACACAGGATCCGACCCCGCTGCCACAGACACGCGACGAGTTGCTGGCGCTCCACCGCGAGACGCGGCGGCGGCGGAACGCCGCGGCGCACGGCAGCCCGGAGCACGTGGCCGCCATCGCGCTCCTCGGCCGGATCGAGATCGAGGTCGCCCGCCTCGAGCGGGCGATGGACCCGCCGCTCGTCTGACCCGGTGACCGAGCACGTCCGGATCTACGAGGTCGGGCCGCGCGACGGCCTCCAGAACGAGGCGACGCCGATCCCGACCGCGACCAAGGCACGCTTCATCGCGCTGCTCGCCGAGGCCGGCCTGCGCGAGATCGAGGCGACCAGCTTCGTGGCCCCGAGCGCGATCCCGCAGCTCGCCGACGCGGACGAGCTGATGCGCGATCTGCCTCGCGCGCCCGGTGTTCGCTACCCGGTCCTCGTGCCCAACCTGCGCGGCATGACCCGGGCCGAGGCCGCCGGCGCCGACGCGATCGCGGTCTTCACCGCGACGACCGATGCGTTCACGACCGCGAACATCGGGATGACCGTGGACGAGTCGCTGGCGGCGTTCGCGCCCGGTCCTGGCGCGGGCCGGCGAGCTCGGCTGGTGGCGGCGCGGCTACGTCTCGACCGCCTTCGGGTGCCCGTACACCGGCCGGGTCGAACCCGAGCCGAGCCGTCGAGGTCGCCCTGCGCCTCCTCGACCTCGGGGTCGACGAGGTCTGCTTCGGCGACACGATCGGGGTCGGCGTCCCGGGCCAGGTCGCAGCCCTGACCGGGTTGGCCGTGGAAGCCGGCATCCCGCTCGAGCGCATCGCCTACCACTTCCACGACACCCGCGGGACGGCGCTCGCCAACGTCGCGGCCGGGCTGGATGCCGGGGTCCGCTGCTTCGATTCGTCGGCTGGCGGGACCGGCGGCTGTCCCTACGCGCCGGGCGCCGCCGGCAATCTCGCCACGGAAGACCTCGTCTACTTCCTCGACGCCTCGGGCTGGGAGACCGGCGGCGTGTCGCTCGACGGCGTCCTCACCGCCGCCCGCTTCATCGCCGACGCGCTGGGTCGTCCGCTCGCGACCAAGGTCGGCCAGGCCGGCGGCTGGGACCCGGCGACGGGCGCCGCCACCGGCCGTCCGTGACGCGGTAGCGCCCCGCGCCCCCAGCACGTTCCGAACGTTCTGCTATCGTCCGCCCGATGGACGGTGTCGTGCTCGTTCTGAACCAGAACTACGAACCGCTCAACGTCTGTAACCTGCCTCGCGCCTTCCGCCTCGTGTTCGGGGAGAAGGCGGAAGTGATCGAGTACGACCACCAGGTGATCCGGACGCCGCGGACCGAGTACCGCGCGCCTTCCGTGATCCGGCTCCAGTACCAGATCCGCCGCCCGCGACCACGGGTCAAGCTCTCCCGCCGCGAGGTCTTCGCCCGGGACCGCCACACCTGCCAGTACTGCGGACGCCAGTCCCACGACCTGACCCTCGACCACGTGATGCCGCGCCATCGCGGTGGCGGGCACACGTGGGAGAACCTCGTCGCCGCCTGCAAGCCGTGCAACCACCGCAAGGGCGGCAAGACGCTCGAGGAGGCGCGCCTCCGCCTGCTCCGCCCGGCGTTCGAGCCGCGCAGCGACATCTACTCGCTGTTCACGCCGTACCTCGGCGACGAACGCAACGAGGCATGGCGCTCCTACCTGTTCCTGGGTCGCAACTGACTGGTCCGTCGGCCGCGATCGAGGCAGCGATCCCGGCTGCCGTCGACGACCTGTTGGGGACGATCCGGGGGGCCGGTCACGCCGCGTATGTCGTCGGTGGGTCGTTACGCGACGTCGTCCTGGGGCGCGAGCCCGACGACTGGGACCTTGCCTCGGAGGCACTCCCCGAGGAGGTCGTCGCGCTCTTCCCGGACGCCGTCTACGAGAACCAGTTCGGGACGGTGGCCGTCCGGCGCGATGGCCAGCACTTCGAGATCACGACCTTCCGCATCGACCATGACTACGCGGACTTCCGCCGTCCGCATCACGTCGAGTTCGGCGAGACGGTCGAGGAGGACCTGGCTCGTCGCGATTTCACGGTGAACGCCATGGCCTGGGGCGGGCGCCCGGGAGAGACCGACGCGCTCATCGACCCGTACGGCGGCGCCCTCGACGCACGCGCGAGGGTCCTGCGCGCCGTCGGCGAGCCGGCGACACGGTTCGAGGAGGACGCACTGCGGATGATCCGCGCCATGCGCCTGGCGACCACGCTCGAGTTCGATATCGACGCCGACGACGCTGGCCGGGATCCGGGCACACGCCGATCTGGTCCGCCACCTGTCGGGCGAGCGGATCGCCGCCGAGCTCGACAAGCTGCTCGCGGCGGCGACGCCGTCGATCGGGCTTCGACTGCTGTCGGAGACGGGGTTGCTGGCCGGGATCTCCGAGGACCTCGCGGCGCAACGAGGGATCGCCCAGAACAAGGTCCCGGGCGAGGACCTCTGGGACCACACGCTGCGAGCCGTGGACGCGACCCCGGCGAACCGGCCGGCGGTCAGGCTTGCGGCGCTCCTGCACGACATCGGCAAGCCGGCGACGTTCGCCGACGGACATTTCCTCCGTCATGACGCGGTCGGGGCGGACCTGGCCGGGGCGTTCCTCGATCGGCTGCACGCGCCGCGGTCCGTGCGTGGCCGCGTCGTCGAGCTCGTGCGGTTGCACATGTTCAGCTACGAGGCGAACTGGTCCGACGCAGCGGTGCGCCGGTTCATCGGCAAGCTGCACGCATACGGCGACGGGTTCCTGGACGACCTGCTCGTGCTTCGCGCGGCGGATAACGTTGGGTCGGGGCTGCCCGCCAATGCCGGACGGCTCGACGAACTTCGGGCGCGGATCGCGACGCGAGCTCGCCGCCGAAGCCGTTTTGGACCGGAAAGGACTCGTCGTGGACGGCGATGATCTGATCGCGGAGCTGGGACTCGAACAAGGACCCCGTCTCGGGCGCATCCTTGACGAGCTCGTGGAGCGTGTCATCGTCGATCCGACGGCGAACGACAGGCCGACGCTCTTGCTCCTTGCCCAGGCGATGCTCACGGAGGACCGATGATCGAGATCCTGCTCCAGGCCGAACGCGCGTTGTCGGTCGGGTTGCTCGATCGCGCGGAGACCCTCTATCGGCAGGTCGCCCGGGCCGATCCGCAGAATTCGATCGCCGTCGTCGGGCTCGCCCGGGTCACGCTGGACCGGGGCGACGAGGTGGGCGCGTTGAAGCTGGCACGCAAGGCGGCAGCGATCGACCCCGAGAACCCGGCGGCCGAGCGCATGGTCGCGCGCCTCGAGGAGATCCTCGAGTACCGCGACGCGCGGCGACTGCTCGAGGCGGAATCGGCGGCTGAGGGTGTGGCCGACGCCGAGCCTGAGGCGGCGGCCGAGCCCGAGGCCACTGCTGAGCCTGAAGCAGTTGCCGAGCCCGAGGCCGAGCGCGGCCGAGCCGGAGCCCGAAGCCGCTGCCGAGCCCGAAGCTGCGACCGAGGCCGAAGCCGAGCCCGAAGCCGTCGAAGCCGAAGCCCGAAGCGGAAGCCGGAGCCCGAAGCCGAGGCCGAAGCCGAACCCGAAGCGGAAGCCGAGCCCGAAGCCGAAGCGTCGAGACCGAAGCCGAGCCCGAAGCAGTCGTCGAGCCCGAGGCCGACGCGGAGCCTGAGGCCGAAGCCATTCCCGAGGCGACCCTCGAACCCGAGCAGGCGGCAGCCGCAGAGGCCGAAGCCGAGCTCGATCTCGAACCTGAGCTCGAGGCGGAGTCCGACGCGCTCGACGACGAGCCCGAAACCGAGGCCGTCCCAAACCGAGAGCACCGAACGGGCTGAGGCCGAACCCGAACCCGAACCCGAGCCAGCCACCGCCGCACCTTGGGACTCGGTGCCCGTCGAGAGTGAACCGCCCGCACCCCCACCGCCCGAACCCGAGCCCGCCCCGGCCGTCCCGGGCGCCTACATCCCGGGCAAGCCCGGAAGCCGCCGCAGATCCAGCCCCGGCGCGGCCCCGGCCCCGCCGCTCCCTGTGGGAACGCCTCTTCGGCCGCTGACACGCACGGTCGCGGGCTGGCGCGACCGCAACCCGATGTCTTACCGTTTCGGCGTGATCACCGACCGCGGCATCGCCATCCGCCCCGCCGTGACCGACGCCGACCTCATGGCGTGGAACGACGTTCGCCGCATCGTGATGCCCAACGAGTCCGTGCCCACGATCGAGGTGCTGCGCGCCGAGGAAGGTCCCGACACCCTGATGCTCCTGGCCGAATCGGGCGACGACGTCATCGGCAGCGGGGTGGCAAACCGGTCGCAGGTCGAGGGCGGCTTCGTCGCGGCACGCGTCGTGCCCGAGCACCGCAGACGTGGTGTCGGTTCGGCCCTCCTTCGCGTCGCTGCTCGACCACCTCGTCGATCGCGGTTTCGCGTCGGTCCGCGCCCACGCCGAGGGCGACGGAGCCCATGCGTTCGCCGTTCGCCACGGGTTCCAGGAGGTCGACCGCCAGGTCGAGCAGGTGCGCGTGCTGACGAGCTGACGAACCCGCGGCGCCTCGGTTCGACGGCGTCGAATTCTGGACGGTCGCGCAGCGCCCGGAACTGCTCCAGCGGTCATTCGCTCTCGCCCAGCAGGGCTTCGCCGACATGGTCCTCAAGACAGGCTCGGCAGTCGTCTCGATCGACGAGTGGCTGCGCGAGGAAGCGACCCTGCCCGGGGGCACGTTCGTGGCACTCGAACACGGGATCATCGTCGGCTACGCCGGCCTGAACGCCTGGACCGATGACGAGACACGCGCCGAGAACGGGCTCACCGTCGTCGACCGACGCTGGCGCGGCAAGGGCCTGGCCACCGCGCTCAAGCGTCGCCAGCTGGCATGGGCCGCTGCGCAGGGCATCCGAGAGATCGTGACCTGGACCCAGCAAGGCAACGAAGCGATGCAGCGGGTCAACGTGGGGCTCGGCTACGTGCCGCGGTCGGTCAGCCGGACGATGCGGCGCGATCTCCCGTGACATTCGGCGACCGCCGGCCGCCGCGTATCGTTCGCGCATGAGGATCCTTGTGACCGGCGGCGCCGGCTACGTCGGCTCGGTCTCGGCGGATGCGTTCATCCGGGCGGGTCATGACGTCGTCGTCCTCGACGACCTGTCGACCGGTCACCGAGGGGCGGTGCCACCGGGCGCGACCCTCCACCAGGGCACGTACGCCGACGCCGACGCCCTCGCGAGCCTTCTCGAGTCCGAGCGCATCGACGCGATCCTCCATTGCGCCGCGCGTTCCCTGGTCGGCGAATCGATCGCCGACCCGTCGCGCTACTACCGCGACAACGTCGCCGGCGGGGTGGCGCTTCTCGAGGCCGCGCGCGCCGCGCAGGTCGAGCGCGTGGTGTTCTCCTCGACCGCGGCGGTCTACGGGGTCCCGGACGCGACACCGATCCCCGAGGACGCCCCGCTCCGGCCGATCAACCCGTACGGCGAGTCGAAGCGGACGTTCGAGGCCGCGCTCGCCTGGTACGGCCGGGCCTACGGGCTGCGCAGCGTCTCCCTGCGCTACTTCAACGTGGCCGGCGCCACCGAGACGCTCGGCGAGGTCCACGACCCGGAGACCCACCTGATCCCGAACGTCCTCGCCGCGGCGGAGGGCGACGGGAGCATCACGGTCTTCGGCGACGACTACCCGACGCCCGACGGCACGTGCGTCCGCGACTACATCCACGTCGCCGACCTGGCCGACGCTCACCTCCGGGCCATCGAGGCGACGGCGCCCGGAGACCCGCGGACGACCGATGCCCTGGTCTGCAACCTGGGCAACGGCGACGGCTTCTCGGTGCGAGAGGTCCTCGCCGCGGCCGAAGCTGTCGTCGGGCACGCGATCCCTGCGACCACCGGTCCGCGCCGGCCGGGCGATCCGCCCGTCCTCGTCGCACGTGCCGATCGCGCGGCCGAGCTCCTCGGCTGGCGCCCCGCCCATCCGAGCCTGGAGGAGATCGTCGGCTCGGCCTGGGCGTGGCGCCTGTCGCACCCCGATGGCTATCGGGATTGACCGGACAGGAAGAGGCCCCTCGCCCTGCCTGTATGAGTCGCCAGGGGGCGAGGGGCCGCGCGCGTCGGCAGCCACCCAGTTCACTCCGAGTCGGGGAGGCCCAGAAAGGGCGCCGCTGACGCTGCGAGGAAAGGGTGCCGAATCCGGCATCCGGGGTGCGAGGATGAAAACCCGTACAGCAGCCAGCATGCGGACGGTTAGGATTTGCCGATGACCCAGGAAGCGCGCCCAACTGGATCCGAGGAAGCCACCGATCCGCGGGAGGTCCTGGCCACTCTCCGGCCGCAGGCCTACGGCAACAGCAACCCCCAGAAGATCCGCGACCCGCTCGTCGAGCCGTTGTGGACCGGCGTCCGCACCCTCGCCGCGGTCGATGCCGGAGGCGCGATCCTGGTCGATGCCGACGGTGACCCCGTGCCGGGGATGTCCCTCATCGTCGATGCGCTGGGCGAGTCGCTTCAGGCCGACGGTGTCGTGCTCGATGGTTTCCTGACCAAGCAGACGTCACACGCGTCGGCCGTCGTCGTCTGGCCCGACGAGATGCCCTCGCTTAAAGGGCTCGTCGGGCTGCGAAACAATCGGGCGATGGACACCGTGGCCCTCAAGGAAGATGCGCTCGCCGCGCGTACGTTCGTCTCGGAGGAGGCGGTCAGCTTCGTCGCCACCGACCTGTTGTGGCTCGACGACACGTCCCTTCTCGACGTCCCGTTGCTGGAACGGCGGCGGCTCCTCGAGTCGGTGATCGCCGAGTCGGATGTCGTGCGGGTCGGCGCGTTCGTTCGCCCTCCGATCGATTCGTGGGTCACCTCGTGGCGCTCGATGGGCTTCGCCGGCCTGACCTACAAGGCCGCGAACAGCCACTACCTGCCGGGCCAACCGAACCCCGACTGGGTCATCACGGGGATGCCGCGCCGCTGAGGGTGGTACGGTTGGCCCGATGCCCCAAACCGCGCTGACACCGGCCATCCGCGACGAGATCGAGCGGCTCGGCCGGGCCGACATCATGGTCGGCATCCCGAGTTTCAAGAACGCCGCGACGATCGGGTACGTGGTGCGCGCCGCGCAGGCCGGGCTCGTCCAGTACTTCCCGGATCTCCATCCCGTGGTCGTCAATTCGGACGCCGGCTCGCCCGACGGGACCGGCCGGGTCGTGGTCGAGACCGAGCCGCCCGACTACATCGAGCAGATCCTCCTGGTCCGCCCGACGAACCGCCTGGAGCGGGTCAGCCTGACCTATCCCGAGATCGAGGGGGTCGGCGGCAAGGGCGCGGCGCTGCGCACGATCTTCGAGATCGCCGATGCGCTCCACGTCCAGGCCCTGGTCGTCGTGGATTCGGACCTGCGCTCGATCGTGCCCGAGTGGATCGAGCTGCTGGCCGGGCCGATCCTCAAGGGCGGCTACGACTTCGTGGCGCCGCTCTACGCCCGCTACAAGTACGACGGGACCATCACCAACACCGTCACCTATCCGCTGACCCGGGCCCTCTACGGGCACCGCATCCGCCAGCCGATCGGAGGCGACTTCGGGGTGTCGGGCGACCTCGTCAAGCACTACCTGTCGCTCGACGACTGGACGCCCGAGATCAGCCGCTTCGGCATCGACATCTGGATGACGACGTCCGCGCTGACCGCCGGGTTCGCCGTCTGCCAGACGCGACTCGGAGCCAAGATCCACGACCCGAAGGACCCGGGGTCCGATCTCGGGCCGATGTTCCGCCAGGTCGTCGGGACGATCCTGCGGCTGGCCAACCGCTATCCCGACCACTGGACCGCGATCAAGGGCAGCCACGACGTGCCGGCCTATGGCTTCGAGCGGATCATCGAGCCGCCGCCGCTCGAGGTGAACACGCTCCGCCTGTTGTCCGAGTTCCAGGCCGGGTCGCTGACGCTCGCGGACACGTGGGCCCGGATGCTGGCGCCCGCCACATACGAGACCGTGATGGAGCTGGCGGCCGAGGCGGGCCGGCTGGAGGACGCGGCCAGGACTCGATTGGGCATCGGGGGCGACGTCGCATCGACCAAGGCGACGACCCTCGAGATGGCCGACGCGGTCGCCGCGTTCCACTTCCCGGACGACGTCTGGGCACGGGTCATCTACGACATGATCATCGCGGCGCGGGATCCGCAGCCGTCGCTCGAGGCGCTCGTCGCGTCGCTCGTGCCGATCTACTTCGGGCGGGTCGCGAGCTTCGTCATCGAGAACCGCACGGTGACGACCGACCAGGCCGAGGAGCGCGTGGAGCGCCAGGCGCGCGAGTTCGAGCTGCTGAAGCCGTACCTCGTCAAGCGCTGGAGCGAGGCCGAGGCGGCCGGGTCAGGGGCTCACTGATGGCCCGACCGCCGCTCCCCGCCCGGATCCTCATCCCCGTCGCCAACCCGATGACGGCCGAGGAGCTGATCCGGCTCGGCGCCGCGATGCTCGACCGGCGGGCCGGCGAGCTGTCCGCGCTCGGGATCGTCGAGGTCCCCGAGGGGATGCCGCTGTCCGAGGGCGCGACGCGCGCCCGGCACGCGCGGCGCCTCCTGCAGCGGGTGCTCGACTACGCGCCCGACGGCACGACGATCCACCCGATCGTGCGCATCGGCCGGCATGCCGCCGAGGGGATCATCGAGGCCTCGGCCGAACAGGAAGCCGACCTGGTCATCTTCGGCTGGGGCGGGCGGGCGGCCGGCGGGCGTGACGGCAACGGCCCGACGTCTTCTCGCCGACCATCGACGAGGTCGTCCGCGACTCCCCGTGCGACATCGCGGTCGTCAAGCAGCGTGGCAGCAAGACGATCCAGCGCGTCCTCGTGCCGGTCCGCGGCGGACCGCACGCCGAGCTCGCGCTGCGTTTCGCCGACGCGATCGCCATCCATCACGACGCCACGGTGGTCGTCCTCCACCTCGTCCCGCCCGGGGTCACCCTGGCCGTCCGGGCCCAGGCCGAGCGTGCGCTCGCGGCCTTCATCAAGCAGCACATCACCGGCCGCAGCGAGGCCGTCCTGCGCGAGGCGCCCAACGTCCGCAACGCGATCCTGCGCGAGGCGGAGAAGGCGGACCTCGTGGTCATGGGCGCGTCGGCGTCACCCGGCGGCGCCGACGGCGAGAGCTACCTGTTCGGTGCCCTGCCGGAGGCGATCGCGGCTCGTGCCAAGCCGACGGTCATGGTCGTCAAGACCCGCGAATCGATCGAGCGCACGACGTTCGACCAGCTGGCCGCCCGCGCCGAGACGCTGGCCGCCGCCGACCGGGCAGCCGAGGAGGCGCGTGCCGTCCCCGTCCGGGTCGAGCGCTGGTTCGGTGAATCGAACTTCCACCACGCCGAGTTCGCCGACCTGCGGCGGCTGGTGACGCTCAAGGAGAAGCAGAAGCTGACGATCAGCCTCGTCCTGCCGACCCTCAACGAGGAGGAGACGATCGGGCCGATCGTGCGCCGCGCCATGCGCGAGATGGTCGGCCGCGTCCCGCTCCTCGACGAGGTCCTCGTCATGGACTCGGCGTCCACGGACCGGACCCGCGAGATCGCCGAGGCCGAGGGTGCCCGCGTCGTCCAGCACCCCGACGTGCTGGCCCGCTACGGCTCGTTCGTCGGCAAGGGCGAATCGCTCTGGAAGTCGGTCTACGAATCGACCGGCGACATCATCGTCTGGGCCGACACCGACGTGAAGAACTGGCATCACCGGATGGTCTACGGGACGCTCGGACCGCTCCTCCACGAGCCGCGGCTGCAGTACGTCAAGGGCTACTACCAGCGCCCGATCGTCGAGGGCGGCGTGCTCAAGGAGGGCGGCGGCGGCCGGGTCACCGAGCTCGTCGCGCGGCCGCTCATCAACCTGTTCTACCCGGAGCTGTCGGGGATGATCCAGCCGCTGTCGGGCGAGTACGCCGGCCGGCGGACGCTGCTCGAGGCGATCCCGTTCTTCACCGGCTACGCGGTCGAGATCGGCCACCTCATCGACACCGCCGAGCGGCTCGGCATCGAGGGCCTCGGCCAGGTCGACCTGGAGCGGCGGATCCACCGCAACCAGGAGCTCGAGGGCCTGTCGCGGATGTCGTTCGTCATCCTCCAGGCGGTGATGAAGCGCATCGAGGAGCGGCGCAAGGCGCGGCTGTTCGCCGAGATGGGCTCGACCATGAAGCTGCCGCGGTCCGGCAAGGGCCGGCTCTCGCTCGAGGTCATCGAGCTGGCCGACCAGGAGCGTCCGCCGATGATCCGCATCCCCGAATACATCGAGCGGCACAAGCCCGACGGGGTCGTCGACCTGTCGGTGATCGGGCCTGTCGGGGCGCCGGCGGCGGCGCGGCGGCGTCGGTCGCCGGTCTGACGCAAGGCTGAGGCAGGTCTCCGTCCCGTGCTCGCCCGGCCGCTGACGGTCCTCATCGCGCCCGACTCGTTCAAGGGGTCGCTGACGTCCGTGGCGGTCGCCCGGGCGCTGGCGGACGGGTGGGCACGCGCGCGACCCGCGGACACGGTGCTGCTGTGTCCGCTCGCGGACGGCGGCGAGGGCACGCTCGAGGCGGTCGCCGCGGCCGGCGGCTGGGAGTGGCAGGAGACGACGGTCGCGGACCCGCTCGGGCGGCAGATCGTTGCGCGCTGGCTCCGGTCCGTGGATGGGGCGCGCGCCGTCATCGAGATGGCCGAGACGTCGGGGTTGTCGCGGGTCGCCCCGGCCGAGCGCGACGCCGTGCATGCCACGTCGTCCGGGTCTGGGCGACGTCCTGGCGACCGTGGCTGCGTCGGGGGTGCGTGAGGTGATGCTCGGGATCGGGGGGAGTGCCACGACCGACGGCGGGTTCGGGATGCTTGCGTCGCTCGGGATGGCGTACTCGCCTGGGGGTGAGGGGGCGCGCCGCCGCGCGGCATCCCGGACGTGCTCGACGGGGTCTCGCTCGACGGCCTCGACCCTGACCTCGGTCGAGGTCCGCATGTCTGTCGCGTGCGACGTGACCAATCCGTTGCTCGGGCCGACCGGCGCCGCCGCGGTCTACGGCCCGCAGAAGGGCGCCACGCCCGACCAGGTCGCGTACCTGGACGGGCGGCTCGCGGCCTTCGCCGACCTGCTGGAGGCCGCCGGTCGCCAGCCACTCCCCGTCCGCGAGGTCGCGGGCGCTGGGGCGGCCGGTGGCGTCGGCTTCGGTCTCCTGGCCATCCAGGACGCGTTCGATGGCTTCACCTTGCGACCCGGCATCGACCTCGTGATGGAGGCGACCGACTTCCCGGCGCGCCTGGCCAGCGCCGACCTCGTCATCACCGGCGAGGGCCGCATCGACGCCCAGACCGCGTACGGCAAGACGGCCCTCGGGGTCGCGACGCGGGCGGCGGCGGCGGGCGTGCCGTGCGTCGCGGTCGGTGGCGGGGTCGAGCCGGAAGGGATCGAGGCCCTGGCGAGCGTCGGGGCGGTGGCGGTGCCGGTCGTCGAACGGCCGCAGACGGTCGAGGAGGCGATGGCCGCGGGGGTCGCGCCGCTCGAGCGCTGCGGGGAGAGGCTCGCGCGGCTGGTCGGCATCGGCTCGTTGGCCGGGGTGGTGGTCGCATGACCGGTCCTGCGCCTCGCGCCAAGCCCGCGCGCCGCCCCCGAAAGCGGAAGTTCTCCGATCCGGGGCGGACCTGGGCGAAGCGTCTCGAGCGGTATCGGCCCGGGCTCGTCCCGTTCGTGCTGGAGGGGCTGGCCGAGCTGCTACGGACATCCGACGTGGCAGCGCCGCCTCGACCCGACCAGCGAGCTGATCCTGACGATCCTGACCCAGAACAGCGCCGACATCGGTGCCGAGGTGGCGTTCGAGGCGCTTCGCTCGCGCTATCCGGGCACGGGCGCGGTCGAGGCGCACAACCCGGGCCCCGGCTGGGGCGGCGATGGGCTGCCCGACGGGGTCGAGCCCGACTGGGGCGCCGTCGAGTTCGCGCCACTCCCCGAGCTGGTCGAGACGATCTGGCCGGGCGGGCTCGGAAACCAGAAGGCGCCACGGATCCAGGCGACCCTGCGCAAGATCCGCGAGGAACGCGGCGACTACTCGCTCGAGTTCCTCGGCGAGATGCCGGCCCTCGAGGCACGCGACTGGCTGACCCAGATCGACGGCATCGGCAAGAAGACCGCGTCGGTGTTGCTGCTGTTCTCGTTCGGGCTGCCGCTGCTGCCCATCGACCGGCACGTCGACCGCGTCCTGCGCCGCGTCGGCACGTTGCCGCCGAAGGCCTCGATGGAGGACGCCCACGACCTGGTCCTCGGCATGTTCGCCCCGGACCAGCGCTACGAGGCGCACGTCAACCTCATCCAGCACGGCCGGAAGGTCTGCCACGCCCAGCGGCCGGACCACGAGGCGTGCCCGTTGCTGCGGCGCTGCCGGTTCGTGGATCCGAAGGCGCCCTGACGCCGATCCGGCCAAAAAGAGAAGACCGGTCCCCCCGGACCGGTCTTCTCGCGCGCTCGGGAATTCGACGATCCTCTACTTCGTAAGGCAAATGTCCACATAACGTGCGGTGCCATCCGCGAGATTGGCGTAGACGCGGTACTCGCCAGCTGGCAAGCCCTTCGTGCTCCAGTTGTAGTGGTATTGACCACCCTGCCACTGGTAGTTCGCGCCAGCGTCTGGAGCAAGGTCAACCGCGGCTTCAGGTGCGGTAGTGGTATCGCACGTGCCCAAACTGTTTGATCGTGTGAATGTGGGCAGCGTCGGTTGCTGCACAACATTGCCAGCAGCATCGTTGATCACGAACTTCGCTGGGATGGTTTGTCCCAGCTTGAATTTGCTCTCAGCGAGCCCCGTCTGGTGCGCGGTGTCATTGATCGGCTGGAGGAAGCCGTCCCAGCCGTACTGGATGTAGAAGGTGCCGTTGACAAACGTGAGCGAGTAGTTGCTCCCGAGAGTCAGTGTCCCCTTGGTGATCGGATAGGTCCCGACCAGTTCTCCGGCCGTCCGGGTTATCGCGCCACTAAAGGTGTCTGAGCCAACGAGGGTGCCGCTCGTGATCGTGTAGGTCAAAACGGGGTCCACCCCGCCGAGGATCTTCGACTTGTTCGCCGCCGTGACTGTCACGGCACGCGGCGTGATCGCGAACGTCCGGCCGGTGGTGAAGACGATGGTGTAGTTGGCGCCGGCCGAGAGCGTGCCCTGGCCGATCGCGTAGGTGCCCGACGTTCTGGCCGGGGGCCCGGCTGAGGACGCCCGTGAAGACGCTGTCGGTGTCGCCGTTGTAGAGCGTGCCGTGGCCGTAGGTCAGGGTCGGCTCGCTCGCCCCGTAGATCTTCGACTGGCCCAGGTCCGGGGTGACGCGTGAGGTCACGCGGCGTGATCGCGAACGTCCGGCCGGTGGTGAAGACGATGGTGTAGTTGGCGCCGGCCGAGAGCGTGCCCTGGCCGATCGCGTAGGTCCCGACGTTCTGGCCGGGGGCCCGGCTGAGGACGCCCGTGAAGACGCTGTCGGTGTCGCCGTTGTAGAGCGTGCCGTGGCCGTAGGTCAGGGTCGGCTCGCTCGCCCCGTAGATCTTCGACTGGCCCAGGTCCGGGGTGACGCGTGAGGTCACGCGGCGTGATCGCGAACGTCCGGCCGGTGGTGAAGACGATGGTGTAGTTGGCGCCGGCCGAGAGCGTGCCCTGGCTGATCGCGTAGGTCCCGACGTTCTGGCCGGCGGCCCGGCTGAGGACGCCCGTGAAGACGCTGTCGGTGTCGCCGTTGTAGAGCGTGCCGTGGCCGTAGGTCAGGGTCGGCTCGCTCGCCCCGTAGATCTTCGACTGGCCCAGGTCCGGGGTGACGCTCAACGGGGCCGGATCGACCGTCAGCTCGGCGTTCTCGTAGGTGATGTCGTAGTTGGACAGGCCGGTCCCGAGGGCGCCGCTGATGAGGATCGGATAGGGGCTGCCGCCGACGGTCGCGGTGGCCGCGGCGCCGGTGCTGCTGAGGGTGACGTCGGTGACGGTGTCGCCGTTGACCAGGCCGACGACCGTGAAGTGGGCCGACGGGCTGGTCGTGTCGAACACGAACAGCGAGCCGTAGGTCTTGGACTGGTCGGTGGCACTGACGGTCAGGGCCTTGGGATCGACCGTCAGCTCGGCGTTCTCGTAGGTGATGTCGTAGTTGGACAGGCCGGTCCCGAGGGCGCCGCTGATGAGGATCGGATAGGGGCTGCCGCCGACGGTCGCGGTGGCCGCGGCGCCGGTGCTGCTGAGGGTGACGTCGGTGACGGTGTCGCCGTTGACCAGGCCGACGACCGTGAAGTGGGCCGACGGGCTGGTCGTGTCGAACACGAACAGCGAGCCGTAGGTCTTGGACTGGTCGGTGGCACTGATCGGTCAGGGCCTTGGGGTCGACCGTCAGCTCGGCGTTCTCGTAGGTGATGTCGTAGTTGGACAGGCCGGTCCCGAGGGCGCCGCTGATGAGGATCGGATAGGGGCTGCCGCCGACGGTCGCGGTGGCCGCGGCGCCGGTGCTGCTGAGGGTGACGTCGGTGACGGTGTCGCCGTTGACCAGGCCGACGACCGTGAAGTGGGCCGACGGGCTGGTCGTGTCGAACACGAACAGCGAGCCGTAGGTCTTGGACTGGTCGGTGGCACTGACGGTCAGGGCCTTGGGATCGACCGTCAGCTCGGCGTTCTCGTAGGTGATGTCGTAGTTGGACAGGCCGGTCCCGAGGGCGCCGCTGATGAGGATCGGATAGGGGCTGCCGCCGACGGTCGCGGTGGCCGCGGCGCCGGTGCTGCTGAGGGTGACGTCGGTGACGGTGTCGCCGTTGACCAGGCCGACGACCGTGAAGTGGGCCGACGGGCTGGTCGTGTCGAACACGAACAGCGAGCCGTAGGTCTTGGACTGGTCGGTGGCACTGACGGTCAGGGCCTTGGGATCGACCGTCAGCTCGGCGTTCTCGTAGGTGATGTCGTAGTTGGACAGGCCGGTCCCGAGGGCGCCGCTGATGAGGATCGGATAGGGGCTGCCGCCGACGGTCGCGGTGGCCGCGGCGCCGGTGCTGCTGAGGGTGACGTCGGTGACGGTGTCGCCGTTGACCAGGCCGACGACCGTGAAGTGGGCCGACGGGCTGGTCGTGTCGAACACGAACAGCGAGCCGTAGGTCTTGGACTGGTCGGCGGCACTGATCGGTCAGGGCCTTGGGGTCGACCGTCAGCTCGGCGTTCTCGTAGGTGATGTCGTAGTTGGACAGGCCGGTCCCGAGGGCGCCGCTGATGAGGATCGGATAGGGGCTGCCGCCGACGGTCGCGGTGGCCGCGGCGCCGGCGCTGCTGAGGGTGACGTCGGTGACGGTGTCGCCGTTGACCAGGCCGACGACCGTGAAGTGGGCCGACGGGCTGGTCGTGTCGAACACGAACAGCGAGCCGTAGGTCTTGGACTGGTCGGTGGCACTGACGGTCAGGGCCTTGGGGTCGACCGTCAGCTCGGCGTTCTCGTAGGTGATGTCGTAGTTGGACAGGCCGGTCCGAGGGCGCCGCTGATGCGGATCGGATAGGGGCTGCCGCCGACGGTCGCGGTGGCCGCGGCGCCGGTGCTGCTGAGGGTGACGTCGGTGACGGTGTCGCCGTTGACCAGGCCGACGACCGTGAAGTGGGCCGACGGGCTGGTCGTGTCGAACACGAACAGCGAGCCGTAGGTCTTGGACTGGTCGGTGGCACTGACGGTCAGGGCCTTGGGATCGACCGTCAGCTCGGCGTTCTCGTAGGTGATGTCGTAGTTGGACAGGCCGGTCCCGAGGGCGCCGCTGATGAGGATCGGATAGGGGCTGCCGCCGACGGTCGCGGTGGCCGCGGCGCCGGTGCTGCTGAGGGTGACGTCGGTGACGGTGTCGCCGTTGACCAGGCCGACGACCGTGAAGTGGGCCGACGGGCTGGTCGTGTCGAACACGAACAGCGAGCCGTAGGTCTTGGACTGGTCGGTGGCACTGACGGTCAGCGTCTTCTTGCCGATCGTCAGTGTGCCCGCGACGTAGCTGAACGCGTAGTTGTTGTCGACGCCGCCCGAGCAGGTGATGGGGGCGGTCCCGACCGGGGTGGCCGTGGTCGCCGTCGAGGAGCAGGTCGGGGGTGTGTCGATGCCGGCCGCGGTGTCGGTCCCGACGAAGCCGCCGCTGTAGCTGAAGCCGAACGCGGGGTTGGCCGAGCCGTAGGTCTTGGACTGGTCGGTGGCAGTGACGGTCAGCGTCTTCTTGCCGATCGTCAGTGTGCCCGCGACGTAGCTGAACGCGTAGTTGTTGTCGACGCCGCCCGAGCAGGTGATGGGGGCGGTCCCGACCGGGGTGGTCGTGGTCGCCGTCGAGGAGCAGGTCGGGGGTGTGTCGATGCCGGCCGCGGTGTCGGTCCCGATGAAGCCGCCGCTGTAGCTGAAGCCGAACGCGGGGTTGGCCGAGCCGTAGGTCTTGGACTGGTCGGTGGCGCTGACGGTCAGCGTCTTCTTGCCGATCGTCAGTGTTGGGGTTGGGCTCTGCGCGGAGTTATTGCTGGCGTTATGGCCTGCGCTGCCGCTGTACGCAGCCTCGATGGTGTAGGTCCCGGCATTGACCCCCGTCAGCGCGAAGGTCGCACTCGCGGCGTTCGCGCTGACAGTCGCGGACGTTACGGACCCGACAGTCGTGAGCCCACTCTTGATAGTGAAGGTCACGGTACCGGCGCCCACCGTCGGCCCGCTAGCCGGTGTGACAGTGGCGTTGAGGGTGGCCGATGCCGCCCCATAAGTCGCCGCCGCATTTGATGCAGTTGTCGTCGTGTTGATCTTGGGATTGACGATCAGGGTGAGGATGGGCGAGGGACCTGTCGCAGCGGTCCCTTCGCATGTTCGCACCCGTTGGCGGCAAATCGAGCCCATTGATCCGGAACGTATAGGTGCCGGCCGGTGTCGAGCCTGACGTCGTGACGCTGAGCGATGTGCTCACATCTGCACTGGTCGTCTGGACCGGATTGGTGCCATAGACGGCCGTTGCACCGGCCGGAAGGCCTGTCAACCCGCCGGGCGTGGTCACCACACTAAGCGTCGTATTACAGGGGTTCGTGTTTCCCGCGGCCGTCACCGTCAGGTTGCCGTAGTTCGCGGTCGAGCCTTGGATTACCGTGACGCTGTTGGGCAGGGCTACGAGGATGTTTTGCGGATTCGAGTCGGTGAATGCCGTCCTTGCAACGGAACCGGATGAACCCGTCGCGACGACGGAGTAATCGGCGACAAACCAGTTTGGAAGATTGAACAGCGTCACGGATGTTGCCGTCCCCGTCGGCAGTCACGTCGACGTTCCGGCTCCAGGTGCTGCCGAAGTCGTCGTTCACGAAGATGTGCACGCTCTCGCCCGCGAACCAGTTCGAGCCGGTTAGCGTGACGGTGCCACCGGGCGGGTAGTCGGCCTGGTCGCTAGCGATCGAAGCGGGGCCACTTGGCGCGTAGCCGGGGGTCGCGTCGGGGTCGGGGCGGGTCGGATCGGGCGTCGGCGCAGGAGTCGGGTCTGCGGTCGGCTCGGCTGTGGGCTCGGCGGTCGGTTCCGCCGAAGGCTCCGCGCTCGGCTCGGCCGAGGGCTCAGCCGAGGGTTCGGTCGACGGAGGCGGGGTGGCAGACGGGTCCGCCGACGGCTCGGCCGCCGAGACGAACGCTGGCCCAAGCAGGCTCATGCACAGGATCGCGGCCTGCAACAGGACCACCGTCGTTGACGCGATGCGCCGACGACGGGACGAACCACCACTGAACATCGATAACCCCTACCCTCTGCTCCGGCACGGTGCCGGGCTCGTGCGCCCCCGATCGGCGCGCGCTGCTCGATCGCCCGACTCAAGGGCGAAGCCTTCCAATGCTGCGGCAGGGTCCCGGACGCGGCCATCGGTGGTACCACGGAGACAGGTACGGATTCAGCCCTCCGTACCCTGAGGTTCCGGTGCCGCGCGACACCGCACCAGACCCCCCGCATCCCGTACTCGTATCAGTACTTCTCCCTATACCGCCGCGCCACGGCGCTGCCCTACCCTTCGCCATGTGGAGGAGCCCCAGTTGGTCCAGCAGACCCAGGGCCCCGGAATCCGCGACGCCGAAGAGATCCTGCTGCGCGCCCACGAGGACGAGCGCGACGCGATCGAGGCACGCAACCGCTATCGAGCGCACGGCCTGCCCGTCCTCGAGGTGGACGGACCGATCGCCGAGCGCCTTCGAGGCGACGAGACGGTGATCGACGCCCGGACCTCGGCCGTGGTCAGCCGACACCTGCGCGGGGACGGCACCGATGACTTCCCGGGCCGGCTCTACCTCACCACCCAACGGCTGATCGTCGTCGGCGGCGCGCCGCTCGATGTCGAACTGAGCCAGATCGAGGAGCTGGCACTGGCCGGCGAACGCCTCCTGATCACCCTGCGCGACGGCACCGGCCTGTCGATCGACGCCTCGCGACCGCGCCTGATGCGGGTCCAGATCGCCGCAGCGCTGGCGGCCGGCCGCTCCTGACCCGACTTCACGAATATCGCCGGGGGAAGGAGAGGAGCGCCATCGGCGCTCCTCTCCTCGATTCTGGTCAGTGGCGCTCGAGGTAGCGTCGGGCCGCCTCGGCTCGGTTCCGGGAGTCGAGCTTGCGCAGGATGTTGCTGACATGCGTCTCGACGGTTCGCGTCGAGATCGTCAGGGCCTCCCCGATCTCGCGGTCCGTCATCCCGTCGGCGAGCAGCCGCAGGATCTCCTCCTCGCGCGGGCTGAGCGCGTCGAGACCGGGCGTCCCGCGCTCCATCGCCCGCCCGCCGGCACCCTCGACCAGGTCGCGCATCGTCCGCGCCGCCAGCTTCCGCGGCATCGCCAGGTCGCCGTCGCGCACCCCGCGGACCGACCGCAGCAGCGCCTCGGAATCGAGGTCCTTGGTCAGGTAGCCGACGGCACCGAGCCGGACCGCTTCGAGCACGTCGGCCTGTGAGGTCGACACGGTCAGCATCACGAACTTGCAGTCGGGCAGTCGCGGGCGGAGCTCGCGCAGGAGCCGCAGGCCGTTCATCCCCGGCAGGTCGATGTCGATCAGCACGACATCCGGGCGTAGCTCGGGCGCGATGCGCAGGGCCTCCTCGGCGCTCGGTGCCTCGCCGACGACCTCGATGTCCGGGGCGGTCAACGCCTGACGGATCGCCGAGCGCACGAACCCATGGTCGTCGACGAGCATGACCCGCAGGACCGGTCTCATGCGCGCGGTGCCTCCTCGGTCGTGACTTCGACGGTGATCCGCGTCCCGTCCTGGGGTCGCGACCAGATGTCCAGTGTCGCCCCGACCAGGTCGGCACGTTCGCGCATCCCGCGCAGGCCGTAGCTGCCCGGTGGCACCGCCAGTGGGTCGAACCCCCGGCCATTGTCCGTGACCGTGATGCGCGAGATCGGGCCGGTCCGTTCCGTCCGGACCCGGATGACCGTGGCATCGGCGTGGCGGCGGACGTTGTTGAGGGCCTCCTGGACGATGCGCAGGACCTCGGCCTCGGTTCGCGGCGGCAGGCGTTGGAGCGTGCCCTCCGCCTCGAACTCGGCGCGCACCCCGAACCGATCCGAGAAGTCCTCGACGTACGAGCGAAGGACCTCCTCCAGGCTCGATGCCGCCGAGGGATCGACGCGCAACGCCATGACCGCCTGGCGGGCCTCGGCCAGCGCCAAGTCGATGGCGCTGAGGACCTCGCCGGCGGTCGTCTTCGCCTCGGCGTCGAGGCTCTCGTTCTGGGTCAGTCGGCCCTGCTTGAGCTTCGCGTACCAGAGGTCCTGGGCGAGACCGTCATGGATCTCGCGCGCGAGGCGCGTCCGTTCGGCAAGGGTGGCGTTGGCCGCGTCGACCTCGCGGAGCCGGCTCAGCTCGGTGTTGGCGCGGCGGAGCGCCGTGAAGTCGCCACCGATCTCGGCCTGGATACCGAGCACCAAGATGATGTAGAAGACCAACCGGAGCGCATCGGTCGACGTCACGATCCCCGACGCGACGACCGGATCCAGCGCGAAATGCAGCTGGCTGAACGCGGCGACGACCAGGCCCGCCGCGAGATACCCGTCAGACACCAGGCCGTAGCGGATGTAGAGCCGGCGCAGGAGGATGGCCGCCACGATGAAGCCGACGAAGATCGCGACCTGGAGGAGCGCGACCCCGGTCGAGAACGGCGACGCCCCGAGGACGCGGCCGCTGGTGGGGTCGAAGGCCTCCGCACCGGGGACCGGCGGCAGGATCGCCTCCCGTCCGAACAGCATGATCGCGGACAGCACGAGGATGACCGCCGGCACGATGGCGAGAACCAGCGGTGGCAGCGGGGGCGCCTCGCGACGCAGGCTGCGGGCCGCCCCGATGACCAGGATCACGGCGACCGCGCCACGGGTGATCGTCCAGACGTAGATGGGCGCCACACCAGGCTGCGTCGCGTCGAGCCCGAACGCGGATTCCTTGCCGAGGATGACGATCCCGGTCATCAGCACGTTGATGGCCGTCAGGGCGACGAACGCGGAGCTCTCGTACAGGGCGACGGACTCGCCCGTATCGCGCCAGCGGATCCAGGCCAGGATCGCGACCGCCGCCCCGATCATGATCGCCGCGACATTGATCGCGATATCGAGCGCGCGCGCGTCCTCGACACCGGGAAAGCCGGGGCTGTACCAGACGGCCAGGCTGACCAGCGACAGCAGGATGATCAGGAGGATGATCGCGGCGTCGAGACGCGCGAGTCCCCTGGTCGGCGCGGCCGTGGTCTGGGCGTGCACGCCGTGCATCCTACGCGGCGACTGCGAGCCGCCGCGATGGGTCGGGTCCGACGGGCCGCCGCGACAGCCGGGTTCGGCGGCCCTTCGCGCCGCCCTATACTCGGGCCATGTCCAGCGGCCTGTCCGCGAGGGGCCACGGCCCGGCGGTCCCACGGATCCTGCTCGTTGACGACGATCGTGATCTCCTCGTCCCGCTCGCCGAGCAGCTGCGGCTCGACGGCTTCGACGTCACGACCGCGCGCGACGGCGAGGAGGCGCTCCGACGCCTCGACAGCGCCTGGCCCGACCTCCTGATCATCGACCTGCTGATGCCGCGCATGGACGGACTGACGCTCGCGCGCGAGATCAAGGCACGGGCCGACCTGCCGATCATCGTCCTGTCGGCGATCGATGCCGGCGACAACAAGGCCGATCTGCTCGATGAGTTCGCCGAGGACTACATCACCAAGCCGTATCACTACTCGGAGCTGCGGGCGCGCATCCAGCGGGTGCTGCGCCGGGTCGGCGACCGCGTCCCGCGCAAGGGCCTCGACCTGGGCCCCGACCTCATCCTGGAGCTCCACCAGCGGCGGGCGATCGTCGGCGGCAAGCCGGTCCAGCTGACGCCGACCGAATCCCGCCTGCTCTTCGCCCTGGCCGCGAACCTCGAACAGATCGTCACGACCGAGACGCTGCTGTCGCGTGGCTGGGCCGAGACCGACGAGGCCGAGCCGTCGTACGTCTGGGTGACCATGCGCCGCCTGCGGCAGAAGCTGGAGGTCGATGCCAACCGGCCGCGCCACCTGCTGACGGTGCGCGGCGTCGGCTATCGGCTGATGGCGACGCGACCGGCGGCCGGGAGTGCGTTGACGGCCACGCCGGGGGCGGCGAGCGCCGCGCCCCTCGCCGACGACGACTAAGGCATGACCCAGCCCCCGGACCCGGAGCCGGGACGCGTCACCCTCTCCTTCCAGACACGGCTGACGCTGACGCTCCTGGCCGCGGCGATCATCCCGCTGGCGATCTTCGGGGTGCTTCTCATCGCGAGCGGGGCGGTCGATCCGGAGATCGGCGAGCGACTTCTCCTGTTCATGTTCGCGATCGCGGTCGCGATCGGGGTGCTGGGTGGGTCCGTGGTCGGACTCAACCTCGTCGCGCCGCTGCGCGAGATCTCGACCGCGGTGTCGCGCGTCTCCGACGGCGACCTGACGCAGCCGATCCCCGTCGTCGGGAACGACGTCCTTGCCCAGCTGGCCGACAGCCACAACCGGCTGGCTGCCGACTCAGAACGACGGAACCGCCAGCTGGGCATGATCCTGGCGGCGGTCGAGTCCGCCGAGCCACGGGACGGGATCGACGCGATGGCCGACAAGGCGGCTCGCGACGCCGAGGAGGCGTTCGGCTTCATCGCGGCGGTCATCCAGTTCGTCGACCCGGACAGCGTCGCGCCCGAGGAACGCATCCCCGGCGTCTCGGTCCCGATCCGCGCTGAGCTGCGCGCCGGCGATGAGCGCTTCGGCCTGCTGCTGGCGAGCCTCCCCGCGACGCGGACGTGGGAGCGGGCCGACCAGACGCTCCTCGACCTGTATGCCAGCGAGGTCGGTGTGGCGATCCGCAACGCCGAGCTGTTCACCCAGGTCCAGGACCAGAACCAGCAGCTCCGTCAACTGAGCGAGGTCAAGGACGACTTCCTGCGCGGCGTCAGCCACAACCTGCAGACGCCGCTGACCTCGATCCGGTCGAATGCCGATGCGCTGGCGACCGTCGACAGCGACCCGCGCCTGACGATCATCTCGGACCAGGCCGACCGCCTGACACGGATGGTCCAGCAACTGCTGCTCGTCGGGCGGCTCGAGTCGCAGCCGCCCCGGCCGACCGCCGACGTCCTCGCCATCGGGCCGCGCGTCCAACGTGCCTGGGACGCCCTCGCGATCGCCGACCGGCCGTTGCGCTTGAACGACGGCGCGCCCGACTGGCTCGCGGTCGCCGACGCCGACCAGCTCGACCAGGTCCTCTGGGCGCTCCTCGACAACGCGGTGAAATACGGACAAGGCGAGGTCACCGTCGAGATCGGCGTCGATGCGGCCGAGAGGATCCTGTGGACCACCGTCTCCGATGGCGGTCGCGGGCTCGAGGAATCCGACCGAGCCTGGCTGTTCGGTCGATTCGAGCGCGGCGCCGCCGGCCGAACGAGCGGCAACGGCAGCGGCCTTGGCCTCTATGTCTCGCGCGCGCTCATGCGCGGGATGGGCGGCGACCTGGTGCTCGACGACGTCGTGCCCGGGCGCGGCGCGACGTTCCGGCTGACTCTCCCCGGTGAACCGGCAAGCGAGGCCTGAGCCGAAAGTGCGGTGACATCGGGCACCGCCGGTCACATCGGGTGTGCGCACCGCGGGGTCCATGCGCTACGGTTCAGCCAGCGCGGTCTCGCCTTCCGGCGATCGCGCCGCATCGGGGGATCATCGTGATCCAGGAACCAGTCCAACCGACCATCACCGGTCCCGGGGGTCCGTCTGGCCCGCCGTCGCCGCGTCGCCGCGGCGGGTTGCGCATGGCCGTCTTGATCGTTGCCGGCATGGCGCTCGCGGTTCCCTTGATCGGGATCACGGCCGCACCCAGGACCGAGGTCCCGAACGCTCGCTGCCGGGGCTTCCGCGTCGGCCGAGGCCTCGGACGATCACGACGGGGGTCCGAAGAAGGACAAGAGCCTCAAGGGCATCGGCCGCGGGCTCGGCCAGGGCAACGGCAACGGCGGGCTCAAAGGCAATGGCAACGCGCGCGGACCGATCACGATCCGGGCGATCAGCGGTCCGCAGATCTCGCTCGCCACGGAGGACGGCTGGACCCGGACGATCTCGGTCACCAGCTCGACGGTCATCACCAAGGGCGGCCAGCCGATCGCGGTCGGCGACCTGCACGTCGGCGACCAGGTCCGCTTCAGCCAGACCCGCAACGCCGACGGCTCCTACTCGATCACCGCGATCGCGGTCCCGGTGCCGGTCGCCGGCGGCGAGGTCACGGCGGTCGGCGCGACGAGCATCACGCTCAAGGGCAAGGCCGGCGTGACCCGGGTCATCACCGTCAACGACGCCACGGTCTATCAGCTCGGAAAGGCACCTGGCTCGAAGGCAGACGTCAAGGTCGGCACCCACGTGAACGCGCAGGGGACGACGAGCGGTGACACGTTCACCGCGATCACCGTGCGGGTCTCGCTGCCGGACGTCGCCGGCGAGGTCTCGGCAAAGACAGCCGACTCGATCACGATCAAGCGCCGCGACGGATCCACGACCGTCATCCACGTCACGGACAAGACGACCTACGAGGTCAGGGGCAAGGACCCTGCCAGCCTCGCTGACATCGCCGTCGGCGACCGGGTCGGGGCCGAGGGCCTGCTGCGTGCCGATGGATCGATGGACGCCGCCGCCGTCGAGAGCGGGCCGAAGAAGGCCCGAAGGCGCCCAAGGCCCCGAAGTCATCGGCGGCGCCCGGGACAAGCGCCGACCCGGACTGATCCCGGAACACAGGAGTCGATCACCCATGGTCTGGGACGATGTCGCCGCCGCAACGCCGGTCGGGCGCGATGAACCGGTCGAGCTCGTCGGCACCAATCTGCGGGTCAAGGGGACGGTCTCGCTTGGCCGCTTCGGTCGGCTCACCGACCTGATCAACGCCTCGAGCGGTTACGTCCGGATCCACAACGCGCAACTGCTCCAGCGCAACGGCGAACCGACGAACCTGGTCCTGTCGGAGCTGATGATCGACCAGGACGAGATCTCGTACATCGCCCAACAGCAAGCGGAGCACCCGGAACCGGGCGCGGCGGTCGGGTTCATCGAGCCCGCCTTCGGTGACAACATCGAAGCGCGTCAGGCCCGCGAGTTCGTGATGTTCACCCCTGGCCATACGGTCACCGGCAAGGTCCACGTCTTCGGCCAGACCGATCTTGCCGGCTTCGTCGATTCCACAGACCCGCGCTTCGTCCCGGTGACCGAGGTCACGACGCGCTCCCTCTCGGACCGCCGGATCGTCAGCCGCTACGACTTCGTCCTGATCAACCGGACCCAGATGATCGCCGCGGCTGAGGCGGGCTCGCGCGACGATACGGCCTCCGGCGATGTCGGCGAGATGCCACTCGACAACGCCACGATCGCTTGACTTTCAGTTCGGGCAACGACTCAGCGCTTGGTCCCAGCGACGATCATCTCGCCCAACGACAGTGACGCCGAACGTCGATCAAACCAGGCCCCGCCAACGCGTGCCATCAAACCGAGTGCCGGTGTGACCAGCGGCCGCGGGTAGGCCTCGAAGTGGTGGCGGAGGTAGGCCAGATCGAGGACTTTCCGTGCGACTTCGATCGTCGTCACCGTGACACCTGCCTGTCCGAGGAGATCGACGATATTGCGACGGTCGAAGAAGTACAGGTGCTCGAGCTTGTAGTGCGGCCAGAGCGGACCCATCAGCCGACACGAGATGGACCCAGCATCGGGCGTCGTCAAGACGATCCTCCCTTGAGGTCGGAGCAGGCTGACGGCTTTGCGTAGGACGGCGAGCGGGTCGCGGACGTGTTCGATGAAGTCACACATGATCACCGCGTCGAATCCTTCTGGACCGACCCCGGGAAACGCGGCGTCCTCGAACCGGCCCGAGTACACACGATCCGATCCGAATCGCGCTGCGATGGCCGCGGCGGCCATCGGCGATGACTCGATCCCGTACGCTTCGATGCCCGCTTGCTCGGCTGCGGCCATCATCGAACCAAGAGCTGCTCCGCAGTCGAGCATCCGCATCCCCGGACTCAGGCCGGCGTAGGGCAGGATGTGACGGCGGAACGTCGCCATCTTCAGTTCGTCGGCGCCGTCCGCCGACGCCGTGCTGCCCCAAGCGGTGTGATACCTCGGCCCGTAGATCTCCGCGAGCTCGTCATCGGTCGGTGGCTGGTCCGCGCGAACCAGGTGACACGAGCGACAGCGGACGAAGTCCAGGCCCTGGGGCTTGAAATGCCGACCGAATCTCGACCCGCCACAGACCTCGCATGGTCGACTTGTCATCGAGCCCACCCGGTCTAGATCAGAATTCTTGAGTAGGCACCACACATATCGATGACCGACACGCCAGACGACGACATGCGACGTCCCGTGGCGGCGGCGGTACTCATGCGCCGGGACTTCGTCGATACGGTATCCCCGCTTCAGCGCCTTCATCGCCATCTCCTGTTCGATGGTGAAGATGCGTTCTTTCGTGCGGATCGCGAGCATCGTCTCGCGCCGGATCGCGCGGAAGCCGTTCTGATAGTCGGTCATGCGGACGCCGAAGCGATAGTTGATCGTCATCGTGATGATCTCGCTGCCCAGCAGCCGGATGAATTCGAAGATGCTCGAATGGAGTTCGTCACTCCCTCCACGCATCCGCGACCCCATCACGAGGTCGGCGGACCCAGCCAGGATCGGAGCGACCATCTGCGGGATCACGTCTGGATCGTGCGATCCGTCCGCATCGATGAAGACGACGATATCCCGAGTCGCAGCACGAGCGCCAATGCGCAGGGCACCACCCTTGCCCGTGGCATCGTCCAGAACCACCCGTGCGCCTGCTGCCTCCGCGATATCGCGCGTGGCGTCCTTCGAGTTCCCGTCCACCACGATCAGTTCGCCGTAGTAGGGCGTCACCCTCTCCAGGACCCAGGGCAGGTTCTTTTCTTCGTCCTTGGTCGGGATCACGATGGTGATCCGTTCCCGTTCCTCGGGCGTCACGAGTGGCTCTCCTTGGGTGGTCTGCGACGGACTCGGATGGTCCCAAGGCGAGTGGGAAGCCGATCGAGATGGCGTCGAAACAGGATAGCGATCGCCAGGAGCACGAGTCCGCCGACCAGCAGCGGCACCTTGGATGGCGTCGCCTCGTACGTGGCGACCACGTGATGCTTGCCCGCCGGCAGGTGGATCCCGACATAGCTCGGGGACACCATGAAGGTCGAGGTGGGCTGACCGTCCACCGTGACCGCCCAGTTCGGGTGGTACGTGACCTTCAACATGAGATCGGCAGCGGTGGGGCAGTCGACGACGACCTGGAGCGAGTCCAGATCGTCGGCCTCGAACAGCGTCTTGCCGCCCGCTGGACATCCAGGTGAGAGATCCGGCAGGCCGGCTGGCGTCATGTAGTCCCAGTGGATGAATCGATCGGCACCGGGTTCGTCGCTTCGGAACCACGCCACGTTCGCATCGAACAGGTCTCTCTGCGTCGCCTTCCGCTGGCGGCTGGCGATGGCGACGTATTCGGCGACCCCCGTGGTCGGGACTTGATACAGAGCGTACTTCCCGGACCGCTGGATGAGGCGGTAGAAGTCGGGCACCTCGAGCGTGGCTGGCGTGATGACGTAGCGCGCGTCCAGCAGGTCGTATTGCGACGCCACATGGTCGCGAAACCACCAGATCAGCGACGAGTTCAGCGACAGGCCCTGATAGGGCGGTCCGGCAACGGCGATGTCGTTGAAGATGAGGACGTCCCGGACGTTGAGGCTGCCAAGCGCGAGCTGGTTGCCCCAGTCCTCGCGCAGGCCTGCGTAGACCCGCCCGCCAGTCGGGTACGACTTGAGTGTCGCGACGATCGCGGCGAGGCCGTCGTCGGCCTTGATCGCGGAGTCGGCGGTCTGCATGTGGCGCGTGTTGTCGGAGTAGAAGGTTGTCCGTTCGGCAAGGGCGGGGACGAGGATCGCGATCAGGACGGTGGCCGCGACCAACGGCCGCCACGAGGCGGCGGTCCCCAGGCCGTTCACGACGCGGTGGTCGCAACGCGTTCGACCAGTTCCCAGATGAGCGCCCCGCCGAGACCCATCAGCGGCACGGCGAACAACTCCATCTCGCCGATGAACCGGTGGATGAGCAGCCCGTCATTCAACGGGAACAGGTCGAACAGCGGACCGAGCGTCGGTCGCCCGAAGTAGAGGACCAGCCAGACGAGGAACCCGGTCAGCACGAAGATGTTCAACCGCGTCCGACGGACGACCGCGACGCCGACCCCAAGCGCCAACAGGATCGTCAGGACCGGCAGGCGTCCGTGGTCGAACAGATCGCCCGTGAACAGCCAGCCGAGGATCGCGGGCGCCCCGAATGAGTCGTACTTGTACTGCTGGAGATACGGGCTCACGCTCAGGTACTGGCGCGACGTGATGAACGGAACCCATTGATAGGCGGTCACCGCGAGGACGACCACGCCGACGATGCCGAGCCGCACCAGACGCGGGACGATCGTGCTCCGTCGAGCGCCCACGATGACGACCAGGATGACCGTGATCGCCATCATGTAGGCGTAGATGAGGTGCGACATCAGGAGCACGGACAGGGCGAGCATCGCGAGGATGTAGCCGGTCCCCTTGTTGACCACCCGGTAGACGCAGGCCAGGGCGATGAACGACAGATGCATCGCCCACGCCTGGGTGAACATCCCGAAGCCACGCCAGATGTAGCTGTCGTACTCGAACCCGTAGCGGAACGCCCCGGAGAACAGCGGCGACGCTGCGGCGGCAACGGCAGACGCGACCACGGAGAAGCCCATCCGTCGCATCGACCAGTAGACGGTGAGCGGCAGCCCGACGAACAGGGCGTAGCGGACCAGGTTGAACATCGTGAACAGGTCGATCGCGCCGAAGGCTCAACCTGTCCAGCAGGACGACGGCCAGGTGCGGGAAGCTCTGGTAGTAGAGCGCCTGCGGGAACCCGAGCTCCAGCTGCGGAACCCAGAAGTCGAGCGGATTCCCGCCCGAGCGCAGCGTCTGGTCCATCCGCTGGATGAACAGGTACTGGAACGCGTCGTCGTTGAGGTTCGGGATCGGGATCGTGACCTCGGGGAGCAGCGTGATCGCGGTGACGACCATCGGGGCCGCGACGAGCACGACGACCGCGATCTTGCCGAGCGTCCCCAAGGGCGCTTCGCGCTTCTGATCCTCTTCAGAGGGCGTGGAAGCTGCCGCACGGACAAGCCCGAGGAGCGCGCGGATGCGTGCGCGGGCGCGACGGATCAGGCCGCCCGATCGGGCGACATCAGGGGAGGGGGGAGACTCATCTCGGGAAACTTAGCCTAAGCGCGGTCCACAGTTGTCGCCGGGCGACGGTCTATGTGCGGGCTATCATGTGCGTCGCCCTGCTCGAGCTCTACCAAAAGGACACCGATGGACCACAACAACTCTCAACGTCCCCCCGGGACTGCCAGAGCCACGGGGGCCCTCGCCGCCTTCCTGGCTCTCTTCCTGATCGTTGTTAGCGGCTTGTGGCAGCAAGCCGGCCGCCGAAATCGGCGCAGGACGAACTCAACGCCGGTCTCGCTGCGGACGCTGCGGGCAACCCTGCCGAGGCAGCCACCCACTACCAGAAGTGCCTCACGTTCGAAAGCACGAACAAGTTCTGCGTCTTCAACCTCGGTGTCCAGGCACAGAACGCCGGCCGACTCCTCGAGGCGGAGAACGAGTATCGATTGGCACTGCTGCAGGATCCCGACTTCGCGTCCGCGCTCTACAACTTGGCCATCCTGCGCGTCGCGGCAGGATCAACGGATGAGGCCATCGCCCTCTACAAGCACCTTCTGGAAGTCGACCCGAACAACGCCAGCGGCCACTTCAACCTTGGCCTGGCGATGGCGGCGACGGGCGACACCGAGAACGGGCAGAAGGAGATCAACGAAGGGATCCGCCTCAATCCTGCCCTGGTCGCTCCGGATCCGCTCCCGGGTCAGTCCGCGACGCCGGCCCCGATCGCCACACCTGAGGCGACACCGGCCGATACCAACACGCCCGCCAAGACGCCGAAGCCGTCCTAAGTGATTGGATGACCCTAGGGCGCGACGCTCGGACACAGAAGAACGCCCGCGGGTTGCCTTGCAAGGGTTTGCTCGCGCAACGAGCTTAGTTCGGGACGCAGATTGCCCAAGCCGCGTTGGACGGATCTATCCCGACAAACGTTGCGGACCAGGCACGAGGATTGGTCGAACCCGACGTCGCCGCCACGCCGAGTTGGTTCGACGGGTAGCTGCCCTGGAAGTTCGAGGCTGAGTTTCCCGAGCCCCCGTTCACGCGAGTGGTCCGGCCCCCGCCCGCGATCGCATGTTGGCCTACACCGCAGTCCGCGGTGATCAGGGTCTGATTCGCGCCGACCTCGACGACGGTCACGGTCGCGGTGCCTGGGGCACCTGTCGACCCGGTGGCGCCGGTCGGTCCAGTCGACCCGGTGGCCCCGGTCGGCCCGATCGGACCGCCCGAGGAGCCAGTCGCGCCTGTGGCTCCGGTGGCGCCGGTCTGACCCGTCGGTCCGATCGGCCCGCCCGAGGAGCCGGTCGCTCCGGTGGCCCCGGTGACCCCGGTGGCACCGGTCGGTCCGGTCGCGCCCGTCACTCCCGCGCCCGTCGGCCCGGTCGCACCGGTCGCCCCAGGGGCGCCCGTGACTCCAGTGGCGCCGGTGGCGCCAGCGGGTCCGGTTGCGCCGACGCCCGTCGATCCCGCGGTTCCGGTTGAACCGGTCGAGCCCGTCGTGCCCGTCGTGCCCGTGGCACCGGTGATTCCCGTGGGTCCTGTCGGACCAGTTGCTCCGACGGCTCCGGACGCACCGGTGACTCCCGTCGCTCCGGTGACTCCGGTTGCGCCTGTCGTGCCCGTGGCTCCGCTGACTCCGCTAACTCCGCTGGCGCCGGTCGTGCCGGTGACTCCCGTCGCGCCGGTGCCGCCGGTGGCGCCGGTGGCTCCTGTCGGACCTGTCAGACCCGTTGGACCCGTTGCTCCGGCGACTCCGGTTGAGCCTGTCGTGCCCGTGGCTCCGCTGACTCCGCTAACTCCGGTGGCGCCGGTCGTGCCGGTGACTCCGGTTGCTCCGGTGGCTCCTGTCGGACCCGTTGGACCCGTTGCTCCGGCCACGCCAGACGCGCCGGTGACTCCCGTCGCTCCTGTGACCCCGGTGGCGCCGGTCGTGCCGGTGACTCCCGTCGCGCCTGTGCCGCCTGTCGATCCTGTGTTGCCTGTCGATCCTGTGTTGCCTGTCGATCCGGTGTTGCCTGTCGATCCGGTCGCCCCGGTGATGCCTGTCGCGCCTGTAACGCCCGTGGCTCCCGTCGTGCCGCTGACCCCTGTGTTGCCCGTCGCGCCGGTGGCTCCCGTCGAGCCTGTCGTGCCCGTGGCTCCGGTGGCTCCGGTCGTGCCCGTGGCTCCTGTCGGTCCGGTGTTGCCCGTCGACCCAGTCGCGCCTGTGTCGCCTGTCGACCCGGTCACCCCCGTGGTGCCTGTCGCACCTGTCACGCCCGTGGCTCCCGTCGTGCCGGTGATCCCTGTGTTGCCGGTCGCGCCGGTGGCTCCCGTCGTGCCCGTGTCACCGGTCGGTCCTGTATTGCCGGTCGATCCGGTCGCGCCTGTGGTGCCGGACGTCCCTGTGATCCCCGTGGCCCCGGTAGCTCCGGTGAGGCCGGTCGCGCCGGTCGTGCCTGTTGGTCCAGTTGGTCCAGTTGGTCCAGTCGGTCCTGTCGGCCCCGTTGCTCCGAGTGGTGCCCGTGATTCCCGTGGCACCCGTGGTGCCCGTGGCTCCCGTCGCGCCTGTGTCGCCTGTGTCGCCTGTCGGTCCGGTGTTGCCTGTCGGTCCGGTGTTGCCTGTGCCACCGGTGTCGCCCGTCGCGCCAGTTGTGCCCGTCGGCCCCGTTGGCCCTATGGGTCCAGTCGCACCGGTGACGCCCGTGGCCCCGGTGGCTCCCGTCGTGCCTGTGTCGCCGGTGGGTCCTGGATTGCCGGTCGATCCGGTCGATCCGGTCGCGCCGCTCGCGCCGGTGTCACCGGTCACACCCGAAGCGCCCGTGACTCCCGTCGCGCCAGTCGGGCCTGTTGGGCCTATCGTTCCGATGGCGCCCGTCCCGCCCGTTGCCCCGGGTGCACCAGTGGCACCAGTGGCACCAGTTTGGCCCGTCGCGCCAGTAGGGCCTGTCGCGCCTCTCGGACCCTGTGGCCCGGTGATATTCCACTGCTTGAACGCTTCTGTGGACCTGCAGTCGGACTGCGAGTGGAAGTAGATCGAGATCCGAGCAGCCTTGGTCGTCCTGTCAACGCATGCGTTGATCGTTGGCTCCGCTGCGCTGGCGACGCCGGATACACCGATGACCAGGGCGGCCGCGACCACGACGGATAGTGACCGTCGCAGTCGCACGAACGTCCTCGGTGTCGTAGGCATCTGCCCCCATCGGGTCTGATCCAGCCCTGGTGCAGGGCGAGCGGAGAAGAAAGTACCGAACCCGTGCGTGTGATTGTACAGACCGTTCCGGGGGGCCGGAGTCGCCTTTCGCGACGCTGCTCAATTCCGTACGACCGTCGAAGGTACTGGCAGCGATAGCCCGACTGGCCCGTCGCTGCGGTGCACCGTGCGACCGCACGATGCGAAGTACAGGACTTCTTCATCGTCTCGACTCATTCCGAGGCGGGTCCCCCGCACGCGAGGACATAAATGACGTCACTCCCTAGTTCGATCCGCCGGGTGCGAAAGCCGGCGACCCTGCTGATGGCAGGCGCGCTCGTCTTGAGCATGTCCGGCGCCGTCGGCGCCTCGACGCCGTCTGCGTCGAACGTGATCAAGGGCTGCGTCAACAAGACGACCAAGGTGGTTCGCCTAAGCATCTACGCGAGCCCGACCTTCTGCAAGAGGACCGAGGTCTATCGGTTCTGGAACGTCACCGGTCCGAAGGGCGCCACCGGCGCTACTGGCCTGACCGGGTCAGCGGGCGCGACCGGTCCTGTTGGACCAACTGGTGCGGCTGGCGCGGCGGGTGCGACCGGCGCGCCGGGCGCGACTGGCTCGACGGGTGCGAGCGGGACAGCGGGCTCGACCGGGGCAACCGGCTCGACTGGGGCCACCGGCGCGGCCGGCCCAACCGGCGCGACGGGCCCAACCGGAGATATTGGACCGACGGGCGACACAGGGTCGACCGGCGCGACAGGCGCAGGATCGACGGGCGCCACGGGCGACATGGGCCCGACAGGCGACACGGGATCGACCGGCGCGACAGGCGCAGGATCGACGGGCGCCACAGGCCCCACGGGCCCGACAGGCGACACAGGATCGACGGGCGCCACGGGCGCGACCGGCGCAGGATCGACCGGCGCTGCCGGGCCGACCGGCGACACAGGGTCGACGGGTCCACAAGGTCCTACCGGAGCGACGGGTGACACCGGGGCTCCCGGGGCTGCTGGTGGCCTGAACGGTGTCACTCGGGCAACCGGGACCACCGATGCCTATGGGGGCAACGAGAACACTGGCGCCACAGTCACCGCCACCGCTACCTGCCCCTCGGGCAGCAAGCTCGTCACCGGCGGCGGAAACGTCACCGGCAACAACGACAAGCATTACGCGGCAGTGACCTCGTCCTTCCCGAGCTCCGCCACGACGTGGACCGTCATCGCGACGATCGTCGCTGGCTCCAACGCCAATGGCAATCCGCCATCCCTCACCGCATACGCGCTCTGCGCTTCGTAGAGCTCCAGACCTCCTGAAGGTCATCGCACGAACCCCGGCTGGAGCGATCCAGCCGGGGTTTTCGATTCGGGGCTCGGGCGAACGGCGCTGCACGATCGAAGGCGCGCCCGTACAATCCGCGGATGCTCGATCCCCAGGCGCCCGGCACGCCCAGAGTCCCGCGCCTGTCGTACTTCTTCCCGGCACATAACGAGGAGGCGAATCTCGAGGCGCTCGTCAACGAGGCGCTCGAGACCTTGCCGTCCCTCGCCGACACGTTCGAGATCATCGCCGTCGACGACGGCTCGAAGGATGCGACGCCGGCCATCGCTGACGCGCTGGCGGCACGCCACCCGGACATCGTCCGAGCCGTCCACCACCCGACCAACCTGGGCTACGGGGCGGCCCTCCGGTCCGGGCTTCGCGGCCTCTCGCTACGACCTCGTGGCCTTCACCGACGGCGACCGCCAGTTCAAGGTCGCCGACATCGGACGCCTGACCGCCCGGCTCGCGGAGGCGGACCAGCCCGACGTCGTGGTCGGCTTCCGGATCAAGCGCGCGGACCCGCTCGTGCGGACGCTCTACGCGCGCGCGTATCGACTCGCCAACCGCGTCTTCTTCGGGCTCAAGGTCACCGACGTCGACTGCGCCTGCAAGCTCTTCCGCCGGGAGGCTCTCGACGGGCTGCGTGTCGAATCCGGTGGCGCCTTCTTCTCGGCCGAGATGATCATCAAGCTGCGCGCGGCAGGCCGGACCGTGGTCGAGGTCGGCGTCCCCCACTACCCGCGGACCGCCGGCTCAGCGACGGGCGCCAGACCCCAGGTCGTCCTGCGCGCCGTCCGCGATTTCTGGTCGCTTCGCCTCCGGATGTGGGCGAATCGATCGCGCGCCCTGCGCCGCGGCGAGCCGATGACAGTACCGGCCTGCGCCCTAGTCCCAGGACCCTCGTTGCAGGCATGCAACGGAATGGCGGCCGACCGCTGGTGCGGTCCGGTGGACTAGGGAATCATTGGGGCTATCCAGGTATGGACACGACCAGTATCATCGGCGGCCCTGCGGACCGTACGATCCAGTCGTTGGTCCTATGGAAAGGCCGGTACTTCTGCCGGTCCCAGTGATCATCGATGCCGATCGGCATCACAAGCAACAAGAGGCTGTCGAACTTATCGACGCATCGACATGGTCGGGTGACCGGAGGGAAATCGATAGATGAACCGGGGATCATCGTTCGCAACCGTGGCGCGGACCAAGAAGGGCCTTGTGTTCTTCTGGATCGCGCTTTTTGTGTTGTCCATGGGAATGCAGTACGTCTCGGCGATGACGCCGCAGTCCGTGCTCGCAGCAGTACCGTCGTTCAACTTCATCGGCGACGATAAGGGAGCGAACGACGAGCCCGGGCAGAAGGACCTGACGGCGCTGGCGTCTGCGACTGACGGGTCAACCGGGGACTTCTACTCCGCCTTCAAATGGGACGACACATCCTGGTCGGGGAACAACACCGGCGACGGATGTCAACTGTTCGACACCGATGGCGACGGCAACGTCAACTTCGCCGTCTGCGTGACCATCGCGGGACAGACTGCCGACGAGCTATCGACACGCGTCTACTCCTGCGGCGACCGCAAGGTCGACCGCTGTACGAATCCGATCGCTCTGCTCGGCACGGAACGTCTCAACTCGACGGCGGACTGGTGTGTGATCACAAACCCCGTCACCGGCCAGTTCGATGCGGCCGATACGCAGGCCACCTGCAACATCAGCCAGATCGCGCGTGACCTCAACAATGTCGTCATCTCGGGCATCACCCTGATCAACACCTGCTCGTATCCGTCCCAGGAGCCCAACTCCGATCCCTCGGACTGTGTCTTCACGCCGGGCAACGCCGTCTCGACCACGGTCACCCTGGTCAGGAACACCGCCGGCGATCCGGACCCGGCCATCACTGACGGCAGCTCGGTCCCGATCGGGACTGTCGCCTACGACACCGCCGGCCTGCTCAACACCACGGATAGCCCCACTGGGACGGTCACGTACTACGTCGAGCTAGGTGACGCCTCGTGCACCATCGCCGGGGCCACATCCCTCGGCGCGAAGACTGTTGGCGCCGGGGGCATCGTGCCCAACTCCGATCCGTTCACCCTCACGGCTCCCGGGACCTATGAATTCTGGGCTGTGTATAGCGGTGGCCCGGGCAACAACGGTTCGACGAGCACATGCGGCTCCGAGACCGTCGTTGCCTTCGAGACCCCGGCGATGACGATCGACAAGACGGTCACCGGCGTGGACGCCGATACGACCGCTCCGTTCAACGTCGACGCCGCCGGCGACGTGGTCAGCTATTCGATCCTGGTGACCAACACCGGCAACACGAACCTGACCGGCGTGTCGGTGTCGGATCCGCGGATCACCAACCTCGACTGCGACACCGCCACCGCCGGCAACCAGACCACCGGCTTCTCGCTGGCTCTCGGTGGGACGCTGACGTGCACCGGGACCTACACGGTCCTCCAGGCCGACATCGACAACAACGGTGGCGGCGATGGCGACATCGACAACACCGCGACGGCCGACTCCAACCAGACCGAACCGGTGACCGACTCCGCGGCCGTGCCGCTGACCTCGACCCCGGCTCTCTCGATCGACAAGACGGTCACCGGCGTGGACGCCGATACGACCGCTCCGTTCAACGTCGACGCCGCCGGCGACGTGGTCAGCTATTCGATCCTGGTGACCAACACCGGCAACACGAACCTGACCGGGCGTGTCGGTGTCGGATCCGCGGATCACCAACCTCGACTGCGACACCGCCACCGCCGGCAACCAGACCACCGGCTTCTCGCTGGCTCTCGGTGGGACGCTGACGTGCACCGGGACCTACACGGTCCTCCAGGCCGACATCGACAACAACGGTGGCGGCGATGGCGACATCGACAACACCGCGACGGCCGACTCCAACCAGACCGAACCGGTGACCGACTCCGCGGCCGTGCCGCTGACCTCGACCCCGGCTCTCTCGATCGACAAGACGGTCACCGGCGTGGACGCCGATACGACCGCTCCGTTCAACGTCGACGCCGCCGGCGACGTGGTCAGCTATTCGATCCTGGTGACCAACACCGGCAACACGAACCTGACGGGCGTGTCGGTGTCGGATCCGCGGATCACCAACCTCGACTGCGACACCGCCACCGCCGGCAACCAGACCACCGGCTTCTCGCTGGCTCTCGGTGGGACGCTGACGTGCACCGGGACCTACACGGTCCTCCAGGCCGACATCGACAACAACGGTGGCGGCGATGGCGACATCGACAACACCGCGACGGCCGACTCCAACCAGACCGAACCGGTGACCGACTCCGCGGCCGTGCCGCTGACCCAGGGCCCGGCCCTGCGCATCGTCAAGGACGCCACCACTGCCAGCTACAACGCGGTCGGTCAGACCATCAGCTACACGATCGTCGCCACCAACATCGGCAACACGACGATCGCCAGCGCGACCGTCACCGACGCCGAGGCGGTCCTCGGCACATGCACCCCGGTCAACGGCTCGTCGCTCGCGCCCGGCGCGTCGATCAGCTGCCCGGCGACGCACGTGGTCACCCAGGCCGACATCACTGCCGGCAGCTACAACAACACCGCCTGCGTCGATGACGGCGCCGGTGGAGCGGCCTCGATCTGCGACGACGCGGCCGTGCCGGCCATCCAGACCAAGACCCTGTCGATCACCAAGACTGACAACACGACCAGCTACGACCACGTCGGCCAGGTCATCACCTTCACCATCGTGGCGACCAACACCGGCAACGTGCCGCAGTTGATCACGGTCAGCGACACGCCGGCCCTCGACAACTTCAGCTGCACACCGGCCAACGGGACGAGCGTCGCTCCCCTGGGGACGATGACCTGCACCGGCACCCATGCCGTCACCCAGGCCGACCTCAACGCCGGCAACCTGCACGACCTCGCCTGCGCCGACGCCACCGGGGCGACGCAGGTCTGCGCACCCGACGACGTGCCGGGTGTCCAGAACCCCCTCGCTCAGCATCACCAAGGTCGCCGACCCGACGACCTACAACGCCGTGGGCCAGACCATCACGTACACCATCGTGGCAAGGAACACAGGTAACGTGACGATCACCTCGGCGACCATCACCGATGCGAACGCCACGTTGGGGACCTGCACACCGGCGAACGGCTCGCCACTTGCCCCCAACGACACGATCAGTTGCTCAGCCACCCACCAGATCACCCAGGGCGACATCGATACCGGCCACTACCTGAACACCGCCTGCGTCGATGACGGCGCCGGTGGAGCGGCATCGACTTGCGCAGACGCGAACGTCACGGCCGTGTCCAACAAGCTCCTGACGATCGTCAAGACCGCCACGGAAGCCAGCTACGACGCAGTCGGCGACATCCTCCACTACACGGTCGTCGCGACCAATGGTGGAAACACGACGCTCGCTGCGGTGACCATCACCGACGCGAATGCGACGATCGGGACTTGCACGCCGGCCAACGGCTCCTCGCTGGCCCCGACCGAAACGATCACCTGCTCGGCGACCCACACGGTCACCCAGGCTGATATCGACAACGGCCATTACCTCAACACCGCCTGCGTCAGCGCGACGGACGCGACCGCGACCTGCGCCGACGCCGACGTCCCGTCCGACGAGAACCCACACCTGAGCATCGAAAAGAGGGTCACCGAGACCATCTATGGCGCTGTCGGTGATGTCCTTCACTACACGATCGTCGCGACAAACGACGGCAACGTCACCCTGCACAACGTCGTCGTCACGGATCCGAAGGTCTCGGGTCTGATCTGCGGGGACGGCACGAATCTCGCTCCAGGTGGATCGATCACCTGCACCGCGACACACTCGGTCACCCAGGCCGACATCACTGCCGGCCACTACCTGAACACGGCTTGCGTCAGTGCGACGGGGCCTCGAAGCGACGTGCGCGAGTGCCACTGTCGCCTCCGCCACGTTGGCGGTCTCCAAGACGAACGACGCTCCGCTCGAAGAGCTCGAGCTGCCCGATGGCACGACGGCATCGCTGCCGACGGCCAAGGAAGGCTCGACCGTCACGTTCACGCTCACGTACAGCGTCGGCGCCACCACCCTCACCAACGGAGTCATCACGGACGTCCTGCCCGATCGGGCTGACGTACGTTGAAGGCTCGGCGACCAGCAGTGCCGAGTTCACCTTCGTGCCGCCGTTCAACACGACGACCCGGACCCTGACCTGGACGGCCGCGACCGTCTCGGCCAGTGGCACGCGTGACCTACAAGGCCAAGGTCAACAAGGGCGCCGCCGCGCTCGACCAGCCGCTCACCAACATCGCAACCATCGATTCGGCCCAGACCGCGCCCAGCTCCGACACATCGGATGTCTTCGTCCCGGTCCCGCCGCTGGCAGAGACGCACGTTCCGACGGCTCCGCCGACGGACACCGTTGCCCAGACGGAGGGCCAGTCGGGCTCCAGCCTCCCGCTCATCCTGGCGATCCTGGGGGTCATCCTCCTGGCCGTCGCCTTCGTCACCCCGGTCCCGGCCCCCGTTCGTCGCCGGAACCGCCGCTAGGTCCTTCGCCCAGCCGGCCGCCTGATCCCTTCGGGGTCTCGCGGCCGGCTGGTCCTTTCCGCCTTTCCCGATTTATGCGTCGCGACCCCGAGCGACGTCCGACCGGGGCGCTCCACCTTTCTCGGTGGGGTGCCTCGGTCGTTTTCGTGCGTGACCCGCGCCGTCAGCCTCAGGCGGAGATCGCGGTCTCGTAGCCCGGGTCGACGAGCTCGACGGGCCCGTCGAAGCGGGCACGCACGCTCTCGATCGTGGCGTCGCGGTCGTAGCCCATCTGAAGGTGGGTGAGGAGGACGCGGCCGGCGCGCACGCGGGTCGCCAGGTCACCGACCGCAGGCCCGTCCAGGTGTCCCGCGCCGGCAACGACCGGGCCAGGCCCGAACGAGACTTCGCACAGCAGCGTGTCGCCCGGGCGAGCAAGGACATCGAGGTCCTCGGCTCGACCGCAGTCCCCCGAGTAGACGAGCCCAGGAGCGCCGGAGGTCCCCGTGGACACCCGGAACCCGAAGCTGGATTGCGTGTGCGTCACGCGCGCGGCCTGGATCTCGAAGCTCGCGACCGTGAAGGTCCCTTCGTCGAGTGGCTCGACGTCGAGCGAGGCGGCGCTGAAGCCCGGCTCGCCGTGGAGCGCATCAAGACGCTCGTCGAGACCCTCCGGACCGATCACGCGGACGCGCCGGCGCGGCTTCTCCCAGCGCAGGTAGTGGCGCAGCGCGACGAGATCGATGAAGTGGTCGGGATGGAGATGGCTGATGACGACCGCGTCGAGCGTCGGCCGGATCGAGCGTGTCCGCGAGCCGGGCGAACGAGCCCTGGCCGAGGTCGAGGAGCACGCTCGAATCATCGTCGCGGAGCAGGTACGAAGCGCCGGTGGCACCGGGTCGATCGGTGTACGCGGGCCCCGCACCGATCACGTCGAGGTGCATCGGGGCGATCAGGTCCCCCCGGATTTGGGACCGGTCGGCTTGTCCGTCGGACGGGTGGGTCGGATCGGTGTTGCCTGCGCCCTTGGGATCGACATGACCGGGAGGGGTCCCAGCGTTGCCGGATCCGCGGCCGGATCGTGTAGGGAGTCGCGGTCTTCGCCGGCTTCGGGGTGGCATCGGGGGCAGCGGTGCGATCGGGGCAGCGGTGAGATCGGGGGCAGCGGTGGATCGGGGCAGCGGTGAGACCTGTGGGCAGCGCCAGCAGCGGCGCCGGGACCCTTGGTCGGGGATGCCGGTTTGGTGCCGGTCGGGCCTGTCGGCGCCAGCACGTCGTCGGCGGGGCGGCCCTCGCTGTCGCGACCATCCTGCACGATCGCGTCATCCAGGTCGTTCAGGACCACTGTGCTGGACGCCAATGCGTGTCGGACCGCTCCCTGACCCGTGGGCGGCACGCTGGCGACCATGAGCTGCAGGTCCACGACGTGCCGCGTCAGGCTCGATTCGATCGCTGCGGTTGCGGCCGGATCCCCAGCGCTTCCCGCGACCGCCTCGGTCAGGATGACCGAATAGGCCGTCAGGGCGGCCTCGGCGGCGGGCTCGTCTCCGCGTGCGTAGGCCTGCCTCGCCTCCTGGAGGCGCGCGTTCAGCCGGGTGATCTCGGCGTCCGCCCGTGCCAGCGCTCCGGCCGGCAGGTTGGCCATCTCGATCCAGATACGAGCCGCGTACAGCGGGCCACCCGCGTTCGCGGCGCTGGCCGTGCCGCCGACCAGTGCGAGCATCAGGGCTCCAGCCGCCAGCGCGGCCATCGGGCGCCGCCATGCGCGCGACGCGATGCGCGACCGTTCAGCGGCGAGCACCGGGACGGCCGCCACGACAGCGGCAGTGTCGAATGCCCGATCGGCGGCGATCAGCGCGGCGCGCCGGTGGGCGGCGTTCATCACGGTCGTCGCGCATCCGGCTCGTGCCCGACAGGCTCGGGTTCAGGCGCGTGTCGGCGAACGCCTCGAGGCGCCTCGACAGCTCGCGCATGCCTACGTCGTACGGATCGATCGCGTCGTCGTACATCAGCTGATCCTCGGCCGCTCGAAGACCCGCGGCGTCAGGGACGCTTCGGGTTCCTCGATCCCAAGCTGTCGCCGCAGGGCGGCGATGGCACGGAACTGCAGTCCGCGGACGGTTCCCTCCTGCTTGCCCATCACCTCGGCCGCCTCGCGGGCGGACAGGCCGGCGAAGAAGCGCAGTGCGATGGCGTCACGTTGGTCATCGGTCAGGGTCGACAGGGCCGCCCCGATCGCGTCCATCTCCTGGCGGGCGACCGCCAGTTCGTCCGGGCCGGCGTCGGTGCCGGCGTGATCGGCCGACTGGGCGAGGTCGGCGTGCTCGTGGCTCGTCCTGAAGAAGTCGATGACCGCGTTCCGTGCCAGGCGGAACAGCCAGCCCCCGAATGGGATGCCACGCGACTCGTAGCGCGGCAGGGCTTCCAGGGCCTTGACGAAGACCAGCTGCGTCAGGTCCTCCGCGTCGCTCGGGCGTCGAACGCGGCTGGCGACGTATCGATAGACCGGCAGGTGGTAGTGGTCGAACAGGCAACCAAACGCCCAGGCATCCCCCGCCTGGGCTTCCCCCACCAACCGCTCGATCGCGGCGTCGTCTAGGGTCACAACGAACGGCCGGGCACGGCGTTAGGTCTCCCCGTCATCTTGGATGCATCGTACGCGCGCGCCGCGCACGAAATCCAGTGGTTTCACGAGGGAATCTTGGCGGCCGGGATCGGCACGGCGATCCGTGGTGCGTCCGCGGCCACGGCGGAACGTCAGCTCGCTGAAACCGGCGTCGGCGGCGATCGCGTAGCCGTCCTCCAGGCCCCAGCTGAGCTGGTCGAGGCGGTGGGCGTCGGAGCCGACCGTCACGGCACGCCCACCGAGCTCGCGGAAGCGGGCGACGATCGCGGGATGCGGGAACGAGCGCCGGATCGGGTAGCGCAGGCCGCTGGTGTTGACCTCGAGCGCCGTCCCGCTCTCGATCAGGGCGTGGAGGATCGGCTCGTACAGCTCAGGGGCCGCCTCGAAGATCGGCCGGCGTCACGTACGGGAAGATGTAGCGCTTGACGCCGTCGATGTGACCGATCGCATCGAAGAGCCCGGACCGGGCAGCCGCGACGACCTCGTCGAACGAGAGCCCGACGATCTCGGCCAGCGGCCTGCCCTCGACCCACGAGGCGACACGCGACGGGCTGTACGGCGAATCGACCCTGTCGTGGACCGAGCCGATCGTGAAGTCGTAGGCAGTAGCGGGCCAGGTGGTCGCGGATGTCGCCTTCCCACGATCGGTCGTAGGTGAGCTCGACGCCGAAGCGGATCTGGACGCCCTGCGGACCCCATCGTTCGGCAGCGCCGCGGACGATCCGTTCGCGGTCCTCGAACGTCGAGAACGCGAACGCCGGCGCGCCCGGCTCGAAATCGACGTGGTCGGTGATCGCGATCTCGGCGATCCCGCGCTCGAGTGCGGACGCCGCGTAGTCGTCGATCGCGACGTTGCTGTCGGGCGACAGGTTCGTGTGGACGTGGGCGTCGAGCGGCAGGTCGCGCGCCTGGCGATCGGTCATCCGGCCGTCATGCCCGTGCGGCGCCACGCGCGCACGCCGAAATAGTTCGGCGACGTACTACGGCGCCGAACCATCTCGGGCCCCGCGACCAGAACCGCCCCCGATCAAGCATCAGCCGGCGATCAGCCCCAGCTCATGCCCGACACGGTCGAACGCGGTCAGCGCGAGATCGAGCTGCTCGTCGGCGTGCGCGGCCGTGACGATCGTGCGCAGCCGCGACTTGTCGATGGCGACGGTCGGGAAGACGACGGGCTGGGCGAAGACGCCTTCCTCGATCAGGCGGTCGCTGAAGCGGCCGGCCGTGTCCGGGTCGCCCATCATGACCGGGGTGATCGGCGTCTCGGAGACGCCCGTGTCGAAGCCCAGGCGGGTCAGCTCGGCCTTGAACGAGCGGGTGTTCGCCCAGAGCCGTTCCTGGAGCTGGGGCTCCTCCTGCATGACCCGGATCGCCTCGCGGCAGGCTTCGACGACGGCCGGCGGATGCGACGTCGAGAACAGGAAGGGCCGTGCGCGCTGGGTCAGGATCTCGCGCAGTGCCTGCGACCCGGCCACGTACCCACCCAGCGATCCGACCGCCTTCGACAGCGTCCCGACCTGGACCGCGACTCGACCGTGCAGACCGAAATGGTCGACCGATCCGCGACCGTCCCGTCCCAGGACGCCGCTGGCGTGGGCGTCGTCGACCATGACGGCCGCACCGAACTCCTCGGCCGCGGCGACGATCTCGGGGAGTGGCGCGATGTCGCCATCCATCGAGAACACCCCGTCGGTCACGACCAGGATCAGCCGCCACTCCCCGCCGCCGGGTCGCCCGCTGGCGCGCGCCTCGGCCAGGACCTCGCGCAGTGCCGCGACATCGGCATGCGGATAGATCTTGCGGGGCGCCTTCGACAGGCGCATGCCGTCGATGATCGAGGCGTGGTTGAGGGCGTCCGAGACGATCAGGTCGGTCTCGCCGGTGATCGTCGGGATGACCCCGGTGTTGGCGGTGAAGCCGGACTGGAAGGTCAGGACTGCCGGGACGTCCTTGAACGCCGCCAGCTCGCTCTCGAGGGCCTCGTGGATCGCCATCGTCCCGGCGATCGTGCGGACTGCCCCGCTGCCCGCCCCGAACTCACGCACGGCCTCGAACGCGGCCGCGACCACCCGCGGGTGGTGGGTCAGCCCGAGGTAGTCGTTCGACGAGAGGCTGATCAGGCGCCGGTCGTCGATCGACACGATCGGGCCCTGCGCGGACGACATGACCCGCAGCTTCCGGTAGAGGTGGCGCTCACGCAGGGCGGCGACCTCGTCCTCGAGGAAGGCGAGCGGGTCGGGGCGGCCGGCTGGACCGGGGCGCTGCGTCATGACGTCCAATCCATGATGACCTTGCCGGAGTCGCCGGCCCGTGCCGCCTCGAACGCGGCCTCGTGCTCGCGGAACCCGAACCGGTGGGTGATGGCCGGGGTGATGTCGAGACCCGACTGGAGCATGACCGTCATCTTGTACCAGGTCTCGTACATCTCGCGACCGTAGATGCCGCGCAGGGTCAGCATCTTGAAGACGATCGCGTTGACGTCGAGCGAGATCTCCTCGGTCGGGATGCCGAGGATGGCGATCCCGCCGCCGTGAGCCATCGCCCCGATCGCGGCTCGGAGGGCCGTCGCGTTGCCCGACATCTCCATCGCGACATCGAAGCCCTCGACCATGTCGAGCTCGTCGAAGGTCGACTCGAGCGACCGCTCTCGGGGATCGATCGCCAGCGTCGCGCCCATCCGCGTCGCGAGCTCGCGCCGGTAGGCATTCGGCTCGCTGACGACGACGTGGCGAGCCCCGGCGTGACGTGCCACGGCCGTCGCCATCAGCCCGATCGGGCCGGCACCGCTGACCAGCACGTCCTCGCCCAGGACCGGGAAGGCGAGCGCCGTGTGGACCGCGTTGCCGAACGGGTCGAAGATCGCGGCGACCTCCTCGTTGACGCCCGGCCAGTGGTGCCAGACGTTGGTCATCGGCAGCGACACGTACTCGGCGAACGCCCCGTCGCGTCCGACGCCGAGACCGATCGTGTTGGCGCACAGGTGGCGGCGACCGGCCAGGCAGTGGCGGCAGCGGCCGCAGACGACGTGGCCTTCGCCCGAGACGAGGTCGCCCGGCTCGAAGTCCGCGACGTTCGCCCCGACCTCGACGATCTCGCCGACGAACTCGTGGCCGACGACGAGCGGCGGGATGATCGTCTTGGCCGCCCAGGCGTCCCACGATTCGATGTGGAGGTCGGTGCCGCAGATGCCGGTCTTGTGGACCCGGATCAGGATGTCGTTGATGCCAACGGACGGCATCGGCACGTCACGCAGTTCGAGACCCGGGGCCGGGCCGGTCTTGACCAAGGCGAGCATCGGTCAGCGGCCTCCCGGGACCGTCACCGCCGCCGACTGTCGGGGCCTCACGGCCGGCCGATCAGGTCGTCGAGCTCGAAGTCACCGACGCCTTCGACCACGTCGGCGTCGTCGATGTCCTCGAACCAGTCGATGACCGGGTTCTCGACCGAGCCGATCCCGTCGATCTCGCAGCGGACCCGGTCGCCGGGCTCGAGGAAGACCGGCGGGTCGCGGAAGACCCCGACGCCCGACGGCGTGCCGGTCGCGATGACATCGCCCGGGTCGAGGGTGATCGAGCGGCTGATGTACTCGATCAGCTCGGCGACGCCCCAGATCATGTCGGCGGTGGTCGCGTCCTGCATCGGGATCTCGGTGCCGGCGTCGGGGCCGTGACCGGGGATCCGCCACGATCGGATGCGGAGGTTCTGTGGGTCCGGGATCTCGTCGGCCGTGACCAGGATCGAGCCCATCGGCAGGAACGTGTCGGAGCCCTTGGCCCGGAGCCACTGGCCGTCGCCGATCTCGCCCTCGGCCAGGGCGGCCGGGATGCCCTGCCAGTCCCGGGCGCTCACGTCGTTGACGACGACATAGCCCGCGACGTGATCGAGAGCGTCGGCGCGCGAGACGCGGTGGGCGGTGGTCCCGATCACGACGCCGAGCTCGACCTCGAGATCGAGCGCGTGCGTGCCCTCCGGCCGGACGATCGGCTGACCGTCGGCGACCAGCGCGTTCGCGAACTTCGAGAAGAGCAACGGCTTCGTGGGGAGCGGCCGGCCGCCCTCGCTGGCGTGCTCCCGGTAGTTGAGCCCGACGCACACGATCTTGCCCGGCGCGATGACCGGCGTGACGAGCTCCAGCTCGTCGATGGCGAGTCCTTCGGCGCCGGTCAGCGCGGCCGCGCGGCGGCGCAGGTCGTCGAGCGCGTCCGGGTCGACGTCGAAGCCCGCGTATTCGACGAGCGGGATGACCCGGTCGCCGACCACGATGCCGCTGCCGGCATCGTCGGGTCCGAAGTACGACACGAGGCGCACCGCGGTCCCCTCGGTCAGCTCGGGGAGGGCGCGGCCACGCTCGGCGCGGCGGTCGGGGCCGCACTCGGTGACGCGGACGGCGTGGCCGAGGTCGCCGGCTCCGTCGAAGGCGCCGTGCTGACGGTCGGTGCCGTGCTCTGGTTCGGTGTCGGGCAGCCACCCTTCTCCGGGTTCGTCCGACCACCCCATTGCTCCCAGAACGCCGTGACCTTGGCTTCGATCGAACGTCTCGAGCGGGAGTACGCGGCCCCACAGGATCGCCTGGAAAGGCGTGCTCATCTGGTCGAACGGAGCGATGACCGGACCGCAGTTCTGGGCAGGCGGGAACGCCTCATAGAAGGCCTTGAACTTCGCCTGGCCTTCGGGCGTCGCTCCCGCGCTGTCCGTCTTGTAGAGGATGACCAGCCCGCCGTGCTCGAGGTTATGGATCCAGCCCATCGGGACGACCGCGTCAGTGGGACCGTACACGCGTGCTGCGATCGGACCTGCGACCCCAGGGAGGTTGACGTGCGACCCGGACGCCGGGGCGCAGTAGGTGTAGGTGACCTTCTCGCCGCGGGAGACGTGGCTGTTGCCCATGTCGGGCTGGACGTAGCCGAGGTTCTCGGTGGCACCGGGTGCCGGAGAGGCCGTCGGCTCCGGCGTCCAGATGGTCGAGCAGGCGTAGGCCGGCTGCGATGACTGGAGGAAGACGAAGGCCGAGAGGAGGGCGACACCGGCGAGCGCCGCGACGACGACGATCGCCGTCCGGTAGCGCTCCATGAACGACGGCTTGTAGGTCGTCCGCTGGCGTTCGCGGCGGCCGTGACGGGCCGCGGTCGAGCTCGGTCGCACGCCCGTACCGGTGGGACGTGGCGTGGCGGGACGTGCGGTCGCGCCCGGAGCGCCCGCGCCGGAGGCCGAGGCGCCGGCGGCAGCCCCGGCACCGGCCCCGGTCGAGCCGCCGGCCGCGTCGAACCGCCGGCCGCCCCGGTCGGGTTGGCCTGGCCGCCAGATGGCGAACCAGTCGGTCGGTTCGTCGTCGGTTGATTGCCGGGTCGCTGGCGCCGGCGGCTCGCCTTGCTCACGTCACAGCCTCGTGTGTGGTTGGAAGGGTCGGATCAGGTTTCGGGGGTCGAGTCAGTCGCGCGGAAATAGCGCGAGCGACATCGCGTGTAGGAGTGAGGGTACCGTCCCCGGCCGAGATCGTGCCACGGACCGTGCTGATGACGGTCCGCCACACGTCGTCACTGCTCGTTCAGGTAGGTCCTGACCTCGGGGCGCAGGAGTCCGCGGAACAGCAGCAACCCGAGTGTCGCGACGAAGAGGGCCTCCACGAGCAGCCGGCTGAGTGCGAGCAACGGCACGAGCGGGATGGTCAGGCTGGCCAGCCCCAATGCCAGCCCGCGGGCCGCCTGCTTGCGCTGGAGGACGAGCGTGGTCGTGAAGATCGTGTAGGCGAGAAGGACCATGACCACGACCCCCTCGAGGCTGACCGGGGTCGAGATGGCGGTGTCCACCACCGAGCGCAGGCTGACTCCGATGCCGGCCAGGATCAGCAGGGCATAGGCCAGGAACAGTCGGATGCCGCCGGGCATCGCGCGGATTCGATCGAGCATGGGGCGTGCATCGTACTGGACTGTTGACAAGCGGTCTGGAGCGCTGGCAAGGTCCCGGAGCCGGTCGCTAAACCGGTTTTCGCCCGGCGACCGGCACAGGACCGGGCGCATCCCCGGGCTCGCCGTCGACCGGAGGCCAGCGTGGAGCAACGCACGATCCGCCCCCGCATCGCCGACGTCGCCCGCGAGGCGGGAGTCTCGAAGACGGCGGTGTCGTTCGCCTTCAACAGCCCCGAACGCCTGTCGACCGAGACCGCCAGCCGGATCCGAAGTGTCGCCGAGCAGCTCGGCTACACGCCGCACCCGGTCGCCCGGATGCTGACCCAGCGCGAGACGCTGACCATCGGCGTCCTGACGCCGCAGGCGCTCTCGGTCGTCTTCTCCAACCCGTTCTTCGGCACGTTCACCGAGGGAGTCGCGGTCGCGGCCGAAGAGTCGGGGTACGCGCTCCATTTCATCTCGCCGTTGCGCGGGTCGCTCGCCGGGGCGTTGAGCCGGGCAACGGTCGACGGCGTCGTCGCGATCGGCCTGAGCGACGAGCACCCGGAGGTCGAGGCGATCCGGCGCGCGGGCGTCCCGATAGTCATGGTCGACTCGACTGCCCTCCCCGACCAATCCTCGATCGAGATCGACGACACCGGTGGCGCCCGAGCCGCAGCCGAGCACCTCATCGCGTTCGGCCACCGCGACGTCGTCGTCATCGGTGTCGAGCCGCCGCTCCCCGCCCCCGTGCCCCGTCCCGAGGGCGTGACTGACCGCCGTCTTCTCGGGTACCGGGAGGCCTTTCGGGCCGTCGGCATCGAGATCGGCGATGACCGCGTCTTCCTCGGTCCTGCCAGCATCGCCGGCGGAAGTGCCGCGCTGGCATCGGTCTGGGCGACCGGCCTGCGCCCCACCGCGGTCCTGGCCATGAGCGACGTCATGGCGATCGGGGCGATGCATGCGCTGCGTGATCTCGGGCTCGACGTCCCGGGCGACGTCAGCGTCGTCGGCTTCGACGACATCGACCTGGCCTCGCACGTCGAACCGCCACTGACCACGGTCCACCAGCCGATCCGCCAGAAGGGCGAAGAGGCGGTCAGGCTGCTGCTCGCCGTCGTCGGGAAGACGGGCGGCGCGGTGGCCGATCATCGTCGGCTCGAAACGCGGCTCATCGTCCGCGGCTCGAGCGGCCAGGTCCTGCCGTCGACGATGACGGTCGACACGCCGGACTGGGTCCGCGACGCGATCTTCTACCAGATCTTCCCGGACAGGTTCGCCGGCAGCGAGCGGGTCCACAAGCCGGGCACCCTGGAGCCGTGGGATGCGCCACCGACCGTCAACGGGTTCAAGGGCGGCGACCTGCGCGGGATCACCGAGCACCTCGGGTACCTCGAGGATCTCGGGATCACCGCGATCTACCTGACCCCGATCTTCAGCTCCGGCTCGAACCACCGCTACCACACGTACGACTACTTCGAGGTCGATCCGCTGCTCGGTGGCGATGACGCGCTGCGCGAGCTGCTCGACGCGGCACACGGACGCGGGATGCGCGTCGTGCTCGATGGCGTCTTCAACCACACCGGTCGCGGCTTCTTCCCGTTCCACCACCTGATGGAGACCGGGGCGTCGTCCCCGTACCGGCACTGGTTCCACACCGACGCGCGACTCGACGCCGGCCGGCCGCTCCTGGCCTACCCGCCGCCCGGGACGGCCCCATCCGAGTTCGGCTACAAGGCCTGGTGGAACCTGCCGGCCCTGCCCAAGCTCAACACCGGCCAACCCCGAGGTCCGCGAGTTCCTGATGACCGTCGCGGAGTACTGGCTCCGCTTCGGGATCGACGGCTGGCGACTCGACGTGCCGGCCGAGATCGACGACGAGGCGTTCTGGCAGGAGTTCCGCCGCCGCTGCCGGGCGATCCGCCCGGATGCGTACCTGGTCGGCGAGATCTGGCGGGTGGCACCCGAGTGGCTGCGCGGCGACCGATTCGACGCCCTGATGAACTACCCGCTCGGCGAGGCGATCCTGGGCTTCGTCGGCGGCTCACACCTCGACATGGGGATCGTGACCACCCATCACGAATACCGGCTGTGGGTGCGGCCGCTCGACGGGCCGACGTTCGCGGACACGGTGGTCGAGCTCGCGAACGCCTACGACCCGGACGTCGTCGCCGTCCAGCTCAACGTCGTCGGATCGCACGACGCGCCGCGGCTGCGGACCGTCCTCGGCGGCGATGCGCGACGGGCGCTGCTGGCGATGCTCCTCCAGGCGACGCTCCCTGGCGCGCCATCGATCTTCTACGGCGACGAGGTCGGGCTGACGGGCGGGCACGATCCGGATTGCCGGGGCGCGTTCCCGTGGGACGAGGGCCGCTGGGAGCCGGGTCTCCGCGATTCCGTTCGGGCGCTCCTGCACCTGCGCCGCGCCGAGCGAGGGCTGCGCGACGGGCCGCTTCGCGTGGCGGGCGCAGCCGGTTCGGCCGTTGCCTTCGAGCGCGGGGAGGGAGCGTCGCATTTCGTCGTGGCGGTCAACCCAGGCGACGACGCCGCCCGGCTCGACATCCGGCTCGAGGACATGGTCGATGGCGCGGGGCGCCTCGAGCCAGTCGACCTCGTCGGTCTCGGCGGCGTCGCGGCCGGCCCCATCGAGGACGGCCGCGCGACGCTCGAGCTTCCGGCGCACTCCGGTTCCGTCCTGCGCATCCGCTGAGGAGGCCGGGCGCCGATTTCGGTCATACTCCGCGCCTGTGGCAGATCTCCCGATCGAACTCGGGGACGGGCTAGCCGAGCGATTGGCCCGCATCCTCGATGTCGAGGCGAAGATCCCGCGGACGTTCGATGCACTGGGTCCTGTCGGGGGGCGCGACGTGCTGCTGCTCGATGGCGCCCCTGGGATCCGCGCGCGACAACTGACAGAGCTCGGAGCGCGGGTCGTGTTCGCGGCGACGGACAACGACGCGCGGATCGACGCGCCCGACGGGTCGGCCGACGTCGTGGCCAGCATGTGGCCGGCGTTCCGCGACGACCAGGACGTGGTCTGGCGCGAGGCTGGACGCGTCCTCCGACCGGGTGGACGTCTCCTCGTCCTCCACGACTACGGCCGCGACGACGTGTCGCGCCTCCGTGGCGACCTCCCCGACTACGGGCTCCTGAGCCGGCGCGACGGCCCGTACCTGCGCGGCGGGTTCAAGGTCCGCGTCGTCCACTGTTTCTGGACATTCGAGTCGATCGACGAGGCACGCGGTTTCCTCGAGGCGGCCTTCGGCACGGTCGGCGGCGAGGTGGCCACGGCGATGAAACGGCCGCGATTGACGTATAACGTGGCTGTGTACCACAAGACCTTCGGACCGCCGGCATGACTGCGGCTCGTCGCGGCATCTCGCCCGGCCTCGTCTTCCTGGCCGTCGCCCTCATCGGGTCGGTGCTCTTCGCGCTCTACGCGGTGACCGTCCGCGACGCGTCGCAGATCCCGCTGCTGGCGGCCGGCAGCGCGGTGCTCGGCATCGTCTTCATCGCGCTCGCCATCTATGCGCTGCGCTCGATCTGGCGGGCCGGGATCGCGGGCCGCGGCGGGCAGGCGCTGGTGCTCGGGGTCGGTGGCGGGATCGCGGTCATCATCGGCGCCGGCTGTCTGGCCGGCGGCGATCATCCTCTTCCTGCTGTCCCAGACCCCCACGGGCTGAGGAGGCCCGCTCCGGACCCTCTGGTAGACTCCGGCCGTCCCGTGCCCCCATCGTCTAGAGGCCTAGGACGCCACCCTTTCAAGGTGGAGATCAGGGGTTCGAATCCCCTTGGGGGTACCAGTGTCTTGAGTCGCGACATGTGAGTCACATGAGTCGGGACATCCGAGTCACATGTGATCATCCGGTCGCCTGAGACCCCGGCCAACGGCCGGGGTCTCGTCGCGTGTTGCGCCAGTAGCCCGTGTCGGGCTCGATGAGGTGGCTCGAGAGGATCTCGCCGGTGTCGAGAGCGACGACCGTGACCTCGACCTCGTCGACGATCGCCAGGACGCGCCGGCGGGCATGGGCGGCGCCGACCTTGAGGTGGTGCAGCCGGCCGGCCCGGCGCAGGGTCATCGCGCCCCGGCTGTCGGTGACGTCGTAGCGGAGCCGGAAGTGGCCGCCCGCACGGGATCCGGCGGCGTGCGCCTTGGGCGTCGCCCGGTACGCCTCACCGGGCGTGATGCGGCCGGTCGCCCGGTGCGGCCGTTGCCCGTTGTAGTGGGCGCGGAAGATGTCGAGCTGGACCTGCAGCCCGGCCAGCGTCGTCGCCGTCGGCTGGGCCGCGAGCCAGCGCTTCAAGGTCTGGTGGAAGCGCTCGATCTTGCCCTGGGTCTGGGGGTGGTTCGGTGCCCCGTTCTTCTGCCGGATGCCGAGGTAGGCGAGCAGGTACTCGAACCCGTTCCGGCCACCGGTGAAGCGCGACGTGTAGACCGCTCCGTTGTCGGTCAGCGTGGCCGCCGGCCAGCCGTGTTCGTCGCCCGCCGCGCTGAACGTGGCCACGACGTCGTCGCCCGACACCCGGCCGAAGGCCGTGCACGAGAGCAGATAGCGAGAGTGGTCGTCGAGCCAGTTCAGGATCTCGACCTCGCTCCCATCCGCGAGGCGCCAGTGGGTGAAGTCCGACTGCCACAGCTCGTTGGGCGCCGCGGCCTCGAACCGGTGCCACGAGCTGCGCGGGCGCTTGCGCGGCTCGGGCATGACCAGTCCGGCGGCGTGGAGGATGCGCCGGATGGTCGCGGTCGAGGGGACCGGGCGGCCCTCGCGGTCGAGGTGCCAGGCGATCGTCACGGGGCCGGCGTCGAGCCCCTTCGCGGTGAGCTCCCGGCGGAGGGCGACGATCCGGTCGCGGACGACGTCCGGCGTCCGGCCCGGGTTGGTCAACGGTCGGCGGGAACGCGGCTCGACGGCGTCCAGTCCACCGTCGCGATAGCGGCGGACCAGACGCGTGAGCTGTTGCCGGCTGATCCCGGACTCGGCCGCGGCGGCGGTGACGGACGACTGCTTGGAGATGACCTTGAGGACAGCGACGCGATGTTTCGACATGCGCACGACTGTCACCCCTGTCGCGACTCATCTGACTCGCATCACCTGACGCCTATGTCCTGCACCCGGACACCCTTGGGGGTACCAGCACGCCGGCGAGGGCCTCGCACCCCTGCTACCATCCATCCCGATGGAGATCATGGGCATCGAGCTCCGGACGATCGTCAAGGACAACGTCGCGATCCGCTGTGACGGCTGTCTCGAGGTCATCGACGGGACCCCGTGGCGAGTGAACCTGCTCGACATCGTCGCGTCCGAGGCGCCGGTCGCCTGGACCGAGCGCCCGACGATCAACCCTGGTCCGTTCCAGTTCCACCGCGACGCGAGCCACGTCCGCCGCTGGATGGCCGGCAAGGGCTTCCTGTTCTGCCGGCGCGGCGAGGTCCGCGAGATCATGCGTCCCGTCCGGGTCCCGACCGATCCACCCCAGTGGGGCCTGTGCGACGGTATCCATCGCGACGATCACGAGTTCGTCCCAGCCTGATCCGCGCGTCCCGGCGAGGGTCATCGACGACCCGATGGAACCCGTTTGACAGCGCTTCTTTGGCGAAGCATATCCTCCCCACGCTATGGGGGATCCGGGAATACCCAGATTCACCCATATATGAGTCGCGAACACCAGCCATGTCGACGAGTCGGGCGTGCGTATCCCCCCACGCGCACCCGACTCGTCGGCTCCCTAGCCGCCGAGGCCTCGCGTGTCGAACGCCACTCTCGCCGCTCCCCGCTGGTTGTCACTGGGACCTGCCAGCCGGATGGTCGGCGTCGATCCCGACACCCTTCGGCGCTGGGCGGATGAGGGCCGGATCGAAGCGTTCGTGACCCCTGGCGGCCACCGCCGGTTCGACCGAGAGACGATCGATGCACTCGTGTCCGCGAGGCGGACCGGCCGGCGACCGTTGGCCAGCCTCGGGGCCAGTCCCGAACGCCTCACCCGCGCGTACCGGCGAAGCTACACCGCCGATTCGACCGCCCGCGATGTCCCTGCCGACGACGAGCACGAGCGCGAACACTACCGACAGGATGGCCGGCTCCTCGTCGAGGCCCTGGTCGCCCATCTCGACGCCGGTGCGGACGATCCCGCGGAACGCGACCGTTCGGAGGCCGCGGCGACCGCCCTGGTCGACGACCTGGCGCGACGGCTGGCCGCGTCGGGCATGAGCCTGACCGAGGCGGTCGGACTGTTCGTGGCGGCTCGCCGCCCGTTCCTCGACGAGCTGACCGGGCTCGGGCGCCGGCGGGCACTCGAGGCGTCGCGACTGGCTGCGCTCTACCAGGACGCCTCAGGGCTGCTCGACCGGCTCCTCCTCCGCATGATCGCCACGTTCCAGGAGACGGTCCCGGCATGAACCCAGCTGTCGTCCTGCCCGCTCTGACCTCGATCCTGGCCCTCGTCTTCGCGGTCGCGCTGTTCGACCAGTGGCGTGAGCGGCGCGGGGGGTTCCAGCTGATCTGGACGTTCGGCATGGTCTTCTACGGCGTCGGCGCCGGGTGCGAGGCGATCGCCGCGGCGAGCGGCTGGAACGAGGGGCTCTATCGCACCTGGTACCTGACCGGTGCGGTCTGGACGGCGGGCTGGCTGGGGCTCGGGACGGCGTATCTGCTGGGCAAGACGCGGTTCGGCTACAGCTTCGCGCTATGCCTCTTCCTGGCTGGCCTGTTCACGTTCCTCGTACGCAACAAGCCCGAGTACGCCGGGGCCGGCACGCTCCCTCTGCTGTACTTCATCGTGGCCGGGCTGCTGGCGCTGGCCGTCGCCGTCGAGACGTACTTCGCGAACGACCGCTGGCCGATCCTGGCCGCGGCGGCGGTCGTCGGCGCAACCCTCCTGAGCATCGCGCTCATGGCGACCACGACGCTGGCGGCTCCCGGCTACGCGGTCGATCCCGCGACCGGCGCCCCGGTTGCGACGCTCTTCCCGCCCTCGCTTCGATTGCTCACGCCGTTCCTCAACATCACCGGGGCGTTCGCGCTGATCCTGGGCGCGGTCTTCTCGACCTACGTGTTCATGCCCAAGCGCCGGGTCCTGGCCTACTCGCTCGATCCGAACCAGCCCGGTGACGAGTTCCTGTTCAACCTGCTGATCGCGCCGTTCGCGATCATCGTGAACCTCGTCGCGTCGCTGCCCGGCGCGTTCCGGGCGTTGCTCGCGGGACGGCTCCACAGCCGCGTGCCGGCGACGATCCTGATCGCGGTCGGGGCCTTCGTCGCGACGCTCGGGGACACGCTGAACCGCTTCGGCATGACCGAGTGGTTCCAGCTCGGCAAGTTCCTCGGCGTCCTGTTCCTGTTCGCCGGCTTCCTCGTCTCGATCGAGGTCTTCCGCGAGATCCGGATCCCGTTCACCTCGATCAAGCTGAGCCGTACGCGGTACGAACCGGCCGGCGCCGAGGCATTGGCGGCCGCCGCGGATTCACCCGACACCTCGGACGACCACCACGGAGTGCCGGGCACCGCTCGAAGCTAGGTCTGTCGGCGGGGGCAGGTCTGTCGGCGGGGGCAGGTCTGTCGGCGGGGCCTGCCGGACCGCGGGGCCCACCGGACCGCGGGAGACCCCATCGGACCTACCATGTCGCCGATGTCTGCCCCGGCTCGCCCACTCGTCGCGTCTGCCCCGGACGTCCAGGCCCTCGGTCGTTCATGACGTCGCGGATCAGGGTCCTGATCGTCGACGACCACGCGATGGTTCGCCGCGGGATGCGCGACTTCCTCGACCTGCACGACGACCTCGAGGTCGTCGGCGAGGCGTCTGACGGCGAGGGAGCGCTGGAGGCGGCAGAAAACGTTCGTCCGGACGTCGTGGTGATGGACCTCCTGATGCCCGGGCTCGATGGCATCGCCGCGACGGCCGAGCTCAAGGCCCGCCACCCGTCGATCGAGGTCGTGGCGATCACCAGCTTCATCGAGGAGGACCGGATCACCGCCGCGATCGAGGCCGGGGCGAGCGGCTTCCTGCTCAAGGACGCCGAGGCCGACGACCTGGCCGCTGCCATCCGCGCGGCGCACGCGGGCGAGGTCTACCTCGACCCGGCGGTCGCCGGCATCGTCGCCCGGCGGATGCGGGCGGGAGCGAGCCAGAGAGCGTCGGGCCAGGGCGGGGCCACCGCCGTCGACCGGTTGACGGGCCGCGAGCGCGATGTGATGGCCTGTCTCGCGCGCGGCCTCTCGAACCAGGCGATCGCCACGGAGCTCGGCATGGCCGAACGGACGGCACGCACCCACGTCTCGAACATCCTGGCCAAGCTCGGGCTGACGAGCCGGACGCAAGCGGCATTGTTCGCGGTCGAGCACGGCCTCGAGCGGGGTCCGTGACCGAACCCCGACCCGCGTCGGCCGGCGTCCTCGTTTCCGGCCCGCCCGGAGCGCCGTCCATCGTCTTCGTCCACAGCACGCGGCTGACCGGCGCGATGTGGGCTGCCCAGCAGGCCGAGCTATCCGGCGAGTTCCGGACGATCGCGATCGACCTCCCGGCTCACGGGGCGCGGGCCGGCGAACCGTTCACGCTCGAGGGCGCGGGGGACGTCCTGGCGGCCGCGATCCGCGACCACGCGACGGGCGGGCGTGCCGTCGTCGTCGGCCTGTCGCTTGGGGGGCTACGTCGCGATGGCCCTCGCCGCGCGTGAACCCGCGCTCGTCCGGGGGCTCGTCCTGTCGGGAGCGACGGCCGAGCCGGTCGGTGCCCGCTCGCTGGCGTTCCTGGCCTTCGCGAGCGTCTTGGACCGGGTCGCCGCGAAGCGGCTCGACCCGATCAACGCCTGGTTCTTCCGCACGCGCTACCCACCTGCGCTCGCCGAGCCGATCGTCGCCGCGCGGGTTCTGGTCGAAGGGCGGCGCCCAGGCCGTGCGTGCCATCGCCGGGGAGCCATTCCTCCCGCGTCTGGCCGCCTACCCTGGCGCGACCCTGATCCTCAATGGCGAGTTCGACGTCATCTTCCGACTCGCGGCCCCGACCTTCGCGGCGTCCGCCGTCGACGCTCGACGGGTCCGTCTGGCCGGCGCGACGCACCTCGCCAACCTCGATCGCCCGCACGCATTCAGCTGAAGCGGTCCGTCGCTTCGCCCGCTCGCTCCCGGCCGAGTGACGTGCTGACGACACCGTCCCGGCCGGCCTGCCGACGGGTCCGCACGACGACCACGGCTATACTGGCTCGACCCGCTGACCCGTCACCCTGAGGTTCGATGCGCGTTCGAAAAGCCGTCTTCCCGGCCGCTGGTTGGGGCACCCGCTTCCTGCCCGCCACCAAGGCGCAGCCGAAAGAGATGCTGCCGCTGGTCGACAAGCCGATCATCCAGTACGCCGTCGAAGAGGCCGTCGCAGCCGGCATCGAGCAGGTCATCATCGTCACCTCGAGCCAGAAACGGGCGATCGAGGACCACTTCGACCTGTCCTACGAGCTCGAGCACCTGCTCGAGGAGAAGGGCGACATCGAGATGCTCCGCCAGGTGCGCGCGATCAGCGACCTGGCCCAGGTGGCCTACGTGCGCCAGAAGGAGCAGCTCGGCCTCGGACACGCGGTGCTGATGGCCAAGGACCTGATCGGACACGAGCCGTTCGCGGTGATCCTCCCGGACGACGTGGTCGTCGCCGACCGCCCGTGCATCGGCCAGCTGATCCACGCCTACCACCAGACCCATGGCTCGGTGGTCGCGGTCATGGAGGTCCCGCCGGAGGACTCGAGCCGCTACGGGATCATCGATTCGAAGAAGTCCGAGGACCCGCTCGACCACGGCCGGCTGCACAAGATCTCGCGCCTCGTCGAGAAGCCGGCCCCCGAGGACGCACCGTCGAACCTGGCCATCATCGGGCGCTACGTCCTGACCCCCAAGATCTTCGACAAGCTCGAGCAGACCCAGCGCGGCGCCGGCGGCGAGATCCAGCTGACCGACGCGATCCAGACGCTGATGGAGGAGCAGGAAGTCTTCGGCTACGAGTTCGAAGGCACCCGCTACGACGCCGGGACCACGATGGGCTGGCTCAAGGCGTCGGTCGAGATCGCCCTCACCCGGCCCGACCTCGGGACCGAGTTCCGCGCCTACCTCCAGGGGCTCCAGCTCTAGGCGTTCGGACCTGACCGCGTCGGCTCGTGGGGTACGATGCCGCGGCAACGACACGGAGGGCGGAGGGGCCCGCCACGCACCACGAGGGGACGATTTGGCCGAGATCGGACAGACGCTGGGCGGCCGCTACCGCCTGATCGAGCTGCTGGGCAGCGGCGGGATGGCGACCATCTACCGCGCCACCGATACCCAGCTCGGTCGCGACGTCGCACTCAAGCTGCTCCGTCCGGAGTACCTGCGCGATCCCGATTTCGCGTCGCGTTTCCGCTCGGAGGCGCAGGCGGCGGCCTCGCTCAGCCACCCGAACGTCGTCACCGTCTACGACTTCGGCGAGGACCCCAGCGGCCCGTACATCGTCATGGAGCTGGTCGACGGGGAGGACCTCGCGACGATCCTGCGCCGGAGCGGGGCGCTTCCCCCGCGGCAGGCCGCCCGGATCGGGGCCGGCGTCGCGCAGGCGCTCGCCGCCGCGCACGCCCGCGGGCTCGTCCACCGCGACATCAAGCCGGGCAACGTCCTGATCGGGGCCGACGGCAGGGTCAAGGTCGCCGACTTCGGGATCGCCCGGGCGGTCGCCGAGGCACAGGTGACGCTGCCGGGGACGACCCTCGGCTCGGTCCATTACTTCAGCCCGGAGCAGGCCCGCGGCGAGCAGGCCACGGCCGCCTCCGACATCTACAGCCTGGGCATCGTCCTGTACGAGATGCTCACCGGGGTCCGGCCGTGGGAGGGTGACAGCGCGGCATCGGTCGCCCTCGCCCGATTGTCCGGCCCGATCCCGGACCCGGCCACCGTCCGCCCGTCCGTCCCGCCCGACCTGGCGTCGATCACCCGCAAGGCGCTCGCGCTCGACCCGAACGACCGCTGGCCATCAGCCGCCGCGATGGCCGATGCCCTCGAGGCAACGCTCCAGCCGGGCGGCGGGGCGGCAACAGCCGGTGCGGCGACAGCGGCCGGTCTCGCGGCCGGCGCGACGATGGTCTCCGCGACGGCCCGTCCCAACCCGAGCGGGATCCCGTACGTCCCCGACGCCTACGTCGACGCCGATTTCGGGACTGAGCTCGGGTACTGCCCCGACCACGGCACCACCGCCACTGGCCGGTGCCGCCGTCGTGGACGACGACGAGGGGACGAGCCCGCTGGTGTGGATCGCCGGCGTGATCGCCGTCCTCCTCCTCGCGGCGATCGCGTTTCTGATCTTCCAGCTCGCCTCGGGTGGCCGCACGCCCGCGGTCGACCAGGTCACCGTGCCGAACTTCGTCGGTCTCGATTCCACGACGGCCACCCAGCGGGCCACCGCCCTCGGCCTGACCGTCGACCCCGACCGGTCAGGCGTCGTCCGACCACCCCGAAGGCCAGGTCCTCGCCCAGGACCCGCTCGAGGGCACGAAGGTCGCTACCGGCACTGCGATCAAGATCACCGTCGCGACCGGACCGGGCACGGCGGCGGTCCCCGACCTCAAGAACAAGAACGACACCGCGGCCCTCCAGGCGATCTCGGACGCCGGACTGAAGGTGGGGGTCCGCTCAGAGGAGTTCGATCCGCTGGTCCCCGTGGGCCTCGTCGCCCGCCAGAGTCCGCTCGCCGGCTCGGTCGTCGTGGCCGGGACGCCAGTCGATTACGTGGTCTCGAAGGGTCCCGAGCCCACGCCGTCCCCGACTCCGACGCCGACTCCGACTCCGACTCCGACGCCCACGCCGACCCCGACTCCGACGCCGACACCCACGCCGACCCCGACTCCTACCCCGACGCCAACACCGCCGCCGCCGCCGTCCGAGCCACCCGCGTCGGCCGAGCCCGCTCCGTAACCCTTGCTTAGGAGCGCCCCCGGCTGATCTCGACGCCCGCGTAGTCGAGCGGACCGCCGAGCTGGACCTCGGGCTTGCGCACGCGCACGGTGACCTCGGTCACCTCGAAGTCGGCGAGGAGCTCGTGCGAGATGGCCTCGGCCAGCGCCTCGAGCAGGCGGTATGAGGTCGACTCGACGATCTGGCGGACCGCCGCGTAGACCTTCCCGTAGTCGACCGACTTCTCGAGGTCGTCATCGACGCCCGCCGGCTGGAGGTTGAGCCGCAGCTCGACGTCCACCTCGAACGGCTGCGGATTGAGCAGCTCGTAGTCGTAGTAGCCGTGCCGGCCCTGGAACTGCATGTTGGCGAGCACGATCTTGTCGCTCAGGTCGGGCCTCCTTCCGGGTCGGGCTGCCACGTGCCACGGACGATCGCGTCGCTGATCCGTGCCGCACGGACGTTGGCCCGGACGTCGTGGACGCGGACCAGGTCGGCGCCGGCGGCGATCCCCAGCGCGGTCGTGGCCAGCGTCGCCTCCAGCCGTTCCTCGACAGGCAGGTCCAGGACGCGACCGAGGGTCGACTTGCGGCTGGCGCCGAGCAGGATCGGCCGTCCGAGCATCGTCAGGGCGCTGAAGTCGCGCATCAGCTCGAGGTTGTGCGTCGCGGTCTTGCCGAACCCGAACCCCGGGTCGACGATCAGGTCGTCCCATCGAACGCCGAGCGCGAGGGCGCGCTCGATGGCGCGCTGGAGATCGGCGATCAGCTCGGGGAGGAACGTCGTGTAGCGCGCCTCGGCGCGGTTGTGCATGACGACGAGCGGGACACCGTGGTCTGCGGCGAGACGTGGCGAGCGAATCGTCGTCACCGACCCCCCAGACGTCGTTGATCAGGTCGGCGCCGGCGGCGAGGGCGGCCTCGGCCACGGCCGGCTTCGTCGTGTCGATGGAGAGCGGCGTGTCGGGGAGCGCCGCACGCAGGGCCGCGATGACCGGCACGACCCGGCGGCGTTCCTCCTCGAGAGCGACCGCCTCGTGGCCCGGCCGTGTCGACTCCCCGCCGACATCGAGGATGTCGGCACCCTCGGCGACCATCCGCCGGCCGGTCGCGACGGCGAGCTCGACCGGGCTCGGCGCGCCGGCCCCTCCACCGCGTTCACCCTCGGTCTCGCCGTCGGCCAGCAGGCCGTCGCCGGAGAACGAATCGGGCGTCACGTTCAGGATGCCCATCACGAACGTCCGCTCGCCCCACGCGAACGTCGTCGGGCCGATGCGCGACGGGGCAGGACGTGTCGGGTGGCTCGCGGGCGGGCTGTCGGTCATGCGGCCTCGGGCGGGTCGGGATCGCGCAGCGCCGGGTCGTCGACGAGGGCGCCGCGCACCTCCCCGACAAGATAGAGCGAACCGGCGACGACGATCGGGCCGGGCTCGGACAGGGCGCGCTCGAGGGCGTCACCGGGATCAGGCTCGGCGATGACCCGGCCGGGCCGCGAGACCCGCTCGCCCCAGACCGCGCCGGTCCGCCAGCGCGCCGCGAGCTCGCCCGCGGGCATCGCCCGAGCGACGTCGAGACTCGTCGCGACGACGGTCGCACCGTCAAGTGCGTTCGATCTGGCAAGTGCCGCGATGACTCCGTCAACGTCCTTGTCCGCCATCGAGGCGGTCACGAGCGTGATCGGGCCACCGTCGAGGAACGGCCGCAGGTCGTCGAGCGCGACCGCCAGCGCGGCTGCGCCGGCCGGGTTGTGGGCACCGTCGAGAAGGACGTCATGGTCGCGGACGCGCAGCAGCTCGAGCCGGCCCGGCCACACGGCGCTGGCATAGCCTGCTCGCCGGGCCCCATCGGGGACCGTCGCGATCCCGGCGGCCTCCAGGGCGTCGAGGGTCGCATCGGCGATCGCCACGTTGGCCGCCTGGTGGCGTCCGCGCAGTCCGACCCTGGTCCGCCCGAGGCGCGGCAGGTCGACCTCGATGCCGTCGCGGTCCCAGCCGACGATCGGCGGCGGCTCGACCTCGGTCAGCGGCACACCGAGCCGACGCGCGCGCCGACGGATGACCGCCAGACCGTCACCGCGCGCGCCGGTCACGGCCAGGTCCCCGCGCTCGATGATCGCCGCCTTCTCGTGGGCGATCTTCGGGATCGTGTCGCCCAACCGGTCCATGTGGTCGAGATCGACGTTGGTCACGACCGCCACGCCGCCGTCCCAGGCATGGGTCGCATCGAGCCGCCCGCCAAGACCGACCTCGACCACCGCGAGATCCGGGCGGACCTCGGCGAAGCGCGCGAAGACGACCGCGGTCAGCAGCTCGAACTCGGTCGGCTCGCCGAAGCGCGGGGCGATCCGATCAGCAGCGGCGAGGGCGCGTTCGACGAGTCGCGCGAAATCCGATGGCGCGATCGGCCGGCCATCGATCTGGATCCGTTCGCGATACGTGACCAGGTGCGGTTTCGGCGTCGTCCCGACGTGATAGCCCGCGGCTCGCAGCGCCGAATCGGCGAGGGCCAGGACGCTGCCCTTGCCGTTGGTCCCGGCGATCAGCGCGCCCCGGACCGACCGTTCGGGGTGATCGAGCGCGCGCAGCAGCGCGCGAGTCCGTCCCAGGCCCAGCCGGATCCCGAAGCGGCCACGCTCGGCCAGCGCGCGCAGCGCGTCGTGGTAGGAGAGGCCGGCGTCGAGGCTTCTGGCCGGCGGATCGGTCATCGGTCGCCCGTCACTCGCGGGACAGCTCGTCCTCGTAGAAGACGCACTGGTTGAAGCGCGGGGTCAGGCAGACGTCGTTCACGTAGCCCTGCTCCATGTGGACGCCACCACGCAGCTGGCAGCGCGAGGTGTTCGTGTCCTGGCGGATCAGGGCCTTGAGCAGGTGCGGCGCCTGGATCGGGATCGCGCCACGGCTCCCGGTCATGTAGAAGTGCGGGCAGACGTTGCGGCGCAGGTTCGGCAGTCCGAAGCCGGGACGCATCATCGCCGGCATGGCGGGCATCGAGCCGGCAGCCCCGCCGCCACCGGGCGCGGATGCGGGCGATTGCGAGACGCGGGCGATCGGCCCGACCCCGAATTCCGGACGCCCTGTCGAACCGGACGCTCTCCGTCCCGCTCTCGGATCGCGAGCCTGCAACTCCCATCCTCTCGGTTGTGGGGCGCCCGCGACGAGCCTCGTCACGCGCGCAACCTCGCCAGAGTACAACGCACCGCACCCGCCGGTGCGTCTGTCTCCGACGCACAGGTCGTCCACCAACCGTCGCACAGCTGCCATGCGACAATCCGACCGATGACCACGCGGCGCGACCACCGGCAGACACACGTCCGACCGCGTCCACCGTCCACCGGTCGCCCGGCACCCGCCAAGGTCAAGGCGCGCGCGCCGGGACCCGCGCGACTCACCGCCCGCCAGCCGATCAAGCGCAGCCGCGGCGTCCCGATGCTCATCCGCCTCGGGCTCATCGCCGCGGTCCTGGCGCTCTGTGCCGGCGTGCTGTACGTCGGGGTCAACGGCTTCGGGATCGTCGCGGGCGGTCTCGGCTCGACGGTCGGTGGCTTCGTCGCCGGGGTCACGTCGACGCCGTCGCCTCGGCCGGTCGTCGCAGGTCGTCAGCGACCCACCGTCCCTCGAGCAACCGGTCGAGCCGTACACCTCGGAGGCGACGGCCGACCTGGTCGTCACCGTGCCGGCCGGTCTGGCCGGGAGCCCCGATCACCGCATCAAGGTCTACCTCGCCCTGCCGGACCAGGCCCCGACCCCGATCCAGGAATCGCCGATCGCCGAGGCCGCCAAGACGATCATCCCGGTCGCGCTCGAGAAGGGCATCAACGACTTCTCGGTCTCGATCGTCGGACCCGCCGGCGAGTCCGAGACGTCCGCGCTGGTCCGCTACGTCTATGACGCAGTGCCGCCCAAGATCACGATCACGTCGCCCAAGAACAACGCGACCGTCAACGGCAAGGCGGTCACGATCAAGGGCAAGACCCAGGCACGGACCACGCTCCTCGCGCGCAACGACGCGAGCGGCTCGTCGATCGGCGCGACCGCCGGCGCTGACGGCTCCTTCACGCTCAATCTGGCGCTCAGCCCGGGCGTCAACACGATCGTGATCACCGGCACCGATCCGGCCGGCAACGTCTCCGACGTCAACCTCAACGTGAAGCGCGGGGGCGGCAAGCTGACCGCGAAGCTGACCTCGTCGACCTACCAGATCAAGCGTTCGAGGCTGCCCGAGCCCGTGACCCTGTCGGCCTCAGTGACGGACCCGGACGGCCAGCCGCTCGGCGGACGCCGACATCACGTTCACGCTGAGCATGCCGGGCATCCCGACGGTGACCATCGACGGCAAGACCGCGGCGGACGGCACGGCGACGTTCAGCACGACGATCCCGAAGGGCGCCGACGTCGGCCAGGGGAGTGCGACCGTCCTGGTGACGAGCAAGGACTTCGGCTCGACCGAGGACTACACGGTCATCTCGATCGTCAGGTAACGCCTCCGCCGACAGGTCCCAGCCGGCTCGACAGCGCGATCGATCGCAGCTACCATCCGCGCATGCCGATGTGGCGCTGTCCGCATTGCGGGACACCCCAGGCCGAGACGGCCAGGTGTTGGGTCTGTCATCGATCCAGCACGGCGTGCGCCACCTGTCAGAACTTCCGCCGTTCGGTCGCGGCCCAGCTCGGCTACTGCGGGCTCGATCGGGAGCGACGTCCCCTCCGCGGCGACGAGATCCGGTCGTGCTGGGAGGCCTCCACGGTTCCCGTCGAGGTCATCCCGGCAGGTGCCGAGCGGCACGTACCGCCGGTCTTCCACCCGGTCGATGATGGAACCCCTGTTCGGAAGCTCGAGTTCGTCGAGGTCGGCGCGGCCCCGTCCAAGGCACCCCGGCGGAGGCCGTCGACTGCCGTGGGTCAGGCCGAGTCGGACGCCCTCACGCCGGCCGCGCCGACGTCGTCTCCGGTCGACTCGGGCGAGCCGCGCTGGAGCCTGTGGGGGGACGCCGAGGTCTGAGCGCGGCCTCGGCCGTCGTCGGAGCCCGGTCTACAGGCCGGCCGGCCGCGTCCCGAGCGTGACCTGGAGCTGTCATCGAGGCGCCGTCGCGCAGGATCTTGACGTCGACCGTGTCGCCCGGTGAGAACTGGGCGAGGGTCGCATCGAGCGGATGCTCCTCGTCGATGACCTTGTCGTTGATGCTGACGATGATGTCGCCGTCCTTGATCCCGGCCTGGTCGGCCGGCTTGCCCGACTCGACGCCCGAAGACGGGTTGCCGTTCGCATCGACGCCACCGACCAGTGCCCCGACGTTGACGGGGAGCTTCTGCTGATCGGCGATCTGACGGGTGATCGACACGAAGTGGATGCCCATGTACGGCCGGGTCAGCGGCTCGCCGGCGACGCGCCTGGTCCATGATCGGGCGGGCGATGTCGATCGGGATCGCGAAGCCGATCCCGTTGCTGTTCTGAGCGATCGCCGTGTTGATGCCGATGACGTTCCCGCCCGCGTCGAGCAGCGGACCGCCCGAGTTACCCGGGTTGATCGCGGCGTCGGTCTGGATGAGGTTCGACAGCTGATCGTTGTTGTCGGTCGTGATCGAGCGGCCCTTGGCCGACACGATCCCGCTGGTGACCGAGTTCGAGTAGGTGCCGAGCGGGCTGCCGATGGCGATCACGAGCTGGCCGACCTTGAGCGCGTCCGACTTGCCGATCGCGGCGGTCGGCAGGCCCGTGGCGTCGACCTTGACGATGGCCAGGTCGGTCAGCGTGTCGATGCCGTAGACCGTGCCGGACAGGATCCGGCCGTCCTTGAGCTCGACGTCGAACTTCTCGCCACCCTCGACGACGTGATGGTTGGTCAGGATCCAGCCGTTGCTGTTGAAGATGACCCCCGAGCCGACACCGGTCGGCGGGATGACCCCGAGGTTGCCGGTGTCGTTCGCGCCGGTGACGCGGATCTTGACGACGGCCGGGCTGACCTTGGCCGCGACGGCGATGGTCGCCGACGATTCGTCGATGGCGACCGGCTGGAGGGCGCCGGCGTTGGTGCGACTGGGGCGCGGTGACCGCGGCGACCGGTCGATCGAGAGCGCCGGCCGCATTGAGCGCCAGGACCGTGCCACCCGAGGCCAGGACCGCGGACAGGAGCGCCGCGGCGAGCAACGATCCGCCACCCCTGCGATCGCCGCGGGTCGTGCTGGTCGGCACGGCCGTCGCGGCGGGCGTCGGCGCCGGCTCGTACCAGCGCTCGGGGGTCACGGGTGGCGCGTCATCCCAGGAGCGTGCCCAATCGGAGCGCGTCTCGGGAGCCGGCGTGTAGCGGTCGCTGGTCGGGGTCCAGGAGCCGGGGACGCGTTCGGGGTCGGATGACGTGTACGACGTCACGGGGTCGACCGGGCTGATGGGCGCGCCCGGATCGACCGCGGGGGCCGGGTCGACCGGCGGCGCGGTGTGGCGCTGGGTCAGATCCGATGGGTCGGTGGCGTCGGCGTGGGGTTCGTCATGCATAGTGCTGGCAGGTGCCTCGGATGGGTGCGACCGGTGAGCGGTCGGGTTGGAAGGCCTGATCTTGTCTACGGTGCGGGTTCAGGGTTCACCTTGGGGCGTTCGGACGGTGAAGTTTCCTGCACGTTTCCCGCTGGCTGCAGGGGATCGGTTGGCGCGCCGGCCGCGACCGGACGCTCGCGCGCGTCGGCCGCCGAGGCCACCGCTGCTCGTTCCGCCGCCGGCGTTCCCTCGACGAGACGCGGATCGCGCGGCAGCATGACGGTGAACCTGGACCCGTCGCCGACGCGACTCTCGACCTCGACCGTGCCGCCGTGCATGTCCACGATCGAACGAACGATCGCCAGCCCGAGCCCGCTCCCGCTCCCGCGCGCCTCGTTCGCCCGCGAGCCGCGGTAGAAGCGCTCGAAGATGTGCGGCAGCTCGGTCGCCTCGATGCCGACGCCCGTGTCGGCCACCTCGATCCGGGCGCCCTCGGGCGTGGAGGCAACGTCGACCGAGACCGAGCCGCCGCGCGGCGTGAACTTGACCGCGTTGGCGACGAGGTTGGCGACGACCTGGCCGATGCGCTGCGGGTCGTGGCGGATCCGGATCGGCGCAACGGGGAGGTGCAGCTTGATCGCGACGCCGCGCCGCTTCGCAGCGGCCATGGTCTGCTCGACTGCTGTCTCGACGGCCGCCCGCAGGTCGTCCGGCCGCAGGTCGAGCAGGACGAGGCCAGAGTCGAGCTTCGAGAGCTCGAGCAGGTTCTGGGCCAGCCAGTCGAGCCGCTCGATCTGCTGGCCGCTCGACTCGAGGAACTCCGTGCGTGCCGCGGGATCGTCGGCGGCGCCCTCCGTGAGCAGCTCGTTGAAGGTCCGCAGGGCGGCCAGCGGCGTGCGCAGCTCGTGCGACACGTCGGCCAGGAAGTCGCGGCTCCGGTCGCGGTCGCGGCGGATGATCTCGACGCTCTCCTCGAGTCTGTCGGCCATCGCGTTGAACTGGACGGCAAGCTCGGCCAGCTCGGACGATCCGGCACGGACCTCGTTCGGCGGCACGCGGCGTGTCAGGTCGCCCTCCGCCAGACCCCGCGACGCTTCGGTGAGGCGGCGCAGCGGGGTGGTGAACCGGCGGGCCATCGCTGCCGAGACCAGTACGCTCAGGCCCAGCGCGAACAGGGCGATGGCGGCGAGGACCCCGGAGACGTTCGCCAGGGCGGTGGCCCGGAACGTGTACGGATTCGCCAGGGCGACGTCGACGGCGTATGGGGTGAAGACCGCGTCCCCGGCCTGGAACGGCTTGTCGACGAAGACCGTTCGCTCCTGCGTCTGCCCGGCCACGGGCTTGGCCGTGAGCGGGAACGTCAGCGGGTCTCCCTCCGCCGGGTGGAAGACGGGCTTGCCCTCTCCCTGCGTGACCCACCAGCCGAACGTGATCGTGACATCGGCCTGGCCGAGCTTGTTGGCGATGATCCGCCGCTGATCGGGATCGAGGAGCGTGGCCACGACACGAGGATCGACGGTCCCGTCCGCGAGCACGACCGGACCCTTCTCGACCGCCTCGACGGCGCGCGCCTGGACATAGTCGCTGACGGTCTCCGCCCGCTGGTCGAGGTCCGCCATCTGCTGGCTCGTGAAGTAGTCGTCGAGCCGGTTGATGACGAGGACGGTGGTCAGGAGGAGCGTCAGCGCCACGACGGCGAGGAACGCCCCGGTCAGCCGACCCTGGAAGGTGCGTGGCAGGAGCCGGCGCAAGCGACGCGGAAGGCCGATGCGGCGTTCCGGAACGTCGTCAGCGCTCGGCGAATGCGTAGCCGACACCTCGGACCGTCAGGACGAAAGCCGGCGCGGCAGGGTCGTCCTCGATCTTGTCGCGCAGATGGCTCACGTGAACGTTGATCGTCTTCTCGTCCTGGTCGAGCGCCTCGTAGTCGCGCAGCAGCTCGAGCAGCTCGGAACGCGTGTAGACGCGGCCGGGGCGGGAGGCCAGGTGGCGCAGGATCTCGAACTCGGTCGGTGTCAGGCTGACCCGCCGGTCACCGCGCTGGACGCGTCGCCGTTCGAGGTCGATGAGCAGGTCGCCGTGGCGGATGACGCGCCCGCCGACGGCATCGGACAGGTCGCCGTACGAGCGGCGCAAGAGCGCCTTGATGCGGCTCATCAGCTCGCGCAGCCCGAACGGCTTGGTCAGGTAGTCGTCGGCGCCGAGTTCGAGCCCGATGACCTTGTCGACCTCGTCGTCGCGCGCGGTCAGGACCAGCACCGGCATCTTGGCCCCCGCCGCGCGGAGACGGCGCAGGACCTCGAAGCCGTCCATCCCGGGAAGCCGGACGTCGAGGACCACGAGATCGGGCGCCTGGCGCGTGGCGATCTCGAGGCCCTCCTCACCGGAGCGGGCGACCGCGACCTCGTACCCCTCCTGCTGGAGGGCGTACTGGATGCCACGCGCGACCGCGTGCTCGTCTTCGACGATGAGGATGGTGGCTGCCACGCGGCGATGCTACACCGGCAGGCCCGATTCGCCTCAGGCGCGGCTCGTGGTACCCTAGCGGCCGCTACCGGGCGCCTCGCCACTTCCGGCCCCGCCGGCGAGCCGCAGCCCACACCCTGACAGCATCCGATCCAGAGGTTCCGCATCATGTCCACCGCCCGCGCGACGCTGGCCGCCGAGAATCGCGACATCATCGGCAAGAAGGTCGCCCAGCTCCGCCGAGCCGGCCGCCTCCCGGCCGTCGTCTACGGCCACGGGGTCGATTTCGACCAGCATCTCGGTCGATGCCCACGACTTCGAGCAGCTCCGCCGCCACAGCGGCCCGAACGCGCTCGTGGACCTGTCGGTCGACGGGACGAAGCCGAGCCCGGTGCTCGTGTCTGCGGTCCAGGTCCATCCGGTCAACCGTCGGACGCTCCATGTCGATCTCTTCCTGGTCCGGATGACCGAGGAGCTGACGGTCGACGTCCCGCTCGTGGCGACCGGGATCTCGCCGGCCGTGGAGCTCCAGGGCGGCACGCTCCTCCACCCGATCGAGTCCGTGCGCATCCGCGCGCTCCCGGACCACCTCCCGCAGTCGATCGAGTACTCGGTCGAGTCGCTCGGCGACTTCGACACCACGATCCACGTTCGCGACCTGTCGGTCCCGAGCGACGTGACGCTGCTGACCGACGGTGACGAGATCATCGCCAAGGTCCAGGCACCGCGCGTCGAGGAAGTCGTGGAAGTCGCGGCCGAGGCCGGCGAGGGCGCCCCGGAGGGCGAGGAAGCCGCCGAGGGTGCGGCCGCCGAAGGCGAGACTGCCGCAACCGACTCCGACGAGGGCTGATCGGCAAGATCCATTGGCCACACCGCCAAAACGCAACGCGGCGGAGCGCAGGGCGGGCTGCTGGGTCGACCCGGGTGTGATTCGCCTTGGACACTTCAGGTCCCCAAGCGTGAACGACGCCTGAAGGCGGTCCGACGGAGTCAGCTGGGACGCGATCCTGCGACTTCTGGTCGCCTAACGCTCCGGTGGGTTGCGGATTGGCCGAGATCCACACGGCCGGCGACCGTGGCCGCAGACGGAGCCGACTTACGCGGCCGACCGGCGACCCGAGGCGAACACGATCGGAAAGCGCATCGTCATCTGATCGGGTGACAGCGCGCCCAGGCGCTGGCCCAGGGTCGTGACCAGGCGTTCGCGGACGTCCGGTTCGAGCTCGGCGAAGAGGGTCTCCTCGTCGAATTCGGTCAGGAACGCGAGATAGTCGTCGACCGGGAAGTGGTGTTCGAGCAGGCCGCCCCGGGATGTCACATCCGAGAACCCCGCCCGCCGCAGCTCTCCCGCGGCACGCTCGACCGACGGGACGTCGCCGGAACGGCCATCGGCGCCGCGCGCGTCGATATCGAGGTCGTCGAGGACCTCGTCGAAGATCGCGTCGGGCGCGAAGACGCGCTCGTCATCGAGCCACGTCACGTAGGACAGCGTCCCGCCCGGCTTCAGCACGCGGCGCGTCTCACGGAACGCACGGGCGCGGTTCGGCACGAGCTGGAAGACGAACGACGACAGCGCGCCATCGAACTCACCATCTCCGAATGGCAGCGAATCGGCGAAGGCGACCACCGATCGGAAGCGCCCGCGATCGGCGCCTGAGAGCAGGCGGTCCGCCTCGGCATCGGCGACCGCGGCCATCCCGGACGACGGATCGACCCCGACGATCGAGATGTCGGGCCACCGACTGACCGCCCCGAGCGCGAGTTGCCCGGTGCCGGTCCCGATGTCGAGGAGCCGTTCCGAGCCGGTCAGGACAGGTTCGGCCGAGTCGAGAAGCTCGGTCACAGCCGGCGCCAGGACGGGCGCCCACCAGCGCGCGTATCCCGCCGCGAACCGGTCGAAACGTTCTACCTGGTCGGTCACCCGGGCATGGTGCCACGGCCACGATGGCGCGTGGCACCCACCCGGGTTCGGCGCGCGTTAGCCCTCGCCGACGATCGGCGCGGGTGGCAATCCACCGGCGTGCGACGGCCGAACCCGAGCCGCCGCGCGATCGCGACCGCGATGACGACCACCAGGCCCACGATCAGCAGGATCGGCAGCCACACGATGGCGAACCAGATCCCGGCGGTCGCGAGGCCCTGGAGGACCGAGACCATCGAGGCCGAGGCCTCGTCGATCACGGACGCGGGATCCCAGCCCTTCTGGGCGACCTCGACGGCGAGGATCGGCACGTTGTACTGGACCGTCAGCGACGCATAGCCGGCGCGGTCGTTGAGGTCCTTCAGCTGCGCCGTGAGCGTCTCGATCTCGCCGCGCGTCTGGGTCAGCTGGCCCTGGACCTCGAGGACGTCGCTGATCTTGGTCGCCTTCGCGGCGATCCCCTGGAAGGCGGTCTCGCTGGCTCGCAGGTTCGCGATCCGCGCCTCGAGGTCGATGACCTGGCTGGTCACCTCGACCGCCTCGGTGTGCTCGGTGACGACCTTGGTCGTCAGGCCGTTGAGGCCGCGCAGGAGATCGAGCGCCGATTCCCACTTTGCGGCCGGGATGCGGTAGGTGATCTGGGCCGACGGCTGCTCGCCGTCGTTGCTGGTCGTGGACGCTCCGACGTAGCCGCCGAGCCCGACGATCGCGTCGCGCGCGGTGCGCAAGCTGCCCCGACGTCCTTCACTTCGATGGACATCGTGCCGGTGCGGATGATCTTGGCGTCATCGACGGCGGCGATCTGACCACCGCCGACACCGGATGCCGGTTCTGGGTTGGCGGGCGGGGCGCCGTCGGCTCCGCCGCTGAGACCCTTGCCGCCGCCGTTGCCGACGGTCTCACTGCCGGCCTGAGCGGCGGGGGCCGACGGACGACGCGGCGCTCCCCGCAGGCGGCGATCAGCACCGCGATCGTGATCAAGAACAGGAATGAACGGATGGTGCGCATGTTGGACCTCCGAAGCACGTCGCGGCCTGGATGGCCGGGGCGGCATCCGCCTGACGCCGAGGCGTGATGGTCGGTTCCCGGTCGTGGGCCGCCACGCACGCCGACCGCCACACGGTGTCCGCCCGAGCCGTCCAGAGCCTGATCGCCGCCCGCGCCCTGCCCGCGCCGGCCGCAAGGAGGACGGCCCATTGGACCGATCCGTCGCTCGTCGCCTGCTGGCCGCCGGCCTGCTCATCGGGGTCCTCGCCGAAGTCGTGCTCGACGGGCCGGCCTACGGCCTCAACGTCCTGATCGTCGTGGCCGCCCTGTTAGGCACGGGCTGGATCCTTCGTAGGCACGAACGCGCTCCTGATCCGCTCGACGCGTGGCTGCCGATCACGGCGGTCGCCCTGGCGGCCTTCGTCGCCGTCCGCGGCGACCCATTCATGGCGCTGGTCGACACGATCGGAGCGCTTGCCTTCACTGGCGCGTCCCTGGTCGCCTTCTCGGGGCTGCCCGTCACTCGCCGGTCGGCATCTGTCGTGGCTGTCATGGCGGCGATGACGTTCGAGGCGACCGTGGCAGGGGCGCTGCGTGCGATCCGGATCCTCCGACCGACGGAGTCGCTGCGCTCGGTCAGGGTTCCCTCAGAGCTCGTCACCGTCGGGCGGGGTCTGCTGCTGGCCTTCCCGATCGCGGTCATCTTCGCGACGCTGTTCGCCTCGGCGGATCCGATCTTCGGGCGAGCCATGACCGATCTCCTCGGCTGGAACCTCGATCTGGGCGGGCTCCCCGGACGGCTCCTATTCGTCATCGCCTGTGCGTGGCTCGTGGCCGGCATGCTGTCGGTGGCGGCCGTTGGGATCTCGGAGGTCTCGCGCTCTTCGCTCGGGGCTGCTGCGCGGACGGGGATCGTGGTGCCAGCGGGACGGCTCGGGGCCTCGGAGGCGCTGGTAGTGCTGGTCGTCATCGATGCCATCGTCGGCCTGTTCGTCGGTCTCCAGGTCGCGTACCTGTTCGGCGGTCAGAGCACGCTGGTCGCCGCCGGGATGACGTACAGCGATTACGCGCGACGCGGGTTCTTCGAGCTGGTCGCGGCGGCGTGCCTGGCCGGCGCCGTGGTGGTCGTCCTCGAGGCCACGGTCGCGCGGCGAAGTCGGCCCTACCTCGCCGCACTGCTTGGCCTGCTCGCCCTGACCGCGGTCGTGCTGGTGTCCGCGGCGCTCCGATTGCGCCTCTACCAGGATGCCTACGGATGGACCGAGCTCCGGCTCTACGTCCTGACGACGATCGTCTCGCTCGCGGTGGCCCTCGTCCTCATGACCGGGCTCGCCGTTGCGAACCGGATGCGCTGGCTGGGGCACGGACTGGCGGTCATCGGGGTCGTGGCGCTCGTCGCCCTGAACGTCCTCGCTCCTTCGGCCTTCGTGGCGGCACGCAACGTCGAGCGGGTCATCGATCCAGGCCTCGTGGCGCCGGGCGGTCACGCGGGTCTCGACGCCACCTACCTCGGCGTCCTGCCCGACGACGCGGTGCCGGTCCTGGTCGAGGCACTCCCCGGGCTGCCGGCACGGGAACGGCAGGCCGTCCTGGCCATCCTGCGCGAGCGAAAGTCCGAGCTCGCGACCGATCCGGCGTTCGCCAGCCCGGCCGCCTGGAACCTTGGACGCGAGCAGGCGAAGGCGTCGCTGGCGACCCTGCCATGACCCGACGGCGGGCTCGGACCGCCGGCAGGGGCGCTATCGTTGGACCATGTCACTTCCCTTCGAACCGCCCCTCGAGCCGATGCTCGCCAAGGCCGCCGACAGCCTGCCATCCGACGACGGCTGGCTGTTCGAACCGAAGTGGGACGGCTTCCGCGCCCTCGTCTTCCGTGACGGCGACGAGGTCTACATCCAGTCGCGCGACCTGAAGCCGCTCGATCGCTACTTCCCCGAGCTCGCCGCTCCGCTCAAGGCCGCGCTCGCCCGAGCGCTGCGTCCTCGACGGCGAGGTCGTCATCGCAGCGCGACGGTGCCCTCCAGTTCGAGTCGCTTCTCCTCCGCATCCACCCGGCCGCCTCGCGAGTGAAGATGCTGGCCGAGGAGTCACCGGCCAGCTTCGTCGCCTGGGACCTGCTCGCGCTCGGCGACGAGGACCTGCGCGAGGTCCCGCAGGGTGAGCGGCGAGCCCGCCTCGAGTCCGTTCTCGGCGCCGCCGAGCCACCGGTCCACCTGACGCCGGCGACCAGGGATCGGGCGACCGCAGCCGACTGGTTCGAGCGGTTCGAGGGCGCCGGCCTCGACGGCGTCGTCGCGAAGCGGCTCGATGCCCCGTATCAGCCGGGCAAGCGGGCGATGCTCAAGATCAAGCATCAGCGGACCGCCGATTGCGTCGTCGCCGGGTTCCGCTGGCACAAGAACGGGCCTGGCACGCACGTCGGGTCGCTGCTGCTCGGACTGTTCGACGATGCGGGCACGCTCCACCACGTCGGGCGTCACCTCGTCGTTCACGTGGGACAAGCGCGCCGCGCTGACCGAGGAGCTGGCGCCGTTGCGCGAGAACGCGCTCGAGCATCACCCGTGGCGCGAGTGGGCAGAGTGGGCGACGACCGGCGACGCCGACGCCTCGGGCCAGCGGCTGCCCGGCGCGACCTCGCGCTGGAACCGCGGCAAGGACCTGTCGTGGGAGCCGCTTCGCACCGAACGCGTCGCGGAGGTCGCCTACGACCACCTCCAGGGCGACCGGTTCCGGCACGGGACGACGTTCAAGCGCTGGCGACCGGACAAGCCGCCCGAGGCCTGCCGCTACGACCAGCTCGAGGAGAGCGTGCCCTTCCTGCTGGCGAGCATCTTCGGGACCGAGGGCTGAGGTGGCCGTCCGTCTCGGTCTCGTCGGCGGTGGCTGGATCAGCCGCCTCCATCTCGAGGCCCTCGAGCGGCTCGGGCGGACCAAGCTCGTCGGCGTCGTCTCGCGGACGGCCGAGACCGGGGACACGGTCACGTCCCGCTGGGGCGGCACGCGCTACGACGACCTCGACACGATGCTCGCCAAGGCCAAGCCGGAGGTCGTCTACGTGGCCGTGCCGCCATACCGGGCGGTGGCGATCGGCGAGCGGCTGGTCGGGGCCGGCATCCCGTTCCTGACCGAGAAGCCGCTCGCCGCCAGCGATGCGGCGGGGCCGGCCCGCCTGGCCGCGGCGATCGCGAAATCCGGACTCATCGTCGGCGTCGGCTACCACCTCCGCGCGCTCGACATCCTGACCGAGGTCCGGGACTGGCTCGACGGTTCGCCTCCGCAGCTCGTCGTTGCCCGCTGGCTCGACGCGACACCGGGTCCGGCCTGGTGGAGTCGGGCGGAACAGGGCGGCGGCCAGGTCATCGAACAGGCGACCCACCTGTACGACCTGGCGCGGTACCTCGTCGGCGAGGCGACCGTGGTCGGGGCGGCGTCGACGATGGACGTCCTGATCTCGCGGCGAGGCTCCAACGTCGTCGACAGCACCGCGGCGGTCCTCCGTTTCGAGAGCGGGGGGATCGGGTCGTTCGCCAACACGCGCCGGCTGGCGTCGGCGACGATCGAGATCGAGTTCGTGTCGGAGGGGTTCATCACGACCCTGACCAAGCGGCCGGAGCGCGGCCAGGGCGACTGGCACGCCGAGTACGACGACGGGACGGCCATCCGCTCCATCCGCACCGGCACCGACCCGTACGAGCGACAGGCGAGCGCGTTCCTCGACGCGGTCAAGGCCAACGACGCGAACCGCCTCCTGTCGAGCTACGCGGACGCGCTCAAGACCGATCGACTGACGCGGGCCGTAGTGGCCGCCACGGGCGCGGGCGGCTGACCCTCAGACGGTGCTGAACCCGGCATCGCGCTCATCGTCGAGCTCGATCCGGTTGCCGAACGGGTCGCGGATGTAGCAGCGTCTGACCGGGAGCCCGGCGTCATCCTCCTCGATGGCCACGCCTGCGCCAGCGAGCACGTCGCGCGCGCGAGCCAGGTCCCGGATGACCAGCGCCGGGTGCGCCTTCGCGTGGGGCCGGAAGCCGGCCTCGGGGCCAGGTGGATGGCGGCGTCGGCACCGACGAACCAGCAGCCGCCGCGACCGGCGAGCTTGGGTGGCTTGGCGATCTCGCGGAGCCCGAGGATCTCGCACGTAGAAGGCCCGTGCCACGTCCTCGCCGCCGGGCGGCATCGACAGCTGGACGTGATCGATGCCGACGACCTCGATCATGGCTTGGGCTTCTTCGTCTTCGATTCGGCTTCGGTGTCGCCTTCGATGTCTTGGCTTCGGAGGCTCCTCGGTCGTCGTCGTGTCGACTTGGCGTGGCTTCGCGGCCTGGGGGTCGGCCGCCGCGCTCGCGACCCAGCCGTCGCGGCCCTCCACGCCTCGATGTCCTGGCCTGCCCACGGGTCGAAGTCCAATTCGAGCGGCTCCTGGATCGGCCGCTGGTCCTCCGGCACGTGGATGAGGTTCACCCGGACGCGATACCAGAGGGCGGACCGTCCGCGCATGCCGTCGACCAGGATGTCGGCCGGTTCGAGGTACTGGACCAGGTCCGCGTGCCGCTCCTTCCAGCGCTCGAGACCCTCCAACGCCCCCTCCTTGAATTCCGCCCGGGCGATCTCGACGACCGGGATCGAGGTCTTGCGGCGGCCCGTCGGTGTCGGCTTCGACCCGACCCACTCGGTCGGCAGGCCAGCGTTGGAGTCGCCTGCTGCGACGGCGGCCGCTCGTTCCGCGGCGACCTCCGGAGGCGGCCCGCCCGCCTGGCCGCGACCGGGCTCGTATTCGGACGGCGGTCGGCGCGCCTTCGATGGCTGGACCCGCGGCGGTTCCCCGGCCTGCTTCGCGTAGTTCGGTGGCCAGGGCGCGTCGCCGAGACCCTCGGCCTCGTCGCGGGCGCTCAACTCCAGCAACGCCTCGAGCGAGCCGACGGCGTCGTCGATGCCGGCCCCCGGGTCGCCGATCGCCGCGTAGCGAGCCGGCACGGTGTCGATCGTGAACGCCTCGGCTTCGACGGTCGCGACCTCGTCCCAGGAGAGCGGCGTCGAGACGCGCGCGTCGGGAAGCGGCCGGACGGAATAGGCGCTGGCCACGGTCCGGTCCTTGGCGTTCTGGTTGTAGTCGAGGAAGACGCCGTGGCGCTCCTCCTTCCACCATTTCGAGGTGGCGAGGTCGGGCGCCCGACGCTCCACGTCCCGGGCCAGCGCGAGCGCCGCGCGGCGCACCTCCGGGAACGTCCAGCGCGGCTCGATCCGGATGTTGATGTGGATCCCGCGCGAGCCCGACGTCTTCGGCCAGCCGACCAGCCCGACCGCCTCGAGCGACTCGCGCGCGACCAGCGCGACCTCGCGGATCTGCGCCCACTCCACGCCCGGGACCGGGTCCAGGTCGACGCGCAGCTCGTCGGGATGGTCGAGGTCCTCGGCGCGGACCGGGTGCGGGTTGAGGTCGATGCAGCCGAGGTTGTTGACCCAGGCCAGGCCGGCCGCGTCGTCGATGACGACCTCGTCGGCGGTCCGCCCGGACGGGAAGGTCAGGGTCGCCGTCCGGATGAACTCGGGGACGTTCTCGGGTGCCCGCTTCTGGAAGAACGGCTGGCCGGCCGCGCCATCGACGAACCGCTTGAGCGCCATCGGCCGCCCGCCGGCGCCGCGCAGCGCCCCATCCGCGACCGCGATGTAGTACTTGACCAGGTCGAGCTTGGTGTGGCCCGTCTCCGGGAAGTAGACCTTGCGCGGGTTCGAGACCGTCACCTCGCGGCCGTTGAGGGTGAGGGTTTCCTTCTCGCTCGCCATGCCCAAGACTCTACCCCTCGACAGGCGGGCGCGACCGGTCGATGATGCCCGGACTGTCGATTCGGACGCCGTCCGTTCGTCGTGATGGAAAGGGCCGGCGACGTCGGACCGACCAACAAGGAGAGATGCCATGCAGTACGCCCTGTTGATCTACACGCCGGAGCCGACCGAGGAGGTTCCCCAGGAGCAGTTGGGGGCCGAGATGGAGCAGTACAACGCCTTCGGCCAGCACCTGCGCGATCGCAACGCGATGCTCGGCGGCGAGGCGCTCAATTCGGTCGCGACGGCGACGACCGTGCGCGTCGTCGATGGCAAGACGATCACGACGGACGGGCCGTTCGCCGAGACGAAGGAGACGCTGGGCGGCTTCTACCTGGTCGAGGCGGCCGATCTCGACGAGGCGATCTCGTACGCGGCGATGATCCCGGGCGCCCGCCACGGCTGCATCGAGGTTCGGCCGGTCTGGGATTACGGCGCCGCCACGGGTGCCGAGGAGCCGGCGACGGTCACGGCCGGCAACTGACGCCCGAGGCGAGCGAGCCGACCGAGCCGCCGAGGACTGGTTGACCGAGACGCACGACGCCCCTGGCGCCGGGTCGGACGTCGCCCCGGGCGCTTCGTCGGACGCCGCCCATGAGGCCGTCGATCGCCTGTTCCGCGAGGAGCAGGGCCGGGCGGTCGCGACGCTGATCCGGGTGACCGGCGACTTCGACCTCGCCGAAGAGGCCGTCCAGGACGCGTTCATCAGCGCGCTCGAGACGTGGCCGCAACGTGGCATCCCGGCCAACCCGGGCGCGTGGATCACGACCACGGCCCGGAACCGCGCGATCGATCGGCTGCGACGCCGGCGGCGGCTGACCGAGAAGACCGAGACGCTGGTCCGGGAGGCGGCCCTCGAAAGCGAGTTGCGGGCCCTGGAGACGGGCCCGCCTGAGGACGAGATGCAGATCGCCGACGATCGGCTGCGCCTGATCTTCACCTGCTGTCACCCGGCGCTCGCCCTCGAGGCGCGGGTGGCCCTGACGCTGCGCACGCTCGGCGGCCTGACCACGCCGGAGATCGCCCGGGCGTTCCTGGTCCCGGAGCCGACACTGGCGCAGCGGCTGGTCCGTGCCAAGCGCAAGATCCGCGACGCCGGGATCCCGTACCGCGTGCCGCCCGCCGAGCTCCTGCCCGAACGGCTCGATGGGGTGCTGGCCGTCGTCTACCTGGTGTTCAACGAGGGATATGCCGCGTCATCCGGCGACGCACTGATCCGCAAGGAGCTGTGCGCGGAGGCGATCCGCCTGGCACGGCTCGTTGTCTCGTTGCTCCCCGATGAGCCCGAGGCGACCGCGTTGCTGGCACTGCTGCTCCTGCACGATGCACGCCGGGAGGCACGCGTCGGCCCGGCCGGGGAGCTGATCCTGATCGGCGACCAGGATCGATCGCGCTGGGATGCCGCACGGATCGCCGAGGGCCAGGCGCTGGTGGCACGGACCCTGGAGATGCGCCGGCCGGGGCCGTATCAACTCCAGGCCGCGATCGCCGTTCTGCACGATGAGGCGGCCACGCCCGCCGACACCGACTGGACCCAGATCGCCGCACTCTACGCCGCGCTCCAGCGGCTGACGCCGTCGCCGGTGGTCGAGCTGAACTGGGCCGCCGCCGTCGCGATGGCCGACGGTCCGGCCGTGGGTCTCGCGATGATGGACGGCATCGCGGCCTCGGGCGAACTCGATGCGTACCCGTACCTGCACGCCGCGCGCGCCGACCTCCTGCGCCGCCTCGAGCGCTGGTCCGAAGCCGAGACCGCCTACCGCCGTGCGCTCGAGCTCACCTCGAACGGCGCCGAGCGCGCCTTCCTGGAGGGCCGCCTCGCCGAAGTCAAAGGCAGGTCAGCCCCGCACTGAGCGTCTGGCGAGTCGATCAGGTAGCTCAGTCCTCGATCAGCGGCACGTCGACGACGTGCTCCGCGATGAACCAGACCTGCAACTCGTTCCTGCGGAGAACGTCGCCCATCAGGAGGTCGTTCGAGCCCCAGTCCGAGTTCTTCTCGGTCTTTTCGATCGCGTCGCGGACCTTCTCGAGGATGGTCTCGTGGGCGTCGAGCGTCCGATGGATCATGGCCGGGACGTCTTCGGCGCCGTTCGGTGCTCGATCGATGGTCGTCAACTCCGCGGCGTGACGTGGGTCACCGACGGCGATCCCGCCCAGGCTCTGCACGCGCTCGGCCAGCAAGTCGATGATCTCGGTCTGCTCCTCGGCGTGCTTGTCGAACAGCAGGTGGAGCTGGTAGAAGGTCGGGCCGGCGACCAGCCAGTGATGCTTCTTGTAGAGCGCATAGAGGATCATCGAGTCGGCCAGGATCTCGTTGAGGAGCCGGCAGCTCTCGGATCGGGCGTCGGCTGCCAGCGCGATCGGCAGGCGGCGGATCGAGCCGAAACGCTGGATCTCCTCGCCGAGCGGCGCAAGCTTCGGCTCGGGGGATGGGCGCTGGGCGGTGGCGGTGCGGCCCGAGCCGTTCCCATTCGACGTGCGTGACTTTGCGGCCATGATGGTGCCCTCCGGATGCGGTGGCGTCCATGCGTCACGCGCGTCACCTGAGCTTAGGCCGACGTACCGATCCAGCGGTCCGCCGCGTCCCGGCGTGCCCTTGCAACGGCGTTGCATCCCTCGCCTCGGTGTCGTGCAGCGCCCTACACTCCGCCCGATGGACGCCGGATCGATCCTGCCCAGGCTTGAATGGGTCCGCTCCTACCGGCGCGCTGCGCTGGGTCGCGATGTGTTCGCAGGGATCGTCCTCACCGCGATCCTGATCCCAGCAGGGATGGGGTATGCCGAGGCGTCCGGCCTGCCCCCGATCATCGGGTTGTACGCGACGATCCTGCCACTGGTCGCATACGCGCTCCTAGGTCCGTCGAGGATCCTGGTCCTCGGCCCGGACTCGGCGCTGCTACCGATCATTTCGGCGGCGATCGTGCCGCTCGCAGCCGGCGACGAGGCACGGGCGGTGGCCCTTGCCGGACTGCTGGCGGTCCTCGTCGGCCTGATCGTCATCGGTGCGGCGGTCGCCCGGCTCGGGTTCCTGACCGATCTCCTGTCGGCACCCGTGCGCCAGGGCTATCTCAATGGCATTGCGCTGATCATCGTCGTCAGCCAGCTCCCCCGCCTGTTCGGGTTCAGTGCGGGCGGGGACAACGTCCTCGAGCGCGGCGGCGCTTTCCTTACAGGCGTCCGGAATGGTGAGACCAACACAGTGGCCCTGGCGATCGGGGTCGCCTGTCTGGCCATCATCCTCGGCCTGCGGCACTGGTTGCCGCGCGTGCCTGGCATCCTCATAGCGGTGGTCGGGTCGACGATCGTCTCGGTCGCCCTGGACCTATCGGCGCGCTCGGGCATCGCGGTCGTCGGGCCTCTTCCAGTCGGTCTGCCGCCGCTCAGCCTGCCGCCGCTGGTCATGAGCGACATCCTGGCCGTCGCGCCCGCCGCGTTCGGGATCGCCCTCGTCGCCGCGACCGATACGAGCATCCTGTCTCGGTCGTTCTCCGGGCGCCGCGGCGAGGAGGTCGACCAGGACCGCGAGCTGCTCGCGCTCGGTGGGGCGAACCTGGCCACCGGGCTCTTCACGGGGATGCCCGTCAGCAGCAGCGCGTCGCGGACACCGGTCGCCGAGGCTGCCGGGGCGCAGACACAGATGACTTCGATTGTCGCGGCCGTCGCCATCGGCGTGGGGCTGATCGCGGCGCCGGGCATCCTGGCCGACCTGCCAACCGCCACTCTCGCCGCAGTCGTCATCGCCGCTGGGCTGTCGCTCGTCGACGTCGCCTCGATGGTCCGTCTGTGGCGCATCGGGTCGTCCGAATTCTGGCTCGCCCTCGCCAGCTTCTTGGGCGTTGCGCTCATCGGAGTCATCGAAGGCGTCTTCCTCGCTGTTTCCCTGTCGCTCCTCGCCTTCATCCGGCGTTCTTGGTGGCCTCACGACGCGGTGCTCGGCCGGGCCGACGGGGTCAAGGGCTACCACGACCTGACGTATTACCCGGAGGCGCGTCAGGTCCCGGGCCTCGTGCTCTATCGGTTCGATGCCCCGCTCTTCTTCGCGAACGCCGACGTGTTCCGCGATCGGGTGCGCAAGCGCATCAAGGCGGCGGGACCTTCGGTCCGCTGGGTGATCGTCGCTGCGGAGCCGATCACCGACGTCGACACCACCGCCGCGGCGATGCTCGATGGACTCGCGGAGGAGCTGGCGCAGGCGGGCATCACCCTGGCATTCGCCGAGCTGAAGGACCCGGTCCGCGACCGGCTACGACGCTATGGGGTCCTCGAGCGGATCCCCGATGGCAACATCTACCCGACCGTCGGCACGGCCGTCAGCGCATATGTCCGGGCCTCGGGCGAGCCATGGACCGACTGGGAGGAGGACGACCGAGTCGACGCGCAGCCGGCTACCGAGCCGCCCGAACCGCCGCGATGATCGCCGGCAGGACGGTGTGCAGGTCGCCGATCACTGCGTAGGTCGCGCGGGTCACCATCGGCGCGTCGCGGTCGGTGTTGATCGCCAGGATCGCCTTGGCCGAGCGGGCGCCGACCATGTGCTGGATCGCCCCGCTGATGCCGCACGCGATGTACAGGTCGGGCGCGATCCGCGTCCCGGTCTGACCGACCTGCTGGGCGTGCGGTCGCCAGCCGGCCGAGGTCACGACCCGCGAGACGCCGACGGTGCCACCCAGCAGCGCGGCGAGTTCGTCGAGCTGGGCGAAGCCCTCGGCGCTGCCGACGCCGCGACCACCACCGACGACGACGCGCGCGTCGGCGAGCGAGATCGCCCCCTCTTCGGCGGGGACGTGCGACGTGATCCTGACCCGGAAGTCGCGGTCGCTGAGGTCCGGGGCGAAGGACTGGACGGTCGCGGGTGCGCCGGCCGCGGAGGTCGAGACGGGCGCGAACGCATGAGGCGCCACCGTCAACAGCCGGACCGGAGCCATCGAGCCGAGCCTCCTCGAGCAGGCTGCCGCCCCAGCGCTGGCGGGTGACCTGCCACGGCTCGCCGGGGTCGGACCTCGGTGACGTTCGCCGCCAGCGGGACGCCGAGCCGGGCAGCCGCGTGGGCCAGGACCTCCGCGCCGCGCTCGCTGCCGGTGCCGATCACGGCGGCCGGGGCGTCACGTTCGATGAGCTGGGCCAGCGCCTTTCCGAGGGCTTCGGGGGCGTAGTCCGTCAGGCGCGGGTCGGCGATCTCGTGGACGGCAGCGACACCGGCGGCGCCGAGCGGATGCCGCGGCGGCTCCCCCGCCCGGGCCCCAGACGACGGCCTGGAGCGGGCCGCCGGTCGCCTCCGCCAGGCTCCGCCCAAGCGTCAGCGCCTCGCTCGACAGACCGGTCGACCGTCCCCGCCTCGTGCTCGACGACGACGAGGATCATGCGATCAGCCCAAGGCGCCGCAGCACCTCGACGACGCGCGGTGCAGCTTCCGGACCCTCGCCCAGGATCTCGACGGCACTCTCCTTCTCGACCGGCACGCGCAGGCGGATCCGAGCCGGCGCGGCGGCCGCCGGATCGAGCGCGACGGTCTCGATCTCCTTCTTCCGAGCACGGAGCCGACCCGGGACCGACGGATAGCGCGGCAGGTTGATGCCCTTCCTTGACGGTCACGACCGCGGGGCGCGGGATCTCGTAGACCTCCCAGCCGCCACCGGGCGCCTCGCGCCGGGCACTCACCGTGTCGTCGCGGACCTCGAGCCCCTTGGCGCCGGAGACGACGGGCCGGTCGAGGGCCACCGCGACCCGGACGCCGACCTGGTAGTCGCCGGTGTCGGCCGCCTCGTTGCCGAGCAGGATGAGGTCGAACTGGCCCGTCGACGGCCTCGCGCGCGCGGATCGCGTCGACGATCGCCGCCGCTGTCGCCACGGCCCCCCACTCGCCGCCGTCGGTCTGCAGCAGGATCGCGCGGTCGATGCCGACCGCCATCGCCTCGCGCAGCTGGTCGGTCGCCTCCTCGGGCCCGAGGGTCAGGACCGTGCTCGACCCGCCGTGCGCCTCGACGATCCGGACGGCCTCCTCGACCGCGCATTCCTCGTGCGGGCTGACCGTGAAGCCCAGGTAGCGGGTGTCGATCGCCTGCTCGTCGGCGGTCAGGGTGATCTTCCCGGCCGTCGCCGGCACGCGCTTGATGCAGACGAGGATGTTCATCGTCAGGCCCGGACCCGTGCGTTCTCCGGGTCGAACAAGGGGGTCGAGCCGACGACGTCGACCGTCACCGGATAGCGCTCGCCGAAGTACTCGACGAGCAGCTTCGTGCCGACCTTCGCGTAGTCGGGCGGCAGGTACGACAGCAGGATGTGCTTGCCGACCGACGGCCCGGACCCGGCGCTCGTCACGAACGACCGCCGGCCCTTGGCGTCGGTGATCGGCTCGCCGTCGAGGGTCAGGATCGGCTCGCGCCCGAGCATGTAGCGCTTGACGCCGCTCGAGGACGTGTTGTCATCGACGGTCAGGGTGCACAGCGTCGCGACGGGCGGCCTGCGAGCGCTGCTCGAGATACGCCTCGCGCCCGATGAAGTCGGCCTCCTTGACCTTCGGCCGCAGCATGTCGGCCTCGACCAGGTCCCACTCGAGCTCGAGCTCGGCGCCGTGCGCGCGATAGCCCTTCTCGAGCCGGCCGGTCGTCCCGTAGACGCCGATCCCGAACGGGATGATGCCGTACGGCTGGCCGGCCTCCCAGAGCGTGTCCCACAGCCGGGCGCCCTGCTCCATCGGCACGTACAGCTCCCAGCCGAGCTCGCCGACGTACGAGATGCGCGAGGCGAGGACCGGGATGCCGCCGACCTCGATCGTGCGCGCGGTCCCGAACGGGAAGCCCTCGTTCGAGACGTCGTCCGAGGTCGTCGCGGCCAGGACGTCGCGAGCGCGCGGGCCCCAGATCCCGAGCGTGGTCAGCGTCGAGGTGGCGTCGAAGAGCTGCGCAGAGCCGTCGGCCGGGAGGTGGTCGCGGAACCACTTGCGGTCGCCCATCCCGTGGGCGCCGCCGGTCACGACCCGGAAGTGGTCGCGCCCGAGCCGCATGATCGTCAGGTCGGACTTGATGCCGCCGGCCTCGTTGAGCAGCGGCGTGTAGACGACCCGGCCGACAGGCACGTCCATCTGGGCGACCGCCATCCGCTGGACGTGGTCGAGGGCGCCGGGTCCGGTGATGTCGAAGATCGCGAAGGCCGACAGGTCGACGATCCCGACCCGGTCGCGCATCGCCAGGTGCTCGGCGTTGATGATCGGCGACCACCAGCGCGATTCCCATTCGGCCTCGCGCGGCATGACGCGGTCGCCGTACTCGGCGAGCAGCTTCTCGTTGGAGGCGTACCAGAACGGGCGCTCCCAGCCGGCGGTCTCGAAGAAGACGGCCCCGAGCTCGCGTTCGCGCGAATTGAACGGGCTGAGCCGGACATCGCGGTTGGACGCCCACTGCTCGGCCGGATGGACGATGCCGTACGTCTTGTTGAACCCCTCGGCCGAGCGCGCCTTGACGTGCGTGCGTGCCTTCTGGTGGTCGTGGAAGCGGGCGATGTCCGAACCGTGCGGGTCGATCTCGGGCTTCCCGTCGGTCATCCACTCGGCGACCATGCGGGCGATCCCGGGCGCCTCCTTGATCCAGATCGCGGCAGCGGCCCACAGCCCCTTGACCTCGGGCGTCTCGCCGAGGATCGGCATGCCGTCAGGCGTCAGCGACAGCAGGCCGTTGATCTGGTGCCGGATCCCCACCCGCTCGTCGCCGAGGATGTCCGGGATGAGCTCGAGAGCCTGCTCCATCTGGAGCTCGAAGTCCTCGGGCGTGAACGGCAGCTCGGTCGGCGACAGCTTCGATTCGGCGATCGAGGGGATCTCGTCGGCGTCCATCAGGATCGCCCGGTGGGCGTACGAGCCGACCTCCATGTCGCTGCCGTGCTGGCGCTCGTAGCAGTTGGTGTCCATGTCGCGGACGATCGGGTAGGTGATCTCGCCGACGGTGTCGGCCAGCAGCGGGACGGGACCGACGCTGATCATCTGGTGGACCGCCGGGGTCAAGGGGATCGCCGCCCCGGCCATCTCGGCCAGCCGCGGGCTCCAGACGCCTGCCGCGATGACCACGACGTCGGCCTCGAAGTCGCCCTTGTCGGTGCGGACGCGGGTCACGTGCCCGTCTTCGACGTCGATGCCGGTGACCTCGGTCATCGGGGCCAGCGTCAGCGCCCCGAGCGCCTGGGCGCGCTCGCGCATGATCGTGCCGGCGCGCAGCGAATCGACCACGCCGATCCCGGGTGTCGAGAAGCCGCCGAGGATGATGTCGGCGTTGATGTACGGGACCATCGCCTTGACCTGCTCAGGGGTCACGAGCTCCGATTCGATCCCCCACGACCGCGACGACGCCATCCGGCGCTTGAGCTCCTCCATCCGCTCGGGCGTCCGGGCGACCTCGATGCCGCCGCTCTGGGTGAAGACGCCCATCTCCTTGTACTGCTCGACGCTGTCGGCGGTCAGGGCGGTCATCTCGCGCGAGTGGTCGGTCAGGAAGATGAAGTTCGAGGCGTGGCCGGTCGAGCCGCCAGGGTTCGGGAGGGGCCCCTTCTCGATCTGGGTGATGTTCTTCCAGCCCAGCCGGGCGAGGTGGTAGACAAGGCTGTTGCCGACGATGCCGGCGCCGATGACGACGACGCGCGCGGCATCGGGTGACGTGCTCAAACGAACCCTCCTCGGGCCGGTCGCTCGGACGGTCGCGACAGTCGGCCGGACAGCGTGGTCCGCCATTCTACTGTCGCCGGCGGAGCCTCATCCAGACAGGCGAACGCCCCGACCACTGTGCCTGGATCGGGGCGTCGCGAACGTGTGGGCCGCGCGGGCCGCGGCAGCACGGTCTACTTGTCGAGGATCCGGTCCGCCTTGTTGTCGATCTTCTTCTTCTCGCTGGCCGTGAGGTTGCCCTTCTTGACCTGCTGGGAGGCACGCGCCTTGGCGTTACGGGCGTGCGACTTGTCGGGCATCGGGTACTTCTTCTCGTCGGGGAGACCGAAGTCCGACTTCGGCTCGGCGTTGCGCTTCTTGGTGGTCAGCTCAGCCATCTCGGCTCTCCTTTCGACCTGGGTGTGGACTAGGTGTACCGGGAGGTCGGCTCTGAGGGGAGCGAAAGGCAGGCCACGGGCCGTTGCAGGTTCGTGTCGGGTGCGCGGTCAAGGACGCCCGAGCCACCGAAGCCGTGCGCTACGCTGCGCCCGACCAATGCCCCAGGAGTCAACGCCCATGACCGACGCCGCGGCCGCCGAGCCGACCACGACCGAGCGCCCAGCAGAGCTCCAGGCTCCGGCCTATGAGATCTTCATCGGACTGCTGGCGGTCATTTCGCTGATTCAACCTGGCGATCAGCGTCCTGCCAGTCCAGGAGACCATGAAGGGGATCGCCAAGATCGTCGACATCCCGCTGACGTTCATCTTCCTTGCTGGACTTCACCTCGCGCCTGCTGCGATCCCACGCCGAAGCGGGTCTACTTCATCGAGCAGCGCGGCTGGCTCGATCTGCTCGGCAGCCTGCCGGCGGGCTTCCGTCTCTTCCGGATCTTCCGACTCGTTCGCGTGACCCGCCTGCTCGGAGAATACGGGGCTCGGAATATCCTCCGGTCGTTCATCAAGGATCGCGCCGACAACGCTCTGCTGGTCGTCCTGTTCATGGTCATCGTCGTGCTCGAGTTCGGGAGCATCCTCGTCGTCTACTTCGAGCAGCAGGACCCCGGCAGCCAATATCACGACCGGCGGCGACGCGGTCTGGTGGGCATTCGTCAGCATCACGACCGTCGGCTACGGCGACCAGTACCCGGTCACGACCGGGCGGCCGAACCGTGGCCGTCCTGGTCCTGGCGACAGGCGTCGGCTTGTTCGGTGTCCTGTCCGGGTACCTTGCCAACTTCTTCCTGGCACCAGCCAAGGAGGAGCCGGAGACAGCACGGCTCCGGAGCCGGCGTCTCCCGATACGGCGCCGACAGTCGGCGCCCGCGAGCGCTGGTGAGCGCGCCGAGCTTCTGCGCATGGTCGAGGGCCTCGAGGCCGATCTCAATGCGCTACGGACACGCCTCGCCAGCGACCCGACCGGGTAGGCGAGGCATGAGCTCCGCGTAGCCCGCGCCTCGTTTAGCCGTTGATGACCTCGAAATGCGTCGCGTCCCAGCGGGCGATGCGTTCCGGGTGACGGGTCGCGACCGGCCGCTCCACGTCACCCCCGGTCGCGATTTCCAGGGCCGCCCACGATTCCCAGACCGACGTCGGTCACGAAGTCGTCGTCGCCCGGTCCGATCGCCAGGTGCAGCGCGAGCGGACCGCGGCCGGCGTCGATATCGGCGATGGTGCCGTTGCGCGCCTCATCGATGTAGGCCGCGCGTTCGCCCGGCTGCGTGGTGCCATGCAACGTGCGCAGGATGCGGGGCGTCCCGACGCCGTCGAACGGCATCGAGATGGCGATCGGCAGGATCTCCAGGACGCGTTCGGTCGTCTCGTCGATGTACTCGGGGTGGAAGATCGGCGGATCGAAGTCCTCGCCGACGCCGGCCACCATCGCCTCCCGTGACGTCCACACGGTCGCGTTCAGTCGAGGCCCGAGCTCGTCGGGTCCGCGGCGCCCAAGGAAGACGTCCACGAGGCCCGGCATGCGGCGCAGGTCGGGGAGCATGACGTCACGAAGGATCGAATCGAAGGCGGCACCGACTGGGCGGAAGCTGAAGAGACGGAGGACTGAAGGCTCGGGCAAGCGCAGGGTCCCATCTAGCGTGCCGGATCAACGTCTGGGGCTTCGATTGTGCTGTGTCGCGGACCGCTCCGCAAGCGGTTGGAGGAGGGAGCGACCGTGTGGCAGCCGGTGGTCGTCGTCGTATCGGTCATCTGAGTCTCCCTTGGCTTGGTCAGTGGGCCATCTCTTCCACCGGCCGACGGTCAGTCGGTTCGAGCTGGAATGTGCTGTGTTCGATGTCGAAGTCATCGGCGAGGCAGTTGGACAGCCGATCGAGGACGGCCGCCGGATCGGTTTCGCCGTCGACGACCACGTGGGCGGACAGGACGTTCATCCCGCTGGTGATCGTCCACGCATGCAGGTCGTGCGCGTCGCGCACGCCCTCGATATCGAGGATGTGCCGGCGGACCTCGGCCATGTCGACTCCCTTCGGGGTCGCCTCGAGGAGGACGTCGACCGCGTCCCTGATGAGATTCCAGGTGCGGGGCAGGATGAACAGTCCGATGAGCACCGAGGCGATCGGGTCGACGACGTACCAGCCGGTCAGGATGATGATGATGCCGGCCACGATGACCGCGATCGACCCGAGCAGGTCGCCGACGACCTCGTAGAAGGCCCCGCGCAGATTGAGGCTGGACTTCTGGCCTCCGAACAGCAGGTAGGCCGAGATCAGGTTGACCACGAGACCCACCGTCGCGACCAGGAACATCGGGAGCCCGAGGACCTCGGGCGGCTCCTGGAAGCGCTGGTACGCCTCGTACAGGATGTAGGCCGCCACGCCGAACAGCAGGATGCCGTTGGCGATCGCGGCCAGGATCTCGAGACGGTAGTAGCCGTACGTCTTCTGCTCGGTGGCCGGTCGTGCCCCGAACCGGATCGCGAGCAAGCGCCAACAAGACACCGGCGACGTCGGTCGCCATGTGGCCGGCGTCGGCGATGAGGGCGAGGCTGCCGGTGAGGATGCCGCCGACGATCTCGACGATCATGTAGGTCGCGGTGAGCGCGAGCACGATCTTCAGTCGCCCGGCGCCCGCTCCGGCCGCGGAGTGAGCGTGGCCGGCACCACGAGCGGTTGCGCTAGCGGCCGTCACCGGCGGCGTCACCAGGGCTCGAGCGATATCCGCGCCGTGCGGCGTCCCCTTCGTCTCCCCCGGTGCTGCTGGGACTGGCCGGTCATCCATCGGAGACTCCATTCATGTGGGTCGATGTCGCCGCAGCGCCGACCCTGTGTGTGCCGGCGTCCTGCGTGGTAGCGCCGATGCCGGACCGACGGGCGAAGCCTGCCGGCTCGAATGCCGTTGGCGATCACCAGGACTTCGGCGATCTCATGCGTGGCCACGACCGCCGCGAGACCCAGCACGCCGGTAGCCGCAAGAGGAACCAGGACGACCAGGATCGTCCCGGAAAGCACGAGGTTCTGCAGGATGATCGCTCGAGCCCGCCGGGCGTGCGCGATGGCGTCCGGCAGATGCCGCAGGTCATTCCCCATGAGTGCGACGTCCGCAGTCTCGATCGCCACGTCGGTGCCCATGGCTCCCATGGCGATGCCGACGTCGGCGGTCGCCAGGGCCGGCGCATCGTTGATCCCGTCGCCGACCATCGCCACTGGGCCGGATCGCCGCAGCTCCTCGATGCGGGCGGCCTTGTCCTCGGGGCGAAGGCCGGCCTCGACGGTCGCGATCCCAGCCGACCGGGCGAGCGCCTCAGCCGTCCGCTCGTTGTCGCCCGTGAGCATGACCGTCCGAAGGCCCAGCCGCTCGAGGGATCGAACGGCCTCCGGCGCCTCGTCCCGGAGCTCGTCGCGCACGCCGATGGCACCGATCGTTCGTCCGCCCACGTCGACGATGACGACGGTGACGCCCTGGTCCTCGAGCTCGCGGACCTGACCGTCGAGCGACCCGGCCGTGACGAAGCCCGGTCGGCCCAGGCGGACCGCCGTGCCGCCGACGCGGCCGGTGAGCCCCTGGCCCGGGACCGCCGTGACGTCGCTGGCTGCGGGTGTCCCCGGCGCGGCCGCGAGGATGGCCGGTGCGAGCGGATGCTCGCTGCGCGCCTCGAGAGCGGCCGCGGCACGGAGGACCTCCGACTCGGTCGAGCCATCGGCGGTCAGGACGGTGACGACCCGTGGCTCATTGCGGGTGAGCGTTCCGGTCTTGTCGAGGGCGACGATCCGGACGCCGGCGAGCGCCTCGAGAGCCGCTCCACCCTTGACCAGGACGCCCGATCTGCTTGCGGCGCCGATCGCCGCGACGACGCCGACCGGGACCGAGATCGCGAAGGCACACGGCGCCGCCGCCACGAGGACGACGAGCGCTCGAGGGATCCAGACCTCGGCGCCGCCGAGCAGGCTCCCGACGACGGCGACGAGCAAGGCGACGATCATCACCCCGGGAACCAGCGGTCGGGCGATGCGGTCGGCAAGCCGCTGTGCGCGGCCCTTGCGGCCCTGGGCTTCCTCGACGATCTGGACGATGCGCGCAAGCGAGCTGTCGGTCGTGACGGCGGTCACCTCGATCTCCAGGACGCCGCCGCCGTTGATGGAGCCAGCGAACGCTGGGTCCCCCGGTCCGACCTCCACGCGGCTCGACTCGCCGGTGATGGCCGACACGTCGAGGGCGGACCGCCCGTCGCGAACGACGCCGTCCGTTGCCGCCCGCTCACCCGGACGGAGCACGATCCGATCGCCGACGACGAGGTCGTCCGGGGGGATCGTCAGCTCGCGACCGTCGCGCAGGACCGTCGCCCGCTCGGGGACGAGCTCCAGCAAGGACCGGAGGCCATGGCGGGTCCGGGCGAGCGAGTAGCCCTCGAGGGCCTCCGCGATCGAGTACAGGAACGCGAGGGAGGCCGCCTCTCCGAGCTGGCCGAGCAGGACGGCGCCGGTCGCGGCCAGGGTCATCAGGGTGCCGACGCCGATGCGCCCGTGGCGTAGCGCCTCGAGCGTCTCGGGGACGAAGGTGATGCCGCCCAGAAGGAGCGCGCTGATCAGGGCAACGGTCGAGACCGTCGGCTGGCCGAGCGCACCGGCCGCAAGTCCCAGCGCGAGCATGAGCCCGGACGCGGCGGCGAGGCGCGCGGCCCGGATCCGCCAGAAGGACTCTGGCTCGCCGGTCTCCTCGTGGTGGTCGTGCTCGTCGCTCATGAGCCCACAGCTTCGGGAAGCGCGCGTTGCTCGCCGGCGTGACCGAATGCCTCCGCGAGGAGCCGATGAACGTGACCGTCGACCACGCGGTAGTAGACGATCCGCCCGCCTTCCGCCTCGACACCGCGCCCCGGTCGCGGAGGAGCCGCAGCTGATGGCTCAGGCCGGAGACCGAGAGACCGAGCAGCAGGGCGAGGTCGCAGACGCATAGTTCGTCGGTGAGCGAGAGGGCATGGAGGATGCGGATCCTCGTCGGATCCGCCAGGGTGGCGAAGAGATCGGCGATGTCGGAGGCCTGACCGGGCGAAAGGGCCCGGCCCAGCAACGGGCGCACCAACTCAGGGTGGATGCACTCCAGATTCGCAGCGGTCCGGTGTCAGCGGCCAAGGTTCCATGTTCGCTCAATCATCGCATGAACGGCGCGTGGAGTCGTTGAAACGCATACGCGGGTGGCGTCCTCGATACCGATTTGACACCGACATCCCGCGCTTTGCCGAGAATGGCGGACGACTTTTATGCGGTTGAATCACGCGACCGGTCAAATCGCGCCCGTGCTCCGTCGCGGCAAGCCGAGCTTCTCCTCTAGTCTCCCCGAATTCAAGATCGCACGAGGGAGGCCCCTTGACCTCGGGTTGGAAACCAAGGCCAGAGGAACTGCCCCCACGATCTTCAGGCACATCGCTCCGACAGGAGTCCACCGATGAACGCGATCACGATGCTTGAACGGGACCACGTCAAGGTCAAGGATCTGCTGGCGCGGATCGACTCCACCACGGTGCGAGCGATCGTCACTCGGCGCAAGCTGTTTGACCGGATCAAGCTGGAGCTCACCGTCCACGAGACGATCGAAGAGGAGATCTTCTATCCGGCCCTCAAGTCGCATCCCCGCGCAAAGGATGTCGTCCTGGAAGGCATCGAGGAGCACAACGTCGTCGACAGCTTGCTCGGCGAGCTGACCGATCTTCCACCCAGCGATGAGACCTGGGCGGCCAAGGTGAAAGTGATGTCCGACAACCTCGAAGACCACATCAAGGATGAGGAAACGAACATGTTCGTCAAGGCGCGCAAGATCTTCGACCGCGCCGAACTCGAGGCTCTGGGACAAGCGGATGGCGGCACGGAAGGTCTCCGCCAGGAAGTCGGTTCGCGCGATCGCCGCCAAGCGCGAGGCATGAACGCGAACTTCGCTGCCAAATGAAACGCCCGCAGCGGGTGCGTCGCCTCCTTCCTGGGGACGGGCGCGTGACGCCGATGATCGACGCCTGGATCACGCTGGGGTGGACCACTTCGAATCCCGGGCTGGCGGGCGCGAAGCGATCTGAGCGACGTGCACAAGACAATGGGCGAGCTGCCTGCAGGCTACGGTCCCTCAGCCTGGCGTCCCGGTGCAGATCCCAGAGGCATCGGAACCGCATCGGCTATCCTTGGTGCGCCGACATAGCTCAGTGGTAGAGCAGCTGTTTCGTAAGTCTCTCGCCCTCTGCGCAGTGCTACAAGCGTGAAAGCCCGACACAAACGGGCACGCTTATCAGCTATTCGTTTCGAGGGGTGTCCGCTTAGGATCGCCGCTACGGCCAGTTTCGCGGCGAGCCGACCCTAATCACTCGAAATCGCCTCACAAGTGGGTCGTCAGGTCCATCAGGGGTGGGCGCGAGTGACTCGTTCGTAGTCCTGGCGCGACCACCAGCGCCTCCGATTGAACCCTGCGCCGTGCACGAACTTAGCCGCCTTGACCGGGCGACCCGGAGCATGAGGGCCTCGCCGGCACCAGTTCTCGCGTAGGCCGCTGGAGGCAGCTGTTCCTCCACGTGGCGCCGAGAGGATGCCTCCGCAGCTGCGCTTCGGTCACTGTGACAAAGCTCAGCGGCTGTCAGCCCTGCCCCGTCGGCTCACCAAGGCGCATGTCCTGACGATTGGGCTATCGCGATCGGCGGCACGCGGTGACTAGTATCCGTGACATGACGTTGAGACACCGCGTACTTGGCTTCTTGACTCCGTCGCTCTACGCGCGAATGGCACTTGCCGTGTTCACGATTTGTGTGGTCGCGATCGGCGGCTGCGTCAGTGTTCGAACAACCGGCGCGGACACGACGGAAGAATTCGCGAAAGAGGAAAACTACAAAGCGACCTATGCCGACCAGATGACCAGGTTTCACGAGGCCACGCAGGCTTTTGCACCGAGTTCCACGAACCCTGGCGTCTGCAACAAGGGCGGCACCAAGCAAGGTTGTTACGACGCCGACGTTCAGGCGATCCGGTCTCTTCAAGCGATGCTGACGGCCTTCGCGGCCGTGCCGGCGCCACCACGCTTTGTGGAGGCCGACAAGCTTCTAAGGAATGCGATCGCCGAGAACATCCGCGGCTTGGAGCTACGGAATCAGGGCATCGCCGAGGAGGACAACGCGGCCTTCACCGAACACAAGGTCGTCCTCGCGCGGGCGCTCGCCGACTACGCGAAGGCATATCAGGCCTATCCCGAGGACAATCGACCGCAGCCGCCGCCGTGACCCGGGAACTGGCATAACGGAACCTGGTGCCAAGCCGCAGCTCTTGAGTGTCAGGCCGACATAGCGCAGGGTCCCCTACTGCCGGGGCGGCTTGGTGAATGTGACCTGCTCATAGCGGGCTCGGCGAGAAGGGACGTAGTCATCGGTCGTAGATCTAGAGTGCGGACAGCATCGCCACACCGCGGTCGTCCAAATCCCGACTAGCCTGCCCGAAACAATGACGGTTCGAGAGTCTGGTCTCTTGCCCAGCCAGCGACCTAGGGAGCGATCGACGAGAGCGCTCTATTCATCTTTTCGCCGCCAAGGACCTCGTAGCCTTGGATACCGGATTGTCAAGAGCGCCCAGATACCGAGGACAATTGTGATGCCCCCGAGCCCGATGTGATACCAGTCAGAGCCGCGGTAGTCTCCGGGCGCGTAGTCAATGTTTCGGATGAAGACAAACAGAACCCCTCCTCCGATGAACCCGACCCCAACAATGGCTCGAATCACGTTCTGCCACGTCTCGCTGGGCGGATTACGTGGTGGACGAGTCGAAAAGGGGTTGAAGCTCATTTGAGAGGCCTGGCAAAGCAAGGGGGATCGGGCGGTCCGAAGAGCTGTATTGGGATCGTGTAGGTCCCGTTGGCCGATACACTAGCTCCGCCGCCGATGCTGGCGCCGGCGTTGAATCCGCTTGTGATCTTGCCAGGGCAACGACCTGCGCCGCCGAAGACGTTGGCGTAGCCGCCAACACCGACTGCAGCGCTGCCTCCCGCGCCGCCGAATGGCCCCCCCAAGTCGGACAGCGTATCGCCGGTGCTGTATTGATAGCCGGATCCAAACGTCACGTCGAGGTTAGCCCCGGCCCCGCCACCGAAAGTCAGCGTGACACCCCCTTGGCCCGAACTCGTCTGCACAGCGCAGAGCTCCAATACGACCTGCGCAGGTCCGACGCCGGCGTTGAAGTTGACGCACCCGCCCTGGGTGTCGCGGCCCGACGGGTCGATGTACCGGATTGGATTCCCGATGGCGTAGACGTATGCAGAAGTGTATGGATCCTCGATGTCGGCCGCGGCCGGATCTGTTGCCAGGAACCGCCCCGTGCCCGGGTCGTACTGCCGAGCGCGCAGGTGGTACAGACCGGTCAGCGCGTCGAGCTGCTCGCCGGTGAAGTTGAACGGCTGGACGGCGGGGGCGCCGTTGCCGCCGCCCGCCTTGCCCTGTTGGCGGAGCGCGCCGTACGGGTAGACCTCGCTCCACCAGATCGAGGTACCAGTGCTGCCGGTGACGTCCGTGACCGAGCCAAGGCCATCGTGATGGTAAGCGTAGACAGAGTTGCCAGCCTTCTGACTGAGCAGATCGAGGCCGTACGCGTAGGAGCGCAGGAGCGCGTCGCTACCATTCCGCTCCAGGCCGATCTGCGGTAGAGCGAAGCTCCGATCCCACAGGAACTTCGTCGTCTTGGCCGCCTGGGACCCGGTCGAGGCCGACATCCGCAGACCGTCGCCCGCGTAGGTGTACGTCTCGGTCGTCGTGCCGACCGTTGCCGTCTTTGTGCGGTCGGCGAGATCGTACGTGAACGTCCGGGTTCCGGCGGCAGTCTGGTTGCCGTTGGCGTCGAACGTATAGTTCGTGACCACATTGCCGGGCGCGGTCGTGCTCATCAGTCGGTCGGCGGTGTCATAGACATAGCTCGTCGGGCCGGCGTTGCTCGTCTCCGTGAGGCGGTTGCCGACCGGATCGTAGGTATATGCCCGGAACGTCTCGCCCGGTGGCGGGTTGGTCGTCGCAGCGGGACGACTGAGCAGCGCGCCGATGCAGCTGATACAGGCGAGCGGCGCCGCGGGCGGGCCGCCGGGGCAGGTTGATTGCGACCAGCATGCCTCCGTCAGCCGATTGAGCCCGTCGTAGCGGTAGGTGAGCGTGCCAACGCGGGTCGTCATCGACGTCCGGTTGCCGGCCGGGTCGAGGCCGTAGGTGAACCGGCTCAACGTCCCGTTCGAGCGGGTGTGGGCGACCTCCAGCAGTCGACCCGCTCGATCGTAGCCGTAGCGAGCCGTCGTGCCGTCCGCGGTGAGCGTCGTCAATGGGTTGCTCGCCGCGTCATACGTGTAGGTCGCTCCGTTGCCGCTCGACAGCCGTCCGTCGTTGTCATACACGAATGTCTGGGCGGCCCCGCCTGGATACGTCCGGGTCGTCACGTTGCCGGCCGGGTCATAGGCGTAGTTGAAGACGTCACTGCCTCGGGCCGTGCTCGTCAATCGGTCGAGGACGTCGAAGGCGTAAGTTTCGGTGCCTGCACCATCGACCATCTGCGTGCGGTTGCCATTGCCGTCGTATGTGTAGGTGACCCCGGGAGTGCCGTCGGAGTACGCCACGGTCCTGAGCCTATTCAGGCCGTCGTACGTCAGCGTCGTCGTCCCGTCGCCCGTCAGGGGCGTGGCATCGCCCTTCGCGTCGATGATCTGGGTGCGATTGCCGTTCGGGTCGTACTGAAAAGACCAAACGCGACCCAGCGGCTTCGTCGCAGACGTCAGTCGCTCAGCGAGATCGTAAACGAAGGACGTCACATGGGTGTTCGCATCGGTCTGGGTCGCTAGGTTGCCGACGGCGTCGTAGCTATATGACGTGGTCTTCGTGGCCGCGTCAGTGACCGACTCGAGATGATTCGCGACGTCATAGACGAAGGTCGTGGTGTGGAGGTTCGGGTCGGTGGTGGTGAGGCGGTTCCCGACTAGGTCGTACGTCGATGCCTCTTGGTGGGTTAACGGATCCGTGATCGTCAAAACCTGATCCAGCCCGTTGTACGTGAACGTGGTCGTGTACTGGGATGGGTTGCCACCGACGACATTCCCGCGAGGGTCGACCGATGTCGCGATTCGGCCCGCCGGATCGAATGTGAATGTCGCGCTCTCGTTCAAGGGTGTCGTCACCCGCGTGCGATTCCCGGCGCCGTCGTAGCCAAAGGTCGTAACCTTGCCACGCGGGTCAGTCAAACTGAACAGGAGTCCCGTCCCCGCAGGGTCATAGCCGAACTGCGTGAATGCGTTGATGGGGGCCGGCCCAGTCGCGGTTATCCGATTGCCTGCGGCGTTGTATGTGTACGTGGTGACATTGCCGCGGCGGTCCTTTGAAGTCAGCATGTCGTTCGTGGAGTTGTAGGTGAACGCCTCAGCTCCGAATCCAAGTTGTCCAGGAGCGCCCCGACGGATGAGGTTGCCCTTCGGGTCGTACTCGAAGGTCGTCGTGTTGCCGTTCGGGTCGGTTTTCGCCACCAAGTGATACGTCGCGTCGAACAGGAATCGGGTCGCGTTGCCGAGTGGATCGGAACTGCTCACGAGGACGTTCGAGTCGTAGACATCGGTCCACACCCCACCTCGCGCGTCGGTCATCGTCGAAGTCTGAGTCGCGGGATCCCAGGCAAAGGCCGTCGGGTTGTCTCTGGCGTCTAGCTGTCCCGACACCCGGCCGTCGGGGCCGTAGGTGTTCCGAACAACGAAGTTGTTGTTGGCGTCCTGAACCGAGGCGAGTCGGCCGGCCGTGTCGTAGCCGTAGGTCGTCGTTCCCCCTCCGAGATCGGTGGCGGTCGCGAGACGCCCGTTCGGGTCGTAGGTGTAGGTCACGGTTCGCCCCGGTGGCACGGACAGGGTCTCGAGCCGACCTGAGCCGTCATAGGTCAAGGCAATCGCTCGCCCGCCCGGATCGGTGATCGTCGTCAACTGCCCGGACGTGTACGTCAACCCGATGGCGTTTCCGTTTCGGTCCGTTTCGGATAGGAGTTTCCCGCTGGCGTCGAAGTGATAGCGCAACCCGTCACGCCGGACGAGGTCGAAACCCCCGCCCCCGGCGGACAACGTGTCGGTCGCGCCCGGAGGAGTCGTGAACCCACCCGTCCCGTTCGATGCGAACGTAAGGCGAGCGCCGCCCTCCACTGTTACGGTCGCCGAGTTGTCCGGATTCAGAGCTAGGCTGAGGGCGAAACTGTGACTCCAGCCTCTCCCAAGCACGCCCACCGAGGTGTCGAGCGAGTTGTAGGAGCGGACGAAGTCGAGCGGGATCCCGCGCCCGGGCAGATGGGCGTCTGAGATCTTGCTCGTGTAATTGCCCGTCGCCGTGTTGACCGGCTCGCTCGCTCGGTTAGTCGGGTCTGTGCCGTGGCCGCCAGGCCCGTCGCCCAGCGTCTGTGGCTCAGGAGGGCCGATGAATGCGAAGCGGGCAGGATTGTAGACGGCAACCCCACCGATCTCACCGTCACCGGCGTGGAACGAATTCAGGATGGCGCCAGTCGTGATGTTGAATTTGTAAGCGTTCGCCGTTGTCAAGGTACCGGCCCAGAAGGAGGTCCCGTCGACGTCCAGATCGAGCGCGAACCAGAGATCCTCGCCAGGAGCGTCGTAGATCTGGACGACTTGGCCGGCTGCGTTCAACCGGACGATGCGATCGGTGTCTGCCACGATGGCGCCGCCATCCGGCGTGATCCGCAGCGCGTAAGCCTCGTGCAGCCCGCTCGCGAAGTCGGACAGTTGCGTGCCGGTGCAAACGTTGAAACGCTTGACTCGCGTGCCTTCGGATGTGTAGCGGATCGTGCACTTGTCTGACGCGAGATCGATCCAGTCGGCGCCGCGCTGATCCTCGGCGACAGTGAACTCTGTGATCTCATTGCCTGCAAGGTCGAGCTTGTGGATGCTGTTGGGCCCGAAGTTCCCCGCACCGCTGCCGGCCTGCCCGACGTAGAGGCGACTAAAGCCATCGGTAACAGCCAATTCGGGCGCCCGGAATTCTGTCTTGTGGATGGCGCTGGAGACCTGGCCGGCATTGTTTACCTTGATGACCGAACCGCCGTTGATATCGCCGAAGTTGGTGACGTAGAGGGTGCCGCCAGCGTCGAACGCCATGCCCGTCAGGTCACCGCTAGCTTGAGCCTGAATCACGAAGTTGAGGGAACCATCCGGTAGCCGCCACTGAACCTGCCCGGGTCCATTTGAGATGAAGAGGTCGCCGGCCTTGAAGGTCGTGTTGACCTGCGTGGCGAGGACTGGCGCGTCAGGAATCAGCGCCGCGGGTCCGGTCCGCGGCCCGGATCGCGGTCGATCGGGATCGGCATCGGCATCACGATGTTCCGAAGCAGCCGGTCTCGGAGATGGCGAAGGATCTGCCGCATGTGCGATTGGCGTGTCTTGGAGGACGAGAGAGCCGACCACGAATACGGCGCTGATGACGGCGGAGTATATCCAGCGAGATCGGCCGTTACGACCAAATGCCGAATGCGGGTGGCAGTCCGAGGCCTGCCATGAGATTCACTCCGACCCAGGGCTGTCGATCAACGGCATCTCGGCCAGCTGACCGTATGCGCCGTCTTGCAGCCGCGCGGTCGCGTCACGTCGCTCCTTCCCTTGCGATGGCGGAGCCGTGGCGCGCGTTCCTGAATTGCCGGGCATAGCCAACGTCAATCAGGCACCGAGCGGCGTAGGTTCCCCGACTTGCAAGCCGATCCAGTCGACTCCTTGAGCTCCGACGCGCTCAGGGCCCACCGCACCTGCGATCGACCAGGACGCGCCGGCGCGCGTGACCCACCAGCGTAGCGGGGCTCGCTCGTCAGGCGGATCGGCCTCAGCCCACTCCGGTGTCACGGACGTATCTGGACGCCATCAAATGCATGCGGGTCGCGAGGCCTGCCAGGATCCTCCGGCTGACGCCCCTACGGACGCACCCGTTCCCTTGGGCGATAGCCGAGCGGTGTTCGAGCCATCTCTTTGGATCCTAGGCAGTAGCAGGGACCCAAGCGGCGACACGCTCCTATGCACCGAGATGCTGGCCTCCCTGACCGCTAGGGGCAATAGGGAAGATGACCTATCCGACAACCCGGGTCGGATTGCGTCGACGCCTGACTATCGACGCCGTCAAGGGACAGTTGGCCAAGGTGCGCAATCGCATCACAGAGATCTGGCGTCGCCCCTCAAGTCACTAGCTGCCCAAGATCGAACGCTCGTTCTCGTCTGGACCGTTCTGAGCGCCGATCCAATGAATCGCGTCGACTGTCATCTGCTATTCGAGCGTTGTGCTAGGAACTGAAAGGTGGCGATCACGATCAGCAAGTCTGGAAGAGCTGATATCTGAGCTCATCGCCTATACTGCCGGTCCGCGCCGACATAGCTCAGTGGTAGAGCAGCTGTTTCGTAAACAGCAGGTCCTCGGTTCAAGTCCGAGTGTCGGCTCCACTGATTTGAAGGTGAGACGCGGCTGAGAGGCCGCGTCTCGCAGTCCACGGCCAGCCGAATCTCAGCCGGCGGCCTCGAGCTCGCTCCAGGTCCGGGTCGGCATCCGCGGGTCGAACACCGCGTGGCGGCCTTTGCCGTCGGCCTTCGCCGCGTACATGGCCGCGTCGGCCTGGGTTAGCAGGTCCTCGGCTGTCGTGCCGGGCTCTGTCGCGACGGCGATGCCGATGCTGCCGCCGACGACGACCGAGTGGGCACCGAGCAGGATCGGCCGGCGCAACTCGCCCAGGATCCGGTCGGCGGAGACGATCGCCTCGTCGGCGTCGCGGACCTGTGCGAGGAGCACCGCGAACTCGTCGCCGCTCTGGCGGCCGGTGACGTCCTCGGCCCGGACCGCGCCGACGAGCCGCTCGGCGACCCGGACGAGGATCTGGTCGCCGGCCGCATGTCCGTAGGAGTCGTTGATCCGCTTGAAGTCGTCGAGGTCGACGAACAGGAGGGCGATCGTCGCGGGACTGCGACCCCGTCGTGCGAGGGCACGCTCGAGGTGATCGCGGAGGAGCACCCGGTTCGCCAGCCCCGTCAGCGGGTCATGGAGGGCGTTGTGGATCAGATTCGACTCCAGCCGCTTCCGGTCGGTGATATCGACGAGAAGTCCCTGCGATACCTGTCGCCCGCTCTGCGTGTCGTCGGGCATGCCGTAGGCCTCGTCTCGGACCCAGACCTCGGTCCCGTCACGTTTGTGCATCCGGTACTCGGCCTGGAGCGGTTCGCCGGTCTGCCAATGCGCCTCGTACGCGGCGAGCGCGGCCGCATGGTCATCCGGGTGGATCCTGCTCGGCCACAGCTCGGGATCTGCCACGAGCTCCTCGGGCCGATAGCCGAGGATCCCTGTGATCTGCGGACTCATATAGGCGAGCCGGCCACCATCGGACACATCGGGATCGGCCATATCGATGTAGACCGCGGCGGGGACGTGCTCGACGAGCACCCGCAGGCGAGAGCCCGCCTCCTCGACCTGGCGGACGGTCTCCTCGAGCATCGCGGCGGCACGGCGCAGCCGTCGAACGAGAACGACGCCGGAGCCGACGACGATGCCGAAGCCGATCACGGCCGCGGCACCGAGGGCGACGGGCGGCGTTGGTCCCGCTGCCATGTTCGTCAGGCCGACGACAGCAACCCCTGCGACGACGAACGCGCCGCCGAACAGACCGACGACGGGGAGGCCGTCGAGCACGCGGAGGCGACGCGCAGACTGATCCACGCTCCGAGGCTATTCCTGCCATTCGGCGGCGACCACCACCGAATAGGGCTAGTGTCGGGCGACGGCCCGCCGGGTGCATCCTGCAAGGCCCGTAGACTGCGGTCGTGCCCCACATCCACAGCCCAGCCTCCCGCGCGAGTGCCTGTCAGGGGACTTCGAGATCGAGCATTCGACCTTCCAGCTCGAGTCGAGCGACCGGCGTCGTCTCGAGGCTGGATCACACGGGTGAGCGCGAGCGGCGGAACCGGCCGGGGACTGCTGCCGTCACGGCGGCGATGAGGATTCCCCGAGCGCTCGCCATGGCCCTGGTCCTCGTGGTTGCTGCCGGCTGCGCGGGATCCTCGGCCGTCGCCTCGCCGACGCCCCTTCCGAGTCCGAGCGGACCCAGCCAGAAGACCGGGATCGGAGGCGTTGCGACGGCCGGTCCGGTCTGTCCGGTGGAGAAGAACCCGCCCGATCCCGCCTGCGCACCCCGGCCTGTGGAAGGCGCCGCACTTGTGTTTAGCAACGCAGCCGGAACGGAGGTCGCGCGGACCACGACGGCGGCCGACGGGACGTTCTTCGCGGAGTTGCCCGCGGGCCTCTACGTCGTCACACCGCAGCCAGCGAAAGGCCTGCTCGGAACACCAGGCCCGCAGTCAGTGACCGTCCCCGACGCCACCGTCGTCCGACTCGACCTTGCCTATGACACAGGGATCCGCTGACCGATGTTCGGCCAGCGGATCCGAAGAGTGGCAGAGCGGGAATGACCGGCGGCTAGTTCACCAGGTTGATGGTCGGGCTCCCGAGGTAACGGGGGCAGCCGTTGAAGCCGCATGCCTTGATGGTCAGCCGCTTGTTGACGAAGGGGCTGACGAAGTAGCCCTTGATGTGTTTGTCGGAGCCGCCGACGGCGCTGACGACGTGGAACGTCGCCCAGCCCATGAAGCGGCCGTTGTGGTCGACGACCGGGACCGGGATGTTCTCTCCAGCCAGGTTGTCGTTCATGTCGTCGAAGAGCGTGGTGTGGTTACCGTTGTTGTGCTGCCCGATGTACTCACCGTAGCCGAGCGTCTTGTTGATCACGCTGTTGCCGACGATGATGTCCCTCACGCCGTTCGAGTCAACGTTGCCGCGTCCCGTAGTTGGTCCACGCCAAGTCGCCGGGGCCACTCGGGATGTCGCCGTTGGTCTCGCCGAAGTCGTAGGGATTGTCCTTGTCTCCGTAGGCCGCCAGTGGCTGTCCACCGGGGTTTGAGAATGCGTCGATGCTGAAGATGATCGGGCCTGCACCGTTGGCCGTATCGGGATAGCCGGCCTGTGCCTTTGCAGTCGTGGCGACCGGCCACGTCGGCATCCCGACGATCGACGCGAAGTTGTTATGGTGCGGCGCGCTGATGTCGACTTGCGCCTCGGCGCCGTTGTCGATCGTCATGGTGACGTTGACGACGACGCCATCCGTGCCGTGGGTGTAGCCGTTGGCCGCGGCGACGGTGCGGGCGCGAGCCGTGGCGAGCGTTGAGTCGGAATTGAGCATGTAGTCGTTGGCCGCCGCTAGAGCGGCCAGGTCGGCCGCGCTCTGCTCATCGCGCCGTTGGGCGAATGCCGAGCCACCATCGAGGACCAGGCCGACCATCGCGATGATCGCGACGAGGGCCAAGGCAAAGATGACGATGATCTGGCCACGTTCGCGTTCGCGGTTTGAAGTCGGGACGTTGGCGCTCATGGATGGTGCTCCTGCGGTTGTGTTCATTGCTGGATCGAGAAGGTGCTGGAAGACGCGAGAAGGATGTTGCCGACCATGCTCAGGATCGGCGTCACCGGCTGAAAGGGGGCGCGGATCACGACCTTGACCTGCATCCCGGCGACGCATGTCGCGGTGACGCTTGATCCGTCGATGTCCACGCACGTGAAGACTGGATCGCCGAGGCCGGGGATGAGAGCCTTCTGTGCCGCGAGGACCGCGGCGGTCTGTGTCGTGCTCCCCAGCGCGACCTCCGTTCCCGGATAGACGCTCGTGACACGGGCCAGCTCCCGCGCCGCCTCGGCGACGCCGTTGTACATGTAGATCCCGCGGCCGAGGTCGAAGACGGCCAGCATCAGCACCAGGAAGATCGGGAGGGCGAGCGCGAACTCGACCAGCGCCTGGCCGCGGCGTCCGCTGACGTCGGCGCATCAATTGGTCACCGTGACCGTCTTGCTCGACGTGATGCCACCGGCGAGATTGGAGGCTGTGAGTTCGATGGTGTAGTCCCCTCGCTTCGTGTAGACGTGGTTCGCCGGGCTCTGGCTCGACGAGATGCCGGTGCCATCACCGAAGTTCCAGGACCAGATGTTGTTGCAGCCGGGTGTCGACATGTTGGTCGATAGATTTGTTGTGTCGAACTGGGTGATGTTCTTCCGACCGGTCATCGGGCTGACCGTGAAGTTCGAGACAGGGAAAGGGCAGAGAGGGTTCACCTGGACCACCTGGGTGACCGTGGAGTCGCCGCCAGCGTTCGTGACCGTCAACTTGACGTTGTAGGCGCGAACGGCGGTGAAGATGTGGGTCGGGTTCTGGAGGTTGGAGACCGTGCCGTCATCGAAGTCCCACGCCCAGATGGTCGGCGTCCCCGTGGAGGTGTCGTGGAACGCCACGGTCAGGGGAACAGGGCCGCTGGGCGGGACGGAGTTGAAGCTCGCCACCGGTAGCGCTGGAGCCGGATCCGAGACGGTCACGGTATGGGTGGCGATGTTCGTGCCACCAAGGTTCGAGACCGTCAGGGTGATCGTCCAGATGCCGGCCGCCGAGTACGTGTGGGTCAACGGGCCCTGGCCGGTCGCGGTCGTTCCGTCGCCCCACGCCCAACCATAGGCGAGGTCGGTGCCGGACGAACGGTCAGTGACGGTCACCAAGAGCGGCGTCAGGCCGTGGTCTGGCGTCACGTCGAAGGCTGCGACCGGGCCAGGGATCGTGACCTGCGTCGGTGTGGCCAGGAGCTGCGCGGAAGCCGTCGAGGCGAAGGACGTGTTCTGGCCCCCGAACATGAAGGCCAGAAGAGGCGTGATCAATCGGAAGTGTCCGGTGACGGTGACCGACACCGTCTGGCCCAAGAACGGGAGCCGCGGGGCACGGGCTGGTCGAGCACGCCATCGTGACGTCTGTTGGGTCGATCGTCACGAAGCTGCCCCTGGCCTCGTTGGTGGCCCGGCACATGACCTTGTTGTCGGCCTTGTTGGCCGATGTGCAGGCGGTGTTGGCGATGAACGAGGTCGGGTTCTGGGACGCCTCGAGAGCGGCCTCGCGGGCGGCGTCATTGACGCTGATCTGCGAGTAGAACAGCCGACCGAGATCCAGCGCCGAAGCGACGAGGATCAGGAAGATCGGCAGGATCAGGGCAAGCTCGACGATCGCCTGGCCTTGCGAGCGAGACGCACGTCGGCCCGGAGTCTGGGTGGCCGAGGGTCGACGCAGGACTCTGCGCCAGGAGATCGGATTCATCGGTTGGATTCCCCATTCATGGAGTGCGCGGATTGCCGTATGAGCACCTTCCGCTGGGCACCTTTCACAGTCGCTTGAAACGGTGCGCGGCTGCATAGCCCGGAAGGGGTAAGGGCCCGACCCGATGGTCAGCACCTCCCCAACCAGAGCACCCTGAACCCCACCGCGGGGCACATCGAGACGCGTCCGGCCGGCTCGCGCACGATGCCGCGATGACCCTGTCCGTGGCCCTGGTCCAGCTCGATTCGCGCATGACGTCGAGGCCGACATCGCGGCCGCAGTCGGGCTTGCGGATGACGGAGCGCGGTGCGCGGCGCCATTCGTCGCGCTCCCCGAATACCTCCAATACCGCAGCTCGGACGGAAGGCATTCGCCCATCGGTCAGGCCGATCTCCGGACCTCATACCGAGCCGTTCAGCGAGGTGGTGCGCCGGCACGCGGCGTGGATCCTCATCGCAGCACCGCCGACTCGAGCCCGGATCCGGCTCGACCCTTCAATACCTCGGCGTTGACCGCGCCCGACGGGTCAGTGGAGGCGGTCTAGCGCAAGGTCCATTTGTTCGACGTCGACGTGGCACCGTCCCGGTCGACAATTACCACGGAATGCACATGCGCTGTTGTCGCGCGGGCACCAAATGGTTGGCATCATCCGCGCCGAACTCGACCTCGAGCGTCGTCGCGTCGATCCGATGGCACACCGCGGTGCCCATCAACCGCCGTTCTGAGGGGTACGCGACTGTCACGCGGCGACCCGTCGTTAGCGGATGAGCTGAACGCTCACGGCTCCCGCTCCTGTCACCTCACCTGCCCCAACGGTTCCGGTTGTCACCCAACGGACGAACCACCCGGCGACGCGACTACTGCTCCCGTTGCCGGCAATCGTTGTCAGTGGTTGCCCCGTCGGACCCGTACGGTTCTGGCACATGGAATTGTTCTTGTTGTTCGAGTCATCCATGTAATCCAGATAGAAGGCCGCGATCTTGGTGATGTGGTACACGGCCTTGGAGCCGCCGGTGGTCGAGCACTCATCGTCACAGATCGGAATCAAGACGACCTTGCCGTGCAGTGCATTGACCTCATCCACCATCTTCTTCGCGCAGTTGTTGCCGTTGTCCGTGGCGACGTCGACCGGAAACGTTGTCCACTGAAGTGATCGCGGGTGCAACACCTCGTCGTCGCAGTTGTTTTTGACTCCATCGAGATCAAGCACCATGAACGATCCGCCGCCTGTCTTGCAAAGCGGCACGATGTATTCCTTTCCTTCCGGATAGTTGTCGGCATCGGGGCCATCAGGCTTGCTCAGCTGCCACTTAACCTCGCCGGTCCCCAAGTCGCCATTCTTCTCGCAGTCCACGATATTGACCGGAAAGACGATCGGCAAGAATTGACCACCCGTGGTCGCGCCAGCCACCGCAATGGCCTCCGCCGCCGCGGTGAACTCATCGATACCGATGGCTCGCGCGAAGGTAGTCCCGAACTCCTGGGTTCCGCCGACAGTGACGCCTTGCGTCGATGGCGGAATCGTCGTGTCTCCGTCGCCGGGTCCAACCTGAGCAGCCAACGATCGATCCGTCGTCACTACGCCGCCGATCGTCAGTAATTGCCCTTCCAGTTCGTGTAATAAGCCGTGTACGCGTCGAGTGCGTTCGCGGTTGCCATCGCGTCCATCGCGGTAAGGACGTCACCGTCAGCCTTGCTGGCACCACCGAACTTTGCGGCTAATACGCCCGCCCCGGCGTTCGCGACTGAGTCGGCTGCGTTTTGCGCCACCCGCTGGTGAGCGTATGCGTTCCCCCCCTCGAGCACGAGCGATACTCCCCCGATCAGCGCAACCATGGCGATGGCCGCGATGACGATGATCTGGCCGCCCTGTTCTCTTCGGGAGTCGTTCCTATGTGGGCGCGAGCGCTTCATCATGACCTCAGGCTTGTTGGAGTTATGGTTGCTTTGGACAAAGGTTTGCGGTGGGGTACTGCTCGTTGGGGCAGCTGTACTCCACGGGGAGCACCGATTTGGCGGTAAAAGTGACCCCAGAACCGAACAGGATGTTGGCGATGATCGGGGTGAGTGGGCGATACGTCGCCTCGAAGGAGACCACAGCTAGACAACCGACAGCGACTGGATTAGCGACCGACGGAGCTCCGGACGCGGGGCACGGCGACGTGAGGTCTGGCGAGCCGTCATCGGCAACCTGGTAGTAGGTGACGTTCGCGCTCGGATCATCCAGTTCGACGATGGCTGACTGGCCCTTCGCTCGGGCGAGGACGCTCGGCTTATCCTGGTTCACGATGGCTAGACGGGCCCCTTCACGAGCCGCATTCGTCAGCGTGTTGTATGCGAAGACGGCGCGCCCCAGATCGAAGAGCGCAATGAGAAGTAACAAGAATATGGGGATAACAAGCGCGAACTCCACAAGGGCCTGACCGCGCTTGAAGCGTTTTCGCGATCGTCGGTGTCGGGTCGAACCGCGCTTAGTGATCATTGACCTGGATCGCTGATCCGCAGGGCACCGGGGTTCCGCCAACGAGCGTCTGAGACCTGATCGTCCAGTTCCCACTGCCATTTGCGGCGCCTGGGCCAACGCTCAGGTTCGTAGCCGCAAAGCCCGCCGCTGTCCAGACGCCGACCGCCTGGTTGATGTGGACGCTGCTCGTCGAGAACTGCGGCACTTGGCACAGGGGAACGGCGATGTTGATCAGCCCGACCTTGGTGGTCGTCACCGGGCCTGTCGGTGAAGGGTAGGTAACCGTGAGCGACACGTCATAGGTGCCGACGGCGTTGTATTTGTGGGTGACTGTCGCTCCAGTCCCCGATCCTTCGCCGGCTCCGAACGTCCATGCGAACGTCGTGCCTCCAGGAGTGGAGGTGCTCGTAAATGTGACTGTCACCCCAGGGGCGCCTCCGCCAGGAGTCGCTGTGAAGTCGACATTGGAGGTCGCCACGATGACGGTGAGTTCGGCGGTACTGGAGCCTATCGAATTGCTGGCGGTCTGCTTGACAACGTACGTGCCCGCCAACGAAAAGACGTGATCGCCTGGGTCACGTACGGCCGAGGTAGATCCGTCGCCGAAGTTCCAAGACCAATCCGTGGCTCCGGTAAATGAGCTATCGACGAAGTCGACGTGGAACGGCGCGTTGCCCGAAATGGTCGCAACCGGCGTGACACCCTGAAGCTTCGACGGAGTTCCATTGGCGGTGAACGCAGCAGTTGGAGCCGAACTGGTTCCCCCTCCCGTGCCCTCGAAGGCGACCATCCCCGATTTGACCGCGAATGTCGACTTAGCGGATACCGCCACGCCGCTCCCAACGATGTTGGAAATGATCGGGGTAATCACGCCGAACCGGCAGGAGATTTGAACCTCGGCGGTATCACCGAGATCCGTTGCCTTGCCATTGCCCCCCGTGTCCGAGAACGTCGGCGCCGGGACAACGGTCACCCCGGCGACCTTGGGCAGTTGACAGTTCGTGGCGGATGCATCAGCAAGTATCTGGTTCTTGTATTGAAGCTGGACGGCCAGATCCGGTGTCACGCCCCACGCGTCTGGGTTGTTCGCGGCGAAGTTCGCCGCTATCCGGGCCATGTTCTGGATGTTGATGTACCCGAGATAGACCCGACCGAAGTCCAGTGCCACCAGTGTGAGCAGCAGCAGGATCGGCAGGACCAAGGCGAACTCGACAAAACTCTGTCCGAGTGAGCGTTGGCGATTTCGCAACTTTCCGCAGGCGGAGCATGAACGTAAGAACCCCCGAGGTGACGGCTGTATGGACCAAGCGTGGCAGCGAGACCTTGCAGGTCACATTGCACATTAGGACTTCCGGACTACGGCGTTCCACACCAGTCCCTACTGATGGTGCATGTTCGGTGCGGCCCGGCAACTGTAGGCGTCGGCCGGAACGAGGGACTACGCCCGGACCATACGCGTGGTCGACATCGTGACCTCCGGGTCATCGCGTTCACGACGAAAAGGTTCGACGATGCCGGCATGAAGAAGCGCGTCTTCGCGGCAGTCCTGTGGTTCTACGTCGGGTGGTATGGCGGGGCGATGCTCGCCGAGTTCCTGGGCGTGAGCCCGATGCTCGGCCCGATCATCGGCACTGACTGCCGCCGCGTTGTTCGTCGGGGACCCACGGAGGGTCATCTGGTCCGATCTTGGGGTCCAACGGGCTCGCGCGATGGAGCGCCTGACGGCGACCTCGGCGCACAACTAGTCGAAACGAACAAGAGGCCCGGTCCCTTTCGGGGCCGGGCCTCTTGATTCCTGGCGAGTCGGCCGTTGGCCGATCGGTCAGCCGATCAGCGGCGGGCCCGCTTCGGGGTGAGCACCACGGCCGCGAGGCCGATGATGCCAAGGACCGCGAGCAGGACCGGAAGCATGCCGCCGGCGTCGCCCGTGGCGTTGGTGTCCGTCTGAGGCGCGGTCGGGACGGTCGGGACGTCAGTCTCGGCCTGGACGCCGCCGCCCGGGCAGCAACGGTGACGGTGGCGTCGTCGGTATCGGAGACGGTGGTCTCACCAGCCGTGCCCGATGCCGTGGCGATGTTGGTGGTCGTCTCGGTGGTTCCGGTGACCTCGGCGGTGCAGGTCATCGACTCGTCGATGGCAAGCGTCGTCTTCGGGCAATCGACGCCGAAGTCGTCGGAGGTGTCGTCCGGCGTCCCGTTGTCGTCCGTGACGGCAACGTTGGTCAGCGGCTCGTCGCCCGAGTTGCTGACGACGTACGTGTAGGTGACGTCGCCACCGTCGGCCGGCAGGTTCAGAGGAAGCGACCGTCTTCTCGAGGTGGATGTCGGGGGTGTTCGCCTGCGGGTTGACCACCACGATGATCACGGTCGCGGTGTCGGTATCGGTGACGGTGTCGTCGCCGTCGTGGCCGGTCGCCGTCCCGATGTTCGTCGTGTCGTCGGTGATGGTCGCCGTGCAGGTGAAGGTCCACGACTCCGTCAGGTCGAGCTTGTCGTCGCCATTCGTGTCGCCGCTGACGTAGGTGACCGGCGAGCACTTGTCGTCGGAGACGCGTGACGTTCGTCAGCGGGACGTTGCCCGTGTTCGTGACGACGTACGTGTAGGTCACCGGACCACCGCCGGCAGGCAGAGTCGTCGACCGACGCGGTCTTCTCGACGTGGATGCCGGGAGTGTGGTCGATCTCCTTGGGGATGTTGCACCCGTTGTTCCAGATCGCCTGGCCTTCCGCGTCCCAGTTGTGACCCGGGTAGACGAACAGAGGGCCCTCGTCAGGCTGGAAGTCGTAGGGCGGGATGATGTCGCCCCACTTGACCGTCGCGCCGGTCGCCGGTACCAGAGCGGGCCGAGATGCTCCGTGTCGTGTCCACCCTGGAGGTGGCCCGACGACGAGATGTTGACGTTCGGGTTGATGTACGGGTTGGAGTTGCTGTCGAGTCGCGTGACAGATGGTGACCTTCGCGATCGGCGCGGTCGCGAACGCCGCGGTCCGCCAGCTGAACGTCAGCGCGAGCGCCCCGAGGAGGGCTGACAACCTGCGAAGTTTCATCGATGTCCTACTCCCTCTTCCTGATGATCGGTGATCGACGTCCGTCACGATGGACGGTTGATCATTACGCTGGCGAATGATGCGGGCCAGTACTGTCGCTGTCTAGTACGAATCGCGACCCCGCTGAATGTCCTCTGGACGGCCCCGAATCCATCAGGACCGCACTGCGTCCTGGCGACGATCGGTGCATCACGGCACCGATCGCGGTCCTGTCCAGCGGAGGTACGAAAGTACTGGGCTCGTGACCGTCGATTCGGGCCCGTCCCGCCAGACGCGCTGCCGCGCCGCTACCATCAGGGACCCACCGCTCGAGGCCACACGTGACCGACCCGGATCCGACCCGACTCAAGACACCCGCGACCCTTCGTGCGGACGTCGGCGCGGCGGTCGGGCGCGCGTGGGATCGGGCCGTCGCGGCCGGTGCGCTTCCCGCCTGGCCCGACGATGCCGCCCGACCCACCGTCGAGATCGAGCGACCAGCCGACCCGACACACGGGGACTTCGCGAGCAACCTCGCGATGAAGCTCGCTCGCCCGTACCGGATGGCGCCACTCGCCATCGGCGCGGCCCTCGCCGCTGAGGTCACCGCGGAGGCAGACGACGATCCCGCCGGCACACCGATCGCCGCCGCCGAGGTCGCACCGCCCGGCTTCCTCAACCTGCGGCTTCGCGACGGCGCCCTCGAAACGACCATCGCGGCGATCCTCGCCGACCCCGCCGAGTGGGGCAGGGTCGTCGCCGGGCCGGCCCGCTCGGTCAACGTCGAATTCGTGTCGGCCAACCCGACCGGACCGTTGCACGTCGGGAACGCGCGCGGGGCATTCATCGGCGACATGCTCAGCCGCGTCCTCGAGGCCGGTGGTCAGCAGGTCACCCGCGAGTACTACTTCAACGATTCGGGCGCGCAGATCCGGAACCTCGGCGCGTCGGTGGCGGCCCTCCGGCGTGGCGACGCCGTGGCCGACGATGGCTACCACGGCGACTACGTCCACGAGCTGGCGGCGACGATGCCCGACGACGTGTGGCTGGCCGCGACGCTGCCCGACGCAGACACGGACGGCCAGCTCGGACACTGGGCCGCCGGTCGCATCCGCGAGGGCATCGAGGCGAGCCTGGCCGGCCTCGGTGTCCGGTTCGACGTCTGGACGAGCGAGGCGCGCCTGCACGATGAAGGCTGGGTCGCGCGGGCGGTCGAGCGGTTGCGCGAACGCGGCCACGTCTACGAGCAGGACGGTGCGGTCTGGTTCCGCTCGACCGATTTCGGCGATGACAAGGATCGGGTCATCTTCCGCTCGAACGGCGAGCCGACCTATTTCGCCGCCGACATCGGGTACGTGACCGAGAAGTTCAGCCGCGGCTTCGACCATCTCATCTATGTCTGGGGCGCGGACCACCACGGCACGGTCGCCCGGGTGCGCAACGCCGCCGAGGCGATGGGCTACGTCGCGCGATGCCGTCCAGGTCCTGCTCTACTCGTGGGTCCGCTTCGTGCGCGACGGCGAGGAAGTGTCGATGAGCAAGCGGTCCGGCGAGTTCATCACGCTCGACGAGCTGCTGGCCGAGGTCGGCGTCGATGCGGCGCGCTGGTTCTTCGCGTCACGGGCGGCGACGACCGGCATCGACTTCGACATCGAGCTGGCGAAGAAGCAGTCGGCCGAGAACCCCGTCTACTACGTCCAGTACGCCCACGCCCGGATCGCGTCGATCCTGCGCAAGGCCGCCGGCACCGGGCTCGCGCCGGCGACCGCCGTCACAGGCTCACTCGCGGGTGCGCCCGAGGCGGCACTCGCGCGCGCGATCTCGCGCTTTCCGGAGGTCGTCGAGGACGCCGTCCGGGCCGAGGAGACGCAGGGGATCACCGCGTATGCGACCGAGCTGGCGACGACCTTCCACGGCTTCTACCGCGACGCACGGGTCGTCGACCCAGACGAACCGGAGCGCTCGGCCGCTCGCCTCGCTCTCGCCGACGCCGCGCGGATCACGCTGTCGAATGCGCTGACGCTGCTCGGGATCTCCGCCCCCGAATCGATGTAGGGCGGGCGACGTTGGCTGGGCGCGAGCCTCAGCCGGCCAGGCCCAACGCGCCTGCGACCTTGGCGGCCGTTGTCGCGTCGTTCGCGATCAGGACCCAACGCGTCGTCCCGCCGGCGCCTGGCAGGACCTGGCCGACGCCGCCGGCGGTCTTCAGCGCAGTGCTGGCCGCCTTCTCGAACTCCTTCGCGTCGGCTTCGGAGTCCCACTCGGTGTCCATGGCCACCGCCCATGCACCGTCGGGTCCCTGCATCACGGCGAGCCGATCGCCACCCCAGCCGGCTGCCGCGGCCGAGACATCCGCGGCGGGGACGCCGTTCTCGCGCAGCCAGATCGACAGCTGGTACTCGCCGAAGGTGTCCTGGAGCGGGACCGACCAGCCGGCTCCGAGACGCGAGGCAAGGTCGGTCGGGCAGGGCCACGGCGATCGGCGCCTCGCCGGCGGCGTACTTGTCGGCATGGAGGATCTGCTCGGTCGACGCTGGCATCTTCGCGTAGAGGGCGTCGACCCCGGGCCAGCCACCCTTGGTCTGCGCCGCGGTCACGAACCCGAAGCCGCTCGTGTACGGGAAGGTGAGGGTGTCGCTGAGGATCTTTGGCGTGCGATCCATCACGGCCTGGACCGCCGGGTCGCTGCCCGCGGCGACGACCTCGAGGAGGTCGGACTGGCTCATGTTGCCCGCTGCCCACTGGGTCATCAGCAGGGTCGAGTCACCCTCATACACGGAGGCGCGGGCGAGCATCCTGTCGCTCTGGTCGAGGACCCCGTCCTGGTCCTTGAAGACGGAGAAGTTCTGGTCCTGGAGGGCGTGGTTGTACTCGTGCGAGAAGTAGAAGCGCTCGTTGGGGCCCGGTCCGCCGCTCTTGGAGACGACGTAGAGCTTCCCCTCGTCGCTCCGGTAGAAGCCGGCGACACCACCGCTCAACAGGTCGAGCGACAGGTCGCGCAGGTTGGTCGTCGCCGGGATGAGACCGAGCGCCTTGTACAGCTGCTCGTTGGCAGCGAGGTAGGCCGGCGGGGTGTCCTTGTCGAACTGCTGGGTGATCAGGGTCCGGAGCTCGGCCTCGTCGATGAACTGTCGCTGGACCGGGCGGCTCGGCTTCAGGCCGCGGATCCCGATGACCTGCTGCTCGACGGCGTCGTAGGTGGCATCGGCCGCCTGGTTGGCGCTTCCTGACGACGCGGCGGCCGAGGATGACGGTGCGGCCGCCGATGCGACGGGGGTCGACGTGGCCGCAGCGGACGGGCTGGCCGAGGGGTTCGACGGGCCGCATGCCGCGACGACGAGGACCCCGAGGAGAGCGAGCGAGGCGACCGCCGGCAGGCGGCCACGACGAAGGTCGGTTCGATGGGACATGGGCCGGATTGTCGCACGGAGTCGGCGCCGACCCAATTCGTCGGCCAGGTGCCCGTCGTGCGTGTCGGTGACGATTCGAGGGCCGATATCGCTTTCTTAATCGGTTCACTTCTCGACCCGCAATGCGGAGTGCTTAGCGTTGGTCACGGACGAACCCGAAACGGTTCTATCCCTCCCTCCCTCGACCGGGGGTGCCGATTGGGCAGGCACCCCCGGTCTTTCCGTTTCCGGGAGGCACCGCAAACCGCACCTGACATTGCGTCTGCAAGGTGCTGGGCGGACACTTCAGCCGTGAACGTCCGACATCGCCGGATCTTGCTGGTCGGGGCAACGATCGTTGCCGCACTCGCGATCGCGATCCCCGTCATGGGCGCCGATCCGTCGCCGTCCGCCGGACCGCCGGGTCAGACCAAGCCGGAGAAGTCGCCGAACCCGAACAAGCCGGACAAGGCCGCGAAAGCCGAGAAGGCCGCGGAGGTCGCGGTCACCGTCAAGGGCACCGTCACAAAGGGCACAGACGAGGCGGGTCGTCCGAGCTACTCAGTGACCGCCGACGGCAAGACGTGGCAGCTGTCGGCCGGCCCGAGCTGGTACTGGGGCGACAAGAACCCGCTGAACGCCTACGTCGGCAAATCGGTCTCGATCGCGGGAAGCACCCATGCCGGTGAAACCGAGTTGGACGTCGACACCGTGGACGGCAAGGCGCTGCGCGAGGGCGGCAAGCCGCCGTGGGCGGGCGGTCCGTGGGTGGTCGGCAAGATCCACCCGGGCTGGAAGGACTGGATGGCCGACGGCAAGCCGGGCAAAGGCCACGGCAACGAAACCGCCCCAGGCCAGCTCAAGAAAGAGACCGCGACGCCCTAGACGCCACGCCGCGAACCGAGAATCGGCGCGAGGGACGGTCGAGGCGAAGGCGGGCGGGGAGCAGGAGCGAGCGCACCTAAAGGTGCGTGAGCGAGCAGCGGACCCGGCCAACGCACGCATCGGCCGCCCATCGCGCCGCCGCTGTGTCAGAATCGGGCGGATGGAACTCACTTGGTATGGGCGCACCTGCGTCCGGTTGCGCGGCAAGGATGCCGTCGTCGTCAGCGATCCATTCCAGTCGGTGGTCGGACCGACGGGCCGCGGGATCACCGGAGACATCGTCACCTTCAGCCACCCCGACGATCGCCCACTCCCCCGGGCCAAGGGCAAGCATTCCCGTGACGGGCGCACGCTCCTGCCCTCCAGCCTGGACAGCGCGTTCGTGCTCGACGGCCCCGGCGAGTACGAGGTCAAGGAGGTCCTGGTCACGGGCGTCCGGACCTATCGCGACGACGCCCGCGGGGTCGAATCCGGCAAGCAGGTCGCCTTCGTGGTCGAAGTCGATGGCGTCCACACGATCCACCTCGGCGACATCGGCCACCTCCTGTCGGAGGAGAAGCTCGGGGACATCGGCTCGGTGGACATCGCCTGCGTCCCGCTCGGCGGCTCCATGACACCGGCCCGCGCGGCGGAGCTCGTCGCCCAGCTCGACCCGAAGATCGTGGTCCCGATGCCGATCTGCGACGACGACGCCGACTGTGCCGAGGCGCTCAAACGCTTCTTCCACGAGATGGGGACGGAGGCGATCACCCAGCCGAAGCTGTCGGTGACGGCGTCGAGCCTGCCGTTGGAGACGACGACCGTCCTCCTCGAATCGCGCGGCAAGCAAGTCTAGGTTTGCTGGCGCCGGGTCAGCCCCGGTCGAGGACGACGCGACCGCGCTTGATGACCGTCCGCGCCAGGTCGGCGGCCGGCCAGTACGGGATCTGGCTGGACGTCGGGACGCGCCAGATCACGAGGTCGGCGCTCTTGCCCGGTTCGAGCGACCCGATCTCGTCCTCGAGTCCGATCGCCCGCGCCGCGTTGATCGTCACCGCGCTGAGCGCCTCGTCCGGCGTCAGGCCCAACTCGAGGCAGGCGACCGTCATCGCCAGTGGCAGGCTCGCGGTCGGCGAGGTGCCCGGATTGAAGTCCGTGCCGAGCGCGACCGGCACGCCCCGATCGATGAACGTCCGCGCCGGCGCGCCGTGGTCCTTCATCAGGAACCAGGTCGTCGCCGGCAGGACCGTGGCCACGACGGGCCGTCCCTCGCCGGCGACCGCCGCGAGAGCATCGATCCCCGCTTCCGACGGGGTCGCGAGGTGGTCGGCCGCGGCGGCACCGATCTCGGCCGCAAGCTCCGCGCCCCCCGACGGGGCCAGCTCGTCGGCGTGGAGGCGGAGCCCCAGCCCGTAACCCGCAGCGGCCTCCAGGATGCGTCGCGATTGGTCCGCGCTGAACACCCCGTTCTCGCAGAAGACGTCGCAGAAGCGCGCCCGGCCGTGGGCGGCCACGCCGGGGAGCTGGTCCTCGATCACCGACCGGACATACGCCTCGGTGCCGTCGGGGCGCGAGCGGAACTCGGGCGGGACCGCGTGCGCGCCGAGGTACGTCGGCACGATGTCGATCGGGCCCTCGCGACCGAGCTGATACGCCGCCTCGATCAGCCGGATCTCGGTCTCGAGGTCGAGGCCGTAGCCCGACTTTGCCTCGATCGTCGTGACGCCGTGGCCGAGCATCTCGTCGAGCCAGCGGCGGCCGTGGGCGAGCAGCGCCTCGGTCGAGGCCTCGCGGGTCGCCGCCACCGTCGACAGGATCCCGCCGCCGGCCTCGAGGATCTCGAGATAGCCGGCGCCGCGCTGGCGCATCTGCCACTCGCCCTCGCGGGTGCCCGCGAACAGGAGGTGCGTGTGCGGGTCGATCAGGCCCGGCGTGACCGAGCCGCCGCCGGCATCGAGACGGGCGAAGCGTCCGAGCTGGTAGCCCTCCACCTCGAGCGCGGTCTCGAGCGCCGCCCGTGGTCCGACCGCGACGATGCGACCCTCCCAGCAGGCGACGACCGGCGCATCCGCTCCATCGCGGCCCGCCGAAATCGGCGGCCGACAATCGCTCGACATCGCCCTGGCGGGCGCCCATCCGCACGCCGCCCGCGAGGGTCACGACCTCCGAGGCGCCGACGATCAGCAGGCCCGGCGTCGGCTCTTCGCTCCGGCCTCCGTGGATGAGCCGGAACGGCCCGCCGCTCATCGCCGTCGGCCGGTGGCGCGCGCGTCCTCGAGTCGCAGTTCGAGTGCCTGCATCGGCGAGAAGTCGCGCAGTCGCAGGAACGCGGCGGCGGCGGCCAGTCGTCGCTCGACCGGATCCTCCGACGGCGCATCGACACGGTCGGCGACCGCCAGGAAGGCGGCCAGCGGCGCCAGGCCGATCAGCTCCGACTCGGCGAGCAGCACGCCATCCTCGGCGGCGACGTCGCGCACGGTCTCCCAGACCAGCCACAGCGGGGTGACCGTGAAATCGAGGATGTTCATCGAGACCTGCGCACGACCGAGCTCCTCGATCCAGAAGCCGTTGGCCTGGACCTTGGGGAGCCCGCCGCCCAATTCGCGGACGCGGCGGGCGATCCGCTTGGCCAGCTCGACGTCCTTCGAGGCCAGGTTGATGTTGTAGGCGATCAGGAACGGTCGGGCGCCGACGGCGATCGCCCCGGCCGACGGATGGAGATGCGACGGCCCGAAGTCGGGCGCACGACCGGGCTCCTCGATCTCGTTCTTGAGACCCTCGTACTGACCGCGCCGGACGTCGGCCAGCTTCACCCGTTCGGGGCGTGTGGCGGCGTTCGCGTAGAGGAAGACCGGGAGGTCGAAGCGGGTCGCGATCCGGGCACCGAAGTCGCGCGCCATCTCGATGGCAGTCGTCCATCGTCGTCGAGCCGAGCGGCACGAACGGGATGACATCGACGGCCCCGATGCGCGGGTGCTCGCCCGGTGTGGCTGTCCATGTCGATCTCGTGGACCGCGACCTCGACCAGCCGTTCGAGTGCGTCGGCGACCACGTCGTGTTCGCCGGCGATGGTGAAGACGGACCGGTTGTGGCTGGCGTCGCTCGTCCGGTCGAGCAGGAAGACGCCGTCGCCGGCTTCGATGGCGCTCGCCATCCGGTCGACGACATCGAGACGTCGGCCCTCCGACACGTTCGGGACGGATTCGATCAGCACCTCACGATGCTAGTCCGACGGCGAAGCGTCAGGGCGCCCTCCGCGCACGGCCGCTGAGACGGCCGTGCGGGCCGCTACTTGAGTTTTTGTGAGGTCGCTGCTGGAGCGGAACCGAAGCGGAACGCCAGGTTGTGCGTGGATCCGTCGCTGAGCCCGAGGACGAACACCCGGCAGGTGCCCTTCCACGACTTGTCGACGTTCCACTTGATGGTGTACTCGTCGGCCCCCGCGTCGTACCTGAAACCGCTCTCGCCCTGGAGTCGCGTGGGCTCGCTCGCCAGTGGACGGCGGCGTGCTGCCGCAGGGGTAGGACGCTGACATCGGGTGATCGTTCTTGAAGATGTCGAGCCCGTGGTTGCCGCCGAGGCTGAACCTGATGAACTGCGTCCCGAGATTGGACTCGTTCACGTCGGGGAGGTTCTTGAGACCCCTGAAGCCGTCGAAGGCGAAATCGTCATCGATGGCTGAGACGTTGACCGTGGCCTCGTCCGTGGCGGTCAGCCCGGTCGGGGCCGTCGCCCGCACTGCGATCGTCCGGGTCGACGGCGCAGGCAGGCCGGCCGCGGAGAAGGTCACCGACTGGCCGGGCGTCTCGAACGTGCCGTTGTCGTCGAGGTCCCAGCGGTAGGTCAGCGTTTGGCCGTCCGGCTGGGATCCGGTCGCGCTGACGACGACGCTGTCACCGTGGACGACCGCGTAGGGTCCGCCGGCATCGACGGTCGGCGGCTTGGGTGGCGCCGCGACCGTGTGGAAGGTCGCGACGTGATCGGCCACCATCGAATGTCGGGCGGATCGTTCGTGTCCTGGTCGGTCACGTTCTGGCCATACACCGTGAACCTGCAGCTTTCGTCGTAGGCGAAGTCGGCGTTCGGGTCGAGCGTGTAGGTCAGCGGACCACCGCTGACGACAGCGGCGTGAGACCCGCTTGGGCACTTGATGTCGTACCAGCCGCTGGAGACGTCGACGGGCTCGTCGAAGGTCACCGACAGGTTCGCCCCGACGAGCGACGTCGGTGGCGCCATCGCCGGGCGACGTCGACTGGACGGCGGGCGCGTCGTCGACCGGCGGTGGCGCCGCCACCGTCTGGAACGTCGCGACGTAGTCGGCCGCCATCTGGTTGGGCGGATCGTCCGTGTCCTGGTCGGTCACGTTCTGCGAGTTCACGGTCAAGGTGCAGGTCTCGTCATAGGCGAAGTCGTTGAACGGATGGAGCGTGAATGTCAGCGGACCACCCGTGACGTTGGCCGCGTGGGCGAAGTCTTCGTGCACGAGATACCGAACGATCCAGCGGTCACATCGACGGGCTCGTCGAAGGTCACCGACAGGCTCGCGTCGCGCGCGACGTCGGTGGCGCCGTTGTCCGGCGAGGTCGACTCGACGCCGGGCGCCTGGTCCGGCGGCGCCGCAACCGTCTGGAACGTGGCGAGGTAGTCGGCCACCATCAGGTTGGGCGGATCGTCGGTGTCCTGGTCGGTCACGTTCTGGGCGTAGACCGTGAAGGTGCAGCCCTCGCCGTAGGCGAAGTCGGTGTCCGGATCGAGCGTGAAGGTGAGCGGACCTCCGCTGACGGTCGCGGTATGACCCTGGCTCGTCGCGCACGAGATATCGAACCAACCGCCAACGACGTCGACGGGCTCGTCAAAGGTCACCGACAGGTTCGCGTCGCGGGCGACGTCGGCGGCGCCATCGCCCGGCGACGTCGACAGGACGGCCGGCGCCTTGTCGAGCGCCGTTCCCGCGACCTGGATGTTGTCCACGCCGACCCACTCGTCGCGCGGGACGGCATTCGCGGTGATGATCCTCACCTGCACCACGGCCCGGTCGTTCGCTCCGGAGGGGAGGGTGACGTTCTTGGGCGTGACCAGCGTGGCCAGACTGGGGCCCGTCGTCGCGTCGGCGACGAAGCCCGCGGGAACGTTCGTCCACGCGCCGCTCGATCCGACCCGGTATTGGAGGGCGAATGGCTGCACGGCGTTGTCCACCGAGTTGTCGAGGTCACGGAGGACGTAGCTGACCGCGACGTCCCGGAACGCCGGTCGTTTGCAGGTTGAGGAGGAGATACGGCGCGTCTGCGGTCCCGTCGGGTTGCAGCCCGACGACGGCATCGTCCAGCTGGAATTCGCCGACGCCACCATTCTGGAGGTTGAGGTCGGGCGGGATGTCGGCGATGACTTCCACGTCGTTCGCCACCGTCGAGTCGGTCAGCAACGTCTGCGGATTCACGCCGGTCGCTGTCGTGATGTCCTGTCCCAGGTGACCGACGACGCCCGGCACGCCTGACCAGTCGTTGGTGACGGTGATCAGGTTCGTGTCGTGCCAGTCCTGGGCGAATGGCAGCGTCTGCGCCGTCGAGTCGGCGGCCACGGAGGGCACGGCGACAAGCGTCAGCAGGAAGACGGCGATGAGGGCGATGGCGGATCGGCGGCGACGGTGGCGGTTGTTCGTCGACACGGGGAGTTCTCCTCGTGGAAGCCGAAGTGGCTCCGGTGAGAAAGAACATATCGACGGTTCGCGTGAGTGGGACCAGCCAAATGGTCAGGGGTACGAGTGGAGCGTCGTGCGGCAACTGTGCGCCTCGTCAACGCAAGGTCATTCTCCGGTTCTCATTGGCACCGCGATTCCGCGCTCGCGGGCCACCTCGATCGCCCGCTCGTACCCCGCGTCGACGTGCCGCAGGACGCCCATCGCCGGGTCCGTCGTGAGGACTCGCTCCAGCTTCTCGGCAGCGAACGCCGTCCCGTCGGCGACCGCCACCATCCCGGCGTGCTGCGAGTAGCCGATGCCGACGCCGCCGCCGTGGTGGATCGAGACCCACGACGCGCCGGCCGCGGTGTTGACCAGGGCGTTGAGCAGCGGCCAGTCGGCGACCGCGTCGGAGCCGTCGGCCATCGCCTCGGTCTCGCGGTTCGGTGAGGCGACCGAGCCGGCGTCGAGATGGTCGCGTCCGATGACGATCGGCGCGCTGACCTCGCCGGTCCGGACCAGCTCGTTGAAGGCGAGGCCCGCCCGTGCCCGCTCGCCGTAGCCGAGCCAGCAGATCCGGGCCGGCAGGCCCTGGAACGGCACGCGCTCCTGGGCCATCGAGATCCAGCGCCGGAGCCCGGCGTCCTCGGGGAACAGCTCGAGGACGGCGCGATCGGTCCGCGCGATGTCGGCCGGATCGCCGGACAGGGCCACCCAGCGGAACGGGCCGCGGCCCTCGCAGAACTGCGGCCGGATGAAGGCCGGCACGAACCCCGGGTAGTCGAACGCGTCGGGGACGCCCGCCTCCTGGGCCTGCGCTCGCAGGTTGTTGCCGTAGTCGAAGACGACGGCGCCGGCGCGCTGGAACTCGAGCATCGCGCGGACGTGGGCGGCCATCGCGCGACCCGATCGGCGCTGGTATTCGTCGGGGAGCGCCGCGCGCAGCTCGAGGGCATCGGCGAGGGTCATCTCGTCCGGGACGTAGCCGCCCAGCGCGTCGTGCGCCGACGTCTGGTCGGTGACGAGGTCGAACCGTTCGCCTGCCGCCGCCCAGGCGGGCTCGATCTCGGCGGCGTTGCCGACGAGCGCGATGCTCAGCGGCTCCCCGGCGGCCGCTGCCTCGCGCGCCCAGCGCAGCGCCTCGGCAGGATCGCCGGTCAGCCTGTCGACGTAGCCGATGTCGAGCCGGCGGCGCGCCCGCGCCTCGTCGACCTCGATGGCGATGCAGACCCCCTCGTTCATCGTCACGGCCAGCGGCTGGGCGCCGCCCATCCCGCCCAGACCCGCGGTCAGCGTCACGGTCCCGCGCAGCGTGCCGCCGAAATGCTGGCGCGCCGCCTCGGCGAACGTCTCGTAGGTGCCCTGCAGGATCCCCTGCGTCCCGATGTAGATCCACGAGCCGGCGGTCATCTGGCCGTACATCATCAGACCGGCCTTCTCGAGCTCGCGGAAGACCTCCCAGGTCGCCCACTTGCCGACGAGGTTCGAGTTGGCGATGAGGACTCGCGGCGCCCACGGATGGGTGCGAACGACGCCGACCGGCTTGCCCGACTGGACGAGCAGCGTCTCGTCGTCGCCGAGCTCGCGCAGCTCGCGGACGATCGCGTCGAAGGCGCCCCACGACCGAGCCGCGCGTCCGGTCCCGCCGTAGACGACGAGGTGATCGGGGTCCTCGGCCACCTCCGGGTCGAGGTTGTTCATGAGCATCCGGAGCGCCGCTTCCTGCGCCCAGCCGCGACAGGTCATCTCGGTGCCGCGCGGGGCACGAACGGGACGGGCGCCGGCTGCGGAGTTCGTCGCGGCCATGGTTGCGTCAGCGTACGCGCGCCATCGTCCGGCGGTCAGCCCAGAGCGCGACGCATGACCGGGAATCGCTCGTCGGCGATGGCCATCTCGAAGCCGACCGACTCCCAGAATCGCGGCGTCGCGGCGCTGGTCGCATCCGGCCGCGCACCGATCTCCGGGTAGGTCTCGACTGCCGTGAAGCCACGTCCCGTCAGGTCGTCGCAGACCGCGGCGACGAGCGCCTTGGCCAGACCGCGACCGCGCGCGTCCGCGGTCGTCGCGATGCAGGTGATGACCGCGGGAAGCGGCGCGTCGGGGAGCGACGGGTAGAGGTCGCGCGTCCGCTGCGCGCGCGGGTACGCGGTCAAGCGGCCCGAACTGCGCGTACGCCTTCGGCGACGTCGTCCTCCAGCAGGACCTTCGCGTAGCTGCCGACGACACCGAGGCCGCGACCGAGCAACTGGAGCTTCCTGGGCGCGTCGGGGGCGACCTTCGGGCGGGCCGGCGGCGTCGGTGCGAACGGGTTCTCGACCGGTCCCGGGTCGTCGTCCTCGCCCGGCGTCAGGAACGGGTTGGCGGGCCGTGCGGTCGCGAACGGGTTGGCGACCGGCGCCTTGGCCTCGAGGTCGGCGAGGAACGGGTTCGTCGGCTTCGGCCGCGGGCTGTCAGCCGAGGCCGCGGAGACGGGCTCAGCCACGACAGGCGCGCCGCCTTCGATCCGCGGTCGGCGTCCTCCCAGTAGTCGCACGACCGATGGTCGAAGCCGGGGTCGGCGCACGGCGGGATGCGGCCGAATGCCGCCGGATCGGTGACGTCGAGGATCGTGATCGTGCCCATCGGCGCGAGTCTCGGCCGTCAGCCGGCGAGGTCGGCCAGCGCGCCGTCGTGGACGAGCGCGGTCGCGGCCGCCAGGTCCGGGCCCGGCTCACGGTCGCCGTCGAGGTGGCGGACGACCGCGCGGATCCGGCGAAGCGCCTCGGCGACGCCCGCGCCCGGGCGCCGCGCCGTCGGAGCCCGCCAGCCGCAGGTCGAGCGCCTGCGCCGCGACCAGCAGCTCGATGGCGACGATCCGCTCGACGTGGGCGAGCACCGTGCGCGCGTGCCGCGCCGAGATCGAGCCCATCGAGACGTGGTCCTCCTGGTTCGCGCTCGTCGGGATCGAATTGACCGAGGCCGGATGGGCGAGGACCTTGTTCTCCGACACGAGGGCGGCCGCCGTGTACTGGTAGATCATCATCCCGGAGTCGATCCCGGACTCGGCCGCGAGGAACGGCGGCAGACCGCCGTTGAGCCGCGGGTCCACGAGCAGCGCCGTCCGCCGCTCGCTGATCGACCCGAGCTCGGCCAGGGCGATCTTGGCGAAATCGAGCGCCAGCGCGATCGGCTCACCGTGGAAGTTGCCGCCGCTGATGACCCGGCCGCCACCGGTCGCGATCGTCGCCACGTCGGCGATCGCCGCCGCCCGGGAAGACGAGCGGGTTGTCGGTCGCCGAGTTGAGCTCGATGTCGAGGACCCGCCGGAGGTGGTCGAGGGTGTCGCGGACGGCGCCGTGGACCTGCGGCACGCAGCGCAGCGAGTACGGGTCCTGGACCTTGTGGGCGTGGCCGTGATGACCGGTCTGGAGCCCGCTGCCGCGCAGGAGGTGACGCAGCTCCGCGGCGACCGCGACCTGGCCCGGATGCGGCCGGGCCAGCTGGTACGCCGCGGCGAACGCGACGTCGGTGCCGAGCAGCGCCTCGACGCTCATCGCCGCGGCGACGCTGGCGGTCCGCGCCGAGGCGGTCCGCATCGGCCAGGAGCAGCGCCCCGATCGCGCTCATCATCTGGGTGCCGTTGAGCAGCGCCAGCCCTTCCTTGGACTCGAGCGTCAGCGGCTCCAGCCCGGCCTCGCGCAGGGCGATCATCGCCGGCACGACGGACCCGTCCGGATTCCACCTGGCCGCGACCGATCAGCGGCAACGCAAGGTGCGCGAGCGGCGCGAGATCGCCCGATGCCCCGACGCTCCCCTGCTCCGGGCACGACCGGGTGGATCCCGAGCGCGAAGGAAGTCGAGCAGCCGGTCGACCAGCAGCGGCCGGCAGCCGCTGTAGCCGAGCGCGAGCGTGTTGGCCCGCAACAGCAGCATCGCCCGGACGACCTCGCGCGGGAATGGCGCCCCCACCCCGGCGGCGTGGCTCATCAGGAGGTTCTCCTGGAGCCGCCCCGCGTCGGATGGCTGGATGAAGGTCGAGGCGAGCGCCCCGAACCCCGTCGTCACGCCGTAGACGACCGCGCCCTCGGCGACCAGCGACTCGATGACGTCGCGCGCCGCCTGCATCCGCTCACGGGCGCTCGCATCCAGCGTGGCGGATGCGCCGGCGCGCGCGACAGCCTCGATGTCGGCGACGGTCAGGTCCGCACCGGTCAGGACGATCGGCGCGCCCGGCTCCACGGAACCACGGTCCGGGTCGACGCGCGGGACCTCCGGCTCACTCACCGTTCCGAGGATAGTCGGCTATGCTGCCGCCCGCCCACCCGACAGCCACGAGGTCCGAGTGCTCGCCTTCATCGACGAGATCGTCATCCCCTTCCTCAACAGCCTGTACGGCGCCGTCGGCTATGCCGGCGTGATGCTCGCGATGGCCATCGAGTCCGCGATGGTCCCGCTGCCGTCCGAGCTGATCCTGCCGTACGCCGGCTTCCTGGTCTCGGACACGAGCCAGATCGAGCCGCTGACCGGGCAGCCCTGGAACTTCCTGATCGTCGCGGTCGTGGCGACCATCGGGAACACGCTCGGGTCGCTCGTGGCGTATGCCATCGGGGCGTATGGCGGCCGACCCCTCCTCGAGCGATACGGCAAGTACGTCCTGATCCGGCCGCACGAGATCGATCTGGCGGACGCGTTCTTCGCGAAGCATGGCGCCGCCACCGTCTTCATCGGTCGCCTGTTGCCGATCGTGCGGACGTTCATCAGCTTCCCGGCCGGTGTCGCCCGGATGCCGATCGTGCCGTTCATCGTCTATTCGACGGCGGGGGCGTTCATCTGGTCGTGCCTGCTCATCTACGCGGGAACGGTGCTCGGGGCGAACTGGGTGCAGATCCGGGAGGCCCTCCAGCCGTTCGACCTGGCCATCGCCATCGGGGTCGTGCTGGCCGTCGTCCTGTTCATCTGGTGGCGCCTCGGGACGCCGGGCAGGCCGGGCAAATCTGGCAAGCCGGGGGACGACCCGGTCGCTTGAGCTGCGTCAGGCGCGCCGCTCCTCGGGCGGCTTGACGTTGCGGAACTCGCGGTAGATCAGCAGGTCGTACAGGATCTTGAAGCCGCCAGCCAGGTAGAACGGCAATGCGGCGTACCCGTTGCTCGCGATCAGCACCGACGAGATCGACGGCGAGATGGCCGCGCCGGTCGTCCGGGCGACGCCTGTCACGCCGGCCGCTGCCGAGCGCTCGTCCGGGTCGACGACCGCGATGACGTACGACTGCCGCGTCGGGACGTCCATCTGGCTGAGCGTGTAGCGCAGGAGCAGGACGGCGATCGCCAGCTGCAGGTTCGGCATGATCGGGACGAGGATCAGCAGCACGTTCGACGGCAGGTGGGTGAAGACCATCGTGTTGAGCAGGCCGATCCGCGCTGCGATCGGTGCCGCCAGGAGTGACGAGGCCGCGGCGAGGAGGTTCGCGCCGAAGAAGATCAGCCCGAGCGTCGCGGGATCGACCCCGTACTGGATGTGGAACCAGTAGGCCATCAGGCTCTGCGGGATGAACCCGCCACCGAAGGCGTCCAGCGAGAACAGGACCGACAGCTTGAGGACGACCGCCTTCGAGCGCCCGAGTCCGAGACGGCGCCGGATGCCATCGGTGCTGGCCTCGCGCGGCGGCGCCTCGACGCCTTTGTCGAGCTGCCAGAACCCGACGACCATCACCAGCCCGAGCAGCGCGTAGCCGATGACGATCGCCCGGTACGCGTCGAGCGGCGCCCAGCCGCTGTCGAGGAGCGCCTGGCTCAGCAGGCCGGCTCCCAGGGCACCCGTCGCGGTCGCCACGTAGCCGGCGAGGTTGTACCAGGCGAACGTCGGGGTCCGGCGGTTGTCCGGGATCGTCTGGCTCAGACCGGCCTGCTCGATCGCCAGGAACGGCCCGACCTCGTTGCCGGTCGGCGAGATGACGCCGATGGCGCCGGCCAGGATCAGCAGCGGGACCCAGCTCGTGAAGGCGAAGGCGATCGCCGGCCACGATCATCAGCGCGGACCCGACGATGAGGGTGCGTCGCCGGCCGAAGCGGTCGGCGTTGGTCGTCAGCCACAGCGAGATGATCGTGTCGCCGATGAGCGTCAGCGTCAGGACGATGCCGATCGCCAGCGGATCGAGGCCCGCCGCGGCGAGATACAGGACCAGGACGACGGCCAGGAACCCGTAGGCGAACATCCGCACGGTCCGCATCGCGAAGAGCAGGCGGCCGTCGCGGTCGAGGCCGCGCAGGCTCGGGATCAGGCCCGGATCGGGCGGTGGGGCGGGCACGGTCGCGGTCACGTCCGCGAGTCTACGGGCCCGACGCCGCCCGCGAGCGTCTGCGAGAATGCGGCCGATGACCACCTCGCATGCCGATCTGGACACACCCGGGCACGACGGCGCCGTCGAGCATCACCTGACCGACGACCACGGCGGCGACCATGGCCACGACGACCACGCCCACGGCGAGGAGCCGCTCGGGCCGATCGATGTCGCCGCGTGGGGCGCGGGGGTGCTGGGGATCGTCGCTCGGGGCCGTCGTCGCCTTCTGTTTCGCGATGGCGACGGGCGACCTCGGCTGACTGGTGCGGGGCGGCGAACGCTAGCCCGCGGCGGCTCGCTCAGAACAGGCCGACGATGTTCCCGTCGGCGTCGATGTCGATCTTCTCGCCGCCCGGTCGCGACGGCAGCCCCGGCATCGTCCGCATCTCCCCGCACAGCGGCGTGATGAAGCCGGCGCCCGCGGACAGGCGGACCTCGCGGATCGGGACCGTGAAGCCGGTCGGGCGGTTCTTCAGCGACGCGTCGTGGCTGAGCGAGTACTGCGTCTTGGCCATGCAGATCGGCAGGTGGCCGTAGCCCAGGTCCTCGAACTGCTGGAGCGACTTGCGGGCCGCCGGCAGGAACTCGACTCCGTCGGCGCCGTAGACGCGGGTCGCGATGGTCTCGATCTTCGCGGCCAGCGGCATCTCGTCCGGGTAGAGCAGCTGGAAGTTCGCTGATCCGTCGTGGGTGGCCGCCCAGACGGCCTCGGCGAGGTCCGCCGCGCCCTTGCCGCCGTCCACGAAGTGCGTGGCGACCACCGCGTCGCGTGCGCCGGCCGCCAGGGCGACCTCGCGGATGGCCTCGACCTCGGCGGCCGTGTCGGTCGGGAACGAGTTGATGGCGACGACCGCGGGGACGCCGTACATCGTGACGTTCTCGATCTGCTTGGCCAGGTTCTGGGCGCCGAGCCGGACCGCCTCGACGTTCTCCTCGAGGAGCGCCGGGTCGAGCGGCTTGCCGGCCACGATCTTGCCGACCCCGCCGTGCATCTTGAGCGCCCGGACCGTGGCGACCACGACGGCCGCATCCGGGCTCAGACCGGACGCCCGGCACTTGATGTCGAAGAACTTCTCGGCACCCATGTCGGCCCCGAAGCCGGCCTCGGTGACGACGATGTCGTTGGTCACCAGGGCAAGCCGGTCGGCGATGATCGAGTTGTTGCCGTGGGCGATGTTGGCGAACGGCCCGGCGTGGACGAAGGCGGGACCGCCTTCGAGCGTCTGGAGCAGGTTCGGCTTGATCGCGTCGCGCAGCAGGACCGTCATCGAGCCCGCGACGTGGAGGTCCTCGGCGGTGACCGGCTTGCCGTCGGTCGTCGTCGCCAGGACGATCCGGCCGAGCCGGGCGCGCAGGTCGAACAGGTCGGTGGCGAGGGCGAGGACCGCCATCACCTCGGAGCCGACGGTGATGACGTACTCGGTCTCGCGCGGGATGCCGTCCTCGCGCCCGCCGAGGCCGATCACGACGTGGCGCAGCGCGCGGTCGCTGATGTCGACGACGCGCGGCCAGAGGATCCCGTGCGGGTCGATCCCGAGCGGGTTCTTGTGGTGGAGGCTGTTGTCGATGAAGGCGCCCGCCAGGTTGTGCGCGGCACCGATGGCATGGACGTCACCGGTCAGGTGGAGGTTGAAGTCCTCCATCGGGATGACCTGGCTGTAGCCGCCGCCGGCCGCCCCGCCCTTGATCCCGAAGACGGGCCCGAGCGACGGCTGGCGGATGCAGACCGCGGCCTTCCGGCCGATGTGGTTGAGGCCCTGGGCGAGCCCGACCGACGTCGTCGACTTGCCCTCGCCGAGCGGCGTCGGGGTGATCGCGGTGACGACGACGTACTTGCCGCGCGGGCGCTCCGCCTCCAGCCGGGTGATCGCCTCGAGCGTCACCTTCGCCTTGGTCGGGCCGTAGAGCTCGAGCTCGTCGTCGGCGATGCCGAGGTCGCGCGCGATGTCGATGATCGGGCGCGGCGTGACCGAGCGGGCGATCTCGAGGTCGGACGGGAAGCTCATCGGTCTCCTCGGAGGGCGGGTGATGGTTCGGGTGGGGCGGGGAGCTCGAGCGGCGTGTTGGCCCGGCGCTCCTCGGCCTGGTGTTCGGCGGCGCGGATCAGGTGGGTCAGCAGCAGCGCGTTCGTGAGGGGCCCGATCCCGCCGGGGACCGGGGTGATCGCCGAGGCGACCTCGACCGCGGACGCGAAGTCGACATCGCCGACGAGTCGCCCGTCGACCACGTTGATCCCGACGTCGACGACCACGGCTCCGGGCTTGAGGATGTCGCCGGTGATGAGCTTCGGATGGCCCGCGGCGACGACCACGATGTCGGCGCTCGCGCACGTGGCGCGGCGAGATCGCGGGTCCGCGAGTGGCAGACCGTGACGGTCGCGTCCTCCTTGACCAGCAGGAAGGCGGCGGGCATGCCGACGACCGGCGAGCGACCGACGACGACCGCGTCGCGACCGGCGATCTCGATCCCGGAGCGGCGCAGGATCTCGACCGCGGCGTGGGCCGTCGCCGGCAGGAAGCCGTCGTAGCCGAGACGTAGCAGGCCCGCGTTCAGCGGATGGATCCCGTCGATGTCCTTGGCCGGGTCGATCGCATCGACGACCGAGCGCAGGCGGATCGTCGGCGGGAGCGGCATCTGGACGATCACGCCGTCGACCGTCGGGTCGGCGTTCAGGTCGCGGATGGTCGCGACGACGGACGCCTCGGTGGCTTCGCCCTCGAGCTCGACGAACTCAGCGTGGATCCCGACCTTCGCGCAGCCGCGCAGGATGCGCTCGAGGTAGACGGTCGACGGGGCGTCGCGACCGACGATGACCACGGCCAGCCCGGGCGCGCGGCCGTTGGCGGCGGTGAACGAGGCGACGTCCTCGGCGACGGCGGTCCGGATCTCATCGGCGATCGGCCCACCTTCGAGAAGTCGAGCGCCGCCTGCCATCGATCAGGCGCGAGCCGGCACTGCGATGGGCTCGCGTGCGAGGCCGCTGCCGACGGCTTCGCGAGTCTCCGAGGCGAGGCGCTCGACCTCGTGGACCAGGGTGTCGACGCGGGAGGTCATGGCTTCCTCGAATTCGGGATCGCCGACCGAGGGCAGGTTGACCAAGACGTTGGCCGCCGCGCCATGGGCGGCCGCCTCGCCGAGGAGGGACGCGACGTTGAGGTCGCTCGAGGCATTGACGTTGCTCCGGCCGGCCAGCGCCTCTGCGGCAGCGACCAGGTCGACGCAGGCGACCACGCACAGGAGCGGGACCTCGCTCGCGTGGCGGGCTGCGGCCTTGAGGGCATCGGCGCGGACCGCCTTCTCGTCATCCGTGTCGCGCGGCAGCTTCATAGCGGCTGCGTAGTCGGCGTAGGCCGCGGCATCGGCATCGGCCAGCGCGAGGAACTGGTCGGCCAGGGCGCGGCCGGTGTCGTTTGCCCAGGTGTGGAGATCGGCATGGGCTTCGTACTTCGGGCGCCCCATCGAGAGGGCCGCGACCATCTGCACCAGAGCGGCACCCAGTCCTGCCGCAACCGCCGACGCGCTCCCGCCACCTGGGACCGGCGCGGCCGAGCCGAGCTCGCCGATGAAAACGTCAAGAGACATGTCGCGGAATCGCGTGACGGATGGGTCCACGGCTCGATTGTACGGTTGCGAGTCGGGTTCCGGAGGCTGGAGCCGGAGCCGGGGCGGGCGCGGTACCGGCGCGCCCGCCCCGAACCGGACGTGAGGCCAGCAGACGTTGGGAGGAACGTCCCGGCCTGGGCCGACGCGCAGAGACCCCAGTTCCCGCGCGTCGAGTCGGTGTTCGCGATCAGGCGGCGGTGCGGACTCCCTCGTCGAGGCCGGTGACCGTCCAGCGTCGCGAGCGGTGCTGGAACGTCAGGGAGAGCCGCGCTCGAGGCGTGTCGACCTCGAACAGCGTCCGCGGGCCGCTGATCACGGGATAGGCCGCGGCTTCCTCGCGGACGACCGCGAGACGGGTGATCGGGAGTCGCTCGTCGCCCCACGTGATCTCACGCGGACGACCGTTGAACCAGTCGGTCCGGACCTGGACCGTGACCGGCTCGACTCGGATGAATGCCATCGGGATGGCTCCTTTCCGGGGGCTGAGTCGCTGGGTCGTGTCGTCCGGGGCACTCGTCCGACAGAACGTCTGTTCGATTGGTGACGACGATAGACCGAACAGGTGTTCGATGTCAACCGTCGTCTGGCGGAATCTCGTCGACGTCCGTGTCACCTTGGCTGTCACGACCCGAATCGCCCGCCCCGGCGACCTCGTCGCGCTTCGACCGGCACCCCGCGCGCCCGCCGATCCAGTGGGTTCCGCGGATCCCGCTCGAACGGCGCGGGCAGCCCGGTGCCGAGCAGCCGCGCTCGGGTGACCGTCCCCTCCCCATACCGCCGCCGCAGCGAATTGGCCGCCTCGATCGCCCGTCGCTGGCGCGGGTCGCCGCTCTCGAACATCGACAGCTGCTCGCGCTCGCCCAGGTTCGACGCGGTGACGCCCAGCAGCCGGACGCGCATCCCGCGGATCTCGGGCCGGGCCAGCTCGAGCGCGGTCGCGTAGATCGGGCCGGTCATGTCGGTCGGCTCCGCGAGCGTCCGTTGCCGAGTGATCGTCCGGAAGCCGCTGTCGCGGATCTTGACGGCGACAGTCCCCGCCCGGACGCCCGCCGAACGCAATCGGCCCGCCACTCCGTCGGCCATCGCGAGCAGCGTCCGCTCGATGAGCTCCGGGTCGCTGGTGTCGACATCGAACGTGTGCTCGTGCCCGACCGACTTGGCCGGATCGCCGTCGTGGACCGTATCGGCATCGACTCCGCGCGCCCGAGCCACAAGCGACGCACCATGCTTCCCGAACCGCCGGATGAGCAGGTCCGGCGGGAGCGCCGCCAGGTCGCCGATCGTCCGAACGTTGTAGTCCTTGAGTGCGACAGCGGTCTTCTCGCCGACGCCCCACAGCCGTGAGATCGGCAGCGGCGCCAGGAACGCCTCTTCCTCGCCGACCGGGACGACGACCAACCCGTCGGGCTTGCGCAGGTCGGACGCGATCTTGGCCACGAGCTTCGTGCTGGCGACCCCGACCGAGGCCGTCAGCCCGACCTCCGCCCGTGTCTCGTCCTTGATCCGCCGCGCGATCGACGGCCCGTCGCCGAACAGCGCCGCCGAACCGGTCACGTCGAGGAACGCCTCGTCGATCGAGATCGGCTCGACCAGCGGCGTGTAGCGGCGAAGGATCGCCATCACGTCGCGGCTGGCGGCCTGGTAGCGACGGCCGTCGACCGGCAGGAAGACCGCGTCGGGGCAGCGGCGGTATGCCTCGCGCAACGACATCGCGGAATGGATCCCGAAGACCCGCGCCTCGTAGCTGGCGGCCGAGACGACTCCGCGCGAGTCCTCGCCACCGGCCCCACCGACGACGACCGGGCGCCCGCGCAGCTCCGGCCGGTCGCGTTGTTCGACCGCGGCGAAGAAGGCATCGAGGTCGACGTGGAGGATCGTTCGCGCGGGCATGCTCGCTATCATCGACCCGCTGTGGAACCCCCTGCCGACGAGCCCGCCGCGCGCGCCGGCCAGGGCGACTCTGCGACGAGGCCGCCACCGAGCCCGCCCACCCTCCTGGTCGCGGTCGTCGTCGATCCTGGCGGCGGCTCGCTGATCGCCTGGCTCGTGCCGCCTGATCGCGGTCGTCCTCGTCTGGCCGATCCTCTTCTTCGTCCCGGGCTGGGTCGTCATCCGACGCGTCGTGCCGGACCTGCCACTCCCAGGTGCGGTCGGCGCGGCGTTCGTGACCAGCGTCTACGTCTCGGCCCACCTCGTGAACGTCGTGGCCCGCGTCGGCGGGTTCGGGCGTGGCTCGATCATCGTCAGCGCGGCCCTGCTGGCGTTCGCGTCGATCTGGTCGTCATCGCGGTCCGCCATCGATGGCTGGCGCCGCTGACCGCGCCCGACATCGGCCGGCATCGTCGCCGCGCTCCGCGCCGACCTGCCGGCCTGGGTCATCGCCGTCGCCATCGGGCCTGAGTCGTCCTCATCGTCCTCGGCGTCAACGGCTGGTCGAGGACGCCCGACGGCTGGGTCAGCGGCGGCTGGAACTGGAGCGACCTGCTGGTCCACGTCGCGATCGGCTCGAGCATCTCGGCCGGCAACTTCCCGCCGGAGGTGCCCTATTTCGCCGGCGTGCCGCTGACCTACCACTGGTTCGCCGACTTCCACGGCGCGATCGCCTCGACCGTGGCCGGCTTCGAGATCATCCCCGTCTACTTCGCCAGCAGCGCGCTCTTCGCCGGCGTCCTGGCGCTGGTCGTCTGGGCGCTCGCGAAGCGACTGACCGGCGACGCGGCGGGTCGCGGCGATCGCGACGATCCTCGTCGTCGCCGGCGGCGGCCTGGGCTGGATCCGGCTGGTCGGCGACGTGATGGCGGGGGCCGGCAACGTGGTCGACCTCGTCAGCCAGACCTCGTACGACAACACGTGGGCGGACGGCTGGCCGTACTTCAAGATCGCCTCGATCTTCGGGACCGGATTCCTCCCCCACCGGGCGACGACGCTTGGGCTGCCCGGGGCTCGTGACCTGCCGTGCTGCTGGTCGTCAGCTGCCTCGGGCGCCGACCGCTGGGCGTCCTGCTGGCGGCGATCCTCGCCGCGCTGCTTGCACCGTTCCAGTTCTTCGCCTTCCCGGCGACATACCTGATCGTCTTCCTGTACGTCGTGACCAGCGGCGCGTGGCGCGCCAGGACAGTCGCCCGCGATGCGCTGCTGTTCCTGGCGCCGGTCGTCCTAGCGACCCCGTTCATCGCTTCGGCGGTCGCTGCTCCAGGGCGAGGTCGGGTCGTTCCAGTTCGTCGTCGGCTGGGGTGAGGCGCAGCTTCGAGGACGGCCCTGCCGCGGTCGCGTTCTTCTACCTGACCAATCTCGGCATCCCGTTCGTCCTGGCCCTCGTCGCCGCTTTGACGGCGCGCGCGCTACCGAATCGCTGGTTCCTCGTCTCGTGGATGGTGGCGCTCTTCGTGGTGCCCAACGTGGTCGTCGTGAGCGCCGTCGAATTCGACATGAACAAGTACTTCCAGATCATGTGGATCGCGGTCGCGATCCTCGCCGCGTGGCTGATCCGTCGCTGGCCGCGGCCGCTGATCGCGGCGGTCCTGATCGTTTCGCGCCCTGTCGCCGGCGCTCATCGCGGTCTGGCACATGCGCTCGGACACCGTCGCCGTCGGCCTGGCGCAGGAGACGGCCGCCCGCTGGATCGCGGACAACACGCCGGAGCGGTCCGTCTTCGTAACGGACGCGTACATCAACTCCCCGGTCGATCTTGCCGGGCGCCTGCGGATCACGACCTTCGGGCCGTATGTCTCGAACCTCGGCTACGAACCGGCTTCACGCGAGGCGGACGTGCGAGCCGTGTACTGCGACGGCCCGGACGTCGCCGTCGAGCGGATGGCGAAGTACGACGCGACGTATGTCCTGTCGAGCGGTGGCGTGCCGTGCGACGGCGACCCCGGCACTGACTTCTCGTCGAGCCCGCTGTTCGAGACGGTCTACGACGAGGACGGTGTCACGGTCTGGCGGTTGGCCGGCTCGTAGGCCGATGAGTCGCTCCAGGACGCCAAAACACGACTCCGGTGTGAGTGAGGTCTTCACGTTCGACGAGATCGAGGCTAATTCCCTGCCGGGTGCTCCCCGACTCCATCGAATTTGTCTTAGCCTGATCCGCTCCGAGGCCCGCAGCGGGCGAGTCGGTCAATCGACACTATCACCCGATCGTGATCGCCTCCCAGGGTCGCGGCGTACTGCTGCAGGCGATCCCGATGGCGCGACGTTCGCTTCTAGCCTTGGGCGGCCCGCTGAGAGCGAGGACATTCTTGAAGCCAAGGATCAGGTCAGCCCTTACTTGCCATCGGACTCGGCGGCCATTCGGTTCGACAGGAGAATTCTGTCGCGCCGGTCATCCGCGCGTAGGCGACGCCACGCATAGATCGAGGACCCGACAGCCGAGCCAACAAATATCGAAGGCCATAGCCAGGACGGCGCTAATGTGGCGGAAACGAGCGAGCCAACAGCGCTCGCGATCACCGCAGAGGCGACAACCGCACCACCGAAGATCGCCGCCGCGAAGACAGGGTCGTTCGGGCTTGGGTAGTCGGATCTCGTTCGCCGCGGATGGACATTCGCTCCGCCGGGTGGCAGTCCTCGGACGCGGAGCCAGACCGACCATGCAACGAAGAAACGCGCCGCGAAGGGGCACGCGAGTGCCGCCCAAAGCGCAGTGGTGGGATTTCCAAGCAACGACGACAAAAAAGTCATGGATGACCTCCCGACAAGATCGACTGTCCTGCCGCGAATGGATCCATTCCGCCAAACTGATTTCAGGTAGATCTTGATCAAGTCTGCGTCCGTGATGACCGTCGTGTTCGATTGCCCGAAAGAGATCGCCGGAGTGCCGTACCCAGCGCCAACGTTGAACATGGACGTATTGATCTGCCTGTTGCCGACCGGGTCGTAGCCGTAGGTCGGTGCGCCGTCCGGTCCGGTCACATTCGTGAGTCGGTATAGGCGGTCGTATCCGTACGTGAATGTGTCGGTGCCTCCACCGCCTCCGGTCAGGCTCTTTGAGCGACCATAGATGTCGGCCCCGGTGGCACCAGGGTAGGACTGCCAGACGACATGCTCCGTCGTGGCGCCGATCGCCGCAGCTGGGCAGCATGGTCCGACGCCGGCGTCGTTGACCATGAGGGGGCTCGACCACGTGCCCGCCGCCGGATCGTATTCGGAACTCCAGATATTCGATGTGTTCGAGTTGAACCCGTCGTACCAGGCGAGGAGCGCCTTGCCATCCGATCTGACCGAGAGCGATGGTACGTTCGCGCCGTCGGCCGCGACGACCACGCTCGCCGACCACACGCCGGCCGCGGACCGCCGCCGCGCTCGGAGCTGGAACGGACTCGCCCGCCAGTCCGACCATACCGCGGTGACGATGCCCGCCCCATCGACGCCGACCTTGGGGCTGTCCTGATGGGCCGTGCCCGGGTCGTCACTTGCCTTGGTGCTCGCAGCCCAGGTCGACGAGCCTGAAGGCAAGGACCCGAACCAGATATCGGAGTCGCCACTGTCGGGCTGGGTCCACACGGCGTACGCGATGCCGGTCGGCCCGATGGCGATGTCCGGAGTCTGCTTTCCTGCCGAGGTATCGGTGCTCACCTTCATCTCGGCGGACCAAATCGAGCTCCCGGCAGGCAGCCGGGCGCTGAAGATCGTCTTCTTGTTGTTGACGATGCGGTACCAGACCGCGATGGCCTCACCCGTGCTCGAAACCGCGATCTCGGGGGAGTTCTGGCTCGTAAACGTGGTGATCGAGTTGACCCGCACGTTCGTTCCCCAGATGCCCGTCGTCGCCGAGCGCTTTGAGAAATAGACGTCGCTGCGGCCGTTGCGTGCATCGAGCCACACGGCATAGGCGTCGTTGTTCGGCCCGATGGCGATAGAGACCTGGGTTTGGGCTCCCGTGGTGATGTCATTGACGCGCTGGTTGGTGCCCCACACGCCGGTCGCGGGATCGCGCCTGGATGCATAGATGTCGCGATCGGGGTAGGCGGTCCGGGGATCCTCCCAGGCGGCCTCGGCCGCGCCATCGGGTCCGATCGCGAGGTCGGGCTGGACCTGCTGGGTCACACCACCATCGTCGTTGATCTTGACGCTCGCAGCCCATGACCCAGCGCCTTGGGTGATCCCGGTCACGTATTCCTGGAGGCCGGTCACGTTACCGACCGGGTCGAGCGTGTAGGCATGGTGGGTGATCGTCGTCGCGCCTCTTTGATGACGAACGTCGGTGGCGCGGCGCGCGTTGTCGTATGCGTACGTCGCGACCGAGGTGTCGGGGTTCGTCGCGGTCTTGACCAGCCCATCGGGCCAATACGTGTACGCGACCGAGCGGCCCGCCCAATCCTGGAGTGATCCCAGCTGGCTGGCCTTGTTGAAGGAGTAGATAACGGCAGTGGTGTCCGGATAGATCAGCTTCGTGCGGTTGCCGTCGAGGTCATAGCGGTACCCGACCACCTTCGGCCCTGGGGTGGTCACCGACGTGAGCCGGTTGGCTTCGTCGAAGACATACGAGGTCGAGCCTGTGCCATCGGTCATTGATGTCCGGTTGCCGTTGGCGTCATAGACGTACGCCACGTCGGGTGTCGCCGGATCGGAATAGTCGACCGATGTGAGCATGTTGCGGGCGTCATAACCATTCGTGGTTGTCTTGCCCAGGGGATCGAGAAGGGTCAGGACGTTGCCGTTCGGGTCATACGAGCTCGTGGTGAGCAACGTCGGAGTCGTGGTTGGCCAGCTCGGGTACTGCGTCTCCCGACGAACGAGTCCGCGACCGTCAACGGCATAATCGGTGACCCGTTCGTTGGGTGCGTCACCCTTGGCTCGGATCATCCGGGTGAGGTTGCCAGTCGGATCGTATGCGTACTCGGTGGTGATGACCGCAGCGGGCGGACTTGCCGGATTGGTCCACGCGGTCGGGCTCTCCTTGACCTGGAAGAGGGCATCGCGCTGGTCGTAGGCACGAGTCGTCACCTGCCCGTTGGCGTCGACCTGGACGATCGAATTCCCGACCTCGTCATAGCGCGTCTCAGTGACGAGCTGACTGCCACCACCAGTTGGGGCCGGCAGCCTGATAAACCGGGTTCGGTCCTCGTTGTCGTAGGTGTAATTCGTAGTGTGATCGGCGGGAACGCCACCGGCCGCGTTGCCGTTGGAATTGACGCTCGAGATGAGCCGCCCGACGAGGTCGTAGTCATACGTGGTCGTGGCGCCGAGAGCGTCGGCGACGCTCGATGGCAGCCCAGCCTTCGGTCCGCTCGCGAAGTAGGTAAGACTCGTCGCGTACGTGTAGTCGGGCGATCCGCCCGTGTTTCCACGGGCCGGAATGACCCTGGTCACCCGTCCCGGATTGGCCACATCGCTGTACTCGTATTTGGTCGTCGCGACCTTGATGAGCCCGGTATCGGGGTCGGTGAAGCGCGAGGTGACCGAGAGGAGTTTCACCCCTGTCGCGTCGTAGGCGTAGTCCGTGGCATACGCGGTCGTGATCGCCGAGAGGTTCGTCGCGCACGTCACGTTCGTTCCCGACGGGACGCCCTTCGGCGCGACCGTCTGGGTCACGTTGTTCTTCGCATCGTGGGCGACCAACGTTACCGGCCGGTTCGAACCCGGCGTCGGCGGTGGCGCGATCACCCGGGTCAGGTTGCCCCGACTGCCCGCGATACTGGTGCCCGCATAGCTGACGTCGTAACAGAAGTCGGTCCGGTTGGCCCGTGGATCGGTGAGTGACGTACGGTTTCCCGTCGCCGGGTCGTAGCCGAACATCGTGGTCAGGGTCTCGATCGACGATGGCTTCGAGACGCGCTTAGTGATCCAACCGTTGCTGTCGTACGTGTCTTCGAGGGTCGGATGAAAGGACGGTTCATAGGAGGTCACAGGTTGGGATAACGTGGTCACCCGGGTGCCATCACCGTTGACGACGTAGGCGAAGGTGGTGGTGTCGCCGCTGATGAGGCCCTTCGCATCCTTCTGGGGGCTCAAGAGGTTGGATCTCAACCGGGCTGAGGTTGGCGAAGCCGAACATGAAGGTGTTCGGTGTTCCGTCATCCCGACCGGCAGTCGTGCCCGGTTCGGCGATCGAGTAGACTCCCGCGCCAACGGCACTGAGGGCTCCCAGGGCCCCCGTCTCGGTAGCAGCCGCGCCGTAGTAGATCGTGAAGCGTTCGAATGCATGCGCTGGAAGGTTGCCGAAATCAAAGTCGAACAAGGCCCCGTGGTCGCGTGGGCCTTGATCGGTAAAACTACCCGTGAGAATCGGCAGTACGTCGGGCACACCGCTGGTCTGCGGGCCGAGGGGGTTCGGCTGCGTGAAACCATCGTTGTTGTTGTAAATCAGGCTGCTGTTTCCGTTGCCGGTTGAGACAGTCACATACTCCGAGAACGCCGTTGGCTCGATATCCCAATCCATGACTCGGCGATAGCGGAGGTCGACCGCGGAAGGCGTCATGTTCTCGATGGTGACCGCCACCTCATAAAGGTTTGAGGTCTTCGAACTCGGGTGGTAGTCGTGTGTCACCCGCAGCGTCGTCCCAATCGTTACTGTGGAGACGGCGGTGGTCGCTGTCGAGGTGAAGTTCTCCACGGTCATGTTGACGGGGGCTCCGAAGGCCTCGTCCGCCGATCCGGACACACCTGTGGTCGCGTCGGCGGCTCCCCAGCCCTCGCAAAGGCAGCCCGGCGCCGTGGACTCGGCGTTGGTGGGCATATACCGAAGTCCGACGTCGGTCGTGCCCTCACCCGACGATGGCGTGCCCCCCGGCGTATCGAGATTTCCGGTCGGATTTACTCCGAGCTGCACCGTGCCGTTGAAGATGATCGCCCCACCGGCGGCTAGCGGGGACATCGTGCCCTTCCCGCCGGTCGATTGATGCGTGTTCGCCGGCGGCGTCGGACTGGCCGGTGTCGCACTCGGCTGCGTCGCGGCCGGGTCCGCGGCAGACGGCGTCGGACTGGCCGGTGTCGCACTCGGCTGCGTCGCGGCCGGGTCCGCGGCAGACGGCGTCGGACTGGCCGGTATCGCACTCGGCTGCGTCGCGGCCGGGTCTGCGGCAGACACCGCTGGCGGTGCTTGGGCAACGGTCTGCCAGAGCAGAATCGTTACCACGAGGGGGACCCAGAGTAGCCTGGGACGACGACTAGTGGACACGTGGGCCTCCCTCGAACGGGACTCCACGCCGCGCAAAGAGGGGCGTCGAGCCGACCGCCGCGCCCCTCACCAAGCATCGGCTTTGCCACCGGTCGTCAGGAACCTCAGACTCCCAGCGACGCCGCCAACATGCGCGCACGCGAAACCATCGGACAATAGGTAGGTCGCCCTATTGCGCCCTCAGGTGTGTAGCGCGTTTCGATCCGCGAGTTCGCATGGCGGTCGACACTATCGCCTGATAGTGCAACTCCGCCGGGCGCCGGAAGATCCCAAAATGCCGGGTTGGTCCGTTCGGGTGACTGGCGGAGACCGTCGAAGACTCGGCCGGCTAGCCCTTGGGCTCGACGACCACCGTGACTTCGGGCGTCATGCCGCTGAAGACCTTGATCGCGACCTTGTAGGTGCCGAGTGTCTTGAGCGGCTCTTCGAGGTCGATCTTGTGGCGGTCGATCTCGATGCCGCGGCGGGCCAGCGCGTCCGATCCACAGTCTGCGACCGGAACGTGACCTTCGGCCCTATCTCCGGGCGCCCGACCCATGCAACGATCGTGGAGAACTACCGGTCCCGCCCTGAGTCGGTGCGGATGCCGGGCACGTGACGCCCGCTGGCGCCCCTGACGTGGGGAGGCGCCGCGGCATGACCGTGCATAACCGGCCAACTCGTACGCGACCGCGGACGTTGGCGACCAGCATCGGTCCCGATCGGGACGAAGGAGGCACGGCATCATGACCGTCGCAACCAAGGAATTCACCTATGCGCCGCCCGGCGCAGCAGGCAGCCCGGTCCCGCTGCGCGAGCGGTACGACAACTTCATCGGTGGCCGCTGGGTGGCTCCGGTCAAGGGCCAGTACGAGGTCGACCTGACGCCGGCGACCGGCCTGTCCTTCACCGAGGTCCCGCGCTCCACCGTCGAGGACGTCGAGCTCGCACTCGATGCGGCCCACGCCGCGAAGGACGCCTGGGGCGAGACCTCCGCGACCGAGCGGGCGCGCGTGCTGAACGCGATCGCGGACGCGATCGACGCGAACGGCGAGATGCTCGCGGTCGCCGAGAGCTGGGACAACGGCAAGCCGGTCCGCGAGACGCTTGCTGCGGACATCCCGCTCGCTGCGGACCACTTCCGCTACTTCGCCGGCGTCATGCGCGGCGAGGAGGGCTCGATCTCCGAGCTCGACAAGGACACCGTCGCCTACCACTTCCGCGAGCCGCTCGGCGTGGTCGGTCAGATCGTGCCGTTCAACTTCCCGCTCCTGATGTCGGCCTGGAAGCTCGCTCCGGCCCTCGCCGGCGGCAACGTGTCGGTCATCAAGCCGGCCAGCCCGACGCCGTGGTCGATCCTCAAGTTCGCCGAGATCATCGAGGGGATCGTCCCGGCTGGCGTGATCAACGATCGTCAACGGCCCGGTGCGGAAGTCGGGATGGCCCTCGCCTCGAGCAAGCGCATCGACAAGGTCGCCTTCACCGGCGAGACCACGACGGGTCGCCTGATCATGGACTACGCGGCCGAGAACCTGATCCCGTCGACGACCGAGCTCGGTGGCAAGTCGCCGAACATCTTCTTCGACGACGTCTTCGCGGCCGACGACGACTTCCTCGACAAGGCGATCGAAGGCCTCGTGCTCTACGCCTTCAACAAGGGCGAGGTCTGCACGTGCCCGTCACGGGCGCTGATCCAGGAGTCGATCTACGACAAGTTCATGGAACGATCGCTCGAGCGGATCGCCGCGATCCGACAGGGTCATCCCGCTCGACGTCACCACCCAGATGGGACCGCAGGTCTCCGCGGCGCAGCTCGAGAAGATCACGAAGTACGTGGCGATCGGGCAGGCCGAGGGCGCTGAGCTCCTGATCGGCGGCAAGCGCGACGATGCCGGGCGAACTGGCCGGCGGTTACTACTTCGAGCCGACGGTCCTCAAGGGCAACAACAAGATGCGGATCTTCCAGGAGGAGATCTTCGGACCCGTGCTCTCGGTCACGACCTTCAAGGACGAGGCCGAGGCGCTCGAGATCGCCAACGACACTGCCTACGGTCTGGGAGCCGGGGTCTGGACCCGGGACGGCGCTCGTGCCTATCGCGATGGGCCGTGGCATCAAGGCCGGCCGCGTCTGGACCAACTGCTACCACCTGTACCCGGCCGGGGCCGCCTTCGGTGGCTACAAGGGCTCGGGCGTCGGGCGCGAGACGCACAAGATGATGCTCGACGAGTACACCCAGACCAAGAACCTGCTGGTGAGTTACGACCCGAAGCCGCTCGGCTTCTTCTAGATCGTCACGTCGAGAAGCGCCACCGGCCCGTCGGGTCGGTGGCGTTTCGTTGTTCCCCGCTCCGCCTCAGCCCTTCGGCTCGACGATGACCGTGACTTCGGGCGTCATGCCGCTGAAGACCTTGATCGCGACCTTGTAGGTGCCGAGCGTCTTGAGCGGCTCCTCGAGGTCGATCTTGTGGCGGTCGACGTCGATGCCGCGGCGGGCCAGCGCGTCGGCGATGTCCTTCGAGGTGATCGAGCCGAACAGCTTGCCGCCCTCGCCGACCTTGACGCCCATGGTCAGCGTCGTGCTGGCGATGCGGGTCGCGGCGATCTCGGCGTCGGCGCGCTCGCGGACGCGCTTGTCCTCGCGGCTCGCGATGTCGTGCTGCCAGGCTCGGTAGGCACCGCCGGCGGCCGGCACGGCCAGCGACTGCGGGATGAGGAAGTTCGTCGCATAGCCGTCGGCGACCTGCTTCATCTCACCGCTCTTGCCGAGCTTCGGCACGTCCTTCGTGAGAATGACCTTCACGCGCTGGTGTCCTCCCTGTTGATCCAGGCCCGCGTCCGGGGCCCGAGACCGAGTGATCTCATTGCTTCGCCGATCCCGCCGATGAGCTCGGGGACCCGGCGGATGGTCCGCCGCACCGGCCCGGGCGTCAAGCGCCGGACCTGGGCGACGTCGCGATCGAATTCGGCCCGGTCGATGCCGAGGTCGGCGAGCTTCTCGTTGAGCAGGTCGTCGGGCACGCCGTCGAGGAAGAGCTCCGCGGCGAGGACGACCACGACGAGGTCGTCGAGCCCGCCGATGATCGGCCAGTCGTCGGGGATCAGGTCGCGACCGAGGACGAGATAGCCGGCCGCCCCGGCTAGCAAGGCCTTGCGCTGCATCGGCATCCGCTCGTCCATCACGAGCGAGCTGATGAGCCGCGTGTACATCGGCACGCGACTGGCGATCGGCAGGAACGCGAGCAGCGACAGGGCGCGACCGAACCCGGCGCCACCTCTCGAACCTCCGACTCGCTTCACCTTGCCACGCGCCATGCGTCGTCGATGCCTCCAACTCCCGGGTCGAGGAGTCTAGCAGCCATTGCGTTCGTGGCCGGTCATACGACGCCGTCGGCAGACGACCGTGAGCTCTCTCTTGCGCGGTTCCCGACCGCGATCGTGGCCGCCGCGATCAACGCGAAGCCGATGGTGACCGCAATGACCATCCTGGCCACCGTGCCGTATCCGCCGTTGGCCGGGTCCAGGAAAGGGTAGGGATACCAGCCATCGATCGCTCCGCGGACCAGAGTGAAACCTGTCCACGCGAGCGGGAAGGCGAGCCACAGGAGACCGTCCCGGAACCGCAAACGCATCTCGGTGGGTCGAGGATCCAGTCGAGGACGACGATGATCGGAAAGACCTTGTGGAGGACGACATCCACCCAGACGAGCTGGAGCTGGACGTCGACGCCCGACAACAGGAAGATGACCACGAAGAACGTGACCGTCAGGTAGACGACCGCGGCGCCACGGACGAGGTCGAGGCTGCGCGACCGCGGACGATCACCCCTCGCCAGCAGCCAGAGGAATGCGGCCACCCCGATCAGGTTGCTCAGGATCGTGAAGAAGGCGAAGAAGCGGGTCGGATCGAAGGCACCTGCGTTCGCCAGCACGATGGCTTGGGTCACGATCGCGGCCAGAACGATGGCGACGGATGCGATCCGGACGATCCCGAGGATCTGGCGGAGCGTCATGGGGCTGATGGTAGCGAGCGCCCGCGTCACGAAACCGTGGATCGACGCCCCCAGTCGACCGCTACGGGACGGGCGTGGTGTCCACCGAGGAGGGACGCCGCTCACGCCGCATGATGTCTACGTAGATCAGTCCGCCGAGAACGACAGCGATGAACGCGACGAGGACGGGGTTCTCATGTGCCCATCGGCCCAGGAACATGCCAGCAACCAGTGACACGGCCAGATAGGCGATCACGAGGGAGCCGATCGCGATCCCAACGCGACGCATGACGGCCAGCATCAAATTCCCCTCCTCGTTCGGCCGAACGCCACGTCATCGTCCGCCTGCCCTATTCCGTCGTCAAGAGTGACCCGTCACGACTTGACATCGAACGTCTGTTCGCTATCATGCTCTGGCAAGGAGGCGCGAGTGACGAAGCACGACGCCGAACGCAAGGTCAAGATCCTCGACTTCATCGCGGCGACGCTGCGCGCCCGCGGCTTTCCGCCGTCGGTGCGCGAGATCGCCCGTGCGGTCGGGCTGGCCTCCACGTCGGCCGTCCACCACCACCTCCAGATCCTCGAGCGCGAGGGCTACCTGGAGCGCGGCGCCGCGCAGTCGCGCGCCATCCGCCTGACGCCGACCGCGGCGATCCGGCTCGGCCTGACCAGCGAGCTCGTGCCGCAGGCGACGACCGGCGACGCACGCGTCGTCCCGATCATCGGCGAGATCGCGGCCGGCGGACCGATCGAGGCCTACCAGGACGCGACCGAGACGATGGCCATCCCGGACGTCCTGGCACCCGGCGGCGACGCCTACGTCCTGCGCGTTCGCGGCGACTCGATGATCGAGGCCCACATCGCCGACGGCGACTTCGTCCTCATCCGCCCGCAGACGACCGCCCGCAACGGCGACATCGTGGTCGCCCAGGTCGAGGAGAACGCGGTCACCCTCAAGCGTTTCTTCAAGGAGAAGGACCAGATCCGACTCCAGCCGGCCAATCCGGCGTATCCCCCCCAGTTCTACGACGACGTCCGGATTCAGGGCAAGCTGATCGGCGTCATTCGACGCCTGGACTGATGGCGGCGTGGCGGGACGGCCCAGGCGCTGCGTTGGCCCGCTCCGCCGGTCGCTCACGCACGTTTAGTGCGCTCGCTCCCTTGCTCACGGGCCGCCTTGCCCTGAACCGTCCGGCCACGCCGATTCTCGGTTTGGCGAGCGTTAGAACTCCCGCACCGGGAGCTGAGTGGATATCCACAGAAGTCGTCCACATGTCACCAACACGTGGTGAAGTTCGTGGACCACCGCCGGCAGCGTGACCGGCATTCGTTGACCGCCGGGGCCGGTGAGGCCCGGATGATTGGGACCCCAACCGCTGACGGAGTCCGACCCGCGTGATCGATCGTCTACCGCCGCAGAGTCTCGAGGCTGAGCAGTCGGTGCTCGGCGCCATCCTCATCGACCGGGATGCGGTCATCGAGGTCGCGGAGTTCCTGCGGCCGACCGACTTCTACCGGCAGGCCAACGGCCGGATCTATGCCGCCGTCCTGGACTTGTTCGAGCGACGCGAGCCGATCGACATCGTCACCGTCGCCGAGGCGCTCGAACGCAAGGACGAGCTCGAGGCCATCGGCGGTCGCGCCTACCTGTCGAGCCTGTCGAACGAGACGCCGACCGCCGTCCACGTCGAGCAGTACGCCCGGATCGTCGAGCGCAAGGCGGTCCTGCGCGGCCTGATCGGCGCCGCGGGGCGGATCGCCGGGATCGGGTACGAGGATCCGGCCGAGATCCAGGAAGCCATCGATCGCGCCGAGGCCGAACTGTTCGCGGTCAGCCAGAAACGCGTCGACGCCGGCTTCAGCCCGCTCAAGTCGCTGCTCCACGACGCCTACGACCGGCTCGACTACCTCCACGCCCACCGCGGCGAGATCAGCGGCGTTCGGACCGGGTTCACCGACCTCGACACGCTCACGACCGGGCTCCAGAAGAGCGACCTGGTCGTCCTCGCCGCCCGGCCGTCCGTCGGCAAGACGAGCTTCGCGCTCAACATCGCCGAGCACGCGGCCGTCAAGGAGCGCAAGAGCGTCGGCGTCTTCAGCCTCGAGATGAGCAAGGAGCAGCTGGTCCTGCGTCTGCTCTCGAGCGTCGCCAACATCGATTCGCAGCGGCTGCGCTCGGGCTTCCTCGAGGAGCTCGACTTCGCCCGGATCGCCCCGGCGATGAACGCGCTCTCGGAAGCGCCGATGTACATCGACGACACCCCGAACATCTCGGCGATGGAGCTCCGGACGAAGGCTCGCCGACTCCAGGCTGAGGCTGGGCTCGACCTCGTCATCGTCGACTACCTCCAGCTGATGCAGGCGACGACCACGAACCGCGACGCCAATCGCGTCCAGGAGGTGTCCGAGATCTCGCGCGGGCTCAAGGCGCTCGCGCGCGAGCTGTCGATCCCGGTCATCGCCCTGTCGCAGCTGTCACGCCAGCCCGAGATGCGCGAGTCCAAGGAGCCGCGCCTGTCGGACCTGCGCGAGTCGGGCGCGATCGAGCAGGACGCCGACCTGGTGATGTTCCTGTGGCGCGACAAGGAACGCGGTCAGGACGACCAGGAGCAGGACGGCGAGGTCATCAACCTCAAGCTCGCCAAGCACCGCAACGGCCCGACCGGCGAGATCCAGCTCTGGTTCAAGAAGAAGCAGACCCGGTTCGTCAGCTACGCCGCGGACCGCTACGCCGAAGCCGGCGAGTTCGGGAGCTGAGGCGGCGGGCTAGCTCTGGTCGTCGGGGAGCAGCGGGCGAACCGAGAGGGTGTAGAACTTGCCGTCGCCGGGGCCGGCCAGCGGCAACCCGATGAAGCCTCCCTCGAACGGCTTGATCCCGAGCGCCTCGATCTCGGCCGCGGTCATGACGCGCGCGGGCAGCGGCATCGCATTCGGGTCGCCGTTGCTGACGAACTCGGCTGGCTTGACCTCCGGCCACGGCCAGGCCTTCTGGTCGGGGGCGCCGGCCTGGCCCTCGAGCAGGATCGCGCGGTAGCGGTCGGGCGCGTAGACATCGGTCTTGACCGTCCCGCCCTGGTCGATGTCGAGGAGATGCTTGCGCAGCGTCGCGAGGACCTGGCGGATCGGCGAGGTCGGGGACCTCGGGTGCCTCGAAGCCGAGGGCGTAGACGGAGACGGTCTTGGCGAGTCCACCGGCATTGACCGTGAAGACCGCGGTCGACGCATCCGAGACCATCATGTCCGTGTACTCGGCCCGCGCCGCCCCGAGACCGCCCTCGTTCAGCGCGTAGTCGAGCAGATCCTGGATCTGCTCCTCGCTCATCTTCGCGGTGCGGAACTGGTGGAACGGCTCCACCGAGCCGACCGCCGGCAGTGGTTCGACCTGCGTCGGCCGGAAGATGAGCGTCCCGTCGCCGTAGAGGGTGAAGGCCGGCGCCTGGGCCGCGGTATAGGCAGGCATCACGAACCCGCCACCCTCGTCGTAGCGCAGGATCACGTCGGTCGGCCCGGTCTTGTGCTCGATGGCGCCGACGGTGCTTGGGGTCGAGCTCGGGCACCGCTCGGTCCGCTCGATGGCCCTCCGGAGCCGCCCGGCGAGCCAGTCGGACGCGCCACTGGCGGCCGAGCCAGAGCACGCTGCGAGGACAACGACGAGGGCGGCCAGAGCCGCAGAGCGCGACAGCATCGACATGGCGCCGGGACGTTCGACCCGCGCGGATGGTTCCACGGACCGCGTCAGGTTGCGAATAGCGTCCAAAGGGCTTGACGGCACGCGTATCTTCACCGCTATGAGTTCCGGGCTCCGAGCCCGGGCCGACCGGGCGCGCACCCCTTTTCAGGCACGCCCTCGCCGACCCGTTGCCCACTCGGTGTCGGGACCTCGTACGTCAATGGCGTCTCGGAGCGGGGGAGGAGGGTCTGGAGAGGGTGTACCAGGACCGTAGTCTGACCTGTCGCGACTGCACCGAGGAGTTCAGCTTCTCGGCCGGCGAGCAGGCCTTCTTTGCCAGCAAGGGTCTGACCAACGACCCGCAGCGATGCCCGTCGTGTCGAGCCGCCGCCAAGCGCGCCCGCTCGAACGAGGGCCCACGAGAATTCCACGCCGCGATCTGCGGGGCCTGCGGGGGTCAGGCCGTCGTACCGTTCGCGCCGCGGAACGATCGACCCGTCTATTGCAGCTCCTGCTTCGACAAGGTCCGGGCAGGCACGCTCTCCGAGCCGGCGACCGTCTAGCCGATCCGCTCGAATCTCCTGAGCAGCCACGAGGCCGGCCCGGAAACGGGTCGGCCTCGTGTCATCATGGGCTACCGAGTCGAGCGTCAGAAGGAGGCACCCGTGGGCGTCATCATCATCCGCGAGATGGTCGGCACGAGCCCCCGCTCGTGGAGCGACGCCGCGCGGCAGGCCGTCGCGACCGCATCGAAGACCGTCCGCAACATCGTCTCGGTCGAGGTCGTGAAGTCGACCGCGGTCGTCCGCGACGGCGAGATCGTCGAGTACCACGTCGAGGTCAAGATCGGCTTCGAATACGAGGGATAGCGCGGCACCCGTCCGGAGTCGCAGCTAATCGGCGGATGAGCGCCGCCGGCCAAGATGCGGCATATGCCCGGACCCGATGCCACCGTTGACACTCCGTTCGGCCACTCCGTATCGTTCGCGCCCCCAGTCCCCTCGCGCCACGTCCCAGCGTCCGGCTCGTGGGGGTCGGTCGCTGTCGGACCGGTAAGACCCGCAGACCCGTTGGTACATGGAGCCGCTGGCGACCGAATGAACGGGTACCCGATCCAGCCAGCGAAGGTCCAGCGACCGCCGTTGCGGGACGAGACGCTCGCCCGGGACCGTCTCCTCGATTGGCTCGCCGCCAAGATCCATCATCGCGTGATCCTGGTCCTGGCCGACGCGGGCTACGGAAAGACGACCCTCCTCGCCGATTTCTCGCAGCGGACCCGGCTGCGGACCCTGTGGTATCGGCTGGACGACGAGGACCGCGACTGGATCTCGTTCCTGAGCCACCTCGTGGCCGCCGGGCGCGAACACGATCCCGCGTTCGCCCCGACGACGGGCGCGATGCTGAGCGACCTCGCGACGGGCGGGCCGACGCGCGAGGCGGCGACCGATGTCTTCCTGCGCGAGCTGCCCAAGATCGCAGAACACGGCGCCGTCCTGATCCTCGATGACTTCCATCTGGTCGACGAATCGCCGGAGGTGCGGATCATCGCGCGGGAGCTGGTCGCGCGAGCGCCGGAGCGGCTGTCGATCGTCTTCGCCAGCCGTCAGACGCCGCCCATCCCGTTCGCGCGGATGCGTGCTGCTGGCGAGGTCGCCGAGATCGGCACCGACGAGCTTCGCTTCGACGCTGCGGAGACGGCACGTCTGTTCTCCGAGACCTACGGGCGCGAACTCGAGCCCGACGTCCTCGCCGATGTCACGGCGCGGACCGAAGGGTGGGCCGCCTCGCTCCAACTCGTCCAGGCGGCCCTGCGCGATCGATCCCCGGCGCGAGATCCGACGCTTCGTCCGTGGCCTGACCGGCGCCGACCAGGAGCTCTACGACTACCTCGCCGAGGAGGTGGTCGGCGACCTGCCGGATGACCTGCAGATGTTCCTGATGCGAACGTCGATCCTGCAGGTCGTCACCTCGGAGCTCGCCGCGGTCGTCGCGGGCCTCGACGAGGCGGATACGGCAGGGTTCATCGGTGCCGCAGAACGCCTGACCCTCCTGGCCAGACCCGGGCGTTCGCAACGCGGACCGCAGCGCTACCACCCGCTGGTGCGCGAGTTCCTCGAGGCGCGGCTGCGCTCAACGGTCGGCGCCCAGGCAGTCGCGGAGCTCCACCGGCGCGCGGCGCACGCGGCCGCGGCGACCGACTGGCGCGTCGCCGCGTACCACTACAGGGAGGCCGGTGACCCTGCCGACGTCGCAACCACTATCGCGAAGGCGATCCCCGAAATCATGGGGAGTGGCCAGCATGCGACCGCGGTCGAGGAAATCGATCGCATCCCGAATGACGCTCGCATTCCGGTGCTCGAGCCTCGTCAGTTCGCGCATCCAATTGCAGCGCCGTGACTTCGAATCCGCAATAGCGCTGTCCCACCGCGTACTGGAGGGCGTTGAGCCCGGGTCCGACAGGAGAGCGACTATGCCTTGCTGAATTTGGTGACCCTGTACTTCCAGACGACCAAGTGGCAGCTGTCACGAGACTTCGCGCAGCGACTTCTGGAGATCAACATCGAGCGACCAACTCCGTCTGATTGCGGACGGCACCGGACTTGTTGATCGATGCCAATGACAGTCGGCAGCATCGAGGCACTGTCGCGGCATCTTGGCAGCCATGGCTGAGCGCCAACGAGGGGTACACCCACACTTCTATCGGCGTGACGATGCTCAACCTTGCGGTCAATCACGATGATGCAGGACCAACCAAGGTTGGCATGCGCCTACGCGCAAGACGCAATCGAAGCGCTGGAGGGCACCTCCTCTCGGATCGAGCTCTCGGCGGCGCTCGTGGCTCTAGCTCAGTCGCTTACCCTGCTCGGGGAGATCCGATCAGGCGCAGTCGGCGATTGCTCGGGCGCCTGGAGTTCGACGAGACCGAACCCAACCTGGAGCGGGCGGACTTCGCCGACAGCTATACGAACCCCGACGCCGCCGAAATCGCTTCTTGAACGCGCTCCGCGGATATCGGGAAGCAACCGCGCCTCCTCTTGTACGCGATCCAAGGGGCTTGGTGGTTGGCGAGGCGTGGCCGGTATGAAGAGGCAGCCGCGACATCTCGCGAGATCGCCGACAATTTCGAGGGCGTCTTCTTGGGCGTCGCGACTGCGCGACGCGCGACCGCGGCCTACATCGCGGTTGCTGCGGGCTCCGATGAAGGTCGGAGTCTTGCCATCGCGCGCGCGCGACATGGCAAGGCACAGGACGCCATCAGATGGATGCGCATCGCCGAACTACTGATTGCGTTTTGTGGATCCGCTTCGCGGAATTCGGCTCGGTCGATTTCGAACGTTGGCGCCGTTGCGCCCTGGAACGTGACGCACGTGGCCGACTTGGTTGGTCGACGACTCGATGAACTTGACGAAGCAGCACTTCACAGTAATCGCGGAGGCAGCTCGCCTCCATCCCGGCCGATGGCGATTCGTTCTTCGAGATCGCAGTCGCCTCAGGCTGGCACCGGCGAGGGCTTGGCGGCGGCAAAGTTACTTGAGTCCATTGGCGATCGTTTCGGACGTCCAGCGTCTTCGTGACTATTCGCAAGCGCCAACGCAAGCTCCCGGGGCGGCGTCCTTGGTCGCCAGCTCGCGCGACAAGCTCGCGGACCGGTAGATGGTCGAGGACCAAAACCGGGTATCTATCCACGTCGGTGAACGTCACGTCCACGGGTCCACGATCCGACGAAAGGTGCTGGCACTCCTTTGCTTTCTCCTGACGAAACCCGACATGTCCAGCACGCGCGATCAAGTCTTGATGCCCTCTGGCCGGAGCTAGACCCAGTCGATGCATTGAACTCTCTCAACCAGACCGTCTACTTCCTCCGACGCGTGCTCGAGGAGCCATATGTCGACGATCTTTCACCCGGCTACCTACATCATGATTCGGACCTTATCTGGCTCGACTCCGAACTCGTAAGCAGCCGAAGCAATCGACTGCCGAAGGCTGATCAAGGGCTTTCCACCGACGCCCGGCCCCGACCAGGTCAACGCGTTGGTCGAGGCATACCGTCGGACGATTTGCGCTCGATTTCGAGTACGAGGAATGGGCATCGCCATATCGAGACTGGCTTCACGCCTCGTACCTGGAAATCGTCGAACGAGCACTTAGACGACGACATCGAAACCGGCCATTTCGATCGCGGGATCAACCTCGCGAGGCGCGTCCTGGACGTCGATCCAACCGCGGAACACGTCGAGGTGTCCCTGCTGCGACTTTACCGAGCGAGCGGAGCTCACGCCGCCGCCGCCGAGCAGTACTCCCACTACGCCAGCGCCATTCGCGAACAGCTGGGCGTCGAGCCTCCGCCCCTCGAATCCCTGTAGTGATAGGTAAGGTGCCGTATTGACCGGTTTACTCCGGGCTCCATATAGTCCGGGAACTTCGTAGTACCCCAGTACTAGGAAGCAACAGTAAGAACGCTCGGACGCGCAGAAGCTTCACCTGAAATGGGCACTTAGGGTGAAGCCGAGTGAGTAGTGCAACCGACCGACTATGAGTCTGGTCGGTTTTCGTGTTCTCAGGAGCACGAAGGCCGCTAAGGAGGATCGAGCGTGAACGTCGAATCTGTCACCAAGGGCTGGTAGGGCCTCCCAATGAAGGCCAAGTTCTCGCGCGTCATGGTCGCACTCGGTAGCGTCGCCATGATCGCACTAGCCGGTGGAGCGTCACTCCGAGGCTTCTAGTACGTTCGGAGCGATTACCCAGACCTGGCGGAGGGTCTAGAGTTCGGGTAGTCGCTCAACGTACGAGGCAGTCGATGCCGCGCAACCTCAAGCTTTATATCACCGGAGTCGTTACTCTGAGCGCGGTTGCGCTCGTGGTTGCGACTCGTTCGCTTTTCCCGCGAAGCCGACATCGCCCTCACATTCGCCATCGGAACATCCCAGGCGTGACCGTGGCCGTGGAGCGCCAGCCGACGCAACTCCAGATCTTCGCCGGAATCCTGTTCTGGACCGTTCTGACGCTTGTTGGCGTCCGCACTGCCCGTTCGAGCTTCCGCGAGGTACACAGCAGCGCGTTGCCATGGCGCCAATCATGGCGGCGATGTCGCTCGGCGGTCCCGCCGTCGGAGGTTGGGTCGCGGCGATCGGATACAACTGAGATGCGAGAAATCCGCGGTCGGATTCCGTGGTACGGATCCCTCGCCAATCACGCCGGGGCGATTCCTGCCGCCATCGCCGGTGGAGTCGTTCAAGTTTCGGTAATCAGCGATTTCGGCGAACCGCCGAGTGCGACAATTCGTCGTCGAGCTTCGTCGCGACGATGGTTGCTTCGGCGTCGTGTTCTTCGTGCTCAATGTCAGCAATCGCTCGGGACGCTGCTCGCGCTGCGCACCGGACCAAGTAATTCGCGTCAGTTGTCTTAGGCGAACACAAAGGAAACCGTCCTCAACAGTCTCGCGCTGGCGCCCGCTTGGATGGCTGATGGCCGTCGTCTACTCGATTCAGTGGTGGACGACGCTGTTGTTCGCTCTTCCCCTGTACACGACACGCACAAGTGCGTCCCAGCGTCGGTCGAGATGCGCGAGATGTTCACCCAGACGATCGGGGCACTGGCCGCGGCCGTCGACAAGCGGGATCCGTTCACGGCGCGGCATAGCGAGCGGGTCAAGGAGATCGCCGTCGACATCGGTCGGGTGATGCGTGTCAGCGACGCTGAGCTCGAGGCCCTTGAATGGGGTGGGCTGCTCCACGACGTCGGCAAGATCGGCGTTCCGGACGATGTCCTCAAGAAGGCGGACAAGTTGACGCGCGACGAGCGCATGATCATGAACTCGCATCCGGTACTGGGCGCGCAGATCATCTTCCCCGTCACGAAACTGGCGGCGGAGCTACCGATCATCCGGCACCACCACGAGTGGTACAACGGCTCCGGCTACCCGGATCGGTTGATCGGCGACGAGATCCCCAAGCTCGCCCGTGTCCTGCACGTCGCCGACGCCTTCGAGGCGATGACGGCCGCCCGGCCGTACCGCATGACGCCGCTGACGCTCGAACAGGCCCTGGCGGAGCTGCGCAAGTTCGCGGGCATCCAGTTCGATCCGCAGATGGTCGATGCATTCGTCCGGACGGTCCATGCCGAAGGCGTCCCCGACCCGGGTCGGCCGGCGGCGCCGCGGCAGATCCCGCTGATCGCGCAGGCGGCGGACCGGATGGCCGTGCCGCGCGTCGAGGCCACCGCGACCCCGCCAGCGGAACGGGTCTGACCCACCCAACGCCGGGGCCGCCGCTCCGCGCGCACACGTCGCAACTCGCCCGCCGCCCTCCAGGCGCTCACGCGCTCCTCCCGGTCACGCATGATGCAGGCGTGCATGACGCCCTCCCCCGCCCATGCTGATCGGCGGCATCGCGCTCGGGCTCGTCCTCGGCATCCTCGCGGGCGGCACCCTGTCGAACCTCGCCTACATCCGGCTCCACCGGATGGGCCTCCTCTTCGCCGCGGTCTTCATCCGCTTCGGCACCGAGACGTTGCTCAACGCCGGGTTCCCGCCCGCTGAGCTGCTCCGGCTCCCACTTCTCGGCGGCTCCTTCGCCCTCCTGCTCCTGGCGCTCTGGCCGAACCGCAACTACCCGGGCATCAGCCTCGCGTTCATCGGCATCCTCGCCAATGCCGTGGTCATCGTGCTCAACGGCGGCTACATGCCGATCTGGGAGCCGGCCCTCGAGCTGGCCGGTATCGACCCGGCCGCAGCCGACGCCTCGGCGCTCCATTACGTCCTGCCGCCCGCGCTTGATGCCAACTTCCTGCTGCACCTGGGCCCGTTCGCCGACGTCATCCCGATCCCGTTCCCTCTCATCCAGAACGTGGCGTCGATCGGTGATGCCTTCCTGACGCTCGGCCTTGCCTTCTTCCTGTTCGCCGCCGTCGTGCGCGTGCCGCCGGCCCTCGAGGAGGAGCTCCGCTCTGCCGCCCAGGCCCGATTGGCCGCCACCGGTCCACGATGGCCGGCCCGCCCCGGAGACGAGGGCTACGAGACCGGCCTTTCGCCGGCCTGGAACGCGTCGGTCGCCCTGGAGCGACCTCTGCTGATGGGTAGCGCCGGCGCGAACCTGGCATCCCCGTCGCTCCACGCGTTCGAGCTCCCGACGACCGCGCCAGCCGACACGGTCACGATCCCGATCCCGCGGCCATCGCCCGAGACGGTCGAGCGCGTCCGCCAGCACCCGTACGTCCGTCTCGCGCTCAACGGCTCGTTCTCCGCGCTGTGGGCCGGGCAGCTCATCTCGCTCTTCGGCGATCGGTTCAACCAACTCGCGCTGGTCTTTGTCGTGGCCACTGCCACGGGCTCGGCATTCGCGACCGGTCTGGTCTTCTTCGCGGCCACGCTGCCGAACCTGCTCCTCAGCCCGATCGCGGGCACGTTCGTCGACCGCTGGGACCACAAGGAGGTGATGGTCGTCAGCGACATCCTCCGCGCGGCCATCGTCCTGGTCCTGCCGGTCGCCGCCGTGACCAACATCGTGCTGGTCTACCCGCTGATCTTCCTCGTCACCAGCATCTCCGTCTTCTTCCGGCCGGCGCGGGTCGCGATCCTGCCCCAGATCGTCCCCGAGCGCGACCTGCTGAGCGCCAACTCGGCCCTGTGGGTCGGCGAGACGATCGCCGACGTCGTCGGCTACCCGCTGGCGGGCATCTTGGTGGCGCTGCTCGGCACGGCCGTCCCGATCGCGTTCTGGTTCGACAGCGCGACGTATCTCGCGTCGGCTGGCCTGCTCGCAACGATCGTCGTCCAGGCACGGTCGCGGTCGGCGGAAGACGAGGCCGGCCAGGGCGAGGGTTTCCTGGCCGAGATGAAGGCCGGCTGGGACTTCCTCCGCCGCGAGACGGTCCTGCTCGCCAACACCCTCCAGGGCGCCGTCGGCCAGTTCAGCGTCGGGATCGCGATCGCCCTGACCCCGAGCTTCGTCAAGTTGACATACAGCGATACGACGTTCGGCTTTCTGGGCGCCTACGGCTTCCTCGAGACCGGGCTCGGGATCGGCAACCTGGTCGGTGGGTTCGTCATCGGGCTGGTCGGGGCACGGTTCGCCAAGGGCAGGATGGTGATCGCCGGGTACGCGGCGTGGGGTTTCCTGATCTTCCTGTTCGCCCTGGTCGACAACCTGCCGCTGGCGCTGGGCCTCACGATCGGACAAGGCGTGGCGAACATGGTCTTCATCATCCCGAGCCAGACGCTCTTCCAGGAGCGGACGCCGGCGGCGCTCATGGGCCGCGTCGTGGGCTTCCGGTTCGCGCTCGTCTTCGGCTCGATGACGCTCGCGATGGCGATCGGGTCGGTCTTCGGCGAGCTGTTCGGTCCGGCGGTCGTCATCGCGGCCTTCGGGCTCGTGACGGCGGCGGCCGGTCTGGCCGGCCTGCTGATCCCGGCGGTGCGCGATGCCTGATCGACTCGGGACGGACGGCGGCTCGGCGCCTTGGGTACACTGGCGCCCGCGCCGCGCCCCATGACCGAGGCGGCCGCGAGGAGACCTGGAGCCCAATGAGCGAACGACCCGAGGGCACGCCGGAGGAGGCGCCCGCCGATCCCGTCGAGCCCGCGGAGCCGACCGGCGCGACCGAACCGGTGGCGACGGCCGAATCGGGGACGGTGGCGGAGGCCGCTGCCACGCTCGAGCCGGAAGAGGAGGCCATCGCCCCCGCCGAGCCGGAGCGCGAGCCGGAAGTAGAGTCTGCCGAGCCCGAAGACGAGACAGTCGTGGTCGCCGTCGCGCCTCAGCCCGAGCCGGAGCCCGAGCAGGAAATCCGAGCCCGAGCCAGAGACCGAGCCCGAGCCAGCGACCGAGCCTGAGCCCGAAGCCGAGCCCGAGCCCGAGCCCGAACCGGGGATTGAGCCCGAGCCCGACGAAGAGCCCGAAGCCGAGCCCGAACCGGACGAGGAGCCCGAGGCAGCAGCGGTCGCAGCAGCCACAGCCGCAGGTGCAGCCGGCGCCGCCGCCGCGACCGGACGCCGACGTCGAGGTACGCCCGCTCCTCCGCCCCGCGCCCCGACCCCCTCGGAGCGGGCTGTCCACGTCACCGACACGCCGTCCCGCTATTTCGTGATCGCCAGCGTGGTGGTCTTCGTCGGGATCCTGCTCTACGGCCTCCTCGGTGGCCACGGCGGCCTCCTGACACAGAAGTCCGCCGCGTCGCCGTCACCGACGGTCAGCGCAGAACCGAGCACCTCGCCGGCAGCCTCGGGCTCCGCCGCACCGTCGTCATCCGGGTCCGCCGTCCCCGTCGGCCTCGAGCGCTGCGCCAACGTCGGCCCCATCGGCGTCGCCTGCCGTATCGGCTTCGCCTTCCTGAGCATGCGCCTGATCGAGGAGGTCGGCCGTGCGGCGTATCCTCGAGGTCATGACCGGTCCGCCGAAGGACCCCGAGCAGGCGCGCGCGGCGATGGTCGAGACCCAGCTGCGCAAGCGCGGCGTCACGGATGAGCGCGTCCTCGCCGCGATGGGTGCGATCCCGCGCGAGGCCTTCGTCCCCGATGCCAGCCGTCGCGACGCATACGCCGACGGAGCACTTCCGATCGAAAGTGGCCAGACGATCAGCCAGCCGCTGATGGTGGCCAAGATGACCGAACGCCTCGAGGTCACGCCAGGCGACCGGATCCTCGAGATCGGCACCGGATCCGGCTACCAGGCGGCGATCCTTGCCTGGCTGGGCGCTGACGTCACCTCGCTCGAGCGCCAGGCGGCGCTGATCCCGCTCGCGCGCCAACGTCTCGAAGCCCTGGCACCGGACCTCGCCGGCTCGGTCGTGGTCCGCGAGGCCGACGGCAGCCTCGGCGATCCCGCGGGCGCGCCCTGGGACGGGATCATCGTCACCGCGGCGGCGCCGGCCGTTCCACAGGCAGCTGCGCGACCAGCTCATCGACGGCGGTCACCTCGTCATCCCGGTCGGGTCTCGCGATCGCCAGATGCTCACGGTCGTCACGCGGCACGGCGACGAATGGCTCGACCGACCCGACGGCTACTGCGTCTTCGTCCCGCTCATCGGTCCGGGTGGCTTCGACGACTGAGAGACGCGGCGGCCGGCCGGTGCCGCTCGGTATACTCGGCCGGCCATGACCCACGTCTTCGTCGCGCCGCATCCGGACGACGTCGCCCTCTCCTGCGGCGGCCTCATCGCCAGCCTGCGCGAGCTGGGCCAGACCGTCACGATCCTGACCGTCTTCTCGGGCGACGGCTCCGCGGACCGGCTGACGCCGTATCAGCGCGAGGCGCTCGGCTTCGGCTCGAAGGCACTCTGGCCGAACACCGAGGCGTTCAACCGCTCCGACATCCAGGCCGACTGGCCGACTGCCGCCGCGGTCCCCTCGTGGGCCGCCCACGAGGACCGACTCGAGGCGACGCAGACCGACGCCGACGCCGCGGCCAAGCGCTTCTGGCAGCGGTCGTCGTGGTATCGCCGGGCGAGCATCCGCGCGGAGTCGATCGCCGATCAGCCCGTCGTCGACGACGTCCCGACGCAGGGCGCCGTCTACACCGACGAGATCATCGACGCCGCCGTGGCCGGCGACCTGATGGCCCGCCGCCGGCTCGAGGACGAGCGCTTCGCCTACTTCGCCGAGGCGTCGATCGTCTTCCTCGACCTCCCGGACGCCGTCTTCCGCGGCTACGAAGGCGACGAGGAGCTCCTCGGCATGCCGCGCGCCGACGACGACGCCCCGTTCGAGCTGCTCCGCCAGGAGATCGCCCGGCTCGAGCCGCAGAAGGTCTACCTGCCGCTCGGGGTCGGTGGGCACGTCGACCACCAGCTCTGCCGCGAGGTCGGCATCCGGATGCTCCAGGAGGCGCGACGCTGGGTGATGCCCGGGCCCGACTACGCCGGCATCGTGACGTTCTACGAGGACTTTCCGTACGCGCTCTGGAACGACTTCAACGGCCTCTCCGACCTCGGAACCGACCCGCTCGCGGGTCTGCCGCCGGACGTGAGCATCGTCCCCGGCTACGCCGACATCACCGACCAGCTCGAGCGCAAGATCATGGGCATCAGCCTGTACGAGAGCCAGCTCGAGCGGTTGTTCGACAGCAAGCGCGAGATGGCCGACGCGGTCCGCAGGTACGGCCGGGCGATCGCGGGCGTCGGTGATATCGACGGGTCGGCCGAACGGTACTGGTCGTCTGACCGCGCCTGAGTCGCTGAGCCCGGGGGCCACGACCGAACGCTGGTCGGGCCGCTACGTCGTCGCCCTCATCGCGGTCTTCGTTGCCGGCATCGCGATCCGCGTCGCGCTCTTCCCCAGCACGGGCTTGAAGGGCGACATCGACCAGTTCGTTGTCTGGGTCAACGGCATCGCCACCAACGGCCTCGGCAATGCATACGACCAGAACATCACGTTCGGGCCGGTCATGGCCTACATCTGGGGCGTGCTTGCGGCCATCGAGCCGGCGTTCAGGACGGCGACGGATAGCTCGGACCAGTGGATCCGCAGCCTGATGAAGGTCCCGGCGTCGCTGGCCGACCTGGGACTGGCGGCGCTGATGGTCTACGCGTTCCGCTCGAAGCCACTCTGGGCGGTGGTGACGGCCGCGATCGTCCTGCTCCATCCGGCAGTCATCGACGTGAGTGCGTGGTGGGGACAGTACGAGAGCATCTACCTGCTGACCGCCCTCGCCGCGCTGGTCTTCGCACTGAATGGTCGAAACGGGCTCGCCGCGGCGGCCCTTGCGCTGGCGGTCATGACGAAGCCACAGGCGTTGCCATTCCTGCTCCCGTTCGCCGCGTGGTTCTGGGCGCAGGGCGGGTGGCGCGAGCTCGCCCGCGCGGCGGCCATCGGGCTCGGAGTCATCGTCGTGCTGTGGCTGCCGTTCGCGGCGGCCGGCGGACCCGGCGACTATCTCCACAACCTGGCCGTCTACCAGAACGACATCTTCAGCATCCTGTCGCTCCAGGCGTGGAACATCTGGTGGCTCGTCCAGACCGCCGCGGTCGGTGCGAGTTATACCACGGACAGCGTCGCGGTCCTCGGCCCGATCACCTTCCGTCACATCGGTTTCCTGATCACCGGGTTGCTGTCGCTCGTGGTCGCGGTGTTGATCCTGCGAGATCCTCGACCGCGGACGTTCATCCTGGGCCTCGCCGCGTCCACTCTGATCTGGTACGGCTTCCTGACCCAGATGCACGAGCGCTATGCATACGGCGCGCTGATCTTCCTGTTGCTCCTGATCCCCGAACGTCGCATCGCCTGGCTCTACCTCGCGTTCAGCGTGGTGTTCACCCTCGACCTGCTGTCGGCCGCACCGCCCGCGCCCGTGTTCGCCGAGTGGCTGCCGTTCGGTGGTGTCGTGTCGCTTCTCGGCTCGCTGGCGATGATCGCGATCACCTTCCTGACGCTCACGTGGATGACCTCGCGGGGATCGGCTGACGAGGCAGACCCGGACCTTCGGGTCCCGGTCGACGGGAGCCCGGCGAGCCTATAGTCCCGCGGTGCTTGATGCCTCAGATCCGGACTCGCCTGTGAACGGCGAGCGGCGGCGATTTCGGTCCGTGCCCATCTATCCGGCCCTGTTCTTCGTGGCCTGGATCGTGACGATCTACGTCAACGCGACTGCGTCGCTGCAGTCCCTGGGTCGTCCGCTGGTGATCGGCCTGGTCATCGTCGCCGTGCTTCAGGTCGTCCTCTCGGGGATCGCCAGGGATCGATACATCGGGGGGATACTGGTGACGGTCGTGTTCATCAGCCTCGTGAGCCTGCCGGTGACCGCCCTCCTCGCGTGCGCCGTCCTGATCGTCGCGGCCGGGATGGGGATCGCCCGGCAGTCGCGGGTCGCGAGGATTCCCTGGCCGGCACTCACCAGACTGCTGAACATCGTGGCGGCAGTCAACGTGTCGATCGTGCTGGTCAACGGCGGCCTGGCCGGTGCGCTGACTCCGGTGGCTGGACGTGGCACGGAACGAGGGGTTGCCGATCCCTCGCTGCCCGACATCTACCTCGTCCTCCTCGATGCGTATCCGCGGTCTGACACACTTGCGACCGACTTCTCCTTCGACAACGGCCCGTTCCTCGACCAGATGGGGGCCATGGGGTTCGACGTGTCGACCGGGAGTCACTCCAACTACAACATGACGTGGCTGACGCTCGCATCGATGTTCAACATGGCGCAGGTAGCAGACCTGCCTGGTGTCTCGGACAGCGCGTCCGTCATCGTCGAGTTGCGGGCCCTAGCCTCAGCGATGAACCGAGGCAAGGCGCTCGGCGCTGTGGAAAGCGCCGGATACGAAGTCGTCTCCATCCCGTCCGACTTCTCGAGCGCGGTCCTGTACAACGCCGACCGCGTCCTGGGGGGCGATCAGATGACCGACTTCGAGGACCACATCCTGGAATACGGCGCCTTTCCCTCGCTCTTCACGGATGCCCAGAGGCAGTTCCTGCTTGGGCAACATCGTGATCGAGTCCTGTCGACGTTCGACCGGCTCGGCCAGGTCGCCGCGGAGCGAACAGATCATCCGCGATTCGTCTTCGCCCATGTCCTGTCGCCTCATGCACCCATCGCGTTCGGACCGAATGGGGAGTCGCGCGACGACTGGCCATGCTTTCCGACCATCTGCAACATCTGGTATGGCGGGCAGATCTACGGTGACCAGCTCTTAGGCCCGTTCCGCGATCAGGTGCAGTTCATCAACAAGATGGTCGCCAAGACCGCCGAACAGATCCTGGCCAATAGCGCACGTCCCCCGATCATCGTCTTCTTCTCGGACCACGGCAGCAGGTTCGACTTCTCAGACCCCGACGAGATGCTGAGGTCGTTCCTGATCGCGAATACGCCCGGCCATCCGCGGTTGTTTCCCGATGACGCGACGCCGTTGAATCTGATCCCTCGCATCCTGAACGCTTACGCTGGGACAGAGCTGCCTCTCGCCTCGGAGGAGTCGTTCTGGATCGACTATCGGACATTCGATTTCCAGGGGCCAAAGATCCCGTTGATCCCCCGGGTCGTTCAGGCGCCATGACGGCGACCGAGCGACAACGCCGATTAACACGGCCCGATATCGTGGTGATCATCGCCACGGTCGGTGCGACCGGCCTGCTCATCTGGCTCGGGCTCGGCCTGACGTTCTTCGCCGACGAGTGGACGATCATCTCGGACCGGACCGTCACGCCTCAGGACCTCGTGCGGCCGTTCAACGAGCATTGGCTGGCGGGCACGATCCTCGTCTACCGGACGTTGCTCGGGCTGGTCGGGATGGGCTCCTACGTCCCGTACCTGGCATTGCTCGCGATCCTCCATGTGACGGTCGCGATCCTCGTGTACACGCTCGTTCGGCGCCGCACACTCCCGTGGGTGGCCGTCGGCATCACCCTGATCGTCCTCTTCTTCGGGAGCGGGTTCGAGAACCTGTTCTGGGGGGCACAGATCGGTTTCGTCGGGGCCACCGCGATGGGCCTGGGCGCCCTCCTTCTCCTCGATGACGTCCCGACGCTGCCGGGACCGGGCCGCGCGGCGGCCGCGACAGGACTCCTGATCGTGGCGGTCATGACGTCCGGGTACGGCCTCTTCATGCTCGGCCTGGTCGGGCTCGACGTCCTGCTGGATCCGCGCAGAAGGAAATGGGTCGCGCCACTCCTGATCCCGGCGGCATTGTTCGGGGCGTGGTACGTCACCCTCGGACGCAGCACGATCGCGACGTTCGGCAACCCGTTCACGGCCGAGAGGCTCTCGGCACTCCCGCGCTTCGTTGTCGACGGGATGGCGACCGCGATCGGCTCCGCCGCCGGGGGCGGGGCGCTGATGGGATGGATCCTGATCCTTGCCCTGGTGGTTTGGGTCATCTATCTGGCCGTGCATCGACGTTCGATCCCACGTCGCGCCATCGCCTGCCTCCTGGCGATCGCCGTCGAGTACACGATCGTCGGCTTCGTCCGGACGCAGATCGAGGGCGATGCGTCGCTCTACACCCGCTACGCCTACCTGTCGGGGATCCTCGCCTTGATCGCCGCGGCCAGCCTGATCGGGCGCCCGACGATCCCGGTCGCGCGACGTCCCCTCGCGCTCGCGGTGGGCGTCGTCATCCTCGCGTTCTCACTGATCTGGAACGTGACTCTGCTTGTCGCTGGCCGTCAGCTCTACGCCGAGCGGGCGGATCTGACGCGCGCGCTCGTCGTGCTCGGAACGACCGATCCGCTGCCGTCGGGTGTCGCGCCGGACCTGAGCCTTCTGCTCATCCCGTCGCCCGACGAGCTCCGTCGTGTCATCGCGACGTACGGGTCGCCGATGGGCAATTCCATCGCGCCAGGGTCCGTCCCGCCTGTTTCGGAGGGCGCGATGGCGGAGGCGACCGCCCGTGCCCAGGACCCGCCCGACTGGCTCCTGGCCTTGCCGCGGAACCGCCAGCCCTGACCCAGCTACGAACCACCTGGCAGCGACGCTGCGACAAACTCCTTCTCGTTCTCGCCACGGTCCGAAGTCCGAGCCATCCACGCCACGATCGGGAGGAACATCGGTGGAATGCTCACCAGTGAGTAATCCCATGGGATGCGCAGATTCCGCATAGCCGTGAAGTAGTCGAACCACAACGGCAGCGTGAACAAGCCCAGCACGACCAGTGCTGCGCCGACGATCCAAAAGGACCGCTTACGCACGCCAACGAGGGCAAATGGTGCGAGCGTGGGTTTCAGGAGCAAAAAGACCGCTGGCCAGCCCCACCGCAGGCCAGCGGCGACCGCGGCGACGGCCCACATGTCGGTGTTTCCCCACAGCACACTCGAGATCGTCTTTGGCCAGAGGAAGAGGAGCGCCATCAATGGCCACGCCCACCAGGCCGGCCGCCAGCGTGGCGATGACGTAGACCGTCACGCTGAGGGGCACCAACCACCAGACAAAGGACGGCAGGAAAGTCAGCGGCACGAACAGCAACAGCGCCGTCGGCGGGTAGAGATTGTCGACCTGCAGGGTCACCTGGTACGGGCCTGCCAGTTGATGCGGGAGGTAGACGGGGGCTCCGTCCAGCCATCTCTGACCGATAGCTTGAAAGAACAGGCGGTCCTCGCCGAGCCGCGGCCCGATCACTTGCGTCAGGACGATGAGTTCATATGCACCGAAGACCCCGAGGAGCGCCACTGTGGTGGCGATCGCGATCGGGCGCCCGAGTGTCGACTGCGATATGCGACGTCCTAGCGTCATGACACTCGTCGGATACGAGCTCCGAAGGCCGCCCAGTACCAGTGCAGGTAGTGCGGCAGCCACTTGCGGAGCTTGAAGTTGCTCTCACCGGCCGTTCGGTCGCGCCAGGTGGTCGGGACCTCGGCGACGCGCCGGCGGGCGATGGTGGCCTTGACGGTCAGCTCGAGCGCGAGCTCGAAGCCCGCGGTGCTCTCGATCGTGACCGTGTCGAGGAAGCGGCGCGAGTAGAGCTTGAAGTTGTTGGTCGGGTCGTGGGTCGGGACGCCGGCGAACCAGTGCAGGGTCAGCCCGGCGGTCCGGCTCATCAGGCGCTTGAGCGGCGGCCCGCCGATCTGGTGGCCACCGCGCATGTAGCGCGACGCGGACACCACGTCCGCGCCGGCGACCGCCAGCGCGACCATCGGATCGACGACGTGCGGCTCGTCCGAGCCGTCGGCCATCGAGATCAGGACGTACGGACCGCGCGACTCGGCGATCCCGGCCTTCATCGCGTTGAGGACGCCGCGACCGAGGTCGTTGCGGAGCCCGCGGACCGCGGGCAGCTCGACGGCCAGGCGTTCGATGACCGGGACGGTCGGATCCTCGTCGAAGTCGTAGACGACGAGGATCTCGTGCGGCGAACTGATCGCTGCGGTGAGCGCCCGGAGGACCGGTTCGACCGATTCGCCCTCCTTGAAGACCGGCATCACGACCGAGAGCGTCGGGGTCGGGTCCGCCGATGTCGCCGTCAAGCCTGGACACCAACGTAGAGCGTCTGCTTCCCGAGAAGCCACCAGGCAGGCGGCACCGACAGGTAGGCCCGCACCAGCCACGGCGCCGCCGGCAGTCGACCCTTCGTCGAATACGGGAGGAACCGGGTCACGAGGGTGTGGGTCCGCAAGCCGGCCAACTCCGCCGCCTCGAGGAGGCTCCGCTCGGTGAGCGCGACGCGGTGGTCGATGAAGTCCCAGTAGCGCGGCCGACGAGCCGGATGTTCGGCTGCAGGACGATGACTCGCCCACCCGGGCGCGAGCAGCGCGACGAGCGACCGAGAGCTGCTCGATGACGGCGTCGGACGACTCGAGGTGTTCGAGGTAGTTGCTCATGAACACGGTCCCGAAGTGCGCAAGCGGCAGCGCCGAATCGAGCTCCAGGCCGGATGCCTGCACGAAACGGACGTCGGGCGGCAGGACGGCACTCATGTCGCGGATGTCGGTCGCCCACTTCTCGGACGACGTGATCGGCCGGATGAAGTGGCCGCGGTCGCACGCCAGGTCCAGGACAGGTTTGTTCGGATCCACGTACCGCTGGAGGTACCGCGCGATCTCATCCCAGACGCCCTGCTTGGCGCTCTGCTCGCGCTCGTCGAAGCGCGCCTGGTAGAGGTCGTCGAGCGGGTCGGTCACAGGCGGCCGGCGTCCGACTCCGCCCGGATCCACGGGATGACCTCGTCGAGCATCTGGTCGAGCGTCGTCGTGGCCTCGAAGCCGAGCACCTCGCGCGCCTTGCGCACGTCGGGGACGCGCAGCTGGACGTCGTGCTCGAACGGCGCGTCGCTGACGTAGTGGAACGGCCGGCCGTCGGTGTGGATCTTGTGCCAGATCGCCTCGGCCAGCTCGAGGACCGTCGTCGACTCGGCGGTCGAGAGGTTGAAGTCGTCGTTGACCGCGGCCGGCGATTCCATCGCGAGGCGGATGCCGTGGGCGAGGTCGCCGCCGTAGGTGTAGTGGCGGACCTGGTCGCCGGCGCCGAGGATGTGGAGCGGGTCCTGGCCCTTGAGGATCTTGTGGACGAGGTCGGGCACGACGTGGCTGAGGGCCAGCTTCACGTTGCCGCTCATGATGTCCGAGTCGCGCAGCGCCCGGCGCTCGCCGATGCCGACGCAGTTGAACGGCCGGACGATCGTGTACGGCAGCTTGTACTGCTCCCAGGCGCCCTTGGCGAAGTACTCCGAGGCGAGCTTCTGGAAGCCGTAGGTCGAGATCGGCGGCGGCGAGGTCAGCTGGGCGCCCTCGGGCGTCGGGAAGACCGTCGAGGACTCGTAGACCATCGAGCTGCTGACGACGATGATCCGCTCGAGGTGGCCGTCGCGATGCGCCGCGATCGCGCCGTCGAACGTCGCGGCCAGGATCCGCTCGTTCTCGGCCAGCAGGTCGTAGGCGAACTCGTGGAAGTAGCTGATCCCGCCGATCATCGCCGCCGCGGCGACGACCTGGTCGCAGTCCGCGGCGAGCTCGGCGATCAGCGCCGCGTCCTTGGCGTCGCCCTCGACGAAGCGGTAGCGCGGGTGCTCGTCGTACGACTTGACGAGGCGGCCGTACTTGCTGAAGTCGTCGAGACCGATGACCTCGTGGCCGGCGTCGAGCAGCTCGGGCACCAGGTAGCCGTTGATGAAGCCGGCCGCGCCGGTGACGAGGATCCGCACTACAGCCGGATCCCCTCACCCAGGGCGCCCCACACGTCGACGACGTCCTTGCCGCCGAGCTGGAGGCCGCGGTATGCCTTGTGCGGCGCCCCGAGGATCAGGATGTCGCTCTCCTCGAGGACGCACTCGAGGGTCACGAGACCGGTCGTCGACGACGTACGGATCGGTGGCCAGGACGCGGGCGCCGGCCCACGACAGCAGCTTGCGCAGCTTGTAGCTGAGCGACGCGCGCGGGTCGTCGGACTCGGACTTGAAGGCCATCCCGAGGATGCCGACGGTCTTGCCGTTCAGGCCGCCGTAGCGCCGTTCGAGCGCGGACACGATGAAGGCGGGCAGCCCCTCGTTGACCTGCATCGCGGCCTGGCCGAGCGGGAAGTGGTCGGCGGTGAAGGCCGACAGCTGCATCGTGTCCTTGAACAGGCACGGACCGGCGGCGAAGCCGGGGCCGGGCAGGTCGGCGGCGCGCGGGTAGTCCTCGCGGATCGCGCGGAGGATGTTCGTGTAGTCGACGCCGGCGCTGTGGGCGATCGTGAAGAACTGGTTCGCCACCGCGAACTTCATGTAGCGCCACGTGTTGGTGAAGAGCTTCGCGAGCTCGGCTTCCTTGGTCGTCGTGCGGATCGTCTTGCTCGCGAGCTTGCCGAACAGCGCCGTCGCGCGCTCGGCCGCGCGCTCGTCGTCGGCGCCGATGATCTGCGGCAGCGAGTGGAGCTCCTCGAGCGCGTGGCCCTCGGCGATCCGCTCCGGGCAGAAGGCCACGTCGACGCGGTTGCCGCGGCTCGGCCAGGTGCTGGGCGACGTAGCCGGTCGTGCCCGGATAGACGGTGCTGCGCAGGGCGACCAGCGCGCCGTCGCGGAGGTGCGGCGCGATCTGGTCGACGGCCTTCTCGAAGATCGTCATCGATGGGCCGAGGAACTCGTCGACCGGGGTGCCGATGACGACCACCAGGTTCTCGGTCCGCTCGATCATCGAGCCATCCGAGCCGAAGGCGAGGCGGCCGGTGGCGAGGACCTTGCGTCAGCAGCTCGTCGGCGCCGTTCTCCATGAACGGCATCTCGCCGGAGGCGATCCGATCGAGGGTGGCCTGGTTGGTGTCGTAGATGCCGACGCGCAGGCCGGCATCGGCGAAGGCGAGGCTCAAGGGGCAGGCCGACGTGACCGCCGCCGCCGAGGACGACGACGTCGAGGTCAGGGGCGCTGTTCGGTCATGGCTGGACTCTACCAGCCCGGTGCGGCGTGGCACCGCACCCGAAGGTCCCGGCAGCGTGTTGGTACTCCAGTGCGCCACGCAGGCGCTGACCCTACCGATCCGGCGCGACCATGATCGATCCGTCCGCGTCGGAGTAGACCGAGCGCCAGCCGGCGGCCGCCAGCCGATCCGCCATCTTCGTCTCACCGGCTTCGACCACGATCATCGTCACGCCCCAGTCAGCCAGCTGTTTCGCCCACCCGTCGCCGCCGGCGACGACGTTCTCGTAGGCGTCCCACGTCGCAGCCGGGAAGAGCTCGATGCGCGAATCGATGGCGACCGGCAGGTCGGGCAGGGCGAACTCGAACCACGAACCCCACGGCTGCGGATTGAACAGCCGGTCGCCCGCGACGGCCGTCTCGCGCAGTGCCGCGGTGATGCCCGGCGGCGCCATGCCGACGACCCCGGCCGGAGCATCGAGACCCGGGTCGATCGGTCGCCAGATCGGGAGCAGCGCGACCCCGGCCAGGACGATGGCCCCGGCGACGACCAGATTGAGCCGGCGCATGAGCGGCGAGCCGAGGACCTCGGGCCGAGCCGTTTCAGCCGGTCCCGTCACCAGCACGCCGGCGATCGCGGCGACCGCCCCGAGCGGCCACCAGGCCACGCCGCGGATCGCGTAGGCACCGAGCAGGAAGAAGACCGCGAGCCAGGCAAGTGTCGGCCACGGGGTGACGCGGCCGCGCCGTGCGATGAGGACGACGACCGCGAGCGCCGACCCGAAGAACAGGATGCCGGGGATCGAGCGCAAGGATGTCGGCTGCCATTCGGTGATCCGGGCGGTCACCTCCGGGTTGGTCGACAGGCCGACCGCGTAGAGCCAGACGGCGGGGCCGAACGGCGTGACGCAGGCGGCGGCCGCCGAGACGACCGCGATGAGGAGCACCCGGTGCGGCCGCGGCACGTGATCGTGCAGATCCTCGAGCCAGGCGAGCCCCAGCACGAGCGGGCCGAGGAAGAAGCTGCCGTGCACGTTGGCCCAGACCAGGACGAGGACGGGGATCGCCCACAAGCGCTCCGGGTGGGCACGGCGGTCTGTCACGAGCAACAGCTCGATAGCGAACAGGGCCATGCCGATGAGCTGCGGTCGCAGCCCGAGCGCCACTGCCGAGACGATGAATGCTGCGAGCGTCAGCCACGAGGCGCGACGCATCCCGAGCCCTCGCCTCACCCCGATGAGGAAGAGACAGCCGAAGATGACGCCGATGAGGGCCGCGCGGAGGATGACGAGACCCGTCCAGCCGGCGACTTGATAGACGCCCCCGAGGATCACCTGCGCGCCCCATTGCTGGTCCGTCCAGGGGGCCCCGGCCGCGGTGAATGTCCATGTGTCGACCGTGGGGATGCCGTTCCCTGCCAGGATCTCGGCCCCCGCCCGGAGGTGGTAGGTGAGGTCGACGCTCGGCAGGTTCGCGATCAGAGCGGCCAGCACCGGCAGGCCGACGGCCAGGAAGGCCCACAGTCTCGGAAGTGTCACCGACAGATGCTAGCGAGGCTCGGTGTGTCCATGCACCGGGACTTTCGTCCTAGGCTGGCGAGTGAGGGGTGACATCCAGAGGTCCTGCCCGCTACCTTTGGTCAAGGTGAGCATCACCGTCGACGGAGCCGATATCGCGCCAGCGGCTCGGCGTCGGCACGACGACGCGTGTCCCGAACGATCGCGCCGCACGACATAGGGGCGCGAGCGGCTTCAGATCGATCGCGGTCTGACGAGCTACCGGGGTGCCTGCTGCTGCTGGCGGTCCTCAGCTTGTTGCCATCTACCAAGGGGCCATCGTCCGGCATCAGGTCGGCTGGGACGCCTACGTGTACTCGTCGATCGGGGCGCACTTCCTCGAGACAGGACAGAGCCTACTTTCCGATCCAGTCCCACGTCCTACCAAGGGGCCGGGGTAGTGAACATCTACCCGTCCCGACTGCGCTGTACTTGTTTGTCCCAGCGTCGCTGGTGCCACGCGCGCTTTGGTGGCTTGTTCCGCTGGCGATCATTGCGTCGGCGCTGTTTCGGCTGCGTCCAGCCTGGTGGGCGTGGCCCATCATGGCTCTGGCTGCACGTTGCCCCTCACTGGTCCTGCGCTCGCGGTCGCCCTGGTGTCACGGCAACACGCTGATGTGGACGATGGCCGCAATGTTCAGCGCGCCGCTTTCCGGCCAGGATTCGCGTGGATGGCGCTGATCAAACCGACGGAGTTTCTCCTGGCGTTGCCGTTCGGGCTTCGCTCGTGGCGCGGATTGCTCATTGCCCTGGTACTTGCAGGAGTCTTGTTTCCACTCTGGTTCGATTGGCTCGTGGCGATGCGCAACATGCAGGGATTCTCGCTACTACGCGGGATGTGGGCTTGGCCAGCCCTGTCGATTCCCCTCGTCGCGTGCGTTCTCGAGGACGCGGCGTACTCCGGCGGCGACCGCAGACTTACGCATCGTGCGGGCACCCTCGTCCTAGAGCGACGCGACCACCGCCGGGACCCGCCTCGCGGGGCCACCCGGCGACGGGTCGAAGGTCCGGTGTCCAGGCGTTCAGCCACGGTGTAGGTTCTGCGCGTGCAGACCCACTCGATCCGCTGGCATCGCCTTGCGAACATCGGCCTCGCGACATGGTTCGTCACGCTGTCCGTGATGCGGTTGACCGTCATCTGGCCGGACCGCGCGATCGACATGCGGCTCTACCTGCGCGGCACGTCCGAGTGGCTGAACGGCGGCGATCCATGGTCGGTCCATTTCGGGACGATGCACTTCTCGGCGGCACCGCCGTCGCTCTTGCCGATGGTGCCCTTCGCGTTGCTGCCCGAAGCCGTCGCGGTGCCGATCCTCACGGTGCTCGCGGTCGTCGCCTCGTTCTGGACCCTCCGGAAGCTGGGTCTGCCGTTGTGGTGGATCGCCTGGCCGCCGCTCGTCGACAACCTGTGGAACCTCAATCCGCAGATCTTCCTCGTCCCGCTGCTGCTCGGGTCCGCTGCCTGGCTGGCACCGATCGTCAAGGCCTACGCCGTCGTCCCGCTGATCATCCAGTGGCGCGTCCGGACGCTGGCGATCACGGCCGTGATCGGCGTCGTCACGTTCCCGCTCCTTCCGTGGGCGACGTTCTTCCAGCACATGGCGACCACGACGACCCTGCTGTCGGAGCAATCGCAGGGCGGGATGAGCGCCTGGATCTTCCCGGTGCTCGTGCCATTCACGGCCATTGCCCTCTTTGCGATGGGGCGCCAACGGGCATCGTGGTGGGCCGTCCCGGCACTCTGGCCGTCCACCCAGTGGTATTACTCGCTGATGGCGATGCCGGCGCTGACGCCGCTGACCGCCGCGATCCTCGCCGCCCCGGTGCAGGGCGGGCCGGCCGTGGCAACCATCGCCGCCGCGCTCGAGATCTGGTATCGGCGACGCCGGACACGCGACGCAGGCGAGCAACCGAGCGACGATCAGCCGGCGGCGGCGACCTCGGACGGACGAACCGTGCGGGCGCCCTCGTCGTAGATCGACGCGACCGAGTTGACCATCAGCTCGAGGCAGAAGCGGTCGTGGACGAGGTCGTGGCCGGCCCGCCCGAGCATGTCCGCGTATGGGTGGTCGGTCAGCAGCCGGACGATCGCGGTCGTCAGCGCCTCGGCGTCGTGCGGCGGGACGAGGATCCCCGTCACGCCGTCCTCGACCATCTCGGGGATGCCGCCGACGTTCGACGCGACGACCGGGCGCGACAGCGCCATCGCCTCGAGGATCGTCAGGCCCTGCGCCTCGCGATAGGACGGTAGGACGGCCACGTCGAGCGCGGCGGTCACCGCCGGCACGTCGTCGCGGCGGCCGGTGAACACGACCCGATGGGCGATCCGCAGCTCGCGGGCCTGCGCCTCGAGCGAGTCCCAGCGACTGCCCTCGCCGACGAGCAAGAGATAGGCCTCCGGGACCTCGTGCAGGACGCCGGGCCACGCCTCGAGCAGCGTCGGGTGGCCCTTCTCAGGCTCCAGCCGTGCGACCACGCCGACGATCTTCGAGCCCGGCTCCATCCCGTATTCCTCGGGGAGCGTGCAGCACGGCTCCTGGTGGTCGTAGCGCTGGAGGTCGACGCCGTTGTAGATCAGGCTGATCGGGACGGTCGCGCGGCCCTCGTCGATCAGCTTCGCCTCGCTCGACTTCGAGACCGCGATGAGCCGGTCGAACTGCGGCGTCAGCTCGAGCAGGGTCTGGCGGTCGGCGGCGGACCGGACCCGGCTCGAATGAGCCGTCGCGACCAGGTACGGGCGGCGCTGGCCCGCCTCGCCCAGCGCGATCACCGCGCGCGCAGCGACCGTCTCGGCGCGGTACATGTGGGCGTGGACGACGTCGGCGCGCACCTCCGCGAGATGAGCCGCCAGCGCACCGACGGCGATCGAGTCATCCGGGTCCTCGATGACCAGGACGGCGACCCCCGCCCGCTGGAGCTTGCGGACGGCACTCCCCGCCGACAGCGAGACGACCGACACGTCGTAGCGGGCCGGGTCGAGCCGGGTGACCAGCGAGAAGAGGTGCTCCTGGGCGCCGCCGTTGGTGCCGGTCGCGAGGACCTCGACGACGCGGACGCGACGACCGCCGGCGGCGCTCGGACGCTCGAGCGGGGTCAGGCACGGATCCCAGGGCATCGGTGCGCTCATGTCAGCCGTCCCGCCGCCGGACGAGCAGTCGCTGGACGGGCTCGTCGACCGCGCCCCAGGCGTACTTGTACGACTCGTTGCCGCGCAGGAAGTCGAGCCGCGGCACGCCCGCCGCGAGAGCGCGCGCGATCAGGCTGTAGACGAGCAGGATGCCCGGAGAGAGGTCGAAGGCGTCGGGGTCCACGCCTGCGTTGTAGTAGAGGTACCCCTCATCGGTCTCGAAGTGGATGCCGGCGGCGATCCGCCGGCCACCGACCGACAGGAACGACATCCGCAGAGGCCCATCGGCGCCGTGGAGCTCGAACAGGCGCTGGAACAGGACCCGGCTCTGGGCGCCACCCGGGGTGTCCGGGAAGAGGCCGTCGGCGGCCCACTTCTTCTGGTGCAGCTCGATGAAGGCCTCGAGGTCGGACAGCGGATCGGCCGAGTCGTCGAGACGGATCTCGCCGACGGCCTCGGCGCGACGGACCTTGCGCCGGATCTCGTGGCGGTCCTTCTTGCCGAGCGTCGAGAGGTAGGCCTCCATGTCGGCCCCAGCACGGGAAGGTCACCACCGGGCAGACGTCCTCGCGCTCGACGTTGAGCGTCCAGCCCTCGGCCATCTCGCGCGCCCCGAAGGCTGCGGCCAGGGCGTCCGCCGTCGGGTCCCCGCAGCGCAATCGGCGCAGGTCGACGACGTCCCACGGGCGCCGGTCGGCAGGCTCGGCGAGATAGTCCGCAAGCGCGTCGGAGACGGCCGGCAGGTCCGCGGGCGCCGCCAGGATCGTCGCGTAGTCGGCGTGGTACGAGGCGCCGAAGAAGACCGCGGTCGCCGTCGGCGCCACGCGGGTGAGCTCGGACGGCGCCCCGTGGCGCATCTTGGTGTGGAGCGGTCCCTCGTCGGGCTCGACCTCGTGGCGGTGCATCAGCGGGAGGATGGCGACCGGGTCCGCGCCGGATCCGGCATCGGACGGGACCAGGACGAGGGTCTCCTCGTGGGCGTTGGCCCGGTACGCATCCCACCACGCGCGCTGGAAGGCCCAGCCGGAGAACGGGGTCGACCATGGGTTCTTCGCCGCGAGGGCATCCCACGTGGCGCTGCGGGATGTCGTCGATCGAGCGGCGCTCGACGCGCAGGGTTGTTGGGGCCGGGGCCGCGGTCGCGTCGCGGTCGGCCGCGGGACAGGCAGGCTCCGCGTCGAGGGTCAGGGAAGTCACGAAAGAATGCTACACCGCAACCCGGATTGGTTGCGCCGGCAACCTAGTGACGTCTCGAAGATCGAGCGCGAGGCGTCCAGGATGCGTGCGGTCATCCGTGCTCCGGTCGGCGTGGTCTCTTGTCATCGTGGTCGCTGCGGGTTGGCGGTCAACTGAGAAGAACGGGGCACGTCAGGACCTTCGTTGGGTATACCGCGCGGCATGTTGCTCGGGCAAACTAGCCCAATGCGGCAGGACAGCAGCATGCCAACGAAGACTGCCCAGGTGCACGGAGCATGACCGTCACGGGGTCGCTCGACCGGCCTCGAGCCTCGATCGCGACTGATGTGCCAGGCGTGCGCGCGTATACGGTGGCCGCATTCGCGGTATCGCTCCTGATCCTTGTCCTCCGCTATCCGAGTGCGGTGTTCACGGCCGAGATGGTGTGGGAAGACGGGCGAGTCCTCTACCTCGGCGGATTCGATGGTCTTCCGTCGCTGGCTCAACCCGCCCAAGGGATATCTCCTGCTCGCCGACCGAATGGTGGCGCTAGTTGCCGACGGCCATCCCTCCGGCCTTTGCGCCGCTGTTGATGAACGTCGTGACCATCCTCGTCACAGCTGGGGTCGCGGCGTTCATCGCCAGTGATCGACTCCGAACGGCTGTGCCCGATCCGCGCCTTCGGCTCGCCCTGGCGGTCGGCTTCGTCCTGATGCCCGCAGCGCAGAACCTGTCATGGCATCTCCTCTTTCTCCAATGGAGCCTCGGCTTCTTCCTGCTCGCGCGTTTCTTCGCCGATGAGCCCGGTCCGCGCTGGAGATGGCTCGATCGCGTCGCCGTCGGCGTGGTCGGCTTGACCGGGCCATTCTCGATCCTGTTCGCGCCGCTGTACCTGTGGCAACGCCGACGACTCGGGCCGGTCACGTGGATCGTCGTTGGGTGCGCGATCGTCGAGCTCGCCTTCGTGGCGACCGCGCACCACGAAGGACCGGTTCCCGCAACGATCACTGAGGCCGTGGCCATCCTGGCCACCCGGCTCCTGGTCACGCCCTTGATCGGATACCAGGCGACAGTGCTATTGAGCCAGGCAAGCATTCCGTTGCTGGTCGGCGGACTGTTCGTCTTCCTGGTCGCCACCCTCCTGGTCATCGCCGGATCCGTCATCCCTCGTCCGACTCTGGCGGTCCTCGTCTATGCCGCCCTCGTGGTGGCGGTGGCGGGCGTCGTACGCGCGGCTGATTTCGACGTCGAGCCTCCTCGCCGGTTGGGGTGGCAGCAGGTATTTCCTGTTCGGCGTCGCGGCGGTGATGGCAATCGTCATCGTGTCCGTGGCGATGGGGGGACGCTGGCAACGTATGGCCGGCATGGCGCTTGGCATCCTGCTCGTCACCGGGGTCGTCTGGGATTTCCGGATCGAGGCGCCACCCACGCTTGGCTGGGCCGAGAACAGCGCATGCATGGGTGGGGCAGATCCCTGCCTCGTGCCCGTCTACCCTGGTGGCGACTGGGATATCCGCTGGCCGGGACGATAGCCACGCGCTATTTCAAGGCGCCATCGGCGAGCCTGCGAAGCAGGAAGTATTCGGGCCGCGGCCGATCATCGGTGATCAGAGGGCCTGAGCCCACCGTGGCTCGTGCGACGGCGTCCGTCATCCACGTTTGACGCGAGATGACGTCGACCCAGTCGTCCACAGTGGTAGCCGGTGAGTCGTACGCAGTCGAGATGTCTTCGAGCACTCCGGGCCGGGCGAGGACCTCGCGAATGTTCGCCTCGTCAAAGGCGATCGGCGAGCTCGATCCGAGCATGTAGATGCCATAGCCTCCGGCACCCTTGACAAGGGTGACCTGGGGGAACACGGAAGCGAATGTCCGGATGTGATCCTGGAATTCGTCTGCCGGCCCGCCGTACGGCAGCCATTGCATCATGATCCCGTTCGGGGTCAGGTGATCGCGGCCGGCCTCGTAGTACTCCTTGGACGAGATGACGGACGCGCCGGAGCTCTCGATCGGCGGTGGTGGGTCGGTCACGATGATGTCGAAGCGATCCTTCGTCAGCTCGAGGTGGTTGCGACCGTCGGTGACGATGACCCGCCCATTCGGGTCGGCGAGGACCGCATTCGCATCCGGGTAGTAGTAGCCGAACATCTTTGGAACGCTCGGTACGAGCTCGACGACGTCCGTCTTCAGACCCGCGGTGAGCGCCGAGCGAAACGCGGAACCCATCCCGAACGCGACCACCAGGGCACGCTTCGAATCCGGCCGCGCGATGAGAGGCAGGATCGGCATCAGCTTGGCATCGACAGTCAGCAGCGTCATCGAGGTGCCACCGACCCACAGTTCCGGCGTGAAATTGAGCTGGCCCGCCTGGACGGACGCGATCTCGTCCTCGGTCGAGGCGAAGATCCGGCCGCCGGCCGCCCGCAGGTACGCCTCGTTCGGCTGCGCAAGGGCTCCTGGGACGAAACCGGCCGACGCCACCACGACGGCGACGACGAGACCGATCGCGATCAACGGTCGGCGAGGCTCGAGGGTGCGGAACGCGAGGGCGATCCCGACCGCCACGTTCACGAGCGCGAGAAGCGCCACCACGAGTGGCGATCCGAGTGCAGGAATCAGCACGAACGGGATGAGCACGCTGCCGGCGATGGCACCGACGGTATTCACGGCGACGAGAGAGCCGGATTCCGAGCCGGCATGACGGACGTCGTCCGACAGCAGCGCCGATGCCGCCGGGAAGCTGAGTCCGAGCACGATCGTGACCGGCAACACGACCAGGATCGCCGATCCGATCAGCGCCTGCAGTGTTGCCAGCCTGGCGCCCGGCATCAGCGCCTCCGGTCGGTCGACGACCACGACGAGTCCCGCCATGACGAGAGCGGCGACCAGGATCTGCGCCATCGCCAGCAGTCGGATCGGGTCGGTGATCCGTGGACGGAGGTAGTTGAAGAGCAACGCCCCGATCGCGAGGCCGATAAGGAAGACCCCGAGGATGATCGTGAACACGTAGGTCGTGTTGCCTGTCCCTGAGGCCAGCAGACGTGTCCACAGCACTTGGTAGCCGAGCGATGTCAGGCCGGAGATGAACGCCACGGTCAGGGCGAGGGTCCGGTGCCCCGGGGCCGCCGGCTCGGGTTCTCTGGGCGCCGCTGTCGACAGGAGCTACCGGGGACGTCTCGAGCGTCTCCGTGGATCGCCGGGCGATGGCCAGGGCGACGACTCCGGCGATCGCCGAGCAGCCCGCGCCGACGAAAAGCGCGCCGGTCAGTCCGAACACCTCGATCAGGACGAGCCCGGCCACCAGCGTGCCGATGATCGCGCCGATCGTGTTCGCGGCGTAGAGCCGTCCGAACGATTGACTGAGATGCGCATTCGCGCTGAGATGCCGTGTCAGCGTCGGCAGAGTCGCGCCCATGAGGATGGTCGCCGGAGCCAACGCGAGGAGTGCCAGACCAAGGCGGATGAGTGCCAGGAGCTGCGGGGAGTCTTCGAGCCCCACCGCGATCTCGCCGTAGAACGCTCGGATGACGCGGAACGTGAACGGCGTGGCGATCACCACGACCACCAGGACGAGCTCGATCAGGCCGTACAGCCGAAGGGGCGAACGCACGCGGTCCGCCAGTCGCCCCCCGAACGCGCTGCCGATCGCCATCCCGCCGAAGAACCCGGCGAGGATCGCCGAGACGGCCTGTGTCGTATTGCCGAAGACGAGGACGAGCTGGCGGGACCAGACGATCTCGTAGATCAGGCCGGCCGCCCCGGACAGGACGAAGATCGCCAGGATCGGCCAGCGAGATCTCATACGGTGCTCTCCTGTTGGGCTGCCCATCCGCCTCCTCGCAGGAGCCAGGCGGTCCAGGTCAAGATCGGGGTTGCGCCGCGTCGGCTCGAGCCGAGATACGCGACGATCGGAAGGACGAAGAACGGCAGGTTACCGAATGAGTACCAGAAGGTGGCGTTGGAGTTCTTCGTGACCGTTGGGTAGTCGAGCCACAGCGATAGGTACGGCAAGCTGGCGAGCACCAGCAGGCCGGCGGCGATCCACCACGACCGCGACCGGATGCCGATCAAGGCGAAGAAGCCCAGGGATGGCTTCAGTGTCATGAACACCGACGGCCACGCCCAGCGGACGCCACCGGCGATCGCCGCGGCGATCCACATGTCCGTGTTGCCGAACAGGATCTGGGCGGGTGTCTTCGGGAACAACACGATGAGTGCAAGGACCGGCCACATCCAGGCCACCGGCCGACACCACCACACGACGTATCCGATGATCGCCAACGGGATCACCCACCACAGGATCGCCGGGAGGTACAGGAACGGAACGAACAGGTAGAGGGCGTGTGGCGGATACAGGTTGTCGACCTGTGTCTGGATCACATACGGACCGGTCAACTGGTGCTCGGTGTAATAGACCCCTGTGTCGAGCCAACGCTGGGCCACGAACTGGTAGTAGTGGAGGTCCGTTCCGATCGCACCCTGACCGTCGATGATCCGGTAGAGGAAGACCGTCTCGATGGCGGCAAGCGCCAGGAAGATGATCGTCAGGCCGACCCAGAGCGGACGCAGGTTGCGTCGCATCAGATGATCGGGGCCCAGTAGACGCCGAACGCCATCACGACCGTCCCGAACGCGATCAGCGCCATCCAGCCCCAGCCGATCCGGCCCTGGTGGACCGCGGCCAGCCCGCACAGCGCCATGACGAACGGCACCGAGTCGAGGAAGTAGCGGTAGCCGTACTGGAGCCACCCGCCGCCGTAGTAGAGAAGCGTCGGGATGAGGACCGCGATCGTCGCGCCGAGCAGCCACCAGGCACGCGGTCGTCGCCAGTCGGCCTGGGTCGCGAACAGGAGCCCCGGGCTGGTGATCAGCACGGACAGGCTCAGGCCGTCGGGCCGGAAGATACGGGAAGTCCGGGATGACCTTGGGCAGGTGCAGGAGGAAGTAGTCCAGGTTCATCGGCAGGTGCGCCAGCGAGAACAGGCCCAGCGCGCGGTTCGCCTCGAGGAACGCAGGGAGCGTCGCCAGCGCGTAGCCGGATTCGAATGGTGAGCCGAAGCGGACCTGGTTGTAGGCGAAGAACGCGACGATCGGCCGGCAGGACGCCGAGCGCCAGACCGGCCCACGCCCGCAGCCGTTCCGGTCGCGCGACCGAGGCGATGTAGCCACCGGCCACCTCGGTCGACGGGAGCGCCGTCCGCGGCTCGAGCATCAAGGCGTAGAACGGGATCGCAAAGGCGAGCGGGGCACGGGTGAGGAACGCCGCCCCGGCCAGCAGCCCGATGAGCCACGCCCGCTGCTTGCCCCACAGCTCGATGAGGCAGGCGAAGGTCAGGATCGTCGCGATCAGCTGACCGGTGTGCCAGACGCCGCCGCGTGTCGTGATCCACAGGATCTGGGTCGAGAAGCCGAACAGGATCGTCAGCGCCAGCCGGTCGACGAGGCGCCTGACGCCGATCCGCGCCAGCAGCATCCAGCACAGCCCGACCCCTGCCGCCGCAAGGATGGCGTTGATGCCCGACTCGATCTGGTCGGCGGTCACCGCCCCGATGACCGCGACCAGCGGCATGAAAGCGACGGCCGGGAACGGCGCGAACGGAACGTAGAACCGACCGTCGCGGATGATCACGTCGAACGGTCCGGGCTGGAACGTCAGCCACGTCCGGCCGTGGAGGAACGCGTCGGCGAGGTAGAAGAAGTCGCCCCGGCCGGCGTCGAAGTTCCGGTCGGCGAACCAGTAGATGACCGCCGAGACGGCGACCACCACGAGCCCGACGACGACCCCGCGATCGAAGCGGCGCTCCTCCGGCGTGCCGGTCACGCGTCGCTCACGGCGACCGCCTGGCGCGCGCCGGATCCCGACCGCCGAGCGTCGCGCCGAGGGCGACCGCGAACGCGAGCGGGTAGACGACCGCGGGCGTGATCCCGATCAACGGCACTGCCGTGGCGAGCGGGATGAGCACCGCCCACCAGCGACCGGCCGCGCACAGGTAGGCGACGGGCAGCAGCAGGAGCATCGCGTAGTGGTCCCACAGGATCGGCGAGAGCAGCTGGCTCGCGATGACCGCGACGAGGTACGACGGCCTCCGCGGTCGCCCAGCGCGCGGCCGCGACGACCGACGCCACGACCAGCACCGTGCACGCGAGCTGGAGCAGCGAGGCGAGCTCCGCCGACAGCCCCATCTGGTAGGCGATCGCACCGGGCGTGAAGTTGTGCTCGGTGGTGATCGGGTCGCCGACCTGTCGGACGAGCAGCGCGAAATCCGACCAGGCGCTCGCGCCGGCCAGCACCGTCGCGGCGACGGCCAAGCACCGCCAGGACGACGACGCCCGCCGCGACCGCCGCCCAGCGTCGGGTCAGGATCGCCCAGACGAAGATGATCGCCGGCTGGAGCTTGATCGCCGTGCCGAGCGCCGCGCTCGCGCCGAGCCGGATCGGGTCGTCGAGCCAGCGCCAGCCGATCGCGAACAGCAGGAACAGGACCGGCCCGACCTGGCCGAGCTTGACCGCGTAGGCGAACGGCCACGACAGGCCGGCCAGCAGGACGATCCACCAGCGCACGGTGCGGCTGACCGGCAGGACCGCGACGCCCACGGCGAATGACCCGATCAGGATCGCCGTCCAGACCCAGACGGCCGTCGTCGCCGACAGCAGCCCGAACGGCAGGATCAGCGGCGCGAACGTCGGCGGGTAGTAGAAGAGCCCGAAGCCGCCGGTCGTCTGGAAGCTCATGTCGTACAGCGGCTGGCCGTTCGAGCAGGCGGACGGCCGCCTGGTGGTAGGCGAGGAAGTCGAAGCCCAGCTTGTCGCCGGCGGCGACGACGGATGCGCCGACGACCACGCCGAAGACGAGGAGCGCGACGATCGGCAGCGCCGCGCGGCCGAGACGGGCCAGCGCCGGCTGATCCATCACGTCCTGGATCGTGCGCCTCGCCCGCTGGTCCGGTGGATGAGCGGGATCCGCAGCAGGTCCCAGGCGACGCGCAGCGGCCAGGCCCGGACTGCGCGCGCATCCGCGACCCGCGCTTGTCGTACCAGCGGATCGGGACGATCGCGATCCGGTACCCACGCCGCCGGGCGAGGTAGATCAGCTCGACGTCGAAGACGATGCTCGTGACCTTCTGGCGGGCGAACAGGTCGTGCGCCGCGGCCCGCGTGAAGCCCTTGAACCCGCATTGCGTGTCCTGCACCGGGCCGACGACCCAGATCGACGCGAGGGCATGGAAGATCTTGCCCAGCAGACGCCGGTAGCCGGGCTGGGTCGCGCGCATGTCCGAGCCGTCCGGCTGGATCCGCGACCCGAGCGCGACGTCGTGGTCGGCAAGTGCCGCGACGAGCAGCGGCAGCTGGTCGGGCGGGGTCGCCATGTCGGCGTCGGCGAAGACGATCAGGTCGGCGGTCGCGTCGAGCATCCCGGCCCGGACCGCGGCGCCCTTGCCGCCGTGGGCGACGCGCAGGAGTCGGAGGGTCGTGCCGTCCGGTCCGACGACCCTTGGCTTCGGGGCGCGCCTCGACGATCGTCGTGGTCTCGTCGGTGCTGCCGTCGTCGACGACGAGGACCTCGATCGTGGTCGGGCAGCTGTCCGGCCCCGGCGCGCCATCGCGGGCACGTCTCGCCGCGTCGGTGGAGATAGCCGAAGAGCTCGTCCAGCGCCGGCCCGATCCGCTCGGCCTCGTTGTACGCCGGCAGCACGATCGCGAGGCTCGGGCCGGGCCGGTCGGTGGACATCTGCGGCAGTTTACCC
>CAVXVP010000012.1:0-14671 GCA_963765245.1 uncultured Chloroflexia bacterium
GGCGCAGCCGTTTCGTGACTGGGGAGCGATCTTAGTCACGCGAGCCTGGCGCGCTCAAGTGGCGCCGTACCGACGGATGCCCTCGAGCTTCGTCCGCTTGAGGAGCAGGGCGTTGACCGCCACGAGGATCGAACTGCCGGCCATGCTGATGGCCGCGATCTCAGGGCGAAGGATCAGTCCGAACGCAGGGTAGAACAGGCCCATCGCGATCGGGAACGCGATCGTGTTGTAGCCGACGGCCCAGATGAGGTTCTGGCGCATCTTGTGGACCGTCGCTCGACTGAGCGCGATCGCGCCAAGCACATCAACAGGGTCGCTCTTCATCAGGACGACATCCGCCGTCTCCACAGCAACGTCGGTGCCCGCTCCGATCGCGATGCCGACATCGGCTTGGGCGAGCGCCGGTGCGTCGTTGATCCCGTCACCGACCATGGCCACGAGCTTGCCGGTCGCCTGGAGTTCCTTGACCTTGTCGGCTTTCTGACCCGGCAGGACTTCCGCGAACACGGTATCGAGGCCGAGTTCGGCCGCGATACGGTCAGCGGTGGCCTGGTTGTCGCCGGTGAGCATGGCGACCTTGATGCCCAGGTTGTGGAGACGGTCGATCGTCTCCTTCGCGCTCGGTCGGACCGCGTCGGCGATGGCGATGAGGCCGCCAGCCTTGCCGTCGATGGCGACTCGGACAACGGTCCGCCCCGCGCCCTCCAGTTCTTTGGCGCGGGGCCCCAGACCGTCGAAATCGATCGTCCGGTCGCGCATGAGCTTTGCGTTGCCGACCAGGACCGCATGGTCGTCGACCGTCGCCTCGAGGCCGTGCCCCGGCACGGCGTTGAAGTCGGTCGCGTCCACGAGGGCGAGCTGGCGCTCCTTCGCCGCATCGACGACGGCCTGCGCGAGCGGATGCTCGCTGGAGCCCTCGGCCGAAGCCGCCAGTCTCAGGACCTCGTCCTCGCTGACTGGATTTCCCGCGCCGACGAGTTCGACCACGCGCGGCTGGCCGACCGTCAGGGTGCCGGTCTTGTCGAAGATCACCACGCCGATCTTCGAGGCTTGCTCGAGGGCGGTCGCATTCTTGAAGAGGATCCCGTTGAGCGCGCCGAGTCCGGTCCCGACCATGATCGCCGTCGGGGTCGCGAGGCCCAGCGCATCCGGGCAGGCGATGATGACGACCGTGATGGCCAGGGTCAGCGCGAAGATGAATGTCGAACCGCCGATGGTCAACCAGCCGACGAGCGTCACCAGGCCGAGGATCACCGCTGCCGCCACGAGCCATTGGGCCGCTCGGTCGGCGAGTCGCTGTGCCGGGGCCTTCGAGTTCTGGGCGAGCTGCACGAGCTTGACGATCTGCGCTAAGGCGGTATCCGCACCGACCTTGGTGGCCTTGAACCGGAAGGTGCCGGTCTTGTTGATCGACGCACCGATGACGTTCGAGCCAACCGTTTTCTCGATCGGGACGCTCTCGCCCGTGATCATCGATTCGTCGACGCTCGAGGTGCCTTCGACGACCACCCCATCGACCGGGACCTTGTCGCCGGGCTTGATCACAACGATGTCGTCGAGGACGACCTCGGCCGTCGGGATCTCGACCGGCTCGCCGCTGCGGATGACGGTCGCCTTTGGCGGCGTGAGGTTGAGCAGCGCCTTCATCGCGTCGGAGGCGCCCGCCCGCGCGCGCATCTCGAGCCAGTGGCCGAAGAGCACGAAGGTAAGCAGGACGACGGCCGCTTCGTAGAAGACCTCGCCGTCGAACAGGAAGGTGGCGGCGACACTGAACAGATAGCCGCTGCCGACCGATAGGGCGACCAGGACTGACATATCGAGGGTTCGGTTGCGCAGCGCCCGATACGCACCGACGAAGAACATCTTCCCGCTCCAGAACACGGCGGGTGTGGCCAGCAGGAAGGACAGGATCTTCGGATCGATCCCGAACGGGGTCCCGAGGTGGATGTCGAAGACCTCGGTCGCGAGCGGCGAGTAGAGGAAGATCGGGATGGCCAGGATGAATGCGACGATGAACCGGTTCCGCATGTCGCGGACCATCTGGTCCATCGTCATCCCGCCACCGTGACCCATCCCGTGGGCCATCTGGGCCATCTCGCCGGAGACTGGCGCGCCGGGGCCTGTGAGCGTCATCACATGGCCGGCGTGCGCATCCGGGACCGCGATGGGCGTGGTTGCGGCCGCCATCGCATGACCCATTTCGTGGTCAGGCATGGCCTTGGCGGACCCGCGCCGGACCGCGCCGCCAATCACCGCGGTCCGCTCATCGTGGCACAGGTGACACGGCACGACTTCACCGCCGCACGTGCAGCCGAAGCGTTCGATCAGCCTTCGAATGTCGTCCGCGGTCACGGCCGCTTCGTCGTAGGTGACGGTCACGGCCTGCGAGACGGGGTTCGCTTCAGCGGCCTGGATGCCGTGGTTGCGTCGGAGGTACTCCTGCAGGCCCGCCGCCGTGCTGGCTCGCAGGAGGCCTCCTGCGTCGAAGATGCCGCTGATCAAAGGGCCGCTCCGTCCTGGCCGTGTGTCCGTTATCGACGGGCCACTACGCCGCTGTCGTACTTGGAGTGTAGGGGAGCGTCGGCCGGGTAACTGGAGCTATCTCGGCAGCGGCCCCGAGGCCAGGAAGCCGAGGCGACCAAGAGCCGGGGTGAGCCATCGATCGAGCCCGAGGTAGAGGCCCGATTGACTCAGCACGAGGCCGACGAAAACGAGCACATAGATGACGGCAGACCCGATGTCGGCCGAGCCAGCCTGATAGGGACCGCCGAACCCTTCGGCAGTCGTCCAGATGACGATCGAGAGCACGATGCCGATGCCGCTCGCGAGATTCGTGAAGACTCCCACGAGCAGCGCGACCGCGATCGCGCTCTCGCCGATCGCCACCAGGTGGGCGAAGACGTGCGGGTCGACGTTCACCACGTTGATCCAGAAACCGATCCAGCTCTGGATCCAGGCGGGTTGGTCTTGCTGCGCGCCGGTCAGGTAGCCCGCGAAATCGTTGATGAAGTCTGGCTGCCACTTGAACCACGCGTCGATCGCCCAGACGACGCCGAAGGTGATCCGCAGCAGTCCGATGCCCTTCAGCCGCCACCCCGCGAGCGACGGCCCGCCTGGTCGGGGTCCGATCGCGGGTGTCATCGCGACGCTCCGGGCATCCTCAGCCGCGACTTATCCAAGCCGCCTCTTGGCTTCATCGAACTGTTCGCCACTGAGCTCGCCCCGCGCGAAACGCTCGCGCAGGAGCTCGTTTGCCGCGGAGTGTGATGACCCCGCGGACGCCGGGCGACGGACGATCAGCCAGACCGACCCGAGCACGACAAACGCGAAGATCGCCATCCCCGCTAACATCCACCAACCGCCAAGGCCGGCGAGATCATATCCATACATCATGTCGTATACCTCCTCAATGGAGTGTGCGCTCGTCCGAGCACGGGGCGTGCGGGCCAATGCGCCTTTCTCTCGCGGGCCGTTCGGCTCTAACGACCGAATCACAGGCTGGTTGTTCGTGCGAAATCAGATGTGGCTATCGGCACGAAACGCCTGGCTGGAGCGCGGAGTGATCCGGCCACAGCTACCCCTGCGTGGTGGTCAGAAGGTCGCCGCGCTCGCGGGGCCGCAACCCGGCCAGCGTCACCGTGACGAGCCGACGTACGGCGGCCTTCGACGGCAGGCTACTGGCGGCGCTCAGCGCGTGGAGACAGTAGCTCGCGAGTTCCTGGGGCGCGACATCAGCGCGGACATCGCCCGTCGCCGCGGCCTCGATCAGCAGATCCCGGATCATGTTGCGCAGATGCTGCTCCGCTCGGGCAACGTGCTCGTCTCGATGCAGCGACGCCGCCAGTTCGGGGTCGTGATGGCCGTGGGTCTCGTGGGCGATAAGAGCGTATGCCTCCAGCACGGCCTGGAGCCGCGTACCGGCATCGCCCGCCTTGTCGCGCGCCACGGCGAGCTGTCCGAGGTGGCCGCTGATCTCCCGCTCGTGCCAGGCGAACAGGATGGCCTCGACGTCGGGAAAGTACTTGTACAGGGTCGCCCGCCCGATGCCGGTACGCTCGGCGATCTCGGACATCGTCACGGACCGCAGCCCGTGCTTCGCCACGAGCGCAGCGGCCGCATCGAGCGTTGCGTCGCGCACCGCTGCGCGGTGGGCCTCGATCGTCTCGTTCCAGAGCTTCGGCACGAACCGAGCATACATGACGACCTAACCTTGACAAGCTGCCTCTATACAATACAGACTGTCTCGTAACGCGCAGGGTCGCGACGAATGTCGACGGCACCACGCGTTTCGAGGAGAAGCCGATGGCGCAGCCACCCCCGTATCCCGATGGCGGCGTCTCGGACGGACCGCAGGAGCGCGATGAGCGCACGCCACGCTGGAAGACCGCGCTCGGGATCCTGATCCCGGTGATCGTGATCGGCTTGATCGTCTACGCGCACCTCGCCGGCATCGTCGGCCCGGGCGCCCACTAACAGGGAGCACATGATGACCATCGACGCCGTGGATACTGGGCAGGCGCATCGCCACGATGCACACGGCCACGCCCGGCCGCCCGGCCGTCCCGCGATAGGCGAAACACCGGTTCCGGCTGGTCCTGCTCTGCCTGCAAGCCAGGTCGTGACCGTCAGCTCCCTGATCAAGCACTACGGCGCGGTCACCGCGGTCGACGATCTGACCTTCGCGCTCGAACGCGGCACGGTCACCGGTTTTCTCGGTCCGAACGGCGCCGGGAAGACGACCACGCTGCGACTGCTCCTCGGGCTCGCCGAGCCGACGGCCGGAGAGGCACTGGTCTTCGGACGCCGATACCGCGACCTCGACCGACCGGTGCGGCGAGTCGGCGCGGTGCTTGAGTCGAATGACTTTCACCCGGGGCGCTCCGGACGCGACCATCTGCGCGTCCTGGCGCTGGCCGCCGAGGCGGACATCTCCCGAGCCCGCGTCGAGGAGGTGCTGGAGCTTGTCAGCCTGACCCAGGCGGCCAACAGGCGGGTGGGGACGTATTCACTCGGGATGCGTCAGCGGCTCGGGCTGGCCGGCGCCCTGCTTGGGGAGCCCGACCTGCTCATCCTCGACGAGCCGGCGAACGGGCTCGACCCCACGGGCATCCACTGGCTACGGACGTTCATCCGTCGATTCGCGGCGGAGGGCGGCACGGTCCTGATCTCAAGCCATGTCCTCGCCGAGATCAGCCAGACGGTCGACCAGGTGGTGATCATCAACGGCGGCCGCCTCCTGGCGACCATCCGGCTCGACGAGCTCACCGCTCGCGGCGAGGCCCTAGAGGACACCTACCTTGAGCTGACGGCGAGGGCGGCTTCATGATGGATCAGTTGCGGGCCGAGATCCTCAAACAGCGCTCGACCCGGACCACCCTCGGCCTCTTCCTGGCGATGCTCGCCGTCATCCTGGTGGCGATGCTGCTGCACGGTATCGGCCTCGCTGCCGATGTTCTTTCCCCGCGTCACAACCAGCTGATGGTGGTGGGCGTCGGAGAAAAGCTCGGGGTGCTGTTCGCCGCCTTGGTTGGGGCTGTCTCGATCACCGCTGAGTATCGCCACGGCACGATCCGACCGACGCTTCTCGCGACACCGCGCCGTGGCCGAGTGGTCGCGGCGAAGATCGCAGCGAGCTTGTTGATCGGAGCCGCGTTCGGCCTGGCGGGCTCAGGACTGGCGGCCGGGGTTGGCAGCGCCCTCCTGCGGGGGCGTGGCATCGCCATCGGACTAGACGGCGGTGACTACGCGCTCCTCCTCGTCGGCGGCGCGGTCGCGGGCGCGCTGTGGGCCGTGATCGGTGTCGGTGTCGGTGCCATCGTGCGCAACCAGGTCCCGACGCTGATCGGCCTCTGCGCCTGGCTGCTCTTCGTCGAGAGCCTTCTCGTCGAGGGCAACTCCAGTGTCATCGAGGTGGGCCGGTTCGGACCCGGGGCGGCGGCCGCGGCGATCACCGGGCAGGGCGCTGAAGCGCTGCTGGCGCCCGCCGTCGGGCTTCTCGTGCTCGCCCTGTACGCCACGACGGCGGCGGTGGCTGGCTGGCTGGCGACCGCTCGCCGCGACGTCGCCTGATGCCGGTGGAGCGATCATCGGCGACTCACCCAAGACCGAACCGGCACCATCAGCCAGAAGGGACCACCATGGCCGCACCGTTCATCCTCATCAGCACCTACCCGATCAAGGACGGCAAGCTCCAGGACACCCGGCAGTTCCTCCGGGAGCTGTTCGAAGTCCTCGAGCAGAACGAGCCTCGGGCGCTCGCCATCAACGCCTACATCAACGGGGAGGAGACCGAGGTGGCGATCGTCCAGGTCCAACCGGACGCCGCCTCGATCAAGGAGTATTGGAAGGCGGTCCACCAGCACACGGGGCGGGAGCTCGCGCAGTTCCTCGACGCCCCCACGAGCGTCCAGGTCTACGGCGAGCCGGGCGACCATGGCCCAGCGAGGACGAGGCACTCGGCAGCGTCCGGAGTGGCCGTGAGCATCAAGCCCGAGCATGTGGGTGGGTTCACCCGACTGTCGGCGGCGGGCTGACCAAGGAGTCTCATAAATGACCGGATCCGGATCGTTGGCGCAGACGTCCGCTTCATGGCCGAGGGCGCCTGATCCAGCCATGGTAGTCAAGCCTGCCTTATGACGGCTGTCGGGAGGTGGCGAACCGCCCACGTTCGCTGGTCTCTACGACGCCTTCCGCCGGGCGGCCTTACCAAACAGTCCGCCCATGACCCGGACGGTCGTCGGAAATGGGTGGATCGTGTCGGCGAGGACGTCGAGCGGGGTGCGCGTCTTGATCGCGAGGACGGCCTCGCCGATCGCGTCCGCCGCTCCGGGCGCCGCGATGAACGCGCCGAGCAGGATTCGGTCGCGGCGGTCGACGACGATCGACACGTGGCCGGCCGCCTCGGCGATGTAGCCCGGTGCGCTCGTGGCGTAGTCGGTCGTCTCCTCGAAGGCGTCGTGTCCTCGCTCGATCGCCTCTTCGAGCTGTAGCCCGACGCCGGCGGCCTGTGGTTCCGTGTAGATCGCGCGCGGGATCGCACGATGGTCGGGCTTGACGTCCTCGCCGAGCGCGATGCGAGCGACCATCTCGCCCTGGTAGACGGCGAGGTGGGTGTGCATCTCGGGTCCCGCCGGGTCACCCGCGACAAAGACGCCGTCGGCGATTCGGAGGCGGTCGTCGGGGTGCAGCCGGTCGTCCGTCGAGGCGGACGCCGACGGTCTCCAGCCCGAGCCGATCGAGGGAGGCCGTTCGACCGACCGCGAGGAGGATTTCGTGGCCGTCGACCGTCGATCCGTCGGACAGCTCGACGACGTGCGCACCGTCGAGACCGCCCCTGGGGCGGACGCGGGTCGCCCGGACCCCGATGCGTATGCGACGCCGTCGCGGCGCAGGGCGGCGTCGAGCGTGGCCGAGCTGCGCGGATGGTCACTCGGATTGATCCGGGCGTGCTGGCGAGACGAGGACGGTCGGGACGCCGTAGCGGGCGTAGACCTGGGACATCTCCACGCCGGTCGGGCCGGCGCCGAGGATCACCAGGCTCCGCGGCAACTCCCGCGTCGTCGTCGCCTCGCGGTTCGTCCATGGGCGGATCTCGTCGAGACCGTCGATGTCGTCGGGGATCGTCGAGTTCGTCCCGACGGAGATGAGGATCGCCTTGGCGCGGAGGGTCCGCTCGGCGCCGTCCGTCCGGACGACGACCCGGCCGGCCCCGTCGATGCGACCCTCGCCGCGGATGACCACGGCGCCGGCCTTCTCCAGGGATCGGGCATGCCCACCATCGTCTGGCCAGTCGCAGGGGGTGCTCGCGATGATCATCCAGTCGCGAAAGTCCGACGCCCGCGGCCACGGGTAGTCGCCACCCAGGTGGTGGATCGATGCCGCGTGGAGCAACGCCTTTGACGGCATGCAGGCCCAGTACGGGCACGAGCCGCCGAAGAAGCTCACGCTCGATGATCGCGACGGTCGCGCCCCGCTTCCGGGCAAGATGAGCCGCTGCCTGACCGGCCTCGCCGGCGCCGATGATCACCAGGTCGTAGGTCTCATCCACTGTCATCACTCCCGGGCGGTGGGCATGTCTTTGCCCCTGCTCCAATACGGCTTGCCGTATCTATCTTCGGTCGATAGTATCCGACACGTGACCAAGCCTTTGCTCCCGGCGATCGATGCCGCCAGCCGGCTCCGCGAAGCCGCATTCGCCGGGCTCATCCGGGATCGCAAGCCGCTCGAAGTTGACGAGTTGTCCCACACCACGGGCATGGAGTCCGAGGCGGTCGGCCGGGCCACGGCCACGCTCGCCGCAGGTGGGTGGCTCGATCTCGATGATGCCGGTCGCATCACCGGCGCCGCCGGGCTGTCGCTCTCGACCGGGCCACACCGCCTGACGCTCGAAGGCACGCCCTTCCGGACGTGGTGCGCCTATGACGGCCTCGGGATCGCCGCGGCGCTCGAAGCCGATGCGCTCGTCGAAACCGACTGCGGCCACTGCGGCCAGGCGATCAGGATCGCGTTCACGGATGGGGTACCCGAGCGGACGGGCCCGGAGCGTCTCTGGCTCGCGGACGGTGGCGATGACCTGCGTGGGTCCTTCTGCACGCCGACCGTGCTGCTCTGCGGCGAGGCGCACGGCGCAGCGTGGGCGGAGGCGCAGGCCGGCCGAGGACGACTGCTCGACCTTGCGGAAGGCGCGCGCCAGGGTGGCGCGGAGTGGGCAGGCTGCGCCGCGGCGTCGAGGAGACTGGCATGAGCACCAACTTGCCGGTTGCGGCCACGAAGCCTTCTCTCGAGCGACCGGAAGTGCTCGCCACGTTCTTCCAGGCCCTCGCGGACCCGACCCGGGTTCGCATCCTGGAGCTCCTCGCCGAGCATCCGATGACGGTATCGGAGCTCGTGTCCGCACTCGGCCTGGCCCAGGGCCGCGTGTCCTCCCACCTGACCTGCCTCCGTTGGTGCGGCTACGTCCGGGCTGAGGTCGATGGCCAATTCAACCGCTACACGCTCATCGATGAACGGATCCGCGAGATCGTGCGCCTCGGCGAGTCGATCGTCATCGACAACGCCGATCGCCTGACGTCATGTCTCGTGCTGGCGACCGAAGATCGGCCATGAGCCCGACCGCCGAGCTGCTGTGGTTCTCGGACTGTCCCAACCACCTGGCCGCCCGAGCCATGCTCGAAGAGGTGATCGCCGAGGTCGCCCCGGGAACCCCGATCCGCGACATCGATGCGACGGATCCGGCAACTGCTGTCCGCGTCCGCTTTCCGGGCTCGCCGACGATCCGGGTCGACGGACGCGACGTCGACCCTGGCTACATCGATCCGGGCGATTACACGCCGCGCTGCCGACTGTATCGAACGAGCGCCGGGCTCGGTGGTCTCCCGGAGCGAAGCTGGATCGAAGACGCACTCCGCGGAGGACGGCCGACAGGATCGAGGATCCCACTGCCGACCCATGGCGCATCCCTCGCCGCCGCGTTCGACTCTCGCGACCTCGAGCGACTGGTCGAACTGTTGGATGTGCGAGTGACCTGGCGCGGTCTCCCGCAGCAGGATGGTTACGACAGCGAGCAGGAGCACGGACACGATGACGACCACGACCATGGCCCGCCCTTGTGCACCGATCGCGACCAGGTCCGGGGAGTCTTCGAAGCCTTCCTAGTGACCGGCGGCACCGGCTTTCCAATCGTGATCGCGGAGGTCGGCGACACAGTGATCGTCGATCCGCGGACCGAGCCGCCTCGCCCATTCCCGCTCCATCAAGCCTTCACGTTCCGGGGCGACCGAGTCGTCCTGATCCAGGACTACGCCGACCGAGCCTCAGCCCTCGCCGCTATCGGTCTCTGACCTGGTGCGGTGCGGTCGCCCCATCAAGGCGACATGACTCGACCCGGGCTCGTCAAGCGCGACCTCGACCCTAGAAGGAGGAGCCCCGCGCCGTGTGGATTCGGGGGCGCGCCTGATAGGGTGGTCAGGAGCCCGTCGTCGTGCGGCCGTCGAGCTCGGGACTGCATCGCGCGCCTGATACGTGGTCAGGCGATCAAACCTCGCAACCAGCGTTCCGTGCCCGTAACCTCTATTGCGAGCGGCAGCGAAGGCGGGACATTAAGGTGCCTAAGGGTGGCTTGTCTCCTCTCGCCCCGACCAAACCCAACCGATCCGCGGTGCCTCCGGCTGTCCCGCGCCCGCATCCCCTGGACCTGCTCCCACATGCCAACGTCGACGGGGGGACCCCAGGCGGAGCGGCTTACCGGTCCGGAGGCGCCCCGCGTAGGAGGGGTTGGTAATGTCTCCGCGACGTGCGTCGGCGAGAGGGCGCGTCGCCGAGGCCCGCCATGCGGCCGAACACCAGTCGCTCAGCGTTCTCGATCGCCGAGCGCGCGACCTCGCCGAGCTTCCAGTTGGTGCGGGCCGGCGCGTCGAGCCCCCCGTGAGATCGAAGTGACGCCCGGCCACGGGCCCTGGCTCTTGAAGTCGTCGAGGTGGCGCCCTCGGCGCCTCTATTGCTAAGACATCACATGTATGATTTACTTCGACTTGTCCCCGGGAGTGGTCAAAGAAGTCGACACGAATCTGAACGGAGCAACGACATGTCTTTGCATCGACGAAGTGCGCCCCGCAGGTTGATGGGAGTGTCTCTCCGTCACTTGATCCAACGGATCTTGCAGCGCGTGCGATGCCGTTGGCAAGCGCCGCGATTCGCGACGCTCCAATATCGGACGTTGGGCTACGGCTTCCCGCCGGGCTTCCACAGCGGCGCCGGACCGTTCGCCAGCAGCTCTACCGCCTTCACCGCCGCATTGATCACGGCCGCCATGTGCTCGAAGTCGACGGCGCTCACGTCGTCGGTGAGCTGATGGTAGTCGTCGTGCAAGTTGAACGACGACAGCGTGTGCGCCGGAACACCCATCCGCGCGAAGGCGATGTTGTCGCTGCGGGTGAAGAAGCTCTGTGACGGTCGCTTGTCAGGCGACGATCGGCAGCCCCGCTCGCGGCGAACAGCTCGCCCATCGTCGAGCGCTCGAAGCCGGTGAGCCACGCGCGTCCCGTACCGCCCGCGAGCGAATCGGGCCGGCCGATCATCTCGATCTCCAGATTCGCGACGAGCGCGTGTTGGGCACGACGGGATGCTGCATGTACCAACGCGTGCCGAGCAGGCCGACCTCCTCGCCCGTCGTCGCCGCGAAGATGATCGTTCGCTTGGGTCGCGGTCCGGCGGCGAGTCGTCGCGCGATCTCGATGACGGCGACGACGCCCGAGGCGTCGTCGTCCGCGCCGTTGTAGATGGAGTCGAGCCGCGCCGTCGGGTGGGCGCGACGAAGGCTGTCCATGTCCACGCGCAGCGCCGACAGCCGGCGATGAAAGCGGCCATCGTCTTGCGCTCGTCGTCGGTCATCTGTCGAACCGCGCCCCGCTCTCGCCGACAACCCGTTTGTCTTGATCCACGCATCCCGCTCGGCGAGAATCGGCGCGGCGAGCGCATGCCAGGCGCGGATCGAGTCCACGTCGACCGGACCGCGGGCGAGACCAAGGTGATCGTAGTGCGCGTCGACGAGGACGACCGAGTCTTTCAGGATCGGATCGCTGCCGGAATGCCGATGACGTTCACGGCCAGTCCGCGCTGCGACTCCGCGAACGTGTCGCGCGCCGCAAAGCTCGGGGCGAGCGCGAACGACGACGCCGTTCGGGCTTTGCGTGCGCACGAGCGGAACGCGCTGGAAGTAGCCGCTGTCGCCGCCGGGCTCGAGTCCGGCGGCGCGCAACTCCTCGGCGATGAACCGTGCGGCGCGATGAGCGCCCGTGCTTCCCGTTGCGCGTCCCTCCATCGAGTCGTGGGCGAGCGCCGACAGGAGCCGGCAGACGGTCGCGGGATCTTCGCGCGAGGTCGACGTCGCGGGCGGTCTGCGCTCGACACTCCGTCGCTTGTGCGGCGGCGGTACGGCCGATCGCGACAGTGCCGCATAGGGCGACACACCAGACGAGTGTGCGTGGATGGTTGCCGGTTCATCGTCATTCGCGCGCATAATGAGGTTCATGAACATACTCCGAACCTCGAGCGTCGCGGCGCTCCTCGTCGCTGGATTGTCGGTGTTGGACTCTCTCAGACCGAGAAGCAGGGTACGACGTATCGATCGCCCACCGGCGCCACGCTGAAGTTGATGGCTGGACGGAGCAACGTCGGGCCGGAGGTGACGGTGGGAGAGCTCACGTTTCCGCCGAATGCGGACTCCGGCGATCATGCGCACGGCGCGATCGAGATGTTCTATGTGCTCTCGGGGAGCTCGAGCACGTCGTCAATGGGAAGAGCCAGATTCTCAAACCGGGGATGGTCGGGTACGTTCGGCCGCCGGACAAGATTCGGCACACGACCCGGTCCTGCCGGCGCGAAGGTCGTGGTGATCTGGGTGCCGGGCGACGGAGAAGAGATCGCCGCGCGCTGGACGAAGGAGCCGTAGCCATAGTTTGTCGCTGTCTCATTAGCGTTAGCCAGCCCCTGCCCACCTACTACCAGCCAATGCGCGCCGTCCCACTCTGGCTCCGCCGGTCCGCCTGGCTTTCGGCCATCGCGCTCAACGCCTGCGTCAGCCTCCAGCATCGCGACACTCTACGCGACGCTCACCTCGAGCGCCTCTATTTCGGGCGCAACATTGGTGACTCGGCCGTTGTCAGCGATTCAGCGTGGGCTGCGTTCGTGCGCGAAACCATCACGCCGGCCTTTCCCGAGGGCGCAACCGTGTGGGATGCGGCCGGCCAATGGCGTGCTCCCGACGGGAGCGTTGTCCGAGAACGCAGCTTCGTCGTTGAACTCTTGCACCTCGTCACGCCGGACATCGAGCACCGCGTGCAGCAAGTCATGGACGACTATAAGCGCCGCTTCGCGCAGCAGTCCGTCCTGCGGATGGTGACCAACGTGCGCGCAAGTTTCTGACTGCCGGCCGAGGTCCCCATGCTGGGCGCACCCTTTGCGCCCACGACGCAGTTCGCGCAAGTTAGGAATCCCTAACTCACTCGGCACGGCCCGTCGTGACACCGCTCACTTTTGGAGTCTTGGCCGGTCTCGCTTTCGGAAGTTTGTCCGTCGCGCTGATGCTGCCGCTTCAGTTTGCAGACAAGCGCGCCGCGTTGCTCGGCGCCTTCATTAACCGATTCGCCATCGGCCTGCTGATCCCCCTCGTCCAGCTCCCGATCCCCGCCCTCCTTGCTGGGCTCACCGTGGGAATCCTTCTCAGTTTGCCGGATGCGATCATCACCAAAGCCTTCGCTCCAATTCTCGGCGTCGGCGCAGCGGGCAGTCTCGTTGTCGCTTGGCTCGCCAGCCACTTTGCCCACTCGCTCTGACGGGCACGCCACACCAGGGCGTGGGGCGCCCACAAAGCTCTAGAGATCAAATGCGCGAGACGCCGTTCGCCGGTCAGGGGCCCTATCAGCGAGGGATATTTCGGTACGGCATGCTCCTTCTCATCGTCGCGCTCTGGTGCGTGGCCTGGTGGACCTGGCTGGCGCGCGCGCACGCCGCACGGGATCGGTCAGGCCCCGCGATGAACCTGGTCGTCACGTCGATGTTGCTCGTGAACCACGTCATTGCCTCCTTTCTCTCAGTTGAACGTCGGCGCCGTGTTCGACTCGTTCAGATCATCTTCGTCGGGGCTTGTGTAGTCGTACGTTTTTCGAACGGCGTTCCATAATTGATGATGTTGCTGAGCCTCATCGGTCTGCCCGAAGTCTGGGCAGTCGTCGATCAAGCTGTTCCGCCGCGGGATCGCCTAACGCATAGAGATTCGACATGGACCTGACGATTCCGTACACGTTCTATCCCGTTGCATTGCCACACTGGATTGCATGGATGCTGTTCACATTGGCGATCTTAGGCGGCGTGACGATGGGGCTCTCACAGCTATCCCGATACGGCTGGCTAAGGGCCGCCAGTGCCGCCGTTGTCGGCACGCTCGGGTGCTTGGTCGTTACCGTCATCGCGTCCATGGTTATCACCTTCGTCGTGCACGATCAGTGAGTCGGTCGCTCGCTGGTCTCGCCTCTCACCACGCGGCCGGCTCGGGATTCCACCATGAACCGCATCTTGGTCGCACTGACGATGGCCGTAGCCCGACTTGGCGTCGTTGAAGCCCAGTCACCGAGCTCGTGGTGGCCCTCGGTCAGGAGACCCGTACGCCATCCGGCGGGACGTTCTCGCCGTTTCGTCGCAGTTCCCTCCCCACGAATCCTGGAGGTAGTCGAATGGTCGGGCTTTCCGCGCTGTGGATGCCGATCGTCGTGTCGGCCGTGTTCGTGTTCATCGCGCTCTTGATCATTCACATGATGCCTGGCTGGCACAAGGACGACATGACCGCGGTCCCCGGCGAGGACAGGGTCATGGAGACGCTACGCGGCCTGAACGTGCAACCGGGGGACTACCGCTTCCCGTACGGCCGCACCGTGGCTGAGATGACGACGCCCGAGTTCGAGGCGAAGATGAAGGCGGGCCCGGTCGGCAACATGTCGATCGTGCCCAGTGGCGACATGAACATGGGCAAGATGCTGGGCCAATGGTTCGTCTATTCGCTCGTCATCGCGGTGATCGTGGCGTACGTCACGGGGCGGACGCGCGCGCAGGGCGCGCCCTACCTCGAGGTCTTTCGCGTGAGCGGCGCGGTGACCTTCTGCTGTTATTCCGTGGCGCA
>CAVXVP010000013.1:0-8136 GCA_963765245.1 uncultured Chloroflexia bacterium
CCAGCGGCTCCGCGACGATCCTCGAGATCGTCGACCCGGAGACAGCTTTTCGGATCGTGGGGACGCCTGGTATCGCGCCGATCGCGACGGAGGCGGCCGAGCGCTTACGGCGCGTACTGCAGGCGGTCGCGTCGGGCGCCGCAGGCGAGAGCACGGTCTGGCAGTCCTCAGCCGCGACTCATCCGCCTCTAAGCTGAACTTGCCACGTTCATATCCATGAACATCCGAATGCTCGCAATCCTCGTGCTGCCGATCGCTCTCCTCGTCTCCGCCTGTTCGACGGCGAGCCCTACGACGTCGGTGCCGGCGAGCTCATCGGGGGGTTCGGCGAGTTCGACGACGCGGACCAGCGAAGGGGGTCAGGTGACCGTGGTCGTGGACTGGGCCGGTCCGGCCGCTGAAGCTGTGTTCGATGTCAAGCTCGATACACATTCGGTGGATCTCGACGCGCTCGACCTGGCCACCGCCGTCCTGCGGAACGACCGCGGCGAAGCGTTGCCGGCCCAGCCTTGGACGGCACCCAAAGGCGGCCATCATCGGGGTGGTACCTTGACATTCCCGGGTGCCGCTGCGCCGTTCTTCGCCGGCGCAAAGTGGATCGAGCTCGTCCTCCCCGGGGTCGGTGACATCCCCGAACGCACCCTTCGCTGGGAGCTTGACGGGTGACCGCGATCGCGCGCTCTTACGCGCCCCGACTTCCGATCGGACTCCGCTCCATCGCTGCGGGCGTCGCTGCTGCAGCGGCGCTCCTGGGCGTCTATCTCGCCATCATCAGCCTTGCGCAGGGCGTTGAGCACGCGTTTGAGCAGATGAGCGCCGATGCGCTGTTCGTCGGGCTGATCGCGGCCGGGTTCGGGACCCAGATCGGCCTGTTCGTCGAGCTTCGAACGGTGGACCGCCGTCATCGGGCCGCTGCTGGCGTCACCGCTGCCGGTACCGGAACCAGTGCGGCGGCAATGCTCGCCTGTTGTGCCCATCACCTGGTCGACCTGCTCCCACTCCTCGGCCTCTCGGCCGCGGCGGTCTTCCTGAACGCCTACAAGACGCCAATCTTTGTCGTCGGGATCGGGATGAACGTCATCGGCATCGTGGTGATCGCTCGCCAGCTCCAGCGCGCCCGCCGTGCCGGAGACGCATTTGGCCCGTACCCGCTGTCGGCCGATAACTCCGACGGTTCCTAGCGAGCGGGCTTGACTCTTAAGTCGGCCTCAGGTCCGTATCATGTCCCGCCGGCACGATGTCGCTCTTCTACACCCAAAAGCGTGGTGAGCGACATGGCGGCATTTGAGATCCACGACCACCGGGGTCCCGACCCAGTCGATCTACGACGTTGTGCTCTCGATCTCTGGCCCGGGCTCGATCGACGGAAGCTCGCCCGCACGAGAGGTGAGCCGGCCCGGATCGCCAGGCTGGTGGCGCGCCGAACCTCGTTGTCGGAGGAATGCATCGCGGGGATCCTCCGGAGGCGGGCGCGCTGAGGCGACGCTGAGACGTTGGCCCGGGACGGTGGATCGCGGCAAGTCTCATGGGCCCCTCATTCCCTCCTCAGCTTGAGGCGGCACGCTGTGATCATGGACATCGAGCGTGGGCTTCGGATCCCCGTCTACGGCCTGGGCTGCGGCGGGACTGGCGCGGCCACGATCGAACGCGAGCTGGTCTCGACCTACGGTGTGCTCCGCGCCTATGTGAACCCGGCAACGGAGACGGCATACATCGACTACGACGCGACCGAAACGGACGCGTGGGTACTCGCCCGGGCGATCGAGCACGCCGGGTATCAGGCCGGCCGTCCCGTCGAGGACTGAGACGTGCTCCTCGCCCGCCGAAACCTCTTCCGTGACCGGACTCGCTTCCTGCTCAGCGTCCTCGGCGTCGCCGTCTCGGTCGGGCTGATCCTCCTGCTCTCCGGATATCGGAGCGGCGTCTACCGGCAGGCCGCGGCCTACCTCGAACACACGCCGGGCGCGGTCGTCGTCGCCGAGAAAGGCATCCGAGACTTCCTCGGCACGAGCTCGATCCTGCCAGCGGACGCTCTCGAAGCGGTCAAGTCCACGCCCGGCGTCGATCGGGTCATCCCGGTCGTCTCGCAGTTCGTCATCTTCGAACGCCACGGCCGAAAGGACGGCTTCTTCCTCATCGGCTACGACCCGGCGATCGGGGGAGGACCGTGGAAGCTGGTTAACGGCCGCGAGCCGAACGCCGACAACGAGCTGGTCGTCGATCGGACGACCGCCCAGCAGCACGAGATCGCGCTCGGCGACAAGCTTCGACTGCTCGACCGCGACGTCACTGTGGTCGGGCTGTCTGACGAAACGACATTCTGGGCTGGTTCGATCGCCTTCACCCGAATCTCCACGCTTGAATCACTCCTGCGTGCGCCCGGTCTGCGGAGTTTCCTTATCGTCAGCCCGACAGCCGGTACGAGCGCAGTGACGCTCAGGGAGGCGCTGTCGATCCCGGGCGCCGAGGTCCTGCTCAAGGCCGACGTCATCGCCAACGACGGTAAGCTCCTGGCCCGGGTCTACGACGCCCCGATCGGTCTGATGGTCGCGATCGCGTTCGTCGTGGGCGTCCTCGTCGTTGGCCTCGTCATCTACACCGCAACGATCGAGCGCCGGCGTGAGTACGGCGCCCTCAAGGCGATCGGTGCTCGAAACCGAACGCTCTATCGAGTCGTTACGACGCAGGCGTTCATCGCGGCGGTCGTGGGCGCCGCGATGGGGATCGGCCTTGCCTTCGGAGCGGGGGCCGGCCTGATGGCCTGGCGACCGCAGTTCCGGGTCGAGATCGAGCCGGGTGTGGTCGGCATCGTCCTGGCTGCCAGCCTCCTGATGGCCCTCCTTGCCGCGCTCATCCCAGCGCGAGCGGTCGCCCGCCTCGAGCCAGCGGAGGTCTTCCGAGGATGAGCGCAACCGGGCTCTTGGCGCGGAGCAACCTGACCCGCAATCGGGTCCGGTTCATCGTGTCCGTCGGGGGCGTCGCCCTGGCGCTCTCGCTGACGCTTGCCCTCGATGCGATCTACGCCGGCGTCGCAAACCAGCTGACCACGTACATCGATCGTGCTGGAGCTGACGTCTGGGTCGCACAGGCAGGGGTCAAGAACCTGCACATGGTCGCCTCCTGGCTCCCGGATTCCACGACCGACGAGGTCCGTTCCGTCGCGGGAGTCAGTGATGCGACGCCGATCCTCTATTCGACCGACACGATCGTGGCGCGCGAACAGCGTGGCGTCGCCTACGTCATCGGCCTCCCGACGAACGCTCCGATGGGTGGCCCATGGAACATCGTCGAAGGCTCGAACCGCGTCGGCCGCGGCGAGGTCATCGTCGACCGCGGGTTCGCCAGGAGGGCCGGCGTCTCGATCGGCGACACGGTCACCGTGCTCGGCGGCGAGGCGCGGATCGTCGGACTGTCCGAGGGCACCGCGAGCCTTGTCAACTCGGTCGCCTTCGTGTCCTTCGACGACTTCAAGGCGACGCGGGGCGGTGCCCCTGTCGTGAGCTTCGTCCTCGTCAAAGTCGCCGAGGCTGCGTCGCCCGATGCGGTGGCGGCCGCCATCGAACGACAGGTCCCGGACGTCACGGTGCAGACCGCCGCTGCCTTCTCGAGCCAGGAGCGAAGGCTCGTCACGGACATGAGCGCCGAGGTCATCTCGATCATGAGCGCGATCGGCTTCGTGGTCGGACTCGCGGTCGTCGCCCTCACCGTCTACATCGCGACGCTGGCCCGTCGCCGCGAGTTCGGGGTCCTCAAGGCGCTCGGCGCCCGCAACCGAGTCCTCTATCGGGTCGTGCTCGTCCAGGCTGGTCTGAGCGTCGCGCTTGGATTCGTCATCGGCCTCGCGTTCACCGGGCTCCTCGGTGTCCTTGTGGCGAGGACCGATCTCGATCTCGAGCTTGCCATCACCGCCGCGTCGCTCGTCAAAGTCGGGTTGTTCGCAGTGGTCATCGCCGGACTCGCCGCGATCCTGCCGATGCGCCAGGTCGCGCGGCTCGACCCCGCCATCGTCTTCCGAAGAGGAGTTGCGACATGACCACACTGACGCTCGACGTCCGCCACGCGACCAAGCGATTCGGCGAAGGCGATACCGCGGTAACCGCGGTCCGCGGGGTCAGCCTCGCGGTCGCGCCCGGCGAGGTCGTCCTGATCATGGGCCCATCGGGTTCGGGCAAGACCACGCTCCTGTCGATGATGGGCGCGTTGCTCAAGCCGACCGAGGGCTCGATCCACCTCGATGGGACAGAGATCAGCGCTATGTCCGAGAGTCGGCTGCCGGGCATCCGCCTGCGCCAGTTCGGGTTCGTCTTCCAGGACTTCAACCTCCTCTCGGCGCTCTCCGTCCTCGAGAACGTGGCCATCGTCGCCGAGCTGGCTGGGCTCAGCGGGCGAGCCGCGCGCGACAAGGCGACCTCGCTCCTGACCGACCTGGGTCTCGGCGAGCGGCTGGGCTTCCTGCCCGAAAAGCTATCGGGCGGCGAGAAGCAACGAGTTGCGATCGCCCGAGCGTTGATCAACGACCCGGCGCTCATCCTCGCCGACGAGCCGACCGCCAACCTCGACTCGAAGATCGGTCACGAGATCATGCGGCTCCTCCAGCGGATCGCCAAGGACCAGGGCCGGAGCGTCGTCATCGTCAGCCACGACCAGCGGATCCGCGACATCGCCGACCGCGTGCTTTGGCTCGAGGACGGCGAATTCAAGGACATCGTCACGATGGCGATCGACCCCGTTTGCGAGATGGCCGTCGAACGCGAGCGCGCGGTCAGCGCCGAGCGCGATGGCGAGATGTACTTCTTCTGTTCGCGCGGTTGCCGCGACGAGTTCCTCGGCAGTCAACGTCCCGACCCAACGGACCACCCTTAGAGACAAGGAGAACGAGATGCTTGAAAACTCGACCAGAGTCGTCGACCCCGTTTGCGGGATGGCCATCGACCGGGACCGGGCGATCGTCGTGGATCACATGGGGACGTCGTACTACTTCTGCGACGCCGCCTGCGCCGAGACATTCCGCGATGAACCTGAGCGCTGGATCGGCGGGCAGGACCAGGGTCCGCTTGAGCACATCAATTGACGGATACGGGGCACCCACCGTCCTCTCGGCGAAGGCGCTCGGGCGCGGGTCGCAGCAGGGTACTTCGGAGCCGGCATCTGCCCGATGGGTCAGCCTCGTCGCGATTTTCGTCGCAATCATCTGGGGACTCTGTTTCGTCCTGATCCAGACGTCGCTTCCCAACCCGACACCGCTCCTGCTTGCAGGACTTCGTGCCCTGATCGGTGGCGGAGTCCTGGCGATATGGTTCGCACTCCGGCGTGCGCGCCGAGCCGACTCGCACATCGAGGCGGCCTCGTCCCAGGTGCGGTTCCTGCGGGCTGGCCTGCCCCCGGCTCCGCTTCTTCTTGCGCTCGCCCTCACCAATGCCACGCTCGCCTTCGGGGCGATGTACCTCGCCGCCGGCCAGGCCGAGGCGGCCGTGGCATCGATCCTCGCCGGCGGTCAGCCGCTCGTTCTCGCCGCCGCGGGTTGGGCGCTGTTCGGCGACCGAGTCTCGCTGCGGAGCGGCGCGGGCCTTGGGGTCGCGATGCTTGGGGTCGTGGTCGTAGCATCGGCCAGCTCAGGTGCCACGGGATCTACTGGCATCGGTCTCGCGCTCCTCGCCGCGGCAGCCCCGGCTCTCGGAACGGTCCTCATGCGCCGGCTCGCGCCGACCATCGACCTCCTCGTTACGACAGGCGCGCAGTTCCTCCTCGGTGGAGCGATCCTGCTCGCAGTCAGTGCCGTCTTCGAGCCTTGGGGCGAAATCAGCTGGTCGCCCGCGACGCTGGCTGGGCTACTTGTCCTGGGCGTCATCGGAACCGGATTCGCCTACCTCGCGTGGTTCTGGCTTCTTGACCGTGTCTCGTTCGTCCGGCTTGGCGCCGCACTATTTCTGGTTCCCGTGGTCGGCGTCACCGCCGGGATCATCAGCGGGGATCGCCCTGGGCAAGCCGAGCTCGTTGGGATTGTGGTTCTGATAATCGGAATCGGGATGATCTCCCTGGGCGGCGCGTCTGCATCGACCGAGGGCCTGGAGCCACCAACGGCTTGACCCAAGTCCGACCCAAGCACCTGCCCACGAGTCGGAATGGCCCATGTCCGTCGACGTTGAGACGAACGGTCAAAGGGGAGCCGAACCGCCCGCCCGGCCTCGCCGCAGACGCACCGTCGTGACGGCAATGACCAGGAGTCCGATAGCGACACTCATGGCGGCGAGGGTTCCCGCCGCGAACTCCCAGAACGGAGTCGGGTAGAGCTGCACGATCCGTTGGGTCGTCGGGTCGAACGTCCAGCCTCCGCCCGGAAAGACGATGCGGTGGAACAAGGTGAATAGCGCATCGAAGGCGACGATGAGCCCGAACCCGATCGCGGCAAAGACGAGCACCAACCCAGTGGCGCCCCGGCGAACCGCGCGAAGCGCATCGGACTCGCTCATCCGTCGAATTGAGAGGGCGACCGCGATGGCTCCGAGGAGCACAACGCCGAAGAACCCATAGACGACGCCACGGACGTTCTGCATGTGGGCCGCCTCGCCGGGGCCGTAGAAGGGTGGCCCGCCCGGGGTCACGGCGAAGGTGAACGAGCCCGGTCCGATGAGCAACTCCTGGACCGACAGCTCCGAGGCTCGCCGAGCAATGTCCGGCGCGACGCCCAGGGCTGCGGCCGAGCCTCCGGCCTCTAGGCCAAGGTTCATGACGGGCGGCAGGAGGAGGATCGCCGCGGCGACGCCGAGGATCACGATCGCGGTGCCGACCCCCGCGAGTAGTCGCGGGGGTCGATCCGTGCTGTGGCGGACCATTACTTGTCGGTCCTGCGGGAGCGTGGCGGGGACGTTACCGGCCCCGTGCAAGACCCGTCAGTGGCCGGCGTGGTCGCCGTGCTCTTCCGTCGGATGTCCGAAGCGGTGCGGGTCGTTGACGAACGTGTCGTGGCAGGTCGTGCTACAGAAGTAGAACGTCCGACCCTCGTGCTCTTCCGTGGCGGCTGCGTCCTCGGGGCGGATCTCCATGCCGCAGACGGGATCCTTCACTGTGTCAGCCATGTGGCGTCCTCCTGTTGCAACGGGGTCGATGAGTCCGGTGATCCGACCGACGGCCGAGCCTCCGGTTCCAAGTTGAAGGTGCGCATTTGCGAAGCGTTGTGCTCAAGTCACTGCGCGCCGTAGCGGCGGATGCCTTCGAGCTTCGTACGCTTGAGCAGGAGCGCGTTGACCGCCACGAGGAACGAGCTGCCGGCCATGCTGATGGCCGCGATCTCAGGCCTGAGGATGAGCCCGAAGGCGGGGTAGAAGAGACCCATCGCGATCGGGAAGGCGACCGTGTTGTAGCCGACGGCCCAGGCGAGGTTCTGGCGCATCTTCCTGACCGTCGCGCGCGACAGGGCAATGGCACCGAGGACGTCGACCGGGTCGCTCTTCATCAGGACCACGTCCGCGGTCTCGACAGCCACGTCGGTCCCGGCACCGATCGCGATCCCCACATCGGCCTGGGCGAGCGCCGGCGCATCGTTGATCCCATCGCCGACCATCGCCACAAGCTTGCCGGTCGCCTGGAGTTCTTTCACCTTGTCGGCCTTCTGACCGGGCAGAACCTCCGCGAACACGGTGTCGAGCCCGAGCTCGGTGGCGATGCGGTCGGCGGTCGCCTGATTGTCGCCGGTGAGCATCGCCACCTGGATACCGAGGTTGTGCAGGCGGTCGATCGTTTCCTTCGCGCTGGGACGCACCGCGTCGGCGATGGCGATGAGGCCACCGGCTTTGCCGTCCACGGCGACTCGAACCACGGTCCGGCCGGCACCTTCCAGTTCACCAGCTCGGACGCCGAGGCTGTCGAAGTCGATTGAGCGATCGCGCATAAGCTTGGCGTTGCCGACGAGGACCGTGTGGCCATCGATGGTCGCTTCCAGACCATGGCCTGGGACGGCGTTGAAGCCCGTTGCGTCGACGAGCTCCAGCTTGCGCTCCTTCGCAGCGTCGACGACGGCCTGGGCCAGGGGATGCTCGCTGGAGCCCTCGGCCGAAGCCGCCAGTCGAAGGACCTCGTCCTCGCTGACGGGGTTACCCGCGCCGACGAGCTCGACGACACGTGGCTGGCCGACCGTCA
>CAVXVP010000014.1:0-27706 GCA_963765245.1 uncultured Chloroflexia bacterium
GACGTAGACTTCTCGGCGTGGCCCGTGAGCAGGGATCCGCAGCCGCCATCGAGCTGCACGACGTGCATCGGAGCTTCGGCGCCGTGCGGGCCGTCGACGGCATCGACCTTCACCTCGAGCTCGGCGAGATCGCCGCGCTGCTCGGCCCCAACGGCGCCGGCAAGACGACCACGATCGACATGATCCTGGGCCTCGGACAGCCCGATCAGGGGACGGTGCAGCGTGCTCGGGCATGTCGCCGGCCGCGGCCGTCTCGCGCGGCCTCGTGGCCGCGGTCCTGCAGACGGGCGGCCTGCTCAAGGACCTCACGGTGCGCGAGACGGTCCGCCTGACCGCCTCGCTGTACGCCGAAGCGCGGCCCGTCGACGAGGTGCTCGAGCGGGCCGGGATCAGCCATCTCGCCGACCGGCTCGTCGGGAAGTGCTCCGGCGGCGAGCAGCAGCGCCTGCGGTTCGCCCTGGCCCTGCTGCCCGACCCGGCGCTGATGGCCCTCGACGAGCCCACGGCCGGGATGGACGTCGAGGGCCGTCGCGACTTCTGGTCCGCCATCCGCCGCGACGCCGAGCGGGGCCGCACGGTGCTCTTCGCGACCCACTACCTCGAGGAGGCCGACGCCTACGCCGACCGGATCATCCTGCTCCGCCAGGGCCGGATCGTGGCCGACGGGACGGCCGCCGAGGTCCGGAACCTGTCGAGCGGCCGATCGGTCCGGGCGAGCCTGGCCGATGCCGACGAGGCGACGCTCGTCGGCGCCTGCCCGGCGTCCGCTCGGTCGAGATCCGCGGCGACCGCGTGCTCATCCAGACGATGGATTCCGATGCGGTGCGCGAGGTACCTGCTGACGGCGACGGCGGCGCGCGACGTCGAGATCGTGGCCCACAACCTCGAGGACGCGTTCCTCGCGCTCACCTCGGACGAGCCCGCGCAGGCCGCGGACGACCGCGTGGCCGACGGGAGCGCGGCATGAGCGCGGAGGCGCCGGCTGACCGTGCCGGCTCGCCGAGCGCCAGGCGCCGCCGCTGGGCGGCTTCAATCTCACGTTCCTGTCGATCGAGATCCGCCGTCTCCTGCGCAATCGGCGGACCGTGGTCGTGACCCTGGTCGTGCCGGTCGTCCTGTTCCTGCTCTTCAAGGCGAACAGGCGGTCCGGCGCGCTGGACGGCATCGGGTTCACGGCCGCCACGACGATGATCGGCATCGCCGTCTACGGGGCGATGCTCGCCGCGACCTCGGGCGGCGCGATGGTCTCGATCGAACGCGCCCAGGGCTGGAGCCGCCAGCTGCGACTCACGCCGCTGCGACCGGCCGCCTACATCGCGATCAAGCTCATCGTGGCGATGCTGCTGGGGCTGACGTCGGTGGCGGTCGTCTACGTCGTCGGCGCCATCAACGGCGTGCAGATGACGCCCGCGACCTGGCTCGCGACCGGGCTCCTCGCCTGGGCCGCCTCGCTCGTCTTCGCCTCGTTCGGGCTGTTCATGGGCTACCTGCTGCCGTCCGAGAACGTGATGCAGGTCATCGGTCCGGTGCTGGGGGTCTTCGCGCTGTTCGGCGGCCTCTTCGTGCCGCTGACCCTCCTGCCCTCGGTCATGCAGGACATCGCCCCGTACATGCCGACCTACGGCGTCGCCTCGATCGCCCGCTTCCCGCTGGTCGGCGGCGCCTTCGATCCGACCTGGCTGCTGAGCGTCGTCCTGTGGACGCTGGCGTTCGCGGCCGCGGCCATCGTCCTCTTCCGCCGCGATACCCGGCGGACCTGACGAGCGCTAAGGTCCTCGACGGTCTCGGACTGACAACCTGAGCATGGAGGTTCCAGCGATGAAATGGTCGATGTTGTCGCTCGGGGCGGCGGTGATCCTGCTCCTGCTCGCGGATGCTCTCGCGTTCCATGACTTCTTCGAGCCGCACACCGTGCGCGACTGGATGGTCCTGGCAGGGTCGGTCCTGGCTGTGGTCAGCCTCGCCGGCGGAACCGCGCGGCTGCTACATGATCGGTCGCCGCAGCAAGGCGGTCGGCCTGGTCAGTAGGCAGGGCCTCCGCCGGTCCCATTCCCGCACGCGGCAAGAAGGGTCAAGAGCAGCGGCACAAGCAAGACCACACGCGCATCAAGGCGCAGGCGTCGAATTGAAACAGGCCCAAGTCCAGAGAGAAGCACCAGTGGGATCCTCCACCGTTGGGTACGGTCGGACCGCGTCGTCGGTTCTTGCGCACCACGGTCGGTTTGACGGCCGTCGCTTGGCGAGGAACGATTTTCATCGACCGCTGATCCCGGCCGGGCACAGCAGGAGGACCCGATGTCGCACGCTCCAGTCGCACCGAATCCGACCCCCACCGGCTCAGAAGCCATCCGCACCTTCCGGGTGGAGGTTTCCCAGACGGAGATCGACGATCTCCGCCGGCGTCTCCAGGCGACGCGCTGGCCGGAGAAGGAGACCGTCGCGGATGCGACCCAGGGCGTGCAGTTGGCGACGACCACGGAACTCGTGCGGTACTGGGCCAACGACTACGACTTCCGGAGGTTCGAGACGAGGCTGAACGCGGTGCCGCAGTTCATCACGGAGATCGACGGCCTCGACATCCACTTCCTGCACGTCAAGTCGCCGCACGAGCACGCGTTGCCGCTCATCATCACGCACGGCTGGCCCGGGTCGATCATCGAGATGCTCAACGTCGTCGGTCCGCTCAGCGACCCGACGGCCTTCGGCGGCGACGCGGCGGACGCGTTCGACGTCGTGGTTCCCTCGATGCCCGGCTACGGCTACTCGGGGAAGCCGACGACGACCGGTTGGGACCCGGTCCACATCGCGGATGCGTGGATCGCGCTGATGCGACGCCTCGGCTACACGCGTTTCGTCGCGCAGGGCGGTGACTGGGGTGCCCAGATCACCGACACCATCGGTGCGAAGGCGCCGCCGGAACTGCTCGGCATCCACTCGAACATGCCGGGCACGGTCCCGCCCGACGTGTCCCGAGCGCTCACCTCGAACGTCTTCGGGAGCGGCTATCCGGCCCCGACCGGGCTGTCAGCCGACGAGCAACGAGCGTACGACCGGCTGAGCTTCCTCTTCACCAAGGGCGTCGGGTACGCGCTCGAGATGGGGAATCGTCCGCAGACGCTCTACGGACTGGCCGATTCGCCGGCCGCCCTCGCCGCCTGGATGATCGACCACGACGCGTACAGCCTCGAGGACATCGCGAGCGCCTTCGACGGCAACGCCGTTGGCAACCTGACCCGGGACGAGGTGCTCGACAACATCACGATGACATGGCTGACGAACACGGGGATCTCGTCGGGTCGTCTCTACTGGGAGAACACGCTCGGCTTCTTCGACGTCAAGGGCGTCTCGGTCCCGGCAGCGGTGACCGTCTTTCCGCGTGAGCTCTACCAGGCACCGCGGAGTTGGACCGAGCAGGCCTATCCCAATCTCATCTACTTCAACGAGGTCGACGAGGGCAATCATTTCGCTGCCTGGCAGCAGCCGGAGCTGTTCGCCAGGGAGCTTCGGGCCGCGTTCAGACCGCTTCGGAACGCTGGCTGAGCATCGAACGGGAGCGACCCAGGAGGGCGGAGATGTCTGATGACACGGGCCGTTCGGATCTCACGACCGCGGCCGTGACGACCGCCCCTCCACAGACCCGGCCTGTTCGGCTCGATCGCGCATCGGCTGGCCGGTGACGCCGTCGAGCTGCCGATCGAGGGACACCTGGCGTCCTTCGACGGAGCGACCGGCTGGCTCAACTCGGAGCCGTTGACGCCCGAGGGGCTTCGCGGACGTGTCGTCCTCGTCGACTTCTGGACCTACACCTGCGTCAACTGGCTGCGAACCCTGCCCTACGTTCGCGCCTGGGATGCCAGATACCGCAGCCAGGGGCTGACGGTGATCGGCGTCCATACGCCGGAATTCGAGTTCGAGCACAACGTCGACAACGTGATCGCGCAGTCGCGCACCTTTGGCGTCGAGTATCCGATCGCGATCGACAGCGACTACGGGGTCTGGCGGGCGTTCGGCAATCACTTCTGGCCGGCGATCTACCTCGCCGATGCGCAGGGACGGATCCGGTTCCACCATTTCGGCGAGGGCGAGTACGCCATGACGGAGATGGCGATCCAGCAACTGCTGCTGGAGGCCGGGGCCGCCGATGTCGGTCCGGCTCTCGTGTCGGTCGACCCTCGCGGCCTCGAGGTCGCGGCCGACTATCGGAGTCTGCGTTCCCCCGAGACGTACCTCGGCTACGGTCAGGCGACCGGCTTCGCCTCGCCTGATGGCCTGCGCGAGGACCAGGCGCACGACTACGCCGCGCCCACGACGCTGGGCCTCAACTACTGGGCGCCGACCGGAACGTGGACGATCACCGACCGCGCGGCCGTGCTGGCCCAACCCGGCGGACGGATCGCCTTCCGCTTCCAGGCACGCGACGTCAATCTCGTGATGGGCCCGGCGCAGGGCCGGACGGCCGTCCCCTTCCGCGTGCGCCTGGACGGCCGACCAGCCGACGCCGCTCACGGATCCGACGTTGGCGCCGACGGCAACGGCACGGTGACCGAGCAGCGCACGTACCAGCTCATCCGCCAGCCGGACCCGATCGGTGAGCGCACCTTCGAGATCGAGTTCCTCGACGCCGGTGTCGAGGCGTATTGCTTCACCTTCGGCTGAGCGACGACACGAAGGGGAACCTTCGGCCGGGGTCCGGGCTCCCATGTCGTGCCGGGCAGAAGAAAGGACGGGTGCATCATGAAGATCGTCGTCATCGGCGGCACCGGGCTCATCGGCTCGAAGGTCGTCGGCGGGCTCACCGAGCAGGGCCACGAGGCGGTCCCTGCCTCGCCCCGCCTGGGCGTCAACACGATCACCGGCGAAGGGCTCGCCGCGGCGCTCGATGGGGCCTCGGTCGTGGTCGACGTGTCGAACTCGCCCAACTTCGAGTACGCGACGGCACTCGACTTCTTCGCGACCTCGACCCACCACCTGTTGGTCGCCGAGGCCGCGGCGGGCGTTGGCCACCACGTCGCGCTGTCAGTGGTCGGAACCAAGGAGTTGTCCGAGGGCGGTGACCTCACGAAGACGACCGCCGGCTACTTCCTGGCGAAGCTCGTCGAGGAGTCGCTGATCCGGACGTCGGGCATCCCGTACTCGATCGTCCACGCCACCCAGTTCTTCGAGTTCATCAAGAGCATCGCCGACGTGGCGACGGACGGGAGCACCGTCCGGTTGCCACCGGTCGCCTTCCAGCCGATGGCGGCCGCCGACGTCGCCAAGGCCGTCGGCCGGGTCGCGATCGGGGCGCCGATCAACGGCCTCGTGGAGGTCGGTGGGCCGGAGACGTTCGCGTTCGATGAGGCGATCCGACGTGCCCTCGCTGCCATGGATGACCCGCGGACGGTCGTCGCCGACCCGTCTGCGACGTATTACGGCATCGCCGTGGGCGAACGGACCCTGGTGCCCGGGGACGGGGCGATGGTCGGCGAGATCCGTCTCGACGACTGGCTGCGCCAGACCACGGCCGCTCCGGTCACCGCCGTGTAGGCGACATTGGGTCCGCTGGCAGAGCGGCAGCTTGCGGGCGGTATTGAAGTTCTGACCATGCCCGCGTTTGATCGATCATCGCGACCGCCAGGCTGAGGTCTCGGCGTGACGCGAGCCCGTTTCGCCCGCCGGATTCCTCCACGCGAAGCCTCGGCGGCGGTGAGACCTGCGGCATGCTTACGAACTCGGTCTGCGATCCAGTCGCCTACGCCGCCGGCGGGGCCGTGCTTTCGCGAACCACGAGATCGGTCGCGAACTCCAACCTCGTCTGGATCGGTTGCTCCCCGCGGGCGAGGGCCAGCACCAGCTCGGCGGCGGCGACGGCCATCTCGAAGAGCGGCTGGCGGATGGTCGTGAGCGGCGGGCCGACCCAGCGGGCGACCGGGAGGTCATCGAAGCCGACGACACTCAGGTCCTCCGGTATGTGGAGCCGGGCCTCGCGTGCGGCCTGGTAGACGCCGAGTGCCTGGAGGTCGTTGCCGGTGATGATCGCGGTCGGTCGATCCGCGCGGCCCAGCAGGGCGCGGCCCCTGCGCACGCCCTCCTCCACCTGGAACTCGCCGTGGCTGGAGAGGTCCGGGTCTACCGCCACCCCGGCCGCGTCCATCGCCGCGCGGTAGCCGTCCATCCGCGCACGACTGCACAGGATCCAATCCGGCCCGCCGACCACCGCGATCCGCCGGTGCCCGAGGCCCAGGAGATGGCGCGTAGCCGCGAGCCCGCCGTTCCAGTTGGCGGCCCCGATCGACGGGGTGTCGTGGATCGGCTCACCGGTCGGGTCGACGACCACGAACGGGATCCCGCGCGTCCGCAGCTGGGTCCGGACCGATTCGCTCAGGTCGCTGAACACCGCGATGACGCCGGTCGGATGGCGGGCCAGCGCCCCCTCGATCCAGCCGCGGCCGGGCGTCCGACGGCCATGGAGCTCGGACAGTACAACCGCCATGTGGTGTCGGCCGGCGACCTGCTCGACGCCCCGGACGATCTCCAGCGCCCACTCCGACTCCAATTCGTGGAAGATGAGCTCGAGGATCGGTGCCGCCCGTTGGGAACGGTCCGACCGGTGATACCCCTGCTCCCGGATCGCCGCTTCGACGCGGCTCCGGGTCTCGGGCGACACATCGGCTCGACCGTTGATCACCTTGGAAACGGTCGGCACCGAGACTCCGGCCTGGGCCGCGACACGAGCGATCGTTGGTCGGTCCGCCGGACGCCGCTTCGAACCAGTGCTCTCGGTCGTCATGGTCGCAGTGTATCGAAAGTTTCGGGAGAGTGCGCATCGAAATGTATGGGAGTAGGCTCCGAACAACCTCTTGACGGTGCCGCTTTCGGTGCCTAAGGTTCGGTGCCGAAAGCGATCGTCCGTGGGACCGAAAGTTTCGCACCGAGATCGGCCTTACCGAACGGGTGGGCCGGGCGACCGCCAGGAGGAGACTGCCGCACCAGACATGCGCCGCACCCATCCGAGGAGGAGTGTCGAATGACAGGAGGGCGAGTCGTGTCCAACCCAAGGCGAACGCTGGGATTGCTCGGGGTTCTCGCACTGACGATCAGTGCCTGTTCCACTGGCGGTTCGGCCAGCAGCGCTCCCGCGAGCGCCGCGGCGCCGAGCGCCGCGGCTCCGCGCCGCCGCGGCCGCTGCCGCCCCCGTGACCGTCGACTGGTGGCACATCACCACAGACAAGGTCGGTAAGCCCGATTTCCAGGCCATCGCCGATGCCTACACGGCCGCCCATCCCAACGTGAAGATCAACATCACGGTCCTCGAGAACGAGGCGTTCAAGGCCAAGCTGGCGGCGACGCCCCCGGACGCCTATCCGGACCTGTTCCAGTCCTGGGGCGGCGGGACGATGGCGGCCCAGGCCGACGCCGGCTTGCTCCAGGACATCACCGCCGCGGTGGCCCCATGGAAGGACACCGTCAACGCTGGGGCGATGAGCATCTACCAGTACAAGGGCGTGCAGTACGGCATCCCATGGGACATGGGCATGATCGGCTTCTGGTACAACAAGGATCTGTTCCAGAAGGCCGGCATCACGACCCCACCGAAGACCTGGGACGAGTACCTGGCGGCCATCCCGAAGCTGAAGGCGGCCGGCGTGGCCCCGCTCGCCATCGCGGGCAAGGACAAGTGGCCGTCGATGCACCTGTGGTCGTACCTGCTGCTCCGCAACGGCGGGGGCGAGGCCCTGGCCAAGATGGTCCAGAGCGGCAACTGGAACACCGACGCCTGCATCAAGGCCGGCAAGGATGTCATGGCGCTCAACGCGCTCGATCCCTATCAGAAGGGCTTTGCCAGCGCGGTCTACAACGACGAGGCCGCCGCGGTCGCCAACGGCAAGGCGGCGATGGAGCTGATGGGCCAGTGGGCACCGTCGGTCCAGAAGGATCAGAGCGCCAGCAAGCAGGGACTTGGCGACAAGCTCGGCTGGTTCGCGTTCCCGGTCGTGACCGGTGGCGCGGGCGCCGCGACCGATGGCATCGGCGGCGGCAACGGGATCGCGGTCGAGCAAGAACGCGCCACCCGAGGCCGTCGACTTCCTGAAGTTCTTCATGGACAAGTCCAACCAGAGCAAGCTCAATGCGGACAATGTCGGCCTCTCGACGACCGTCGGGACGGAGGGCAGCGTCAGCGACCCGAACCTGCAGGCCGTCCTCGCGGGTCGCGGTGCGGCGACGTTCATGCAGCTCTACCTCGACCAGGCGACCACCGGGAACCTGGCCGCGACCTTCAACGACGCCACGGTGGCCCTGTTCCTTGGCAAGTCCACCCCCGAGAAGGCCTGCCAGGCCCTCACCGACGCGGCTGCCAAGCAGTAGGCATCTCCCCGCGAGTGGAGCACTCGTAGACTCGGGACCACGGGCGGGCCGGCTCAGCCGGCCCGCCCATTCCGTCGGGAGGCAGGCAGGGACGTGTTGCGAACCGAACGCCCGGGGACCCGCTCGGGTCCGCGGCTGCCCGGGAAATGGCTGACGATCGGCCTGTTCCTGCTGCCCGCGCTCGCGCTCTATCTCGTCTTCGTCATCGTCCCGATCATCCAGGCCGCGCACTTCAGCCTCTACAAGTGGAACGGCCTCGGCCCGCTGGACGACTTCATCGGGCTCGCGAACTACCAGGTGGCCATCGCGAGCGACGTGTTCTGGCAGGCGGTGGGCAACAACCTGTTGGTCATCGTCCTGTCTCTCCTCCTCCAGATCCCGTTCTCGCTGGGGCTCGCCGTCCTTCTCAATCGGCGCTTCCCGGGGCGCGCCATCTTCCGACTGCTGTTCTTCGTCCCGTACGTGCTGTCGGAGGCGATCACCGGCATCGTCTTCCGCCTGCTCCTCCAACCGGACGCCCTGGTCGATTCGACCCTCAAGAACGTCGGTCTCGAGGGGTTCATCCAGGAGTGGCTCGGCAACACCGACATCGTGATGATCACCCTCTTCGTGATCATCTCCTGGAAGTACTTCGGGTTCCACATGATCCTGCTCCTGGCAGGGCTGCAGGGCATCCCCAGGGAGATCGAGGAGGCCGCGCTGATCGACGGGGCCGGCCGGTGGCAGGCGTTCCGCTACGTCACCCTGCCGCTCCTCGGACCCACGCTCCGGGTATCGATCTTCCTGTCGGTCATCGGGGCCCTGCAGCTGTTCGACATCGTCTGGGTCATGACCGGCGGCGGCCCGCTCAACGCCTCCACGACGATGGCCGTCAACATGTTCAAGACTGGCTTCGTCAAGCAGCAGATGGGGTACGGCAGTGCGCTCGCTGTGCTCCTCTTCCTGTGCGCGCTCGTCGTGGCCCTGCTGTATCAGCGATTCGTGCTCCGTCGCGACATCGACGGCGCCGTGACCGCCTACAACGGATGAGCCGATGACGACCCGGGCGACGACCAACGTGAGCCCCGAGCCGACCGGAGTCGTGGCCGTGGCCGGTACGACGGGTGCGCGCCGCACGGTCGCCGGGACACTGGCATTCGTGATCCTGCTCGCGGTCGCGGCCGCGATCCTCGCGCCGATCGTCTACGCCGTGCTCGGCGGCTTCAAGTCGAACGGCCAGCTGGCCGCGAACCCCGGGTCGCTGATCCCCGACCCGTGGGTCTTCGACAACTACGCCGATGTCCTCTGGGGCGAGAACGCCCCGACATTCTGGGGCGAGCTGCTCAACAGCATCCTCGTGGCGATCGTCGCCGTCGGTGTGACGGTCGGCTGCGCATCCGCCGCCGCGTTCGTGTTCGCCCGGATCCGGTTCCGTGGCCGCGAGGCCATGTACACCCTGTTCGTGTTCGGGCTGCTCTTCCCGACGGCCGTCGCGATCCTGCCGCTCTACATCCTGATCCGCGAGGTGGGGCTGTCGGGCAGCCTGCTCGGCGTGGCGCTCCCGCAGGCTGCCTTCGGGCTGCCGCTCTCGATCGTCATCTTGCGGCCGTTCTTCCGGAGCATCCCGATGGAGCTGGAGGACGCGGCTCGCATGGACGGATGTGGCTCGTTCGGGTTCTTCTGGCGGGTGCTGCTTCCGCTGTCCCGGCCGGCGATCGCGACCGTCAGCGTGCTGGCGATCGTGACCACCTGGAACGCGTTCATCCTCCCGCTGGTCGTCCTGAACAACGCGGACCAGTGGACGCTGCCGCTGGGGGTGATGAACTTCTCGACGACGTACAGCTCCGATGTGGCGCGGACGCTCGCCTTCACGGTCGTTTCACTCGTCCCCGCGCTGGTCTTCTACATCATCGCCGAGCGCCACATCGTGGGCGGCCTCACGGCCGGATCGGTAAAGGGCTGATGGCGACGATCGAGACCAGCTACCGCGATCCGGCGCTCTCGGTCGATGCGCGCGTCGCCGACCTGCTCGCGCGGATGACGCGCGCCGAGAAGGTCGCCCAGCTCGGCTCGTTCTGGGCGTTCGAGGTCGTCCCCGAGACCGGGTTCGACGAGGCACGGCTGGCAGCCCTGGCCGGCGACGGGATCGGCGAGATCAGCCGGCTGGCGGGCTCGACCAACCTGCGGCCGGTCGAGGTGGCCCAGACCGCCAACGCGATCCAGGAGTACCTGGCCGAACGGACGCGGCTCGGGATCCCCGCGATCATCCACGAGGAATGCCTGCACGGCCTGATCGCCTGGGCCGCGCCGTGCTTCCAGCAGTCCATCGGCGCCGCGGCGAGCTTCGACCCCGACATCGTCACCGACATGGCCGCAACGATCCGCCGTCGGATGCTGCTGACCGGGGCCCGCCACGCCCTCGGCCCGGTCCTCGATATCGGACGCGACCCGCGCTGGGGGCGTATCGAGGAAACGTACGGCGAGGACCCGTACCTCGCCGCCGAGCTCGGCTGCGCATACATCGAGGCGCTTCAGGGCCTCGACCTCGCCGAGGGCGTTCTCGCCACGGCCAAGCACATGGTCGGCCACGGGCTGGCCGAAGGCGGCCTGAACATGGCGCCGGCCCATGTCGGCGAACGGGAGCTCCGCGATGAGCAGCTGTTCCCGTTCGAGGCGGCCGTGCGTCGGTCGGGGATCGCCAGCGTGATGCCCGCGTACTGCGACGTGGACGGCGTCCCGTGCCACGCCTCGACCGAGCTGCTCGCGCGGATCCTTCGCGACGAGTGGGGCTTCGACGGCATCGTGGCCTCCGACTACATGGGCGTCGAGATGCTCACAACCGCTCACCAGCTGACGGGCGATCTCGTCGAGGCGGCGCGGCTGGCCCTGGTCGCGGGCCTCGACTCGGAGCTCCCGCGGACCGCCGCCTTCGGGAGCCCGCTCGAGGCAGGCCTCCAGAGCGGCCGCATCGCCCAAGCGGACCTCGACGCCGCAGTCGGCCGGATGCTCCGGGTCAAGTTCCGGCTCGGGCTCTTCGACCAGCCGTACGTCCCCATCCCGGATGCGGCCGTCCTCGACGCGCTCGCCGTGGACGAGGACCGGGCCGCCCGTCGGCTCGCGGAGCGCTCGCTGGTCCTGGTCAAGAACGACGGGATCCTGCCGCTCCCGGCAGACCTCCGGCGGGTCGCGGTCATCGGCCCGATCGCCGACAGCGCCCGCGACCTGCTGGGCGACTACAGCCACCTCGTCCACATGCAGACCCTGCGCGAGATGCGCGACGGCGGGAACGCGCTCGGGATCGTCGGCGATGCCGACGTGATCGAGCCGGGCGATGAGCTGGCCGGCCGGCGGACCATCCTCGATGCGATCCGCGCCTCGCTCGTCGGCGCCGAGGTCCGCTACGCCCGTGGCACCGGGATCTCCGATGGCAGCGACGAGGAGATCGCCGCGGCCGTCGAGGTCGCGCGCGCGTCGGAGGTCGCGATCCTCGTCGTCGGTGAGCGGTCCGGCTTGACCGACGACTCGACGACCGGGGAGTTCCGCGACCGCTCGACGCTCGGCTTCCACGGCCGCCAGCAGGAGCTCCTCGAGGCCGTCGTCGCGACCGGCACGCCGGTCGTGCTCGTGGTCGTCAGCGGGCGGCCCCTCGCCATCGAATCCGCTGCCGGGCAGTGCCATGCGGTCCTCCTCGCATGGGTGCCCGGCGACGCCGGCCCGGACGCGATCGCGGACGTGCTGACCGGGGCTGTGAACCCGGGCGGCAAGCTGCCGATCTCGGTCCCGCGGCATGTCGGGCAGGTGCCGGTCTCGTACCGGCACCACCCGACCGGCGGCCACTCGCAGCCCAAGGGCGACTACGTCGACGGGTCGGTCAAGCCGCTCTGGCCATTCGGCTTCGGGCTGTCGTACACGACGTTCAAGGTCGCCGCGCTCAGGCTGGATCGCCAGGAGCTCGCCACCGACGGCGGCGAGGTCTCGATCAGCGTCGAGGTCACCAACACCGGCGACCGAGCTGGCGACGAGGTCGTCCAGCTCTACGTCCGCGACGACGAGGCCACCGTGGCGCGCCCGGTTCGCGAGCTCCGCGGCTTCCGCCGCGTCACCCTCGTGGTGGGCGAGTGCCGGACGGTGACGTTCCGGCTGTCCGCGGAGCAGTTCGCCTACACCGGCGCAGACCACCGGCGCGTGATCGAACCCGGCACGATCGGGATCGCGGTGGGGACGTCGGCGGTCGACCTGCCGCTGACCGCCACGATCACGCTGACCGGCCCGACCGTCGAGCTCCGCGAGCGAACGCGCTACCTGACGGAGACGACCGTCAGCTAGTGAGCTGTGGGGCATCCCAGGTCGCCCCTTGACTCCGCTGCTACCGTGTTGTAACCGGTCTCATGTAACCGGTTTCAGTGCGAGGGTGCCGTGGCAAGGAAGGCTGTCACGATCCGCGACGTCGCGCGGCATGCCGGGGTCAGCGTCGCGACTGCCTCCCGGGCCCTGAACGGGAAGGACGTCGTCAACCCCCAGACGCGCGACCGGATCCTGTCGGTGATGGAGGAGCTTGGCTTCGCGCCGAGCCCGGCGGCACGACGCCTGAGCCTCGGCCGGACACTGACGGTCGGTGTCGTCGTTTCGTTCCTTACCAGGCCCCAGGCTGCCGAGAGGCTCCGGGGCGTCGACGCCGTTCTGACCGACAGCGAGTTCGACCTCGTCATCTACAACGTGGAATCGGTCCGGAAGCGGGATCAGTACCTCGGCACGCTGGCCCAGTCGCAGCGCACCGACGGGCTGCTCGTGATGTCGCTTCCTCCGCCGGACTCGGCGGTCCCGGGATTGAGCAGGGGACCGGTGCCGGTCGTGTTCATCGACGTGCATACGCCGTCGGTCGCCGCCATGCCGCGAGTCGTCGGAGACGATGCGGCCGGCGGCGCGCTTGCCGCGAGACATCTTCTTGACCTCGGGCATCGTGCGATCGGTTTCATCGGCGATGCGGTCGCCGACCCGTTCGGCTTCACGTCCAGTCGCGACCGCGAGGCTGGCCTGACGCGCGAGCTGGCAAGCGCCGGAGTCTCCATTCCCGACGCCTGGATCGGCCACGGAGCCCATGGTCGGTACGAGGCGCGCGACCTCGCCCACCGCATGCTCGCGGGCAGTCGACGACCGACCGCCATCTTCACGGCGAGTGACACGCAGGCGCTCGGCGTCATCGCCGCGGCGAGCGAGGCCGGCCTCCACGTCCCCAACGACCTGTCGGTCATCGGCTACGACGACATCGAGGCGGCCGATTACGTCGGCCTCACGACCATCCGCCAGCAGCTCTTCGAGTCAGGGCGCCGAGGCGCGGAGATCCTGCTGTCCGAGATCGACGAGCGATCTGACGAGTCGCCAGTGGCGCACCTGGCGCCCGAGCTCGTGGTCCGCGGGACCACGGCGCCCCCGAAGGAGGGCCGTGCATGAGGACCCGGCGAATGCCTTGAGCCACGCCTAGGGAGGCAAATAGGAGGAGGAGCTTCATGGTCAGGAACCGATCGCACGGAGGTTTGATCGCCTCCGTGCCGGCCGCTCGCCTCGTGGCCGCAGCGATCGCTACCCTCATGGTCGCGGCGTGCGCATCACCCGGAACGGTGTCGTCACCCTCGTCGGCGGCGACCACGACTCCGGCAAGCGCTGCGGCGAGCGCCGCGCCCCCGAGCGCCGCGGCGCCGTCCGCCAGCGCCGCCGCCGCGGGCCCGACCTGCGGCACGGATCCGGTCGAGCTGAATGCCGTCTTCGAGTCGGGGTTTCCGACGGTGCCCGCGCTCGCGGACGAGTTCCACAAGCAGTTCCCGAACGTCACGTTCAAGGTCAGCCAGGACCAGTTCGCGAACCTCATGACCTCGACGCCGCGCCTGTTGTCGAGCGACACCCCGCCGGACCTGATCCGGCTGCCGACGTTGATCTCGCTGGTCAAGGACGACCTGCTCAAGAACCTCGACGCGTATGCGACCGCGTTCGGCTGGGACAAATGGCCCGCCGCCCAGCTCGTTCAGAATCGGGTCAGCACGGACGGCACCCGCGGTTCAGGCTCGCTCTACGCGATGGGCCTCAACAACAGCCTGACGGGTGTCTTCTACAACAAGAAGCTCGCCCAGCAGATCGGGATGACCGAACCACCCAAGACGGTCGCCGATTTCGAGGCCCTGCTGGCCAAGGCCAAGTCGGCCGGCCTCCTGCCGATCATGGTCTGGAACTCGGCCAAGAGCGGTGGCGGACTCGCGTTCCCGCTGCAGCAACTGATGGCGGCGTACGGACCGACCCAGCCGATCAACGACTGGATCTTCCAGAACAAGGGTGCATCGATCGACACGCCGAGCAACCTCACGGCGGCCCAGCACCTCGAGCAGTGGATCAAGAGCGGCTACTTCCCGAAGGATGCCAACGCGATCGAGTACACCGACGCCAACGCCCGCTTCGGCAAGGGTGAGGGCGTGTTCATGTTCAATGGCGACTGGCAGGACGGCGGCTACGACAAGGACCAGCCCGGCAACGTCGGCTTCTTCGTGTTCCCGCCGGCCGAGGCTGGCGGCTCGCTGGCGGCCATGTCGGCACCGCTCACGTTCGGCATCGCGAAGACCGCCAAGCATGCCGACTGCGCGGCCTTCTTCTTCAACTGGGTCGCCACGAACGACAAGGCACGCGATATCAACGTGAAGGGCTTCGGCTCGAATCCCGGCGGTCCGGCGGATCTGGCGATCCCGGCCGTCGCAGCCGGATCGGTCACCAAGGACACACTCGCCGCGGGCGCGGAGGTCGCAAAGGCCAACGGGGCGATGGACTTCATCGCCAACGCGACCGGATCGATCTTCGCCCAGGGCTGGACGCCTGAGCTCCAGAAGATGGTCGGCGGCAAGCAGGACGCAGCCGGCCTGCTCAAGGCCGTTCAGGCAGAGTATGCGAAGGAGCTCGCAGCGGGCTCCTGAGTTTCGACAGGGCACGATCAGGAGCGACGCGTGACACCGGGCGATCGGACCCTCGCGCTTCGGACGTCCCGGCGGGTCTCCCTGCTAAAGGGGGTCCGCCGGGACGCGCTCGTGGGCTGGTTGTTCGTGCTCCCGGCCCTGGTGATGTACGCGCTGTTCGTGCTCCAGCCGCTCGTCCTGACGGTCCAGTACTCGTTCTATCGCTGGGATGGGGTCGGTCCCGCGACCTGGATCGGCCTGTCGAACTACGCGACCGTCCTGAGCGACCCCGACATGCGCGAGACGATCCTCAACGCCTTCCGCCTGGTGGTGTTCTTCAGCTTCATCCCGGTGACGCTCGGGCTCATCGTCGCGAGCGTGATCCACCGGGTGGCGACCGGGCGACTCGGGACGGCCGCCCGGACGGTCCTGTTCCTCCCGCAGGTGATGCCGCTGGTCGCGGCCGGCATCATCTGGGGTTGGCTGTTGGCCTTGCCCGGGCTCGTCAATCAGTTCCTCACCGCGATCGGCCTGGGCGAGCGTGACCCGCGCCTGGCTGGGCGACTTCGATACCGCCCTGCCGGCGGTCGGCCTCATCGGGATCTGGGTACTCCTCGGGTTCTGCATCGTTCTGCTGCTGACCGGCATGACGAAGGTCGACGCCGCGCTGTACGAGTCGGCGCGGATCGACGGCGCGAGCTGGTTCCAGGAGTTCAAGTCGATCACGATCCCGAGTCTTCGGTACGAGATCGGCGTCTGCCTCACCGTCACGATCATCGCCGCCCTGGCGGCGTTCGACATCGTCTACGTCTCGACGGCGGGCGGACCCGGCAAGTCGACCACGGTGCCCGGCATCCAGATCTACTACACGGCCTTCCTCGAGCGCCAGGTCGGCCTCGCCTCTGCCCTGGCCGTCGCGCTGATGGTGCTGGTCCTGGTGGTCATCCTCCCCGTCCAGCGCCTGACCCGAGGGAGCGACCGATGAGGATCGCCCGTGGCGAGCTCTACGCCGGTCGGGCGCTGCTGCTGGCCCTGATGGCGATCACGATCCTGCCATTCCTGAGCGTGTTCACGACCGCGCTCCATCCGTCGGGGACGCTTCCCAACGGGCTCGAATGGCCGGCCGATCCGCAGTGGGGGAACTTCGTCGAGGCGTTCAAGGTCGCGAACATGACCGCACTCCTTGCGTCGAGCGTGTTCATCGTGCTCGCAGTGGTGCCGGTGTCCCTGGTCATCTCGACCATGGCCGGGTTCGCGATCGGGCTCCTGCGCATCCCCGGCTCGCGTCTCCTGTTGCTGCTGTTCGTGTTCGGGCTGACGCTGCCGTTCGAGGGGATCATCACGCCGCTCTACTACCTGGCGCGCTCGATGGGCATCCTCAACACGCGCGTCGCGATCGTGCTGCCGCTGATCGGCCTGTTCATGCCGTTCGCGGTGTTCTGGATGCGGGCCCACTTCGTGAACATGCCCGGTGAGCTCTCCGAGGCGGCCAGGGTCGACGGGGCCAGCACGTGGGACCTGTTCTGGCGGATCCACGTCCCGCTGGCGCGCGCGCCGATCGTTTCGCTCGGGATCCTGATGTCGATCTGGGCCTGGAACCAGTTCCTGCTCGCGCTGGTCCTCGTGGAAGATCCGACCCAGCGGACCATGGCCGGCGCTCTCGGCGCCTTCCAGGGCCACTACGCGACCGACATCCCACTCCTGTGCGCCGGCACGATCCTGATCCTCCTGCCCACGCTCGTGCTCTTCGTCCTCTTCCAGCGGCACATCATCACGGCGCTGCTGCAGGGGTCGGTGAAGGGATGACGATCGTGGTTCACGCTCGTCATCGAGATCGGCCGCACGGGTTCGCGTACCTTGGCAACCAGATGGGCGATGCTGATGCCCGAGCCCGGATGACCGCGGCCTCACGCCGCGATCGGCGCCTGATCGGCTGGCAGGGCGACGCGATGCGCACCGTGGAGCCCCGACCCCAACTGCTCACGTATCCGGATTCGCTCGGGGGCGATCTTCGCGCGCTCGGCGACCTGCTCGACGGACCGTTGGACGGTCTGTTCCGTGGCGTCCACGTCCTGCCGCCGTTCCCCTCATCGGGCGATCGCGGGTTCGCCCCGCTCACGTACGACCACATCGATCCGCGCTTCGGGACGTGGGCGGACATCGGGCGGCATCGCCGAGCGCCATGACGTGCTCCTCGACCTGATGATCAACCACATCTCCCGCGAGAGTCGCGAGTTCCAGGACTTCCTGCGCCGGGGACGCGCTTCCGCTTATGCCGATCTGTTCATCACGCTCGACAAGGTCTGGCCGGACGGCCTGCCCGGGGATGCCGACGTCGCGCGCATCTTCCTGCGCAAGCCCGAGTCGCCGTTCTCGACCGTGACGATCGAGGAGTCCGGGCAGTCAGGAGCGAGTCTGGACGTCCTTCGGGACGGCCGACTGGTCCGAGCAGATCGACCTCGATGTCACGGCGACCTCGACGCGCTCGCTGATCACGCGTTGGCTGCGACAGTTCGCCGACCGTGGGGTGCGGATCGTCAGGCTCGACGCCGTCGGCTACGTCATCAAGAAGCCCGGGACGAACTGCTTCATGGTGGAGCCGGAGATCTACGAATTCCTCCGATGGCTGACCGATGTGGCCGACTCGTTCGGGCTCGTCATCCTGCCCGAAGTCCACGACGGTCATGCGACCCACGAGCGGCTATCGGCCCACGGATTCTGGACGTACGACTTCGTCCTGCCTGGCCTTCTGCTCAACGCCTTCGAAACAGGCCACACGCGACGGCTCGCGGAGCACCTGGCACGATCGCCGGACCGCCAGTTCACGAACCTCGACTGCCACGACGGCATCCCGGTTCGTCCGGACCTCGACGGGATCCTGACCCCCGACGAGATGACCGACCTGGCGGAGCGGGTCCAGGCCATGGGCGGGAATGTGAATCGCATCCTGTCCGGCGCCCACGCGGATGGCGGCGACGTGCATCAGCTCAACTGCACGTACTACTCGGCCCTCGGCGGCGACGACGAACGCTACGTCGCCGCCCGCGCGATCCAGCTCTTCGCGAAAGGCGTTCCCCAGATCTACTACGTCGGCCTTCTGGCCGGCGAGAACGACCACGACGCGGTCGACCGAACGGGCGAGGGCCGCGCGATCAATCGCCACGACTTCACGGGGGACCAGGTCCAAGTGGCCCTCGATCGGCCCGTGGTCACGCGAGTCGTCGACCTGGTGCGGCTCAGGAATACGCACCCGGTGTTCGAGGGAGAGGTCTGCGTCGAAACCGACGACGACCGCTCGATCCGACTCCGTTGGCAGAATGGAGGAGAAGCACTAGCACTCGACGTCGACTTCGCGGCCGGCGACGCTGCGGTGACGAGCGGTGGCCGACGAAACGCGATCGCGGCGTGGTCTGCCTGACGCCCGCCGGTGAGCGACGCACCTCTACGTCTGCTGATCGTATCGGCGGCGACGCAAACCTAACTGCGAGGCGGAACTTGCAGAAAAAACGCCGGGATGCCTGCCTCCAAGGACATGTGCCCCGACCGGCGTGCCGGCGGCCAGGGTCACCTGGAGTGCGACCATCGCGACGAACACGCCCGTCGGACGACCGCGACAATGACGGTCACTCGACGCCCGGAACGTTCACGGGAGCGGGGTCTCGGCTCGTATCGACTCGACGACGTCCATGATCGCCTGAGTGGACGTCGTCGCGTCCGCGCCCGAGATGAGCGAGTCGTGCGTGGCCTGATCGATGAGACGGTGAACGCTGTTGGTCGACAGATCGGTCATCCGGTCTTGCGCAGCAAACCAGCCGGTCTGCTGTCCGGTTCCGGCCGTGACGACGATCAGCGGCCGGTCTCCGATCGTGAAGGCCTGGGCTTGCTGGAGTGCCATCGGCAACGCCGCGACCGCATCACGGGCGGCGCGCGCCGCACTCGGGCTCGACTGATCGGCGGGCAGTCCGAGCAGCAGTCCGAGCAGTCCCACACGGGCCAACGACGGGGCCAAGGCGGTGACGAATCGGTACGGGTGATAGAACCCCGGGTAATCGGGAAGCGCAGTGAATGCGTCGGGCGGCTGGGAGTCCAGCAGGACCATGCCCGCCACCTGATTCGGATAGCGAGCCGCGAAGGCCCGGACGTACGGGCCACCCGAGGAGTGACCGACGAGGACATAAGGCCCGGCCACGCCGGCGCGCTCGAGCAGGGTGTGGAGGTCGGTCGCGAGGGCGTTCCCGTCCTGGGGGCCGGATGCTTCCTCGCTGCGTCCGTGGCCCGCGCGATCGTAGGCGCAGACCGTGGTCGACGCCGCGACGTTCGGGGCGATACCTGCCCAGGAGGAGGACTCCGCGCCGAGGCCAGCCTGGAGGACGACGGTCGGACTGCCAGAGCCCGAGCATTCGATGTACAGCCGATGGCCGCCGACGTCGATCATCTGGCCGAATGCGGAGTCCGCGGTGCGGCCAGTGGCTGAACTGACGGTCGCGAGGGCACCACCGACGGCGATGAGCAGGAGGGTGGCGATCACCGGGACGACGAGCCAGCGGCCGCGGCCGTGGAGGTTCCGTCGAACCTGCATGAACATCCAAACGGCGAGGATGGCGAGCGCCGGCGGCCAGATCCAACTCAGCAGGTCCATCGCGGCCGGACCGGGCTGGAAGACCATCAGGCCGAGGCCGATGATGCCGAGGAAGAGCGACGGGACCACCATCCAGGTCTGCGGCTGGGCGCTGTACCGGGTCGACAGCAGGGCCATGAGGCACCAGCCGAGTCCGAAGGCGAACATCACGCACCCTGTGATCATCGGTTCCGAGGCGCCCGACGCCGGGCCGAGGAGCAGGGCGATGGCAAGGACGACGCCCGCGACGAGCGAGGCGAGGATGGCAAGCACGGGGGACCGGGTGCTCGTGCTCTGCTGGGGAACGTTGATGGCCAGGCCTCCACGTACCGGCTGAGGAAATGACCGGTGTCCAGCGACGTCATGACGCAACCGCCTCGGATGCCACAACCGGGGATCCGATGACTCGAGGGCTATCAGACCGACGCGGTCCCCTGATGGCCAGGTTGAACAGCCAGACGATCAGCAACGCCTCACCGATGAACGTGAAGACGCTGACGGTCAGCGTGTATCCGGGAACAAGGATGGTCCCGAACGAGTCGGCCAGGTAGCCAATCCCGGCGAACGGCGACCAGCGCGCCAAGGACCTTCGGGAAGTCCGTGGACTTGAAGAGCAGGGCGCCGAGTCCGACCAGATGGAAGCCGAAGATGGCAAGCGCCAGGTCCCAGCCGTTGTTGAACGAGGCGATCGACGAGGCGACCTGCGCCTCGACCTGGACCGGTGACAGGGCCGTGGCGCTCGTGTTCTGGAGCAGTTGTGCGACGTCAAGCAGGTTGACGAGCGCGTAGGCGAAGACAGCCGCATAGGCCACCCGAAGCCAAGCGACAAGAAGGGCGAGGCTCGCATTGGTCGGCCGAAGCAGGATGTACAGCCCCCACGCGACCACGATGTCCAGGATGGCGATGATCAGGAAGGCAGCGATGGCGGCCCGAAAGATGCCTGCTGAGGCCAGGATGTTGGCGGTCGTCGCGGCGGCGTCGGCCGGCACGATGAGCGTCTGGAGGACTCCGAACTGGGCGAAAGGCGCCAGCACCGCCATGGCCAGCAGGCCAAGCCCGGTCACGAGAGCAAACCTGCGCATGGAGTGGTCGGCCGTCTGGCCTTTCGCCTCTGTCATCGACCGGCTTGTCATCTGGTCCCTCACGGTCAGGAGCAGCGATCGGCTTGGATGGCCGTCGGCTCGTGTCTCTGGAGACCGTAGGAGGGCAAGAGGTAGCGGCCAACGGAGCCCACACGGCAGGTTCACGCGGTGTTTGCTCGGACGATCCGGGCAGGGACTGCACCTATGCCGCGGGGCGTAGGATGGGATCTCGATCGCTTACGCGTGGCCTAGCCGCAATAGGGCAACGCGTCGCCTAGCCGCCGACAATCGGCGCCGTCCATCCCGTGGTCGACCTGGAGCGTCCGTGAGCGATCGACCAGCCGTCACTTGGGTTCGGGCCGCACTCGTGGTCGTGGCGGGCGTGCTGGGCCTGGGGATGCTCGTCGGCACAGCCCAGCAGGGCCCGATCGGGCTCGAGACCGTGCTGCAGGTGCTCGCGGGCTGGTCGTTCGTGGCATGCGGATGCTTCCTCTGGGCACGTCGCCCTACCAACCGCCTTGGACCGCTGATGGTGCTCACCGGGATGCTGTGGCTCCTCGGGCGGACGATGACGCTGATACCCAATCCCGTCGTGTTCACGGTCGGCATCTGGTTCACCGACCTCTGGACCGCCGCGTTCGCTTTGTTCCTGTTGTCGTTCCCGAGCGGTCGCCTCAGGTCGCGAGCAGACCGCGCCATCGTCGGCATCTTCCTGTTCGTGGTCGTGCCGCTCGAGTTCCTCTGGCTCCTGTTCTGGGTGCCGGAGAATGGGCTGAACATCCTCGCGCTCGCGCCCGACGAGAGCGCCTGCCAAGGTCGTCGACACGATCCAGCGAGCCGTGATCTCGTTCGGTTCGGTGCTCCTGATCATCGTGGTCCTTCGGCGTTGGCTGCGAGTCCAGCGGCCCCGTCCGACGCCAGATGGTGCCGGTCCTCGTCGGCGCGGGTGCGCTCGTGCTGCAACTGACGGCGTGGCTGTTCGCCACGGTGAACATCTCGCTCGAGCCGCTTGAACGACCTGATCCTGGCGTCCCAGATCGCGATCCCGATCGCCGTGCTGTACGTGCTGCTCCAGGCCCGAATGGCACGTGGCGCAGTCGCGGACCTCGTCGTCGATGTGGGCCAGACACCGACCCCAAGCCGTCTCCGGGATGCACTCGCCAACGCCCTCGGCGACCCCAGCCTCCAGGTGGCCTACTGGGCCGTCGCAGAGGATCGGTTCGTCGATGCGGCCGGCGCGACCGTGGAACTCCCCGAAGTCGGCACGGGCCAGGCGGTGACGATGCTGGAGCGCAACGGTGTCTGGGAGGCGGCGATCATCCACGACGCGATCCTCCTCGAGGAGCCGGGTCTGATGGCATCGGTCGCGGGCGCGATGCGGCTCGCGGTCGAGAACGAACGGCTGACGTCTGAGGTCGAAGCGCAACTCCAGGAGGTTCGCGCCTCGCGTGCGCGGATCGTCGAAGCCGGCGATCTCGAGCGCAGGCGGGTCGAGCGAGACCTCCACGATGGCGCCCAGCAGCGGCTCGTCTCGCTCAGTCTCGAGTTGCAGGTCGCGCGACGCGCGCTGGGTGACGGTGGTGACCCGGCCGTCCGACGAAGCCTGGATCGGGCATCAGAAGAGGCCCTGGCAGCGCTGGCCGAGCTGCGCGATCTGGCACTCGGGATCCATCCCCTCATCCTCACCGAGAGCGGCCTCGGCGAGGCCGTCGAGTCCCTCGCCGATCGAACGTCAGTTGATGTCTCGGTCGACATCGGCTCGGAGCGCTACTCCCCGGCCGTGGAGGGCGCGGCGTACTTCGTCATCTCCGAGGCCTTGGCCAATGTCACCAAATACGCGAAGGCGACCACCGCGATTGTGCGGATCAGAGGGCTCGACGATCACATGACGATCCAGGTCGATGACGACGGGATTGGTGGCGCGGACCCTCGTTCTGGCAGCGGCTTGCGTGGTCTCGCCGACCGTCTGGCGGCGCTGGACGGGACGATCACGATCGTCAGCCCGATCGGTGGCGGGACACGGATCTCGGCGCAGATCCCGACCATCCGCCCTATGTCTGCCCCCGTGTGAGCCCTGTAGGAGACGACCCGCTCGAATGTCACGATGGGCCGCATGAGCACGATCCTGATCATCGATGACGACCCGCGCTTCCGCTCGCAAGCCCGCGACGTCCTCGAAGCGGACGGCTTCGTCGTGATCGGCCAGGCGATCGACGGCGCATCGGGCCTCGCGGCCGCGCAGTCTCTCCGGCCAGACTTCGTGCTGCTGGACATCGGTCTGCCCGATGTCGAGGGGTTCGAGCTGGCCCGCACCCTCGCGATCGATGGGCCGCCCCCATTGGTGGTGCTGACCTCGAGTCGTGATGCGCGGGCCTACGGACGGCGTCTGACGAACGGGCATGCTCTGGGCTTCATCCCGAAAGAGCAGATCTCCGGGGCCGCGATCCGGGCACTGGTCGATCCGGGATGACCCTACGCCTTGTCCTTGCCGACGACTCTGTGCTCGTGCGCGAAGGCGTCGCACGCGTCCTGGCCGACGCGGGCTTCGAAGTGGTCGCTCAGGTCGGCGACGCCGACGAACTCCTGCGTGCGACGCGCGAGCACCTCCCGGACGTCGCCATCGTGGACATCCGGATGCCGCCGACCAACACCGACGAGGGCCTTCGCGCCGCGGAGGCCATCCGCGCGGAGCATGGGACTGCCGTCGGGATCCTCGTCCTCTCGCAGCATGTCGAGCCTTCGTTCGCGCTGCGTCTGGTGAGCGACGGAGCGGGCGGGGTCGGCTACCTGCTCAAGGATCGGATCACGGATCTCGACGACTTCGCCGACGCTATCCGGCGGATCGCCAAAGGCGGCTCGGTCATCGATCCCGCCGTTGTGGCCGTCCTTGTCGGTCGGCGTGCCCGCGTCCCGCTCGAGGACCTGACGGATCGCGAGCGGGAAGTCCTCGCCTTGATGGCGGAGGGCCGGTCGAACCAGGCCATCGGTGATCGGCTGTCGATGGCGCGCAAGACCGTCGAGGCGCACATCGCCAACATCTTCTCGAAACTCGAGTTGCCACCCACGTCCGATGACCACCGTCGGGTTCTCGCCGTCCTTGCGTACCTCCGCGGGCCTGCCTGACTGACAACTGAACCCCGTGGGTCTTGACGTTTGGTGGATACTGGGGGGGAGTATCGGAGCGAAGGACCTGGATGGACCACGCAGCCCACCAACAGCACCACGAACCAGCGCCCACGGCCGACGCCCATCACGAGGGTCACGCGGCGGGGCATGACCGGCACGCCGGCCACTCGGTGGCCATGTTCCGCGACAAGTTCTGGCTGAGCCTTGCCCTGACCATCCCGACCGTGCTGTTGAGCCCGGAGGTCGCGGGCTGGATCGGCTACACGATCCCGACGATCCCGGGCATCGAGTACGTGCCGGCGATCCTCGGGACGATCATCTTCCTGTACGGCGGGTTGGTCTTCATCCGAGGAGCCCAAGGCGAGTTGGCCGACCGCAAGCCAGGGATGATGACCCTCATCTCGCTGGCGATCATCGTCGCCTTCGTGACCTCGTGGGCCGGCACGCTCGGCTTCTTCGAGGTCGAGATCTGGTGGGAACTGGCCACCTTGATCACGATCATGTTGCTCGGGCACTGGCTCGAGATGCGGTCGATCGCGCAGGCACAAGGCGCGCTCTCGGCCCTCGCGGCTCTGCTGCCGGACACCGCCGAGCGGGTGGCTGCCGATGGCACCGAGGAAGTGCCGATCGGCGCGCTGCGTGGTGGACGATGTCGTGCTCGTCCGTCCAGGAGCGCGGGTCCCGGCCGATGGCCTGATCGTCGACGGGACGGCCGACGTGGACGAGTCGATGATCACCGGCGAGTCCCGCGCCATCTCCAAGCAGGTCGGCGACGAAGTCATCGCCGGCACCGTCGCCGCGGGCGGCTCGCTCCGAGTGAAGGTCACCGCGACGGGCGATCAGACGGCCTTGTCCGGGATCATGCGCCTGGTCGCGCAGGCGCAGGCATCGGCGTCACGGGCGCAGGCACTGGCCGACCGGGCCGCGGCCCTCCTGTTCTACGTCGCGCTCGCGGCCGGCGCGATCACCTTGGTCGGCTGGTGGTTGCTCGGCGACCCAGAGGGTGCGCTGGTGCGGACGGTGACGGTCCTGGTGATCGCCTGCCCGCACGCCCTCGGCCTGGCGATCCCGTTGGTCATCGCGATCTCCACGTCGCTCGGCGCCCAGAACGGGCTGCTCATCAAGGACCGCCTCGCCCTGGAGCGGGCGCGGACCCTGGACACGGTGATCTTCGACAAGACCGGGACGCTCACGAAGGGCGAGCCAGTCCTCGTTGACGTCGCGGCGGGCTCGATGGATGCCGAACGTGTCCTCGGGCTCGCGGCGTCGGTCGAGGCCGACTCGGAGCACCCGCTCGGCCCGCGCGATCGTGGAAGGTGCCAGGCAGCGAGGTGTCGAGACACGGCCAGCCTCCGACTTCGAGGCGATGGCCGGTCGCGGTGCGCACGCCAGCGTCCACGGTCATGACGTCTTCGTCGGTGGACCTCGCCTCCTGCAGGAGCAGGGTCTGACGCCGCATCCGCAGGCGGCGGACTGGGATCAGCAAGGGCGGACAGTCCTGCACGTCGTCGTCGATGGCGCCGTGGCCGGCATCGTGGCTGTCGAGGACGAGATCCGACCCGAGTCCAAGGAAGCCGTCGACTCGCTGCACGGCCTCGGCGTCCGGGTGGCCATGATCACCGGCGACAGCCAGGCCGTGGCCGACTCGGTCGCGCGCCGCCTCGGCATCGACGAGGTCGCCGCGCAGGTCCTGCCGGCCGACAAGGCCGCCGCGGTCAAGCGCTTCCAGGAGGGCGGCCGCAAGGTCGCCATGGTCGGTGACGGCGTGAACGACGCGCCGGCGCTGGCGACGGCCGATGTCGGGATCGCCATCGGCGCCGGGACCGACGTCGCCGTCGAGTCGGCCGGCATCGTGCTTGTCCGCAGCGACCCGCGCGACGTCGTGGCCGCGATCGAACTGTCGCGGGCGACCTACAGCAAGATGGTCCAGAACCTCGTCTGGGCGACCGGCTACAACCTCGTGGCGATCCCGGTCGCGATGGGCATCTTCGTCCCGTGGGGCATCGACATCTCGATGGCTGCTGGTGCCATCGCCATGAGCCTCTCGACGATCATCGTGGCAGCCAACGCCCAACTCCTGCGACGCGTCCGACTGCGCCCAGAGACTCCGCCGCCACCCGCCCGCCCGCGACTTGCGACCGCCTGATCACCGGGAGTCTCGCGCGAACAAGAGCGGACGGCAGTTCAGCCAGTTGCGAGGTCGTCGAGGAGCGGCTGGTAGACTTCGGCGCCTCGGGCGGGAGTAGCTCAGTTGGCAGAGCGGCAGCCTTCCAAGCTGCATGTCGCGAGTTCGAACCTCGTCTCCCGCTCCATCATTCCTCCGCTGCGGCCTGACCGTGGTCGATGGTGTCCGGGCGCACCACGTAGCGGGACCGCGCGGCGGCACATCGGGGACTCCTGAAGCGGACCGGTGCTACATTCGGCCGACCCCTGGATGTGAGGAGCCTCGGAGGTCGCCCCCATGCGTCGCCCAACGATCATCGCCTTTGCCCTGTGCGTCATCGCGTCCCTGGTGCTGGCGCCGGCGATCTCGGCCGTCAAGCCACCGTCGACGAGCTCGACGGGCTCCGGGACGGTCTTCTTCCCGAACCCGGTCGCCCAGCTGCAGGACCAGAGCCTGACCGACCAGAAGGACGCGGACTACGCCGCGCTCCAGCCCGCCTACCACCAGGTCACGCTGACGAACCTGAATGGCAGCGGTTACCTCGTCGGCGACTGGGCCAACATTCGTGCCACGATCGGCACGCCCGCCTATTCGGCGACCAACCAGTTCCTCTATCACCGCAACGACGACCGGTTCGAGCAGGTCATGGCCTACTACTGGGCCACCGAGGCCCAGAAGTACATCCAGAGCCTCGGCTTCGGGAGCTCGCGCCGGGCGGTCAACAAGGAATCACAGGACATCCGGACCGGTCAGATCGGCATCGACAACTCGTTCTTCTGGGACAAGCACGACCTGCTGCGCTTCGGCAAGGGCGGCGTCGACGACGCTGAGGACGCGGAGGTCATCCTCCACGAGTACGGCCACGCCATCCAGGACTCCGAGGTTGCGGGGTTTGGCATCGGTCCGGAGGCCGGCGGGATCGGCGAGGGCTTCGGCGACTACTGGGCGGTGACGGTCTCGAATGTCATCGCGCCGACGCCTGACGCCCCGTGCGTGGCGGACTGGGACTCGGTGTCCTACACCTCCACTACACCGCATTGCCTGCGACGGGTGGACACGAGCGCCCACTACCCCGAGGACCTGGGTGACGAGGTCCACGCCAACGGGCTGATCTGGTCGCGTGCCCTGTGGGACATCCGCAACGCGCTCGGGCACGTCGTGGCCGACACGATCATCCTCGAGGCACAGTTCCAGTTCGCGCCGGACACGACCATGCCGGCCGCGGCGAATGCGACCGTCGCCGCGGCTCAGTCCCTGTATGGCAATGCGGCAGCAACGGCCGTGACGGCCGCGTTCCACGCCCGCGGGATCCTGTAGCCGCGGACACCGGGGGTCACATCCGAGCGAGGATCTCGGTCTTCTTCGCTTCGTAGTCCTCGGCGCTGATCGCGCCGCTGTCACGCAGCTCGGCGAGGCGCTTCAGCGTCTCGGCATCGTCATTCGGGTTGCGGACCTGGGC
>CAVXVP010000015.1:0-15914 GCA_963765245.1 uncultured Chloroflexia bacterium
CGAGCCGCCGGATCCACTGGCCGTTGAGCCACTCGAGGCGGTCCCGGTCGAAGACCGCGCCGCCCTTGTGGACCTCGGCCAGGTCGAAGCGCTCGACGATCTCGTCGATCGACAGGACCTCCTCCTCGGTCCCGGTCGCCCAGCCGAGGAGCGCCAGGTAGTTGACCAGCGCCTCGCGGATGAAGCCCTCGGCGATGTAATCCGAGACCGCGGTCTGGCTCTTGCGCTTGCTCATCTTGGTCCGGTCCGGATTGAGGATGAGCGGCAGGTGGGCGAACCGCGGCTCGGGATGACCGAGTGCCCGGAACAGCAGGATGTGCTTGGGCGTGTTGGAGAGGTGGTCCTCGCCCCGGATGACCTCGCTGATCTCCATCGCCGCGTCGTCGACCACGACGGTGAAGTGGTAGAGCGGCGTGCCGTCGCCCCGGACGATCACGAAGTCGCCACCCAGATTGAGGACGTCGAACTCCACCCGGCCCCGCACGATGTCGTCGAACCCGACGACGCCCGTGCCGACCCGGAAGCGGAGCGCGCCCGGCCGGCCCTCGGCGACCCGGGCGGCCCGCTCCTCTTCGGTCAGCGCCGCGCAGCGCCCGACGTAGCGGGGCGCCTGCTTGGCGGCCTCCTGGGCCTTCCGATCGGCATCGAGCTCCTCCGGCGTGCAGTAGCACGGGTACGCCATGTCGGCGGCCAGGAGCCGCTCCGCCGCCTCCGCGTAGAGCGGCAGACGGAGCATCTGGCGATACGGGGCGAACGGACCGCGGGCCGCCTCACCGGCCACCTCCGGCCCCTCGTCCCAGTGCAGGCCCAGCCAGTGCAGGCCATCGAGGATGTCCCGCTCGTAGGCCACGAGCTCCGGGCCTGGTCGGTGTCCTCCAGGCGCAGGATGAACGTCCCGCCCGTATGCCGTGCGTGCAGGTAGTTGAACAGGGCCGTCCTGGCCGTGCCGATGTGGAGCGGTCCGGTCGGGCTCGGGCGATCCGGACCCGGGGATGTCGTCATCCCCGGCCGCCCGTTCCGGGACGTGGTGGAAGAGCGCCGGATCCGCCTCGCCCGGGAGCACCCGCACGAGCGCCGCCGGCCGGAGCCCCAGCGTCGCCCGGCCGCGCGGTCCATCCAGGGTCAGCGAGTCGAGCGATTCGCTCCGCGCCAGGATCGTCACGTGGGCGCCCGGGGTCAGTGCACGCGCCTCGAGGTAGGACAGGAGACCGGCGTCCTCCTCGGCCTCCTCGGTGATCCGGTAGATCGTCGCCGGTGAGCCCGCCTCCATCTCGCTCAGCCGGGTGCCCGCCGGCCGGCGGCGCGCCGTCTCGGCGTCGATCGGGTTGCCGTGCGGACACGTCTCGGGATGCCCGAGCATCTCGTCGAGCCGCGCCTCGACCCGCGGCGAGATCGGCGCCCTGGAGCCGCATCGCCTCGTCGTCGGACTCCGCCCAGCCGAGGCCGATGACCGAGGTCAGCAGCCATTCCAGCAGGGCATGACGGCGGAAGATTCCGTCCGCGGCCGCGCGACCGGCCGGCGTCAGGTGCAGGTCGCGGCCCTCGGCGTGGCCGACCAGGCCGTCCGCGGTGAGCCGCCGGAACATCTCGCTGGCGGCCTGCGTGGTCACGCCCAGGTGGCGGGCGACCTGCGCCGCGGTCACCCGGCCGGCATCGTCGGACCCGTCCAGCACCCGCAGCGCGAGGAGGTATTCCTGGGCGGCGGCGGACAGGTCGCGCGCGTCGTGGCGTCGAGGTGGCATGACCTCAGGATACGGGAGTGGCCGGGGGCGAGAGCGCGCGGACCCGGCGGACGACCCCGATCGCCGAGACCCGGCCAGCCAGGCGAGCGGCAGGACCGCCCCGAGGACGGAGCGGCGCGCGTCGCCGTCGGTGGCGTCGCCGGTCGCCGACAGGATGAGGGTGGCCGCGACGGCCGTCGAGAGCAGGGCGATCGAGCCCATCACGGTCACCGACGCGAGCGCCGGGACCAGCAGCAGGACTGCGCAGGACAGCCGCCTGGAGCAGCAGCACGAACGGGTCCGCCGTCGTGTCGCAGGTCGCGGCGAACCGCCCGCACCCGGTCATCTCGCCGGCGAGCCAGCCGATCCCGAACGCGATCGGCAACCAGCCGACGATGGCCCGGCCGACCCGGCCGCGGATCCCCCCGAACCTCTCGTCGGTGAGGGCGCGACCGATGTCGGCCATGGCGCGCCCGATGTCGGGCGGGGGTGGTGCGTCCGTCCGCTGGTCCGCGGCGCGGCGGCCCGTGGCGGCTCGCGGCGTGGCCTCCGGCTCCGGACCGGTCGCGCCGGCCGTCGATTCCCACCAGGAGCTCGTGGTGTGGGTCGGCGGCGCGCCCGCGCCCGGTTCGCCGGAGCCTGTGGCCTCCGGCGGCGGCTCGAGGTCCGGAGCGCCGGCCGCAGTATCGGTCTCGTCCGGCAAGGCGTCCGCGGTCCGCCGCGCCCGAGAACCGCGACCGCGTCGCGCGTCGGGCGCGGGCCTGGTACTCGGGTCCGTGCTTGCGCGGGTCGGCGTATTCCTTCGGGTTGAGCGTCCAGTATGTGCCGCTCGTGGTCCCGTACCAGCTGGCGCCGCGCCAGTCGGGCTCGAAGGGGCCGTCGACGCCGTCGTAGGACGTCGACCCGAGAGTGGCCGCCTTCCGCTTGCGACCCTTCGGCTCGGCCGGGCGAGGCCCGCCAGTCGTCTCGGGGCCCCCGGCGGAACCTGCGTCGCCCTGCCCGGCCGGCGGGGCGGTGCGGCGGCGCCGGCGACCGTCGCGGGTGGATCCGGTCGTCGATCCTGCCGTCGGTCCGGCCGTCGGTCCGCCCGCGGACGCACCCGACGCGGCCGATCCGGTGCTCCCGGCACGAGCCGGCGCCCTCCGAGGCCGCGGCACCGCCCGTCGACGCGCCACCTCCGATCCGGGCGCCGCTCCGGTGCGGCACCAGGTCCGGCTCCGGGCGCGGCACCCGGCGCGGGACCGCCTGCGGCCGGCCGTGGACCGGAGCCAGGCCCGCGAGCCCGTCCCCCGTACGCCCGGTGCGTGGCATCGGCCCGGACCGGGTCCGCGTCCCATGGCCGTCGCGGGGCCGACGGTCGACGCGCTCGCACCGAGCCGTCCAGCCCATCGGTCAGCTGCTCGTACGCGGCCTGGATGGCGAGGAAGCGGGGCAGGTTCTTCTCGCCGGCGGCGTCCGGGTGGTGGACCTTGGCCAGCCGCCGGTAGGCACGCTTGACCTCGTCGGTCGACGCGCCGCGGGATAGGCCGAGGATCCGATAGGCGTCGGTGTCGGAGATCATCGGGTCGATCGCGGTCGCTCGGGGCCAGGCGGTCCGGCGGGTGGCCGGCGTCGCTCAGCCGATGAGCTCACCCACCGGTGCGAGCTCGAATTCGGGCACGGTCTCGGCCACGACCCGGCCGTGCGGATCCAGGACCGCCGGGCGGTGGTAGCGCGCCAGGTCACGCAGGGAAGCGCCGTCGACGACACCCGCCTGCCGAAGCGCCTCGACCGTCGCCGCCCACGTCCCGCGGTCAGACGCATCGCCGTCCTCGATCTTGATGGCCATGCCGGAGGCCCCGGCCGTGTTCGTGCCGCTCCGGGCGCCGGGCAGGATCGCGATCGCGCGCAGCGCCTCCATCCCGCCCTTGCTGACGAGCCGGCCCGGGGCTGCCTTCATCAATGAGGTGTCGATCCGGTCGTGGCGTCCGGCGACCAGGTCCGCGTTGGCCAGCATCGCGTCGCGGATCGTCGTGAGCGACCCGGCCAGCTCGGACCGCGGGTCGCTGCCCGGGATCCCCGCCGGGTCCGCCAACATCGCGTAGGCGCGGGCGACCTCGCGGAGGCGGAATGCGTATGTCTCGATCCCGCAGCCGTCGACCGCGGACTGGAGCTTCGCGGCCGGCGTGCCGTAGACGCGGGCGACGGCGTCGCGATAGGCGACCTGCGAGGGGTGGCTGGGCTTCCAGTAGTCCGTGGCGTCCCAGCCGCGGAGGCGTGAGAGCAGGAGGAACACGGTGTGCTGCGCCGGAGCACATGTGCCGGACCGGACCGGCCTTCTCGCCGTCACGGGCCAGCCGGGCCGCCGTCAGGAGGTCGAGCGGGGCGCCGTCGGACCCGCAGGCCAGCAGCGCCTGGCTGACGCCCGAGCGGCGGTAGAGGCCCTGGAGCGTCCGGACGTGGAGGTCCTCACCCGAGTGCGAGCTGGCCATGATCGCGAGCTCGGCCGGTTCGAGGTCGAAGGCGGCGATCCCGCCGGCCTCGACGAGGGCCAGCAGACCGAACGGCTTGACCGTCGAGCGCAGGGTGACGACGCGGTCGGGGTCGCCCAGCTGCCGGATGACTCGTCCCGCCGCATCGGTCTCCACGATGTCGCCGCGGTGGACGCTCTCCTCGATGCCGCCGCGGAGCTGGCGCGCGAGGATCGGCGCGGTGATCCGGCCCTTTCCCGCGCCACGCGTCGACGGACGCCCCGACCTGGGGGTGGCTGGCACGGCGGCTGCGGGCACGATCGATGGATCTCCGGGTGTGCGGGTGACGGGCGACTCTTCGAGGGCGAGGATACCCCGCCGATTGTTACGATGACGTCATGCCCACCCCGAACCTCCACGTCTCGCAGCATCCGGCCGTTCTGCACAAGCTCGCGATCCTCCGGGACGAGCGGACGGAGCCCAAGAAGTTCCGCGAGGTCGTGCGCGAGCTGTCGTGGCTGCTGGGCTATGAGGCGCTCGCCGACGTCCGCGTCCGCCCGCTCGAGATCCGCACTCCGCTCGAGCCGATGACCGCCGACGAGCTGGGCGAGCGCGTCGGCTTCGTCCCGATCCTGCGCGCCGGCCTGGGCATGGTCGACGCGATGCTCGAGCTCATGCCGACGGCCCAGGTCTGGCACCTCGGGCTCTTCCGCGACGAGCGGACGCTCCGGCCGGTCGAGTACTACAACAAGCTGCCCGACTCCGCGACCGTCGACCTGTGCCTGATCCTGGACCCGATGCTGGCGACCGGCGGGTCCGCCACGGCCGCCATCGAGGTGCTCAAGAAGTGGGGCGCGGTGCAGCCCGTCCGGATCAAGCTGGTCAACCTCATCGCCGCCCCGGAAGGCGTCGAGGCCGTGTCGACGGCGCACCCCGACGTCGAGATCTACTGCGCGGCGCTGGATCGCTCGCTCAACGAGAAGGGCTACATCCAGCCGGGCCTGGGCGACGCCGGCGACCGCCAGTTCGGGACGGGCCGCTCGGACTTAGACTCGCCGCATGGGACTCTTGACCTTCAGCATCAACGTCACCCTGGACGGCTGCGTCGACCACCAGGAGGGAATCGCCGACGACGAGACACACGCCTTCTTCACCCGCCTCATGGACGAGGGCGGGGCGATGCTGTGGGGCCGCGTCACCTACGAGATGATGGAGAGCTACTGGCCGGCGGTCGCCCGCGGCGACGAGGAGGCGCCGCCGGCGATGCGCGAGTGGGCGGTCAAGCTGGAGGCCAAGCCGAAGTACGTGGTGTCGTCGACGCGAAAGGACTTCCCGTGGACCAACAGCCACCACATCGCCGGCGACCTGCGCACGGGCGTGCAGAAGCTCAAGGACGCGACCCCGGCCGGCGTGCTCCTCGGTAGCGGCAAGCTCGCGACCGAGCTGGACCGGCTGGATCTGATCGACGAGTACAAGTTCCTCGTCCACCCCAGGATCGCCGGCCACGGCCCGACCCTGTACCAGAGCGGGCTGCCCAGCACGCGACGGCTCGAGCTGGTCTCGGCGAAGCCGCTCCGCAGCGGCGCGGTCGCCATGCACTACCGGCGCGCGCGCTGACGAGAGCCACGGCCAGGCGGCTGTACCGGGATCGCGGCCGGGGGTCGTTCAGCCGTCGAGGGCGTGCTCATCCGAGATCGTGCGGATCCGGGGCAACGGCGAGAACACGAGGAACAGGATCGAAACGGCCATCCCGGCCCAGCCGATGGCGATCCCGCCACGAACGCCGATCACGCCCGCGACGGCGGCCGCCGCGAGCGCACCGATCGGATAGGCGATCCCGTGCGACAACACCTCGAATGTGGCGTTGACCCGGCCAAGGACGCGATCTGGGCTGAGGCCCTGGATCAATGACAGCTCGGCAACCCCTTCGATCGTCTGCAGGCCGTCGCCGAACAATTGCGGGATGAACACCATCAGCGTCGCGAGCAGGAGTGGTCCCTGGGCAAGTGGCGTGAGAACGCCGAGGGCCGATGCGCCGAGCCGCAGTCCAGATCAGTGCCGGGCCGAGCCCCAACCTGCGGATCACCCGCGAGGCGAAGAGCGAGCCGACGAGCGATCCGACGCCGCCCGCCGAGACGACGACACCGAGCAGGAACGGCGACAGGTGGAGATCGTCGATGAGATAGATGGTGTAGAGGACCCCGTAGAACGACCCGGCGACGTGCGCCACCACGGACCGCATGGCGATCGGAAAGAGCACCCGATGGTGCCGGACGAGCCGAAGGCCCTCGATGATGTCCTGTCGGATCGCGGTCTTCGTCGTTCTCGCCGGCCGCGCTGGCTCCGGCGTCCTGATCAGGAGCAGCGACACCGCCGACACGGCGAACGAAACGGCGTCGACAAGGATCGCGAAGGGAGCGCTCACCACCTGGACCAGGGCGCCCGCGAGCCCCGGGCCGCCGATCTCGGCGAGGGACGAGCTCGTCGCGAGCTTGCTGTTGCCATCGACGACGCGATCGACCCCGATCAGCGAGGGGACGTAGGCGGGATAGGCAGCATGGAACAACGAGCCCAGGCAGCCCTCGAAGAACGTGACGAGATACAACTGCTCCATGCGCAGGGCACCGGCCGCGTACGCGATAGGGATCGAGAGCAGGAGCAACGACCTGATCGCGTCCGTGCCGATCAGCAGCGGCCTGCGGCGAAGCCGGTCGACCCAGGCCCCTGCGAAGAATCCGACGAGCAGGATCGCCAGGCTGCCGGCGACCACCAGGAATGCCATCTCCGTCGGACCCGCCCCGAGGACGAGCAGCGCTACGAGAGGGATCGCCGTCCGAGTCACGACCGAGCCCAGTTCGGAGACGGTCTGACCGGTCCACAGCTTCAGGAAGTCGGCGTGCCGCCAGAGTGACGGTGCTGTCACGTCGTCGCGATGTGCCACGACTCGTAGCCTAGGGCGAGGGGCGCCCGCTGGGTACAGGTTCGCGGCCGTGCGAGCTGATCGCTCGCCGCGTTTCCAGGTCGTCGAGATGCGACGTATCCGCAGGCCGATCGAGGGCGGATGGCTGCCGGAGATTCGGAGGCGGTGTCGGATCCGGTCCGACGTGTTCGTGGTAGGCGCGAGCGGCCGCCCACGAGGGGCGGGCCCACGGGACGAACCCGGCGAAAGGAACCACGACCATGAAGCTGACGACCATGACCCAACTGACCGTCGATGGGGTGATGCAGGGCAACGGCGGCACGACGGATGAGGACCGCAGGAACGGTTTCGAGCGCGGCGGATGGGCCATGGGAGCAGGCGACGACACGACCATGGCGCTCATCAACGAGACCTATGCACGTGCCGACGCCTTCCTGTTCGGCCGGCGGACCTACGAGCTCTTCGCCGGCTTCTGGGGCGCGGACGAGCAGGCTCGCGCCGGGGCGGACGATCCGGGCAACAACCCGATCGCGGCTGCCTTGAACACGAGGCCCAAGTACCTCGCGACGACCACGCTCGCCGAACCGGGCTGGGTGGACACGACCGTCCTCTCCGGAGACCTCGCGACCGCCATCGCCGAGCTCAAGGCCACGCGGGCGGGTGAGCTGCAGGTGCACGGCAGCGCGACCCTGGTCCGGTGGCTGCTCGAGCACGAGCTCGTCGACGAGATGATCCTGCTCATCGTCCCGGTGGTCCTCGGCCAGGTGCACGCGGCTCTTCCCCGACGCCGGCCCGGAGATCGCGCTGGACCCGGTGGACTCGCGAACCGACTCGAAGGGCGTCACGATCCAGGTCTACCGACCCGCTGGACGCCCGCAGCACGCCGGATGAAAGACGATCCGGCGACAGTGTCGGATCGGGGCAGACGTGTTCGTAGAAGGGGTGAAGGCGGCCACGAGGCGGCCCACGCCACAGGAGATGATTCCGAGATGCAGTACCTCGTTTCCGTGATCCACGACTCGGCCACCCTGGCCACGCCGTCCGAGGCGGAGACCATCGACGTGTTCAACGAGGGGCTCCAGGCCAAGGGCCACTGGGTCTTCGCCGCCGGCCTCGGGGCGCCCGACACGGCCACCGTCATCGACAACCGGGATGGGGCGGCGGTGTTCAGCGATGGACCCTTCGTGGAGTCGAAGGAGTACCTCGCGGGCTTCTGGATCATCGAGGCCCCCGACCTCGACGTGGCGCTCACGCTCGCCGCCGAGGGGTCGAAGGCCTGCAACCGGAAGGTCGAGGTGCGGCCGCTGCTGGGCGAGTGAGTCCGACAACGATCCGCGAGGGCGTGTCGGATCCCGGCAGCGGTGTTCGTAGAGAGGATGAGAGGCGGCCGGCGAGGGCGGCCCGGCGACGACAGGAGACGATCCGAGATGACCAAGTACATGATCCTGTTCGATGACGGCGACATGGACTTCCCCCGGGAGGACCTGCCCGACGTGGCCAAGGCCGCGCACGCCGTGGAGCACGACGGCCATGCAAGCCGGGGTGTGGGTCTACGGCGCCGGGCTGGAGCACCAGGACCCGAGCGTGGTCGCCACCGACGGGACGATCACCGACGGCCCGTATCCGGAGAGCAAGGAGCACATCGGCGGGTTCGCGGTCCTCGACGTGGCCTCACGCGAGGAGGCGCTGAGGTGGGCCGCCAAGATCGCCGTCGCCTGCCGGTGTGCGCAGCAGGTGTTCGAGCTCCTGCCCGACGACGCATACGCTGAGTGAGGAGCGGGAACGGCGCCATCGACGTCCGGGAGGCGATCACCCACGCCCACCACGAGGAATGGGCCCGGGTGGTCGCCGCCCTGACCAGGCGGTTCGGCGATCTCGACATCGCCGAGGAGGCGACGGCCGAGGCGTTCGCGACCGCCACCGAGCGCTGGCCCGCCGACGGTGTTCCCCCGAACCCGGGCGCCTGGCTGACCACCACCGCCAAGCGCAAGGCCATCGACCGGATCCGGCGCGAGCACAAGCGCGACGACAAGCAGCGAGAGGCGCAGATGTCGTACGACGGCCCGCCCCAGCCGCTCGGCGCCATCGAGGACGATCGGCTCCGGCTGATCTTCACCTGCTGTCATCCGGCTCTCGCCATCGAGGCCCGCGTGGCGCTGACGCTGCGCATGGTCGGCGGCCTGACCGTGCCCGAGATCGCCCGTGCCTTCCTGGTGCAGGAGGCCGCCATCGGCCAGCGGATCACCCGTGCCAAGGCCAAGATCAAGGTGGCGCGCATCCCCTACCGGGTGCCATCCACCGAGGATCTCCCGGACCGTGTCTCCGGCGTCCTCGCCGTCCTCTTCCTCGTCTTCAACGAGGGCTACCTGGCGACCGGCCCCGACACGGACCCGATCCGGCACGACCTGACGGCCGAAGCGATCCGGCTGACTCGCCTGGTCCATTCCCTCTTGCCGGAGGACGGTGAGGTCGACCGGGCTGCTGGCGCTGATGCTCCTCACCGAGGCGCGGGGCACGGCCCGCGTGTCGTCGAGCGGCGAGCTGGTCCCGCTCGGCGAGCAGGACCGCGGATCCTGGGACGCGCCATTGATCGCAGAGGGTCACCGACTGGTCCGCGAGCGTCTGGCCGCCGGGGTGCCGCCGGGTCGCTACCAGATCCTCGCGGCGATCAACGCCGTGCACACTTCCGCTCGCGAGATGGAGGACACCGACTGGTGGCAGGTCGTCGCCCTCTACGACCAGCTCATCCGTCTCGACCCCTCGCCGATCGTCGCCCTGAACCGGGCCATCGCGATCGCCGAGCTCGACGGCCCGGAGGTGGGACTGGCGGCGGTCGACCGTCTCGCGGTCCCGCTGACCGGCTACCACGCGTTCCATGCGACCCGTGCCGACCTTCTGCGCCGGCTCGGCCGCACCGAGGCGTCGCGCGCGGCGTACGACCGCGCCATCGAACTGGCGGGGAACACCGCCGAGACCGCCTACCTGACACGCCGGCGCGACCAGCTGGGGTAGTGGCGGTCGACCACCCGGGCGTGTGTCGGTAGACGGTACACTCGCGCGACGCACGAGGGGAACGGCCATGCACCGTCGACGAGCTCTGGGGATCGCGCTTGCGGTCGTCTGTCTGGTCTGGCCGCTCAGCCCGACGACCGTCCTGGCGGCGGCGCCCGATGTTCGTGAGATCACCCCGGCCGGCATCACGATCGACGGGTCGGCCGGCGACTGGGACGAACCCGGGCCGACTTCCTGGCCAACATGTTCGAGGCAGGCAAGCCCGACAAGCCTGTCCTGTCGCGGCTGTACGGCCGCTACGACTGCTCCACCGAAACCTTCTACGTGTTCGTCCAGACCGTTCACGGGTGGCTGATCCTCCCGTCCAACAACGACAACTACGTCAAGCTGGGCCAGACGGACAAGCTGGTCGATGGCTCGTCCGGGAACAACGGGACCCCGCCCGACTTCGCTTACATCGGGGCCAACGGCTGGGAGGCGTCGTTCCACCTCGCCCCCGGCAGCTACCTCGGCGACAACGGCCTCAACGTGCACGCCCAGGTGGTCCCGGAGGCCAGGCCAGCGACGTCGGCCGTTGCGGACCGGCGCATGGACGCCATCATCGACTGCAGCGCGCCGCCGCCCACGCCCACGCCGACGCCCACCCCGACGCCGGCGCCGACTCCGACGCCGACGCCGACACCTGCGCCCACCCCGGTGCCGACTCCCGTCCCAACACCGACACCGACCCCGACCCTACCCCGACACCGACTCCCGTCCCTACCCCGACACCGACGCCAGGGCCGGGCCCGACCCCCACGCCGACGCCGGTGCCGACCCCGACTCCCACACCGTGGCGACCCCCACCCCGACACCGGTCCCGACCCCGACGCCCACGCCAGTGCCGACCCCCACGCCGACGCCGGTCCCCACCCCGACACCGACCCCGGTGCCCACGCCGACCCCGGTGCCCACGCCGACCCCGACGCCCACACCACTGCCGACCCCGACTCCGGTCCCGACACCGACTCCGGTGCCGACACCGACTCCGGTGCCGACCCCGGCGCCGATCGATCCGCCGATCATCGTCCCCAAGGTGAACGACCAGGGGACGCCGGACACCAGCGACGATCTCGTCGTGCCGGGAGCCGCGTTCGAATTCCGTCGGGATGACGGTGACGGCGTCTATGAGCCGGTCGGCGACGATGCGCCGGTCCTGGCCGAGGTCGATGCGACGAATGGGTTCGCTGTGTTCACGCCATCCGGACCGGGCGACTATTGGGTGACGGAGACGACACCTCCAGCCGGCCTGACCACGGCCGCCCCGATCCTCGTCCACTACACCGCATCGCCGGAGAACTGCTCACTGTCCGCGGGCGTCCTCGGGTGCACGCCCGACGACGATCAGTCGGGAGGGTTCCTGATCGTGGTCGTCGTCGATTCACCCATCGGCGGGGTCAGCCCCGAGGACACGGCGCCCCCCACGGACACCGCCCAGGGCGACCCCAGCCGCCCCGTCGACATCGTGCCGCCAGCCGGCCTGATCCTGATCGTGGCAGCGGTCGTTCTGGTTGGGGTGCGACGCCGGCAGGCTCGGTGATCCCGCACGGCCTCGGTTGACACTCGTCAGGCCGAACTCGATCCGGCCCTGACTCGATCCGAGGGCCGGCCCGCGGCAGGCACGGTCGGCACCGTGCCGAGTCGTCCCTAGGACCGGGTCCGCAGCCCGGTGACCCAGTATTCGGTCGTCGTGATGCCGAACCGGGCGTTGACCACCCATAGCCGACCGGCCTGGAGCGCGCCGGTCGTCGGCACGCTGAGGTCCGCCGAGGTGAGCTCGGCCCGCGGGCGGGCGGATGTCAGCCGGAGGCCCAGTCGGAAGACTTCGACCGCGCCGGCACCGGTGTCGTTGGCGTTGCGCACGACGAACAGCGTGCTGCCACGGAGCTCCAGGCCGTCGCCGTTGGCGACGCTGACGCCGCCCGTGGAGATCGGTGTCGCGACCCCGGTCGCCCGGTTGACCCGGAACAGGCCGCCGGTGAAGGAGTCGACCACGATGAGCCAGCCGCGCGCGGCGACGATGCCGTTCGCGTTGAACTGGCCGGCCTCGAAGTCGATCCCGGTCAGCGGGAGGGTCGTGACGTCGCCCGTGTCCGGAAGCCGGCCGTGGCGCCCCAGCGGGATCACGTCCAGCCAGGCATTGAACGAGTCCGTGACGTACACGGCGTCGTGGGTCACGACGAGATCGTTGAGGAACCCAGCCGGCGAGAAGGTGTATTGGCGCAGGAGCGTCCCGCGCGTCGCGTCGTAGACGCGGACGGTGCCGGTCGGGCCGCCGGCGACCCACAGGCGGTTCGCGCCGGCCTCGTACTCGACACCCGTCGCCGCGCCGCCCCAGGCCGGCACGAGCACGTCGCCGCGGCCGGTGCGAACGTCGCCCTTCCACACGCCGCCACCGGCGAGCGAGCCGACGTAGATCGTGTTGCCGCGTCCGGCCGTGATGCCCTCCGGCATCCAGCCCGATGGGAGGTCGATCCGCGACGGGAACGGCGACGCGGCGGCTACGGGCGCTGCGAATGCCCCGAGGGCGAGGACAAGGGCGACGATGGCGGTCAGTGGTCGACGGAGCATCTCGAACCTCCCGTGACGCTGGCGGGACGGCGACGGGATGGTCGCCGCCGGACGCGGTCATGGCGCTCTGGGTGCGCGTGTCTCCAAGACCCTACGCCCATTCACGAGATGTGGATGTCGCCGGGGTCGGCGCCGGGGGCGTTCGTGCCGCGCCGCGTATCCTGCATCGCGGGCAGGACACGAAGAAGGGGCCGGCCGGATGGAAGAGCGGTGGGCGTATCGCCGACGTCGGATCGCCGTACTCATCGTCGCCATCGTCGCGGCTGCGGCGACGATCGCAACGAGCCAAGCGAACCCGCATGCCAATGTCGACGGCTCCACCCCGGCGACGGTCGTTCTGACCGGTGAGGCGCCGCGGGCCGCCGCCCGTTTCGTGCTCATGCTGTCGCCCAGCACCCTCCCGCTCGGGACAACCACCGGCCTGCCGCCATCGGGGACGGTCTCGTTCGTCGTCGCCGACGCGAGCGGGTCTGGCGCCGGCGGTGACGGGCCCGTGCAGATCACGGCATCGGCCGTCGGCGTCACCACGCCCGCGGGGTCTGACCCGGCCGGTCCATCCTGGCCGATCGACCAGGTCTGCCGGGTCGCCGAGCCCTGTCGCCGGGAGTTCGACGTCTCCGTGGAATGGCTTCGACCCCGACCGAAGGCATCGATCACCGTCCCCATCACGGCCAAGGTGGCGCTCCTCTACGACCGCTGGGAATCGCCACCCCCGGGAGCGACCGCGACGTGGGAAGCGGGCGAGTTCACGGCGGTCGCACCGCCACCGACCCTCCCGTCCAGCGTCGACCTCGGTCGCACGACCCTTGGCCCCGACTCGCCGCTGGCCGTCCGCCACGTCGTGCTCCGCGGATCGGCGACTCTCCTGGCCGAGCCGATTACCACCGACATCACGGCCTATGTCCGCTCCGAGCTGCCCGAGTCGGGGCGGTCCCATGCGATCCTGACGATGCGTCCCGGACGATGCGACCGACCCGACACCTCTCGACGCCGGGGCATTCATCCAGCCGTTCGCAGGTTGTGCTCGAGGAGATGCCTGCACCCGCGGCTTCACGGTCGTCGCCCGCTGGATCGGGACCGATCCGAACCAGACCGTGGACGTCGATTGGTCATTCGACGCGGTCGCCCGGTTCGTCGGCTCGGGGGCGATCCCGGCGGGTAGCACCCTTGCTGCCGAGATCGACAAGCGGATCGACCTCGGCCTCGCGTCACCGCGCCAGCAGGCCCAGTCTTCAGGGACCTTCGACCTCGTGTCCGGCGGTGGCCGGAAGAGCGGCCGGGTGCGACTGGTCGTCACCCCGCCGGAGCTGGGCACGACCTTCCTCGGGGCGCCGCTGCCAGTCGTCGCGCTCGTCCGCATCCGGGCGGCCGTGAAGGATCCGGGCGCGGCCGCGGACCTGGTCGCCTTCGTGTCCGCACCCGATCGATATGGGGAAGGCCCGCTCACGGTGGCCGACGACGGCACCGAGGTCCAGACCATCGTGCTCCCGCTCGGGCGCTGCATCGACCCCCGGCGGTGCACCGGGTCCATCGATATCTCCGTCGAGAGCCGCGCCGACAAGGAGGCGACCATCAGCTGGGATGTCGCTGTCGAGCTCCCGCTGCCCGCCCAGGCGAGCTCGGCCGAGCGACTCAGGATCGAGGTCGAGCGTGCTCCGTAACGCGTGGCGTGCCGTGACCATCCTGCTGAAGGGTGCGGGCGTGCTCGCCGCCATCGTGGCGATCCTCTTCGTCGTCGGCCTGATCTGGCTGACCGTGAACCCACCGTTCGCCACGCCGACGACGGGCAAGCTGCACGCTTCGACCGCACGGGACGTGACCATCGCGGCCGGCCAGACCACGCTCGCCGTCCAGTTGGAGGCGAAGCTCAACGACAACGCGATGCGGATGCCCAACGGGCAGCCCGGCCCACCGACCCTGAAGGCGGCGATCACCGGGACGCAGACCGGATCGACGGAAGGCGTCCGGCTTTCCCTCGCGCCAGGCGACACGACGGGGCCGTCGTCGATCGTTCGGGAAACGGCACCTGGGCAGCTGGCGTGGGCGATGCCGTGCCTCGACGGCCCGGGCCGACCGTGCCGACAGCTCGTCCTGCTCCTTGTCGAGGCGCCACCGTCGACGACGGATCGGACGTTGCGCCTGACCGTCAACGGCGATCTCCAGTACCCGACCTTCGTCCCGACCCCTGGCTGGTCCTCGTTCGACCTCGGCCTCCGACCGGTCGGTGCCCAGGAAGGCGTGGGACCGAACCCGGTCGCCGAAGCTGCCGGCACCGTGGACCTGGCGATGGACCGGCCCGTGGTCGTCGTGCCTGTCCATGTCGAGTACGGGGCAGCACCGGCAACCGTCGCCGGCGCTCCTCAGGCGACCCTTCGGCTCGAGCTGAAGACGGAGAGGCTGACCGAGACGGCTCCGGCCGGACTCGACGCTCCGGAGCCCGTTCGGGCGACGGTCATCGGCGCCGATGGGACGGTGGTGGCGAGGCTGGGCGTCCGACCGGGCGAGGCGCCGACACTCTCGTTCGCAATGGGGCCATGCGCGTCCACCTGCGTACGCGACGATCGGATCGCGTTCGAATGGATGGACCGCCGCCCGGAAGCCGACTACCGACTCACTTGGCGTGCCGAGGTGATCGGGTTGCCCGCCGACGACCGAGCGGCCGTTCCTGTCGCGATCCGGGCCGGCGAGCCAGAGGTCGTGGAGCCAGTCGCCACGACGCTCGCCCCGGGGCCGGACGCCGGGCCGTTGCGTGCGCAGCAGCTGGGCGTCGCTATCGGCGGCCTGCCGCCGGGCGGGTGTCGCATCGAACCCGATCCACGTCCAGATGCTCATCACGGCGACCGTCGATCCCGCCGTCGAGATCGGGGCCGACGTCGTACGGATCGAGCCCTTCCCTGTGGCGGGCCGAGGTGGCCTCCGCATCCCGTTCGACGTGGAACCAGGTGGGACCGGTGCGATCGTCATAAATCTCGAGGACGGCTGCGACGGGAAACGGTGCGACAGCTGGTCCTTGCTGGCCTCGATCCCGACCTCGTCGAGCGCCATCCCGAGCGCCCCTCCGCAGGTCGCGTGGCAGCTCGCCGTGCGGGCGTGGCGCCTGCTCCCCGACCCGGCGCCGATGACGCTGACACTGGACGCGCGATGAGTGCCCAGGCGACGCGCCCCGCCGCGACGATCGGTCTGGATGTTCCCGGTGGCCGA